>CAVKHS010000006.1:0-135302 GCA_963656095.1 Paratractidigestivibacter sp.
GAATAACCTCGGGATTTTTTGTTTGATTACAGGACGGCCTAAATTGAATGGTTACTCTCTTTCAGGATACTGTGGATCGCCGCCCTGATGAATGCGCTTCAACAGCTACGCCATGTTGTTGGCCATCGTACGCATCGTCTGCATACCTTCCTCGTCGAGCTCTGCCTCGCCGGGCTTCTGGCCGTAGACCATATTCCAATACTGCGACGTGACGATAGGCATATTCATCATCTCAAACGCCATGTTCATCGTCTGGTAGACGGCAGAGCCACCACCGCGACGGCACACAGCAACGTTGGCCACCGGTTTGTTCTTCATCAGCGCACCACCGGCATAGAGCATACGCTGTACCACGGCGAGCAGCGCACCATTGGGCTGACCGTAGTAGGTCGGTGAACCGAAGATAAAGCCGTCGGCACCCTCTGCTTTCTCCAAGAAGCTGTTGCAGACATCGTCGTTGAACGTACAGCGGTTGTTGCCCTTTTGCTTACAGACACCGCAGGCGATGCAGCCGCGCACTGGTTTGTTGCCTAACTGCATGATTTCCGTCTCTATGCCCTGTGTTTCCAACGTCTTTGCGGCCATGCTCAGCGCGTGGAAGGTGTTGCCCTCTTTATGAGAGCTGCCATTGATCAGTAATACTTTCATCTTGTGCTATATATATAATAGTATGTATGTTTCTAACTCTGTTTCACAAACACCGTGCCATGACGGTGACGCAATGCCACTATTGAAACCTCAGCCGGAACGTCGTCTGTCCGTCGTGGCGGTCGGGTAGGAGGGCGATGGAGCCGTTGCTCACCCGCATGATCTGGCGTGAGATAGACAGTCCTATGCCGCTACCTTCGTCTTTGGTGGTGAAGAAGGGGATGAAGATATGTGTGGCGATGTCCCGCGGTATCGGCTCACCATCGTCACTGATGTCTACGACGACCGACTCATCGATGTCGGAAAAGGCGCGTAGGCTGATGTGCTGCCCCTCTGTGGTGGCCTCGGCCGCGTTTTTCAGTAAGTTGTTCACCACACGGGCGATGAGCCCCTCGTCGGCGTAAACCATCAGATTGTCGGGCTCTACACTGATAGTGATCGTTACATCCTTGTGGAGTAATGGTTTGGCTTGTGTAGCCATGCGTTGCAGGAAAGGCTTCACATCGAAGGGCGACGGCTGTGGCGTGGGCACATGGGTGAACTGTCGGTAGTTCTCCACGAAGCGAATCAGATCCTTGCTGGTCTGGTGGATCACCTCCAGTCCCTCATGTTGTTCGCCTTCAGCCTGTGGCAACAGGGCTTCGCTGAGCGAGATGACTGGTGTGAGCGTATTCATGATCTCATGGGTGAGCACACGGATGAGGCGTACCCATGAGTCGATCTCCTGATTGGCCAGCTCGCCACCGATGTCACTGAAGGCGATGATGCGTACGCGACACTGTTGCAGGATCGTGTGAGTCTCGCGTACGGAGAACTTCTTCAAAGTGTCGCAGACTTGACTGATATGTGTGATGGCTTCGCGGTTCAAGAGTTTGCGTGCGGCTTTGTTGCTTCTAAGCACCAGTCCCCGCTCCTCGTCGACAACCAGCACGCCCGTGTCCACCGAGTCGAGGATGAGCTCAAAGTACTTCTCCTTTTCTATCTGTTCATTGCGAGCGTGTTGCAGGATCTCCTTGATGCGGTTGAGCGACCGGTTGACCATCGCGTCGCCTTTCCTGTCTTCGGAGTAGCGAAAGGCATAGTCCCCGTTGTCGATGGCGTTGAACAGGAAGGCCACCTTACCCACAGTGCGGCGGTTGCGTCGCCACAGCACGATGATCATTGCCAACAACACTACGATAAGAATGGCGGCAATGGCAAGCAGAATATAATATTCAGGCTGTGTCATATATATAAGGTGTGTCATATATAACCGATGTTTTGTCTCCCTCTATACTCGGTGGCTTGTTTAACTCATAATTGGTTCCTTGTATCCCTCCCTTTTAGGGAGGATTAGGGTGGGGCTGATGGCTTCTTATATCCCGTACTTCTTCATCTTGTTGTATAGCGTTTGTCGAGAGATGCCTAATTGTGAAGCTACGTGCGAGAGGTTCCCCTCGCATTCCGTGATGGCCTTAGCAATCATCTCGCGCTCCATGTCGTCGAGTCGTTGGATGTCGTTGGTCGGTTGAGGGCGTGTCGTAGCCGAACCTTCAATGTCGTTGGGACGTATCGTCGTGCCGTCGGAGAGGATGACAGCCTTCTCCACCGCATGTTGCAGTTCACGGATGTTGCCGTACCATGGCAAGCGCTCTATCTTCTCTTGGGTATCAGGCGCGAATGTCATTCCCTCCTTATTATATAGGTGGGCATAGCGGTGGAGGAAAGAATCGGCATAGGTCATGATGTCGCCCGTGCGCTCACGCAGAGGTGGCAAGTGGAGTTGGATGGTGTTGATACGGTAGAGCAGGTCTTCACGGAAAGCTCCTTGTCGAACCATCTCCTCTAAGTTGCGGTTCGTGGCACAGACGACACGCACGTCAATGGGTATCGGCTTGCTGCCGCCTACTCTGACGATAGTGCGCCGTTGCAGGGCGGTGAGTAGTTTGGCTTGTAGCGCATAGCTGAGGTTGCCGATCTCGTCGAGAAAGAGCGTGCCGCCCTCAGCGAGCTCAAACTTACCGGGCTTGTCGGTCTTGGCGTCGGTAAAGGCCCCTTTGACATAACCAAAGAGCTCACTCTCGAAGAGCGTCTCCGTGACGGCTCCTAGGTCGATGGGCATCAGTGCTTTGCCAGCGCGTTTCGAGAGTCGGTGAATCTCTTTGGCGAGAACCTCCTTGCCGGTGCCGTTCTCGCCGGTGATGAGAATGTTGGCGTCTGTGCCCGCCACCTTCTCCACCATGTCGCGTAAGTGTCTCATGGCGGGCGAGGTGCCCCATATCATCTCCGACACTGCCGTAATGGTTGGTTTCTTCTTCCTCGTCTTTTGGTAAGCGTCGGTGAGTTTCTCTATGAGTTGATGGTTGTCGAAGGGCTTGACGATGAAGTCTGTGGCCCCATCCTTCAGTCCTGTCACAGCCAACTCTATATCGGCGTAGGCGGTGAAGAGCACGACGGCGGTCTGCGGCCGTGCTTTCTTGATCTCGCGAAGCCAGAAGAGTCCCTCGTTGCCGTTGTTGATGCCGCAGTGGAAGTTCATGTCGAGCAGCACTACATCGGGTTGGTCCTCACGCAGTCGGGTGACGAGGCCGGAGGGACTGGTCAGGCAGATGATGCGCTCAAAGGTCTGCTCGGTCACCATCTTCACCGTGGTGAGGATGTTACGGTTGTCGTCGACGACGAGTAGTGTGCCGTGTTTCATGGTGCTTCTTCCCTTTTTCTATACTCTTACTTTCTACAAAAGTAACTAATATTAGTTGCACTAACAAATTCTTTCGAGACTTTTTATTCATCATTGCTGGCGTGAATGCGAGGTAAGCGACTGACTGTGTCTAATTCTTGTACAACGAGTGTCCAATAATTGTACACTTGTATTTGAGGCAACATCTTTCAGAAGTCTAATAAACAGAGACTTACGTTTTTGGCACGCCATTGGCATTGTCTACGGTGTATGAAAACAAAGTATTATATCCTCATCATGGGCTTCTTGGTGAGCCTGAGCGTCCAAGGACAGGAGCCGTGGACCCTCGACCGCTGCATTGCCTACGCCCAAGAGCACGCCTCCGAGGTGAGACGGCAGACGCTGGAACAGGAGCAGAAACGCGCCGACTACCGTACGTCGCTGCTCAATTTTCTGCCCAGTGTGTCGGCAGAAGTCAGCGGACAGTACAGCTGGGGACGCAACATCGACCCGGAGACCAATACCTATAATAATGTCACCACGTTCAACAACTACTATCAGCTCGGCGCGTCGGTGACGCTTTTCGACGGCGGTGCCATCTGGAACGCTTTCCGTCAGGCCCGTCTCGACAGAGCATCGGCACTGTCGGCCGTGCAGCAGGCACGCGACGACAAGGCCATCACGGTCATGGAGAAATACGTCGACGCTGTGTACACCCGTCGCTCCATTGCCCTGGCCGAAGAGAAATGGCGCGACTCCAAGGCGCTGTTGGTAAAGACACAGCGACTCTTTGAGTTGGGAGAGAAGAGCCATCCCGATGTGGTGCAGGTAGAGAGCCAGGTTGCTGAGGACGAGTATAACCTGCTCCACCAGCGTCATCTTGCCGAAAAAGCCCTGAACGACTTGAAGACCGTGATGAACTTTCCGGCCGACGACAGCCTTGTAGTGAGCAGTTTGCCTGTGGACGTCCACGCTGCTGCCACTCTTCCTGCCAGCCGTACGGCCTGTGACAGTCTCATGCGCCACGGCTTCTTCCTCGCCGAGCGTCCGGCCGTGACGGTGGCAGAAGCTAAAGCGGAGCATGCACGCATGGAGTGGAAAATACAACGGGCTGCCTTACTTCCCAAACTGTCCTTGGTCGGTGGTGTGGCCACCAACTATTATAAGAACCTCACAGCGGGCTACACGGCAGAGGGCTTTGGCTCGCAGTTTCGCAACAACATGGGTGAGTATGTCTACATGACGCTTTCTATTCCTATCTTCAACGCTTCGTCTTGGAACAGAATCTGGCGGGCCAAGACCGAATGGCAGGAAGCGCAGCTCGATCTTGCCGACGCGCGCCGCAAGCAACACGACGATGCGCTGCAGGCTGTACTCGACTACCGTGGCTACGCCCGTGAGGTGGAGCAGTTGCAGCGTAAGGTGGCTTCCGACTCGTTGGCGCATCATCTCTCCAGGCGCAAATACGAGGAAGGCATGCTCAGCGTCTATGACCTGCACACTACGGCGCAGACGTTCTTGCAAAGTCGCCTGCTGCTGTTGCAAAGCGAGATGATGCTGGCACTGAAGGCACGACTCGTCAACTATTATGTCAATGGAAAAATATAATATACAATGGATATAGAAATCAAACAGAAGAAATACCGCGTGCCGCGCAAGTATTGGCCGTGGATAGGTGGAGGTGTAATCGTCATAGCGCTGTTGGTCTGGCTGGCTCAGAGCAACTTCACCTCATCGTTGCAAGTCGACGAACGTGGGCTGAGCATTGCCACCGTCGAGAACGCACGGTTCAACGACTATGTCAGCGTGGACGGCAATGTAGTGCCAATCCAAGTGGTACAGATCTCTCCCGAAGAAGGCGGTACCGTCGTAGAGAAAGTCGTAGACGAAGGTTCGAAGGTTCGCAAGGGCGACGTCATTGTAAGGCTGAGCAACTCCAACCTCGACCTTGAGATACTCAATGCCGAGAGCGAACTGGCCGAGAAGCAGGACATGCTGCGCAATACACAGCTCTCCATGGAACAGGAACAGCTCAACAACCGCACGGAAGCTGCCCAGCTCGCTATAGATGTGCAGACCAAGAAACGGGCATTGAGCCATCAGACCGCCTTGCAGAAAGAACAGCTCAACTCGCGTGAGGACTATCTCAAGGCCAAAGAAGACTATCGGCTCGCCGTGGAGAAGAACAGTCTCATCCATCAGCGACTCAGCAAGAGCGCACAGATGCGGAGGACACAGATGAACCGGATGAGCGACAACCTCGCCTCGATGCAGCGCAACGTGGAACTTGTCAGGCAGCGTAAGGCCAAGCTCGACGTACGTTCCTCCATCGACGGCGAGGTGGGACTGCTCGACGTGGAACTGGGACAGAGCATCACGCCGGGACAGAAGATTGGCGTCATCAACGACCTTAGCGACTATAAGGTGGAGGCACAAGTGGATGAGCACTACATCGACCGCGTGCACAGCGGACTCGCCGCCACGTTCACACAGAACGGCAGAACCTACCGCTTGGAGGTTCGCAAGGTCTATCCTGAGGTGCACGACGGCCGCTTCAAGATTGACTTCATCTTCCGTGGCGACCGTCCACAGAACATCCGTACGGGACAGACCTACTACATCGACTTGCAGCTCGGCGAGTCGAAGAAGGCCATCATCATCCCCAAGGGTACGTTCTACAGCACCACCGGCGGCTCGTGGATCTTCGTGCTCGATGCCTCCGGCCATAAAGCCTATCGCCGCAACATACGCATCGGACGACAGAACCCGCAGTACTATGAGGTGTTGGAAGGGCTGGAATCCGGCGAGCGCGTCATCGTGAGTGGATATGAGAGTTACAAGGATTACAAAGAGTTAAAAGTAAAAAAGTAAAAAAGGTAAAGAACAAAATAATAAGTTGATAATGAATAATATTGTTAAAGCATTGAAGAACCTACCACGACGCAGTCAGCACAATCTGGCAAAGATTGTTTGCTTGGGCTTTGGTCTTGCCGTGTCGGCGGTGCTGATAGGTGAAGTCTATTTCGAGCAGACCTTCGACACCTGGTTTCCCGGGCACGAGCGCACCTACGCCATCAACGAGGATGTCGTGCAGAACGGGCAGTACAATGAGTGGTCACAAACCTCGGGAGCCATTGCACCGGGCATCAAGGCCATATCCCCGCAGGTGGAGGCAGCCACACGCTATTCGTTCATGCTCAGCGATGTGAAGACGACCGTCGACGGACGGCCGTTCACGATCGACGAGGTAGACGCTGCTGACAGCTGTCTCTTCGACGTTTTTCCACGGGCAACCGTGCAGGGCAACCTCAAGGAGAGCCTCAGTCGCCCTTATAACTGTGTGATAAGCCGATCCATGGCTGATCGCATCGGTGGCAATGTAGTGGGCAAAGCGTTCGAGCTGCGCGACTACGATTTTAAGCTCATCATTGGCGGTGTCTATGAGGACTTCCCGTACAACTCTAAACTGCACGGCATCGATGTCATTACATCACTGCCTACTATCAACAAGTATTTAGATTTCGAAATCACAGACCGTTGGGTGGGTGGCGACCGCTTCTCTTCTTATATTAGACTGAAGAAGGGTGCTACGATAGACTACCTGAAACCTAACGTCAGTAAGATGATGGCACAGCACAGCGACTATGCCGAAGCTAAGAAAGCTGGCGTGAAGTTCAACTATTCTTTCACCCAGGTCACCGAAGACTACACCTCCAATCCACAAATCAAGACGATGTGCTGGATTATGTCGCTGCTCGCCATCATCCTTCTGGTCTCCACGGTGGTCAACTATCTGCTTATCGTCATGGGCAACGTGGTCAGCCGCTTCCGTGAGATGGCCGTACGCAAATGCTTCGGCGGCGGACAGCGGACCATCTACAGCATCATGATCAGTGAGTCGCTGGTGCATGTGCTCATCGGCATCCTCTTGGCCGCAGTCCTTATCTTTGCCTGCAAGGGAACGATAGAGGGCTATATCTCCGCACCCGTCAGCACGATGCTGTTCAGCCGAGGCTCATGGATCCTCATCCTCATCTGCCTGCTCATCATCTTCATCGGTGGTTTTGTGCCGGGCTATATATATAATAAGGTGCCGGTGACAGCTGCTTTCCGTGGTGTGCACGAGGCACGCCGCCGCTGGAAACTCATCATGTTGTCGGTGGAGTTTCTCGTCGTCACCGTCATGCTCAGCCTGCTTGCCGTCGTGCAACAGCAGTACCGCGAGGTGACGCACGAGGATATGGGCTACGACTACAGCCGTCTTGCCGTCGTCACCTTGGACAAAGCACCTGTCAACCAGATGCAGCAGGCCGTGACGTCGCTGCGCTCACTGCCCTTCATCGAGCAGGTGACAACAGCCTACACGTTGCCGATTGGGTGGCATAGTGGAAACAATATCTATCTGCCGGGCGACGACACGGAATACCTCAACATTGCCGACCAGTACAGTGTGGGTGACGGCTATCTGAAGCTCATGGGCATCAAGGTGGTGGAGGGCCGCAATTTTACCGAGCCTGCCGACAGCGACCTGAGCGAGGTGATGGTCAGCGAGTCGTTTGTGAAGCGCTTCCACACGACCACGCACAAGCAGGGCAGCGTCGTCGGACAACACATCTGCGTATCGGAGCACACTGACAGCCTGCATCCTTTCTCCACCGTCTGCGGGGTGTATAAGGACATCAGCCTCGGCTCCTCGCTTGAGCGTGAGCTCCGTCCGAGCGTACTCTTCCACGACAACAACGACGCTCAATACATCCTTGCGAAGTTCACCGACCTCACGCCCGACAACCTCGACCGCGCACGCCAGCAGTTGAAACGACTGCTGCCCGACCGCGACGTGAAGGTAATGCCTTACTCTGACCTTGTCGTCAATCAGTATCAGAGCACCGAGGGCTTCCGCATGGGAACGCTCGTTACGGGTATCACTGCGCTGGTCATCGCCCTGATGGGACTTATCGGCTACACCACCGACGAGGTGAACCGCCGCCGCAAGGAGATTGCCATCCGCAAGGTCAACGGCGCCACGGCCCGTGACATCTTCCACATGCTCGTGACCGACGTGCTGAGGCTCTCGGTGCCTGCCGTCATCGTGGGCCTCATCCTCTCATGGGTCATCGCCGGAAAATGGCTGCAACTCTTTGCCGACCGCATCACGCTCTCGCCCCTGCTCTTCTTAGCTGTCGGCTTAGTGGTACTCGCCATCGTGGTCACCATCATGCTGCTCTCCGCCCGCAAGGTAGTCAACAGCAATCCAGTGCTATTCCTTAAAGACGAATAATAAAAAGAAAGAAGTTATGATAAAAGTACAAGATTTAAGCAAGAGCTTCCGCACGGAAGAAGTAGAGACGATAGCTCTCGACAAGGTATCGTTTGAAGTGAAAGACGGCGAGTTTGTCGCCATCATGGGTCCTTCAGGCTGTGGCAAGTCCACACTGCTCAACATTCTCGGACTCCTCGACAACCCCACATCGGGCCAGTACTGGCTCGACGGCAAAGAAGTGTCGGGGCTCCACGAGAACGAGCGCACGGCCATCCGCAAAGGACAGATAGGCTTCGTGTTCCAGAGCTTCAACCTCATCGACGAGCTCAACGTGGAGGAGAACATTGAGTTGCCGCTCACCTATCTCGGCATCTCTAAGGCTGAGCGCAAGCAGAAAGTGCAGGAGGTAATGAAGCGCATGAACATCAGTCATCGTGCCAAGCACTTCCCTCACCAGCTCTCCGGCGGTCAGCAGCAACGCGTGGCCATCGCCCGTGCTGTGGTCTTCGGTCCTAAGCTCATCCTCGCCGATGAGCCTACCGGTAACCTCGACTCGAAGAATGGTGCCGAGGTGATGCAGTTGCTCACGGAACTCAACCAGGACGGTGCCACCATCGTCATGGTCACCCACAACGCCCACGACGCCGAGCTGGCCCACCGTATAGTCCATCTCTTTGACGGACATATCGTCACAAATCCATAATCTCTTTCTTGGAGGCCTTCCCTGATCAACTATGGGGAAGGCCTCCGTCTTTTTTGTTGAGACCGGATATATAAAAGGTATATGCACTCTATAATAAGGAGTGTTCTATCTATAATAAGATGTACGGCGCTATATATAATAATGAGCCAATGACTTGCATGAACGGAATATTTGACGTAACTTTGCAGCACATATCAACAGAAAGGACAATAACTATGATTAAGATTTATGGTATGCCTACCTGCCCCTACTGCGCTTTTGTAGACGAGCAGGTCAAGGGCGACAAACGATTTGAGGTGATAGACATTGGTGAGAATGTCAGATACATGAGTGCGTTTATGCACCTGCGTGACAAGAGTGCGGCTTTTGACCATTCCAAGGAGATTGGTGATATTGGCATTCCCGCCTTCGTCTTGGAAGACGGCACCGTGACACTCAAGCCCGAGGATGTAGGACTCAAGGAATACGACCCTAATGAGGGTGGTCCTGCTTGTAGTCTCGACGGAAAAGGGTGCTAAGCTATCATTAAGATAGGAAAGATAGACGTTACAAGGTAGGCAAGATAGATAAATGCCACAGTCCAACTACCATCAGCCGATGATCTACGTGGCCGTTGCCTTCATGGTCGGTATCATGGTGGGCAATGGTGTAGGGATGTCTGTGGGTGTGAAAACGTTTGCGATCGCTTTTTGTATGCTGCTGGCTCTTACCGGCGTGGCCTATTGTCGGAATAAAAAACTGTGCGATATCTGTCTGATTCTGTCTGCCGTGACGTTTGGTGCGTTTCTTGAAAGCAGGCAAATTGAAGAGCAGAGGATAGCTTTACCCAAGGGCCGAGTCGCTTGTCAGGCAGTCGTCGTTGGAATGCCGCAGCAGCATGGTAGTGTGATCCAGGCCGACGCGCAGGTCGTGACATTGAATGGCCGACAGTTGCGGCCAACTCTCAAGGCGCGTCTCTCCTTCCTTCGTGATACATTGTCCGGTGCTGCTGCCTCCGTTCCAGCGCTTGGAGACGGTATCGCTTTCTCCTCTCGTCTGCAACAGCCTGGTGAAGGCTATCGCACGAATGTCGACAGTCATTTCGACTCCCGCCGTTGGCTGCTCTCGCAAGGCTACCGTGCTCAGATGCTAATCAGTCCTTATGACTGGCATCGTGTGGTATTGCCACTCCATAGTTTGGGAAGAACAGACCGTGTGAGGCTAAGAGTAGGGAAGTGGCGTGAGCAGTTGTTGGGCCAATACCGTCGTATGGATATTCAGGGAGAAGAGTATGCGGTGCTGGCCGCTATGACCTTGGGCGACAAGAGTTGTCTGACCAAGAGCTTACGCAAAGTCTATTCTCAGACCGGCACGAGCCATGTTCTGGCGCTGTCTGGCCTTCATCTGTCTATCGTCTTCAGTATCTTGCTGCTTACGTTTGGCTTGTTTCGCATTAACCGTTGGGTCAGCTATTGGCTGACAGTGTTGGTGCTGTGGTGCTTTGTCGTGTTGGTGGGCATGCCAGTGAGTGTCGTTCGTGCAGCCATCATGTTGTCGGTCAGCAGCGTTGCCTTGTTGCTCCATCGCAGGTATGCCTCGCTGAGCGCACTGTCCTTGGCGGCGGTGATCGTGCTGGTGATGAATCCTGAGAGTCTGTGGGATGTCTCTTTCCAGTTGTCCTTCATGGCCGTGTTGTCCTTAGTCTTCATGGCGCCATTGGTAGAGGGAATTTGGCGGCCTCGTTCTCGTGTAGTAGTCTGGTTGTGGTCCACAATGCGCGCGTCGGTGATCGCCCAGTTGGGCACAGCACCTTTGGTGGTTTATTACTTCGGCAATCTGTCGGTTTATTTTCTTCCTGCCAACTTGCTCGTGTCGCTGTTGTCGATGCCTCTGTTGCTTCTGTCGTTTTTCTTCTTTCTGTCTTTGCCTTTGCAGTGGGCTCATCTTGTCTGCGTCTCCCAACTGCTTTCCTGGCTATTGTCCTCAGCCACGCTTTTGCTCAATCATGGTTTGCGCTGGATGTCGGCCCTTCCTGGTGCGTCCGTCAATGACATCGCATTCAATCAGAAGCAGGTATGGCTCTATTATTTCGTGCTTACGTGCCTTCTTGTTGCCATTATGTATGAAAAGCGTATAAAGTGTAGTAAAAGCAGTTAAAATCTCTCTTTTTATGTTGTAAATGTCGGAAATAGGATTGAAACGGAATATTATTGTTGCTGTTATTATTAATTCTTTGTATATTTGCAACATTCTACTCTCGCCTTGACCTTGTTCAATTGCAGCGCCTTGGTCTTGGGATGATAGTTGGATACAGGTTCATCGTTGACTTGTGACCTGGTTTTGAAATGTTGAAACAATCCGCTGCAAAGCTAATAACCTTTTTAAAAAAGAAATGGAAAAGGAAATCGTGAAGCCTGCTGAGGGCAGACTGGGCATTCTTGTTGTCGGCTGCGGTGCCGTAGCCACTACGTTCATGACTGGCGTGTTGATGGCACGCAAAGGACTGGCTAAGCCAATCGGCTCAATGACGCAATACGACAAGATTCGTGTGGGTCGTGGCAAGGATAAGAAATATCTTCATTATGGCGACATCGTCTCTTTGGCCAAACTCGATGACATCGTCTTTGGCTGTTGGGATGTCTATCCTCAGAATGCCTATCAGGCTGCCGTCTACGCTGAGGTGCTCAAGCAGAAAGACATCGACCCGGTGCGTGATGAGCTGGAGCAGATCAAGCCAATGAAGGCTGCTTTTGACAAGAACTACGCCAAGCGCCTCGACGGCGACAATGTCAAGGACTGCGCTACCCGGTGGGATATGGTGGAGCAGATCCGTCAGGACATCCGCGATTTCAAAGCTAAGAACGACTGCGCCCGCATCGTGGTGATCTGGGCCGCTTCCACAGAGATCTATGTTCCTTACTACGAGCCGATCCACGGCAAGCTCGATACCTTGGCGGCTGCCATGAAGGCTGACGACCGCGAGCATATCGCTCCTTCGATGTGCTATGCCTACGCTGCCCTGCAGGAGGATGCGCCGTTTATCATGGGTGCTCCTAACACCACTGTCGACATCCCGGCTATGTGGCAATTGGCCGAGGAGAAGCAGCTACCGATCGCCGGTAAGGACTTCAAGACGGGACAGACGCTTGTCAAGAGTGGTTTTGCTCCGATACTGAAAGTGCGTAACCTCGGACTCAGTGGCTGGTTCTCTACCAACATCCTCGGCAACCGCGACGGCCTCGTGCTCGACGAGCCTGCCAACTTCCATACCAAGGAGGTCAGCAAGCTCTCTACTTTGGAGACGATCCTGCGCAAGGACGACCAGCCCGACCTCTATGGCAACATCTATCATAAGGTGCGCATCAACTATTATCCTCCGCGCAACGACAACAAGGAAGGTTGGGACAACCTCGACATCTTCGGTTGGATGGGCTATCCCATGCAGATCAAGATCAACTTCCTCTGCCGCGACTCTATCCTTGCCGCTCCGTTGTTGCTCGACCTGACGCTGCTCTCCGACCTGGCTCACCGTGCCGGTCGCTATGGCATTCAGCGTTTCCTGAGCTTCTTCCTCAAGAGTCCTATGCACGACTACACTCAGGGCGAGGAAGCTGTCAACAACCTCTTTGAGCAGTACACGATGCTCAAGAACGCAATCCGCTCCATGGGCGGATACGAGGCAGACGAGGAAGTGGACTAATTAGAAGCAGGCCCTCCCTGACCCTCCCTTTTAGGGAGGGTTTTTCTTTATTTTTGTCTTATGACAATACCGCCCATGGGCTGGAACGATACTTTGAGCTTGCCGTCCTTGCCGACCTTTACGGTCTTTTCCATGGCCTCGCGGTTCTTGCCGTCGGTGAGGAGTGTCACCTGCTGGCCGGCGAGCATAGGCAGGGAGAACGTGAGCTGAAGAGGCTTGCTCAGACCGTTGAGACCACCGATGAACCATTTGCCGCTGACAGCATCCTGACGGGCGATGACAACATAGCGGGTCGGATAGCCGTCGACGAACTTTGTCTCGCGCCATGTTGTGGGAATTTCCTTGAGGAAAGCACGCTCCACGGCGTTGACGGTAGAGTCGGACTGTGGTGTGACCTCCACGCAGTTGACGCTCGTCTGGTTGGTGATTGCTGTGGCGAGCTCAAAGACATTGCTGGTGTAGCGCGGGTGTCGGCTGTGGTTGTTACGGCTGAGATAGCGGTTCATGATCACGCCGCCCCAGTCGAAGCTGCCTATGGCGTTGCGACTGAAAGGATGCATGGTCATCTCGAAGCCTTCCTTCTTGGCGTGGTGCTCTGTGAAGAAGACGTTCTCGCTGGCCAATGCGGCCTCGGAAGCTATATAGTTGGGATACATCCGTTCCCAGCCTCTCGGTATCGTGCAACCGTGGAAGATGACGGCGAGGTGGTGGTCGTTGGCGTCGCTGAGGATGTCCTCGTAGAGTTGCATTGTCTGTTGCTTGTCACCGCCGAAGAAGTCGACCTTGATGCCGGCGATGCCGATGCGCTCCATCCATGCCATCTCGTGCTTGCGGGCGATGTCATTGTTCATGATGCCGCGTGGTGTCTGTGGAGCGTTGTTCCAGTATCCGTTGCTGTTGTACCACAGCATGAGGCGGATGCCTTTCTCTTTGGCGTAGGTGGCAAGTTTCTCGATGCCCTTGCGTCCGATGTTCTTGTCCCACCAGTTGTCCACCAGCACATACTCATAACCATACTTTGCGGCAAGGTCGATAAACTGTACCTGGTCGGCATAGTTGATAGAGTTGTCCTGCCATACGAGCCAGCTCCAGGTATAGCGTCCCGGCTTGTAGTTGTATTTGGTCTTGTATTTTGGTTCTACCACATCGAAGGGAATCGTTGTCTCCACGATGGGTGCGAGCGTTTGTCCAATGGTGATTGTGCGCCACGGCGTCGTGCCCGGTAAGGCAATGCCGGGCGCAGCACTGCCGTTACCATTGTTTTCTCCGGGCTGCGGATAAGCCACGGTGTAGCCCGTCTGCGGGTCGTAGTCGCTCAGGCGGCTGCCGCAATAGCTGCCGTCGACGCCGGTCTCGGAGACCAGTACCCAGTAGTCGGCTTTGCTCTGATCGGCTTTTTTTGCGTTGCCGTTGCCGAACAGTTGCTCATGGAAGAGGCAGGGGAAGGTATAGCCCACGCCGAACTGCGATTTGGCCGTCATGGGCGCGTCGGCAGTGTACTCCTCCTCATAGGAGGGCTTGGTGCGTTCCCATCCTGTCATGGGCGTGATCTGAGGACAGAGAAATGTCGTCGTGCCGTCGGGGAATCGGAAGCTCGTAGCCTCGCTGCGGATGACGGCGCACTTTGGGTTGTCGTCTTTCTGACGGGGAATGGCGTATCGCAGTGCGATGTTGTTATTGTCGACGACGAAGGTGACGACAAAGCGCTGTCCCTTGGCATTGGCGAAGGTCACATCAATGGCGTTGGCTTTGAAGTCAACATGCGTGCGTTTTGTGCGAGTCATGTCGTAGTGCTTCTCCATCGGGTAGTCGCGGCTGTCGGTGAGCGTCATGCTGTGGGTGAGGTCACCGAAGTCAGCGACGAAGCCCAAACGAGAGGGCTGCATCACCTCTTTTCCGTTGAGTGTAATGGCGTAAGTTGGTTTGCCGCCCGTGTCGGAGAGTGTCACGACGAGTTGGCCGTTTGGCGAAGCGATGGTCTTGTCCTTGGCTGTCGCGGGCAAAGCCACGGCGAGAGCCATAGCGAAAAGAGTTGTTCTGAAGATTGTTTTTTTGTTTGTCATGTGTGGGTATTTTAGATTTGGTTGAGCAAAGATACAACTTTTCCAGCAGATGATATTTTTTGCACTCTATTATTTATGCTTCTTCGTATTTCCATTCATCCACGGTGCGTTTCTCCGTAGAGAAGTTGATGCCGACCTTGAAGACGCGGCGGCCGTCGTGCTTGTATGGCAGGGTATAGTCTTTGGCGTCGATCTGCTCCAGGGCTTTCTCCGCGCTCTGGTCAATTTTCAGTTCCATGACGAAGATCGTGGTCTTGGTAGAGACCAGCAGGTCGACGCGTCCGCGTGCTGTCCGTGCCTCGGCACGAATGGTGAAGTTGAGCATGTTGAAGATGGTGTAGAGGATAGCCTGGAAGAACGCCTCGCTGTTGTGATGGATGTCGTACGGAAATCCGGCGAGATAAACCTTTAAGGCCTCCATGGCGGCATCGATATTGTCCGCGCGCATGGCTTGACCAAACTCCCACGCGAAGTTGTCGCGTGGTCCTGCATAGTAAGGCGCGATGAAGTTGAGCATGCTCTCGCTGAATCCCTGTCGTACCTCTTCGTTGGGGAAGCCTAACAGATACATGCCGTTCTGCGCCTCTTTGATGGTGATATAGCCACTCTGATAAAGCACCGGTACCGGGTCCGTGATTTTCTCCGTGGGCGCATCAAAGCGCTGCGGGGTGCCCATGATGCCTTCCAGCTGCGGGATGAGAATGTTGTTCTTCTGCAACAGTTCCAGGAGGAAGGTCGGTGTGCCCGTGGCGAACCAGTAATTGTCGAAGCGACTGTCGAACAGGGCGTTGAGGATGCTATAGGGGTTGTACAGTCCCGGGCAGTGGGCTGTGAAGTGATAACCGTCGTATTGCTCCTTCAGTTTTTCTACAGCCTCGTCGAAGGTCATACCGTTGGCAGCGGCTAAGTCTGTGATCCCCTCGTGGAAGTTGTCGAGCAGCTCCTGCTCCGTGAACCCACAGATGGTAGCGTATCGGTCGTCAAGACTGTAGTTCTTGATGTTGTTCAGTTCGCTGAAGATGCTGAGCTGCGAGAACTTCGTGATGCCGGTGAGGAAGACAAAGCGCAGCAGTCCCTCGTCGGCCTTTAAGGGACTGAAGAAGTCGCGCATGATACTTCGGATCTGTTCCTGCAGCTCCGGCTTGGCGTTGCTGTCGAGCATGGGCGCGTCGTATTCGTCGATGAGGACGACGACTTTCTGTCCAGTCTGGGCAGCTGTCGTTTGGATAATCTCATCCAAACGGGTGCCGTAAGTCCTACCTTCGGCTACCGTTATGCCGAGTTTTGCCTCATAGAAACCAAGCACGGCGTCTAAGGTAGAATGAACCACTTTGATTTCATAGTACTTTCCGCGACTTAAATCGAGATGTATGACCGGATATTTCACCCATTCCTTCTCCAGCTTCTCGATGGCGAGTCCTTTGAACAAATCTTTCTTTCCCTCGAAGTACGCCTGCATCGTCGTGACAAGCAGCGACTTGCCAAAGCGGCGGGGACGATTCAGAAAATTGCTCTGAGAGCCTTTGACAATGTTATAGATAAGGTCGGTCTTATCTACGTAATACTGATTGTTCTTGCGTATTTCCTCGAAGGTCTGTATGCCTAAAGGGTATCTGTTCATAGCCTCTTGTTTTATAGCGTTCTTTCTGTTGCAAAGATACGACTTTTCCGACAGATGATAGTTTTTGCGCCCTATTATTTATGGAACCTTATGGTATCATAATTGTACTTATCCAGCACGATGCGCTTGGGGCTTTTCAACAGCTACCCACACGATTCGTTATAGATCATCATTGATGCAACGAACAACGCCTCCGGAGACAGCGACTTTCTGAGGAGGTAGAGCAGTCGCCGTTTCTTTTTCTTCACGCCGCTCTCCGTCATCTTGAGTTGCTGGGCTATCTCCGCCGTTTTCAGCCCTTCGCGAAAAATCATCTCGCACAGTTGACGCATATCGTCGGGCAGCCGGTCCACTGCTCCCATAAGCTCGTCGATAGTCTCCTGACGGATAAGCTCCACGGAGAAATCGTCCTCGAAGTTGTCGTTGTCCTGTTGGATAAAATGCTGTCGACTGTTGTCCTTGCGGATATAAGAAACAACGACGTTGTGGATACAAATATAAAGGAATGATTTGGCATGCTCGGACGATGCCATTCCGCTGCGTTGACTGTAGAGCTTGAAAATAGCGTCCTGCACACAGTCCTCGGCAAGATAGACGAGACTCTTAGGGAGCAACCGGCGTGTAAAGACAAGAAGAGATGGATAGACTTCCTTATAAAAGAGGCCTATCTCACCTTGCAAGAACTGCTCGTACGCTTCTTGATATCTTCTTCCGTTGTTCATGCTAACAGTGTCGTTGTTTGGCACGCCTTATCAAACTATTTTGCAAATTTAGTGTTTTCTATTCAAAATGAAACTCTTTTTGAATAAAATTTGGTCATTCAGTATACTTTTGCCTAAGGATTGCGTTAAAGACAATATATAGAAGGAAGATTATGAACAAGGAGACCCTGATAGCGCGGCTCATCGTCAGCTACCTCTGTGGTGAGGTGATCGGCAAAAATAAAGACTACGAAGAGCTCCATGCCTGGATCGAGGCACGCGAGAGCCATCGTCGTCTTTTCCAGGAGCTGTGCTCTTTGGAGGCCGTGAAAGAAGATGTTCGTGCGCGCGAGACCGTCGACAGTAAGTCCGCACTGGAAGATATGCGACGTCGCATCCACGACATCTCAAGCAAAGAGGCGCAAGAAAACAATGTTTTAGAGAGCGAACACCCTGTTATTCGAACCTGGTTCCGTTCGTTTCGTTGGTGGGCTGCTGCTGTGATTGTTTTTATCGTCTCATTGTCCGGAATCGGCGGTTGGGAATATTATACCCATGTGTCGAAGTGGAAGGCGGAGGCATTGACCAAAGCCGGTCAGGCACGTCAGCCACAAATCAAGGCTGGCTCCACTAAAGCTATGCTCATGCTCAGCGATGGCCGCATGATATCCTTGGGGAGTAATATAATGATGAACAGGGCAGCCATTCGTCGGGCTTTGGGCAATAGCTATAAAGGAACCATTGTGTTGGAGACCCCGCGCGGCGGTGAATACCGGCTCACGATGACCGACGGCACGGAGGTATGTCTCAATGCGGGCTCCCGCCTCGAGTATCCTGCTGTCTTCGATGGCAAGGAGCGGCGCGTCAAAACCACGGGTGAGGCTTACTTCAGGGTAGCCCACGATGCCGAGCATCCGTTCATTGTGGAGACGGAAGGTCAGGAGGTGAAGGTCCTCGGCACGGAGTTTAACATCAACGCCTACGCTGCTGACAAGATCGTGACAACGCTCATCCGTGGCAGTATCGCCCTGAAGCCGATGGGCAGCAAAGGAGGCGAACTGATGCTCAAGGCCGGTGACCAGGCTGAATATGACAAACACAACGGTACGGCAACACTCCACTCCGCCAACACCGAGGTGGTGAGTAGCTGGACACGGGGCAAGTTTGTCTTCGAAGACCAGACGCTCGGACAGATTATGGAGTCACTGGGCCGTTGGTACGACTTCCGTTACCATTTCAGCAGCCCGCAGCTGGCCAATACCGTGTTCATGGGCAGTGTGCCGCGCTACGGCAACTTCCAGAACGTCCTTCATATTCTAGAGATGAGTGGAGGCATCAAGTTCCGTGTAAGAGGAAAGAATGTTGAAGTTTTAAAAGAGTAATAATCAGATAAAGTGTTAATCAATTCATGAGAGAGAGAAAACGAATTAGAGATTTTCTTTTGCTTGTCGTTGTGCTCTTAGCCATGCCCTTGGCAGCAGCTGCGCAACGCTACAGTGTAGCCTATCATGCTGAACCCGTGAAGCAGGTCATTGAGGACCTTCAGCAGCGTACGGGTTACGACTTTGTGTATCAGAAGCAAGTGCTCGAGGGTGTGCCCGACGTGTCGTGTCAGTGCACGAACCTGTCGCTCAGCGCGCTCCTCGACTGTGTGCTTCGCGACCATTGTGGTCTTTACTATGAGATCAGTGGCAAGACCGTCGTCCTCAAGCAAGGCAACGGCGTGCGGAAGGCGACACCCCAGCGGCGTATCGTCAGTGGTACGGTCGTTGATGCCACCGGTGAGCCATTGCAGTGGGCGACCATCAAGATAAAAGGAACCGGAACGGGTGCCACCACCGATGCCAATGGCCATTTTCAGATCTTCACCGAGGACCCGCGTCTCACGGTAGAGGTCAGCTACCTCGGCTTCAATGGTGTCACGCGCACGATCCTTGCCGGGCATCCCGCCAAGATTATCCTTCACGATGACAGGAGGCAGCTCGATGAGGTCGTCGTCACCGGTTACCAGGTTCTCAACAAGCGCTCGCTGACATCGGCCGTCACCACGGCAAAGATGCAAGACCTGGAGCGTACCGACATGAGCTCCCTCGACCAGATGCTCGAAGGCAAGATCCCGGATCTCGTTGTGAGCAACAACTCCTTCGAGGTCGGTGTGGCCCCGAAGATCCGTATCCGCGGTACCTCCACGCTGATTGGTAACCGTGAACCGTTATGGGTCGTCGACGGGATCGTCGTCAAAGACCCTGTGGAGATCTCACCGGAGGAACTCAACGACCCCGACTATGTCAACCGTATCGGTAATGCCATTGCCGGTATCAACCCGCAGGACATCGAGCGCATCGATGTCTTGAAAGACGCTGCTGCCACAGCCATCTACGGTACGAAGGCCGCCAACGGTGTCATCGTCGTCACCACGAAGCGAGGCTACGAGGGCAAGCCCGTCGTAAGCTACAACTTCTCCATGAACTATAAGATGCGTCCGCGCTATACCGACCATTCTGTTGATGTTATGAACTCCAAGGAGCGTGTGGAGTTCTCGCGCGAGCTCATGCAGGACCACTACCAGTTCCCTTTACGCATGACGACAGTGGGCTATGAGAAAGACATGCAGGACCTCTACAACGGCTCCATCACCTATGATGAGTTCCTGCAGCGTGTGTCGGCCGATGAGACCCGTAACACCGACTGGTTCAAACTGCTCTGCCACGATGCCCTGAGCACACAGCATACGGCCAGTGTCAGTGGTGGCTCTAAGATGTCGCGCTACTATGCCTCCATAGGATACGACAATGAACAGGACGTCATCAAGTCGAACGCCAACGAGCGATACACCTGGTCGCTGAACCTCGACAACACCTTCTCGAAGCTCCTCACGGCCTCGTTCACCTTCAACGGCTATCATCAGCGCCGCAGCTACTATCAGAACGAGATAGCACCGCTCAACTATGCTTATACGACAACGCGCACGCTGCCTGTCTATCAGGACGACGGTGAGTATTACTACTATGAGCGCAAGCTGAGCGACGTCAGCCAGTACAACTACAATATCCTCAACGAGCTTGCCAACAGTTACAACCATCAGAAGGTCAACTCCATGACGTTCACCACGAACCTCCGCTTCACGTTCACCGACTGGCTTTCTGCCAACGCCATCCTCTCGGTGACCAACTCTAACACAGAACTTGAGGACTGGTGGGGCGAGCGCACGTGGCATATCGCAGCCCTGCGCAAGTCAGAATATGGTGCATCTATCGATTACCCCGATATGTCGACGTGTCCTACGGGTGGCGAGCTGAACCATACCTCCGTGACCAACCGCAGCTATACCGCCCGCTTCCAGCTCGATGCCAACAAGTTCTTCGGCAGCGATGACCAGCATAACATTGATGCTACCTTCGGTATTGAGGCCAACAGCGCAAAGTATCGCAGCTATGCCACCACACAGCGCGGTTATTTCCGTGACCGTGGCGAGACCTTCGTGAGCGATATCGACCCGACGATTTATACCGCTTATGCCTCTTGGGCCATGGGCAACGTGCCTACCATCGCCGACGACTTGAGCAACACGCTCTCAGCTTATCTCTCCCTGACCTATGCCTATAAGCAGTTGTGGCGCATCAACCTCAACGGGCGTGTCGACGGCAGTAACAAGTTCGGCGACCGTTCCAACGAGCGCTTCCTGCCTATCTGGTCCGTATCGGGAAGTTACGATGTCGGGCATTGGATTCATTGGAAATGGGTCGACTACATTACCGCCAAGGCCAGCTATGGCTTCCAGGGCAACATGCTCGACACGGAGAGCCCGGTGATGACCATCAAGAAAGGAACTCTCAACACCTATTATAATGAGAACACCTCCACGGTGAACAGTCATCCTAACCCCGACCTCAAATGGGAGAAGACCAACTCCGTCAACCTCGGCCTTGACATGAGCTTCTTCGACCACCGGCTGGAGATGGAGCTGAGTGCTTACTACAAGAAGACCGCCGACGCCTTTATGACGAAGCGCGTGAGCACCGTCAACGGCGTGGACAGCTATGTCATCAACGGTGGCGACGTGACGAACAAAGGCTACAGTTTCGACATCACCGCAACACCGCTGCGTACCAAGGACTTCCGTTGGAGCATCAGTACCTCTTTCTCTAAGGTGATCAACTCCCTCGACTCCCGTCCGGCCTCTCAGACCTATGACCTCTCCGACTTCCTCAATGGTACCGCCCTCGTCAAAGGCCAGGCTGTCAACACCTTCTACAGTTACCGCTTCCTCGGACTCAGCCCCGTTGACGGAGGTCCGCTCATCGACGACTATTACAACAATAAGGAGGCGCTGCGCGGACTGTCGAAGTATGACACCTACACCACCGTGCTCTCTGCTTCCGGCAAACGTGATGCCGACATCCAGGGCAGCCTGACCAACACGTTCCGCTATTGTCAGTGGCATGCCTCTGTCGTCTTCGGGTACAGCCTTGGCGCCAAGACCCGCCTCTTCGCCATGTATGGCTCGCAGGCTACAGGTGGCTACGGGGCTGAAATCTATTCGGAGAAGAACTACAGCCGCGACTATATGAACCGTTGGCGTAAGCCTGGTGATGAGACAAAGACAAACCTCCCGGCTATCATCAGTGAGCCCGCCGCGGCTTACTATAATTATCGCACTGTGTGGACAAACCAAAGTGATGCCACTGAGGTGAACACCATCGGCGACGACTACTGGGAGATGTACGACTACTCTGACGCTCGTGTGGTCAGTGCCGACTACCTGAAACTCCAAAGCCTCTCGCTGACCTATGAGCTGCCCGACAAGGTCCTCGACCGCTTGGGCTTGCAGCGTCTTGCTTTCACACTCTCCGCTTACAACCTCTTCACCATCTGTGATTCGGCACTGAAAGGCCAGACTCCGACACAGGGGGGCTTCACGACTATCCAGCTTTCCGACCGTCCGAGCTTCTCTTTTGGCATGAACATTCAGTTCTGATCTTTACAGACACAAATAAAAGAATAAAAAGAAAAAGATCCTTATGCTTAGCAAGTATAAAATAAAACAGATCGTTCCACTTCTTGTCGCCGCACTGCTGCTCACGGCGACGTCCTGCTCTTCCGACTTCCTCAAAGAGTATTCACAGGACCTGAGCCGCGTGAAGACGGCGACAGACCTCAACGAGCTGCTCATGGGCGACTGTGTCATGCCCTTGGGTGAGGCCGGGGTGAAGTACAGTACTTATTATATCCACAATTCCAACTATGCCGTGCTGCATTTCATGGGCGACGAGCTCCAGGAGAATATCTCTACCTCCGGCAAGCCCGACATCTTAGATGAGGCAAGCACTTATTTCCCTTATTTCTGCTGGCAGCGTGACACGTGGGTCGACTTTGAGAGCAAGAGCACGCTGTCGGGTAATGAGGCCCGATACTGGGACCTCGCCTATGAGAAGATAGACCGTTGCAACATGGTCATCGACGCCGAGAACGACGTGGCCTGTGACAACGATGAGGATCGGGCACTGCTCCGCCATGTCATGGGGGAGTGCCACTATCTACGTGCCACGTATTATTTCACGCTCGTCAACCTCTACGCCAAGCCTTATGTTCCGTCGACGGCAGAGAGCACGCCGGGAGTGCCTGTCAAGACTTCCTCGAAGGTCGAGGACAAGGAATATACCCGCGCCAGTGTGGCTGAGGTCTACAGGCAGATCCTTGCTGACCTCGATGCCGCTGAGACGGACCTGAAGGATGTCAAGAGCCCCGCTACGATCTATCATGTAGGCATAGACGCCGTGTACATCTTTCGCAGTCGTGTGGAGATGTTCATGCAGGAGTGGCAGAAAGCTGCTGACGATGCCAAGCGCGCCCTCGACGACGACAGCTACCTGCAGAACCTCGTGGGATGGACGGATGGCTATCCTATCAGCTCCGACAATAAAGAGGTGGTCTACTCCAATGGCGCCTCATGCTTCGGCAACATCGTCTTCCTGGCACCCGGCAAGAAGAATAATTACGGCACTGTCTACAGTCCGGCCTTTGAGGTCAGTGATCATCTCGTCTCCCTCTTTGCCAAGGATGACGGCCGCCGTACAGCTTATATCACCAATCAGGACGATGTGAACTACCATCGGTGGTCCTATCATAAAATCAACAACTCTACAAAGCATTATAACATTTATAACACGGCCAGCGATGTCTTCTGTATCCGTACGGCAGAGGCGTATCTCAACCTCGCCGAGGCTGATGCCGAGCTGGGCAAGGACGCCGAGGCCTGCCAGTATCTGACACGCCTGCGCAAGGCACGCGTGGCTTCCAACGCTGCCGTCAGCCTCTCAGGTGAGGCATTGGTGAAGTTCATCCGTGAGGAGCGTGAGCGCGAGCTCTGCTTCGAGGGGCACCGATGGTTTGACCTCCGCCGGTATATGGTCGACACCAAGTATCCGCAGACCACAACCATCGTCCATACCATGAGTGCTTACCACACGGTGGACTATGACGACGTGCGACAGTATACCAACTACTATCGTCTTGAACCTAACGACGACGCTTACACGCTCAACATCCCGAAGGATGTCCGCGACTTCCAGCCGTCGATAGGCAGCAACACGCGCCCTGACCGGCCGTACTTCAAGCAGGAAATCGCCTCGGATGATGACAATGGCGACAGTGGCGATGACGACGAAGGTGGCGACGGTGAATGACGCCCTTGCAAGGGCGGCCTGTACGGCCGTCCGTAAATAATGTCTTAACAATCGAATACTATAGCAATGAGAATCTATAAATATATTCTTTCGGCTGCTGTTGCCTTGTCTATGCTCACGGCATGTGGCGGTGAGGACGACCTCACGCCGAGCAATGTCGATGTCAACGGCTTTGCGCCTACGGCGGATGACAACAGTGCCACGGCCCAGCTCCGTAATGCGTTTTATAAAGAGACGGGGAGCTATCTGCTCTTCAACGACACTCTCACAACCAAAGACACAAAAGGCAGGCCGGAGCTCTTTGATGCTACCTATGCCATGATAGGTTCTGGCAGCTACTCACAAGACTATCGCTACAGCTATATCACGGATGTGGCTGACCAGCAGAGATTTTCCGAAGCTGTAAAGACGCACTTGCTCAACAAGCTCGGCAAGGCAAGACCGTTCTCTTTCTTGCTCGTCAACGACATCAGCTATGTCAACAGTTCTGGTAGAACAAAGCACGAGGATTACCTGCTGGCCCCTCGTGGCTATGTGCTCAGCACAGACAATGGACAGATGTATGACGACCCGGAGGGCTATTTTTCTGATATGCTCGCCAATATCGTCGTCGATAAGTTTGAAAGGCAGGCAAGTGCGGTCACCGACCCTTTCTATGCCTACGGTAAGACCCTCTATGGAGAGGATCTCAATGACCACGACATCGATGCCACGGAGGAGAACGTCGAATGGCAGTATGGCTTCTTAGAGAAGTTTGAGAGTTTCTGGAGTGCCACCGGATATTATTTCCCCTACCGGCAGCGAGACCTGCAAGACTGGGTGGATGTCGTTCTCACGATTTCGCGCGATGATTTCGTCGCCAAGTACGGCAGTCAGCAGATAATGGTCAACAAGTTCGATACCCTCAAGGGTATCATCATGCAGATGGGATTCAATATTTAATCATTTATTATTAAACCACAGATGAATAAGATAAAGGTATTATTATACGCAGTCCTTACCCTCGTCCTTGGCATGGCCTTGTCTTCATGCAGTGATGATGACGGCATACCTACGGTGACACCATCGGCTTCAGGCACCTTCACCGATGCCGACGGCACCGTCTACCATTGGGTGCGTATCGGCAACCTCGACTGGATGGTAGAGAACTATAAGGGTGGTGAGGCATGGTATACGCAGAGCTTTGTGGCCAATGGTTTTGAAGGTGGGTTCAGTGTCGACGATGAGGAAGCCGAAGATGCGCTGATAGCCCAGCATGGCAACTATTTCACCTGGCAGCAGGCCAAGGACTGTGCCCCGGAAGGCTGGCGTCTGCCGACCGATGCCGACTATCAGGCGCTCGAGGTGGCACTCGGCATGTCGGCTTCTGATGCCTCTAAAGAGGGCTGGCGCAATGGTGCCGGCACGCTCATGATGCAGCAAGGCACGGGAACGCAGCTCGCCTTCCTATTGGCAGGAGAGATAGGAGCCGTCTCTACGGCTTACCCTAAGCGGTATCATGTCGGTGACTATGGCTGTTATTGGACGGCGACACAGGACCCGACGAAGGCCAATGCGTGTGCATACATTCGCGTGATTGTCGCCAATCGAAACATGGTGCAGCGTGTACCATGCCCAACGGATCTCCGTTGGATGAGTGTGAGATACGTGCGCAATGCACAATGACAATGCAGGATCGGACAATCATGCCATTAAACAAGATTATAAATCAAATGAGACATCTTCTTCTTTCATCTATCTTCATATTTCCCCTTGCTGCTTTCGGCGGCAACACTTTCACCATTCATTCCGCTATCCCTGGCATGACGGAAGGCGCGCAGGTGCGCCTCCAGACGATCGACCGTCACGACAGCATCGCTTATGGCAAGGTGACGAACGGTCAGTTCGTCCTCACCGGCAGCGTCGCAGCACCTGTTCTCTGCACCTTGGAGATTGACAACCGTGTGCTGCCACTGCCCGAGCGGGAGTTCATGCACGACCGTGTGGTAAAGCTCTATCTCGACAATGACGACTACACCGTCTCTGCCGCCGCTTACGACAGTATTCCATTGAGTTACGAGTTGGGCGGCTCCCCCATCTTGGGCGAGTGTCGTTATACGGTCAGAGGCGGTGAGGCCCAGCAGCAGTATCAGGCGTGGCACGATGCCGTGTGGGTGTCCCTGAAAGCCGCAGAGGAAGCCAGTGTGAAGGCGTGGTGCTACCGCTATGGCGGTGAGAACTTTGGCGGCCCCGAACATCCCGATGAGGCTGTGGAAGAGCGGCTGTCGCTCACCGCTGACTCGCTGAAGGCTGTATGGCAGCAGCAGAGTGACGATTATGCCTGGACACATCCCACGGAACCTTACAGTCTGTACTTGCAAGGAAAAGGTCTCGACCGGCATTTCTATTATACTGCCGCTCAGCTTGACGAGATGACGGCCCATTACCGTGACAACAGGGATGCTGTGGGGTATGTTGCTTTTGTGAAGCAGGTGGCAGAGGCCCGTAAGACCGCGAAGGGCATGGCTTATCCTGATGTCACCCTGCGCACGGTCGACGGCAAGGCCGTGAAGCTCTCTGCGTTCGTGAAGGCGGGGCAGTATACCCTGCTCGACTTCTGGGCATCGTGGTGTGGCCCTTGCCGAGCATCCATCCCGCTTATCAAGGAGATGCATGCCCGTCATCCGGAGCTCAATATCGTCAGCATCTCCTGCGATAAAAGTCTGAAGGATTGGGATGAGGCGATGAGAGAAGAGAAAATGTCATGGCAGCAGGCTGCCCTGCCGCAGGACAAGCAGCTCAACCGTGCCGCTGCCGCTGCTTACCATATCCAGTTTATTCCATACCTCATCGTCATCAGTCCCGATGGCAAGGTCGTTAAGGCAAGCAACGACGCCAAGGAGATTGTGAGAATGTGGTAACCAACAACAGCAAAGCCATAGGGTCTACGTTTGATATCCGTGCCCATTGATTGTCGCTGAGAATACTATTTTTCTTGAAAACAAAAAAGCCCACGATGAAAATCGTGGGCTTTATTTATCGTTGATTATCAGAACGATTAATAGTTCTGTGCATCGATCTCGAAGAAGCTCTGCGGATGGTTGCAAACGGGGCACACCTTCGGAGCAAACTTGCCAACGACGATATGACCGCAGTTGCGGCACTTCCAGATGCGCTCATCGTCGCGAGAGAAGACAACACCACCCTCAAGGTTGCCGACGAGCTTCTTGTAGCGCTCCTCGTGGTGCTTCTCGATAGCGCCTACCATGCGGAACTTAGCGGCGATCTCCTTGAAGCCCTCTTCCTCAGCCTCTTTGGCCATGCGGGCGTACATGTCTGTCCACTCGTAGTTCTCACCGGCGGCAGCAGCCTCAAGGTTGCTCTTGGTGTCCTTCAGCTCACCGCCCTCGAGATACTTGAACCAGAGCTTAGCGTGCTCCTTCTCGTTGTTGGCTGTCTCCTCGAAGATAGCGGCGATCTGCTCGTAGCCATCCTTGCGGGCTTTGCTTGCGAAATAAGTATATTTGTTGCGAGCCTGGCTCTCACCTGCGAATGCTTCCTGCAGGTTCTTCTCTGTCTTTGTTCCTTTTAAATCCTTCATAATGTTTTGTATTTAATGTTTTTGTATCTGTTAATGTCTTGTATAATCTGTTCTTGTATTTCGGTTGAAGATACAAAGAAATAATGAGAAATTCCCTCTTTATGACATTTTTCCTTCCTTCTTAGAACTCGTGTTGCCATCCTATGCTGATGTCTACCATTGTGGTGTGCTTGGTGTTTGACGGATTCATCCAGGCGGCTTCAGCTTTGAAGGTGAATCCAAGAGGCAGGGATGTGTTGAGTCCAGCGGTCCATTTGTTGCAAAAGACATTGTTGAAATGGAAATAGCCGTCGTAGCGTGTGAAGGGGATGACAGAGCACGACGGCAAGCCGAGCCATGCGGCGACGTCGTAGCCAGCTTCCAGTCCGGCTGCCTTGCAGTCTTGGGCATTGCTGGCGATGAGCTGCCCGTCAATGGTCCAACCATTTGCGAGGTAAGCAAAGTCGAATGCAGCATGATAGATATGGTCGTAGTCCATGAGACTGGTGCTCTCATGTTGTTCCATACCTTCCTTGGAACAGCTATAGAACCCAGACAGGCTCAGGTCAAGCCCCTTGAGAGGCTCACAGCCCACACGCACGGCAGTGCCGAAGACACGTGAGTCTTTTAGGGGAGCTGTAGCATAGACATACGTGCCTACTTCATAATGCACCCGGTTGACGCGCCCCCATACGGCGGCACCGCCTTCATGCCATGACATCGGCATGAGCGTACTCTCGCTGAGTGGGTCGTAGATCGTCAGCGCCGGGCCACCAGAGTTGGTAGTACCTACGGGGATGTCGATGATACCGGCTTTGACATTCAGCGCCTCATTCCATTTCTTGTTGATATAGAGCTTGTTCGTCGTGTAGTCGTTGCGGAAGTTGTTTCCCCACGCCCCTTCGTCGCGAAAGCGTTCGTATTCCATTTCTGCCACAGCCGACCAGCCTTTTCCCAAAGCTAACGTAGCGTTGGCGAGTATGTGTGGGAAGTCGGTGAGTGTCGGATGCGCCTGACCATGGCGATGACCATAGTTCATTTCGGTCATCACATAGCCCGAAAGGCGTTGCTGTGCAGTGCTGTCCTGTGCCAACAAATCTACGCAGCCCGCCATGAGACACAGCGCGCAGAAAATGATTCTAAGTTTTTGCATACCAACATCATGTTTTACGGTTGCAAATTTACATCATTTTCGTGAATTACAACGCAAAAGAGGTATACTCAAAAATAGTGATTCTATCCCCAGGAAGTTTCTCTATCTCTTATAAATATCATCATTTTCTACGACAAAAGTACGTCACGGCGCAGTTGCAATCTAGAAAGGACATTTTATATAAAAACTGAGATAACTTCGCTATTTCTGCCATTTTTGACGATCAGAAAGGTGGTTTGAGTGAGTGAACAAGCCTTGTTGACCCAAAATTCTCTAGAGAATTTTGGGTCAAAGTACCTTTTTCATCGGCATATCTCGGTAGAATGACAGGTAAAATAAGGCTTTTTGACCTTGTTAGAGAGCAAAAAAGGAGGAGAGAGAAGATAAAGAAGAATAGTATAAAATTGTAATTAGTTGGTAATTAGAAGATTGTGTGGATTTCTTCTATGGTAGCGAAAAAACACGAAAATGGCGATATTTGGAGCCAAGGACACCCTTGCTTCCAAATATCGCCGTCTCGTGGGTGGAAAAATGTCGTTTAACTTGACACTTTCCTACTATGTTGTTGTTATGCCACCTCAATGTTTCTGGTGATCTCCTCTTTCTCAGTCTTACGTGGCAGACCGATGCGGAGCACACCGTCCTCTACTCTTGCCATGATCTTGTCGTGGTCGACATCATCGGGCAGTTGCAGGCGCTGCTCAAAGTTAGTGTATGAGAACTCGCGGCGCAGATAGCGTATAGCGTTGCTCTCCTGCTGGTTCTCATCCTTATGCCCCATCTTGATGTCGAGCACACCGTCCTTGTCGACGCTGACGTGGAAGTCGTCCTTGGTCATGCCCGGAGCGGCCATCTCAATCTCGTAACCAGCTTTGTTTTCCTTGACGTTGATGGCCGGAGTGGTGGTTTGCACGCGTGCAGCGCGGTTGTTGTTCAAGAACTCGTTAAATGCGTTGTCGAGCATTGTGTAGTGGAATACTGGATATAACATATTAAAACCTCCTAATGATATTGTTTCTAATATTGTGATTAAACTCTAATGTTGTGTTTCTTTGCCCTTGTAAATACAATATCCATTCCTGCACAAAGAAAGCGACAATCCGTCAGACTTACATGACAGGTTGTCGCTTTTTCCTATGTTTCTCTTCAAAAAGATAGTTTAGTAGATAACTTTCTTTCCTTTTTGGATGACGATCTGATGTTTGGCGGGGTGCTGGACGCGTGCTCCATTGAGGCCGAACGTGGGACGGTCTGAGGTTTCGCGATCGAGACTGACGGCCGAGATGCCAGTCATCTGCGAGTAATCGTCGTTGTTGGTTACGTAGATGTCGTTGATGGTGATCGGCTTGCCGCCCAAGGACCAGAGGGCTACGATGTATATTTTTGAGGGGTCGATGGCGTTGCCGTTTTGCTGGCTCTTCATCGTGTGCAGCGGAACGACGATTTGCGTGCGGTTGTTGAAGGCTTGCTCATAGTTGTTGTTCGCCCAGATACTGCCTTGCGGATAGATGAAGATCTTGGCGCTGTTGTTGTCGGGCTCTTTGAGTTTCACCACGAGATATTTGTAAGCACTCAAGTCTACGCCGTCGCTGTAGCTCCATCCTGTCTGTCCGTACTGTCCGTTGACGAACGTATGGGTTGTTTCGTCGTATGAGCTGCCGTTTTGTTCCCAGATCACCTTCACGTAGTTCTTGCTGAGCGGGAAGAAACTTGATCGGACATTGAAACTCGTGGCGTAGCTGTTGCCAAAGGCATCTTTGACCTTGGCGGTGACTTGGGCCTTGCCCTGTCCTTTGGCCAAAATCTGACCATTGACGACTTTGACGTTTTCCGGATCGCTGACCTCGTAGGTCGCCAACGAGGAGACATCCTCCGTGTGGCCGTCCTGGTAGTTAGCTTTCAGTCCTGCGAGCTGCGCTTTTCCGGCCATCATGTCGAGGTCGCCGACGGGTTGCAGACTGGTGATGGTGGCTTTCTTCGGGTCGGGCAAGTGTGTGTTGTCGTCGTCGAGCCAGGCGCGGTTCACCTCCGCCCAGTCCTTGTACCACTGCCAGCAGGCACCGGCGCAGGTTTCGGGATTGCCGTCGAAGTCCGGTGCCACGGTACCGCTGTTGATGTATTTGTCGATGTCGAGATAGCAGGCTGTGCTGGAGAGCGTCATGGAGATGTTGTCGTAGTGGTCCATGAGAGCTTTGAAGGCAGAGCCCCACTTCGATGTGGAGCCGGTGGCCCAGGTGCCCCAGTTCGACTTGACGTATTCTCCGTGCTCATTATAGTGTCCGGTGCCTTCCTTCTCAGGGCTCCAGTCCACCTCAGTGATAATAACAGGATTGGTCATCACCACGGGCACAGCATCCGTGAACGACTGGATATAGGTCTGAGCATCGTATTTGGTGTCATCAGCACCATACCATCCGACGTAGTCGTGGACGGCATATCCGATGTTCTCGTCCTCGATGGGGTGAGAAGCGTAGCCACGGTAGTTGGACTGCCAGCCGGTTCCCGGCACCCAGATGACACCTGTGAATCCATTGGCGCGTATCTTGTCGACGATAGGCTGGAAGAAGTCGTGCATAGCCTCGGCCGTTTCCTTGCCCTGAGCGTTATAGAGTTTGACGGGCTCGTTGGCGAGTTCTATCGAGATGGCACCGGCGTTGGCTTTGACGATGGGATTCTTGCTGACCACATCCCAGACGTAGAGCAGATATTTCTGATAGTCATCTCCAACCTTGATCTCACCCGGGCATACGCCCGGCGGCCGCACGACGACATACATGCCGTGGTTCATGGCCTTTTGCATCAGGGGGATGTAGAGCTTGTCGAGGAAGTGGTTGAAGCGGTCTTTGCTGAAGGCTGAGATGTCGTTCTCACCGGAGGACTTCTTCGACGGGTCGTTGGTCCAACAAGGATCGAGGTGCAGACGGAAGACATCGCAGTAGGCACCATGGTCGTTGTCGGTCATGGCGGTGTAGATCTTCTCGAAGTAGTTGAGGCAAGGCTGTACGTGGGCATCCGTCAACTCGGGTACCCACTTAGTCCATCGCCAGCCATTGAAGTAGGGACTCGGCGTGTCCATTACGCCATGGAGCGTGACGCGGTTGCCATGGGTGTCGCACAGATAGCGGCCCTCGACATGAAGGGTGGGGAGAGGTGTGGAGTAGATGGAGGAAGCATGAGTGCAGAGCGTGCCCATACAAGCCATTAGGGAGAGGATGGTTTTTCGTAATTTCATTGTTTCGATTTGTTTAGGATCATCGGATGCAAAGATAGGGAATAGTTGGCAAACGCGGTTTGCAGGATGTAACGAAAAGTTTAGCGGAGGTTACATACAAGGGGCAGGGGAGCACGTTTGCTTATAAGCAAACGAACAGAACTGAGGGAGAAACAAGGGAAGACAACAAAGGCAGAGGTCGTACAGCGACCTCTGTCTGGAGAAAAAGAAGGAGCAACCCCGGTGAAAAAGAAGGGGCAGCCCGGTGGAAAGAGAAGCCGCTCCCCGAGAGGCGGGGCAGTAGCTGCTTGCCACCTACCACTTGATGCTTACGCCACCCATGACCCACGCTCCGGGCTGCGGCACATTGCCGACATCGACATAGTCGCGATCAAGGAGGTTATTGCCTTTGAGGTAGACGGTGTAGTGCGGGGCCGCCCAGGCAAGGTTGGCGTCAAGGATGCCGTAGCTGCCATAGCTGTGGACGTTGCCCTGCAGATCGTTGTAGTGGCCCATGCGGTGCTGGAAACGGTAGCTGAGGTCGAGCGTCAGCTGCCGCCAGAGGTTCAGCCCCAGCGTGGTGACCATCTTGTTTTTGAGATACTCCAACGCATAGAGGCTGCGGATGCCCTCACCCTCGTGCTGGTCCTGGTTGATGAAGCAGTAGCTTACGTTGAGGCGACGCAGCACACGCTGCTCAGGCAGCAGCTTGCGGAAATCGAATTCTGTCATGGCCTCCACGCCGAGGGCGTTGATCTTTCCGTAGTTAACCGACTTCCACACCACGTTGCCGTCGTCGTCTTTTGTGCCGTCGTCGATCCAGTCGATGAGGTGAGTATAGTGGTTGTGGAAGACGCTGGCTTTGGCCGAGATGCCGTCAGCAGCATAGCGCAGTCCTCCCTCCACGGCCCGCAGTTCTTCCGGTTTGAGGTTCGGATCAGCCTTGTGGCCACCGACAGAATAAAAGAGTTCGGTGAACGACGGCATGCGCAGTGAGCTGCTGTACGATGCGAAGATACTCCAGCCTTTGCCAAGCTGCACGCTGGCGTCGATGCCGGGATAGACCCGCATGTTCATGTCGGCCCCGTTGTTCTTCGCCGCTACGAGTCCGGCCGACACCGTCAGTGGTCCTGTCACCACGTTGTGCTCCAGGACAAACTGCAGGTTGGTGCGGTTAAGTCCTTTGACATAGTCGCGCGATGTGCCGTGGATATGACGGCCGTGGCTGAGCGCGTTGCCGAGGTTGGTGCTCACCAGATCCTCGTTGCGCAGTTCGGCGCCGAGAGCCGTACGCCCGAGTGTCCAGTCAAACCACGCGTTGATGTTCGCGCCATAGATGTCCGTACGGTGATAGTTGAACGGCACCTTCGACTCGTCTCCACGCAGGAGCTCGAAACGGTCGTACTGATGGTTCCAGTAGATCGAGGGCTTTAGATGCACCGCACCCTGCCGTGTCTCAGCCTGCAAAGCCGTGAAAGTCTTGAAAGTATGTTCAAATTGATTGTCGAACTTTGGTGAATAGAATGTCGAAGAGCCAAAGTTCTTGGCCGAGGCACCGGCGTGCCAGTTGACGCGCACGTTGTCGTCAAGATATTGTCCTTGGTAGAAGCCCTTCGCCGTGTTGTAGTCGGTGTTGAGGCGTCCGGCTTTGTTGCGGGTGTATCCGTCGCTGCGCGTGAACGTACCGGAGAGCGACTGTCCCCAGCGGTTGCCGCCCCATGCGCCCCGTGCGCCAAGGCTGAGATAGCCATAGCTGCCGCCTTCGACATGTGCGTCGACGGAGGTTGCGGTGGGTTTGCGTGTGACGATGTTGACAGCGCCCAGCAGGGAAGAAGTGCCGTAGACGCGTCCTGCGGGTCCTTCGAGCACCTCGATGTGCTCGATGTCGCTGATGTCTACGGGGAAGTCAAAGGCGTTGTGCCCAGTCTGCGGGTCACAGATGTTGATGCCGTTGAGTAATATGGTGATCTGCTCGTCGTTGCCGCCCCGGATGCTCACGTCGGTCAGAGCGCCAATGGCTCCCCGTTGCCTGACATCCACACCGACGGCGTATTTCAGCAAATCGTTAACACTCTGTACCGGCGCCGCCTGGATCTCCTCGCGGTTCAGTACAGTTACCATTCTCGCTTGTTGGCTTTGCGCCAGCGGAGCGCGTGTGGCCGTGATGTCGACCTCGCCGAGTGTCTCACCCTGCCGGATGAGGGAGTCGGGATTGGCCTTGTCCACATCAGTGCTGATGCCCTCTGCCTTGGCATAGGTCAGCGTGGCCACGGAAAGCGTGCCCACCAGCACTTCGCGTCCCAGACAAGCAAAGAGCGCATAACCCTTACGCGTGAAATGCGTAAACTTCAGGGAGCGCTGCTTGTTGAAAACTGTTTTGAACATAATAAATAATTATCTTTAAGTCTTGCCTCTTTGACAAAACGAGTGCAAAAGTAATAAAAAAACGTGAAAGTAAAAAGAAATCGTCACAGCGATTCGTCCAGAATCAGTGACGATCGTTTGGCAGATAGCAGATTTATCGTTAACTTTGCCCAAGAAAAATCATATTCTTTGAGGATGGGAAATCATATCCAATGCAGAAACGAAGGCAAGGACCACATGGCAAGTTGGGCATCAACGGTAGGACTGATCGCTTTCGACGCCGACGACACGTTGTGGGACAACCAAGGACATTTCGATGCCGTGGAGCAAGCCTACTGTCGTTTACTCTCACCCTACGGCACAGCGGAGCAGGTGTCGGCGGCGCTGTTTGAGACAGAAACCGCCAACATGTCATTGCTCGGCTACGGCTGCAAGGCCTTCACGCTGTCGCTGATCGAGAATGCCGTCAGTTTCACCAAAGGGCAGATCACGGCACGAAAGCTGCTCGAAGTGGAGCAACTCGGCAAGTCGCTACTCTCTTTGCCCGCCACGCCGTTGGCTGGAGTCGTCAACGCACTGAGGGCATTGAGACAGAGCAGCCGATACCGGTTGGTCGTCTTCACCAAAGGCGAACTGCTCGACCAGCAGAATAAGGTGATCCGCTCAGGTTTGCGGGAGTTTTTTGATGACGTGATCGTCGTATCGGACAAAACGCGCCACGAGTATCAGCGGCTCTGCGACATGTTTGACACCGACGTGAGCCGACTGTTGATGGTGGGCAACTCCTTTAAGAGCGACATTGCGCCCGTTTTGCAGTTGGGTGGCTATGCCGTGCATATACCCTTCGACAAAGTGTGGCAGCACGAAGTGGTGGAGGAATACGAGCATCCGCGGTTGAGACGGCTGCAAAGTATCAGCGATTTGCCTTCGTTGCTTGCTATTTAAGAATAAAGAGGGGCTTAATCTATATATTATTTGCTAATGCGCTTTTTTTTTGTTATCTTTGTAGCCAAAAAATTAGAAGCGCCAGCTATTTCTGACAAGATATGAACGTCATAGATATTCTTAACGACGACAGCCGCCCCAACGGCTTCTCCATAGAGGTGCTGCCTCCCTTGAAGGGAAACGGCACGGGAGCACTGTTCCGCAATCTCGACAAGATGTGCGAGATGAAGCCGCTGTATGTCAATATCACCACCCATCACAGCGAATATGTCTATCGCGAACTCGAAGACGGACACTATGAGCGTCAGCGCATCCGCCGCCGTCCAGGTACCATCGCCATCGCGGCAGCCATACAGAAGCGCTACGGTGTGATGGTCATTCCGCATGTCATCTGCAGTGGAGCCACGGCGGAGGACATCGAATACGAGCTCATCGACCTGCAGTTCCTGGACATCAACAACGTACTGCTGTTGCGCGGTGACAAGGCCAAGGACGACAAGACCTTCAACCCCGTGTCCGGTGGCTATGCCCACACCACGGAGCTCATCGCACAGGTCAACCGCTTTAATGAGGGATTCTTCATTGACGGTACGCCGATCAAGCATCCGGGAGAGCCGTTCCACTATGGTGTGGCTGCCTATCCCGAAAAACATGAGGAAGCACCCAACATCGACATGGACATGGCCTACCTGAAACAGAAGCAGGACATGGGCGCGGACTATGCCGTCACGCAGCTCTTCTATGACAACCGCAAATATTTCGACTTTGTGAAACGGGCGCGTGCCATGGGCATCACCATCCCTATTGTGCCGGGCATCAAGCCTTTTGCCAAGTGCTCACAGATCACGATGGTGCCGAAGACCTTCCATTGCGACATGCCGCAGGAGCTCGCTGCTGAGGCCATGAAGTGCAAGACCGATGACGACGCACGCACGCTGGGCATCGAGTGGACGGTGAACCAGTGCCGTGAGCTCTTTGCCGCAGGTGTTAAGGACATCCATTTCTACACCGTGTCCGCTGTTGACAGCGTCGTGGAAGTGGCTCAACAGTTGATGTGATGCAGAGCAGTGAGGCGATAGGACAACAGGAGGCATGGCAAAGACTCATGCAGCTCGTGGATGAAAACCGCATCCCGCATGCCTTGATGTTTGTCGGACCGCAGGGATCCGGCAAGTTGGCATTGGCGCTTGCTTTCGCGTCTTTTCTCTTAGGCGAGCCGTGGAATGGCAAGTCGATGGTGGACAACGAGGCTATGCGGCATAATGCCGTGGCGATGCTGACCAAATGGCAGCATCCTGATCTCCATTTCTCTTTCCCGATCATCAAGCCCAAGGGCACTGCCAGCGACCATAAGATGGTGTGTGACGACTTCGCGAAACAGTGGCACGAACTGCTGGCAAAAGGCCCTTACTTCACCATGGAGCAATGGATGACGATGATGGACGCCGAGAACCAACAAGCCGTGATCTTCGAAGCAGAGAGCGACGCACTGAGTCATCGGTTGTATCTTAAACCGACGCAGGGTGGCTATAAGGTCAGCGTGATTTGGTTGCCGGAGCGTATGAATCTGACGTGCGCCAACAAGATGCTGAAGCTTTTGGAGGAACCTCCGCAGAAGACGGTCTTCCTCTTGGTGAGCGAAGAGCCCGAACGTTTGCTGGAGACAATACGCAGTCGTGTGCAGCATTTCGACGTGCATCGCATTGCCGACGAAGATATCGAGGAGGCTTTGGTAGCGCGGCGCGGCCTTGACGAGGACACCGCACACCGTGTGGCCCGCTCGGCAATGGGCAGCTGGCTGCAAGCTTTGCAGGAACTGGATGCCGGCAATGAGAACCGACAGTTCTTTGATCTCTTCGTCATGCTGATGAGAAAAGCCTACACACGCGACCTGCGGGAACTGAAAAACTGGAGCGAGGCCGTCGCCGTCTTCGGACGTGAGAAGCAACGGCGTATGCTCGTCTACTTCCTCTATCTCGTCCGCGAGAACTTCATGTATAATTTCCGTCAGCCCGATCTCAACTATATGACATCGGAGGAGGAGCACTTCGCACAGAACTTTGCGCGCTTCATCAATGAGCGTAACGTGGTGGAGATGGGCGGGCTCTTACAGCTCGCCTATAGAAACATTGGTCAAAACGCAAACGCCAAGATCGTATTTTTCGATTTGGCGATGAAAATGATAATATTATTAAGAAGATAGTTCATGAGAAACTGTAATGATCATATATGTACCGGTTGTGACCGTGGCCTATGTTGCCGTGGTGTCAGCCGGCAGGACAAACAACTCAACACCTATGATTGGTTGGCCGACGTGCCGGGCAATGCTGAGTCGACAGACTTGGTGGAGGTGCAGTTCAAGAACACACGCAAGGGTTACTACCATAATGTGAACAACCTGGATTTGCAAAAAGGCGATATTGTTGCCGTGGAGGCAAATCCGGGGCACGACATCGGCGTGGTGACACTGACGGGTCGTCTCGTAAAGTTGCAGCTGAAAAAGGCCAACCTGAAATCCTCTGACGAGATCCGGCGTATCTATCGTATCGCCAAGCCGGTGGACGTGGATAAATATAAGGAGTCCAAGAGTCGCGAGCACGGTACGATGATCCAGAGCCGACAAATCGCCAAGGATCTTGGACTGCAAATGAAGATAGGCGACGTGGAATACCAGGGTGACGGCAACAAAGCCATTTTCTACTATATCGCTGATGAGCGTGTGGACTTCCGAAAACTCATCAAGGTGCTGGCCGAGACATTTCATGTGCGCATAGAGATGAAGCAGATCGGTGCCCGCCAGGAGGCCGGACGTATTGGCGGAACGGGTCCCTGCGGTCGTGAGCTCTGCTGTGCCACGTGGATGAAGAACTTTTCCAGCGTGTCGACAAACGCCGCCCGCTTCCAGGATATCTCGCTCAACCCGCAGAAACTGGCCGGCATGTGCGCCAAACTCAAGTGCTGTCTCAACTACGAGGTGGACGAATATATCGAGGCCGGAAAGAAGTTGCCGCCGAAGGATGCCGTGTTGGAAACCGCCGACGGTGAGTACCATCTCTTCAAAACGGATATCTTGTCCGGTCTATGCCAGTATTCTACCGACAGGAACTTGGCTGCCAACCTCGAAACGATTACGGCGGAGCGCGCCCGTGAGATCATTGCTATGAACAAAAATGGCGAGAAGCCGTTGTCACTGCAGGAGGATGACAAGGCCAAAGCGATGAAGAAGCCGATCGACCTCCTTGCCGACACGGACATCAGCCGCTTTGACAAGGCGAAGAAAAAGAAACGGAAAAACAATAAAAATAAGGTCGACAAGCAGGCTGCTGCCAGTGAGCAAGGCAATGGAAAACAACCTAAGGCTCCACGCGCCAACCGACCGGACAACAGAAACCGCAAGCCGAAGGCAGACAAGGTTTCGGCAGGTGGAAATGACAGGGCAAAGGCCGGATCCACCAATGCGCAGCTGCGGCGGGAGCAGACAAAAGAACCGAACAAGGAAAATGGAAACAAGGCGGAGGCTCAGCCCACGGCTCCTTCTATAAACGAATAATAGTCATGAGGCGTTTTTTGCTTTGGGGTGTATGGGCCTTGGTGATGCTCTGCTGCGGTTGTACGGGCAACCAGGTCTATGACCACTATCAGAATGTGCCCCTCTCGGGCTGGGATAAGGCTGAAGTGCTCAGCTATGACGTGACGGCACTGCGTGATTCCGGTTGGTATGCTACTGACTTGGGACTACGCATGAACAACATGTATCCCTTCCTGAGCGTCACCATGGTGGTCAGTCAGGCTGTTTATCATCCTGTTGCTACTGGGAAGAAAGAGCCATATCTCCAGCCTTTGATGGTAAAAAACGACACGATCAACTGCTCGCTCCGCGATGACAACGGAAAGGTAAAGGGACGGGGCATCATCTTCTACCAATATCACTACCATGTCTCAGCCATGAAACTGCAGCAGGGCGACTCGCTGCATATCACCGTGCGCCATATCATGAAACGTGAGATCCTGCCGGGACTCTCTGATATCGGCATCAGCATGAGGCGGATGATGAAGTAACGTAAAATTTGAAGGTTGGATTTGAGTTATGAAGAGTTTTTTTTCGCATAGTGCTTTCCTTGCTGCCGGTCTGTTGTTGCCGTTCGTTTCCCATGCGATCAATGTGGACTCTTTGGCACAAGTGGAAGCGAAGGAAATGGGGCGGTTGCCCGAACAGGCAGCCAGCCTACAAGTAGGACTGAACACGAGTGAAGAAACCAGTGTAGCATATGAATTAGATTATCAATGGTATCCGTTGAACTACGTCGGTATCGGCATAGGTCTGGAACTCGACGACGACTATGGTAACCGGCCGCTGATCGAAGCCGGAGACGATGACGACTATGATCCCGACCGCATCGTCAAGTTCAATATCCATCCCATGCTCTCGTTCCGGACACCAACTTTATGGATGAACAAACGGCACAGCTGGGGCTTGCTGCTGCGCTGCGATCCGGGATTTGTACTGTCCTTCCCACGCAATGACAAGGTGTATTACTCGGGTTTTAGATTTGAAGATGGTAACCGTGTCGTCCACGAAGGTTTTACGCTGAAGAACCGTGACGGGCGCTGGAAGTTCTGGCGCGTAAGATCTGCGGTCTCTGTGCGTGTCGATCAGTCGCTCATCTCCTTGGGATGGAGTGTTTCCAACTATAACATCGCTTATTGCCGCAACAATATGTATTATCAGGGCAAACGCTATTATGGACATGACAGCTATGACAAGACGTTCTCGCTGTTTGGTTCCTTCACATTTTGTTTCTGATCGCTGCGGTATATAAAAAAAGAAACGCTCAAAACGATTCCTCTTTTCGGTGAATCGTTTTGAGCGTTTCTTATTCTTGTAATCTGATGATATTGTGTCTCCATACACCTTATTATATAGTCAGCCATTGATGGGCCTGTCTTATGATCTTACGAGGTTTCTGCCGGCATCGATACGTAGGAAAATGAATAGCAGGATGGTGAAGCCCCACAACGATGAACCGCCATAACTGAAGAAGGGCAGCGGGATGCCGATCACAGGCGTTAGTCCCAATACCATGCCCACGTTGATGAACACATGGAAGAGGAAGATGCTGAGTACACAGTAGCCGTAGACACGTCCGAACTTAAACGGTTGTCGCTCGGCAAGGTGGATGAGACGGAGGATCAACGCCAAGAAGAGCAGCAACACACCGGCTGAGCCTAAAAAGCCTTCCTCTTCTCCCACGGTGCAGAAGATGAAGTCTGTGTCCTGTTCCGGTACGAACTTCAGCTTAGTCTGTGTGCCGTTAAGGAAGCCCTTGCCTTGCAGTCCGCCTGAACCTATGGCAATCTCGCTCTGATGGACGTTGTATCCGGCACCAGCGAGGTCCTCGTCGAGACCTAAAAGAACGTTGATACGTACGCGCTGGTGGGGCTCCATGACATCGTTGAGCACGTAGTCGGCACTATAGAAGAAGATGATGGAACCTACGGCAAACAGAGCGGTGAGCATGTAGTTGATGAGTCGTGTCGACAGACCTTGGAAGGTGAGATAGCCAATCAATGCCGCACAGATGCAGAGCTGAATCCAAACGATGTCAAAGCGAATGACAAACTCGGAGAAAAGCAGTGCCAGTAGGGTCACGCCAAGGCTGATGCCGATGATGCGCAGTGCTTTGTCGCGGTCATTGCAATAGACGTAGATCATGCCTGCGGAGAATATCTGTACCAGCAACAGTACGATGAACTTGCCGACAGAGGTCGGCGTGTCCCATAAGAATACCTGTTCGTATTTGATACCTACGACGAAGTATACGACCATGGCCACGCCTGTGAAGAGGATACTGCCCGGCATGCCTTCGCGATAGAACATCAGGAAGAACGACAGATAGACTAATGCAGACCCTGTCTCACGCTGTCCGATGATGAGCAGCATGGGCAGAAAGACCAATGCACAGGCTGCCATGAAATGCTTGAGCTGGTGCATGGTGAAGCCATAGGTGCTCATCAGTTTGGCTAACGCCAGCGCCGTGGCAAACTTCGCGAACTCTGCCGGTTGCAGCCGCAACGGTCCCAATACCAGCCACGATCGCGATCCCTTGATCTCATGAGGATTGAAGATCGTCACGAAAAGTAATACCATGAACAATCCGTAGACGACGTAGGCAAACGTGTCGTAGAAGCGGTCATCGAGCATGAGAATGATGAAGCCCAACATCAACGACGTGCCTATCCACACAATCTGCATACCCGAACGGGTGCTCAGACTGAAGATGTCGGTCTCGCCATAGGTGTAGCTCGCACCGCAGACGCTGATCCAACCGAAGACCAGCAGGGCCAGGTAGATGCCTATCGTCCACCAGTCGAGACACTGGAGTATTCCGGGTTGTTTATCTGTTTCTTGAGCCATAAGCGATTCTGCGTTTCTGCAACTCTTCAGCCTCGCGGGCACGGGGCGGAGAGAGTTTGCCATTGATATATTGATCCATCAGCACGGTGGCGATAGGTACGGCGAAGTCGGCACCAAATCCACCATTCTCCACATATACGGCCAAGGCGATCTTCGGCTTGTCCATTGGCGCGAAGGCCATGCAGACAGAGTGGTCTTGTCCACGGTTCTGTGCTGTACCGGTCTTACCACACGCCGGGAAATTGAGCGTGGAGAAGTGCTTACACGTTCCACCCATGGCTGACGAACGCATACCGGCGACGATGATTTTGTAAGCCCATGGCGCAGCCTTGGTGTAGTGACGCTGAAAATACTTCTTGTCGATGCTTCCGCCTTTGACAGACTTCACCACGTGGGGGATATAGTAGTAACCTCGGTTGGCGATTGTCGAGACGAGGTTGGCAATCTGCAACGGTGTGAGGTTGACCTCACCTTGGCCGATGGCGATACTGATCACGGTCAAGCCGTTCCATGAGCCGTGGTAGGCTTTGTCGTAGAAAGCGGCGTTGGGGATGAGACCACGCTTCTCACCCGGCAGGTCAATGCCCAGCTTGTAGCCGAACCCCATGCTGACCATGTAATCGCGCCACGTGTCCATGGCTATCTGCACCTTGGGATATTTCTGTCTGTTGGCAAACATGTGATAGAGTCCCCAACAGAAGAAGCCGTTACAAGATGTGCTGATGGCCGGAATAATCGACAGGGGAGAGGGGTGCCCGTGACAGCCTACGTGCAGGCCCTTGTACGAGAACCCATGGTGACAAGGGTATTGCGTCTGGGTGTTGATGATGCCTTCTGTGAGGAACGTCAGGCCTTGTGCAGTTTTAAACGTTGAGCCCGGCGGGTACTGACCCATGATGGCACGGTTGAGCAAAGGCTTCCAAACGTTTTTCGAGAGAGCTCTGTGGTATTTGTTGCGGAGCTTTCCTTCCAATAGACGTGGGTCGTAAGAGGGAGAGGAAACCATGCACAGCACCTGGCCGGTACTCGGTTCGATGGCGACAATAGCACCGATCTTTCCCTCCAGCATACGTTCGCCAAGTGTTTGCAGACGGATGTCCAATCCCAGTGTGAGGTCTTTTCCGGCTACCGGACGGCGGTCGTATTTGCCATGCTGGTATTTTCCCTGGATACGTCCGTGGGCATCGCGGAGAAGAATCTTCACGCCTTTCTCGCCACGGAGATCTTTTTCATAGCTGCGCTCTACACCCAACTTTCCGATGTAGTCGCCAGGCTGATAATAGGAATCCTCGTCGATGTCGGATTGGGAAACCTCACCGACGTCGCCTAAGACGTGGGCACCATAAGGATATTCGTATTGGCGGATGGTACGACGCTGGATAGAGAAGCCAGGAAAACGGAACATCTTCTCTTGAAAGACACTGAAGTCTTTATCGTTGATTTGGCTCATGAACAACTGCTGGGTGAACCGCGAATAGCCTGGATTCTTATTGCGGTCCTTGATGTCGTCCATGCGTTTGATGAAATAGTCCTTTGTGATACCCAAGGTCTCACAAAAGTCCAAAGTGTCGAGGTGTCCCTTCTCTTCGTTCATCACGACCATAATGTCGTAAGCAGGTTGGTTATAGACCAGCAGCTTACCATTGCGGTCGCGGATGACACCACGTGAAGGGAACTCTACCTGCTTGAGGAATGCATTGGAGTCGGCGCTCTTGCGATAGTCGTCACTCAAAAGCTGAATCGTGAACAATCGCAAGATATAAATGGCCACTATGACGGTAGCAATACCACCAATGACCAATTTCCTATTTTCCAGGTTATAATCTTTCATACCTACAATCCTTCCAGACTCTCTGCTCCTTATCAAGGAGTTTAAGCCTTCTTGCGTAAATTATCCACCACGAGGATGAGCACAGCAGAGAGTGCCGTGCTGGTGATGATACACAGGATCCACTGTCCCCAATTGAAGAAAGAGAACATTTCTACAGTGAAGAACACCAGACAGTAGATAAACGTCAAGATCAATGTGAAATAGACGTACTTCGGCATTCCCATGGTAAAGATGGCCGGCTGCAGCGTCTCATCGCTGTCGCGTTGCATGAAAAGCTTCAGCACGTAGGGCTGAAGCAGTCCCAGCAGAGTCATCGCCGCCGCCGCCACTCCCGGAGTGTTGGCGAAGATGTCTATGCTTAGGCCTAAGAGGAAGCTCCACACCAGTATGGCCCATTTGGGATAGTTGCGGTTGAAACTGATGATAAAATAGACATACAAGAAGGGCGTAGCATAGTCGAATAGGTGGATGTGGTTAAGGACAAGCACCTGTACGAGCAATAGCACGATAAAAAGCAACAGCCTTTTAAGAAAGTCTATGTTCATATCTATTTGTCTTCTTTCGGTTTCAACGAGTCTTGTGCAGCGCGCAGTGCGTCAAGTCTTTCCAATACTGGTTTGTTGTCAATGACGCAAACATCACGCAGCTTGCCAAAGTCGGTCGATAATTCCACTTGCAGGCGATAGGACACGCCGTCTGCTGAGTTGTAGACATGGAGTATCTTTCCTACGGCAATGCCTGGAGGGAAGACGGAGGAATAGCCACTCGTCTCTACCCATTCATAAAGTCGGAAGCGTGCATGGCGTGGAACATCCTCAACGTAGGCCAATTTGCTATTGCCACCATACCACCGGAGATAGCCGAAGTAGCCTCGGCCTCTGATCTGGCAACTGATGTTTGACTCGGTATTCAACGCCGGGATGACGACGGAATAGTGAGGCGACACTAAATAGACGATACCCACTACACCCGTTCCACAGGCTACACCCATGTCCTTCTTCACACCGTCGAGACTACCTTTGTCAATGGTGATGAGGTTGTCGTGGCGGTCAATGGAGTTGCTCACCACTTGTGCAGGGATGAGATGATAGCCTTTGAGGATGTCAAGTTGATTGCGATGTACCCAGTTGGTGTCTTTGGTAGCATCGGTAAGTTGCTTTGACAAGGTCTTCACCTGCTGCTCGAGATAGAGGTTGCGCTGGGTGAGCTCTTGGTTGGCTTTGGACATGGAGAGGAAAGACTCTATGTTCGCTTCCCAACTGAGCAGCTTGCCTGCTGCTGCATTTGCCGTAGAAAACCATACGCTGCCTTGATAGCTGTTGTATTGAAACAACAGTATCAGGCTGAATACTTCCAGAATTAAAAAGACAAACCAGTGATTGTGTTTGGCAAGAAATTCTACTAAGTTGCGCATGGAAAGCTTTTATCTCATCAAGAATGAGAATCTGTTGACGTTCTTCAGGGCAATGCCTGCACCTTTGGCCACACTGTGGAGTGGGTCGTCGGCGATATGGAATGGAATGTTGATCTTGTCTTGCAGACGCTTGTCAAGACCGCGCAGCAAAGCGCCACCGCCGGTGAGGTAGATGCCGTTCTTCACGATGTCGGCATAGAGCTCTGGTGGAGTGGACTCCAAAGCGGAGAGCACTGCGTTCTCGATCTTGGCTACAGTCTTGTCCAAGCAGTGCGCAATCTCCTGATAGCAGACAGGCACTTCCATCGGCAGTGCGGTGATACGGTTTGGTCCGTGCACAATGTAATCCTCGGGAGCCTCGTCACCTAAGTCGGTCAGCGCTGAACCCACATGGATCTTGATACGCTCAGCCATACGCTCGGAAACCTTCACGTTGTGCTGGCGGCTCATGTACTCTTGGATGTCGGCAGTCAGGTCGTCGCCTGCAATACGGATAGAGTTGTTGCTCACAATGCCGCCGAGAGAGATCACGGCAATCTCTGTAGAGCCACCGCCGATGTCGACGATCATGTTGCCTTCCGGTGCTTCCACATCGATGCCAATGCCAATAGCGGCTGCCATCGGCTCGAAGATCAGATAGACATCGCGTCCGTCGGCGTGCTCAGCAGAGTCGCGGACGGCACGAAGCTCCACCTCAGTAGAGCCGGATGGTACGCCGATGACCATGCGCAAAGACGGTGAGAACAAACGGGAGCCTGTATGTACCATCTTGATCAAGCCACGCATCATCTGCTCGCAAGCTGTGAAGTCAGCGATCACTCCGTCGCGGAGTGGGCGGATCGTACGTATGTTGTCGTGTGTTTTTTCGTACATCATCTTAGCCTTCTCACCGACAGCAATCATCTTGTCAGTGCGACGGTCAAGAGCCACTACCGAAGGTTCGTCAACAACAATCTTATCATCGCTGATGATGATGGTGTTGGCGGTGCCAAGGTCCATGGCGATTTCCTGAATAAATGAAAAGAATCCCATTGCTTATTTATTGATTCTTAAATTGTTATTTCTTTGCAAACCAGTTATGAATAGCGGTGTCGTAATGGCTGCTCACGCCGAAAGCGTGCTCTGCGAACATCTTGCGGTCCTCGATATCTGTCTTTGCGCCTTTCTTGTTGAGGATGTCAAGGAGCAATGGATATTCTGCTTTGCTGGGCACAATGACCACGTCTTTGAAGTTCTTTGCGCCGGCGCGGATGAGAGAAATGCCGCCGATATCGATCTTCTCGATGATGTCCTGCGCAGAAGCCCCGCTTGCAACGGTCTGCTCAAAAGGATAGAGATCCACGATGACCAAGTCGATGGCAGGTATATCGTATTCCTTCATCTGCTCCTGATCTCCGGCATTATCGCGGCGTGCAAGGATGCCTCCGAAGATTTTGGGATGCAACGTCTTGACACGACCACCCAAGATCGACGGATATGTAGTTACGTCTTCTACCTTCTGGCAAGGGTAGCCCAAACCTTCGATGAATTTTTGTGTACCGCCCGTGCTGAGGAATTTCACTCCTTGCTCATGAAGTTTAGCAAGGATATCCTCCAATCCATCCTTATGGAAAACGGAGATAAGCGCAGTCTTAATTTCTTTTGTTTCAGCCATATTATTCCGTACGTTAAAATATTGGATGTGCAAAGTTACTAATTTTTGAGTAAATCATAGGGCTTTTAATGAGAAATTACAATTAGAAAAAGTTAAAAGGCTGATGGGGATAAAAGTAAGGTTGGGAGATTCTTCCTGCTGGTGTGGCAGTGACGAATCTCCCGACTCTTATAATGATAACAGTTAGATGTATGTTATACAGATGGAAAAGGACCGTTTTCAGCTGCCTTTACCTATGCTTTCATAGTGCGACAGGTCTTCATGTTGGAGGTATGGCCTATGCCTATTCAGCGTGTCCAAGCACGTCTTTCCATCTTGCGTAGGCATCGAGATACTCTGGGGCGTGCTTCTCATCCGGTTCGATGACAGCCAGTTCCTTGAGTGATGCGAAGGCTTCCTTTTCGCTCTTGTAGAAGCCGCAACCGATGCCGGCACCTTTCGCAGCGCCCATACTGCCGTCGGTCTCGTAGAGTTCTATGGTTGCGCCACTGGTGGAGGCCAGCGTATTGCGGAACATAGGGTTGAGGAACATGTTGGCGCGTCCGGCGTGGATTTTGTTGATACTCATGCCCATTTGCCGCATGATCTCCATGCCGTAGCAGAAAGAGAAGACAATGCCTTCTTGTGCGGCACGCATGAGATGGGCACGCGTGTGAGTGTTGAAGTTCACACCGTGGACAGAGCAACCGATTTCCTTGTTCTCCAAAACGCGCTCGGCACCATTGCCGAAAGGTATGATGGTGACGCCTTCGCTGCCGATTGGCACTGTGTCGCAAAGGATATTCATGTCCTGATAGCTCATGCCTTCTGGTGCAATATTTCGTCGCACCCATGCGTTGAGGATGCCGGTACCATTGATGCACAGCAAGACGCCGAGACGAGTCTGCTCCGGTGTATAGTTGACATGGGCGAAGGTGTTCACACGCGACTTCTTGTCGTAACCGATCTCTCCTAATACACCATAGACAACACCGGAGGTTCCAGCGGTAGAGGCAATCTCTCCCGGTTGAAGAACATTGAGACTCAGTGCGTTGTTGGGCTGGTCACCGCCGCGGTAGCTAATAGGTGTGCCGGCCTTCAGACCGAGTTCTTTAGCTGCAGCCTCACAGACTCGGCTTTGCACGGCAAAGGTTGGGACGATGTCGGGCAAGATGTCGTGAGGGAAGCCAAAGTAGTCCAAAAGTTTCTCGGAAGGTTTCTTCTCCACAAAGTCCCAGAGGATGCCTTCGCTCAGTCCACCTATTGTGGTGTTGGGCTCGCCGCTGAGGCGCATGGCAATGTAGTCTCCGGGCAGCATGATCTTATAGATATGGTCAAAGACTTCCTGTTCATTTTCCTTTACCCACGCCAATTTGGCTGCCGTGAAGTTGCCTGGTGAGTTGAGCAGATGCTTGAGACAGTAGTCATGTCCGAGGTCGTTGAAGGCACGCTCTCCATAAGGTACGGCACGGGAGTCACACCAGATGATGGCGTCGCGCAGCGGTTTGAGTTCTTTGTCCACGACCACGAGACCGTGCATCTGATAAGAGATACCAATGGCTTTGACGTCTTCCCCCTTGGCTCCTGTCTCAGTCATGATCTTCTGTAAAGCCAGTTTGGCATTGTCCCACCACATTTGTGGGTCTTGTTCTGCCCATCCCGGCTTGATAGCCTTGATAGGTGCTTCATGTTCCGGGAAGAAGGCTGTGGCAGCCATCGCTCCTGTTTCGGCGTCGACGAGTGAAGCCTTTACGCTGCTGGAGCCTACGTCGAATCCTAAAAGATATTGTTTGCTCATGATTCAGGTTGGTTATTAGAGACCGAAGATGCTTCGGTTTCGTATTTTTGACTCGTTTTATGCGTGCAAAGATAATGTTTTCAAATCATTTGCAAACGTTTTTTCGTCCTTTTAACTTTATCACATGGACAAATGAAACGTATGATGAAGAATTTGATACAATACCTCTTTCTCAATCCTATTTTTACTTATAAAATTTGCAGATGTTGCAGAAATAGCGTACATTTGCACTAAAGTATATACATTATATTATTATATGAAGGAATTTGTTATTTCGGAGGTAAAGGCCGAGACTGCTGTCTTGGTGGGACTTATCACCCCTCAGCAGGATGAGGCAAAGACCAAAGAATATCTCGACGAGCTGGAATTTCTCGCTGACACAGCCGGCGCTGTCACCGTGAAGCGTTTTACGCAGCGTGTGGGAGGACCGAGTGCTGTGAGCTATGTGGGAAAGGGCAAGCTCGAAGAAATCAAGCAATATATCCACGACGAGGAAGAGGATGATCGTGAAATAGGTATGGTCATCTTCGATGACGAGCTTAGTGCGAAGCAGATTCGCAATATAGAAAACGAACTGCACGTGAAGATTCTCGACCGTACGTCGTTGATTCTCGACATCTTCGCCATGCGTGCTCAGACCGCCAATGCTAAGACGCAGGTGGAGCTGGCACAATACCGTTATATGCTTCCACGTTTGCAGCGACTGTGGACTCACTTGGAGCGTCAGGGTGGTGGCTCCGGATCAGGTGGCGGAAAAGGTTCGGTGGGACTGCGTGGACCGGGTGAGACCCAGCTCGAGATGGACCGCCGTATCATCCTCAACCGCATGAGCCTGCTGAAAAAGCGCTTGGAAGAGATCGACAAACAGAAGACTACACAGCGCAAAAACCGAGGACGTCTCATCCGTGTGGCCCTTGTCGGCTACACCAATGTCGGTAAGTCTACGATCATGAATCTGTTGGCCAAAAGTGAAGTCTTTGCTGAGAATAAGCTCTTCGCCACCCTTGACACCACTGTGCGAAAGGTTGTCATCGGCAATCTGCCGTTTCTTCTTGCCGACACCGTAGGCTTTATCCGCAAGCTGCCAACCGATTTGGTCGACTCATTCAAGTCTACGCTCGACGAGGTACGCGAGGCTGATCTGCTTGTGCACGTCGTCGACATCTCTCATCCCGACTTCGAGGAACAGATAGAGGTGGTCAACCAGACGCTCAAGGAACTGGGATGCTCTGACAAGCCCACCATTATCGTATTTAACAAGATCGACAATTACCACTGGGTAGAGAAAGAACCTGACGACCTCACGCCGCCGACGAAGGAAAACCGTACGCTCGACGATCTGAAGAAAACGTGGATGGCCCGCTTAGGCGATTTCTGCTTGTTTATCTCTGCGCGCGAGAAGCAAAACATCGATGAGATGCGTGATGTGCTCTATAAACGTGTGCGCGAGTTGCATGTGCAGAAATATCCTTATAACGACTTCCTCTATCCTGAAATGAGTGACGACTGAAGCATATGCATCAGTCATAGAAGTGGATGGAAGGAGAAAAGATGATGAATCAACATTAAACGATCAACAAGCATGAGAACACTGTCAGATACAGAAATTACGATCCTTGAAGACCATGGCTGTTGGGCTGAGGACTGGAGCAACGTACAGGTCGACGACGACTTCCAGCCAACGTTTCTGCGCCGTGTGATGTTCTATGGCGAGATTACGCTGGGCGTTTTTGAGACCAGTATCGAAGTGTCGAAAGACTTTTATAAGCATACGGGCATCTACAATGCTACATTGCGCAATGTAGCCGTCGGAGACAACTGTCTGATAGAGAATGTCGGAAACTACATCAACAATTACACCATTGGTGATGACTGCTACATCTCCAATGTCAGTACGATGGAGACTACAGAGGGTGCCATTTATGGAGAAGGTAACCTCATCTCTGTGCTGAACGAGGTAGGAGAGGGCAATGTGTTGCTCTTTGATCGGCTTAACAGTCAGATAGCAGCTTTCATGGTGAAGCATGCTCACGACAGGGAACTGAAGGACTGCTTGCGTCGGATGGTGCGCGAAGACATACGGGTGACATCGCCCGACCGTGGCACTTTGGGTAATCGGGTGAAGATTATCAACACAAAGGAGATCACCAATACCGTCATCGGCGACGACTGCGAAGTCAACGGAGCCTCTCGGCTGAGCGACTGCACGATTATCTCCACGCCGCAGGCCAACGTATATGTTGGTACAGGCGTCATCTGTGAGAATTCCATCATCAACTACGGATCCAGCATCATCAACTCCGTGAAGATGCAGGACTGCTTTGTGGGAGAGGCCTGTCAGCTCAGCAATGGCTTCACGGCCTCTGCGAGCGTGTTCTTTGCCAACTGCTATATGAGCAACGGCGAGGCTTGTGCTGCCTTCTGCGGTCCGTTTACTGCCAGTCACCATAAGAGCAGTCTGCTCATTGGCGCACAGTTTAGTTTCTACAATGCCGGTTCAGCTACTAACTTCTCCAACCACGCTTACAAGATGGGACCGATGCACTGGGGCGTTTTGGAACGTGGTACGAAGACGGCGAGTGGCGCTTATCTGCTCATGCCCGCAACCATTGGCGCCTTCAGTGTCTGCTTTGGCAAGCTCATGCATCATCCCGATACGCGCAGCCTTCCCTTCTCCTATCTCATTGCTTACGGCGACACGATGTATCTGTCGCCCGGTCGCAACATCACCACGGTAGGACTATATCGCGACATCCGCAAGTGGCCCAAGCGTGACATGCGCCCTTCCGGTGCCCAGTTGAGCATTGTCAATTTCGACTGGCTCTCGCCGTTCACCGTGCAGGAGATCGTCAAAGGCAAGAAGATCCTTGAAGACTTGCGCCAAGCTTCCGGTGAGGATGTGTCGAACTACAACTTCCATGAATATGTCATTAAGAGCAGTTCGCTGCAAAAGGGCATCAAATACTACGACGTAGCGCTGCGCATCTATATGGGGGCAGTGATCAAACGTAGACTCAAAGTAGACCCGGAACTCGCTGCGCCGACGGCTGATACTGGCCTTGGCGACTGGGCGGATCTCTCCGGATTGCTGTTGCCGGAATCTGAGGAACAGCGGCTTGTCGACGACATCAAGCAAGGCGTGTTGGACACCGTGGACAAGGTCAACGAGCGTTTCCACGATATTCACAACCACTATCGCGACTATCAGTGGGCTTGGACTTACCGGCTGATACTCGACTATTACGGACTTACCACCTTGACCTTGGAGGATGCGGCGCGCATTCACGACGACTATGTCCAGGCTCGTCGCGCTTGGATCAGCGAGATCAGGAAAGACGCGGAGAAAGAGTTCCGTATGGGCGATGTAGAGCAAAACGTTCTTGACAACTTTCTGAGCAGTCTCGAAAAGGAGACCGACTATGAGGAGTAGGAGAGAAACCGCTATATTCTCGATGACCGACAAGAAAGAAACCGGTAAGAATAAACAGAATACTGAGATTAATAAATAAGATAATGAATTGTAAGACTATCATGCTCTCAGCACTCTCGCTGTTTGCTACAGCCACGTGGGCGCAGAGCTATCACTACGAGACCGTAAAGGGCGATCCGATGCAGACGCGCATCTATACGCTCCCCAATGGTCTGAAAGTGTACACCAGTGTGAACAAGGAGAAGCCACGGTTGCAGACCTACATCGCCGTGCGCACCGGTTCACGCAACGACCCGAAGGAGACCACCGGTCTGGCTCACTATCTTGAGCACTTGATGTTCAAGGGCACGACCCACTTCGGCACGTCGAACCTTGCTGCCGAACAGCCGCTTCTCGACTCCATCGAGAATCGTTTTGAGCAGTATCGCCACATCACCGATCCCTTGGCACGTAAGCGTTGGTACGAGAAAATAGACTCGCTCTCGCAGCTCGCCGCCAAGTACAACATCCCCAACGAGTACGACAAGATGATGGCATCCATCGGTTCTGAGGGCAGCAACGCCTACACGAGCAACGATGTCACCTGTTATCAGGAGGACATCCCCAACAACGAGATCGACACGTGGGCAAAGATCCAGGCCGACCGCTTCCAGAACATGGTCATCCGCGGCTTCCACACTGAGCTGGAAGCTGTGTATGAGGAATATAACATTGGTCTTGCCAAAGACGGAAACAAGGAGTGGATCGCACTCGGAAAGAAACTCTATCCTACTCATCCTTATGGTACACAGACTACCATCGGTACGCAGGAGCACCTGAAGAATCCGAGTATCGTCAACATCAAGAACTATTTCCACCGCTACTACGTACCCAACAACGTAGCCATCTGTCTGGCCGGTGACTTCGATCCCGACAAAGTCGTGGCCACCATCGACAAGTATTTCGGCTCTTGGAAACCGGGCACGACGCTCTCCCGACCCGAATATGCACCTGTCGCAGACCTGAAACAACACGTCGACACTACTGTTGTGGGACAAGAAGCCGAGAACGTGATGCTCGGCTGGAAGTTTGACAAGGCCGCTTCTGACCAGGCCGACACGCTGAGCTTCATCTCTGATCTCCTTTCCAACGGTAAAGCAGGACTCATGGATATCGATCTTAACCAACCGATGAAAGTGATGAGTGCCGGTACGGGTGTGGAAGGCTTGGCCGACTATTCGACGTTCATCGCAGAGGGAGAACCCAAGCAGGGACAGAAGCTTGAAGAGGTGCGTGACCTCATGCTCGCCGAGATAGAGAAACTCAAGCACGGAGAGTTCGATGAGAACCTGATGAAAGCTGTCCTCGCCAACAAGAAACTCAATATGCTGCGCGGCTTAAGCAGTAATCGCAACCGCACCGAGATGATGAAGGACGCCTTCATCAATGGCGAGAGCTGGCAGCATGTCGTGGGACAGCTCGACCGTATGTCGAAGATCACTAAAGCGCAGATCGTGGATTTCGCCCGCCGTCACTTCCTCGACAACTACGTCTGTGTCTACAAGCGTCTTGGCAATGACACGACGATCCACAAGATTGAGAAGCCGCACATCACGCCGATTCCTACGAACAACGACAAGCATAGTGACTTCCTCACCGCTATTGTCAACAGCAAGCCGGAGCCTATCCAGCCACAGTTCATCGACTTCAACAAGGATCTCACTAAGGGTAAGATGAAGAACGGCGCCGAGGTGCTCTACAAGCAGAACACGACTGACGACCTCTTCGATCTCTCGCTCGTCTTCCCTGTGGGCCGTGAGAACAGCAAGCAGTTGCAGGTTGCGGCTGACTATCTCGACTATGTCGGCACTGCCACCCGCTCGGCCAATGACATCAAGAAAGCCTTCTATCAGCTGGCTTGCGACTACAGCGTGAGCATAGGTGATGACGAGACGCGTGTGTCGCTGAGCGGACTCAACGATAACATGCCCGCTGCGCTGAAGCTCTTGGGTGACTATATCAACCATGCCAAAGCCGACGCAGAGAGCTATAACAAATATGTCGGTTTGACGCTGAAGTCGCGCAACGATGCCAAGGGCAACCAGCGTGTCTGCTTCTCAGCCCTGCGACAGTATGGCGAATACGGTCCTTACAACGGCTTCCGCAATAAGATGAGTGCTGAAGAACTCCACAAGGCCGATCCTCAGCAACTGCTTGCTCTACTGAAGAATCTGGGTAAGTACACCTTATTATATTATGGTGCCACACCGATGAAGCAGTTGGAGGCTACCGTGGCAAATAGCTATCCTTGCATGATGAAGACCACTCTGCCCGCAGCCCGTCGGTATCAGCATACGACAACTACGCAGAACGAGGTGTGGATAGCACCCTACGATGCGAAGAACATCTACATGACGCAGTATCTCAACGAGGACAAGCCCTGGACTTCCGAGCAGGCTCCTATCAACGCTCTCTTTGGCGAGTATTTCGGTGGAGGCATGAATGCAATCGTCTTCCAGGAGTTGCGTGAGGCCCGCGGACTGGCTTACAGCGCCGGTGCATGGCTGACGACACCGGACCGTAAGGGTGAACCGGAGTGCTTTAACACCTTTATTATCACACAGAACGACAAGATGACGGACTGCGTCAAGGAGTTCAACCAGTTGCTCAACAACATGCCGAAGCGTCAGGCAGGCCTTGATCTGGCCAAGCAAAGCCTGATGAAGAGCATCGCCACAGCTCGTATCACCAAGTTCTCTGTGCTCAATGCTTATCTCTCCGCCCGTAAACGTGGCCTTGACTACGACATCAACCGTGTCATCTACGACAAGTTGCCGTCACTGACCATGGCAGACCTGGTGAAGTTCGCCAAGGAGAACATCTCCGGCAAACCCTATCGCTACCTCATCCTCGGTGACGAGAAAGAGCTCGACATGAATGCGCTGCAGAAGATAGGACCGGTAAAGCGATTAACCAAAGAAGAAATATTCGGCTTTTAAATATTATTATAAAGATATTAGTTATATAAAAACATTATGGCAAAACCAGTAGATTTCAAGTACGCTCCCATGTTTCAGATGGGTGAGGACGATACCGAGTATCGCCTGCTCACCAAAGAGGGAGTGAGTACATCAACATTTGAGGGCAAGGAGATCCTGAAGGTTACACCCGAGGCTCTGACCCTGTTGGCTCAGCAGGCCTTCCACGATGTGGAGTTCTGCCTGCGTCGTAAACACAACGAGCAGGTAGCTGCCATCCTCAGCGATCCTGAGGCTTCTGATAACGACCGCTATGTGGCTCTGACGCTTCTGCGCAATGCCGAGACTTCCGCAAAAGGCATCTTGCCTTTCTGCCAGGATACCGGTACGGCTATCATCCACGGCGAGAAGGGACAGCAGGTTTGGGCCGACTTCGATGAGGAAGAGGCACTGTCACGCGGCGTGTACAACACGTATACTCAGGACAATCTGCGCTACTCTCAGAACGCACCGTTGACGATGTACGAAGAGGTGAACACCAAGTGCAACCTGCCCGCACAGATCGACATCGAGGCTACCAAGGGTGCTGAGTACCGCTTTGTGATGGTTGCCAAAGGCGGTGGCTCTGCCAACAAGACCTATTTCTACCCGATGACCAAGGCTACGATTCAGAACGAGGGCACACTGCTGCCGTTCCTCGTGGAGAAGATGAAGAGCCTCGGCACAGCCGCTTGCCCTCCTTACCACATCTGCTTCGTCATTGGCGGCACATCGGCAGAGAAGAACCTGCTGACCGTGAAGCTCGGCTCTATCCACTATCTCGACAACCTGCCAACGACGGGCGACGAGACCGGCCGCGCCTTCCGCGACCTCGACCTCGAGGCCAAGCTGCTCGAAGAAGCTCATAAGATTGGCTTCGGCGCACAGTTCGGTGGTAAGTACTTCGCCCACGACGTGCGTGTGATCCGCCTGCCCCGTCACGGTGCCAGCTGCCCGATTGGTCTCGGCGTGAGCTGCTCCGCTGACCGTAACATCAAGGCTAAGATCAACAAGGACGGTATCTGGCTGGAGAAGATGGACACCAATCCTGGCAACCTCATCCCTGCTGAGTTGCAGCAGCCGGGCGACAACGGCGGCATCGCCATCAACCTCGACGAGGGCATGGACAAGGCTCGTGCCATCCTGACAAAGTATCCTGTCTCCACGCGTGTGAGCCTTACCGGTACCATCATCGTGGCTCGCGACATCGCTCACGCCAAGCTGAAAGCCCGTCTCGACAAGGGCGAGGATCTGCCAGAGTACTTCAAGAATCATCCTGTGCTCTACGCTGGTCCTGCCAAGACTCCGGAAGGCTATCCTTGCGGTTCCATGGGTCCGACGACGAGCAACCGTATGGATCCGTATGTCGACGAGTTCCAGGCTCACGGCGGTTCCATGATCATGATTGGCAAGGGCAACCGTACACAGGTTGTCACCGACGCCTGCAAGAAGCACGGTGGCTTCTATCTGGGTACCATCGGCGGCGTTGCTGCTGTGCTGTCTCAGGATGCCATCAAGAGCATCGAGTGCGTTGAGTATCCCGAGCTCGGCATGGAGGCTATCTGGAAGATCACCGTTAAGGACTTCCCCGCCTTCATCCTTGTTGACGACAAGGGTCACGACTTCTTCAAGGAGTTGAAACCCTGGACTTGCGGTGCTTGCAAATAACAGAATCTAAGCTGTTAAAAATAGTAAGTCCGGAAGTGGCAATTGCTGCTTCCGGACTTTTTTCGTTGTTAATGATCACAAACTTAGTGTTCCAGCTTTTCTATTGACATCTTGTCTATTTCACCTTTGCACTGAGCGGCAGTCGGCTGGTGAGCGCTGATGTTGAGGCAGTGGGACGCAGGCGCAGGTCAAAGGTCGTCGACTTCTCGCCGGAGTATGACATCCAGCGTAGCGTCAGTTTCACCTTGTCGCCGTGGACTCTCTTCAGCTCATTGAGGTTGAAAGCGATGAGCGCGTCACCCCAAGTGCCGTAGGTGTCGCCTTTGGCATCCTGACGAAGTACCAGGTCGAAGGGATCGTCGGGGTTGGTACCTGTGACCAGATTGATGTAGTGTACCCGGCCACTGTTGCCCCAGCGCGTGCGGAAACGGAGTGTCAGATAGCCATCCTCAGCCACGGTCACCCAGTCTCTGACGATTTCTATCGGGTCGTTGCCATAGGTCTTATCGTCGTCGTTGCCTGTCGTGACTACCGGCAGTTTTGTGCGGATGCTGTCGATCCAAACGATGTTCACGCGGTTGTCGGCGTTCATTGTGGAGTTGGCTTTATAGCAGTTGACGAGCGCGCGCACCTCTTTGTTGCCAAAGGGCGATTGCTGCATGTTGGCCGCCGTGAGCGTCGTGGAGTCGTCCAGCTGCATGGTGAACGAGCCGTCGGCGGCCGGACGCACAGTCACGAGGGCATTGGGGAGGTAGCTGGGATAATAATAGTCGTCATCGTCGTCGTTGCATGATTGGAGAGTGACGAGCCCGGCCAACAGTCCAAGGGCCAGGATTGCTTTCTTGAAATAGTGTTTCATGATCGTTTTCCTTTCTTGATATTCACTCGTAAAATAAAGGGAGAAAGGAAAACTTGCTTGCGTTTTACATTTTTTTGCTACCTTTGCAATTCATCAACAACAGCTATTCATCAAAGCGAACCGCATTATGGGAAAAGTCATAGACAGGGAGAAGCGTACGATTGCGTTTATGATCCGGCTCTATTGCCGTCATCGTCTTCATCAGCAGGAGCCTTCCGAGGAATACCGTGCGCTGACCGACTATTGTCAGCACCGCTTGGATCATTGCCGATGGCAGGACGAGAAGCCGGCGTGCAAGCGTTGTCCCTGTCACTGCTATGCGCCCGAGCAGCGTGAGCGTGTACGGCAGATCATGCGGTGGACGGGTCCTCGTATGATTCTCTATGCGCCGTTGGAGGTGCTCCGCCATCTGCTCAACAAGGGATGAGCGTGTCGTGACGGTCTACTTGGCGTCGTAGGTGCGGTAGACCATGTAGTCGCCGTCGGCCCGAAAGCTGACCTCACTGCCAGTGCATTCGTTGAGCGTGCCCTGCCACCATTCTTTGTAGGCATAGCTCTGCCAGCGCAGTCCGGTGCTCTCCAGCTTTGTGCAGGAGAAGTTGAAGATGCTCATCTGCTGACGCGCAAAGGTGCTGAACACCATATTGCCGTTGGCGGGCGTGAACCAACCGTAGTCGGTGTACATCTCCGGCAGGATGCTGAAGTCGCGCAGGTAGCGCATCATCAGCGCGATGTTGCCGAGAGTGTGGTCTTCGCGCTTGCCGGTGGCCCCCAGATAAGCCAGCCGTGGCTGTTGCTTCTCACCGTTTTCCTTTGTTGATGCTTTTATCAGACCAATGGCAAAGCGTGTTGCCTTGGTGAGGTCGTTGTCCTCCTGTTCGCTGACCGCATGGAAAATGTCGGCATACTGCGCCTTGAGTCCGGCGGGGAGGCTGTCGCCGTCGCCCACACCAAAGAGTTTTCCTTCCGCTCTCAGCCTTTCTATTTCTTGTGGCTGGTGCTTGAAGAGTGTGAGCAGCGCGCCGTCGCAGCAGATCAGCCGCTGTGCCTGATGCAGAATACCCAATGGTATTTGATGAGTAGGAAAATCGCCGTCGGCAAGGATAACGGCAGAGAAATCATTTGGTATATCGAACATTTTATCGAGATAAATCTTTAGGGGCATAAGTAGAGTTTATTTTTAAACGGAGAGGATGCTGCCTATATTGTCCGTGAAGGCGAGATAATTCTTCACCGAGCCGGTTTCCCTAACCAATATTGTCCCTCCATATTTATGGTATTAATGTGTAAGCTATACAAGAAGCAAGCAAATTAAATGTGTCCTTTTTTGAATTCCGAAATGGTCATTTCAGCATTAATTTTGTTAACGCCATGACTATTATTTGCAATATCATTTAATACAGCAAGACAAGCTTTGGTTTCTATATGCATTAACACAGCTGCAGTAGATATTCTAAGATTTTCATCTTCTTCATACAAGAAAGGAAATAGTTTATTTAACGCATTGTTTTCTTTTAAGAAGTCAACACATTTGGTCTCCTTTTCGAAGTATTTATTTGCTTTTTTAAAGTTCCCCTTGTCGAAAGCCTGTCCTTGAAGAATACATGCAGTTTTGAATTGTGTAACAGCATCTTGAATTTTTGTAATCATAAGGGCTCGTCTCTTTTTAAACAAAGGAGGAAAACATTTAGTTGGATTATCGCTAAATTTAAATATAACATAATGATACAAGATCAATAAAAAATACATATCCACATATTAGTGTCACTAACCTATTTGTGGAATGTCTTCCATGCATCCAACAGATGGAATATGAAGAATCTCTGAATCATCTACTTTCCATAAGTCTAATTCATAAAGTGTGTTTTCAGGATCGACTAATAGATACGCGGTAACATCAACATTGTCAGTATCATGAAATTTGCAACAATAAATTTCACGACTGCGCTTATGAACAAATTCTATTGAGTTCCTACTTACGAGACCTATACTGCCAATCCTCTCTTGGGTAAGAGTAACAGCTATAGTGCTGCTCATCCAATTGCTCTTTAATTGAATTTTTGCTTTGTTCGCCAAATAATCAATCAAAGCTATCTCTTCTGAGGTCAAATCTCTAAATTTTACCATGGATTCTTCCAACATACATAATAATCTCATTCTTTACGCGATAGCCTGCGGCATCATAGCTATAACCAATCTTGTCTTGAGCGAAAGGCGTTATTGGCAACAATGTTATCATTAGCGAGTAAATTTTTCTCATATTCTGTCGATTTAACGTGATTCTATAGACTGAGCTCCTCGTCTTTAAGGAAAATCGATTAATCTTTTGATGGTTATCCATCGTTACTTTCTTCCATTTGAAGTACCCGGCCACGGCAGTGACGGCATAGAGGGCGGAGAAATCGACATCGAAGACTTTGCAGTGCTTTCCTCCATAACGGAGACAATGCGACCTTTATTGTATAAGAAGAAAGAATATCTACTGGTCACAATCGAATAAAATACATCACATGTCATTATTTTACGAACTTTTCTTCTTGAAACTTTCTCATGGCTATTTTTATACGCATGACTTTACACTGTCTGTCAAAATCAGATCGCGTCATTGGACCAGTGACCTTGTCCGTCTTTTTGTTGATTATCCAAAAGCAGTGCTTCAATTTCTTTAGCTTTGAGAACTGGCTCAATAAGCTATCTGCTTCTTTCTTGTCTTGAGAAGGAGACACATCATAGTATTCACTTCCATCGTAAATCTGATATGCTATGATATATTTATCGTCATAGGCATAATTTAAAACCTGTGGACGGATAATTTCATCATAGGATAGACCATCTTCAGACTCCTTCGTTATTCGAACTATCTCCCTATTCTCCAGCTTTGCATAGTGATTACCCAAATCGTCATAGTAGACCTCACAAGCAGCCATCAAAATGCTGCATATGAGCAAGATTATAGCTTTAAAATTTATTTTATTCATTTTTTGTTATGATATAATCCATTGAAAATAATCTTAAATGGCGTTCCTGTACCATGTAGGTATCTGGCACCAATAGTTTCCAAATTACGTATCAATGTGCGCCAACCCATTTTCCAATATAAGTCAAAATCATAAATATCTGGTAGTATTTTGAAGTTATTATTACCCAAATACATGACACTAATACTTCCGTAAACCGCACCAACCTTGTAATTTCCTGATAAGGCAGCAGTTTGAACAGACCATCTATCTATTTTATGCTTGCCAATTGGGATAGTTCCCAAATCTAATTTTGAAGCATCTACACGTATGGGGCTTCCATCACCGTACCCATACCAATAGAAGGCTTCCCCAAAGGACAACTTTCCATCTCTCTGAATTTCAGATATGATTTTTTGCTTATATTTAGGATCATTCTTAATCAAATCCCTTGATTTGTTTTTCGCTGCTTCTTGGTCATTCACGGGGTCACACAGGTCATGTTGAGCATGATTCAGCACACCTATCGCCATCCCTTGCATTGCACCCTCCAAAAAATCATCTCCTATAGCCCATGCCACGACACCGCCCATGGCTGTTGTGGAAGCAACCATAAGCCCTGTGTTCATATCTACACTTTGAGCATACGATCCCATGCCAGAAGCCGCAGCACCCGATACGAAGGAACTGACAAAATTTCCGCCGTCCAAGGCAGAGACTACTCCGCTTGCCAGTCCATGTGCCCCTGCACGTAGCAGCTCATTGCCGAAGGTGCTTGCAACATTCTTAAAGGCTTTGCCAATTCCGTAGCTTGCAGCGGATGACAACAGGCTCAATGCGCCAACCTTCCACACGCTCTTACCTTCAAAGGCTGCCTGCATCATGCTGCTGCCCATGCTAAATGCCGCAAAGGCTATGACGGCATCGTCAATGCCGAAGAGGTTCCCGCTTGGATCCGTATACTTCAGCGGATTGTTCAGACAATAGCTGTAGCGGTTGAAGTTCTGGCTGTTGTCAGGCATCTGCACATAGTTGCCCGGACTGAAGAAGCGGCCGAGAACGGGGTCATACAACCGTCCGTTCATATTTATAATGTCGAACTCACTGAGCATCTCATGACCCATGTAGCCACGATGCAGACCGATGGTGTTGAGCGTTATGGTCTGCTTGCCCCATGCGTCGCAGGAAGCATCGAAGGCCTTTGTGCCGTTCTCATCTATAACGGAGAGGATGCTGCCTATATTGTACATGAAGACGAGATAATTCATCACTGTGCCGTTCTCCCTAACCAGTATCACCCTTCATAATGGTTTTGATGTATTGAGTGTCAAACTTTAGATATAAGCATATGAGACGCAGTTGGCACCGTAACCATCCACATTGCGTTTCACAGTAACGACACGTCTAAACTTATCATGAGCGTATTTTATGGAGTTGCTGTCTACAACTACAGTTTTCAGATGTTACCATTTTTATATTCGGAAATAACCATTTCTGCATCTAATCCGTGAATCCCTTCTGATGTGTTGGCAATATCTTGCAACACTCTGAGGCAAAGGCTGCTATAAGAGTGTATCAATGCTCTTGCAGACCAAATACGCAAATTCTCGTTTTCTTCGAAAAGGAAAGGCTTCAACAAGTCTAGTTGATGGTTTGCTTTTAAGAATTCAATAGACTCGTATATATATTTAGCACTTTTGTTTCCTTCTTTATAATTACCTGACTCTAGTGCTTTTCCTTGCTTTATACAGCTGGTTTTGAACTGTAATACAGCATCTTTTTCTTTACTTAAAATCATATTTAGACGTATAAAATCCGCTAATCTTTCTATGCAGCGACTTTGGCAACGCAACTATATTGTCTATATTATGAATACGTTCTGCTCCAAAGCGTTCCACATTCAGTGATCGTTGTTCAACGATATGGTGCCATTCGAAGCCTTCTCCCGCTGAGCCATACACTTTTTTAAACTCTCTATAAGTTGAGAAACTTTTTGCAGTGTATTTGTGGATACGACAAAGGATTGTTTTATTACGCAAACCTTGATTTATGTTAGCTTATCCACTGACTACATAGAGTTGATTTTTGCTTTTTTCTTACATTTAAGAACAACTATGCCATCTATTCCTATGTCATCTAGATCACAAGAATCTGGCAGTATATGATAACAAGCTAAATCCCGTGCGCCAATAGGATAAAAGTCATTTTTTGAGATCTCATAAACATAATAGCCGTTTTCTGCCATAGCATCACGAATTTTGCAGAATAATGGTTGTTGAAAAAATATATCAAAACGCTTTGTCTTCCAATAGTTACTTGCAGTGCTTAGATTCGCGGCCCCACAAGTTTTCATTGATATTTGTATGTTTGTAATATCATTATGCTTGTCGTTGCGTTTGATTTCACGTATGACATAATATAACAAATCCATTTCCGCCTTATCATCAATAGGGAAAGTCTGTCCACTTTTTACAGATAATTTCCCAGTGATATATAATGTTACATGTTCTAAAGGTTCTATAACATAACCAATTGCAATAGCAGAACGTTTATTTCTATTTGCTATATAGTATTCATAGCGGGTCTCATCTATTGGTATATTATTCATGCCAATCAATTTGAGAGTTCTTTTTTCTTTTTCAATAGTATACCCATTCTTATCTTCCTTGTACACATGAACACAAGAAAATAACAATGCAAAAATAGCAAAGAATAGAAATATTTTGATTTTTTTCATATGCCTCATTAATGAAATATGTTTGACTCATAATTGTAGTCGTATGGATTTCCACCATAGTAATCTTTGTAATAAGCATGCGAAGCCCAAATTCTTCTATATATAACATCAACATGGCCTGTTATTCCTTGACTTCTCCATTCTTTACCTGGAAACATATAAATAAGTCCATTTTTTGCATTGTTCGGATTTGAAATTACACAAATCAATCTAACTGGAGAAGTATTTGATCTCAAGTATCTGTTTAAGTCTTCAGCTTTTAAAAAATATCCTTTTTGGTCTTTCCCCTTCATCGTTCCTTCAATGTTTGGTATATCATATCCCGCTGCATTCAGGGCCGCACTTAATCGAATAGCACAAGAATTATTAACTTCATCACTTACTTCTGCCAATTCTCCTCCAATACTTTCACAAAGTTCTTTAGCTGATATTATTTCATAATAGCCATTTTTCAATCGCCATGATGTCTCAAGATATGCATTGTATATCTTTTTAAGTTGCCTGTCATACAATTTTCTTTCATGTGCTCGGTGATTTACCAAACTTATAGAAAGTCCCTCCATTGCGCCTTGCAGAAAATCGCCGCCAACCATCCAAGCCACTACACCGCCCATGGCTGTTGTGGAAGCGACCATAAGCCCTGTGTTCATATCTACACTTTGGGCATACGATCCCATGCCAGAAGCCGCAGCACCCGATACGAAGGAACTGACAAAATTTCCGCCGTCCAAGGCGGAGACTACTCCACTCGCCAGTCCATGTGCCCCTGCACGTAGCAGCTCATTGCCGAAGGTACTTGCAACATTCTTAAAGGCTTCGCCAATTCCGTAGCTTGCAGCGGATGACAACAGGCTCAATGCGCCAGCCTTCCACACGCTCTTACCTTCAAAGGCTGCTTGCATCATGCTGCTGCCCATGCCAAAAGCCGCAAAGGCTATAATGCCGAAGAGGTTCCCGCTTGGATCCGTATACTTCAGCGGATTGTTCAGACAATAGCTGTAGCGGTTGAAGTTCTGGCTGTTGTCAGGCATCTGTACATAGTTGCCCGGACTGAAGAAGCGGCCGAGAACGGGGTCATACAAACGGCCGTTCATATTTATAATGTCGAACTCACTGAGCATCTCATGCCCCATGTAGCCACGATGCAGACCGATGGCGTTGAGCGTTATGGTCTGCTTGCCCCATGCGTCGCAGGACGCATCGAAAACCTTCGTGCCATTTTCATCCATAACGGAGAGGATACTGCCTATATTGTAATTGTATATGAAGAGAGAATATTCTTGAACAGAACACATCGCATGTTTTTATTTTACGAACTTTTCCTCTTGAGTTTGTCTCATGGTTGCTTCTACGTGCAAGACTTTATGCTGTCTGTCAAATTCAGATCGCGTCATTGGGCCGGTGACCTTGTCCGTCTTTTTGTTGATTATCCAGCGCAGCTTTATTCCATTTGAAATACCCGGCCACGGCGATGGCGACATAGAGAGCGTAGAGGCCGGCGGTGAAGGGCAGCCCTTTATAGACATAGAGGGCGGAGAGCTCAGCGTCGATGACAATCCACAGCAACCACTGCTCCACGTATTTGCGGGCGAGCCACCACAGTCCGATGAAGCTCAGCGCGTTGCCGAAAGAGTCGGGGACGGGCACGGTGGAGTTGGTGAAGCGGATGAGAATCCAGTAGACCAGTGCCCAGGCAGCGAGAAAGAACAACAGAGAGGGAATAAGCAGACTGCGCTTCACGTGTGTGATAGGCATGTCGCCCTCATGCTCTTGTCCGCGTTTCTTGCCCAACTTCCATACGAGCAGACCGTAGACGGCAGCTAAGGCGTAGTAGACCTGCATGCCGAAGTCGGCATAGAGTCCGGCGTCGAGATACACAAACATATAGACCACCGGCATGATGATGCCGGTGATCCATAGCCATATCGAGGCCTTGTACTCCTGATAGATATATACAAGGCCGATGATCGTTCCAAATAAATCCAGCATTAGAAATTGATGCTCAGATGTGCCATCCAGTTGAACGGAGCGGAGGGCGCGAAGCCTGCAGCTTCCTTGTCGCGTGTGCCCCAGTCGTTGAAAGCGATGACCGAACCGTCCTTCGTCTTTGCGATCTGAGGGGCGCCCCAACCATTATTGTCGTACTTAGTGTTGAAGATGTTGTAGAATGTAACGCCTACATTAGCACTCTTAATACCAAACTTCTTGAGCGAGAAGTTGTAAGACAGGTCAACGTTTGTTGTGAAGTGATCTTTCAGCATAAGCGTCTCTATAGTCTCGTTGCCATTCTCATCATGGCAGATCATATTCTTAAAGTCTGTATTTGTGAGGTACTGTTCTCCGACGTACTGGCTCTGCACCGAAGCATTGAAGCCATTATAAGTGAAAGTGAGAATGTTGTTTACAATCACATCCGGCGAGAAGGCAGTGTGTGTGTTGCCAAGGTTGACATTCTCTCCAGCCACGTTGTTATAGCTATCATCGTAGACCGGCTTGTTCTGGTCGTCTACCAGAACAGTGCTCTGCTTCCAGTTCTTGTTTATACTGCGTGAGAAAGTGGCGTTGAGATCCCAGCGGAAGTACTTGCAGGGTTTCCAGGCGCCCTCCAGCTCGATACCTTCGCGATACGAGCTTTTGCCGTCGTTGTTGGCAATCATCTCTCCGATTTCGTTGAGAGCGCCGGTAAGCACGTACTGGTGGTTGTAATACATATAATAGAAGTTGGCGCCGGCCGTGAACTTCGGGCTCTCATAACGGTAGCCGAACTCCACGTCCTGCAGCTTCTCGGCTTTCAGATGCTGCACTTCATTGTCCTGATAGTCGTTGCGCGTGGGCTCCTTATGGCTGATGGCGTAGCTGGCATAGAGGCGGTTGTGGCTGTCGAGCTGGTAGTTGACGCCAAACTTTGGGTTGAAGAAGTCGAAGTCGTCGTGTGCCCAGTAGCCTTTCGTACGGTCCTCGTCGATGTAATAGTCGCGGGGATCCTGCATGCGGTAGCCCACGTGGCGATACTGCAAGTCTATGTAAGCGTTGAGACCGGGGAGGAAGGTCCACGATTCTTTTGTATAGATATTGAAGTCAGACTTCCATGCCCGGTTGCGGTAATATTCGTAGCCGGGATAGAACGTGTAGACCTTTTCCTTTGTCCACAGCACCTCACCCCAGTGGTCGCCGACATATTTGTTCCATCCACCGCCGAGGGTAGCCTTGTAGTTCGACTTGTTGTCGTAGTTGATACTTGCCACCACACCGTAGAGGTTATTCTCCATGAGCTTCTTACGCGTCAGGTCGCTCTTGAACTTCGTGTCGGACAGTCCGTAGTCCTGGTAGTTCTTTTTCTTCTTGTACTCGTTGTAGTAGCCATAGCCGTAGGTGTAGTGCAGCGTGACGTTTGAAGACCAGTTCTGTCCATACAGCTGGTTCCAGATGGCCTGATAGTTCATCTGATGATAGTTGTCGGTCTGATCCTTATAATACTGTACGTTCCCCTTGTCGTCTTTGTATTCACCGCAGGAGTTGTAGCGTCGTCCGTAGAGGCTCTGCTCGTATTTGGACGCATAGTTCCAGGCGTGGTAGGTCTGTTCGGTACCGTTGAAGGTCAGGAACTTCACCATGGTGTTGTCGGAGAAATAGCCGGCCTGAAGGAAGTAGGAGTTGAGCTTCGTCGAGGCGCGGTCGAGGTAACCTTTCGACCCGATGTTGGACAGTCGGCCCTGCAATCCCCAGTGTCCGCCAAGCAGACCGGTGCCGAAGCGCAGCGTCTCCTTGTGGCTATAGTAGGATCCGGCGCTGGCGTCGAGGCCGATATAAGGCTGCGTGCCGATATTTTCCGTCTGCATGTTCAGCGTAGCACCGAAGGCGCCAGCACCATTTGTCGAAGTACCGGCACCGCGCTGCAGCTGCATGCTCTGCACTGATGAGGCGAGGTCGCCCATGTTGACGAAATAGACCTGCGAGCTCTCTGCGTCGTTGACGGGCACGCCGTTGGCAGTGATGTTGATACGGCTCGGGTCAATGCCACGCACGCGGATGGAGGTGTAGCCAATGCCGTTGCCGGCATCGGAGGTGGTGGTGACGGAGGGCGTCAGTGAGAGGATATAAGGAATATCCTGTCCGAAGTTCACTTGTTTGATTTGTTTCTGTGTGAGCGTAGAGAAGGCTATAGGTGTCTTCTTGCCAGCGCGGGTGGAAGTCACCTGTACGCTTTGGAGCTCATACGTGCGGATGGAGTCTACCGGCTCGTTGTCGGCAGCCCATGAGGTAGTGGCGGCACAAGAGAGTGCGGCCAGCATCAATAAGTGTTTATCCATGACTGTTTAAAATAATTAGATGTTTTCTTTTTACCATAAGCACATATATATTAAAAGAGGTGAAAAGAAAATCTCGTCCCTGCGTCGGCATTGTCCGTATCAGGTTCAACGGGTATGATCTCAGCGAGGGCAAACGCCCAAGCACCCCAATAATGTGTGTTGTGCCAAACAGCTTTCGCTGCTAAACACAATGCAAAGTTACAAAGAAATCTGAGAACAAAGAAGTTTTTGCAAAAAAATGTTGCAAGAACGTTAAGAGTCCTACTTTTTGATGGCCGCATCGATTGTTGAATAAACTGACATTTTAGAGGCCTTATTTTGCCGTTCTTTGCCAGCAAAAGGTCTCTTGCCCGATTTCGTGCGATTTTTGAGCATTTTCTTAAATCACTGATTAACAGATAGATAAGTTTTAGACCGTTTTCAGGCTCTTGTCAAAGTACGTTTCTGACGAAAAATTCTCTAGAGAATTTTTCGTCATCTCGGTTGTTTCATCTCATCAAACTGCCTTTCTGACCCGATGAAAAAGCCTTTCTGACCTCATCATCTCACTATTTTGTTGTTTTCATCCCACTATTTTCTTGTTTTCATCTTGCTTTTTTCTCAAAAAGCCTTTGCCGCACTCTCTAGATTGAAACTTTTCGCGGACATGTTTTTGTCAGTGTTTTTCACGATACTAAGACTTAGACTATACGTTTAATAGGAATTGTTTTTTACATGAATGTCCATGAATGAACCACGAATTTTCATAAATTTGATCTTTTGCGAACGGTTCTTCCATTCCGAATGGAAGAAATCTCCCATTCAGAATGGAAGAAGTTGAGGTCTGTTTTTGAGCAATCCTTGCTGTCAAGACCGGAAGTTGGTATTTCCTTACAGCCTTCCTCATAACGGCTATCCTACGTGTGCTTCCTAAAAAAGCATCAAATTCGTAGAGAATAATTTGCGATTCTAAATAATTATCGCTAACTTTGCTAACAGAACCAAGAACTAAATATACTTTATAGATTATGAGATTTAGACTTGTATTGGAGGTTGATCGTGCACAAGGAGACTTGCTTCCCCTCAACTACCAGTATGAGCAGTCGGCTGTAATATATAAGATACTCAGCAGGAGCGACCGGGATTATTCCTCCTGGCTGCACGACAATGGTTTCAAATTGGAGCGTGGCAAGCGTTTCAAGCTCTTCTGCTATTCCCGACTGATCCCCGACAAGTATCGCATAGTGCCCAAGGCGGGGTGCATGAATCTCATTGGCAATCGAGTTGAGTGGGCCATCAGCTTCCTGCCGGAGAAGAGCACTGAGCTTTTTGTGCGAGGTCTCTTTGCTGATCAGCACTTCACGCTCGGTAACAAAGACTATCGGGTAGACTTCCATGTAACTAATGTAGAGCTGTTGCCTTCTGTACCGCTTGAGCCTACCATGGAGTGGGAGGCGCAGTCGCCCGTCTGTGTCAAGGAGCATGCTGGCGACCGTACCATCTTCCTCTCGCCAGAAGCACCCAACTATGCAGAGGCAATTCTCCGAGGCCTTCTCTCTCGCTATGAATCGCTCCACGGCCACCCCTATAACGGCGACACCGCTGGCTTCCAGTTCGAGTTGTTGAGCCCGCACCCCAAGTCTGCCCTCATCACTATCAAGGCTGGTACTCCGCAACAAACCCGCATCCGCGGCTATCGCTATCGCTTCCGCCTGACGGCACCGGCAGAGCTGATGCATATAGCCAGCGAGGGAGGCATAGGCGAGGAATGCTCACAGGGATTCGGGTATGTAGAACCAGTTAAGTGAAATACTCACAGATAAAAAAATAGAACCAATGAAGAAGACATATACAACATTAGACTATCACTGGCTGACAAAGACAACAGGTGATCCTTTTGTGGATGCCGGAGGATATGCTTTGGAAGAATTTTCCAAGCATTTCCCTGATTTGGACATCTTGCAGCTCATAAAGAAAGCCTCTGAAATTTATGTCAACAGTTGGGGAGCCAAGATAAATCCATTCTTTCTCAATTCTCCAATCACACAACCAGCATTTAAAGGAAACCAAAAAATAACAGAAACAGAGACTTACTTCCAACATATACTTTCCAACAAATTGGATGCTGACAACAGTGCGCCTACAGGTGAATGCCGATTTACAGGTCGCAATACCTATCTGTTTCCCTGTGGACGCAATAATAGTGTACTGTCAGGATCTACCGCATTTGTCAATTTCCATCACAATTTTCAGAGTGGCCTAATGGTGTCCAAGGAGATAATTATCCGTTATTTCTTCTTGCCATTAGGCTGTGAGCAGTTACAGGGACAGATAGCACTGATTACCAGCAGCCATCCGGATATATCTTCGTTCTATTGCCAAAAGATATGCAATGACAATCTTATTGCTATTGGCAAGGGACTGTCAAAATCGGTACTAAAGGCCAAGACAAACTCTCCAGGTACAGCATTATTCAGATATGCGGATGCTGTAATGAGAGTACGTCGAGATGTGTTTGATGATAAGTGTAGTACTTTATCACTGTATCATTTTACTAATTTTGGAGCAAGTCCTTCTCTGATGATATACGAACTTCCATTCCGGGTACTGAAATTCTACAGTTATGTGACAAAAGCCAAACATATAGAGTGGTGGAATAATTTTGTGAGAAGATACTATCATGCAAAAGGTTCTAAATATGACGATGAGAAACAAGAATTGGTAATAAAGAATAACAAGGAGATTATTCCTGTGGCATCCTCTGAGTATCAGGAGTGGAGCAATACCATCTATGATAGCCTTTTGAATGGAAGATCTATCTTGGGATATATGCTTCAGTACTGTAAGGACAATGATGTCGATTATTATATTATAAGAATTTATGCAATTAATATTTTGGGTATGAAAAAAGAGACAATAGATAAGATAGAGCAGATGGCTGATTACATTATCTATTCAAATGATGAGATAGGTATTGGAAAAGCAATAAAGAAACTTGATGGAGTAAGAAACTCTTATGATCTTCGTCGGTTTGTATTAAAAGATATAGTAGAACGTTATTACGAAGATGGCAATGAAGAAGCAATTGTCACGGTAAAGGATTATGCGGAATATCTGTTTCCGGATACCGATTCTTGGCGTGAGACCAGAGATGTGCTTATCATAGCCCTTTATGAGCGTCTGCACAAAATGCATAAGAAATTAGATTTAGATACTGAACTAACAAAATAAGAGCAAATGGAAAATAATTTAAAAGCCCAGGGATTCGTACTCCTTGATGTGGATGTCGTAGCTCTTAACAATGCAGGAAAAGAGACTACCAGTAATTTTGATAATGCCATTAAGACAAAATCAGTATATAAGAATGGCGAAAATTATGTCTATGTGTCCGGCCAGGCATGGCGCTATTGGTGGCGTGACACCCTTCAGAAGGATTTCGCCTGGCAGTTGTCTCCTGTTACACGAGACAAAGCCATTGCCTATACCAACGCCGATCCAATAACTTATCCCGACGATGATATCTTTGGATATATGCGTGCCGCATCAGAACAGTATGAGGATAAGGGAAAGACCAAATCGCGGAATATTACAGTGACACGTGTCTCTCCGCTGAAGAATTCCGCACTTGTGTCTGTAGCCTCAGTACGTCCCGCCTCCAACTGGTCCAGTATGGCCCGGCAGGAAGGTGATGCTGTACCTTATGCCCGTCAGGAGTACAGTGCCGTAATGAAGGGAATGTTCTCTATCGACCTTTCAATGATAGGTACTTTTTCCGACTACAATCGCAGCGGATATAAGAATCTCTCGAATGAACTAAAGGATAAAGCTGTTGAACTGGGTGCAGAGAGCATTCATGATCCTTATGGTACAGGTGTTCTCATACGTATGCCTTATGAGCTGCGCAGTAAACGCGCTGTAGACACAATAAGTGCCCTCAAGGATATCGCCGGCGGAGCTATGCAAACCAACAATCTTGGGGATGTAACTCCTAAATTTATCATTTTGGCTTCAACTTGTACTGGAAATCATCCGTTCTCCCATATAGCCAAGAGTGAAGGAGACCGCGATGAGCGTGCAGTTCTCAATGTAGATGGCATTAAAGAGATCCTCGAAGACTATAAAGATACTTTTAGAGGCAAGATCTTTATTGGCCGCCGTAGTGGATTCTTTGATGAGTATGACAATGACCTGAAGAAAATTCAGGAACAATATAAGGATTGCATTGTCTATACTTCCATCAACAAAGCCATAGATCTATATACCGAACAAGTAAAGGAACAGATGAAGTAATGAAATTCTACCGTATTACAATAAGTTCGTGGACAGCCAGTTTCCGCTATCCTAATGTGATATCCGGTTACCAGCCCACGCTGCTCGTCCCGCCTGTAAGTACGGTACTGGGGCTGATAGATGCAGCAGCGGGAAATTATATTGATTTTGATGGAAGGTCACTAGGCTATTACTTCGAATATGAAGGTAAGGGCAAGGACTGGGAAACCATATATCAGTTTGCTGACAACGGCCACGGAGCTCCTAAGAATCAGGTAAAGCCAAATGTCATCCAGCGGGAATTTCTTGCCGGATGCCGACTCTACATTTATCTTCCGGACAAAGAGCTTGCTGAATATTTTCATCATCCTGCCTTCCAACTTCTACTTGGTCGCAGTAATGATCTGGCTACAGTTGAGGATATTCAGTTGGTGGAACTTGAAAGTGAAGAGCATGCTGACAGCATATGTGGGCAGGTTGTTCCCCTTGAAGGAAATTATCTACCAGGAACGATTCAGGCATTGCCAAAATATTTCACCAATTCAATACCCCGTCAGAACCTTGGTACAGAAGCCTATTCTGTGATTCCATATACAAGCAAGAATATCCCCACTCACCTTAATGCCTATAGAGATGAGATAGAGGGGAAGTCTGTAGACATTTATATACATAAGATAAATATTGGATAATGTAGATAATAATGAAGAAAGGAAACGACAGGTATTGGCAAAATCGGAGCCTGCCGTTTCCTTGTACCAGCATATTGAGGACTGCCTCTCGATATGGAAGCAGTTGAGAGACTGTATACCCAACGTACCAGTCAGTGAGCAGCTGCCTTTCTGGTCAGTGATACGCCATGCCATAATATTCCATGATACGGGCAAGTGTCATCATGAGTTCCAGAAAATGCTTAGAGGGAAGTCTGCCAACTGGTATCATCAGCGACACGAACTGTTTTCTCTTTATTTTATCTTGAACTCTGACATACCCCAGAAAGCAAAAGTTGCCTATACGGTACTGGGCCATCACAAGTCTATGGATACGATTCGAGACTATGTCCTGAAAAATTATGTTGCTGCAGATGATAATGAATGGGCCGATGACGATGAACTGTCCTATGAAGACGAATGCCATAAAATGGACATATCCTACATATCAGATATGCTGCCAGAATATGGTATTCAGATACATGGAGGGCAGGTACCGGATATTGTCACACTTATCCGAGAGGCTTATCGTATTTATCAGCTTAATGACAGTAATATTCGTTTAGACCTGCTTTTACTCGTGGGCGCACTGAAGGAGTGCGACCATATGGCATCCGCCGGTATCTTTGAACTAAAACAGTTGTCCTCTTCAGATTTTACTTATATCTACCGATATCCTCTATATGCCCATCAACAGTCGGATGCGCAAACAACAGGCAATGCCATACTACAGGCACCGACAGGATCAGGAAAGACAGAATCGGCAATGGGATGGCTAAAATGTCAGTTGCAAAGCCGTGGACAAGGCAGGGCTTACTATATCCTTCCTTATACGGCATCAATCAATGCCATGTTTGAGCGGCTCAACAAGACTATTGAAGGCAATAAGATAGGCCTTATGCATGGATCACTATTACAATATCTGGAGACAAAGATGTCTGACGTCTCAACAGATGTAATCAGCCTACATCGTCTTGCCGATGAATATCGCTCAATGATGGCTCCATTAAAGGTAGTTACCCCTTTTCAACTGTTAAAGTACCTATATGGTTTGAAGGGATTTGAAAAAGGTATATTCGAAATGTGCGGGGGCTACTTTATTATAGATGAGATACATGCCTATGATGTCCGGCTCTTTGCACAGATCATGGCTTTGCTTTCATTTGCAGTAAAAGTGTTGAATGTTCGCGTGCATGTTATGACAGCCACTTTGCCTACATTCATGAAAAAAGAGATTGCCAGGGCTATAGGATCTTATCAGACGATTACTGCTAATAATGAACTTTATCATGATTTTGTACGGCATAAGGTAAAGTTGATGCCCGGACATCTGGTAGATTCCTTGTCCGTCATACAAGAGGATATAGATGATGGGAAAAAGGTTCTTGTGGTCTGCAATACTGTTGTCAGTGCCCAGCAGGTGTATCAACAGTTGGATGCAACAAACAAAGTTCTACTTCATGGACAACTTAATAGTGAGGATCGGTTCCAGAAAGAAGCATTATTAGCGAAGAATTCTGTAGAACTTCTTGTTGGTACGCAAGCCATAGAAATAAGTCTGGATATAGATTTTGATGTTCTGTATTCGGAACCAGCCCCTTTGGATGCACTTCTTCAGAGATTTGGCCGCATCAACCGGAAACGGGAAAAAGGCATTTGTAATTGCTTCGTATTCGAGGAACGTAATGAGGCTGACCAATATGTATATCCTCATAAAGATGTTATATCAAGAACAATAGACGCAATACGTACCATAACGAAAGCTGACGATGGTATCGTTTATGAAGAGAAATTACAGAAAGCTATAGACAAGGTATATCCACATTGGGAGGAAAAAGACCAGGAAATCTATGATGACACTTTAAAACTTTTTAGCGACTTTGTCAATCATGACATGCGGGCTTTGGATTATATTCCCCAACGTGAGGAAGACTTCTACCGCCAGTTTGATGGTATTAAAGTGCTTCCGTCATGCTTATGGGAGCAATACAAAACTCGTATAGCCAGCTATCAGTTTATAAAAGCGAAAGCTTTGCTGGTCAATATCACTCACCAAAGATTCATGGCATTCCTCTCCCAAAACGTTATCGAGAAGAGACGTTTCACTTTTCCATCTGATAAGGACGAAGACACTATCAAAAGTAGTAATGTATGGATAATCAATCGAAAATATTCACATGAGGTAGGACTGTTGGTGGATCAGGCTTCAGATGATAGTTCAGATTCAGATAATTTCTTATGATGATTACAGGTACACATTTCGCATATTATCAGCTATGCCGTCGCAAGCTTTGGCTCTTTGCCAACGGCATCAACATGGAACAGGAATCCGACTTGGTCTATAAAGGAAAGCTTATCCATGAGGAGAGCTATCCGGAGCGGTCATCAAAATACGAGGAGGTAGCCATCGACGGCATCAAGGTGGACTATTACGATGCCAAAAATCATGTGATCCATGAAATCAAGAAATCAAACAAGGTGGACAGGGCACATGAATGGCAACTGAAATACTATATGTATGTCTTCGAGCAACATGGCGTGACAAACGTTCGTGGCATTCTGGAGTACCCAGAAATGCGGAAGACCAAGGAAGTGATACTTACGGATGTCGACAGAGAGGAGATCAGCTCGATGATAAGCGAGATAGAGTCCATCATTCAGAAGGACGAATGTCCGCCGCGGGTGAAGAAGGGACTCTGTCGCAACTGCAGTTATTTCGATTTCTGTTATTCCGAGGAGCCTGACGAGGCTTCGGAGGGCTCTGACGACAAGGTTTCGTCGGCGCGATAATAATATTAGGAGGTGATAAAGATGAAGAGAAGTTTCTATCTGTTCAATCCGGGCATCATGGAGCGTAAGGACAATACGCTCAAGTATACACCTGTGAAAATTGACGACGACGGGACGGAACATCCACAACCGCCACGCTATATCCCAGTGGAGGATGTGGCGGAGATGTATGTCTTCGGGAGTCTAAGAGCCAACAGTGCTCTCTACAACTTCTTGGGACAAAAAGACATTCCTGTACATTTCTTCGACTATTATGAAAATTATACCGGGAGTTTCATGCCGCGTGACGGACTACTCTCCGGACGGGCACTGCTTGCTCAGGCTAAGGTCTATCAGAATAAGAAGAAGCGTACCCTGCTGGCGGCCAAGTTTATCCAGGGGGCAGCTTGGAACATGGTGATGAACCTCAACTACTATCACCGGCGAGGCAAGGACTTGGGATCAACCATCGACGGCATCAAAGCATTGGCCAAGACTCTACCATCGGCCGCTGACGTAGAAGAGGTAATGGGCATTGAGGGAAATATCCGCAAACTGTATTATGATGCCTTTGATGTCATCCTTGACGATTACAAGATGGGCGCGCGTACCAAGCAACCGCCGCAGAACGAGGTCAACGCGCTCATCTCTTTCGGCAATATGATGTGCTATACGGAGACGCTCCGGGCTATCCATCAGACACAACTCAATCCTACCATCTCCTTTCTGCACACGCCAGGCGAGCGCCGCTATTCGCTCTGTCTTGACATCTCTGAGATCTTCAAGCCTATCATCGTTGACAGAGTCATCTTCAAGGTGCTCAACAAACATGCGCTGGGTCCACAGCACTTTGACCGCAAGCTCAATTCGTGCTTGCTCAATCAGAAAGGTAAGCTCATCTATGTCAAGGCTATGGAAGACCGGTACAATGAGACCTTCCGCCACCGCTCTCTCGGCCGCAACGTGAGTTACAAGCATCTCATCAAATTGGAGTGCTATAAGCTGTTAAAAGACATCCTTGGCATTGAAGAGTACAAGCCCTTTAAGATGTACTGGTAGAGAAGCTATATATAATAATGTGTAGAGACTATAAAAAAGGAGAAGCTCATGTATGTGATATTGGTATATGATGTAGCCCAGAGGCGGGTAGGAAAGATGCTGAAACTGTGCAGAAAGTATCTCTGCTGGATACAGAACTCGGTATTTGAAGGTGAGTTGTCAGAAGCCAAACTGCGGGAACTAAAGTCGCAAATCGGTAGCATCATTGACGCAGATACCGACAGCGTGATAATATTTACGAATAAGATGAGTTATAATATGGACAAAGAGATCCTTGGTAAGGAACGGATGTCGACAGATAACTTCTTATAAAAGTTGTCGATGTCTACCCAAGTCAAAGTATTGTGGCTCAAGAAACACAGTCTTTCGCTCTTTGATATGTTGAAACACTATTAGACAAAGGTGTTGTCGTAGCCCCGTTATTTTAATATTATTCCACATCGACATATTTTTCCCGATAATTTTCGTACCTTTGCATTCGGAACTCCGCGGAAATAGGGGCTTCAGCCCCATATGTCGATGTGGGTCTTAATCGCACCTTTATGGAATTGAAACTCATATCGTCACGCTTCTTCAAGAGGGGCAACAGGTCTTAATCGCACCTTTATGGAATTGAAACCCTTTTCTCCTTCTGTAGATGCCTCGTCGTCAATAGTCTTAATCGCACCTTTATGGAATTGAAACGAAGATTGTCGACCTGAAAATCTCAGAGCTCTGTGCCGTCTTAATCGCACCTTTATGGAATTGAAACAAGAGAGCAATGGATGGTCTCTGTGCGAAGATGTATGTCTTAATCGCACCTTTATGGAATTGAAACATGAGTGAAATACCCACCGTCACACCCGTTGTGCGTCTTAATCGCACCTTTATGGAATTGAAACAGAAAATCGACAGCGGATAACTGGCTTCTTTGTTTTGTCTTAATCGCACCTTTATGGAATTGAAACACGGCAAAATCCACCGTTGCCGCAGGGTTCAGCGTCTTAATCGCACCTTTATGGAATTGAAACAGCGTCGACGGTTGGGGCAAGGCTCGCTGTCTGTTGTCTTAATCGCACCTTTATGGAATTGAAACAGAAAATAGACAGCGGATAACTGGCTTCTTTGTGTCTTAATCGCACCTTTATGGAATTGAAACAGAAGTTACCCTTATACTCTTCCTCGGTGATCTTGAGTCTTAATCGCACCTTTATGGAATTGAAACGAGCGAAGACGAACAACATCGCCGCTCCCGGCAACGTCTTAATCGCACCTTTATGGAATTGAAACCAGGAGGCGCCAACAAAGTTGCTTTGCGATCTACTGTCTTAATCGCACCTTTATGGAATTGAAACAAACGAGATCACAAAGCAGCTGATCATTAAGAATCGTCTTAATCGCACCTTTATGGAATTGAAACTGGAATATCATGCGGTCTCTTGTCGACCTGTCTATAGTCTTAATCGCACCTTTATGGAATTGAAACAACAGCAGGAGAATCTCGCAACGCTGAATGCCAAGTCTTAATCGCACCTTTATGGAATTGAAACGGGGAGAGGCAGAGGAAAAGACGTGGTAACAAAAAGGTCTTAATCGCACCTTTATGGAATTGAAACGGCGTTGCCGTTGCCCTCTAAAGCTTGCGTCATGCTGTCTTAATCGCACCTTTATGGAATTGAAACAGAACATCCTTGAATCCCATACTCTTGCTCTCTGGTCTTAATCGCACCTTTATGGAATTGAAACACGTACCGCCACATTTGCGGGCACCCTCCGCATAGTCTTAATCGCACCTTTATGGAATTGAAACAGATGCAACCGTCGGTGTCCGCAGCCGTGTTGCCGTCTTAATCGCACCTTTATGGAATTGAAACATTGTTCGTGGATGGATTGTAATGCAGCGCTGAATGTCTTAATCGCACCTTTATGGAATTGAAACGACGTAGGTAGTGCCGAGAAGGGCTCTTATGATAGTCTTAATCGCACCTTTATGGAATTGAAACATTGTTCGTGGATGGATTGTAATGCAGCGCTGAATGTCTTAATCGCACCTTTATGGAATTGAAACACGGTTGCCGCCGACCTTCGACGGGTGACGCTCCGTCTTAATCGCACCTTTATGGAATTGAAACACGGGCATCTATCATGCCGTTCCCCAAATATACAGAGTCTTAATCGCACCTTTATGGAATTGAAACTGGGCAACGGCGGTATCACCATCGGACAGGAAGGCTCGTCTTAATCGCACCTTTATGGAATTGAAACGAGGAATACACGGTCGTCGCAGATAATCACGAAGGTCTTAATCGCACCTTTATGGAATTGAAACTGCTTAAATCCATGACAGTCAAGCGAGTGCGAGAGTCTTAATCGCACCTTTATGGAATTGAAACCGCCTAACGTACATTTCAGCACGCAAAAGACTCTCGTCTTAATCGCACCTTTATGGAATTGAAACATTGTTGTCACAACCACAATGACGAAAACAAAGACGTCTTAATCGCACCTTTATGGAATTGAAACCGGAGGAGAAGAAAGAGATGCGACGGCAGAACGACATCGTCTTAATCGCACCTTTATGGAATTGAAACTTGTTGTCGCCTTGTCAGACTTGCACAGTACCATCAGTCTTAATCGCACCTTTATGGAATTGAAACATGTCTGCGGACTGCTTCTTTTTCCTTTCAGACAGTCTTAATCGCACCTTTATGGAATTGAAATTCGAGTTTCTGAAACATGGGCTCAGGTGCAGAGGTCCGTGGATAAATAGCGTCTTGTTATTGCGCATAGAATGCTCGTGTGCCCTTTCGGGGCACCTCTTTGCAACAACTGATCCCTTTTATGGAATTGAAACTCTTGCTTGCGTCCTAAATTTCCTCATAAGTAGGGATTGTGAATATCCGTGAAAAGCCGTAACTTTGCAGTCGTAAATCAGAATCACACAACTAAATCATAAAAAGACAATGAAGAAACTGTTTCCCCTTATGCTGCTCTTTATGGCAGCCGTGATGACAACCGCTACATTCACTTCTTGCGGCGACGATGATGATGACAACACTCCTTCAGTGGCCGGTAGTTATACTGGCAAGGACGAGCTCGACTTCTCTGTCATGGGACAGAGCTACAAGCAGTCCAATACGGCAGATGTGAATTACATTGTTACTCAGAACAACGACGGATCGATTAGCGTTGTCATCCCGGAAGAGACATTTGACTACTCAGCCGTGAAGATGGGCAACAGCAGCATGGGAAATATCGTGCAGGGCAGTTACTCTGTGACCAATATCCCTTACGACAACACGAAGAACGCTTACTACCTCGACTACAGTGGTAATGCCAGCGCCGATGTTGAGGTGTTCGGCAGAAAGAAGAACTATTCTGTTACTGAGGGAAAGATTACGGTGAGCTTCAGCGGCAGCAAAGTCACTGTGGTCAACGTCCATAAGTTTGGCAACATGCCCATGGACATGACCGGAACATTTGTTGGTACACGCAAGTAACTCTCATTATTATATATAGTGAACCACATCAACCGACTTTTAATATATTTCCTCGCAGGGTGCTGCCTCACGTTGGCGGTATCCTGCGATGGTGTCTTTGGCGGCATCTACGACGAAGACCGGGGAAGCGATGCCGGCGTGAAGGCCGGACAGCTTTATATCGACGCCACCAGCTGGAACAACTGGTACTATGTAGACCTTGATTCGCTCTTAGAACTGACTGATAAAGGCGATGCCTCTGCCTTGCAACAGGCACAGACAAAGTTCACGCCGTGGCCTATCCCACAGACCGAGAACGCTGAAGCCATGCGTGACAGCAGCGGCATGTACATCTATTGGTTCGACATCTTCGGCAAGGGCATGTCCAACTATGAGCTTCGTGGCTACAAGCCCACGGCACCGCAGCCCGAGCCCGAGCACTGGACCTTTGCCGTGCACCGTGACAACGTACGCACCAACGGTGGCAGTGCCTTGGAGACAGCCTACACCTCGATGGATGAGGTGCCCGACTCTGTACAGGCGTTTGCTGGTAAGACGTTTACGCCCGACACGTGGTCGGAGCGCGACGTGTGGGTAGACCGCACGGAGATGCTCAACTGCATCATGGGCAACCAGGGCATACGCATCAACCAGGTGCTCTCCTCGTGGCTTGTCTTCAACATCCCGCCTGTTCCGCCCACCTATGCGCTCAACAGCCATGTGATGATTCTGCGCACTAAGGACGGCGAGTACTTCGCACTGCAACTGCAAGACTACATGAACAGCCAGGGCACCACCTGCTGGCTAAGAATCAACTATAAAGCCCTCACCCTAGCCCTCCCCCAAGGGGGGGAGGGAATGAGCACGCCCAGTGCCAACCATGAACATTTAAGTAAGTAGAAAGATTATATAAACTATATATAAACGATATAAAGCAAGATGAATAAGCGCCAGCTCTTGGTAATTGCGCTATTATGCCCATTCGCCATCCAAGTATCGGGTATAGGCTATGCGTCTATATATGCTGCTCAGTCGGCCGTTGAAGGTGAGGCTCATTCCCTCCCCTCTGAGGGAGGGATAGGGAGAGGGCCTGGGCTCGCTCCCGACTCCCTGCTCACCGGGCAAGAGCTCTCGCAGGTCGTCGTCACGGGAACGCGTTCGCCCAAACTGCTCATGGAGACACCTGTGCTCACGCAGGTCATCAGCCATGCTGACATTGAGAAGACCGACGCCACCAACCTTAAGGATTTGCTTCAACAAGTGATGCCCGGCGTGGAGTTCTCCTTCGCTCAGAACCAGATGGTGCACCTTAACGTCTCTGGCTTCGGCGGTCAGAGTGTGCTCATCCTCGTCGATGGTGAGCGCCTCGCAGGCGAGACGATGGACGATGTGGACTTCACGCGCTTGGTGATGGACAACGTCGACCACATCGAGATCGTCAAGGGAGCGGCATCGGCACTCTATGGCAGCAATGCTAACGGCGGTGTCATCAACATCATCACTAAGGAAGCTGTAAAGAAATTCAGCGCTACGCTCGACGCACGTCTGTCCAAACATAACGAGCAACGCTATGGCTTGGCTCTGCAAAGTGGAGGCAACCGATGGAGCAATGTGTTCAACCTGAATAGGACGGCGCAGGACAATTACGACGTGCATAGTGCTGACGGAGCGATTGCACGCACCATCACCACTATCTTCGGCGACCGTACATGGAACTTCACCGACAAAGCTATATGGCATCCGTCGAATCAGCTGAAGCTCACGGGACGCGGCGGCTATTTCTTCCGTCAGGTGAAGCGTAGCGTGGAGTCGCCCGAGCGCTACCGCGACTTCAACGCGGGCGGAAAGGCTCTGTGGACGCTCTCTGACAATGATGTGATAGAAGGGTCGTACAGCTTCGACCAATACGACAAGTCGACGTGGCTGCGCCGGCAGGACCTTGACGTGCGCAGCTACTCCAATGTGCAGAACAGTGTGCGTCTGCTCTACAACCACACCTTCGGTGACAATGTGCTCACTGCCGGAGCCGATTATCTTCACGACTATCTCAATAACACCAAGCTTGACGGTACTCACCGCCAACAGAGTGCCGACATCTTTGCCCAATTCGACTGGAAGATCAATGGCCGTTGGGAGTTCGTCGGGGCACTGCGCTATGACTATTTCTCGGACCACCATATCCGGCGTGTCACGCCGAAGTTCAGTGTGCGCCATACGCCCATCGATCATCTTAATGTGCGCCTCGGCTATGGCATGGGCTTCCGGGCACCTACGCTGAAAGAGAAATACTACGATTTCGATATGGTTGGCATCTGGACCATCACGGGCAACCCGCTGCTGAAACCGGAGGTAAGCCATAACTTCAACATCAGCGTGGACTATGTCAAGGGTAACTATGGTTTTCTGTTGTCAGGATACTGCAACCGTGTGACCAATAAGATCACGTCGGGAAATCCTTATTACGCCAGTGCTACCGATGCCATGCCACGACTGCCTTATGTGAATATCGACAAGATGTACGTTGCTGGCTTTGAGGCTACGGCGCGTGCACGGTGGAGCTGCGGTCTTGACGCTCGTCTGTCCTACGCTTTTGTCGATGAGCAGACCGGACATAGGGATGGTCAGAAACTTGCCAGTCCCTATTTGCCTGCACGCAAGCACAGCCTGACGGCGCATGCCGACTGGACTCACCGCTTCTCTACGCTGATGGATGGAATGGTGACTCTTGACGGTCGTTTCCTGTCAGGTATCGACAACCAAGAGTTTAAAAACTATTATAAAGTGGATGAGGGTACCCTCACGGTGCATTATCCGGCTTATACGCTGTGGAAGTTGTCGGCACAAATGGGTGTTGGCAAACATTTGAAACTGACCTTTGCCGTCGACAACCTGCTGAACTATCGTCCGAAATACTACTATCTCAACAGTCCGATCGTAGATGGCACGAATGTGATGGTGGGGTGCAAGATCAGACTATAAGCCTCACCCCCATACCCCTCTCCAAGGGAGAGGGGAGTAAAATGTATGGCGGGTGACACGTTTGCAGGCTTTAGCGGAAGGTATGGGGTTGAGGCAGTCCTAACTACTCTTGTCGGTAATATTGAAGAGATTATTTGCCGTTTGGATATTTTTCGTTATCTTTGTGGGAAAATAAGCTAAAGCAATGATAGAGAACATCGTTTTTGACTATGGTGGCGTGCTGGTGCAGTACGACTTTGTTGCTTTCTTCGGCAAGTTGTTGGGGAGTAGGGAACAAGGACAGTGGTTCATGGACCACGTGCTGCCGGAAGAGGTAGGCGCTGCCATGGACCGGGAACTGCATCCTTTCGACTATTATATCCGTCAGCAGCAGGAGCGATGGCTCAAGTACGTCGACACGCTCAGCTATCTTGCCAGTCACTAACCGATGTCTTCATAGTGGAGACACCAGGCATTCGCGAACTCATTCTGCTGCTGAAAGACCACGACTTCCATGTCTATGGGCTGAGCAACTGGTCGAGTAAGCTGAGTGAGGTCAAAGAGAAATACAGTGTCTTCGGCCTTATCTCCGACGAGTTGGTGTCCAAGGATGTGCATCTGCTCAAACCTGATCCAGCCATCTACCGGGCTTTCCTTGATAAATTCCACCTCAAGGCAGATACATGTCTGTTTCTCGACGATAAGAAAGAGAACATAGAAGGTTGCCGGCAGGTAGGGATGCAGGGCATCCGCTTTGACCGGGAGCATCCTGAGAAGACCATTTGCGAGATAAAGAAGTTGTTGGGATTGGACGAGTAGTCACTTAGGCCTTAATAGTATCTCTTTGCTATGCTCTTGATGACGTTGAGATTGGGCACTGTGGCGCCTTTGGCGTTACAGGTGAGCAGCATCTCGGGAGCGTAGAAGTCACAGCCATGGCAGTTGTCGGGATTGTCGAAGACATTGCAGGCCAGCTCGCGCTGCACGGCGAGTAAAGCATTGGCGGGGTAGGAGGCACGATGGCGGATATAAGCCCAAACGAGATCGGTAAGGTCATGGATGTAGCTCTTGATGTCCTTGTTGATTCTGATGTTCATCTTCATGTTCATTCCTTTCTGTTAGAGGTTATCTTTGCATCACTAATAGAGGTAAGACCAGAGGTTTTCCTTGTAGAATGCAATGCAAAGATAAGATATTTGTTGCTATATGTCGTCGTTAGTAGCGATAGTTTAACGATGTTTGCCGTTCTGTAGGCAATTTATGTTATAACGGCGGGGAATAGGTTAATTTTGACATTCCCCGCCGTTATAGCAGTCCAGACTATTTCATCTTCTTGATAGGCAGCTGATAGAGGATCTTGCCATCTTTGTTGATAGCCGAGAGCGTCAGCTGCTGTTTGTCAGCACTGATGACGGTGAAACCAGTAGAGGGATCGTACCACTGTGTACCGTCGGCGGCACTCACCTTACGGGAGAGCGCGGCGGCGGAGTTCACCCAATAGACGATGGGGTCGCCCGGCTTCTTGATATATTGGAAGTTGTGGATATGCCCGCAACCGTAGACGGCCACGTTGCTGTGACGTCGGAGCATGGGCAGCAAGTATTTTTGCATGTCGGCACGCTCTACACCCTTCTTAGACGTCTGAGCATAGATGGGATGATGGCCCACGCAGATCACCCAGTCCTCATGAGCTGCAGTCAGCGTGCTGTCGAGCCAGGCCAGTTCGCGGTTGCGGTCCTGCTTGTTAGCATCGGGATAGGTCGTGCTGTCGTTGCGATAGCAGTCCATCAGTGGCGTAGTGTCGATGAAGACGATGCGCAACTTGCAGCTCTTTCCGCTGAACACCTTGGAATAGTATCGCGCGGGCATAGCCCATCGGCGGCTGATCTTGGCATAGTCGAGCACAGCCTGTGTGTTGCCCCGATATTCATGGTTGCCCAACACGGGATACCAGAAGCACATGAGCTCCGGGTTGGAATAGACAAGTTCGTAGTTGGTCATCCACAGCGGATCGCTCGTGCTCTTCACGCCATTGAAGTGATGGATGTCACCCACGGCGATGACGGCCTCTGGATCTACTGTGAGAGCCATGCGCCCCATGAGTTCGGCGATGGACTTCTGATCGTAGTAGCCATTGCGTCCCATGTCGTTGACCCAATAGAGGTTAACCCCAGCTTTCAGCTTCTGCCACTTGGCGGGGGTCTGCGCATAGGAGGGAAGGATAGCGGTCACTGTGAGCAGGAGGGTCGCGAAGAGAGAATGGAATATTGCCTTTTTCATGATGGTGATGTTTTTGCGTGGCTGCTATTTAGTGCCGTAGGCACCAAAGAAAGTGCTGGCCATTGGGGCTGTGAAGTAATAGTTTTGGTCATTGTTGCTGTCAACCCATTTCACCTTCTTCATGCCGAAGAACGGCAGACCGGTGGCAAAGTTACGGGATACTGAAGATGTCGCACCGCTGAGCGCGCCAGGTCCGGCTATGAGATGGAAGTCCCAGGCACTGTTCCATGCGAGCGGAGCACCCTTGGCGATGTCGTCGCTTTCGCAGTTGATGTTCATCTTGGCGCTTTGTGCAAAGCTAAGGAAGAGATTGGAGAGATCTTCCGGAGTTGTGTTGACTATGTTGCCATCGTCCCAGACAAGCATCTTATAGTCTTGGGACTGCTGCTTCACGCCGTCGGCTGTGGAGGCAAAGAAATAGTTGGGGGCAAGCACGCTGTTGGCGATGTCGCTACCATCTTTGTCAGGCTGGCGGATGCCATAGCGGTTGTCGACCATGAGGTTGTTGACAAAGACGGGCGCAATGCCCTTCTCAAGCCATACGTTGCCGCCCTTCTTGTTCTTCGTACGTCGCCAGCCGCAATCCACAGCGGTGTTGTTATAGATGACGAGCTTTGAGGCGAAGTTCTTCTCTACGCCGGCATCAGAGAGCTTGAAAGCGTTTGTGCATGCGTTGTATATGAGGTTATAGGCTATGTCGAGTGTACATCCCGACTTCACGTTGATGGCTTCTCCTCCATCATTGCTGTTACCGCTGTCGGCAAAGGTGCAGCCTGTGATGATGCCCTTGCCACCGGTGAAGTAAGTCTGGTCGTTGTAGTTGTCGTGGAGATAGCAGTCGATCATGGCAAAGCGACCGTTGGTGTTGCAGAAGTGAAAAGCCGGCACGCCACCGTCGACTGTCGTCTTGAAGAGCTTATTCTGAAACGACATCGAGCTCTCGGTCGGTGTAGCGCCACAGTCGGCGAGCTCTACATGGCAGAGCACGACCTCATCGCAGTTATATCCACAGATGATGCCGCCCCAATCGTTGGGCTTGCCTGTGTCGGAGGTGATCACGACGGGCTTCTCCTTCGTGCCCATAGCATAGAGATTGCCGAGGGCAACAATCTCGATAGGATGTTTGTCGGTTTCCTGCGAGTCGTGACTGACGGTGACGTGTACGCCCGGTTCGATATAGAGGGAGGCACCTTCGGGTATCTTAAACGACGTGACGAGTGTGGTGTCGTGACTCCACACGATGGAACCGGTGGGATAGGAGGCTACGACTGTTTTCACAGTGTTCTCATCACCGGTGTTGATGGTGATGGTGTCGGTTTTTGCGGCATAGTCGTAGGGATTGATATTCTCGTTCTCGCAGGAGCTGAGTCCAATAACGAGAGCTGTAGCAAAGAGCAAATATTTCATAATGATGAATGTTGAGTTATCTCAATGTTGAGTGTTGAGTGTTGAATGTTGACTTAGTGCATCCCCGGCAATTCCGATGCTTGTCGGTTGCTCTTTCCCTCCCCCATTGGGGGAGGGCTAGGGAGAGGGCTACATGCTATACCTCACGCCAACGAGAAACGTGCGACCAAAGCGGTAGCTGCCCACGATGGTGCGGTTGGAAGGCTGACCGGGAATGCCACTATTGAACTCATTGGTCGTCTTCAGGTAGCGCTCGCGTTTAGCATTGAGCAGGTTGCTGGCCTTGAGGAAGATGGCCAGACCGTTCTTGAAACGCTTCTCACCGCTGAGGTCGAGGGTGAAGAAGTGACGCTCCCATTCGTCAGAGTCGAGATAGGGCGAGACGAGTACAAGGCGCGTGCCGGTGTAGGAAGCAGCGAGCTGACCGTTCCAACCGTGGTTGGTATCCTTATATAATAAGGAGACGTTGATGGTGTGCGGTGCTTGGTTGACAAGCGGGCGCGTTTGGTCTACAGTCTCAAGTTGGTTCTTGCCCAGGAAGTGACGCTTCGGCGTGATGATGGCGGAATGCGTATAGGTGTAGTTGGCTTTCAAGCCAAAGTGACGGATATACTTTACCACATCGAATTCCAAACCGTAGTTCTTAGCGTTACCGAGGTTCTGCGGCATGTAGTAGCTTGCGTTGGTCTGCCGTTGGTCTACCTCAAAACTCGTCTCGATAGGATCCTTAAGATACTTATAGAACACGCCGAAGAGCACCTGCTCGTTTTGAGAGGGGAACCACTCCCAACGCAGATCGAGGTTGTCGATGCGTGAACGTTTCAAGAGCGGGTTACCTTTCTCGGTGTAGTCTTCACCGTCGAGCTGGTAAGGTACGAGTTCGTAGAATCCCGGGCGGTTGATGCTCTTGTAGTAGTTGAAGCGCAGATTCATCTTCTTGTTGATCTTCCAGCGCAGGGCTGCGGATGTCAGATAGTCCCAATAGCTTTGCTCGCCGAGTGAACCTGTCGTCTCAAAGCGTTGCAGCATGGTGTAGAGCTGGTTGGTGTGCTCCGCACGGCAACCTACGATGATTTCGCCAAGCTTTAAGGACAGCGTCACCATGGCGTAGGCTGCTCCGATATGCTCCTTAGAGTCGTAGTTGAGCTGTGAGGCCTGAGAGCGTGGCGTCTTACAGGTCCAGTCGATGCCGTCAAAGGCACTCACACTATTATCAGCGAGAAGATCATCGTTGCTCGTTGGACTGAAGATATAAGAATAGTAGCGGTTGCTACGCTTCTTGTTGCGGTACATGCCACCGGCTTTCCACACGGCTTTGATGTCATGCTCGAAAGGTGTCTCCCACGTGAAGTTGAGATACCCCGTCCAGTCTTTGTCGTCGTTGTGCTGGAAGCGGCGCTCCTGCGAAGCGGGATAGGTCTTGGACACTTCGCCGTCGGTCACGGTGTTGCTGAGCGTGGTGTAGACACGGTCTGGGTCTTTCTCACGTGCATCGGCAAAGATTCCTGCCCAGTCGACGGTAAAGTGACGGGTCAGATGATGCGTACCCTTGAGTGTGGTGGCGAAGATCGTCTGTGTCTGCGTCATGGAGCGGAGCTCGTCGGAGCGTGTCCAGTTGCCCGTATCGAGGTCGAAGCCATAGTCGGTGGTGATGTCCTTGCTGTAGCGTGTGTTGTCTTCGCGACGGCGTACGAGCATGTTGTACCATTCAATCTTATGGTTGCCGAGGTTGAGGTCCACTTTGCCGTGGAGTCCGATGTTGAGGTCGTGGATGGAGTAGAGACGTTTCTTGATGGAAGATATATACTCCGTCTCATCACCGTTGGCCATCACCTCTTTGTTCAGGCTGCGCTCTGTACCGCGATAAGTGTTTTGGAGGTTGGTGGCAATGAGCAGTCCGAGTCGTTTCTGCCAAAAGCGCTCACCGACAGAGAAGCCCGCATTGAGGTTGGGCAGAGGCATGGAGTGACTGGTCGCCTGCACGCCACCGTTTTTGAAATCTTTCGCGGTGGCGTCATAAGTGCTGCCATATCGTTCGTAAGGTGCTTTAGGAGTGGTGCTGCCGCGTTTAGCACTGAGATAGTCATAGCTGATGTTGCCAAACGGCGATACGGTCTTGTCGCCCTGCGAGAAGAAGTCGGTGGCACCGACGGCAGCATTGGCTTGCAGCCGAAACTCGCCCGGCGCGTCTTTCATGTTCATGTCGATCACGCCACCGGCAGCGTCGCCCTCCATGTCTGCTGTGAGCGACTTGGCTACGACGAGGCGATCCATGAGGTCGGAGGGGAAAAGGTTGAGTGGAATGTAGCGGTTTTTGTCGTCGGGACTTGGGATCTTCACGCCGTTGACGAGCGTATAGTTGTAGCGCTTGTCCATACCTCTTAATATAGCATACGAGGCTTCGCCACCGGCATCCTGCTGCATGGTGACACCAGAGACACGCTGCAACACACTGGCCACGTTGACATCGGGCGAGAGTTGGATGGCTTGGGCACTCATCACGTTGAGTACTTGCGGTGAGTTCTTTACCATGCTCACGGCACTTACATCGGTGCGGTTACTCTTGAAGCCTTTGACCACAACCTCGTTCAGTTCATGGGTGTCGGCCTCCAGTTCTATCTTGAGCTGGCTGGCCTTCGTCATGTCGATGGTGATTTCCTTAGATTTGTAGCCGATGTAGTTAATAATTAGCGTGACGGTACCCTGGTCGGGCAGGTCCTTCAACGTGAAGGTTCCGTCCAAGCCAGTGGTCGTCATGTTATCCTGTCTGCCTTTTACCTGGACTACGGGGCCGATGAGAGTCTCGCCTGTTTTCTTGTCTTTGACCACGCCATCAATGGGACCGGCCATACAAGCAGGGAGAAACGTGACACTCAACGCCGCCGTCAGAAAGAGTTTTTTCATACTTGAATGGAGATGAGAATTTATTCGGCCGCAAAGATAGATATTACTTGTTGCAATGGCGTTACAGACATAATAAGAAAAGGTAAAAAGTAAAAGAGTAAATAGAGCGGGGAAGTAAAAGGGTAAAGCAATGGGGGAGTGTGGAATAGGTTAAAAGCATTGAATCGTTTGCAGATTTGGGGAAAAGGTGCTAACTTTGTCTGATGATGAGCAGTGAACTGAATCTACGAAAGATTATCCACATTGACATGGATGCCTTCTTTGCCAGCGTGGAACAGCGGGACCACCCCGAGTGGCGCGGTAGGCCGTTGGCTGTCGGCCATGACAGTTCAAGGGGCGTGGTGGCCACGGCGAGCTATGAGGCCCGCAAATATGGTGTGCACTCTGCTATGTCGATTCAGTTGGCTAAGCGGCAATGTCCCGATCTCATCATTGCTCCGGGACGCTACGATGTCTATCGCGAGGTGTCGGCAACCATCCATCGCATCTTCCACGACTATACAGATTTGGTGGAGCCAATCTCTCTTGATGAGGCTTTCCTCGATGTCACGCAAAATAAAAAAGAGATGGACTTGGCGGTGGACATCGCTAAAGAAATCAAAAGACGCATACACGAGCAAACAGGACTGACAGCCTCGGCAGGGGTGTCGTATAATAAGTTTTTAGCAAAGATAGCATCGGACTATCGTAAGCCCGACGGACTCTTCGTCATCCATCCCGACCGGGCACTGGACTTCATCGCCACGCTGCCTGTGGAGGATTTTTGGGGTGTGGGCGGCAAAACGGCCGAGCGTATGCATAGCTTGGGCATCTATAATGGCGCACAGCTACGTAGCATCTCATTAGGATATTTGCTTCATACTTTTGGTAAAGTGGGACGAACTTTCTACGACTTTGCTCGAGGCATCGACGAACGGCCGGTGGTCTCTGAGCGCATCCGTAAGTCTGTGGGATGCGAGCATACGTTCTCACAAGACATCAGTCTCAAGTCTGCGGTTATCATCGAACTGTACCACGTGACTCTGGAACTTGTCGAGCGGCTACAAGGGTCTCAATTCAAAAGTCACACGCTGACGCTGAAAGTAAAGTACGGCGACTTCACCACTATTTCACGCAGCATCACGCAGGCAAAAGTCTTGCGCACTAAAGATGACATCCTGCCGTTGGCAAAGAAGCTGATGAGCCGTGTAGACTACGATGCCAACCATCCTATCCGCCTGATCGGTCTCGCTGTTGTCAATCCCCATGCGGGCGAGTATCGCGAGAAGGGTCGGTGGATAGAGCTCGACATAGACTTTTAATAGGAGACAGAGTAACAAAGGAACATAAACTTATTGCCTGTGGGGTGAAAGAACTGTGTTTCTTTGTTACTCTTTCTTCTTTATGGACTCATCGATCTCACGAATATACGCCCGATGCCTTCTGTTTTGTTCGGCTTCGAGATATTGCCATTGGTCGAGTACGCCATGGTTGGTCTCCATCTGTGGCATGGCCTCGGCCCATTTGAAACCATAGCGGCGGTACCAGCCGATGAGGTCGTTGAAGATAAGTGCGTTGGCGCCCTTCATGCGGTATTCGGGCAGCACGGCAATGAGCAGTAAGTCTACCGTGTCGGTCTTATGCCATTTCATCACACGAAGCAACTGCCACCAGCCCATTGGTAAGAGACGGCCGTCGTGGGTATGCTGTAGGGCACGGGAGAAAGAAGGGAACGACACGCCGAAGCCTACCATGCGGTCGTTGTCATTGGCATCGACCACGCAGGTGACCAGATTGAGGTCGGCGCGACGGATGTAGTCGTTGACCAAACGCGAGATCTGATCGTCGGAAAGATGGGAGAAGCCGTAGAGGCCATCGTAGGTGCGGTTGACGATGTCGAAGAGTTCTTTGCCCTTGCCACGTTTCACAAAGTCGAGTACACCATATTTGCGTACTTGCAGGTTGTAGCGCTTCTGTACCAACTCCGCCGTGAGCGCAAACTTGCGGGGTGTCACCTCCGGCACCTTTATCCGGCATTCCACCCAGTCGTTGTCCTTGCGGAAGCCGAGCTGATCCATGAAACGGGGGTAGTATTCATTATTATAATTGATATATAAGGTGGCGAGACGGTCAAAGCCTTCAACCATCATGCCTTCGCGGTCCATGTCTTCAAAGCCAAAGGGACCTCCGATACAGTCCATGCCTTTGTCTTTTCCCCATTGGGCTACGGTGTCGAGCAATGCACGGCATACGTTGATGTTATTGATGAAGTCGAACCAGCCGAAGCGCACCATATGCCTGTTCCACCGCTTATTGGCCTGGTGGTTGATCATGGCAGCCACGCGACCCACAACCTTCCCATCACGATAAGCCAGGAAATAGTCGGCTTCACAGAATTCAAAGGCCGGGTTTTTATCCTTGCGTAGCGTTTTCATCTCTTCACCATATAGATAAGGTACAGCACAAGAGTTGTCACGGTAGAGATCGTAGAAGAACTGAATAAACGTTTTCAGTTCACGTAGTGTCTCTACCTTTCTTATTTCAATATTACTCATTTTTACAGATCGTTTACATGAAGCCTTGGTGGCGCAGTGCTTTCTTCAGTCCCTCGCTCATGGATTCACAGTCTTTGGCGGTATAGCGGATGTCGGTGAACACCTGTGCGAGCGTCTCGGTGTGGTTGATTTCCACAAACTGCTTGTTCTCCGGTAAATTCTCCTTTGGACCATAGATGTCGTCGATTTGTTGTGGCGTGTAGTCGTGATAAACCTCTTCGTGGACAATGCCGTCAAGAGGCAAGCGGTCGCTCTGTGCCGGATCCTCATCGGGCCACCCCAACGTAATGGTTGCAATGGGGAAGGCCAAAGGTGGCAACTCTAACAGATCGATGATAGCTTGTGGCTGATAGACAGTCGTGCCTAAGAAGCAAGTGCCCAGTCCGGCTTCTTCGGCCAGGTTGCAGAATGTTTGACAATAGAGCAGGGCATCAGTGGCGGCGTTGACAAAGCTCAGCAAGTTGTCGTAACCGGGATGACCTTTGCGCTGCTCGCCCCAAAGCGTCGTGCGACGATAGTCAGCGCAGAAAGTCAACACTACGGGAGCTCCCGTCACCATTGGTTGACCAAAGTGAGCGGGCGCCAAGCGCTCCTTCATCTTTGGGTCGCGTGTGATGATGACACTGTAGAGTTGCTGGTTGCCCATGGTGGGCGTGCGCTCAGCCTGCTCCAGTAGACGGCGTAACAATTGCTCTTCGACCTCTTTATTTTTGTATTTCCTAATACTTCTACGGTGTATTAAACTTTCCATTTCTTGTTCAATTTAGTAATTGCAAAGATAGGGAAAATTTCCAAAAAGGAAAAGTTTTCTCCTAAATATCTTTAGAAAGTTGATAGAATTAGAGAAAACTTTTGTAGCTTTGCAGTCTACATTTAAAAGCAAATAATTCATCAACACAATCATGCAGCCCCCAGTCTGAAAGGATTGACTTAAGGGGTTATCAACCAATGGAAAACAAACAGACATACACTTACGAAGAGGCTTACGGAGCCTCTTTGCAGTACTTCGGCGGGGACGAGTTGGCGGCACGTGTGTGGGTCAACAAGTACGCTATGAAGGACGGCTTCGGCAATATCTTTGAGAAAAGCCCGGAGCAGATGCATTGGCGTATTGCCAACGAGATTGCCCGTATTGAGAAGAAGTATCCCAACCCGCTCTCTGCCCAGCAGGTTTTTGATGTGCTCGATCACTTCCGTTACATCATACCGGCAGGCAGCCCGATGACGGGTATTGGCAATGATCATCAGGTAGCATCACTGAGCAACTGCTTTGTCATCGGACTCGATGGCAATGCTGACAGTTACGGCGCAATCATGAAAATCGACGAGGAGCAGGTGCAACTGATGAAACGTCGTGGCGGTGTAGGCCATGACATGAGTCAGATTCGCCCGAAAGGCAGTCCGGTGAACAACTCCGCACTGACCTCTACCGGCTTGGTGCCTTTCATGGAGCGATACAGCAACTCCACACGTGAGGTAGCTCAGGATGGACGGCGCGGTGCGCTCATGCTCAGTGTGAGCGTCAAACATCCCGACTCCGAGGCTTTCATCGATGCCAAGATGACGGAGGGAAAGGTCACCGGTGCCAATGTCAGCGTGCGCATCGACGATGCGTTTATGCAGGCGGCCGTTGACGACAAACCCTATACTCAGCAGTTCCCGATCGACAGCGATCAACCGATGGTAAGCAAGGAGATCTCTGCCCGCAAGCTGTGGGAGAAGATCGTGCACAACGCATGGAAGAGCGCTGAGCCCGGTGTGTTGTTTTGGGATACGATCATCCGTGAGAGTATTCCTGACTGCTATGCTGACCTCGGCTTCAAGACGGTGAGTACCAATCCTTGCGGTGAGATTCCACTCTGCCCTTATGACAGTTGCCGCCTGCTGAGCATCAATCTCTACAGCTATGTCGAGCATCCTTTCACCAAGGAAGCTAAGTTCGACTTCGATAAGTTCAGACGTCACGTACAGTTCGCGCAGCGCATCATGGACGACATCGTGGACTTGGAGATGGAGAAGATCGAAAAGATCATGGACAAGATCCGTCGCGATCCTCAAAGCGAGGATGTGAAGCACACGGAATATCATCTTTGGGAGAAGATCAAGGAAAAGAGTGGCAAGGGCCGCCGTACTGGCGTGGGCATCACCGCCGAGGGCGATATGCTGGCTGCCATGGGTCTGCGCTATGGCACGCAGAAAGCTACAGACTTTGCCGTGAGCGTGCACCGTGATCTGGCCATCAACGCCTATCGCTCTTCTGTGAAGATGGCTGAGGAGCGTGGCGCGTTCAGCATCTATGACGCTGACCGTGAGAAGAACAATCCGTTTATCCTCCGCTTGAAGGATGCCGATCCTAAGCTCTATGAGGATATGGTGAAGCATGGACGCCGTAATATCGCCTGCCTGACAATCGCTCCAACCGGTACTACTTCGCTGATGACGCAGACCACGAGTGGCATCGAACCCGTGTTCATGCCCGTCTATAAGCGTCGCCGCAAGGTCAACCCCAACGATGCTGACGTGCATGTGGACTTTGTCGATGAGGTCGGTGACTCTTTTGAGGAGTACATCGTCTACCACCGCAAGTTCCTTGAATGGATGAAGATCAATGGCATCGACACTGAGAAGAAATATACGCAGGAAGAGATCGACGAACTCGTCGCCCGCTCTCCTTATTATAAAGCTACTGCTAATGATGTGGACTGGCTGATGAAAGTGCGTATGCAGGGCGCTATTCAGAAGTGGGTGGACCACAGTATCTCTGTGACCGTCAACCTGCCCAATAGTGTCGATGAGGCACTTGTCAACAAACTCTATATTGAAGCTTGGCGCTCAGACTGCAAGGGCTGTACCATCTACCGCGACGGTAGTCGATCGGGTGTGATGATCGCCGTGCCAAAGAAAGAAAAGAAAGACGCAGACCATAAGGAGACACCGGAGCCTGTCACAGCACCATCGATCCTCCGCCCATCTGTACAGGAGGTTCGTCCGAAGGAACTTGACTGCGATGTGGTGCGCTTCCAGAACAACCGTGAGAAATGGGTGGCCTTCGTGGGATTGCTCGATGGTTATCCTTACGAGATCTTCACCGGTTTGCAGGATGACGACGAGGGCATTGTATTGCCAAAGAGCGTCACAAAGGGTAAGATCATCAAGCAGACCAATCCCGATGGTACACATCGCTATGACTTCCAGTTTGAAAACAAGCGTGGCTACAAGACCACGGTGGAAGGATTGAGCGAGAAGTTCAATCCGGAATACTGGAACTATGCCAAATTGATTTCCGGCGTGCTGCGCTACCGTATGCCTATCGACCATGTCATCAAGCTCGTCGGCTCTTTGCAACTTAAAGACGAGAGTATCAACACATGGAAGAATGGTGTGGAGCGTGCACTGAAGAAGTACATCACTGACGGTACCAAGGCAGTGGGTCAGAAGTGCCCCGTCTGCGGTCAGGAGACACTTGTCTACCAGGAAGGCTGTCTCATCTGTACCAACTGCGGTGCCAGCCGTTGTGGATAATCACGCTATAGGTTTGACGTATGAAATGCGAATCAAGCTATATCCTTTTACGTTCCCTGCGTTTCCATGCCTTTCACGGCGTGGAGGCGCAGGAGCGTCTTGTTGGTAACGACTATGAAGTCAGTCTCAGACTGAAGGCTAATGTGAACCGTGCCGTAGAGAGTGACAAGGTGACGGACACCATCAACTATGCCGAGGTGTATCAGCTGGTGGCCAAAACAATGTCCGAACCTGTAGATCTTGTGGAGCATCTTGCCGGGGTGATTGTTGAGCGACTGTTTCAGCGTTGGCCTCAGATTGATGCGATAGACGTGACAGTTTTGAAGCTCAATCCTCCTATGGGTGCTGATTGTCAGGGAGCGGGCATTGAACTGCATCTGACCAATCGATAAGTGTTTACATCATTAATAAATAATAAAACTCATTGCTTCTTTTCAGTTTCCTAATGTAAAATCCGTAACTTTGCATAAAGTTGATACAAGTTTACGCTTGTTGGTACTGCAAAGGAAAGAATCATCGATATGTTGAAAAGGATACTTCTCATAATTCCTGTCTTCTTCTTTTTTGCGCTTGTGAGTACAAGTGCTGCTTCTCGCTTTACGCTTGTCGTTGATGCCGGTCATGGTGGCAACGACTTTGGCGCTCCCGGTGCGGTGTCCAACGAGAAAGACCTGACGCTGAAATACGCCTTGGCGTTTGGTCGCTTTGTGGAGAGCCATTGCCCCGATGTGCGTGTCATCTACACGCGCAAGACTGATGTCTTCATTCCTCTTCATGAGCGCGCCGACATTGCCAACCGCAACAAAGCTGATCTCTTCATCTCCATTCACATCAATGCAGTGGACGGCTCGCACACGGCACACGGTTTCCAAAGCTATACCTTGGGCCGCGGAGAGCGTTCCGGCGACCGTGGTATCCGTGAGAACCTCGACGTGGCTAAGCGTGAGAATTCTGTGATCTTTCTTGAGAAAGACTACCAAAAGAAATACAGCGGATTGGACATGAACTCAGCAGAAGGCGACATCATGTTTGAGTTTATCGCTGACAACAACCGGCAGCGCAGTGTGGAGCTTTCCCGTCTGATGCAGCGCTGTGTCTGTCAGGCTACAGGAAGACAGGACGGTGGTTCGCATCAAAACAATCTTGCTGTGCTCCGCCTCACTTCCATGCCTGCCATCCTTCTGGAGTTAGGCTTCATCTCTACACCCGATGAGGAGCAGTTCTTGAATTCTGACTCGGCTGTGGACCTCTATACAAAAGGCATCTACAATGCTTTCATCACCTATAAGAATAAGTACGACACCCGGTCGACACTGCCTTATCAGAACAATGTGATAGAGGTAAGTGCACCTGTCAACGACAAAACATATGATGACCAGGCCGTAATAGTCGACCGTCAAAGCAGCAGATCGACAAGAACGACCGTTCAAAGAAAATCTGTTGCGGGGAGGGGGAACAGCGATACTCCGCAAAAAAGCAGCAGTACCCCGCAAAAGCGTGAAGTCACTGCTCTCAAGGCTTCTGGCAAGAGTACTTCGGAATCCGACAAAGCTGGCAAGACAGACAAGCTGGCAAAGAAAGACAATGACAGGAAAGTCAGTCAGCAGGCTGCTCATGTTCCGGTATTCAAGATTCAGATACTCCAAGGCTCGTTAAAGCTACGCGACAACGACCGTCAGTTCAAGGAACTCACAGGCATCGAGCGAATGGCGGACGGCGATAAATGGAAATACTTCTACGGTAGCAGTACCAACTACAATGCTGTCAACCGCTCCCGTAGGGAGATTCTCGATAAGTTCCCCGGTGCATTCATCGTAGCCTATAAAGATGGTAAGCAGGTGGATGTCAACGAGGCGATCAAGGAGTTCCTCTCAAATAAACGAAAGAAATAAAAATCATATACACATGAAGTTTTTCACCAATGAAGTCAAGATTGCCCTTGTGGCCATCGTAGGTATAGCGCTGCTGTTCTTCGGCATGAATTTCCTGAAAGGCATGTCGGTGTTCTCCAGTGACAAGTCCTACTATATTAAGTTTAAGGACATCAGCGGCTTGTCACGCTCCAATCCTATCTATGCCGATGGCTATCAGGTAGGTGTGGTGAAGGATATCAACTACGACTACGACGGCAATGGCGACATCGTCGTGAAGTTTGATGTGGACAACGATCTTCGCATTCCCAAAGGTTCTTCCGCTGAGATTGTCAGTGATCTGATGGGCAATGTGAAGATGAATCTGCTCTTGGCCAACAACCCGCGAGAGCGTGTGGAGCCGGGTGATACGATACAAGGTCAGATCAACGAAGGTATGTTGGGTTCCGTGCGTACGATGTTGCCGGCAGTGAAGCAGCTCATCCCGAAGATCGACAGCATCCTCACGAGTGTCAACGCACTGCTCGCTGATCCCGCTTTGGCTCATTCTCTGCACAATGTGGAAGCGATCACCAATAACCTCAACACCACCTCACGCAATCTCAATACGCTGATGGCTCAAATCAACGGTCGTGTGCCGGGTATGATGAGCAAAGCCGACTACGCCCTGGGCAAAGCCGGTACCACACTCGACAACACCTCTCGCCTGACAGCAAATCTCGCCTCCATCGATGTAGCCAATACGATGGCGAAAGTCGACCAGACGCTTGCCAATGTCCAGGAAGTGACGGCTAAGCTGAATGGCAAAGACGGCACGCTTGGACTGCTGATGAACGATGATAAACTCTATCACCGGTTGAACAATACAGTGGGCAGTGCAGATTCTCTGCTGACAGACTTGAAGGCTCACCCCAAGCGCTATGTTCACTTCTCACTTTTCGGTAAGAAGGATAAATAAAGAAAGACATAAAAAAATGCGTCACCAAATCTTTTGGTGACGCATTTTTTATTTGTTACTCGGCTGCATCTTTCAGCTTGAATGAATTCTCTATACTTACGATTTCTGCCTGAAAAGCGCGGTCTACCTGCAAGCGCCTTTCTACTTGCGCACAACTATGGATTACGGTGGAGTGGTCGCGGTTGCCGACGAGCTTGCCAATGCGACTGGCTGGCATCTTGGTGTATTTCTGTGCGAGATACATCGACACCTGGCGTGCCATCACATAGTCACGCTTGCGGCTCTTGGAACTCACCTGTGTCTGCGTGACATTGTAGTGGTTGCATACCTTCTCCATGATGTCGTCGATGGTGAGCGGACGGTCGTCAATCTTGATGGCACGCTTGATGACACGCTCAGCCAACTGCATGTTGATGTCGCTGTTATAAACAATGGAGTAGGCCATCAGGGAGTTGACCACACCTTGCAGGTCACGCACGCTGCCACTGGCCGTCTGGGCAATAAAGGCGATGACATCGTCGGGAATCTTCAGTCCGTCACGGCAAATCTTGCTACGCAGGATGTCGATACACAACTGACGGTTGGGTTTCTCCAACGGAGCAATGACGCCGCATGAGAAACGGGTGAGCAGTCGGTCAGGCATACCCTTGAGGTCTACCGGCGGACGGTCGGAAGCCAGAATGATGCGTTTGCCGTTTTTGAAAAGATGGTTGAAGATGTGGAAGAAAGTATCCTGCGTCTTCGGCGAGTTGATCCATTCCTGGATGTCGTCGACGATGAGCATGTCGATCGTCTGATAGAAGGCGATGAAGTCATTGAGATGATTCTGAATGACCGCATTGGAGAACTGTACCTGGAAAAGACGGGCACTGATATACAGCACACGCTTCTGAGGATAGAGGTGCTTGGTGTGTACGCCGATGGCATTGATGAGATGGGTCTTTCCGCAGCCCGAGGGTCCATAGATAAACATCGGGTTGAACTGCAGCGTGTTGGGATGCTCGGCAATAGAGAGTCCCACGGCACGCGGTAACTTATTGCTCTCTCCTTCGATGTAGTTGCTGAAAGTGAGATGTGGATTGAGTTGTGGGTCGAGCTGTGGCACGGCAGCGTCTAGCACGGTCGGCGACTGGTTGGCGCGTGTCTTAGGCTGTGGCTTGGGCAGCGCGTCAGTAGGGTCAGCCTCAATGTTCTGCGTGAGGTTATGCTCCTTGTCAGTGACTACCTGGTAAAACAGCTTGGTGCCTGTACCAAAGCAGTGGTACATCACCTTGCAAAGCAGGTCGATGAAGTTCTCCTCCAGGTATTCATATACGAAGGGACTCGGTACAGCCACCTGCACCGTCTTGGTCTGCTCATCGTAGCGTACAAATTCGATGGGCTTAAACCATGTATTATATATCTGCTCGGTGACGTTCTCGCGAACCAGCGCAAGACTCCTGTCCCAACGAGCATCAGGATCTGCTTTCTTCATGAATAATGTATGTTTCAGCGGTTGTATCTGAAAAGGATCATGCCTTGTTTTTGTCCAATAGTATCGGCGAGCGTGATGAGATTCCTCTCTGCGCTCTGTCGCCTATCTTTTGCAAAGATAGAAAACTTTTCGCAAACGTGCAAATTCCTACCTTCTTCCTTGCTCTCATGGGTGAATTTCGCAAGTGGTTGAATCCTACGGAGTTAATATCATGGGTGTTTTGTTGTGAAACATCATTGTAGCATCACGCATGTAGGTAAGAATGAACGCTTTTCATTCACTTACCTGATATGTGAAACATCATCCGATGCGATTTAAACTTAATTAAGGTTTTAGTTACGCTCCATCCCTCTTCCTTACTTTGTTAATCTTTGTATAAGCTCTTGCAATCTCAAAATAAAAGTGTAATTTTGCCAATATACAACTATAGTATCACTAACATCCTAAACAAAACATGTATTACAAGCAACTACTTTTCACTACTGCTCTGCTGACAGCCATGCAGGTATCAGCACAAATCACAGTCAATATCAATACGACACAGAAGGGACACGAAGTGTCTCCGGACCTCTACGGCATCTTCTACGAGGACATCAACCACGCTGCCGATGGCGGTCTTTACGCCGAGCTCGTGCGCAACCGCTCCTTTGAGGACAACACCAAGGCGGCTGAGCATTGGAGCACAGTCGGGCAGGCTGCCATGCAGCTCACCACCAAGGGACTGCTCAATGCCAAGCAGCATCAGGCTTTGCAGGTGACCTTCTTTCTGCCGGGCGATGGCGTCGCCAATGAAGGCTTCTGGGGCATCCCCGTCGTACAGGGTCGCCGTTATCGTCTCTCCTTTTGGGCGAAAGGCAAACTCAAGGGACAGCTGCGTGCTGTGCTGACAGATGCTACGGGCAAGCGGACGTTTGCCTCAGCCATCTTTGCCGGCAAGAGCTTTGGCAAGAAGTGGACACGCTATGAGGCTGAACTGGTAGCCAACGGCAACGACAATAAGGGACAGCTGCAACTCTTGGCCGACGGCAAGGGGCAGCTGGCTTTTGACGTGGTGTCACTCTTCCCACCTACTTTCCGCAACCGGCAGAATGGTCTGCGTCCAGAGCTGGCTGGTATGCTCAACGACCTTCATCCTAAGTTTCTGCGCTTCCCTGGCGGCTGTTTCGTTGAGGGTCAGGAGAATCCCGACAATGCTTTCCGTTGGGCACGTACCATTGGTCCCGTGGAGCAACGCGAAGGCCATTGGAATGTCAACTGGGGCTATCGCACCACCGATGGTCTGGGCTTTGATGAATATCTTCAGCTCGCCGAGGACCTGCGCGCCAAACCGCTCTATGTCGTCAACGTGGGTATCTGGCATGGCGGCTTCACTCCGCTTGACTCCATACAGCCTTGGATCGACGAGACGATGAACGCGCTGGAGTATGCCAACGGCCCCGTGACAAGTAAGTATGGTGCCCTGCGTGCCAAGAACGGGCATCCCGAGCCCTATAACATCCAATATTTGGAAATCGGAAACGAGAACAACCAGCCTGACCAACGTCAGCAGAGCGACCACTACTACGAGCGCTTCAAGCTCTTCCGCGATGCCGTGCTGAAGAAATATCCCGGGATGCATATCATCGGCAACGTGGCTGCATGGGGAACAGACGAGCCGAAGTGGGAGTCGAAAGAGCAGACCGAGCTTGTTGACGAGCACTACTATCGTTCTCCGGCGTGGTTTGCCGAGCACTTTCATCACTACGATGGCTATGACCGTCGTGGCCCGAAAGTCTATGTCGGCGAGTATGCCGTGACGCAGGGCTTCGGTCAGGTGGGTGACTTGAATGCCGCTTTGGGCGAGGCCGTGTTTATGATGGGTATGGAAAACAATTCCGACATCGTGCGCATGGCCAGCTACGCGCCTATCTTCGCCAATGTCAACGAGACACGTTGGCGCCCCGATATGATTCAGTACGACGCTACCCGTGTGCTCGGCACTCCTTCTTATTATGTACAGAAGATGATGGCCGACAACGTAGGTAAGCGCACTGTTACGACAACACTGACGAATCCTTATCAGATCGCCGAGGCTCAGCAGCAGGTCAAGCCGCAGGTTTGCCGTGTTGGTGTGGGCACATGGGCTACGCAAGCCAGCTTTGCCCAGCCATCGCTGACAGCCGGTGACGGCAAGGTGGAGCAAGTTGGTGGTAAGGTAGCCATCCGTGGATCGTGGCAGCAGGCCAATGGCATTGTCAGTCAGCAGTCTGCTTCCGAGGGCGCACTGCGTCTGAATCCTCAGCGTACCGACGGCAACGAATACACCTATCACGTGCGTGCCCGTAAGGACGGCGGTGCCGAGGGCTTCCTCATCGTGTTCAACTATGTAGACCCCGATAACTATTGCTGGCTGAACATTGGCGGTTGGGGCAATACGCAGAATGCCATTGAGCAGGTTGTCAACGGCAGCAAGTCGCAGCTCGTCACGGCAGCCGGAAAGGTGGAGACCGGACGTTGGTACGACGTGGATCTGCATGTCAAGGGCGACAGCATCTATGCTTCGCTCGACGGCAAGCAGCTCTTTGCCACACAACTCAAGCCCAGTACTTTTGCGGGACTCTTCCAGAATGCGACCTATGACGAGGCTACGGGCGAGTATATCGTGAAACTTGTCAACACGCATTCTCAGGCTACAACAGCCCGCATCGCTCTCACTGGTCTGCATCCGACGGAGGCACGTCTCATCCGTCTGTCCGCTCCGAAGGGCACCGACGAGAACACGCTCGACACACCGACACGCATTGTTCCGATGACTTCTACGTTGAGTCCTGACGGTGACGGCGTGAGTCTGGAGTTGCCGGCTAATTCGCTGAATATCGTGAGGATCAAATAGAAGTAGAAGACCCTCTCTAACTCCCCCTAAAAGGGGGAGAGAAGGGCCTCACCCCCGCGCCCCTCTCCAAAGGAGAGGGGGGTAGTTACTTGGTTAAACAGTAATTTGTCTTGTTTCGGACTTCGTGTCCTTTGGGTATTGATGAATGATAGGGGCAGATAAAGTGACTCTAGGTAAAGTCACTATATGGCAATCTCAATGCCTGCCTTTGTATGAATTTACTCTCTTTCTGAACGATTTTTGTGTTCATACTATTAGACATTTTGTACTTTTGCAATAGTTATATTTATTAGTAAAAGCAAATGAACAATCGTAAACCTAAGCAGTGGCTTCGGCCACAGACAGCCGCAAAAGCTGTACCCTTCTTTTTGTTATTACTGACATTGATACTCGGATCCTTCGACTCCGCCACACCGGTGATCTACATCATTGGCGACTCCACGGCAGCGAACAAAGACACCACCGAGGGACGAATCGAGCGTGGGTGGGGCATGTTCCTGCACGAATATCTCGACGACGGCGTGCGGGTAGAAGACCATGCTGTCAACGGTCGCTCTTCGCGCAGCTTCTATACTGAGGGCCGTTGGAAGAAAGTTATCGACAAAGTGAAGCCCGGTGATTACGTGATCATTCAGTTCGGACACAACGACGAGAAGCCGGCACCGGACCGTCATACCGACGTGGGTACCACTTTCGACGCTCATCTCGCGCAGTATGTCATCGAGACAAAGGCCAAGGGAGCCACTCCCGTGCTGATGAGTCCCGTGGTGCGCCGCAACTTCCAGAGCGACACTCTCGTCGACACGCACGGAGCCTATCGCCTGGTGGCCGAGAAGGTGGCCCGGCAGTACGGTGCCGTCTATGTCGATGCCAACGCCATTACCCATGATATTGAGCAACGACTGGGGCCTGATGGCACGATTCGTCTGCACATGTGGGTGGAGCCTGGCAAATACAGTTGGGCTAAGAATGGCCGCAAAGACAACACACATTATAATATATATGGTGCGCATGTCGTGGCGGCAGCCCTTGCCAAAGCCCTTGGTGATGCCGTACCCGCATTGAAAAGCCATGTACGTGCGAATAAGAAGTAATCAGACATCATCTAAAGTATAAGCATGAACAATCGATTCCCCTTCAAGTCTCTTGCCTTTGCCTTCTTTTTACTAATGACATCGAAGGGAGCTTCGGCGAAGCCCGTCACATGGTTCGACGGCATCCATGCCGTCAGTCTTTCAGTGCCTCGCGGTGTCGATCCCGTAGTGGATATTGCTTCCGACATGTTCAGAGACGACATGAAGCAGGTCACGGGTATCGCAGCGCAGCGGACCGGCCTGGCTCGGCAGGCTACAATACGCCTCTGTCAGTTGGACCGCCTTTCCCGTCGGCAGCAGCGTGAATTGCGGGATATGGGCGTGCCGGTAGAGAAGTTGCAGACACTGACCGACGGCTTCCACATCTGTGTCCTCCACGGGCAGATTGTCGTCGTTGGAGCCAACGGGCGTGGCACTGCCTACGGACTGTTGGAGTTGTCGCGTCAGGCTGGTGTGAGTCCTTGGGTGTGGTGGGGCGATGTCGTACCCGAGCATCGTTCACGGCTGACGATCGACGATCAGTTTACGACGACGCAGGGAGCTTCTGTCGAGTATCGCGGCATCTTTCTCAACGATGAGGACTGGACGCTGCGCCCATGGAGCTATGGTCACTTCGACAAGGCACCGTTTGGTGTCATCGGGATGAATACCTATAAAAAAGTGTTCCTGCTCTTGCTCCGTCTTCGTGCCAATGCGATATGGCCCGCCATGCATCCCGGTACGGTGGCTTTTTTTCAGACACCGGGAGCCAAGGCCATGGCCGACAGTTGCGGTATTGCTATTGGCTCATCGCACTGTGAACCCTTGTTGCGCAACAATGTGGGGGAGTGGAATGAGAAAGAGCGCGGCACTTTCAACTATATCACCAACCGGCAAGCCGTGCAGGACTATTGGGCAGAACGGTTGAAAGAAGTCAAAGACTCGAAGGGAGGCAATTTGCTCACCATCGGCATGCGTGGCATCCATGACGGTTCGATGTTGGGTGTGAAGACGATGCAAGAGAAATTCGACGCACTGCAGCTCGTGATCGACGACCAGCAAAAGCTCATCGCCAAATATCTTGGTGACCCGAAGAAGCAGACGCAGGTGTTCATTCCCTATAAGGAGGTGCTCGACATCTACAATATGGGATTGCGTGTGCCCGACAATGTCACGCTGATGTGGTGCGACGACAACTATGGCTATATGACGCGGTTGTCCGACAGCACGGAGCAGCGGCGCGCAGGCGGTGGTGGCGTTTATTATCATCTCAGCTACTGGGGTCGGCCTCATGACTATCTGTGGCTGACCACCACGCAGCCGGGACTCGTCTACAACGAGATGCGCACAGCCTACGACCATAACGTGAAGAAGATGTGGATCGTCAACGTCCACGACCCGAAGGTGGCAGGCTATGACTTGGAGCTCTTCCTCGACATGGCGTGGAATATCGACTGTGTCAATGGCTCTACGCTCGACAACCACTATCGCGAGTGGCTCTGCCGTCAGTTCGGCAATCAGACTGGCGATGCTCTCTTTCCGGCTATGCATGAATACTTCAGACTTTGCGGTGAGCGTCATCCCGAATTCATGGGATGGAACCAGACGGAGGTGTCGAAGGATCTCTACGACCGTGGCCTGAGTTCGGTACGCAACAGCGAATTCTCGCAAACCGAGTTTGGTGACGAGCTCGACGGCTATCTCAACCGCTTTGCCGCTGTGGCTGAGCGGATCAGGAAAGCCAAGGCCCTAGTCCGTCCCGAGTTGCAGGATGCTTACTTGGCGGCCATCGAGTATCCCGTGTGCGCTGCTGAGGCTCATGCCCGCAAGATGCTGTGGGCACAGAAAGCCCGTCAGCTGGCCAACGGCACGACGACGAAGGATATGTTCGCCCATCAGTCCGAGCTCTACCATGCTTGTGCCGAGAGCCAGCAAGCCTATCAGGAGGTAAGGACACTGACGGAATACTATAATGAGAAGATGGCTGGCGGCAAGTGGCGTCGTTCGATGAACATGCGTCCGCGTGACCTTCCCGTCTTCGGTGCGCCCGTGCTTCCCACACTGCTCACCGACGCGCAAGTGCAGGAGTGGTTGAAGAAGGGAGGAAAGTCCACCGACAGAAAACTCACAGACTGGAGCGATACCTTGGGCGTGGTGGCTCGCAATGCCGCTGACTGGCAGCAGGCTTCCCCGGGCACGAAGGTGATTGAGATGTTGGGTCACAGCATGCGGGCGGTAGCTTTGCCTCAGGGTGGCGACGTGACGTATGCTTTCTCCACTGACCGCGACGGCGACCGCGTGCTGCGTGTGGCGCTGATCCCCACACAGCCCAACGACAAGGGAGACCTGCGCTTCTCAGTGAGCAAAGACGGCGGACAGCCTATGGTGTTCTCGCTCAAAGAGCCGTTCCGCTCCGAGCGTTGGAAACTCAATGTGCTGCGTGGACAGGCTGTCCGTGAGCTGCCGCTGAAAGGTTTGAAGGCAGGCTGCCATACGCTGACCTTCCATGCCCTTGATCCGCATATCGTGATCGACCAGTGGATGGTGGACAGCAAGGCAAACCGCCGGTTCTATCTCTTTCCAGTCAGACAGACTTTCTAAAATATGTACAGCGATATGGAATATCATACATCAGAGGCAGTGTGCAATCATCTCATTACACCTTTTTAATCTGACATTAATCTTTTTTGTACCCTGTCTTTCCGCTGTCATCTGTGAATGGAGTATCTTTGCAGCCGTTTTAGAGACTTCTATAAAGTCATAGAGAAAGATTGTATATGAGGGAATAACGGAATGGAAAGACAAGTGTTTCAGACCGACTCGCGCCGCCGCTGGAGCCGATTTAAGTGGACGATGCGTTTCTTCGCCACTGTCATCGTGTTATTGGTTATCGTCTTCATCACCATGTTTGCGCTGGAGGGCAGTCCGAATATGCCTTTCCGTCACGACTATCGAGGGGTGATGACTGCCTCGAAGCCGCTCATGCGCGACACCAAACTCACCAAAGCTTACCGCTCATTGCGCGATAACTTTCTGGAACAGCGCATGCACAACACCTACCAGGAAAACTATGACCGCACCCACCGCTTCGTTGGACACGGTACGGGGCTCACGCAGAAATACATCAACGAGTGGAACGATCCGCGCCTTGGCGTGCGCGCCGCGTGGTATGTCAACTGGGACGCACACTCCCTGCGCTCGCTCAAGCAAAACATGAAGCACCTCAACATGGTCATTCCCGAGTGGTTCTTCATCAATCCCAAGACCTGCCGGCTGGAAGTGAGAATCGATAAGAAGGCGCTGGCTGCCATGCGCAAGACTGGAATGCCCATCGTGCCGATGCTCACCAATAACTATGGCGATGCCTTCCGTCCCGAGGGCATCGGCCGCATCATGAGTGACAAACACCTTCGCAAACAGTTTCTCAACAGCCTTGTTTCCATCTGCCACCGCAACCGGTTCCAAGGCATCAACATCGACTTGGAGGAACTCTCCATCAGCGACAATGCGCTGTTGACCAATTTCGTCAAGGAACTCTCCATGCTCTTCCACGACAATGATATGTATGTCACGCAGGACATCGCACCATTCAACGAGGACTACGACGTGGAGCCCCTCGCCCGTTACAACGATTACCTCTTCCTCATGGCTTACGACGAGCACAACAGTGAGAGCCAGCCCGGTGACATCGCCTCGCAACACTGGGTGGAACGCGCTACCGACTGGGCGGCGAAGAACATCCCCAACGACAAGCTCGTGCTCGGTCTCGCCGCCTACGGCTACGACTGGGCACAGGGCGACAAAGGGCAGACGGTGTCTTACGACCAGACGATCGCCTCCGCCCTGGATGCCGATGCACAGATACTGTTTGACGACGACTCCTACAACCTCTCTTTCTCCTATGACGACGATGACGGGCAGCTCCATCAGGTCCACTTCACTGATGCTGCCACCTTATATAATATCATGCGTTTCGGTGTCACCTATCATCTTGCCGGCTTTGGCCTTTGGCGCCTCGGTACCGAAGACCACCGCCTGTGGAACTTCTATGGCAAAGACCTGGCTTGGGAGCAGGTGAAGCGCTGGAACATGAACCACGTGCTGAGGCTGACCGGTTACGACGATGTCAACTTCGTGGGCTCCGGCGAGGTCCTCGACGTGGAGTCAGAGCCTAAGCCCGGTAAAGTCACCGTGTCCATCGATCCCGACGATCAGATTGTCACCGAGGAGCACTATCACAGCCTGCCCTCCACCTACACTGTCTCGAAGCTCGGACACTGCGGTCCCAAAGATCTGCTGCTCACCTTCGACGACGGTCCCGATGCCCGCTGGACGCCCTCTGTTCTCCGTACCCTCAAGCGCTATCATGCTCCTGCCGCCTTCTTCATGGTCGGCTTGCAGATGGAGAAGAATCTGCCGCTGGTGAAGAAAGTCTATGACCAAGGCTACACCATCGGCAACCATACCTTCACCCACCATAATATGATCGAGAACTCCGACAACCGCACCTATGCTGAGTTGAAGCTCACACGTATGCTCATCGAGAGTGTCACCGGTCAAAGCACCATTCTCTTCCGTGCGCCTTACAATGCTGACGCTGACCCTGCCCAGCACGAGGAGATAGAGCCGATGATCCTCGCCAGCCGCCGCGACTATCTCTTCGTGGGCGAGGAGGTAGACCCCAATGACTGGCAACCCAGTATCACTGCCGACGAGATCTACCGCCGTGTCATTGACGGCGTGCACCGTGGCGACGGACATATCATCCTCATGCACGATGCCGGCGGCGTGACCCGTAAGCCGACAATCACTGCATTGCCCCGCATCATCGAGACGCTGCAAAAGGAAGGCTATCACTTCATCTCGCTGGAACAGTATCTCGGCATGTCGCGCGCCCAGCTCATGCCGCCGATACCCAAGGGAAAGACTTACTATGCGATGCAAGCCAACCTGACGCTGGCCGAGATCATCTATCATCTGAGCGACTTCCTCACCGCTCTCTTCATCATCTTCCTTGTCCTCGGCTTCCTGCGTCTGGGCTTCATGTACTATCTGATGATACAGGAGAAGCGCGTGGAGCGCCACCGTCACTATCCCGCACTGACCAAGGACAACGCGCCTCACGTGTCGATCATCGTACTCGCATACAACGAGGAGGTCAACTGCGTGCGCACTGTGGAGACGCTGCTGCGCGAAGACTACCCTTCGTTCGACATCATCTTTGTCGATGATGGCAGCAAGGATCACACCTTGGAGCGCATCCGTCAGGCCTTCGACGGCAATGACAAGGTGCGCATCCTCGGCAAGCCCAACGGTGGCAAGGCTTCGGCACTGAACTACGGCATCGCGCATACCGACTCGGAATATGTGGTGTGCATCGATGCCGATACCCAGCTGCGTCCCGATGCTGTTGGCAAGCTCATGCAGCACTTCCTGCTCGACAAGGACCACCGCATCGGTGCCGTGGCCGGAAACGTCAAGGTCGGCAACCAGCGCAACATGCTCACCCGGTGGCAGGCCATCGAGTACACCACCAGCCAGAACTTTGACCGCATGGCCTACTCCTATATCAATGCCATCACTGTGGTGCCCGGTGCTATCGGTGCTTTCCGCAGGGAAGCCATTGAGCGGACAGGAGGACTGACCACCGACACGCTGGCTGAGGACTGCGATCTGACGATGCGCATCAACGAAGCTGGTTATGTCATCGAGAATGAGAACTATGCCGTGGCTATGACGGAGGCACCTGAAAACGTGCGGCAGTTTGTCAAGCAGCGTGTGCGCTGGTGCTTCGGCGTGATGCAGACCTTCTGGAAGCACCGTTCCTCGCTCTTCGATGCTAAGAAGAAAGGCTTCGGACTGTGGGCCATGCCCAATATGCTCGCCTTCCAATATATCATCCCGACGTTCTCTCCGTTGGCCGACGTGCTGATGTTTATCGGACTGTTCTCAGGCAATGCCCTGCAGATCTTCCTCTACTATCTGCTCTTCCTTGCCGTCGACGCGAGTGTGAGCATCATGGCATATCTCTTCGAGCACGAGCGGTTGTGGGTGCTGCTGTGGATCATCCCCCAGCGCTTCTTCTATCGTTGGATCATGTACTACGTTCTTTTCAAGAGCTACCTCAAGGCCATCAAGGGCGAGTTGCAGTCTTGGGGCGTGCTCAAACGTACGGGAAATGTGAAGATGTAGCTTGGCAGTATCAGTTTTTTTTCGTAAGTTTGCAGGTAATAACTAAAAGCACTTACGATGGAAAGCAAGGAGAAAATATGGACACCTGATCAAGACCAACAGGAAATCATCGGCCTGCAACATGGCCGTCACCTCGTTCTGGCACCACCGGGATGCGGCAAAACACAGATTCTTGCCGAGCGCGTCCGTAAGGCTCATGCCGGGGGAGTGGCCTACAGCGATATGCTTTGCCTGACGTTTACCAACAGGGCTGCCCGTGGTATGCGCGAGCGTATCAGCTCCAATCTTGGTGATCCCGACACGGCACAGGTGTTCGTGGGCAATGTCCATCGCTTCTGTGCCCGTTTCCTCTTTGAAAATGCCGTGGTGCCCGGTGAGACTTCGGTCATCGACGACGACACGGCGGTGAGCATCCTCGCCACCTATCTCAATGAGGACGAGGATAAGGTCATGGGCAATTACCAGCGTCGCAGCGACTACAACCGTGTGGTGTTCATCTCCCATCTGATGTATGAGATTGAGCATGGACTGCCCAAGACTCTCCGGCAGCATCCCGACTGCCTGAGAGGGGAAGACATCACCGCGCTGCGGGCTATCTGCAAGATGCAGCACAGAGAGTTCACACGCGAGGCACTGCTCGACATCTACCACCACAACGAGTTCTATCGTGATGCCGTGCTCCAGCCCGATTTCGATGCAGTGCTGCGTCCTTCTGCCCAACGTACATTGCAGTTTCTGCGCTATGCCCATGCTTATCAGGCTTATAAGCGACAGAATCTGATTCTCGACTTCGAGGATCTTCTGCTTCTTACTTATCTCGCGCTTCACGACAATAAAGACTATAAGCGCTATCCCTGGATACAAGTCGACGAGGTGCAGGATCTCAATCCTTTGCAGCTCGCCATCATTGACGAACTTGCCACGGTTTCCCTTTCAGTGGCAAGTTCCGAGCACGAGTCTCAGCCACAGTCCGCTGAGGGCTGCGTCATCTATCTTGGTGATGAGCAGCAGGCGATCTTCTCGTTTATGGGTGCCAAGCTCTCTACACTGGGACTGCTCAAGGAGCGTTGCAAGGGCAACATCCATTATCTCGGGCAGAACCACCGTTCTCCGAAATATCTCCTCGACCTTCTCAACCGCTATGCTGTGGACCAACTGCATACCGATCCAGATCTCTTGCCGCAGACAGCAGACAGCGACGACAAGGCCAATGGCCGTCTCGCTATTGTGGCCAGTGACGACGTAGACAGTGAGTTCAACGACGTCGCCCATCTCGTCGAGCAGTTGCAGCAAGCTCATCCCGACGAGACGGTTGCCGTGATTGTCAATGCCAACCGCGACGCCGACGCCATGAGCCGCGTGCTTTCTGCTCAGGACATCCGCCATTTCAAAGTCTCGGGCAGTGATCTCTTTGCTTCCGAAGAGGTGAAGCTGTTGTTGGCTCATCTCACCGTGTTGGACAATGACCAGCAGTTTTTGGCTTGGGCACGGCTGTTCAAAGGCTTGCAGGTCTGCGCCACTCATGCCTCAGCCCGAAGGCTGATGCACCAGCTCAAGGAGCGGGCCGTCTCACCGGCGGAGCTGCTCACCGGCGACAAGACGATGTTGCGGCGCTTTGTGGAGACTTATCAGCAAGAGGACATCGTCGTCTTCGACACGGAGACTACGGGGCTGAATGTCTTTGAGGATGATGTGGTGCAGATTGCTGCGGAACGCATTCGGCAGGGTAGAGTGGTGGACACCTTCTCGGTGTATGTTGAGACGGATCGCGATATACCGTCCATGCTTGGCGACATCGTCAACCCGATCATCGAGGAGCGCAAGCATCAGCAACTCCGTAGTCATACCGAGGCTTTGAGGATGTTTCTCGACTTTGCCCACGGCAGTGTGCTGTTGGGACATAATGCCGATTACGACTACCATATCATGCAGTGCAACGTGGATCGCTACCTGCCTGAGGTCAACTGGGCGGAGCGGCAACCCGTCTGCTTCGACTCTCTGCGGCTCATCCGTTTGTTGCGTCCCGATCTGAAAGCATTCAAGTTGAAACTGCTCTTGCAGGAACTCCATCTTGAGGGACAGAACTCTCATCTTGCCGACGACGACGTCTTCGCTACCGTGTCGTTGGTCAATTACTGTTATGAGAAAGCTCTGGAGGTGGTGCCCCAGCAGCAGGAATTCTTGTCGCGTAAGGGTATTGCCGCACAGATTAAGCTCTTGCGCGACCACTATGCGTCGTTCTATACAGAAGCTCTGCAACGACTCTACCAGCGTCGGCAGCCCACAGAAGATCCTGCTTTGGTGGCAGAGCTTCAGCTTTTCAGTGATTATGCAGTGAAGAATGGATGGATGAAACAAGTGAAGAAACTGCCCGTCATCCTTCGTTTCCTTGCCTATGACATCATTGATGTGGAGCAGGAACACTCGCTCAAAGAGCAGTTGGACTGCCATGTCATGGAACTCAACACTTTCAAGGAGGCCGATCTCTGCGGTTCTTCTACGATACAGGAGCACGTCTTCGTCTCCACTATCCACAAGGCCAAAGGTTTGGAGTTTGACAATGTCATTGTCTTTGATGCCGTTGATGGGCGCATTCCTAATTACTACAATGGTGACAACCAACAGCTCAACGACGAGGATGCCCGCAAGCTCTATGTTGCCATGTCGCGTGCCAAGCGCCGTCTGTTCATCTCTTACAGCAAGGCAAAGTTGACCGCTTATGGCATCAAGCCCCAGCGTCTCTCCCGCTTCCTCGATAGTGTGAATGCGTCCGGGATGTTCAATACATAGGTTTTACCACCTCAATTCTCATGCCAAGGGCACTAATTATTCTGTAAAAGGCACCGACACTGGGTGTGATAATACCATTTTCTATTTTTGAAATGTACGACTTGGTTGTATGAGTGCGCTTGGCAAGCTCTGCTTGGGTCATATTAGCTTCTTTCCGTGCATCGTGAAGTATCTGACCCGAGTAGAAAGAGTATGCCTCCTTTATTTTTATCATACAACTTTTAATGTACTATTTCTTAGTAAAGATAGTTAAATCATACCGATATGGAATATTTACAAGCAAAAAGTGTTTTTTCTTTCCTTACATCATCTTTCTTCTGATCCACTGCTCAAAGACGGGGTCGGTGATGCCAGTCTGTGGCGAAGAGTCGATGAGGTCGGCATTGATGAGGGCAAAGATACGAATAAAAAACGAGTCACACAAGTTTGTGCCACACAATGTTGTGTGACACAAGTCTGTGTGACTGCGATCATCAGTTAATGGCGTAAGTATGGGGAATAAGCGCTATTGGGGTGATCCGTCATCCAGAAGCTCCTTTGCATCAGCGTTCTCAATGGGTGGCAGGTAGTCGCTTGCCTTTGCACTGGAGATGATCGTGTGGCCGAGTTGCGATTCCAGTTTCTCCCTCGCCACTTTAGCCACGCTTCCACCATCCTTCGCCACGCCTTTCTGTTGGCTGTAGCCTTGGGGATCGCGTTGTTTGGAGAGCTCGGTAGCTGAAGCCTCTGCAAGAATATTGAAGGCCATCTCAAGATTCGTCATGTTGTCGCGGAGGTTCTCTTTCTTCAAGCCTTTGTGCTGCCTGTACTGCTTCGTGGTCATGCCACTCCACTCCTTGGTGATGATATCTGTGAGGGATGCGTATTCCAGTCCTTCCTTTACTCCTGTTCGCTTCCATTCGTCGGTGAGCTCTTTGCGCACCTCTATCGACTTGATGCGCTGATTAATCCAATTGTCGGAGTAACCAAGACGCTTGTAGTCGGCAATGGCCTGCTGGATGTCAAGTTCCGGATCCTGCATCTGGTCAACGCGCGTACTTGCCACCTGCGCCATCCACTGCTTGAAGGGCTCTGCCTTAGGAGAAGGGATGGACTGGATGAGGCGGAACAGCTGCTCTTGATCGGCCACATCGGTCATGCGCATCTTGCCGTCGGCTGCTTTCAATTTCAAACCGTGACAATTTGTCACGGTTTCATTTCCTTCCTCTTTTAGGCGTTGTTTCAACTTCCGCCAATAGGCGGTGGGATCTTTACTGTCGGTCAATACATTGACCACGTCCACGATAGAGAAGTACCACTTCTCTTCCTTGTCGTCCCATACGGTGCGAATGTTCTTCTCACCGAACAGTTTGATCATTTGTTTCCTTGTCATAGCTTAGCCATTTAATTGTTCTTTCTGTCCTGTGTGACTTCTTTCGTTATAAAGTCTTCTTACTTCGTAGCCTTGATGAAGTAGGTGATCAGGCAGATGTAAGCCACCAGTGAGCAGACCTCAGAGAGCGGGTTAGTCCACCAAGTGTCGGCAATGGAGCACTCGATGCCGCCGAACTTCATCAGTGTGCTCACCACGCCCATGAGCGCGCCGCCGGCGATGAAACCGCTGGCGATGAGCGTACCTTTCTCGCCACGTGCCTTGTTCACGGCTGCATCCTTCGAGCGAGTGGTGACAAACCAGTTGATGGCTCCTCCCACGACGAGCGGAACGTTGAGCTCCAATGGGATGAACATGCCCAAGGCCACGGCGAGAGCCGGAATATGAAGACGGTCGAGGATGATGGCGATGACCGCTCCGATGCCGTAGAGCACCCAAGGAGCACCGACACCATTCATCAGCGGATCGATGACGGCAGCCATGGCGTTGGCCTGCGGTGCGGCGAGCTTGCCACTGGCAAAACCGTAGGTCTTGTTGAGCACGATCATTACGCCCACCACCGTAGCGGCGCTGACAAGGGTGCCGAGAAATTTCCAAGTCTCCTGTTTGCTGGGCGTTGTGCCCAACCAGTAACCGATCTTCAGGTCAGTGATGAAGCTGCCGGCCATGCTCAGCGCCGTGCAGACCACACCACCCATGACGAGTGCGGCGAGCATGCCACCGGGACCACGCAGTCCCACGGCCACCATCACCACGCTGGCAAGGATCAGCGTCATCAGCGTCATGCCGCTCACCGGGTTACTGCCCACAATGGCGATAGCGTTGGCAGCCACCGTGGTGAAGAGGAAAGCGATGATAGCTACGAGCAGGATGCCCACGACGGCAAAGAGCAGATTGCCGTGCATCACGCCCAACCAGAAGAAGAGAAACGTGATGGCGATCACGGCGATGCTGCCAATGGCAATGATCTTGAACGAGATGTCGCGCTGCGTGCGCTTCACGGCTACCGTGGCGTCGCCTTTGCCCTTCATCTCTTTGGCAGCGAGACCAATGGCGCCTTTGATGATGCCCCAGCTCTTGACGATGCCGATGATGCCGGCCATGGCGATGCCGCCGATGCCGATGCTGCGGGCGTAAGCCTTGAATATTTCCTCAGGACTCATGTTGCCTACTGTAGCCGTGATGGTCGGATCCCACATGTTCAGCACTTGGTCGTGGAAGGCGAGCGACATGCCCGGTACGATCAGCCACCACACGGCGAGAGAGCCCAGACAGATGTAGAGTGCATATTTCAGTCCGACGATATATCCCAAACCGAGCACGGCAGCCCCCGTGTTCACTTTGAAGACGAGCTTCGCCTTGTCAGCGAGTACCTGTCCCCAGCCGATGAAGCGGCTCGTGAAGTTCTCGTTCCACCAGCCAAAGCTGGCCACGATGAAGTCGTAGAGGCCGCCCACGATACCGGCGATGAGCAGTGGCTTGGCCTGACTGCCGCCCTTGGCACCACTGACCAGCACCTGTGTCGTAGCCGTAGCCTCTGGGAAGGGATACTTGCCGTGCATATCGCTGACAAAATATTTACGGAAGGGAATGAGGAAAAGGATGCCCAGCACACCGCCCAAGGCAGAGGCCAGGAACATGTGAAGGAACGATACCGTCATCTCCGGGTATTTGGCCTGGAGGATATAGATGGCGGGCAGGGTGAAGATAGCACCGGCCACCACAGCGCCCGAGCAGGCACCGATGCTCTGGATGATCACGTTCTCACCGAGAGCCTTGCTGCGGTGCGTCGCCGTCGACACGCCAACGGCGATGATGGCGATCGGGATGGCGGCCTCGAAGACCTGTCCCACTTTCAGCCCTAAGTAGGCGGCTGCGGCTGAGAACACCACGGCCATGATCAGACCCCACGTCACAGACCACGCGTTGACCTCGGGATAGGCGCGGTCGGGGCGCATGATGGGCGTGTATTCCTCGCCCTCTTTCAATTCTCGAAATGCATTGTCGGGCAGTTGCACTGCCTCTTTTTCTTTTTCGTCCATGTGTATTGTTGATTGTTAGTTTTTATTTTGTTTTCGCCCTTGTGTATTTGATGTCCTTATAGAGTTCCTGCATGCCCTGCTTGCTCTCGGGCAGCAGATGGAGCTTCACGCCATGGATGTGCTGCGTGGAGCGGAATGCCTGCGGACTGGCGACCTTCTCGCTGTCGATCTCCAGCTTAGCCAGTCCCAGTCCCGGGATACGCACGCGGTCGCCGTCTTTGAGGTGTCGCACCAACGTGTCGGTGAACTCAGCCATCACCAAGTCCACGTCGGACTTCTTTGCCGAGCAGTTTCGCTCGATCTCGTCAGCGATCTCCTCGGGCGTGACAGTCTTGTAGTGCATAGCCACGGCCTTGTATTTGCCGTAGTTCTTGAGCGTAGGATGTGTCTCTTTGACAATCTTGTATTCCATAGATTCAATATTCGGTAAATTTGTTTTACGTTTATTTCTTTCTTTCTGGCTTCGTCATGTTGGCGAGTGCCTCTGTGTCTCAGCGAGTGAAAGCTTTTCTGATAGGCGATGTGCAACTTTTTGATTATCAGCGTGCTATTAGCGTCTAAAAAATTCTCTAGAGAATTTTTCGTCAAAACGGTACTTTTATCAGGTCATCTCACCTTTTTGAGCCAAAATTCTCTAGAGAATTTTTCGTCATCTCGGCGAGCTCATCTTTTCAAAGCGTTTTTCCACTCGTTTCGCAAAAGTAATCATAACGTTTGAGATATGCAAATTTTCAGACAGATAATTGGCTGACGACAGTTCGGATTGCGTAGAAAAACAAAAAAAGCCGGCTCTTTCCTTTGCGGGAAAGAGCCGGCTTAATGGTATAGGATTGGAAAGCTGCGGTGTTGCCCGCAGCCTTCAGCCTTAGTTTCTAAACTGCATGCCTGCGCCGTTGGCGTCGACGATGATGGGCTTGTCGCGCTTTACTTCCTCAGCGAGAATCTTCTTCGAGAGGTCGTTGAGCACGTAGTCCTGGATGGCACGCTTCACAGGACGGGCACCAAACTCCGGATCGTAGCCGACCTTGGCAAGGTAGTCGATGGCAGCAGGCGTCCACTTCAACTCGAAGCCTTGTGGTTCGAGCATCTTCTTAACGCGGTTCATCTGCAACGTAACCACCTGTGCAATCTGAGTCTGCGTAAGCGGCAGGAACATGATGATGTCGTCGATACGGTTCAGGAACTCTGGGCGGATGGTCTTCTTAAGCATCTCCATCACGTTCTTCTTCGTGTCGTCAATGACCTCCTTACGGTTGCTGTCATTGAGATTCTCGAAACGTTGCTGGATGTACTGGCTGCCGAGGTTCGACGTCATAATGATGATCGTGTTCTTGAAGTTGACCGTACGGCCTTTGTTATCAGTCAGACGGCCATCGTCGAGTACCTGCAACAGGATGTTGAAAACATCGGGATGGGCCTTTTCAATCTCATCGAAGAGCACCACGCTGTAAGGCTTCCGACGGACAGCCTCGGTCAGCTGACCACCCTCATCATAGCCGACGTACCCCGGAGGTGCACCGATGAGACGGGTGACGCTGAACTTTTCCTGATACTCACTCATATCGATTCGCGTCATCATATTCTCGTCGTTGAAGAGATACTCAGCCAAAGCCTTGGCGAGCTCAGTCTTACCCGTACCGGTCGTACCGAGGAAGATGAACGATGCGATCGGGCGTTTCGGATCTTGCAGTCCGGCACGGCTGCGGCGCACAGCGTCGGCGACAGCCTTGATGGCTTCGTCCTGACCGACGACACGCTTGTGGAGTTCCTCCTCAAGATGGAGCAGTTTCTCACGCTCGCTCTGCATCATTCGTGTCACGGGTATGCCTGTCCAGCGGCTCACCACCTCGGCGATGTCGTCGGCAGTAACCTCCTCGCGCACCATGGCCTCACCGCCCTGGGTCGACTTGAGTTGCTCTTGGATCTTCTTGATGTCGTCCTGCAACTCCTTCAGCTTGCCGTAGCGGATCTCAGCCACTTTGCCGTAGTCGCCCTCGCGCTCGGCTTTGTCGGCCTCGAACTTCAGGTTCTCGATCTCCTGCTTGTCTTGCTGGATCTTATTGACGAGTCCTTTCTCAGCTTCCCATTTAGCACGGAACTGATGCTCTTTCTCCTTCAACTCGGCAATCTCCTTGTCGAGTTGCTGGATCTTGTCGGTATCGTTCTCGCGCTTGATGGCCTCGCGCTCAATTTCGAGTTGCTTCAAGTGACGGGTGATCTCGTCGAGTTCCTCCGGTACCGAGTCGCGTTCCATACGCAGCTTGGCGGCAGCCTCATCCATCAGGTCGATGGCCTTGTCGGGGAGGAAACGGTCGGAGATATAGCGCTCAGAGAGTTTCACGGCAGCGATGCAGGCGTCGTCGGTGATACGAACCTTGTGGTGATTCTCATAGCGCTCCTTCAGTCCACGCAGGATAGAGATGGCGTCGATCTCATCCGGCTCGTTGACCATGACGGTCTGGAAGCGGCGCTCCAGTGCCTTGTCCTTCTCGAAGTACTTCTGATATTCGTTGAGTGTCGTGGCACCAATGGCACGCAGCTCACCACGGGCCAGTGCCGGCTTGAGGATGTTGGCGGCATCCATGGCACCCTCGCCACCGCCGGCACCCACCAAAGTGTGGATCTCGTCGATGAAGAGAATGATGTTGCCTTGAGCGTTGGTCACCTCTTTGATGACGCTCTTGAGTCGTTCCTCAAACTCACCTTTGTACTTGGCACCGGCGACGAGGGCACCCATGTCGAGCGAGTAGAGCTGTTTGTTCTTCAGATTTTCGGGAACATCGCCGCGCACAATACGCTCGGCAAGTCCCTCGACGATAGCCGTCTTACCGGTACCAGGTTCACCGATCAGAATAGGATTGTTCTTGGTACGGCGCGAAAGAATCTGCAGCACACGGCGAATCTCCTCGTCACGTCCGATGACCGGGTCGAGTTTGCCCTGACGGGCGGCGTCGATGAGGTTACGGGCGTATTTCGAGAGAGCCTGATAGTTCTCGTCACCACTGGCACTTTGCACTTTCTGGCCCTGACGCAATTCGTCGATGGCCTTCTTCATCTCCTGTTCTGTGCAGCCTGCGTCCTTGAGGATGTGGCTCACTGTGGTGTTTACCTCCAGTAAAGCCAAGAGGACAGGCTCCACGCTGACGAACTCGTCGCCCATCTTCTGCGAGTCTGCGATGGCACGCTCCAGCACTTTGTTGGTGTCGTTGGAGAAATAGGGTTGTCCACCTTCCACGCGTGGGAGATGTTTCAACTCCTCTTGTACGAGTCTCTCAATCTGCATGGCGTTGACACCTAACTTCTGAAAGATGAAGTTGGTGACATCGCGGCTTTTCACCAGGATGCCTTGCAGCAAGTGCACCGGTTCGATGGCCTGCTGTCCAGCCTGCTGAGCTGTGTTGACAGCTTCCTGCACGGCCTCCTGCGCCTTGATTGTAAATTTGTCAAATGTCATGTTGTTACTCCTTTCTTATTTGTTATTTTTATTTTCTAACACGACATTCTCAAATGATGTGCCCCGTAAGTTTAATGCGACAGAATGGCATCTCTACATTGTTCCATCAGCCATTTTGGCGTACTGGTAGCTCCGCAGATGCCTACGGTCTCGGCATTGTCGAACCAGCTGAAGTCGATTTCCTCGGGGCTCTCGACCTGATGGCTGTTGGCGTTGACGGTGAGGCACTCGTTGAAGAGCACCTTGCCGTTGCTGCTCTTGCGACCGCTGACGAAGAGGATGACATCGTGATGCTTGGCAAACTCGGCGATATTGGGCATGCGATTGGCTACCTGGCGACAGATGGTGTCGAAGCTGCGGAAGGTCGCCGTGGGGGCGATGTGACTCTGTATGTAGTCGATGATGCGGTGGAACTCGTCGAGACTTTTCGTCGTCTGAGAGTAGAGATAGATGTTGCGGTTGAAGTCGAGATGCTTCACGTCGTCGAATTTCTCGATGACGATGGCGTGCTGGGCCGTCTGGCCTACGAGTCCGAGCACCTCGGCGTGTCCGTTCTTGCCGAAGATAACGATTTGAGCTGTCGGATCGTTGTCGTATTGCTTCTTGATGCGGCGCTGCAGAGCAAGGACCACGGGGCAGGTGGCATCGATGATCTCAATGTCGTTTTGCCGGGCGATCTCGTAGGTGGAGGGTGGCTCACCGTGGGCACGGAGCAGCACCTTGGCGTGATGGAGTTGTTTCAGTTGCTCGTGGTCGATGGTGACGAGGCCGTGGCGGTGGAGTCGTTCCACCTCCATGCCATTGTGGACGATGTCGCCGAGACAGTAGAGCGTCTTACCCGCTGCCAGCTCTTCTTCCGCTTTGCGGATGGCAGTGGTCACGCCGAAGCAAAAGCCGCTGCCGGCATCTATTTCTATTTTGAGGTTCATGGGTGTCGCTTGTTTGCTTTTTGATTATTCTACGTTGACGTTGAGAATGACTTTGGTCTGATTGGGATCGTTGGTGATCATTAGGATACGGGGCTTGGAGCGGGCCGAGCGCAACTGCTTGGCGTAGGCTGTGACCTTGAGTTTGGCGGTTTCGCCTGGCTCGATCTGTGTTTTGTTGAGCGATACCTCCAAGCCTGTGGTGAACATTTGCAGTGAGCGCACCTTCAGCGTATGCTTGCCTGCGTTGGTGATTTTGAGTACCCCTTTCTTCTTTTCCTTACCGTCAAAGCTTCCAAGGTCGACATTCTCGGCACTGAGAACCATCTTTGGCGCATTGGCGCGCTGGGCATCGGTGAGGTGGTCGAAGTCGGGGAGGATGACAGCCGAGATGGAGATCTCTTTTTCCGGCGCTACTTTGTCACCGGGGAACATGCCGAGGTATATGGACGACTGGGTGAGGCCAAAGTCGCGGATGGCCCGCGAGTTGAGCATCAGCGTCACCACGCCGCTGTGTCCGGGTGCCAGTTGTGTCGGTGAGACGGAGGCTTTGAGATAGCTGGGCAGGTGCATGATCACTGGCTGCAGCGTCTGTTCGCCTTTATTAATAATGTGTATCTGCTGTACGGGCTTGTCCCCACGGTTCACGTCATCGAACTCCACGTCGTTGTGGTCGAGGCGCAGGTCACCGATCTTGTAATCGTATTTTCCCACAAAGATAGCCAACGAAGGAACGACAACTCCGCGCAGCGAGAGTACCATCATTGTGTCGGCAGCATTGCTCTCTATGCCTATCTGCTTGTTGAAGTGGCCCATCGTTTGGGCATCGTAGCGCACGGTGATCTGGAAGTTCTTGCCTGCGGCGATGGCTGCCGAAGGCCAGTCGACTGTTGTGCAGCCACAACTGGTACGCACGTCATTGATGGTCAGCGGCTGGTTGCCACTGTTGCGCATCTCGTAGACGGCGGTCACGGGATGGCCGAAGAGCACCTGACCACAGTCGATGGCGGCACTCTCTGTGGACAAGCGTTGGGCAGAGAGGGGAAAAGGGAGAAAGAGGGTGGGGAGGAGAAAGGGTAAGGGCCTCAACAGACTCTCCAGCCTCACCCCCAGCCCCTCTCTAAAGGGGAGGGGAGTGATATGCTTGATAAACAATTTCTTAGCGTTCATGCTTGTTTTCTTCTTTATATGGTTTTTTATAGAGTCTATAGTTTCTATAGAGTCTATAGCTTCTATAGTTTCTATCGCCTCTATGGCTTCTAAAGCCTCTATTGTGTCTTGTCTATTGCTCGCAGACGATCTTCTGGACTTTGTCACGAGCGCTGAAGGCTGGACTGTAGGCGCACTGCACGGTGCAGGTGCCTGTCGTGTAGGAGCCCGCGCGATCGACATAGTATTCGGTCTCGATGACATGCTTGCCCTTGGAGAGTGTGTTGAAATAGTAATTCGTCACATTGTCCTGCGGAGCCAAGTAGTAGCCACCATAGTAGCCGCTGAGCTGACGGATCGGTTGGAAGCAGGCTGCACGCTTGTCCTGAACAGCCACGAAGTCGTAGTCACGGTCAGCAACAATCGTGATGCGCACGCGCACCTTGTCACCCACCTTCAGCGTCTTGCCGTCGTGGAGGATCTCACGCTTGACGGTCATGCCGCTGCCAGCGGCTTCCGTCTCGGTGGCGGGCTGCCAGTACTGGGCATAGAGTGCGCCCCAGGAAGTGCCGGCAGCAGGCTTGTTGATGGTCAGCGTCTTGTTGTTGGCTGCCTTGTCAACGGTGGTCTTGACATATCCGAGTCCGGCTGTAGCCTTTGGCATCGTCAATGTCTGACCGTCAACAGAGAAGGTTGGCTTCTGAGTCTGCGGCGCAAGGAGCGACACCTGTGCCTCGCCCTTGTCGTTGGTCAGGAAGGCATAGACGGCGTTGACCGTGTTGAGAGGCGTCGACCAACCCGTGGTGCGCTTCTCCTGCAAGAGCCAGCGCTGCATATCCTCAATGGTTGTGGCGTCAGAGGGTTGCAAGCGTTTCAAGGCTTCGATGGCTGCCACCTGTGAGGGAATGCGATAGTCGCACCAGCTGTAGAGGGCTCTCGGCGTGTCGAAGTAGCGTCCCATTTCCTCTTTATAGACGGTGTGTTCTTTCAGACTTTGGAGATATTCCTTAGCCCGCTGGTTCTGACCATACTGACTGAGGATGACTGCTGCACCGGCCTTGCCGTAGATGGTCAGCGCTGTCGGCATCTTCTGCAACAAACCGACGAGATAGCTCATGTCGGCAGTGCGAGGACGGTTTGCCAGTGCGCAGGTATAGAGATAATGGCAAGCTGTTTCGCTGGGTGCAAGATGCTTCGCACCTTTCTTCTCTGCTTTCTTCAGTTCGACAACCTCTTCGGCGATGTATTTGTCGAGGAAGGGGAATGAGCGCTTAACCATATCGTTCACCTCCTTAGAGGCACCGGTCATGGTGTTGAGACGGGTGAGCATTTCGGCAATGCTCATGGTCATATAGGCGCTACCCGGCATGCCCGGCCACCAGGCAAATGATCCGTCGGAGAGCTGGAGCTTGCGGAGCTGGTCGGTGAAGTTGCTGAGACGATGGTCGATCTGCGTGCTATCGAGATAGTTGATGAGCTGTAGCTTCTGTGCGGTCTCGCTTTCAGCGTCAGCGACCCAAGGCGTCTCGGAGAGTGCAAGACTCTTGAGCTCCTCGTTGGTTTGCAGGCTGCTGGTGAGAGAAGTCTCCTTGCCCGTCTCCTGCTGCCAGAGTTTCAGCGTTTTGCCGATAGCGGGATCGGTATTGACAATGCTGCGTGCGATGGTGTTGGCGTAGAGTGCTGCGGCCAGTGAGATGGCGTCGCGGCTGTTGGGATTAGCCACGGTGGGCAGTGTCTGAACCATCAGCCATGCGGGATTACCGGTGTATTCGATCGTCAGCTTGCTGTCTTTGGCCTTCTTGGGGAAGAGCAGGCTGAGGTCGAAACTCGTGGTACCGGTGTTGCTCAGTGTGAACGGACGGGTGTTGCAGACATATTCCTGACTTGGCATGATGGCCATATAGTGCTGTTCGCCATCGCTGAAGCCCTTGCCGTCTGCCAAGATGCGGGCGATGACCAGACCTTCGTGGCGGGCATCGGAGGGCAACTGATTACCGGCAAAGTCAAAGGTTACGGGTACCGTCTTTCCGGCTTCTACCGTAAACGGCTTCTCCCACTCGGCGAGCACACGCTCGGTTTCTGCGTCAAGCAGTTGCAGATGGGCACGTCCATTGACGTTGCGGTTACTGGTGTTGGCGATGAGTGCTGTGGCTTGCGCCTTATCATCAGTGCGGATGAAACGTGGCAAGCTGGGCTGCACCATCACCGTCTTCTGGGCTACAATCTCGTCGTTGCGCAGGCCGTAGTTCATCTCCTTGTCGTGAGCCAAGGCCATGAACTGCCATGTGGTGACGCTCTCGGGCAGGGTGAACTTCAGGCTCACGTTGCCATTGGCGTCGGTCATGAGGTTGGGGAAGAAGAAGGCGGTCTCATTGAGGTCCTCACGCAGTGAAGTAGGGGTGTGGCTTTGAGATAAATCCTCCTTTTCTCCTTTTATGGCCATGGGGACGTTGTCAACTTCCTCGCTCTCCATCTTGGTATAGCTGTGTTTTATGATTTGGGCGCGGGACAATTGCGTGGCAGCCGTCTTGGTACCACGTACTCTTAGGTTAGACAAAGAGGTAGCCATGAGCACTTCTCCAGCTCTATCATAAGGATTGAAGATGCCCTCCATGGCAGGATCGAAGTGGCTGAAGTTGAGATCGCGCACATTGTAGGCCCGATAGTTCTGATAGCCATAGAGTCCGACAGCTGGCCAGGATGTCGTGTTCCACTGAGCCGACAACATGCTGGAGGCAAAGTCGAGGGAGAAGTTCCAGTTGTGGGGGTAGATGGCGTCAAGACTCTTATCATACATGGCGGCGAGCAGTTGCGCTTTCGCGGGCTTAGCCTTGGCGTTGGTCACCTGCAGCGTCCACGTCTCTTTCTGTCCGGGCAAGAGCTTGTCGCGGAAAGTCTTCCATGTCAGATGGAGCTGCTTGTCGGGCTCGGGACGGGTGAGGACATCGTAGTGGGTGTAGCACTTGCCATTCTTGACCCAAGCAAGGGCCAGCGTGAGGGCGTCGCCATATTCGGGCTTATACTGAATCTTTTCAGTTCTCACCTCATTGCTGAGTGTGCTCTGTCCCTGCTTGATGATCTTGTCGGAAGCAAAGACAGTGTAGAAGACGTGGACGTCTTTGTCGGAACTACCCACCTGAAGGTAGATGGGACTGCCCTCGGTGAATTGGCGGGAGGAGAGATAGTACCAGTCGTGTGTGGTTGTGGCCGGATGACGGTCGGAATAGGTAAACACTACGATGTCGCTCCGCAGCGTGTCGCCTTGGCAGATCGCCTCAAGATGGTGTTCACCCGAAGCGAGTTTCCTATATATATTAATAGGTGTGTCCGTCTGTACGGTTGCCCAGGCTCCGTCGTTGAATCGGTAGCTGACGTTGGCCTTGATGCTCTCGCCATTCATATTCTTGCAAGAGAAGAGGAACGTCTTCAGGCTGTCGCGCAGACACTGCTTGGGCAATGTGCTGGAAAGAACGGCGGAACGGTTGGTCAGCGGCATCATCGTCGTGGCCTCCTGCGTCTCGCCGGAGAGGCTGGTGACTTTCGCTTCGGCAGTGATGCGATAGCCGAACCGCTGGTTGAGGTCGATGTTGTCGGGGTAGGTCATTGGCAGTTTCACGGTAAACGAACCGTCGTCGGCAGTGACGGTGGAGTCGGTCAGCAGTGCCGTCTCACCGCCTACTGTGCGATACCACCACAGCATGGGACTGCGTCGAACGGTGTAGACCACCTTGCCACCCTGTACGGGTACGCCTGAATAGGTCTTCGCCACACCACGCACGCGGAGCGTGTCACCGGCTTGGTAGGTCTGGGTGTATTTGTCGAAGTCGATCTGGAAGGTAGGTCGCTTGTACTGTTCCACATGTACGGAAGCGTAGCCTATGGACGAGTTTTCGCTGCTGGCTGTTAACGAGAACTCACCGGTGAGACCGTGCTGCGGCAGGGCAAAGTCAGCCGATGCCGTACCGAAGTCGTCAGTGGTGACGCTTTGACGGCTCACCTCCTTGCCGTTGGCGTCGCGCAGCGTCAGGGTAATGGCCTTTCCGCCCTCAACAGCAGATTTCATTGTGCTGTCGTTGACATTGTAGGCAATGGCGGTGGCGTGCAGCGTTTGGCCGGGACGATAGAGCGATCGGTCGGTGAAGAGGTTGATATTGTGGTGCACACGCTTGTTGTCCCAGTAGTAGAAATTGTCGTAGACGTTTTGGATGGGCAGAGCCTTGTCGTCGTCGGTGTAAGCTACATAGTAGTTGGGGCGCTTGTCACCGTAGTGCAGGACGGCTTCGCCGTTGCGGTCGGTGGTCAGCGTTTGCAGTGTTTTCTGTGTGTTACCGTTGTATGTGAAGAAGCGCAGGTGCGCTCCGGCAATAGGTTTGCCGGTGGTGGCGTTGACCGTGACAAAGCGGATGGCCTTGCCGGGCTGAGGCTGATGGAGTACGCTAAGGTCGCTTACGCGCAGCAGGGTGCGCTGAGGATCAATGCTGGCGTTGCTGGTGGTGGTCTCAATCAGATAGACACCAACGGGCAGGGCCTTGAGACGAATGGAGTCGGTGCTCTCTTTCCATGCAGGCTGACCATAGTATTGGCGCGTGACGGACTGGATCTCGCCGGGGAAAATCAATTTGGCAATACGCTCGTAGTCGCGTTTGTTGTTGGGGTTCAGTTTGGTGTCACCGTTGAGATTCAACCGATAGACCTTCAGCGTGAGCGTGTTGATGTTTCTGATGGAGTTGATGCGCACGAGCCGCTCTTGGTTGGGCAGCAACACACCGTCGCCCGCGTTGATGCTGAACGAGGGAGCCTGTAGTTCTTCAAGGGCGTTGCGCAAAACGTTCATGCGCTGCCAGTCGCCCCAGCGGCTGAGGGCGTAGTTGATGAAGTTGACGCGGTGCTCGGCTGTGACGTCGCTGGTTTGGCTCATCGCATTGTATCGGGCGATGGCGATCTCACCGCACTCTCTCAGGTCCTGATAGGCGTTCATCAGCGAGTCGAGGCATTGTACGCACTTCGACTTACGCAGGGCACAGTCGGTCTGCTGACCTTTTGCCTGCTGCATCCACAGTGCTGTCAGACAGGCAGCCGGTCGGTTGCCCTGCTTGGCATAGTAGTCATGGAGCGTCTTATAGTCTTTTGCCTCAAGTCCGATGACGTGGAGCAGGTCGCCGTAGAAAATCTTGCTGTCGATGCCTTCCACGATGGCGGGTTCATATTCCTCGCATTTGTGTTTGGCCAACAGGTCGGGATTGGCCATAGCCCGGCCAAACCATAGTTTTTCTTTTGCCTGACTGTCCTTGTCAGAGCTTCCCTGGTAGGCTTTGCCGAGTGCGGCGGCGTAGACGGCGCGGAGCGTTGGGTCGGTAAGAAGGCTGTAGTCAGTCTCCAGCCGCTGCCGCATCACCTCGAGTGAATCGGGTGCGACACGGCTTTGTGTTTCCACTTCCTGCCATTTGGCTTTCAGCAGTTGTCCGTAAGCTTTCTCTTGTCGGGCTTTTCTGACGATCTGATCCAAACATTGCAGTTCTGTTTTTGGCAAGTCCTTCTGCTGGGCAGTGGTGACTTGCTTCCAAAGACCGGAAAAACTGTCGGCATATATGCTCGCCGACAAAGCCAAGGCGGCTAAAACACATACTATCTTTTTCATATTGAAGAATTTACGCTTGATGTAAATGCAAAGATAAATATATTTTTTTGATTAGCCCTCATCTGCTAACTTTAATTAGTAGCTTTTACAATAGAGCATAGGTGCGGAATGCATGACTGATGGGTAGTTTCTCAGGAAGACAGAGTAAAAAGAACAGAGAAATTGTTGGGGATGTATTTGTGATGGGTAGTTTCTCAAGAGCTCAAAGGCGGAGTAGCGTATAGAAACAAAAAAAGAACCTGCCCTCACGGGTGGGTTCTTTAAAAAACAGTAATTAACTCAAAATTTATAATCTATTGACTTGCTTTTGTCCCTAATTTTATTTTGTATTACTATCCGAGTATTTTTCTATGTGGTATACGTACGACGATTCTCTATCATCATCGTTTTCGAATGCAAAGGTAAGAAAAAGTTTTGTTTCCGCAAACCAACTTCAACAAAAAGGGATATTCCTTCAGTAAATAGCCTATATATACCTTATTATTCTAATAAAAGCTGTATATCTCTACAATTTTTGTTTGATGATACACATCACTGAGGCGAAAAGTGCCGGCATCGCTGTTTTGCGGGAGAGCCCATCTATGCGGGCAGATGTCGGAGATATTGCTCATAGAGCCATTGATCCTGCTCTGCTATCGTCATGTGGCTGTTGTCCAGTTCCACGGCATCATCGGCTTTCTCAAGCGGCGAAACCTCGCGGTGCGTGTCGATATAGTCTCTTTCCTGCACGTTTTTCAGGATGTCGTCAAAGTCAGCGGGCATACCTTTGGCTTTCAACTCATCGTAGCGGCGCTGCGCGCGTACCTGTGCTGATGCTGTTACGAAAATTTTCAGTTCGGCGTCGGGAAAGACGGTCGTGCCGATGTCGCGGCCGTCCATGACGATGCCTTTTTCCTTGCCCATGGCCTGTTGCTGTGCCACCAATGCTTTACGAACGAAGGGGATGGCGGCGATGGGGCTTACATGCTGGCTGACCTCCATGCCTCTGATCTCTTTCTCCACGCATTCGTCGTTAAGGACAGTGCGGGGATTGTTTGTTGATGGATCCAGTTGGAAACGGATATGTATGTTGGGCATCAGTGCTTTGAGCTCATTCTCTTTCACGGAGCCGTCGGCGTTGAACAGCTGATGGCGCAGGGCGAAGAGCGTGACGGCACGGTACATGGCACCTGTGTCAATATAGACATAACCGAGTTTCCTGGCCAGCGCTTTGGCCATCGTGCTTTTTCCGCAAGAGGAAAATCCGTCTATTGCGATTGTAATCTTTTTCATGGTGTGAATGATTGAGCTATTGTGCGTTTTTAAAGTTTGCTATTATAATGAGGTGTAAGGATTTGATTAAAGAGAAAAGGAAGCACTGAATATTAGACTCGAACTGGAGACATGGTATTTGCCATAGCTGACGCCAATTTTCAGTTTGTTGAGGTCGAGTCCGGCGCCGAGTGAGAGTCCGGCGCCATGGCTGCTGTCCTTGTCACCGTCGGAGAGCTTCATCTCGTCGGCGCGCCGGAAGTTATAGCCCATGCCGAGCCAAAGGTTATCACCAAGCAAGAAGTCACCGCCAACGACGACGTGGTTGATTAACTTATAATGAGGATGGTTGAGGTCCACCAGCGTCAACGAAAGTCGCAGCGGGATGCTTGAGAGTCCTTTGGTGACGCCCGCTTGCAGGTCAAACGGCATTTTCTCGTAGTTCTCGTCGTAGGCCTTGAGCTGCCCACCGAGATTCTTGGCCGTAAGAGACACCGACAACTGATGGTCATCATCGTAATAGTTGACTCCCAAGTCCACGCCGAACCCAATAGAATTGTAGTCGCCGATGTAGGATGTGATCAGCCTTGTGGCGATGCCGCCTGCGATCTTGTCAGTCAGCATATAGGCCAGGGTACCGCTCACCGCTATGTCGCGTGCCGAGAAATCGCCTGTCTGTACGTTGTTCTCATCGGTTTGCTTCATCTTTCCATAGTCGAGATACTGTGCACCGACGGCCCATGTGGCTCTTTCGCCGCTTGCCCAGTTAAATGCGGCACTGGCTGCCTTGACACCTTGCATGTAGCTCATGTAGTTGAGCGCAATGGTTTTTGGCGTGGAGGAAGAGAGTAGAGCAGGATTGTTGAACAGCAGGTTCTCGTCGTCTTCCACCAAACTCACATTGTCGCCACCGATAGCTGCTGCATGAGCCCCTACAGGCAGACGCAGAAAATTGTAAGCGGTCTCGCTTTCAGACTGCGCCCATGAAGGGGAGGCGCAAAGAGCGAGAAGAATGGAGAAAGCGGCTTTTTTCATTTATTTACCCTAATTCTTTGGCAAAGATACGCTTTTTTTCGAGATTTGCAGTAAATTTGCAGTGAGAATCTTTGATGATAACGGAAAGACAGGTAGATTTATTATAAATCATGGAAACGAAGAAGAGCGACAAAGCCAATTTGGAGCAGCACAGGAGAGAGTACTTTCTCATGGGGCTGATCTTTGCGCTTGCCCTTTTGTTTACTGCTTTAGAATATACGACACGGCCGCAGAATGCCGCTGACGACATCGACATCTCTGACGACGTGACGGAGGAGATGGACATGAAACCGGCTATGGACATGAAGGACATGGTATCCGCTGCACCGGCTCCGGCATCGAAGTCTATTACTGACAACGTGAAGACGGTGGAGCATACGAGTAACAGCACGAATCAGATAGCGCCCGTTACCAGCAAACTGCTCATCGGCGACGGGCAGGGCGTGGCCAAGGATGCCAATGTCACGGAGGCCTTGCCGCAGATCACTACCGACAAAGACTCGTTGGAAGAAAAGACGTTAGAGCAGTTGCCAGAGTTCCCCGGTGGCATTGTGGAGTTTATGAAATGGCTTACGCGCAACCTTCGTTATCCACCGTTGGCGCGGCAGCAGAAGATAGAGGGTAAGGTGGTGGTGAGCTTTATCATCAACACTGACGGGTCGATCGCTTCGCCGAAAGTGCAGAAGTCGGCCAATCCCATGCTCGATGCGGAAGCCCTGCGTGTTATCAAGATGATGCCGAAATGGAAGCCCGGTATCATGAACGGAAAGCCTTGCCGGACGATGTTTGCTATCCCCGTGAACTTTGTTATCTGACAGTAACGGGCGATATGTCTGACAAGAGCAGGCAATATAGTAGAAACGAAACCGTTGTTTATGCAATTACGAATGATCAATTTATAGATGATGAACGAGGAATTATCAATGAAGTCGGCCTCTGAACTGTTGGGAGAGGTCAATGATTTCTTGGCCCGGTTGCCTTACGACCGTCAGCCATCCAGCCTTTATGAGCCTGTGAAGTATGTGTTGTCAATGGGTGGCAAGCGCATGCGCCCCGTTCTGATGCTGTTGGCTTATAATCTGTATAAGGATGATCCTGAGAGCATTCTCATGCAGGCTGTGGCTTTGGAGACTTACCACAACTATACACTTCTCCACGATGACTTGATGGACAATGCCGACTTGCGCCGTGGGCACGAGACTGTACATAAGCGGTGGAACGCCAATCAGGCCATCCTCTCGGGCGACTCGATGCTCGTGCTCGCTTATCAGCGGATGGTAGAGTGCCCTGTAGACAAACTGCCGCAGGTGCTTGACCTCTTCACCACCACAGCGTTGGAGATAGGAGAGGGACAGCAATACGATATCGACTTCGAGACCCGTACGGACGTCAGCGAGAAGGAGTATCTCGAGATGATCCGTCTGAAGACAAGCGTCTTACTGGCCTGTGCCTTGAAGATGGGTGCGTTGCTGGCCGGAGCGCCTCATGATGATGCCGAGCGCCTTTATCAGTTTGGCGAGTGGATCGGTTTGGCCTTCCAGTTGCAAGACGACTATCTCGATGTCTACGGCAATGAGAAAGTGTTTGGAAAAGCAATAGGCGGTGACATCACCTGCAATAAGAAGACCTTTATGCTCATCAATGCCTATAACCACGCTAACGCTACGCAACGTGCAGAATTGGATCGATGGATCTCAGCCACAGACTTCGACAGGGATGAAAAGGTGAAGGCGGTGACGAGACTCTATTGTGAGATAGGTGTTGACAAGCTTGCCCAGGAGAAGATTGCCAGTTGTTTTGAGCAGAGCAAAGCTTATCTCGATGCTGTGAAAGTCGACGAGTGCCGTAAGCAGGAGCTGCGACAGTATGTCGAGCGCCTGATGAACCGTAAGTTCTAAAATATCTGTTGATGATACCTTTTATAGATACGCACGCCCATCTTGATGGTGAGGAGTTTAAGGAAGACCTGCCGCAGACCATACAGCGGGCAAAGGATGTCGGAGTAGGAGCTATTCTCGTCCCCGGCATCGACGAGTCGTCTATAGTCTCGGTGATGGAGGTTTGCCGCCAATATCCCGGTTATTGCTATCCGATGATAGGCTTGCAGCCTGAGGAGGTGCGCGAGGACTGGGAACGAGTGCTCGATGTCATGCAGCAGGAATTGGAGTCAAGTCGTACGCCTTTGGCGGCAGACGATCCGCTTCGCTACATTGCAGTAGGCGAGTGTGGACTGGACTTCTACTGGAGTCGCGAGTTTGAGCAGCAACAGCTGAAGGCTTTTGAGCGTCAGGTAGAGTGGTCGATTCAGTATCAGTTGCCTTTGATGATCCATTGCCGGAAGGCTCAGAATGAACTCCTCCACATCATGAAGCCCTACGAGAAAGAGCTTCCCGGTGGTGTATTTCATTGTTTTACGGGTAATCAGAAAGAAGCAGAAGCCTACCTGCGCTTTGACCGCTTCTGCTTAGGCGTGGGCGGTGTGTCTACGTTCAAGAGTTCTCATCTGCGTGAGGACCTGCCCGCCGCAGTGCCGTTGAACCGTATTGTCCTTGAGACCGACAGCCCCTATATGGCTCCGGTGCCTCATCGGGGCAAGAGAAACGAGAGCGCTTATGTGGCAGATGTCAGGCAGACGATAGCTCAAGCTTATGGCGTGTCAGCAGACGAAGTGGCTCAGGTGACCAATCAAAACGTAGAAAAGCTCTTCGGAGTACGGCCGTTGGCGGTATGAGTACAGTAAATTGGCGGTATAAAGACTGCAAATCAGCGGTTTGATTACCGGATCTCATCTGTATGATAACCGCAAATTGACGGTGAGATGACGACATGGTTGCAGATAAGCAGTCTTAAAGTATTAAAGAGTTTTAAAAACTTTTGCGTTTCGTTTGTGGTTTGCGATAAAAGTAATACTTTTGCAGTCGCTATTGCAAAATGGCATTCAAACACGAAAGGGAAAGATGCTCGAGTGGTTGAAGAGGCACGCCTGGAAAGCGTGTAAACGTCTAAAGCGTTTCGGGGGTTCGAATCCCCCTCTTTCCGCAGAACAAGAATGGATCACGACTCATGGTTGAGGGTCGTGTTTTTTTTATGCTTTTTCTTTTTTGTTCTTTAGTTCTGCATACTTTGCTATCATTCTTATGACTGTTTGATTTGCCTTTTTGTGGCAGACAGAAAACACTTTTTCGTTGTAAGTATTAAAAAAGTTTTTTCTTTCATCTCTATGTGCCTCAAAAGTAGTATCTTTGCAAACACATAGAAAAATAGTTAGCATAGATAGACCAATACATTTAAAGGAGATGAACAAATTAATACAGCGTCTCATTATTCTCGTGTCATTCATATTCTGTTGCAGCCTGACGCAGGCACAAAAGAATGCATTGCCCCAGGCAAAACCGGCTGCACAGCAGGAGAAAGTGTCCACGGACAGTACGTCCTCCAATGCTGATGACGCAGATCTCGACAGTGCTACTGCCGAGAGCATGTTGGATCAGGCGGCAGCATCCGACGGCGGCGACGATGCCTCAACGGACAATGGAGGTTTCTACAAAGCCTTGAAAACCAAGTTCATTGAGGGTAATGCCGGATTTATGTCGTTGGTGGCTTTGGCTTTGGTACTCGGCCTGGCCTTTTGTGTGGAGCGCGTCATCTATCTGAGCCTCTCGGAGATCAACGCCAAGAGACTCATGAAAGATGTCGACAGCAAGCTGATGGCGGGTGACGTGGAAGGTGCAAAGACGCTCTGTCGCAACACGCGCGGACCGGTAGCTTCCATCTGTTATCAAGGTTTGGAACGCATCGAAGAGCCGATCGAAGACATTGAACGTTCCGTAGCCAGCTATGGTTCCGTGCAGAGTTCTAACTTGGAGAAGGGGTGCTCATGGATTACCTTGTTCATTGCCATGGCTCCCTCGCTCGGTTTCTTGGGCACAGTGATCGGTATGGTGATGGCTTTCGACCAGATACAGACAGCGGGCGACATCAGTCCGACGATCGTTGCTGCCGGTATGAAGGTGGCTCTGATCACTACTATCTTTGGTATCATCGTGGCGCTGATCCTTCAGATCTTCTATAACTATATCCTTTCGAAGATAGAGCATCTCACCTCGCAGATGGAGGAGAGTGCTATCTCCCTGTTGGATTCAGTAGTGAAATATAAGTTGAAGAAATGAAACGGTTGAATATTCATCAGCTTCGGAACTGGCCAGCGGAGAAGATCTCCTCGCGTGCGCTCTACCTGCTTGTAGGCATTGCGATGGTTGTCTTCGTGCTGTTCTGGCTTGTCGGTTACAACCGTCCGTTTGAAGATGATCCTAACTTCAATGCACCCTTGTTCACCAATGTCTTGTTGGTGCTCATGATGCTTTATCTGTTGCTGGGTATCGGCTTCTCCATTTGGTCAGTAGTCTGTTTGCTGAAGAAGCGGGGTAAGACCGAGGCTGTGGAGAATGGAATTCCCGTGAAGAAAATTGGCTACTTGGTCACTGGTGGTGTCGTAGTCCTGCTGTTGCTGACCTTTGCTTTGGGCAGTACAGCACCGATGAAGATCAATGGCGTCACCTACGCCAGTAGTTTTTGGCTCAAGACATCCGATATGTTCATTGCCACTTCATTGGTGATGATGCTCGTAGCGGTAGCCGCTGTCATCTACGGTGCCACAAAATATAATCGAAAGTTATGATGAATTTCCATCATCGCAGGCGCAGTGTACCTCAGCTTAACACGACCTCGACGGCCGACATCTCGTTTATGCTGCTCATTTTCTTCCTCGTCACCACCAATATGGACGTGGATAAGGGCATCACGCGCCAGTTGCCGCCACAGGGACAACAGCAGAGTGAGCAGTCCTTCGCGGAGAAAAGCACGGTGCTGGATTTGCAGATCACGGCTGGAAACCAGTTACTTGTCGATGGCAAACCATTTGCGGTGAACCGTCTGCAACAGCGTGTCGAGGCTTTCGTTATGCAGCTTGGCAAGCGCCATCTCATCAAGGTCAGCGTGGATCCGCAGGCCAGCTACGACCTCTATTTCCATATGCTGAACCAGCTCGTCGACGCTTATCGTGACTTGCGCGACCGCCGGGCTATGAAGCTGTTTGGACGCCACTATGCCGAGTTGTCACAAGATCAGCGCGACAAGGTGAAAGACGAAATCCCACAGCGCATTGCGGAACAGTATAATGGTCGTCAGGATGCGACGCAACCAACACAGGAAGGAGGGCAGCCATGAGCATGTTTCGTCGTAGAGAACACACGGTTCCGGGACTCAACACAGCTTCGTTGCCGGACTTGATCTTCAGTGTGCTGTTCTTCTTTATGATTGTCACGCACATGCAGAAGGTGACCGTGAAGGTGCAGTATCGTACCCCGCAAGGTACGGAGCTGACCCGACTGACGAAGAAGACAGCCATCACCTATATATATATAGGTAAGGCTGTCGGCACGATGGGGCAGGCCACTCACGGTCGTACCATGATCCAGCTGAACGATAAATTCGGTTCTCCGGCCGATGTAACCGACTATGTCTCGCAAGAGAAGGACAGGATGTCACCGGAAGACCAACAGCAGATGACCGTGTCGATCAAAGCAGATCGTCACACGCCAATGGGGATTATCACCGACGTGAAGCAAGCACTGCGTCAGGCAAAGGCTCTCAAGATCAGTTATTCGGCCACTCCGGTAGAAAAAGGTACGTCTAAGCATTGATATATCTTCCGTTGCAGATCAATTTTTGAGGTAAAAGTATCATTTAATTATTATTTTTGTTATAAATGTTGCGTGTTTAAAGAATAATGTGTAACTTTGTGCATAAATTAATAGAAACAATGGCTAGACACAAATTAGATGCTTTAGACAGAAAGATTCTACAGCTTATTTCATCGGACGCACGCATTGCCTTTTTGGAGGTGGCACGCGCCTGCAATGTCAGTGGAGCTGCTATTCATCAGCGTATTCAAAAACTTTCTCAACTCGGAATCCTCAAGGGATCACAGTTCATCGTTGATCCTGAGAAGATCGGCTACGAGACGTGTGCATATATCGGTCTCTATCTGAAGGATCCAA
>CAVKHS010000007.1:0-131229 GCA_963656095.1 Paratractidigestivibacter sp.
ATAAGGGTATCAACTCTGTTAAAACAGTTAAGAATTAAATTACCGAAGTATTGATGAGAAGGAACATGATCTTATTGTCGATGTTGACTTTACTTTCAACATCGTGTATGGCACAGAACAGCATATTGTTGCCCAAGCCATCTATGGACAACAAGGTGACGCTGATGCATGCTTTGCAGGACCGTCACTCAACACGGGAATATGCCGACAAGCAGATTCCTGACGATGTGCTGTCGACGGTGCTTTGGGCAGCCTGTGGCATCAACCGTCCAAGTGAAGGGAAGATTACGGCTCCGTCAGCAATCAACGCGCAGGACATTCTGGTGTATGTTGTCCGTAAGGACGGCACCTATCTTTATCAGCCAAAGGACAACAGCCTGCTAAAAGTGAGCAGCAAAGACTTGCGCAGCGTCGTTGCCGGTCGTCAGAGCTTTGCCGCCAGCGCACCGGTCTCATTGGTGCTGGTCAGCAATCACAATAAGTTCCCACAACAGATACCCAATGAGGCGAAAGTCCGCATGGGCGTTGTCAACGCAGGCTATGTCTCGGAGAACATCTGTCTTGCTTGCAGCGCACTGGGGCTGAACACGGTTCCTCGCATGACGATGGACACAGAGACCCTGAAGAAAGAGCTGAGCCTCGACGACAGCTATGATCTTGTACTCAACAGCCAGATAGGCTATCCTAAGGAATGAGAATGTAGGTGGTAGCGGTTGAGTAGTAATTGATTTTTTCCGACAAAAACACATCACGGCAAGCTCACCATCTAGAGAAGAAAAAGAGCCCCCGCCGTGATGCGTTCTACACTTTTATGGTAGTCAACTGCAAAAAAAGAAAGATGTGGTCCTCAGCAAGGTAGTTTGATACGATGAAAAAGGCAGTTTGACACGATGAAAAAGGCAGTCTGACCACCTCAAATCAGCGTAATGACAGGTACAAAAAGGCTTTCTGACAACGTGACCTAACAAGAAATGATTCTTAGAAAACCCTTGAAGATAGCAATCGGACGACAACTGTCTAAATATCAGCTACTTATAAAAAACGCTCAAAAATGGCGTTCTTTTGGGGAAAGTACACCTTTGCTTGAGAATTTTCGATTCTCAGAGGCGGAAAATTGTCAGTTTATTCAACACGATAGAGACATACAACGCAATTACCACATAGCGGTGAAAGGATCATCGTCGCAAATAGAATGATGTGTACGAAACAGTATGATGCGTATATAACCTCAAAAAGAGCTTCTCAAAATGAGAAGCTCTTTTTGATGTCGGGGCGACAGGATTCGAACCTGCGACCACCTGGTCCCAAACCAGGAGCGCTACCGGACTGCGCTACACCCCGCTTTGCTCTTCTTCATCAACAAGCGATCTCTTTCGTAAGAATCAGCAGGTTGATTTCTGAATTGCGGGTGCAAAGTTACGATAAATATTTCATTCCACCAAACAAAATCGGTTTTATTTATCTATCAACTATTTTTTTTAGATGTGGTGAAACATACCTCTTATAATTTAATTATATTTGCACAAATAACGGCCTTTTATCAACTGACTCTTCATTTTAACTGTGTTGAGTCTATAAAGGATCTGTTCACAAGAGACAAATAAACACTAAAACATGAAGAAACTTTTTGCAGTGGCACTGCTGTCTTTGGGTTTTGCCTCAATGGCTCAAGCCGAAACCAAGTTGCCACAATGGATCAACGATGTGAAACTCTCGGGCTATGTGATGACACAATATCAATACAGTGACCAAGAGAATGCCAAGGCTAACTCATTTAACCTGCGTCTGGGCCGTATCGCCCTCGAAGGGCGTATCCTGCAGGACTGGTATTGGAAAGTGCAGTTGCAGTTCAACGGCAACACGTCCACGCTCGGCAACTCCCCGCGTGTCGTCGACGCGTTCACCGAGTGGCAGAAATATAGTTTTTTCAAAGTGAAAGTCGGTCAGTTCAAGCGTGCGTTCACCTTTGAGAACCCGATGCATCCTATCGACCAAGGATTCTTCAGTTATGCCCAAGCCATCAACAAGCTCTGCTATTTCTCCGACCGCAGTGGTGTCAAGGCCAGCAACGGGCGTGACATCGGTGTACAGGTACAGGGTGACTTCCTGCCCAATGCCCAGAAGCGCGACTTGCTGCACTATCAGATTGGAGTCTACAACGGACAGGGCATCAACACCAAGGATGTGGACCAGCAAAAGGACGTGATCGGCGGCATCTGGGTGATGCCCGTAGCCGGCATGCGCCTCGGCGTCTTCGGCAGTGAGGGATCCTATGCCCGTAAAGGCAACTGGACTGACGAGAGCGGAGAGCACAAGGGCGAGGTGCGCAAACTGCCACAGCACCGCTATGCTTTCTCTGCCGAGTACAAAGCCTGCGACTGGACTTTCCGCACAGAATATGTCCACTCCACCGGTAAAGCCTTCAAGGTATCGGAGTCTGGCGGCAACGGCACCACTGATTGCACCGTCAATGAAGCCATCGGCAGCAAGGCCGACGCATACTACGCTCTGGTCATTGCACCTGTAGTCAGCAAGAAGCTCTACGCCAAAGCCCGCTACGATCTCTACCGACAGTCTGCTGAATGGGGATCGAGCCGCACACAGTATGAAGCCGGTCTCAACTATCTGTTCAACAAAAACGTACAACTCAATGCGGAATATATGCGCGTCAACGATCGTAATCTGGACAAGCCAAACTATAACATGATCGACGTGCAACTTGACTTCCGCTTTTAATTAATATTTTATATGACTTCCACGCAAGACACAACGTCCCAAACGATGCAGTCCTCTACAGGGCAGCAGCATCACCATCACCACCATCATCACTTGGACGGGTCAGAACGATATAAGCGCAAAGCCTTCATAAGCATAAAAAGAAAGTCCCTCTTCGGGAAGATTCTGTTCGCTGTGCTATCGTTAACAGCCATTGCACTTATGGCCTACGTCTACTGGATCTACACAACAGAATAGTCTTGAGAATCCGTCCGCAAAAGAATGTTTGAGCGGACGGACCTATTTTATTTGATTTTCTTATCCCCTACGTGCAAGTATTTCCGTATCTTTGCATTTAACCAATAGAAACATTCAATCAAAACCAAATAATAAAGTAAAATGAGAAAAACTTCAATCTTGACACTGTTGCTGTGCATGATCGCAGCACTGACCATGACTTCTTGCTTAAACGACGATGACGACAACAATGGTTTGACACGTGAAGAGCAGCACACGGCTTACCTCTCTGTAGCCGGACCACACGATGGACAACTGGTCTATTACGACTCTATCTTCACCACAAAGCCAGCAAAAGTAGACTCCGTAGCTGCAATGGTGAACTTTGAGACAGACTCCACGGTGACGGTCTACAACTTCCGTGTCAACTCCATCGCCCATTTCGTACAGGACGCGACAGCCAAGGCATGTCTGGAAAATGCTCCGGCACAGATCCTGAAATGCTATACTTATTTCTACGGTCTCTCTCCGGTGACGTTCCACATCCAACCTCAGAAACTGACTTTCAGCACAACGGCTGATGGAAAGTCCCACACGATCACACTGGCCTTCTATGCTGGATATCCCAATTCTTATGGCGTAAAGAGCGGAAAGACCATCGGACTGCAAATCGTCTTAGGTGGTGTCTTCCTTGATTACGGAAATATCACAGGTGGAACGAAACTGCTCGCCAACGGTCTGGCACGGTCTGGTGTCTCCCTTAATTACGAAAATATCACAAGTGGAACGAACCTGCTCGCCAACGGTCTGGCACTGCCTTTCTACTTCAATGCAAAATAGCCCTTCGTGACAATAACGAAAGCCCCAAGCAACAATCTGATCATGTTGCTTGGGGCTTTCTCGTTGTCATGAAGCCAGCAGGAAAAGCTTTCCTAATGTCTGCTTACAACTTTATATTTCCGGTTACAGCCTTACTCTTCCAACCATAACGCCGACTGGGCGTCGGTAGGCATTCGCCAGTCGCCACGCGGACTGAGGCTGACGGAGCCCACCTTAGGTCCGTCGGGCAGGCAGGAACGCTTGAACTGCTGGGCAAAGAAGCGGCGGCAGAACGTGCGAAGCCAGTGGCGGATCGTCTCCTCGGAATAGATCGACACTCCTTCCTGGGGATGCGTGCCGTCGAAGACATGGCAGGCCAGCATGAAGATCTTGCGGGGGCTGAAGCCACAACGCAGGAAATAGTAAAGGAAGAAATCGTGAAGCTCGTAAGGACCCACGAGGTCTTCGGTCTTCTGCTTGATGTTACCGTCCTCGTCAGCAGGAATCAGTTCGGGCGAGATCGGCGTGGCAATGATGTCAAAGAGCGTAGATGCACTCTTGTCGTCTACTGTCTTGGCGGCAAACTCCACGAGATACTTGATGAGTGTCTTGGGGATGGAGGCATTGACACCATACATGCTCATGTGGTCACCATTGTAGGTAGCCCATCCCAAAGCGAGCTCCGAGAGGTCACCGGTGCCGATGACGAGACCGCCAAGCTGGTTGGAGAGATCCATGAGGATTTGCGTGCGCTCGCGGGCCTGTCCGTTTTCGTATGTGACATCATGCACTTGCATGTCGTGTCCGATGTCCTCGAAGTGCTGCGTAACGCTCTTGGCGATGCTGATCTCGCGGATGGTCACGCCCAAGGAATTCATCAGACTGACTGCATTGTGATAGGTACGGTCGGTGGTACCGAAGCCTGGCATGGTGACGCCAACGATGCCTTTTCTGTCCATGCCAAGCTTGTCGAAGGTCTTCACGCAAACCAGCAGGGCCAGTGTAGAGTCCAGTCCGCCACTCACGCCGACGACCACAGTCTTAGCATGCGTGTGGACGATGCGGCGTGCCAGACCCATGACCTGAATGGAGAAAATCTCATTGCACGACCGCTCCATGTCACCACTCTTCGGGATGAAAGGATGCGGATTGATGGTGCGCTCCAACACGAAATCGTGATGATCGACCACGTCGGCATCGATAAAGTTGATGTCTTCGTGGATCATCCGGCGCTGGGCATTGGTAAACGTCGTGTTCATCCGACGCTCCGACCGCAGGTATTCCACATCGATCTGTGCCGTCTGCAACTGTGACTGCAAGGAAAAGCGCTCACCCTTGGCCAGCAAATTTCCATTCTCGTAGATCAGTGCGTTGCCGCCATAGACCACGTCTTGTGTGCTCTCGCCAAAGCCCGCACTGCTATAGACATAGCCACTCATAGTGCGCGCGCTCTGATTGCTGAGCAGGCTGAGCAGATAGTCATGCTTGCCGATGAGCTCATCGCTGGCACTGAGATTGAAGATAATGTCGGCTCCGGCCAAGGCAAGATGGTTACTCGGCGGTGTCGGTGCCCACACGTCCTCACAGATCTCTACGCCAAAGGTTACGCCGTCCATCGTACGGAAAAGCTGTGGCGACGAGGTGATGGAGACGGAGTGGCCCGCATAGTGGAACGTGCCGGGACGCAGATCCTGCGCAGAGGCAAACCAGCGCTTCTCGTAGAACTCACTGTAATTGGGCAAATACGTCTTCGGCACAATGCCGAGCACATGACCTTTCTGAATGACGATAGCACAGTTGAGCAACAGATCACCGACGGCCACGGGAGCTCCGACGATAGCGATAATGTCGAGTTGGTTGGTGAACTCGAGCAATTTCATGACAGCCACCTCTGCAGCATCGAGCAACACGTGCTGCCGGAAGAGGTCCTGGCAAGTATAACCTGTGAGGCACAACTCTGGGAAAACGATGATCTCCACGCCCTGCCCCTCGGCCTGCGCGATGAGGTTCTCGATGTTCTTGACGTTTTCGTTGCAGTTAGCGACACTGACAAGAGGCACAGCCGAGGCCACCTTAATATATCCGTATTCCATTTAACTTTCAATTAGGAGTTGATGGTGACCATTGTGGCGCCGTAACCGTATTCCTGGAATGAGGCATCCTGATAGGTGCACTTCTTGTAGCGGTAGGTGAGATCGTTGATGAGCGCACGGCGCAGCACACCTTCGCCTTTGCCATGGATGAAGACGATCTTCTGACCTTTACGGTTCAGATGCGCGTTCATCGTGTCGCGGAAGACCTTGAGTTGGTAGTCGAGGATCTCACCAGGCTTCATTCCCTGCGTAGTGTCAAGGATTTCCTCGGTATGCAAGTCAACGACGAGCGCATCGTCAAGACCGCGATGACGAATGTATGGCGAGTTGCGCTTGTTGCCCTTGCTTTGGTCGTCGGAGTAGCGGCTCACCAGTTGCTCACGCTGCTTGGGAGCAGGAGCCTGAGCGGTAGCGGCATTTTGCTTACCAGCGTACATCTCTTCCTTGAGTTTCTTAGCGTCAAGGACGAGTGGGCGGGCCACCTTGTCGTTCTCCACCAGCGTATAGAGCAGGCAGGGAGACTCAAAGAAGTCGGTGACCTGCATTGTATGCACCTTATAGAACTTCACGGGATCGAGACGCAGCTGAACGTCGACGGTGGGTTTAAGGATAAACGACTTTTCACGCTTGTAGGCGATCAGCTGCACGGCCACACGGTCGAGATGGTTGACATCCTCGCGGCCGAGCTCACCGAGGAAAAGCACGGTGTTCGGTTCCACCTCGCCTTCGGAAAGTACCGTCCAACTGTTGCCCTCGGCCTGGAGATAGGTATATTTCAGATAATAGTTGCAGTCATTGACGAGGTTCACGGTGAACTTCGGGTTGTTGATGAGCTCTTTGACATCGTCAGGAACGAAGGCAAGATAAGCCGAAAGCTGATTGCCGCCCTGCCGTTCCACGGCCTGCGGACGATAGGTCACCTCTTTTGTGTCGTCAACCATGTCTTCGACTGTCATGTCAACTTCCTCGTCCTGGCCATCCTGCATCATGGCTTTGACCGAGCGTCCGCCATGGTTGAGCGGTGTCTCCTGTGCCCGGTGCTCCTCAGCCTCGGCCCGTTTGTTGATGACATTGGCGGTAGTGTAGTCGTCCTGCTTGACGACGACGACCTCATTGACGGGCATAGGGATCTGGAAACCATCCTCGTCCTCTACCAACACGATGTTTTTGCCTTGGAAGCCAGCTACCTTTCCGCCGCCGACCTCACTGAGAAAACTTACTTTGTCTCCTATCTTCATATACTTAAACTTTTAACAAACTGGAATCGCCATAGCTCAGGAAGCGGAAGTCATGGCTGAGCGCATAGTCATAAACCTTGCGCCAGTCGCCATGAAGGAAGGCGCTGACCAAGAGCAGCAGCGTGCTCTGAGGCTGATGGAAATTGGTGATGAGCATCTTCACGATCTTGTATGTGTAGCCCGGAGCAATAATAATCTGGGTACTGGAATGGAGGGCTTCGAGGCCATCGCGGTCGAGATAGTCGAGAAGGGCACGGATGGACTGCTCCACAGTGAGGCTCTTTCCGTCGACGATCACGAGTCCTTGGTCGTCATGCGGCAGGTCGTAGGGCTCCCACTGATTGACGTGCAGCTCTTCCTCCGTGATGTCGGGATGAGCAAAAGCCTTCACGCCCATATAGTAAAGACTCTCCAAAGTGCGCACGCTCGTGGTGCCCACCGCGATAGCCCGGCACTGATGCTCAAGGAGATGCTCAAAGGTATGACGATGAACGACAATGTACTCTGTGTGCATGTTATGGTCTTCGATCTCCTCAGACTTCACGGGTTTGAACGTTCCGGCGCCTACATGCAGTGTCACCTCATCGCGGACGATGCCATGCACGTCGATATCCTTCAGCACGCGGTCGGTGAAATGCAGTCCTGCTGTCGGCGCTGCCACGCTGCCCTTGATTTTGGAGTAGACCGTCTGATAAGTGGTTTTGTCGCTCTCTTGCGTCTCGCGGTTGAGATAGGGAGGGATGGGCAGCTCACCCACAGCCTCAAGGATGTCGGCAAAGTTGACCTGATCGTTGTCCCACTCAAAGTCAACCCAATAGTTCGTGCCGCCGCTCTTCTCGACAGTACGGTTGCGATCCATCGTAGCGTTGAGGGTGAGTTTGTGACCTTTAATCTCAAAGTCGCGGTGGAGTGTACCCTCTTTCCACTTCTTCAGGTTGCCGACCATACACAGCCAGCTGCATTTTCCGGTCGTCTGAAACATCTGCTCGTAATCGGCGGGCTCGGCAGGCTCCATGAGGAAAACCTCGATGAGCGCACCGGTCTCCTTGCGGAAGTGCATACGTGCCTGAATGACGCGGGTGTTGTTAAACACCATCAGCGCACCGGCAGGAAGGTGCAGTGGCAGGTTGTAGAAAATATCTTCGCTGACCGTACCACGGTCGTAGATAAGCAATTTGCTGTGGTCGCGCTCTTTCAGCGGGAACTTAGCAATACGACTGTCGGGTAAGTCGTAGTTATAATCACTGATATGTATATGTTTTGTATCCATTGTCGTTATGTATCATCCTTAAAGGGGTATGGTGGAAATCAATAGCTGCCTGTCATGGTGAAAAGCGCACAGATCACAGCCACACAGAGCGTGAGCATGAGCACAAGCATGACATTGTGGATGTCTACATTGCTGTAGCCCGTAGTGGTGTACTGAGATGAGATGTAGTTGACGGGCGGACTCACCTTTGTATAAAGTCTATAAAAAATGTAATAAGCCAGACTGCCCATCATTGCGCCCACAAGCCAGCCCACGAGTACATCCAGAGGATAGTGCTGCGCGAGGTAGATGCGTGACCAGCCGTTGAGGATCGACCAGGAGAGAAGCGTAAGGCTCAGCAGACGACTGCGCACAAGCCACATCATGAACACAGCGATCGCCATGGTATTGGCCGAGTGATTGGAGAAGAAGCTAAAGCCTGACGCTCGGTAGTTATTCACGACATCGACCGTATATTTCAGCAGCGGATCGTCGCAAGGACGCAGTCGGGCCACCAAGGGCTTGATGATAATGCCGTTGATGCCGCCGGAGAGGAAGACACCCAGCAACACGCAACCCACCACAAGACCTATCTGCACCATCGTCTCATTGTTCTTCATCACAAGTAGAAAAAGGGTGAAGAGCAAGGGGGTCCATGTAAGGCCGTTGGTAAAAATAAGCATGAAGTGATCCCAAAACATGGAATCACTCCCATTGAGCATCACCAGCAGGTGCCGGTCAATAGCGATCAATCCGTCCAATGCCATGATTACCTAAAAACGATTAAATGATCTCTACTTGCGAAGCTGGAATCCATCCTTCACGACCATCTCCGACCTTTATGCCATACCATGACTTCATACTCTTGTCCGTGATATCCACTCTGGTTCCTTCATGAAGCACGAAAGCGTCGGTACCATTGGCGACGGGTGTTTTCTTGATCGTCACGGATGGTGCCATGATGATGGCGCCGCAATGACGCTCAAGGTTTCGTTTCTGTTGCCACGCAAAGAAGGTGGTGACGATAAACAGCAGCAAAGCGATGCCGCTGCCATAGAATCCGATCTTGCGAACCAGCAGTTGTGGCCCGAAGAGATAAGCCAGCATCAACAATAAGGCCAGCACGACGGCAACAATACCCGCACGTGCCCAGCTGTCCACGCTCGTGAAGTTGACAAGCCGCTTGCACCAAGTGACAAAGAGCATCTCGTTGTCCGGCACGATTTTGTCGATGGTCTTGGCACGCGCAAACTGCAAGTTGAAGCGGATGTCACTGTTTCCCGGAGACAACTGCGCGGCCCGCTCATATGCCAGAATAGCCTGTGCAAGATTGTCGCTACGGTAGTAGGCATTGCCAAGATTGTAATATAGTTCCGGCGAAATGCCTTCTTTCAGCAGCTCCTGGTAGTCAATGATCGCCTGCTGATACTTACCTTGCCTATAGGCCGTGTCGGCATTGTCCTTTGTAATGCCAAAGGACAGCGTGCACGTCAGCAAGCCTGCCATGAACATGAACAGGCGTCTGACACTGTTTCCTATGTTTGAGATATGCTTCTTCATCATGATTCCTTCCTAATCTTTTCTACTTTACCAACAGCCCAACACTCATTTCTTGCGTCCACCGTTGCGTTTCATCACTTCCTCGATCTCTTCGATGGCAGTCATCGCACTGTTGAAGGTCTTCTCCATATTGCCGGAGGCATCGCCGGGAGCGTAACGTTCAAACTCACAAGTGTCGAGGGCTGAGATGAACTTGCCGATGATGGCATCGTCAACCTCGTGACTTTGCAGCTTCTCAGTGATATTGTCGCGGTTGAGTTGTTCCACCGGAATGTTGAGCTTATAGCCCACATAGCCCCACAGCGCACGGAGCACTTCGTCGTAGAAAGCCTCGCTCTTGCCTTGGAACATCAGCTTGCTGGCTTTCTTCAAACGCTTGCGGGCGATCTTGTTGGCCTTCTTGCCACGCATCTTCACCGCATCGGCATGATCCAAAGCACGCTTGCGGAAGATGACCAACAGCACGACGAAGGCGATTAAAGGCAAGAGCAACGAGATCCACCAGGAAGTGGAACCGAAGAAGAAGTTGCCCACCTGACGCTGCTCACACTTGCCCGACATGATGTCGTGAATGTCGTTGGCCTTCTGAACATCATAGTCTGCCGACGTACTGTTACCGTCGCCTTTGTCTACAATCAACTTAAACGACTGCGTTCTGATAGTCTTATAAGTATTCAGATCGGTGTCGTAATAAGTAAACGATACCGCGGGAATGGTGTAAGTGCCCTGATTGCGTGGCACAAAGAGGAAGTCATAGATCATGTTGCCACCCACGCCGGTGGATGTCAGCTTGGTCTTGTCGGTCACCTTTGCATCGTATTTGTCGAAGTCCTTGGGGAAATTGACCTCCGGTTGCTTGATCAGCTTGAGGTTGCCATTGCCGCCTACGACCACTCTGAGGGTGACGGGATCACCGGCTTTCACTTCCTTCTTGGTAAGCTGAGCAGAGATGTTGAACTTACCCACACCACCGGAGAAGCCTGTTGGCTTGGTTGGTAATGGATCCACCTGTACGGTCAGTCCCGGCGCCACAATGTTGCGGTGTACCTCGACATAGCCTGATCCACCATTGAGGAAAGCCTCAAAGGGATCGACGGAGCGGTTTTGCTGTACCACAATGCCCTTGAACGTGATGCTCGGAATCTGAAGGTTGCCAGTCATCTGCGGATACATGACATACTGACTCCAGGTCACCGCACGGTAGGTCTTACCATTGACGCGTTCGAGATGGAAGCTCTTTTGCTGAGGTAGCGGCACCTCCTGAGAGTGGAAACCGGTAAGGTCGGGCATCTTACCCTCGAGTTGTGTCAAGTCCACAAGGGAGTAGACCTTGTATGTAAGCAGGATCGGCTCCTGCTCATGTACCCGCCGCTTGTTGGCTGTCACCTTGATAAACAGGTCATTGGCCGTGATTTTGCTGTCTGCCGAAGCCATGCTCGGCTCACGACTTTCGTCTTCACCATGCATCTTCGGTGCGCCGCCACTGTTGCGAGCCCGGCCGTTGACTACCACCTTAGCGGCCCGTGAGGCTACCATACGCCCATTGATGCGCGCATGAGCTGGCGGAATCGTGAACGATCCGTCCTTGGCGGCATAGAGCGTATAGGTGAAGGTGATAGAAGAAGAACTGCTCGTGTGGCCGTTGACCATACGGTAGCTCGACTGCTGCGAGGTGTAAGGGCCGGCAATCAGCTCCAGTCCGCCGGGAATGCTACCGGCACGAAACTCATCAACATCTTGCGTGTTGATGGTATAAGACAGCCGGAAGTTCTCTCCCGCCTCCACATGCGAGGGGACAGACACGACAATCTGAGCCTGCGATGCCAGCGCCACGGCAGCCAGCATCAAGGTGAAAACAAATATGTGAATTATTCGACGCGTCATCATATCAAGTACACTATATCAGATTTCAAGTACACTTTATTACCAGTTTTGCTGCAATCTTCTACGTTGCGGCTGCTGTTCGTTGCGCTTCAAACGCTCTTGCGTAGCCTTCTCCTGCTGGATGGCGTAGTTGAGCAACTGCTGAGCATTGTCTTTGCTCATCTGATCTTTGGGTTGCTGTTTTTGCTGATTGTTCTGATCTTGTTTGTTCTGATTATTGTTCTTCTGCTTATTCTGTTGCTTCTGATTGTCTTTCTTGTTTCTGTTCTTCCGATTGTTCTTGCCTCCGTTTTGTTTTTGCTTCTTCTGCAACCGTTGGCAGAGTGCAAGGTTATAGCGGGTCTCATTGTCGCTCGGATTATTGCGCAGACTCTCCTTGTAGGCTTCGATAGCCTCTCCATACATCTGATGTCCCTGGCAGATCACACCGATATTGTGATAAGCCATCGCCTTGCGACGCGGTGACTGCTCACTGCGCCCGGCGTTTTGCAGTTGTACGATGGCGGCGGAATCTTTCTGCTGCATCATCAGCGCACAACCGAGATTATACATTGCCTGCGTGTTGCGTGCATTCTTGCTGAGGGCCTTGCGGTATTCCGTCTCAGCCTTGGCATAGTTCTGCTGCCGGTAGAGCTTGTTGCCGTTCCGGATGAACTGTCGGTCAGCCTGCGCCTGCATCTGCGTGACACCCGCAAAGACCAGCAGGGTCAAAAGAATATACTTACGTATGTCCATTATTTCTTCCCTTTATTCTTAAAGATCGTTACCCTCTTCAGCAATGGATTCCTGGTCTCCATCAGACAAGCATCCAAGACGAGAAGGATCAGAGCAATGATGGCAAAAGCCTGGAACTGCTCGTTGTAATCGCTATAAACCACAGCATCGGTAGTACCTTGCTGCAGCTTGACCAAATCATTGTTCAACTCGTTCTGAGCGTCAGCCGTATTGTTGACATGAATGTACATGCCACTGCCCGCCTGCGCTATCTTGCGGCACATCTGCTCGTTGAGCGCACTCATCACTGTCTGTCCTGACGCATCCTTCATGTAGCCGTCACCGGTAGGAATCGGTGCGCCGTGAGGATCGCCAACGCCAAGGATAAAGACGTTGATACCTTTCTTCTTGGCTGCGGCAGCAGCTTCTTCAGCACCACCTTCGTGATCTTCACCATCGGTGATGACGATGATGGCGCGTCCGATATGGTCGGCCTGTGTGAAACTGTGCATTGCCAACTGTATGGCATGGCCGATATCTGTACCTTGAGTAGCAATGAGCGAAGGATTGATGTCCTGCAGGAACATCTTCGCCGAGACGTAGTCAGCGGTAATCGGCAACTGTACGAAAGCATCACCGGCAAAGACCACAAGTCCTACTTTATCGTTGGTGAAGTGGTCAATCATGTTTTCGACGAGCATCTTGCTCTTTTCCAGTCGGCTCGGCACAACATCCTCAGCGAGCATGGAATTGGAGATGTCCATACAGATGATGGCTTCGATGCCCTGACGATTGTCGTGTGACACATGCGTTCCCATTTGCGGACGCGCCAAAACAAGGATGAGCATGGCCAGCGCACCCATCACCAACCAGAACTTCACCGTACGCCTTACCTTTGAAACGTCTGGCATGAGCTGCTTCAACAGCAGAGGATCACCTAACTGGCGAAGCCGTTTTTTCTGCTTGAAATGGCTTGCCACCCTCAGCAGAAACAGCAGAGGCAGCAGGCAGAGTAGCCATAAGTATGTCGGATCTTCAAATCTCATTGTCTTTTCGTTTATCTTTTTTCCTTCGGCCTAAGCCTTAGGATTCTCTTCTTTTCAGTTCCCTACACAGCAAACATCGGTTCGCAACACCTTATTATATATAATAGGGGCATCAGCGCGCTAACCTTTAAGGCAGTCGACGCAAAACCGTGTTGCGCAGCAGAATCTTCAACAGGAGGAAGAAGACCGCAGCGATGGCGAAGGGCTGGTAAGCCTCGTAGTAGCGCGAATACTTCTTGACGTTCATCTTCGTCTTTTCCAGTTGATCGATGTCGTGATAAATCTGCTTCAGCTGCCGGTTGTTGGTGGCACGATAGAAATTGCCGTCTGTGATTGCCGAAATATCGCTCAGCGTTTTCGTATCAATCTCCACCGGCATGTTGACATACTGTACAGTACCGGCCACCTGCACAGGATAGGGTGCCACTTTGTTGGTTCCGACACCGATTGTATAGACTCTGATGCCCAACGACTTGGCGATCTGGGCAGCTGTCAGCGGCGAGATGTCACCCATGTTGTTACTACCATCGGTCAACAAGATCACCACTTTGCTCTTGGCTTTAGAGTCTTTCAGTCGTGACACAGCATTGGCCAGACCCATACCCAAAGCCGTCCCGTCCTGGATGAGTCCACGGGCAGCGATGTCTGTGCGCACGTTTTGCAGCAGATTCAGTAACGACGTATGGTCGGTGGTCATCGGGCATTGCGTAAACGCCTCGCCCGCGAAGATCGTCAGACCGATGTTATCATTGGGTCTGCCGGAGATGAACTCTGCGGCCACATCCTTGGCAGCCTCAATGCGGTTTGGCTTCAAGTCCTCTGCCAGCATGGAAGTAGACACGTCCATGGCCAGCATGATGTCGATGCCCTCAACCTGCTTGTGTCCCCAAGAATTATGGGTCTGAGGGCGAGCCAAGATGAAGACGATGAGCGCAAACACCACACAACGCAGGAGCATCGGGGCGTTGACGAGGCGCACTCGCCAGCTCTTTGGCGCATTCTGATAGGCGTAGGTGTCACCCATACGCAGTGTCGGCTCATCTCTCTTGCGGTAAAGGAAATACCACAGGATATAAGGGATGAGCAGCAACAGCAGCAAGAAATATTGTTTATCAGCAAATTCCATGATCGTCAATCTTTAATGTTTCTCTCATCCAAGCAGCAGCCAAACATGATAACAAACATACACCAAACAAGCCGCGGCGATAATTCCCAACGCCCAGAGCAGCGACTTGATGGTGATGCGATTCTGCCGTGTACGCTTGTCGCCCTCAGACAGCTGTGGCACGATACGTTCCTCGGTGGGCTGGTTCTCTTGTTTAGTCTCGTCAATGAAGTTGATGGCGTTCACCAAGTTGAGGTCGTTCTCGTTGATGAGCGTCGAGTATTTGGCAAACTTCACGAGGTCTGCTGTCGTGAACAGCTCGCGCAGCTCGTCAATCATCTTCTTGTCACCGGACTCATTGAGCTTTTCGATGATCTCGCTGGACGTCATCTCCAAGGCATTGAAGCCAAAGCGCTCCTGGATATATTTCCTCAGCGTGTCGGTGAGTTGTGTGTAATAGGTCTTCTGATCCTCGCTGGTGGTGAGATGCTCCTCCTTGATCTTACTGATGGCATTGAGGGCGCGCTGATGAGCAGGCACATGTTTCACGATACGAATACGCGTGATCACCGGTTTGTTGCTACGCAGACGGATGAAGAGATACCCCATCACGAGCACAAACAGCAACGTCAGCAGTGACAACCAGAAATAAGGACTCCACTCAGCCCAAGAGAAGGGATTGTCCTGAACATCCTTTGGGGGGAAGAACTGATTGGGATGAAGTGTATCAACATTCATCGTAATTACCTTCAGCGCAGCAACGCCACCCTGATAAGTCTTGCCGTTGATTTTGACAGGTAAGGGAGGAATGGAATAGAGATGCTCGTCAAACGAGGTGACCGTGTAGACTTTTCTGACCTTCAGTTCCTTGCCACTCGTGGACAAGGTATCAGCGTCAGTGACCTTCACAACTTCTACGCCCGGAACCACCAACTGGCGTTCCTTCAACGCCGGCCACTGAATGGTAGAACCAGCGGGCATCGTGACGGTAAGCTGCAAATGGGCCTGTTCACCGATGAGAATCCCCACCGAGTCCACATTTTGCTCAACGGTGACCTGTGATGAAGCGTTGAGTGACAACAGCAGCATCATACACGTCAAAACATATTGCCATATCTTTTTGGTCATAACCTCTATTCTCTACTCTTCTAATCTTTTCTGAAATACCTTTGATCTTTCCATCAATACTATTTGATCTTTCCGCCAATACTACTTGATCTATCCCTTAATACTTTTTGATCTCTTCCTCAGCACAACAGAATCTAAGCCCTACGCTTGAATAGCAACATCAATGCCTTCGTGAAATCTTCGTTCGTGGCAATCGCCGTCCAGTCGATGCGACTCTTGGCAAACACCGTATTGAGCGTGTCCTCACGTTCCATCCAGTATCTCGTATGAGCCTGCCGGAGTTTCTTGCTCGATGTGTCGATATACATCTCGTGGCCGGTTTCGGCGTCCATCACCTTGAGCAGTCCCACGTCGGGCAGCTGTTTGGCACGCGGATCATAGACTTGTATGGCCACCACATCGTGTTTGCGGTTGGCAATCTCCATCTCTTTGGTGAAGTCCTTGCGATCGTAGAAATCGCTGATGATGAAGGAAGTGCAGTGACGTTTCATCACGCGGGTGAGATAAGCCATGGCCATACCGATGTCCGTGCGTGTGCTTTTCGGATGGAAGTCAAGCATCTCGCGGATGATGTAAAGGATATGCTTACGTCCATTCTTTGGCGGGATATACTTCTCAATACGGTCGGAGAAGAAGATGACGCCAATCTTATCGTTGTTCTCAATGGCTGAAAAGGCGATCGTAGCAGCGATCTCTGTGGCCAGCTGACGCTTCATCTGCTGTGTCGTACCGAAGTCCAACGATCCCGAGACATCGATGAGCAGCATCACCGTGAGCTCGCGCTCCTCTTCAAAGACCTTGACATAAGGATGGTGGAAGCGGGCCGTGACATTCCAGTCAATATCCCGGACATCATCACCGAACTGATATTCACGCACCTCGGAGAAAGCCATACCCTTTCCCTTAAAGGCAGAGTGGTACTGTCCCGCGAAGATGTTCTGACTCAATCCCCGGGCTTTGATTTCAATCTTTCTGACTTGATGTAGTATCTCGTTAGTGTCCACGATGACTCCTTCTTTTTGCTTTTTGATCAAGGTACCTCAATCTTGTTGACGATCTTGCTGACGATCTCCTCGCTGGAAACATTGGCAGCCTCTGCCTCGTAGCTGAGTCCGATGCGGTGGCGCAGCACATCGTGAGCCACAGCGCGCACATCTTCCGGCACCACATAGCCGCGATGCTTGATAAAGGCATAGGCGCGGGCAGCCTTGGCGAGGTTGATACTGGCACGCGGACTACCGCCGAAGGTGATCAAGTCTTTTAATTCGGGCATGCCATAGCGCTCGGGATAGCGGGTCGCGAAGACGATGTCTGCGATATACTGCTCGATCTTCTCGTCGATATAAACCATGTTCACCACCTCGCGGGCACGGATGATCTCCTCCGCTGTCGTCACGGGATGCGCCTCTGGCATCTTTCCTTGCAGGTTTTCGCGGATGATGGCTTTCTCCTCATCCAGCGTCGGATAGTCGATGATCACCTTGAGCATGAAACGGTCGACCTGAGCCTCCGGCAACTGATAGGTACCTTCCTGCTCGATAGGGTTCTGCGTTGCCATGACGAGGAACGGATCGGGCAGTGCGAAAGTCTTCTCGCCGATGGTCACCTGATGCTCCTGCATGGCCTCAAGCAAAGCACTCTGCACCTTAGCCGGAGCACGGTTGATCTCATCAGCCAGCACGAAGTTGGCAAAGACAGGGCCTTTCTTGACCTGAAAGTTCTCGTCCTTTTGGGAATAGATCATCGTACCTACCACGTCGGCAGGAAGCAAATCGGGTGTGAACTGTATACGGCTGAAGTCTGCATCCACAAGCTGTGAGAGTGTCTTGATGGCGAGTGTCTTTGCCAAACCAGGTACGCCCTCCAGCAGGATGTGGCCGTCGCTGAGCAACGAAATGAGCAGCGCATCGATCAAATGCTTCTGACCGACGATGACCTGATTCATTCCTGTCACCAAGTTTGTAACGAAGGCACTATTCTGCTCAATTTTGATGTTCAATTCTCTAATGTCTACTGATTCTGCCATATTATAAAGCTTTAATGCTGTTCATTTTTATGGCAAAAGTACAATTTTCTCTCAAGAGCAAAGCATCAAGGGTAATAAATAATATTAAATTGGAAATATAGTACGTGTTATTTAAGAAACTTTTTCAAAGCTCAAGATATTTATGGGATCTAAACAAAAGAAGTCTGAAGGCTCCAGCCTTGAAAGACGGAAACTCAAGCTAAGGAAAAATGAAATCTCAAGCTAAGGGAAACAGAAATCTCGAGTTTAGGAAAACAGAGGGATAAGGCACACAAAGAAGACTGACAAGCCGACAAAACCACAGAAATGAAAAATGGTGGACGAAGTGACAGCAAACCACCTCTTCCACCATCATCTATCGTGGTTGGATCCAATTACTTGGCCATATCAAATCCCAATCTGACGCCGTTGTAGTTCTTACTGATCTCACCGATAGAGCTCAGCGTAGCGTTGCCACTCATAGTCGCCATGGTCTGAATAAGTGTCAAGAGTTTTTTGGACTCAAAGAGGATCGCCACTCCTTGGCTGTTGCGGGTAGCATAGCCGTTGAGCGAGAGCAGCAGTCCTGTCAGTTTCAAAGCATTGGTCGACTCATCGTAGGTGTAGTTACCACTAAACTTCTTGCCGTCGACATAAGCCGTGAAGGTATTATCCTTATTGAAAGTGATCTGTGTATTTCTGGACGTGAAACCTACTTTGTTGTAGTCTTCCTTGAGCTTGGCCTTGATCTGCGAGGCAACGACCTCACCACCGGCCTTTGCCAAAGCACTGTTAGACGTGAAGGCACAACCCGGACCATTGTATTTCCAAGTGCCGTAGAGCTGCGATTTTGTCAATTTGTTGGAACCGATGACGCTGCTGATCACGTCGCCAATGGTGTTGGCATTGTTCAACACACCGATGACACCGTTGAGCACATCATCACCCGCACTGGACGACGCACTGCCTGCGCCCACAGTACCACAACTGGTAGCCAGCAGACATGCTGCACCAGCTACAAGAAAACTCATTTTGCTCATCTCTCTGATCTTAATGTTGGTTTGTATTTATGTGTTAAAAAAATTATCCTTGCGTACAATCACAGAGGTTCAGAAACCTCAACAAACAGTTCTTATATGTCGATACCAATCTTTTTCAATGCATTGTGTGCCATCCGCTCATAGACAACGCCCAGGTCGGCAAAGCGCAACACAGCGTTGAGGGCAGCGTGGCGTACGCCGAGTGACGGTGCCTGCAAGGCTGTCGCAGCCTGGTCAAGAAACTCGTTGATACCGCGCTCATTGGGTTCCTGCCCATTCATAAACAGTCGACCGAGGATGTCGTAACCGCAGATCTGGTAGACGTCTTCGGGACGCGCGATCCACTGGTAGGCGATCACCGGGGCATAGCTTACATGCTGATAGACATTGAGCGCCTGCATCTCGGCCATTTCCTGCGTGTGGGTCTGCTCCATCCAAATCTCCGCCACCTCCTGAGGCATCTGTTCCACCGGTATGACGAGGGTCGCCAGGATCTTGCATTCACGGATGTCTTCCTTCCACAAGGCGATGGCGAGATCATAATCCTTGCCGAGTTCCTTGGCCATCTGCTTGAGCTGGATGACGGGGACGCCCCAGTTGAGCCGATAGTCGAGACCTTTCTCACGCATCGATTGCGATGCGGGGCCGTTCATCACCAAGCGGAAGCTGCGCTTGAGTTCCTTGATCTTCTGTTGTACTTCTTCTGTTGTCATTACGTTGTCATTTGTGCCGTTATAGCGTAGCATACTCCTTGGAGTAGCGAAGCATCTGCTCCTCATAGCTCTCGGAGTAGTCAAGACGGATGTCCGTGATCTCCCCTTGGTTGTCGGTCACGGCGATCATCTGGGGATTCAGGAAGCCCTTATAAGGCGCAATGTGAAGTTGGCGATAGCGTTCCAGCACTTCACGATGCAGGTCCGCGTCGATCTTGATGCCATATTCCTCCACGAGTTGCCGGGCAGTCTCATAGTCTCCTACGCTCTTCACGCGCTGAATCTCAGCCAAGAGCTCAGCGAAGAGCTGACGCAGGCGTTGATAGTCGTTGATACGCACATAGGTCTTGCCATCGCGTTTCACCATTTCCACGACGCCATTGCCATGAGCATAGCACCATCGGGCAATAAGCGCACGGTTGCGCATGTGCGCTTCCTCGATGACATGTCCGGGATTGATGCGCACCAACTGCGTCATCAGGCCATTCATCACATAGTGATAGTACTGACTTTTGTAGGCCTCCTTGTCGGGTGTCAGTCCGAGTTCCACGAGCTTATCATCGGCCAGATAATAGAGTCCGAAGAGGTCGGCGCGTGCCTCCTCAATCGTACTGCCATAGGCTTTCAGCGCGTCGGGCGACGTGCCGGGCAGGAGCTGACCGCTACCGTGACCCAAGCACTCATGCAGATCGGTATGGAGATCATCACAGAGGTCTCCATATTTGCGGATCAACTCTCGTGTCGGCTCGTCGATGACAAACTCCTCGTTCATCCCCGAACCTTTGGCGGCTTGGTTGTAAGCCTCCGTGAGGTTGCCGATCGTCACGCTTTTCGAACCGTATCTCGCACGTATCCAGTCGGCATTGGGCAGGTTGATGCCGATCGCCGACGACGGATATTCGTCACCGCCGAGCATTGCGGCGCAGATCACTTTCGCCGAGACGCCCTTGACCTTAGCCTTGCGGAAACGCGGATCCACGGGCGAGTGATCCTCAAACCACTGTGCGTTGTCGGCTATCTTGCGTGTTCTTTCGGTGGCCACCTCATCTTTATATTCCACGATACCCTCCCACGATCCTTTCAGCCCGAGAGGGTCACCATACACCTCGATAAATCCATTGATAAAGTCAACATTGCCTTCGTTCTCACGAAGCCACTCGATGGAATACTCGTCAAACAGTTTGAGGTCGCCCGTGCGATAGTAGTCTGTCAACAGCGTGATGACGCGCCGCTGCTGGTCGTTCTCCGCCACCTCACGTGCCTTGTCCAACCAGTAGACGATCTTGCGGATGGGCTCTCCATACAGTCCATCAGCGGTGTAGCGCTCTTCTACGAGCTGTCCGCCCTTCTTGACCAGTTTGGAATTCAGTCCGAACGAAGGTTGCTCGTTGCCACCGGCCTGCTGTCGCAGCTGCCCGTAATATTGCTCGGCCTCCTGTTGCGTCACGCCCTCATAATAGTTGCAGGCCGATGTCTTCACAAGATCCTCGCCGTCAGCTTGGTTGACGCGTTTTGGCAGCACGTCAGGATCGAAGATGACGGGACAGAGCACGTCCATCATCTCCTGCTTGGAACGGTAGTTGCCGGGCAGCACTTCAAAGGGTGTGTCGTCGACAGCCTGGCGCAGCCACGACTCCGAAAAGTCAGGCTGGAACTTCTCGCAGCCATAGTGATGATAGATACCATTGGAGAACCACACACGTTTCAGATATACAGTCATCGCAAGGAATTCCTTGCTTTGGCGATCGTCCGGGAAATGCACGTACAAGTTCTCCAGCAACTTACGTATCGGCAAGTTGTATTCACCAAACTGATCAGTGGTGATATCCCTTCCGGTCAGTGTGGCTTTGGACAGATAATAGATATATTTCTTTTGCCGCAGAGACAACTGCTCGAAGCCATTCAGGCGGTATCTCAGCATCTGGAGGTCAGCGAAACGCTCACCAGCAAAGGCGAATGTGTTGTTTTCCATCACTATGGTACTAAAAAACGATACCAATAGGCAAACCACCCAGCGCATGAATGATTTTCTATGGCGGTGATTGTAATTGGTTATGCAGACGTTTACTCCTCCTTTACGCGATCACGTTTACTCTGATTTCACTTTGTTTTTTGATCCCGGTTTACGTCCACGCTTCTTGGGGCGGTCGAGTAATGAGGGATGGGTAGCCAGGTGTTTGATCTTGTATTCCCGTGGCGTGATACCATTAACCTTGAAGAATGAGGCATAGAACGACTGACGGTTGGAGAAGCCAACCATATCAGAGATGTCCTCCATGTTCAAATCCTGATAGCGACGGTCGACCAAGAGCGACATTGCTTCCTGAATGCGGTATTGATTGACATAGGAGGTATAGTTCATGTGAAAACGCACATTCACGACAGCTGAGATGTAGCGGGTGTTGGTACCAAGGTCTTCGGCAAGCTGCTTGGCAGAATATTCCTTGTCCTTATACTTCTTTTGGATGATGATGATGTTGTTGATTTTCTCCTCCAGTTCATCCATGAGCTTGGGACTGACAAGCGAGCGATAGGCAGCTTCCTTTTCTTTCTTTTCTGTGATGTTGTACTTTGTCATAATATTGTTGATGTATTGGTAAATGCTTTCTTACTTTGCAAAATTAATAAAATCATTTTAATAAGCAAACTTTCTTGCTTCTTTTTTCAAGCGCTATCAGTGTTTTTTGTTATTTTTAAAAAATAGATCTGCTTTCAAAGCAGAATATCTTTAGTATCAATGGTTAATACGAAAGCAGCAGATAACAATTATCAACTCTTACTTTATTTTTGAGAACAATTTTCTTTCAACAAATATGATAAAGACACTTCAAGGAGCAACTATGAAGAAGAGAGAAATATTCCGTTACTTCTTTTGGTGTTTGAAGTATTTTATATATCTTTGCACGTATACAAGGTCATCACATGAGGGACGCTCCACTGTCGCACCGATCATGATAGATCCAAAAACAACATCATTAACTAAAAACTAATCAAAAATGGAAAGAACATGGAGATGGTTTGGCCGTAAAGACCTGATTACGCTCGACATGCTTCGACAGATTGGCGTACAGGGCATTGTCACGGCACTGCATGACGTGCCGCTCGGACAAGTATGGATGCAACAGCAGATCCACGACCTGAAGACTTACATCGAGTCATACGGCATGAGATGGAGCGTTGTCGAGTCTCTCCCCGTCACCGAGACAATTAAATATGGTGGGGCTGACCGCGACGAGCAGATCAGTATCTATTGCGAGAGTCTGCGCCACTTAGCCGCCGAGGGCATCCATACCATCTGCTATAACTTCATGCCCGTACTCGACTGGGCACGCACCGATCTGCTTCATCTCAACCCCAACGGATCGAGCAATCTCTATTTCAGCATTCCCGAATTCGCGTATTTCGACATTGACCTCTTGAAGCGTGAGGGCGCTGAAGAGGACTGGAGAAACTTCCAGGCGCTCGGCCCCGACGGCAAGCCCAACGGCAGAGACATATTAAAAGAGGTGTCGGAACTGCGCAAACTGATGACGCCGGAGAAAGACCATGCGCTCGTGGAAAACATTGTCATCAAGACACAAGGCTTCGTCTCCGGTAACTTCAAGGAAGGCGATGAGCATCCGCTCGGCCTCTTCCGTGAGTTGCTGAAGAAATATGAGGGCATCGACCGCGAGCAACTGCGCGCCAACATGAAGTATTTCCTCGACGCGATCATGCCGGTCTGCGAGGAGTGCGATATGTATATGTGCGTTCATCCCGACGATCCTCCTTTCCAAATTCTCGGCTTGCCTCGTATCATCACGTGCGCCGACGACATCAAATGGCTGCTCAACGCTGTCCCCAACAAGCACAACGGACTGACCTTCTGCGCCGGCTCGCTCTCCGCGGGAGCCCAAAACAATCTGCCGGAGATGGCCCGTCGCTTTGCCAGTCGCACGAGTTTCGTGCATCTGCGCAGCTGCCACGTCTTCCCCAACGGCGACTTCACTGAGGCCAGCCATCTGGGCGGTCGTGCTGATCTCGTGGCGTTGGCTCATATCTTCGAGCAGGAAGAACAGGAGCGCAAGGCGGGTAAGGCCCTGCTCTCTTCGCCCAATGCACAGGTGCTGCCCATGCGTGTGGACCACGGCATGACGATGCTCGGCGACGAGAAGCGCGGATACAACGCCGGATACAGCTTCCTTGGCCGTATGTTTGCCATGGGGCAGGTGCAAGGCATCCTCGCCGCAGTGGATAAAGAATTAGGTATCAAATACAAACAACCAGGATTTTTTGATTAAACCATGAACGAACTATTTAACATTAAAGACTATGTTGTCGTCATCACTGGCGGCACGGGTGTCCTTGGCCGCTGTATCGGCAAGTACCTCGCAGAGCAAGGAGCCAAGATCGCTATCCTCGGACGTAAGGAAGAGGTAGGCAACGAGATCATGAAAGAAATCACTGACAAAGGCGGCATCGCCAAATTCTATAAGACCGACGTGATGAACGCCGGGCTGATGAAGCAAAACTGTGAGGACATCCTCAAGGACTTCGGACGCGTAGACGCACTGCTCAACGCCGCCGGTGGCAACATGAAAGGAGCCACCATCGCACCGGATCAGAACTTCTTCGACCTCGATCCCGAACAGTTCCAAAAGGTGCTCAACCTCAACCTCACGGGTACGGTGATCCCTACTCAAGTGTTTCTCAAGCCGATGGTCAAGCAGGGGAAGGGTTCGATCATCAACTTCAGCAGCATGGCAGCCTTCCGTCCGATGACACGTGTCTGCGGTTATGCGGCCGCCAAGGCCGGCATCTCCAACTTCACCGCTTACATGGCCACCGAGACCGCCAAGAAGTTTGGCGAGGGCATCCGCGTCAACGCGATCGCTCCAGGATTCTTCATCACGGAACAAAACCGCGCACTGCTCACCAATCCTGACGGCAGCTATACGCAGCGTGGCAACGACGTGATCCGTCAGACGCCATTCGGCCGCATGGGTAAACCCGAAGAACTCTGCGGTACGATCCACTATCTGATGAGTGATGCCGCCGCTTTCGTCACCGGCACCGTAGCCGTCGTGGACGGAGGCTTCAATGTCTTCGCCATGTAGCGGATAGTTTTTTCGAGCAAGCTACAAGCCACACGATCAATAGTTTCATCCCTAAAAAGCCTTACGGCAAGGGGGAGGGGGGTGGATCGTGTGGCTTGTTTTGTTATGCCCCGACCAGTGCCAAGAAAGTACAGAACACCTTATATTTATAAGCAAGAAAGCTATCCCCCACGTATCAAGTAAGCTTCGAGAACCAAAAAATTAACAGAGGAATAAGTTTTCTTTAAAAAAAACGGATAAAAAGTTTGCCGTTCTAAAAAATATGATTATCTTTGCAGTGTTATCCTGAAAACAATCTTTTTACCTTGAAGGAACTAATACCTATTGAAGATTAAGAGCGGTTGCCTGCGAAGGTCATCGCTTTTTTGTGCCCTTTTCAGGCCTCGTCACAACCCTACGAAGCCTCCCACTCCACATCTTTCTCCTTTATTCATGTTCATCATTTTCCCTAACCAAAAGAGAAGGAGCCGCCGGAATAATATAGCGAAAGTGCTTTGTCATTGCAAAAATAATCTGTATCTTTGCATTATGGAAAACTAACAACAATACGCAATATGACTTATACTTTGCTTGCTGACAGCGGTTCTACAAAGACTGATTGGTCTTTAACGGCCGACGGGACCGTTGCCGCACGTATCCGCACGAAAGGATTGAATCCCTTCCAAATGAGCGAGGACGAGATCGCCAACGAAGTAGAGACCGCTCTCCTTCCCCAGTTGCAATCGGCTTGCAGCAACGAAGCGACAGCTTCAAAGCAGGATCACGGCAGCTGCACCCTCAACAGCCTCCACTTCTATGGTGCGGGCTGCACACCGGAAAAAATTCCCGTGGTGGAGCGTGCTCTGCGCCGTCATCTCCATGTCACCGGCGTCTGCGAGGTGGCCAGCGACATGCTTGGCGCGGCAAGAGCGCTCTGCGGTGACCAGCCCGGCATCGCATGTATCTTAGGGACGGGTAGCAATTCCTGCGCCTACGACGGTGAGAAAATCGTGAAGAACGTGCCAGCGCTCGGATTCATCCTCGGTGACGAGGGCAGCGGTGCTGTCTTGGGCAAGACACTCGTCGCAGACATCCTGAAAAACCAGTTGCCACAGACGATCATCCAGCGCTTCAACGACAAATACCACCTCACGGCCGCCGACATCATCGACCGTGTCTATCGCCAGCCGAAACCCAATACGTTCCTGGCTTCCTTCGTCCCGTTCTTGCAGGAGAATATTGCAGAGCCCGCCATCTATGCGCTCGTCAAGGAGGGCTTCCACCGTTTCCTCTGTCGCAACGTCAAGCAATACGATGGTTGGAACCAGTTGCCCATCGGCTTCAACGGCAGCATCGCACTCATCTATCGACAGCCACTCGAAGAGGTGATGAAGGAGGAAGGCATGAAGATCGGCAAGATCATCCAGGCTCCGATCGACGGACTCATCGAGCAGGAAGCCGCACAGTGGAACAAGAAACACTGATCCGCATTGAGAATACTTAATAACTAAGCATACACCATGAAAAAACAAATTCATCTGCGCATCGCGACGTTGCTGTTCACAGCGATCGCTGTGATGACGGCAGCCGCTCAGTCAGCCCGTCACTTCGAACTCCGTAACAGCCAAGACGGGCTCTCCACGCTCACCGTCTATCTTCCTGAGCATCCTACAGGACGTGCCGTCCTCGACTGTCCGGGTGGTGGTTATGCCCATCTCGCCATGCAACACGAGGGGCACGACTGGGCTCCGTACTTCAACAATCAGGGCATTGCCTATGCCGTGCTGAAATACCGTATGCCAAGAGGCGACCACAACATTCCCCTCTCCGACGCTTACCAGGCCATGAAGACGCTGCGCGACTCGGCCGACGTGTGGCAGATCAACTCCGACGACATCGGCATCATGGGGTTCTCGGCCGGCGGACATCTGGCCTCGTCGGTGAGTACACATGCGCCCTGGGCCGTGCGGCCCAACTTCAGCATTCTGTTCTACCCCGTCATCACCATGAGCAAAGGCACACACAAAGGTTCACGCGACAACTTCCTCGGCTCTGACAGAAACAACAAAGAGACCGTCAAGCAGTGGAGCAACGAGACGCAGGTGCGCGCTCACCTCACGCCACCGGCCATCATCCTGCTGGCCAGCGACGATGAGGTGGTGCCGCCCGTACAGAACGGCGTGGCTTACTACAGTAGCATGAGGAGTTGCGGCAACAACTGCTCGCTGTTGATCTATCCTCATGGTGGTCACGGCTTTGGCATCAGAACCTCCTTCCCCTCCCATCCACAGATGATGGACGACCTCACAGCATGGCTGAAGGCTTTGCCCAGTCCACAGCCTCACGCCATCCGAGTGGCATGTATCGGCAACAGCATCACCGACGGCTTTGGCATCGGCATGAGCGATGAGCAGGGCTATCCGGCACAACTGCAAAGAATGCTCGGCAAGGGCTATCTCGTCAAGAACTTCGGTGTGTCTGCCCGCACACTGCTCAGCAAGGGCGATCTGCCCTATGTGCGTGAAGAGGCATGGCAAGATGCGCAGGCCTTCCGCCCGGATATCGTCATCGTGAAACTCGGTACGAACGACACCAAGCCCCACAACTGGGTACACAATGCTGAGTTCAAGCACGATTTGATGACGATGACCGACACGCTCAAGGCGCTGCCCTCACATCCAAAGATCTGGCTGTGCTCACCCATTCCAGCCGTCAAACCCTCATGGGACATCAACGACAGCATCATCGCCAACCATATTGCGCCGATCGTCAAGCAGGTGGCGCGCAAGGAAAAAGTGCAGTATATCGATCTCCACACGGCCTTCCATCCTGCTGAAGGCATGACCATCGATGGCATCATGCAGTCCGACGGCATCCATCCGACACGGGAAGGTGCTAAGCTCCTGGCAAAGATCATCATGGAGGCCATCACCAAGAAGTAGAACTTCACTGCTTGGTCGCAATACCACCAAGACAGCATCAAAGAAACTGTATCGCGTGCAAGCACCTCCATATTTATATAAAAGCACTCTGACCGAACAAGGTTTACATCCTCGGTCAAGGTGTTTTTGCATATTACAGAAAGAAGGAAGTTTGTTCAATAAACTGACATTTTTCGGCCTCTGAGAATCGAAAAATCAGAAGCAAGGACATCCTTGGCCCAAAAGAAGCCCATTTTTGAATAATTTTACTAACATGTTGATATTCAGAACTTTGTATTATACAACGCACAAAAACTACTTCCCCAAGCCTTCATTTTTGCCATTTTACTTATTAAAAAAGGGCATTTTTGCCAATCATCTCGGTACTTTGACCGTGTAAAACTACCGAGATGACGAGAAATTCTCTAGAGAATTTCTCGTCAAAGTACCTTTTTCATCTTGTCAAAGTATCTTTTTCTCGCTATTTTCAAGCAAAAATGACTTTGCGAATTCAAAAATCCCATTTCTTCATCTCTAGATTGTGACCTTTCCACGACAAGCTTTTGTCGGGAAAAATCAAAGTGCGACATTGCTTTAAATCATATAAATCGCTATGCGAGAGCAAAAGAGTACTGATGGAGTTGCAGAATTCAGAATTTTACATTACCTTTGTAACAGTAATCAAGATAACGGTGCCAAAGCGGCTCCGGAAAAGTATTTGAAGCGTTTTTTCTTTTAATAACTACATATGTACAAAATATGAGTGTCAATATCAATAGAAACGGTCAGAAGCGAGTAGTCATCGTTGGCGGCGGCTTAGGAGGCCTGCGGCTTGCCAACCAACTCAAAGACAGCAATCTGCAAGTCGTACTCATCGACAAAAACAACTACCATCAGTTTCCCCCGTTGATCTACCAAGTGGCTTCGGCCGGACTGGCTCCCAGTTCCATCTCCTTCCCCTTCCGACAGATCTTCCGCAAGCACAAGAACTTCTATTTCCGTATGGCTGAAGCCCGCGCGGTCTTTCCCGACAAGAAGATCCTGCAGACTTCTATCGGTAAGATCGACTACGACTATCTCGTCTTCGCAGCCGGAGCTACGACCAACTTCTTTGGCAACAAGAACGTGGAAGAATGGGCCATCCCCATGCGTACCCTGTCTGAGGCCATGGGCCTGCGCAATGCACTGCTCTCAAATCTCGAACGTGCACTGACCTGCGCCACGGAGGAAGAGCGGCAGGAACTGCTCAACGTCGTCATCGTAGGCGGCGGTGCCACGGGCGTAGAGATTGCCGGTGCCATCTCGGAAATGAAGCGCTATGTCATCCCCTACGACTATCCCGACATGGACGCGTCGCACATGCACATCTATCTGCTTGAGGCCGGTGACCGCCTCTTGGCAGGTATGTCGCAGGAAGCATCAGAGAAGGCACTCAAATATTTAAGGGGCATGGGGGTCGACGTACAGTTCGGCAAGATGGTAACGGACTACCGCGACTATCATATCATCATCAAGGACGGCACATCGATCGCCACGCGCACCTTCCTTTGGGTTTCCGGTATCCGTGCCCAACCGATCACGGGCATCGAAGGCGACAAGCTTGGACGTGGCTTCCGCATTCTCGTCGATGGCTGCAACCGTGTACGTGGCTACGACAACATCTTTGCCATCGGTGACCAGTGCCTGATGACTGCAGATCCCGCCTATCCGAAAGGCCATCCACAGTTGGCACAGGTGGCTATCCAACAGGCTACCCAACTCGCCGAAAACCTCAAAAGACTGTCTCACCACAACACCGACCTCAAGCCTTTCCACTATAACGACCTTGGCTCAATGGCTACTGTCGGCCGAAACAAGGCTGTCGCCGACCTGGGCAAGGTACGCACGCAAGGCTTCATGGCATGGGTGCTGTGGCTCATCGTACACCTTCGCTCCATCTTAGGTGTGCGCAACAAGCTGATGGTGATGCTCAGTTGGGCATGGCAATATTTCAGCTACAACGTCTCAATCCGCACGATCGTCTACGCCTCCAAGCCAAAGATGATCCGTGAGCGCATCAAGCGTGAACAGACGACGCACCTGGGAAAAGATCTACAGCCTTACCCCCAACCCCTCGCCGAAGGAGAGGGGAGTAATTACTCTGGCGAAACCCTATAGACACCTTTTGCTTATCGAAGCAACTGGTTGCAGACTCTTTAATAAAAGAGAATAAGATACATACAAAAAGAGGAAGAGGACAGACAGCAAATGCCGTCTGTCCTCTTCCTCTTTTTGTATATCTGCCCGTAGTCCAGTATTTCCGTCTATTTTCCCGCAGTCTTTTCTTACACTCAAAAACCCCTCGCACATGAATTGTCTAACCAACATATCACTCCCCTCTCCTGCGGCGAGGGGGTGGGGGTGAGGCTTTAGAGGGGGACGGGGGTGAGGCAGCTTTTCTACTTCTTTACAAACGCCATGAGCTCCTTGCCGAGCGCGTCAGCCTCTTCGGCAGTATGCGCCTCACTATAGACGCGGATGATCGGCTCAGTGTTGCTCTTGCGCAGGTGCACCCACTTGTCGGGGAAGTCGAGCTTCACGCCGTCGATGTCAGTCACCTGTACGTCGGGCTGAGAAGCGAAGTGTTCCTTCACCTTATTTAATATAGCGTCGATGTCGGTATCGGGCTGCAAGTCCACGCGATTCTTTGCCATGAAATAATTCGGGAAAGTAGCACGCAGCTGACTGGCCTTCATACTCTTCTGTGCCATGCTGCTGAGGAAGAGACCGATGCCCACAAGGGCATCACGACCGTAGTGGCTCTCGGGATAGATGACTCCGCCATTGCCCTCACCACCGATGACGGCTCCTACCTCCTTCATCTTCGTAGTGACATTCACCTCGCCGACGGCTGCAGCGTAGTATTTGCAGCCATGACGCTCCGTGACATCACGCAGGGCGCGCGTAGAACTCAGGTTGCTCACGGTAGAACCTTTGACATGGTCGAGGATGTAGTCAGCCACCGTCACCAATGTGTATTCCTCGCCATACATCTTACCGTCCTCCTGGATGAAGGCCAAACGGTCTACATCCGGGTCAACGACGATGCCGAGGTCATACCCGCCATTGGCCACCTCGCTCATGATGCCGCCGAGGTTGCGCTCCAAGGGCTCAGGGTTGTGGGCGAAATCGCCGTTAGCCTCGCCGTTGAGGAACTTATATTCCACGCCGAGGGTGTCGAGCAGATGGGGCAGGATGATGCCGCCAACCGAGTTGATCGAGTCTACGCATACCTTGAAGTGGGCCTTCTTGATGGCTTCGACATCCACGAGGTCGAGTGCCAGCACGCTGTCGATATGGCGCTGGTTATAGCTGTCGTCATGGGTATAGTGTCCGAGATGATCAACATCAGCGTATTCGAAGTCCTCTTTCTCGGCAATGTCCAGCACAGCATTGCCGTCGGCCTTGGTGAGGAACTCACCCTCGTTGTTGAGCAACTTCAGTGCGTTCCAGTGACGGGGATTGTGGCTGGCCGTGATGATGATGCCGCCGTCGGCGCCACTCATGCGCACGGCGAGCTCAGTGGTCGGTGTGGTTGCCAGGCCGATGTCGAGGACATCATAACCCATGCCCATCAATGTGCCGCAGACAACGTTGCGAACCATTGGACCGGATATGCGAGCGTCACGCCCAACGACAATCTTGTTGGCGGAAGACTTAGCACTGCGACGGATGAACGTAGCGTAAGCGGAAGTGAACTTCACAATGTCCAGGGGATTCAGAGTGTCTCCTGTGCGGCCGCCAATAGTGCCGCGAATGCCGGAAATAGATTTAATCAGAGTCATATATTGATAAACATCTATGATTGTTGTATCGGTTATCGCCCACGCTGGTAGGTGATATCGTAGAGGCAGGGATAGACGCTGGCCACAGCATAGGTCTGCCCCATGTCGTGAGGAACGATGATACGCACCTTTGCAATCTCGTCGCCGGCATTGATGTATCTGCCAATGTTGATAAACGTCAGCGGCACGAGCCATCCCTGCGGAACGGTTGTCGAACCATTGCCGTAGCGGCGATACATCAGACTGCTCTTATCAAACGATCCACGGAAGGTGCCGGAATAGTTGTCCACGCTAATCTTGTCGGGCATCTGAGAAACACTCGGAAAAAGAACGTTGCTCAACTGGATGCTGTCAGTCAGCAGGTTGCGCTCAGTGAATCGGCACAGGACGGTGGCACTCTCGCCATAAGCCAGAGGCTTGCCAGAACCGCGGTGCACGATCTGCATATAAACGCCGGAGGACTCAAAGAGTACCCATTCGTTCTTCTTTACGTCGGTCGTCGTGTCCTTGAGAAACTCATCTTCTGAGATCACGGTCACTGCCGAGTCAGCGATATACTTGTTGATAGCCGATCTTTCGCGCTTCTTCTGGTCAGCATAAGTCTCCTCATTGTTGCAGGAAGCGATCATCATGAAGCCTATCAGCATCAGGCACAAAAAGCCCAGTTTCCTCATTGTCTGTTTATTATTGTTGATTAATATTGCAAAGGTAGCAAAAAAAGGCTGGATAGTACTGATATAGAGGAATAAAAAACATTAAATGCCGTCATCAGCCTTTCAATTGCTCACTATAATACGCGAAGGCCTCGCGTGCGATCTTCTCTGCCTCCTCGATTGAGCAGTCGAGATGCCCGCCGCTGGCATTGAAGTGTCCGCCACCATTGAAGAAGCGGCGCGCCATGTCCTCCACAGAGAAGTCGTCGACAGAGCGCAGGCTCACCCAGATCTTGTTGTCGCTGCGGTCGTCCTCACGCAGCGAGACACTGACCTTCATGCCCTTGATGCGCAGTGGCTCGTTGACAAGTCCCTCTGCATCACCACGCTTGTAGTGGAAGTCGAGCATGTTTTGACGTGTCAGCGTATAGTAGGACGCGTGAAGGTCCTCAAAGACATTGAGCTTCTGCGACATCAGATATCCGCGCAGGCGGATGGCCCATGTGCTGTAGTTGTTGAACACATTGCGATAGATCTTGTCCTTGTCAATGCCTTTCGTGAGCAGCTGACAGATGATGTAAAAGATCTCCGGGCGTGAGGACGCGAAGGTGAAGCCACCTGTGTCGGTCATCATGCCGCAATAGTCGCAAATGGCGAAGATCTTGCTGAGCTTATCAAAGACGCCTAACTGCCAAGCGACACGGAAGACAACCTCCGAAGCCGAGCAGAACACTTCGGAGCTGACCTTCACGTCGGCCTGCATCTGTGGGCCGAGATGATGGTCGAAGAGTACACGCGGTGCCTGGCAGGCGGTAAGGACCTCTGCCATGGTGTCGACACGGCTGTTGTCATTAAAGTCAATGCAAAAAAGCAGGTCAGCCTCGTTGAGTGCCTGCGTGACTTTCTCGGGATGCTTGTCGTAGCGGATGATGGCATGCGTGCCCGGCAGCCACTGCAAAAAATCGGGATAAGCATTGGGCATGATGACGGTAGGCTCCTTGCCAAAAGCCTCGCGCAAGCAGGTAGCCCAGGCAAGACATGAGCCCATGGCATCGCCGTCGGGACGCGAGTGGCCTGTTATCACAATATGATCGGAAGACTGTATCTTTTCTTTCAACCAAAGAAGATCGTTCTCGGAAAGAACGTTGAGATTCATTTCTGTATTCATAGTTGCAAAGTTAGTAAATATTTAGTAAATAGGAGATGGATAGAAGAAAAATAAATCAGGATAGGATCTCTCCTACCCTGACTATAAGAAGAAAGATAAAGGATGTCACTCTTGATGCAGCTCCTCAAAGGCTTTGTCGAAAGCCTTTGGGTGGCGGGCCGTGAAGCAGATGTTGACCAGACAGTTGGCGATAAGTTCGTCATCGGTCAGGTCCACGCCTTTCTCTCTGACGAGGTTCTTGCCAAGGCATACCTCCCACGTGGTGTTGAAGTCGCGGTCTTCTGCTCCCATATACTTCAGATCGCCCGGTCCGTCGATGATCTTGAAGCGAATCGGCTTCTTAGAGGGCACGGGGCGCATGTTCAACAACAGGTCGTAGGCCAAGTGGAGCTGGTCGCGGTAGCCTGATGTGCCGGGATACATATTATTAATGGTGGCCATGATCTCGTCGAAACGATAGGCCTGCAAGAGATCGTAGAGAATCATAACAGCTGCTGATAAAGATGATATTCTACCATTAGAACTTTGCCATCTTGATGGCGTCGATAGCGCACTCGTCGCCTTTGTTGCCAAGCTTGCCGCCACAGCGGTCTAAGGCCTGCTGATGATCGTCTGTTGTCAGCAGTCCAAAGATCACAGGAATATTCTGCGTGGCATTGAGACGAGAGATGCCAAAGGTAACGCCCTGACAAATATAATCGAAGTGCGGCGTGTCGCCACGAATGACACTGCCCAGGATGATGATAGCGTCAAAACCGTCGTTCTTGCACAGCTGCTGTGCGCCATAGACGAGCTCGAAGCTTCCGGGCACAGTCTTGACATGGATATTCTCGGGCAGTGCGCCATGCTTCTCAAGCGTAGACACACAACCGTCGAGCAGTGCGCCCGTGATATCTTTGTTCCACTCAGCGACGACGATACCGAAGCACATGTTACTGGCATCGGGTACGCTTGTCGTGTCGTAATCAGATAAATGATGTAATGCTGTAGCCATAATAATTTTAGCTAAATCCTCCTAACGTGGCGAAAGAGCCATCGCTTAGATGCTGGCTCTCTCGATGTATTTGTCGATCTCGTTGCTCTGAACAAGCTGAGAGTTGACATATTTCTTCTTGATGTCCTGATAGACTTTCAGCGCGTCAGCCTTCTTGCCCTGAGACTCCAGCAGCTCGCCGGCCTGCAGACGGAAGATAGGAGACAGACTATTGTTGGTGCCGTCCTCAGCTTTATCGTCAGCCTTGTCAGCAGCCTCCTGGAGTTTGCTCACAGCCTTGTCGATCTGTCCGACATGAGCGTAGGCGTTGCCCAGAGCCTCGATAGCGGCGGGGCTGACCATGGCGTCGCCCTTGGGAGAATAGCCCTCAAGATACTTGACGGCATCGCTCCACTTGCCCAGATAAGCATAGCTCAGTCCAGCATAGAGCTTAGCGAGGTTGCCGGCATCAGTAGAACTATAGTCATCGGCAATCTTCACAAAGCCGCTGTAGCCTGCGCCATCGCCGTTGAGAGCCTTGTCGAACTGCTCGGCATTGAAGTACTCTTGGCCACGGGCCAATGCAGTACTGGCTTTCTCCTCACGAGGACCGCCGATGAATGCGCTATAGCAGAAATATCCTGCGACAATGACTACCACTGCGATGATAGCACCCAGTAAAATCTTCTTGTTCTTGTCGAAAAACTCTTGTGACTTAAAGGCAGCGTCAAATGTTGCCTGACCGTTGTTGTTTGCCATTTATTTGAAATGATTTTTTGTTATTTCGTTGACGATTGTTGATACACAGCGACTGCGTCTCTTGCAGACACGGCGCAATACATCGGTACAAAATTAGCAATTTTCCTTCGAATACTAAAATTTATGCGACTCTTTTTTCGCTTTTTAGCTTCAAAACTCTTATCTTTGCATATGTAAGGCAAGGGAAAGCCCAAATAGAGCCCATAGGATTATGAGACTAAAGAAGATATCAATCATCAATTACAAGAATATAAAGAGCACTGCGCTGGAGCTCTCGCCGAAGGTGAACTGCTTCATCGGCAACAACGGTGAAGGCAAGACCAATATCCTTGACGCGGTCTATTTCCTCTCGTTCTGCCACAGCAACTTCACCAACATCGACTCACAGGTGATCAACCACGACCAGGAGTTCTTCGTCATCGAGGGCGACTATGAAGGCGACGAAGGACAGCAGGAGAATATCTACGCGGCCATGAAGCGAGGACGGCATAAGCAGTTCAAGCGCAACCACAAGGATTATAAGAAACTCTCGACACACATCGGACTTATCCCGCTCATCTTTGTCACCCCCTCAGACAACAGCCTGGTCAGCGGTACGAGCGAGGAGCGGCGCCGGCTCATGGACGTGGTCATCGCGCAGTATGACCATAATTATATGGACGCACTGACACGCTACAACAAAGCCTTGCAGCAGCGCAACGCCTTGCTGAAGATGGAAACAGAGCCCGACGTCTCGCTCATGGACCTATGGGAAGAGGAGATGGCTTCGGCCGGAGAAGAAGTTTTTCACAAGCGCAGCCAGTTTGTGGAAGAGATGACGCCGGTGTTTCAGCAGATCTACGACACGCTCTCAGATCATCATGAGGCGGTTTCGCTGCACTATGTCTCCCACGGGCAGCGTGGCTCTCTGCTCGATGTGATTCGCCGCGACCGTCTGCGAGACCGTGCCGTGGGCTATTCGCTCCACGGCATTCACCGCGATGACCTGGAAATGCTCCTTGAGGGCTATCCCATGCGACGCGAGGCAAGCCAGGGACAGACGAAGACTTACGTGCTGGCACTGAAGCTCGCTCAGTTCTCTTTCCTCAAGAAGACGGCATCAGGCACCACGCCACTGCTGCTTCTCGACGACATCTTTGACAAGCTCGACGCCCGTCGGGTGGAGCAGATTATCAAACTCGTGGCCCGCCCAGACTATGGGCAGATCTTCATCACGGACACCAACCGTGATCATCTCGACCATATCCTGCAACACGTCGGCGAGGATTATAAACTCTTCCATGTGGAGGACGGTAACGCTACACAATGTTGAGTGTTGAATGATGAGTGATGAATGAATACAATGTTGAAACCATTCATCACTCATCATTCAACATTCATCATTGGAATAACTCATCATTCAACACTCATCATTAAATATATGTTTAAGCGCGAAGTAAAACCGATTGGCGACCTGCTAAAGGAAATGCTCAGAAAGGAAGGACTGGAGACGCCACTGCTACAGCGGCGCATCGTGGACGCATGGGATGAGGTCATGGGACACATGATTTCGAGCTATACCCACGAAAAGTTCATCCGCAACCAAGTGCTGCACGTGAAGATCGACAACCCCGCGCTGCGACAAGATCTTAGCATGATGCACACCCAGATCACCCGCCGCCTCAACGATGCCGTCGGCTCATCGGTCATCAGCGACGTAAGGGTCTACTGATGATCATCACTACCTGCAAACCTTGTAAAGACTAAAACCACATGAGGAAACCTAAGACGATTCTGATAACCCAACTGCTTCTTCTGCCTCTGATGACACTTTTGCTCATCACGGGTTGCACGCCGCATGCCTCTTATAAATATAAAATAGGTGTGTCGCAATGTGTCGGTGGACGTTGGCGCGACAAAGTCAACAACGAGATGCTGTCCGCACAACATCTCTACGATACCGACGTGAAAGTATGTATCATCAATGCAGACAACAACACCGACCGGCAACGACAGCAGATCGACAGCCTCATCAATGCCGGCGTGGACTTGCTCGTCATCTCTCCCAATGAATACAAGCCACTCTCGCCCTGCGTGGAAAGAGCGAAGAAGCGCGGAATCCCCGTCATTCTTTTTGAGCGGAAGACTTCATCAAACGACTACACAGCCTATATCGGCGGCGACAACATGGAGGCAGGACGCGCTATCGGCATCTATGCCGTGCACCTGTGCCGCGACAGCATACACGTAAGCCGACGACCGGTAGTACTGGAGATCACCGGACAACTGGTGATGTCGCCCGACCGCGAGCGCTACCAAGGTTTCTCAAACGTAATGAGACAGCACCCGGAACTGGACTTTCAACATATCAAGACCAACTGGTCGTTTGAAGACTCCTATGCCGGCACGAAGAAATGGTTGCAGGCTGGTAAGCCCCTCGACGTTGTCTTCTGCCAAAGCGACCTGGCTTCTCTCGGCGCCTACAAGGCTGCCAAAGAACTCGGCAAAGAGAAAAGCATCTATTTCCTCGGTGTAGACGGACTGCCCGGAGAAGGCATTGACGCCGTGGAGCAAGGGAAACTCGCCGCCAGCTACATCTATCCTACGCACGGCGAAGAGATCATCGCCTTGGCACTGAGAATCCTTGAGCATAAGCCCTATAAGCGCACGAACATCATCAAGAGCATGGTGATCACGCCGCAAAACGTCGACGAGATTGCCATCAACGCCAACGCGATGATGCGGCAAAACGAATACCTGATTACCATTCAGAATAAGCTGGAGGATTATTTCGGACTCTATCATGTGCAGCGTACCCTGCTCTTTGTGTCGCTCCTGGTGGCACTGATTCTGCTGATCGCCGTACTGCTCGTGTGGCGGGCTATCGTCTTCACGCGCCGCGCCAACCGAAGGATGAAGGAACTCGGCGATGAACAAAACCACTTCTACACCAATGCGAGCCACCAGCTGCGCACGCCGCTGACGCTCATCAACGGCCCGCTGCAGCAACTCAGCGAGAGCAAGACACTCAGCGAGAGCGACCATGAACTGCTCAGCATCGTAAAGCGCAACGCCGACCAACTACTGCATCTTGTCACCGACGTGCTGCAATTCCAAAAGGAAACGCAAAAGATGATCCAGGACACAGAGCCCGATGACGCGCACGCCATCAGCCGGCGGTCGGTGCAGGACGGACAACACGACATCGTCGTGCGCGATAGAAGCGACGAGCTCGCTACGGTGCTGATTGTCGATGACAACGACGACATGCGCCGCTATCTGCGCACGCTGCTCCTCGACCGCTATTACGTGCTTGAGGCCAGCGACGGACAAAGCGGTTGGAAGCTGGCCCGCGAGAGTGTGCCCGACCTGATCATCAGCGACGTGATGATGCCGGTGATGGACGGACTGACCTTTTGTGCCAAGCTGAAGGCGGATCCCTTGACCAGCCATATCCCCGTCATCCTGCTCACCGCACGCAGCACGGAACAGCAACAGGCCGAAGGACTCAGCCAAGGCGCAGACGCCTATCTCACCAAGCCCTTCAGTGCTGAGGTGCTCATTGCGCATATCGTCAGCCTGCTTGCTAACCGACAGAAACTCAAGGAAGCCTTTGCCGCGGAGAAGCAACAGACGAATGAAAGCTACGAACAAGAAAAAAAGCTCAGCACACCCGACAAGATGTTTATGGACACGCTGCGCCAGGCTATCCTTAAGAATATGAGCAATACCAAGCTGAAGATGGATGATCTCGGGGCCGACATGGGCATCAGCCGCGTGCAGCTCTATCGCAAGGTGAAAGCGATGACGGGCATGTCACCCGTAGAGCTGCTGAAAGAGATGCGCCTGCAACGGGCCATGAAACTGCTCAAAGCCACCGATAAAACCGTGGCGGAAGTGGCCTATGAGGTGGGCTTCGGCACACCGGGCTATTTCTCTTCCTGCTTCAAGAAGCAATACGGCAAATACCCAACAGACATCAAGGAAGACGCAAAAGAATGAAAACAAGAGCGCTGCAGGGCTCAACAATTGTTTCATTCGATGAAAATATTGATACATGTCGAAAAAGTTACAGCATTTGTATGAATGCGTAACACAACTTTGAAATAGTTTTCGTAATTTCGTGGCAACAATCTTAGGATGGCCTCACGCAATAGCGAGACTCTCTTAGTACAGGAAAACAAAAAACCTAAATTAATAAAGACATGAACAACAAGATCAACAAGCTGGCTCTGGCCAGTGTCATGCTTTGCTTCTTTGCCATGGGCTTCGTCGACCTGGTGGGCATCGCATCGAATTTTGTGAAGAAGGACTTGGGACTCAATGATGCCACTGCCAACATCTTCCCTTCCCTGGTATTCTTCTGGTTTCTCATCTTCTCCGTGCCGACCGGTGTACTGATGAACAAGATCGGACGCAAGAAGACCGTTTTGCTCTCACTCATCGTCACCGTGGTGTCGCTCCTGTTGCCGCTCTTCAGCGAGAGTTTTGGTCTGATGCTTGTCAGCTTCTCTCTTTTGGGTATCGGCAACGCGCTCATGCAGACATCGCTCAACCCACTCGTAGCCACTGTAGTCCGCGGCGGTCACCTTGCCTCTACGCTCACCTTCGGCCAGTTTGTCAAGGCCATCGCCTCGTTCATGGCTCCTTACATCGCTGCCTGGGGTGCTACGCAGGCCATCCCCTCCTTTGGTCTCGGCTGGCGCGTGCTCTTCCCTATCTATATGATCATCGGTATTGCCGCCTCGCTGTTCCTCCTCTCCACACCTATTGAGGAGGAAGGTCCTGCCTTTGCCGGTGAGACATCGCCTACTGTAGGCAAGCAGTTCGCTGCCTGCTTCCGTCTGCTGGGTAAGCCTATCGTGCTGCTGAGCTTCATCGGCATCATGTGTCATGTAGGTATCGACGTCGGTACGAATACCACAGCACCGAAGATTCTCATCGAGCGACTGGGCATGTCGCTCAACGATGCCGCCTTCGCCACCTCGCTTTATTTCATCTTCCGTACACTCGGCTGCCTGACAGGTTCTTTCTTCCTGCGCGTCGTCAACAACCGATTGTTCTTTGTCATCTCCATCACGATGATGGCCTTGTCGATGTGCGGACTGTTCTTCGGAACCACCAAACTTATACTTTATATCGCCATCGCTCTCGTGGGCTACGGCAACAGCAACGTCTTCTCGCTCGTCTTCGCCCAAGCACTGCAAAGTGTGCCCGACAAGCAGAATGAGGTCAGTGGTCTGATGATCATGGGTCTCTTCGGTGGTACCATCTTCCCACTCATCATGGGCTTTGCCTCTGATGCCATGGGACAAGCCGGTGCCGTGCTCGTCATGGCCGTCGGCGTCGTCTATCTGTTTACCTATATCAAGAACGTCAAATAAATAATAACTATGAACAAAGTCATTGTCGGCCTCGGTGAGGCCTTATGGGATTGTCTGCCCGACGGCAGCAAACTGGGTGGTGCACCCGCTAACTTCGCTTATCATGCCAGTCAGTTTGGCAACGAAGCTTATGCCATCAGCGCTATCGGTAACGATGCGCTCGGCGACCAAACACTCAAAGAGTTCGACGAAAAGCATCTGAAGTATGTCATGCCACGTGTCGACTACCCAACTGGTACCGTACAGGTGGAACTTGATGAAGAAGGCATTCCTACCTACGACATCAAGCAGAACGTGGCTTGGGACAACATTCCCTTCACACCGGAGATTGAGAACGTAGCCAAGCACTGCGGTTGCGTATGTTTTGGTTCACTGGCTCAGCGCAACAAGATCTCGCGCGACACGATCCACCGCTTCCTCGACACCACGCCGATGAGCTGTCTGAAGATCTTCGACATCAACCTGCGCCAGAACTTCTACACCAAAGAGATCATCCGAGAAAGTCTGAAGGCTTGCGACATCCTGAAGATCAACGATGAGGAACTCGTCACCATCGGTCGTCTCTTCGGCTATCCCGGTCTCGACATCGAGAACAAGTGCTATCTTATCCTCGGTAAGTACAACCTGAAGATGCTCGTGCTCACCTGCGGCACCAACGGCAGCTATGTCTTTGCTCCTGGCGTGAAGAGTTTCCAGCCAACGCCCAAGGTGGAAGTGGACGACACCGTCGGTGCCGGCGACAGCTTCACCGGCTCTTTTGCCTCAGCCACCCTTGCCGGAATGCCTATCAAGGACGCTCATAAACTTGCTGTGGAAGTCAGCGCCTTCGTCTGCACTCAGCCTGGTGCCATGCCTAAGTTGCCAGAGGGCCTGCTCAACAGAGTGAAGTAGCTCACTCCACAACCATATCTCACTCCTGCAAGGGAGAAACAAACACCCCCAATACTCCTTAATTATATATAAGGTGTATTGGGGATTTTGCGTTTACAACATTTCTAATTCGTGATCTTACATTTTTGACCAATGCGTCGAATATTGTTACATGTATCAATTGTTTTATCCTCTGAGCAGATCGTTAAATTGACTTATGTCAACATTCCCTAACTTTGCAACCGAAATCAAATCATCCTCTACGGATTAATAACTAAAATTCAATCACATGAAACACTTCAGAAGAGCGTTGCTCGGCATGACGTTGGCAACAGTCAGTGTATCGGCTTGGGCACAAGACATCATCGTCAGCGGTACAGTCAAGGATGCTACTGGTGAGCCCATCATCGGTGTGTCCGTCATCCAGAAAGGTACATCCAACGGTGCCGTCACCGATCTCGACGGCCACTTCTCGTTCAAGGCGCCACAGGGCTCCCCACTGGTCGTCTCCTATATAGGTTATGCTACGCAGGAACTGAAAGCCGGCAGCAACATGACCATTGAGCTCAAGGAGAACGCCAAACAGCTCAATGAAGTAGTCATCACTGGTTATACGGCAGAGAAGAAAGCCGACCTGACCGGTTCTGTGGCTGTGGTGAAGATGAAGGACATCGCCGACGTTCCAACAGGCAACGTGCTACAAAGCCTCAACGGACGCGTGGCCGGTGTGAACATCACCACCGACGGTACTCCTGGCGGCAACAACACAAGTACACTCGTGCGTGGTACCACCACCATCAACAACTCATCACCTTTGTATGTCATCGACGGTGTGATGACACGTGACGGTGTCGGCTCCATCCTTTCGAGCAACGATGTAGAAAGCATACAAGTATTGAAGGACGCATCCTCGGCCGCCATCTACGGTGCGCAGGCTGCCAATGGTGTCATCATTATCACAACCAAGCGTGCCAAGAAAGGTGAGACCAAGGTAGACTTCAATGCGTCGCTTACCCTTCAGCAGTTTGTCAACAACTACGATCTTCTGGACGCCAACCAGTGGGGCGAAGTATATTGGCAGGCTTACAAGAACACCTACGGCACGCACCCCAACTCTCTCATCTACGGCAATGACGACAAGCCAGTGCTCAACACCTCCACTCCTTATTATACAGGTGCCAACGGACAGACCTACACTGCCACAAACACTGACTGGCTCGACCTGATGTACAAGACGGCACTGATGCAGGACTATTCCGTGACGCTGAGCCGTGCCACCGACAAGGGAGCCACATCGCTCTCTGTCAACTGGATCAACCAGGACGGTATGCTGAAGAACACGGACTATAAGCGTTTCAACACCCGACTGACTACAGACTATAAGTTCCTGAACAACAAACTGCGCATTGGTGAGAGCGTGGCCATCAACTATTGGACACAGCACCAGGCTCAGGGAGGTATCGAAGAGCAACTCATCGCACAGCATCCGGCAGAGCCCGTCTACGACTCGATGGGTGGATACGCCGGAGGATACATCGATGTGCTCAACGACAAGCCCAACCCTATGCGTCTTCAGAACAATCAGAAGGACAACAAACATCAGTACTGGCGAATCTTCGGTAACGCCTATGTGGAGATAGAGCCACTAAAGAACTTAGTGTTTCGCAGCAATGTCGGTGTGAACTACTACAATGAGTTCAGCAAGACTTTCATACCTTCATGGACTGAGAGCGTGAGAACCGTAGATGTCAACGAGCTCGACACCTATCACTACCACAGTGTCAACTGGGTATGGACCAACACGCTGAACTACAATGTAGACTTGGGCGAGCACCACATCGGAGCTTTGTTAGGCTACGAGGCCAAGAAACTCACCTCAGAAGACTTGGGCGGCTATGGCCAAGGTCTCGTCTCTGAAGCTGTGGACTATCGCTACCTCAACGCAGTAACCAGTTTGGCAAAGGTGCGCGGCATCGGCAGCAACTACTCCATGGACTCGCAATTCATGAAGCTCAACTACTCCTACGCCTCAAAGTACCTGTTGGCCTTTACGCTCCGTCGCGATGCCTCTTCACGCTTTGGCAACAACCACAACTCTGGTATATTCCCATCTGTGTCAGCCGGCTGGCGTATCTCTTCCGAGAAATTCATGGAGAAGACACACGCTTGGCTCGACGACCTGAAGCTGCGTGCCAGCTGGGGTATCAACGGTAATGACGAGATCGACAACGAAGCTACCTACACCAAGTACCTCGTTTCTCTCTCTAACGCCAGCTACAACCTCAACGGCGACAACCAGCATCTCGCTTCCGGTGCTTCCAAGACCCACACCGGCAATCCAGATCTGAAGTGGGAACAGACACAGCAGATCAACTTCGGTCTCGACGCAACGCTGCTCAACCAGCGACTCACCGCCACGCTGGACTACTTCTACAAGAAGACCACCAACATGCTCTTTGAGCCTCCTTATCCTGGCGTGCTCGGTGAGGGCGGCTACTCTTGGCAGAACTGCATCGACATGAAGAACAGCGGTTTCGAGATGACACTCGGATGGAGAGACCGTCTGCACAATGGACTTAGCTACAACGTGGATGTCAACGGATCGTTCTACAGCAACGAGATCACCAAGCTGCCCGAGGCCATCTACTACACCTTCGGAGGCGGTATGCCCGGACAGAGCATCGTGGGTCACTCCTTCGGATCATGGATGGGATACAAGACCGACGGTGTCTTCCACACACAAGCGGAAGTCGACGAGTACAAGAAGAAATACGACGTGCAGATTGGCGCTCCCGGCGTGGGACGTATCAAATACTTGGATGTCAACGGCGACGGCAAGATCAATACTTCCGACCAGACTTGGCTGGGATGCGACCGCCCGAAGTTCTCTTTCGGTGTCAATCTTGGCACTTCCTGGAAAGGTTTTGACTTGGGTCTCTTCTTCAATGGTATGATCCGCAAGGCTTGGAACAACTCGAAATACTACACCGACCTGTTCCAGACATGGAACGGCAACCACTCCACCCGCTTGCTCGACGCCATGAATGCATGGACGGAATACGAGAGCACGGGTAAATACAATTGCAGCACACCCGCGCTGACGACGCTCGACAGCAACAACGAGGCACGCAGCTCTGATTTCTACATCGAGAACGGCAACTTCGTCAAGCTCAAGACTGCCACACTGGGTTACACCGTTCCCAAATCGCTGCTCGACAAGATCAGCCTGCGCTCGCTGCGTGTGTACTTCCAGATGCAGAATGTGTTCACCATCACCAACTATACCGGAGCCGACCCGGAGGGACTGGGCTATACCTATCCACAGCCCCGCACATTCACCTTCGGTCTGAGTCTCGGTCTTTAAGCCATCAATCCTCATAAAACCAAACAGTCATGAAAATCAAGAATATAGTCATCCTTTTCGCAGTGGGCCTGTTAGCCGCCAGCTGCAATGAAGACAGTTTCCTCGACAATCAACCTCAGGGAACACTCACCAACAAAGTCATCCAAGAGGGAAAGCAGGTCAGCTTGCTGACCAATGCAGCCTACTCTGCCCTCATGGGTCCCAACCCACAGGACTGGAGCGTGTGGAGCTATCCCGTCACCAACTGGAGCTACGGCAGTGTGCGCGCTGACGATGCGTACAAAGGTGGCGGCGGTACAGGCGACCTCTCTGACGTGCACCGCATGGAGATCGAGGATCTCGACGCTACCAACGGCAATGTCGACAGCAAATGGTATCATCTCTATACCAGCGTACAGCGCTGCAACAGCGCACTGCGTATGCTCAACAGCATGACCGACAAGGAACTCTCTGACCGGGAAGTGCAGATCGCCGAGATGAAGGTGCTCAGAGCTCACTTCTACTTCGAGCTCAGCCGTCTGTTCAACCATATCGTCTATTTCGACGAGAACTACACAGGCAACATCAACCAATTGTCCAACACGGAGTACACCCGCGACCAGATTCTCGGTATGATCGCCGATGATCTTGAGGCTGCCGCCAAGGTTCTGCCAGAGGCACAGCCCGAGGTGGGACGCATCAACAAGTACATGGCTACCGCCTATGCCGCCAAGGTGAACCTCTACCGTGCTTACAAGCAGGACGAGCAGACCCACAAGATTGTAAGCATCGACAAGACGCTGCTGCAGAAAGTAGTCGACGAGTGCGACGTGCTCATCAACAGTGGCAAGTATGCATTGCTCGACAACTTCCAGGATCTTGACAAAGTGTCGACAGGCGACAACAGCAAGGAGGCCGTCTTCCAAGTACAGTACTCCATGGACGACGGAAGCAACTCGGCCGGACGCGTCAACTGGTCCAACCTACTCAACGCTCCGCAAGGCCCCTACTCCGGCGACGGCTTCTTCCTGCCCAGCCAGGATCTGATCGACGCTTACCAGACCGACGACAATGGTCTGCCTGAGTTCAACACCTATTATAAGCAGCACTTTGACGAGTGGAACGCCGCTGAAGGAAAAAACGAGTACACGACACACAACGTAGACCCACGTGTGGACTTCGTCGTCGGCCGTCCGGGTATCACTTGGAAGACCTATAAGAAATCGCCCTACGAGAACACATGGGTGAGAGACCAAGGCACCTACGGACAGCACAGCACCAAGCGCTTCTTTGTATCACCCGAGAGCGACGAGATGTTCAAGGGATGGCCGTGGGGTGCCAGCGCGCTGAACTGGAATATCATCCGCTATGCCGACATCCTGCTGTGGAAGGCTGAGGCGCTCATCGAAATGAACCAGAACCTCGATATGGCCCGTCAGCTCATCAACCAGGTGCGTCATCGCGCTGCCAACAAGACCTACTGGGTGAAGGACTTCAACGACTCGAAAAAGTATGCCGCCAACTACAAGATCGCAGAATACCCTGCTCAGGGCTGGACACAGGACTATGCCCGTCAGGCTCTGAGATATGAGACACGACTGGAGACCGCTATGGAGGGCGAACGCTTCTTCGACCTCGTCAGATGGGGTATCGCCGCTGAGACGATGAATGCCTACTACAGCCGCGAGAAGTCGCTGCGCAGCTACTACAACAATGCTCATTTCACGGCCGGAAAGAACGAGTACCTGCCCATCTCCGTGACGCAGTACAACCTCTCCAACGGTGCTTATACGCAGAATCCCGGATACGCAAGTTTCAAATAACACCACGCCATGAAAAAGATCATCACCTCTTTATTACTGCTGGCTTTATCCATCGCTCCAATGGCAGCCCAACGCCCTTCGGCAACCGCACCGCAGTTTCTCTCCGGCTCTCATGCCATGCTGCGTGTAACTCCTGAGAAAAAATATCTGCTTCTGCCCGTGGAGGAGAAGGAGAGCGAAACAAAGATCAGGATCATCAAGGACGGACACTCCATGCAAGCCATCAACGTGCGACTCGCCACAGGCAAGCCCGACTACTATGTGCCCTTGGATCTCAGCCGGTTTGGCAAGGACGGCAGTGTGCTCCTCGATCTGAACTTCAAAGGCAACTACCGCACAGTAGGCAACATTGAGGACTACAGCTGCTGGCAGCTGATGAAGGAGAGCAACACCTTCGACACCACCAACCGAGAGGCTTACCGACCCGTCTATCACCATACTCCTCTGTGGGGATGGATGAACGACCCCAACGGATTGTTTTATAAGGATGGCGTGTGGAATCTCTACTATCAGTACAATCTCTACGGCTCTACCTGGGAAAACATGACATGGGGCCACGCCACCAGCCGCGACTTAGTTCATTGGCAATACGAGGGCACACCCATTGAACCCGACGACTTGGGTACTATCTTCAGCGGTTCAGCCATCGTAGACAGCAGCAACACGGCCGGATTTGGCAAGAATGCCATTGTGGCCATGTACACATCGGCAGCCGAAAGTCAGACACAAAGCCTGGCCTACAGCAACGACGGTGGTAAGACCTTCACCAAATACAGCGGCAACCCGACCCTCACGGCCAAAGAGCCGGACTTCCGCGACCCGAAGATGATCTGGAACGAAGCCACGAAAGAGTGGAACCTCGTGATGGCTACGGGACAGAAGATGAACTTCTACTCATCTAAAGACTTGAAGAACTGGAAATACGAGAGCAGCTTCGGTGAAGGCTATGGTTGCCACAAGGGTGTGTGGGAATGTCCCGACCTGATGCAGATGGCCAACGGCAAATGGGTGCTCATCTGCAACATCAATCCCGGCGGCCCCTACGGCGGTTCAGCTACTCAGTACTTTGTAGGTCAGTGGGACGGACATAAGTTCACCTGTGAGAGCAAGCCTGAAACGACAAAGTGGATGGACTACGGCAAGGATCACTACGCCACCGTCACGTTCAGCAACGCTCCCGACGGCCGCCATGTGGCGCTGCCTTGGATGAGCAACTGGCAGTATGCGGCAGTGGTGCCGACGTTGCAATACCGCTCGGGCAATGGCATTCCACGCGATCTCGGCATCTTCACCGACGAAGGTGAGGAATACCTCAGCGTGAAGCCGTCACCGGAGATCATGAAGGCCTTCAGCAAGAAAGCCTCAAGTTTGGGCGATGCCTGCATGATAGAGGTGAGCGGACTGCGCCGCAACGCCACCATCGAACTCTCCAATGGTAAGGGCGAGCGTGTGGTCATGCGCTACGATGCAGCCGAGAAGAGCTTCTCCGTCGACCGCATGAAGAGCGGAAAGACCGACTTCAGCGATGTCTTTGCTTCCGTCACGTCAGCCCCCATCCACGGAAAAGTCAGCCGCGTGCTGATCTTCATCGACAAGAGCAGCGTGGAAGTCTTTGACGGCGACGGCAAGTTCGCTCTCACCAATCTCGTCTTCCCCACCAAGCCCTACGACAAGTTGAGCGTGAAAGGCGGTAAGGCAAAGATCTGGAAGATGAAATAAAACCATTGAGAGCATGGGGCTCGTCCCCTGCTCTATGGTGATCGCTCATATCAAGAATTCGAGAATAAGAGGATTCGCAATTAGGAATTCACTTTTCTCAAATTCTTGAATCGAAGATTAGGCTCAGTTCATTTGGTTTAAATAGATTGTTTTTCAGGGTAACATTCATCTCAGGAAAAGAAGTTCGCTTTCCATTCATGCTGTGTACAAACGAGTAAAGCATCCCCTTCCTGCGGAGATAGTGAGAGCAAAAAGACTTCTTGAGGGTTAGGGAAAGACCTGGGGGTAAGGCAGAGCAATGCCTTGAGCCGCTTTCCCTAACCTTTTTTTGCTACTACCTTGCTCCTGTCTCCTCCATTTCTTTGTACTGTATCTAAGGCGGATGGATGATCAGTGTTGGTGTCCTTTATTGAAATAAATGCCTCGTCGGTGCTTCTTCTTTTGTTGTATAAAGTGACAAAAAACCGGCCCTGAGAATCGATTCTTTTTGACGAAGACCTATCTTGCTCCATTTTTTGCGAAAACACGAGCATTTTTATAAGTATAAGGAAATCAGGATGTTACGAGCAAACAACTTTTACGATGTGAAGAAATCGCCTTTCTCTGGCAAAATTCTCTAGAGAATTTGTTGTCATCACGCTTATTTCTAACGATGAAATAGGCTTGATGAGCGTATGAAATCAGCGTGATGACAAGGTCAAATCAGCGTAGTGACAACATCAAACTGCCTTTTTGTGCTTCAGACGGAGCAAAAATGGGACTAAGAAACCACCAAGTCCACTTTTCCTTTCTCTAGAATGAAAGTTGTGACGAACCTACTTTTGTCAAGAGAAATCAAAGGTTGCTGATATGTATGCGCTGAGCTGCAAACTCCAACCGTCTTTGTGCCACTTCCTTGTCGAGCGGATTCTCGTCAGCGGGTTGTTCGTCGTTGATACATACTACTTGCGAGAAGCCTGCGCCGAGCAATGCGTCCCGGTCCTCAATGCGTCCACTGGCAAGAACGACGGGTACTCCTGCCTTCTGCGCATGACGCAAGACGATGCTTGGCAGTTTGCCCATGAGTGTTTGGGCGTCGGAAGCGCCCTCGCCCGTGATGACAAGATCGGCATGTAGCAGCATGTCGTCGAAACGATTGCTTTGCAATACCAGTTCGGCACCACTCTCCATCTGAGCATCCATGAACTGCATGAAGACATAGCCCAGTCCACCGGCAGCACCGGCGCCGGGTCTTTGGCTCATGTCGTAACCCTGATGTTTGGCAGCCATCGTAGCAAAAGTTGCCGCACGACGCTCAAGAAGTTCCACTTGCGGGGCATCGGCTCCCTTCTGCGGCGCAAAGACATGGGCAGCACCACGCGGACCTGTGAGCGGATTGTCGACATCGGAAGCAAGCGTCACACGAACCGACTTCAGCACAGAGGTGTCGAAGAGGTCGTACCACATCTGATGCAACCGCTGTTGCACATGATGGCGCAGACAACGAAGCATGCCCAGTCCGCAGTCGCTCGTCGCTGAGCCACCCAGTCCCACGATAAACTCGCGGCAACCCTGCTCCCACGCATGCACCATCAGCTCGCCGACGCCGTAGCTCGTCGCTACGAGCAGATTGCGCAGTTCCGGCTCTATCTTGTCGAGTCCCACGGCCTGCGCCACCTCGATGATGCCCTTTCCGTCCTTGATACCGTAGTCAGCGTCAGTCCACCGCATCATCGCATCGTGGACATGGCAGTGCTCCACCCTATCGGGACGCATTGCTCTCAGGAAGCCCTCGCCACCGTCGCTGGCCTCGATCTGCTTTATCTCCACATCGTCATGCTGGGCTCTCAATCCTTTGGCGCACGCCTCGTTTGCCTCTTGGCTGCTCATGCAACCCTTGAAACTGTCAAATATCAATAATATCATATTCAACCAACAACTAAAGAATATCTGAGCCCAAGTGCATTACTAATTAAGAGAAAGGTTGACAGCTGCATATCACTATTACCACGCTCTATATTACTGATAAACTCACGCTTCTTGCCAATCTTATCAGCCAATTGTTGTTGAGTCATCTTCTGTTGCTTACGCTGCTCTTTCAATATTTCAGCATAATAGAAAGATTTAGCACGAGCTTCAAAAGCTTCACGTGAAGGAGAACTTTTGGGGCCATACTCTTTATCTAATCTTGCTGATGAGGTCTGAAGCTTATTTAACTTGTTTTCGTCTAACTTTATCATACCTATTCCTCCATATATTTTCTTAATATCTTATTAGCAATTTCTACTTCTTGCTTATACTGCTTCTTACTTTTCTTCAAGAAAGAATTAAGGAAAATGACTCTACTGGATTCTATAAAGCTTATGGCATCTATGGCGAACATAACAGTACGATACTCGTTACTGCCTATTGAAACACGTGCCTCATAAAAATCTGTCCCCCTCTATGTTCTTCACAAACTTAGTACTGACAACCTTTATAGTCGCTATTATCTGTTCTACATAATCGTACTTTACTCTAACCCTCATGGGAAGAGCATCTAAGTATTCTTTATACTCATCCGAATAGTAGATTTCCCTTATCTTCTTATCCATACTACAAAAGTAAGTGTTTTATTCCAAACTGACAAATAAAAAGGAATGAATTTATTACTTTTTATTGAATGCGGCAAGCTACGCAATAAACGAAAAGCCACGGAAGAACATTTAGGACTCGTCTTTCTGTAATATTTCCGCCCTTTCTACGTTAATAATACCATGATACGAAGACTTTTCATCTTGATGATACTCACGTTGCTGGGCCTGGACGGCATGGCACAGAGCTTCACACTGCACGGCCGCGTCATCGACGAGGAGGGCAATCCCGTGGAGTTCGCCAGCGTGTCGTGCCTGCAACAAGGCAAAGCCACCGTGACCTCAGCTCATGGCAACTATAGCCTTACGCTTCATTCCGCTGACTCAGTGGTGGTGAAGTTCTCTATGCTCGGCTACCGCACGAAGACACGCGTGCTAAGGAAACCCAAGGGACCACAGACCTTGCAGGTGACGCTCTACGGCATGGCAAACACACTCGGACAAGTAGATGTCACGGGACAAAAGATACAATCGGGACAAGGGCAGGAGCTCAGCACCAAAGACATGAAAGGATCGCCGTCGACAACAGGCAACGCTGTAGAGGAGCTCGTACAGAGCCAGGCCGGTGTGTCGACTCACTCTGAGCTGTCGTCGCAATACAATGTGCGCGGCGGAGCCTTTGACGAGAACTCTGTATATATAAATAATGTGGAGGTCTTCCGTCCTTTCCTTGTACGTAGCGGACAGCAGGAAGGACTCTCGGTTATCAATCCCGACATGGTGGAGCGCATCAACTTCTCCACCGGTGGCTTCGAGGCAAAGTACGGCGACAAGATGTCGTCGGCTCTCGACATCACATATCGTCAGCCCAAGCATACCGAAGCCACGATGACGGCATCGCTGCTCGGGGCCAGTGCTTATATGGGACTCGGCGGCAAGAACTTCTCGTGGACCAACGGCCTGCGCTACAAAACTACGAAGTATCTCCTCGGCTCGATGGAGACCAACGGTGAGTACAAACCAAACTTCCTCGACTACCAGACCTACCTCCACTGGCGGCCCAACAAGCTGTGGAGCTTTGACATCATCGGCAACATCTCGGACAACCATTATACTTTCCAGCCCGAGAGCCGCGAGACTACCTTCGGCACGCTCGAAGATGTGAAATCGTTCAAAGTCTATTTCGACGGTCAGGAGAAGGACCGCTTCCGGACTTATTTCGGCACGGTGGGCATCACACGCCACTGGGGCGACTCCACCTCGGTGTCGCTCCTCGGCTCGGCATTCACCACCAGCGAGCGTGAGCAGTACGACATACAAGGACAATACTGGCTCACGCAGACCGAGACCTCAGAAGACCTCGGCGTGGGTACCTACTTCCAGCATGCCCGCAACTACCTCAAAGCACGCGTGGGCAGCGTGAAGCTCATGGTCAACCACAAGACCGCCGCACACAACATCGAGGGCGGCATCACCTTTAAGAAAGAACATATCGAGGAGAACTCGCGCGAGTATGAGATGCGCGACTCGGCAGGATACAGCATTCCGCATACGGGTAAGGATCTGTATATGATCTATTCGCTCAGAGCCAAAAACAAGCTCGACGCCAACCGCACCGAGGTTTATCTGCAAGACACCTGGCGCTATCACCGCAACGACTCCAGCACACTCTACACGCTGAACTATGGTGTGCGCTTCTCGCATTGGAACTTTAACCAGGAGTCAACGCTTTCGCCGCGCGTCTCGCTCGGCATCACGCCCTCGTGGAACCGCGACCTGACTTTCCGCCTGGCCACGGGACTCTATTATCAGGCTCCGTTCTTCAAGGAGTTGCGTGACACGTCGACAGTGAACGGTATGACCGTGGCTTCGCTCAACAACAAAGTGAAAAGTCAGCGTGCCATCCACGTCATCGGTGGCATGGACTACCGCTTCAAAGTCAACAACCGTCCTTACCGCTTCTCGGCCGAGGCTTACTATAAGTTCCTCCACAACCTCATCCCTTACTCGGTAAGCAACGTACAGGTGGTCTACTACGGCGACCATACCGCCACAGGTCATGCCGCCGGTGTGGACTTGAAACTCTATGGCGAGTTTGTTCCCGGCACTGACTCGTGGATTACACTCTCGTTGATGAATACGAAGATGAACGTAGACGGGCGCTCATTGCCGCTGCCTACCGACCAGCGCTTTGCCGCCCATCTCTTTTTCACCGACTATTTCCCCGGCACTACACGTTGGAAGATGAGCCTGAGGCTGACCTACGCCGACGGTCTACCCTTCTCCACGCCACACCGTGAGCTCACCTCTGCCTCTTTCCGTGCTCCGGCCTACAAGCGTGCCGACATCGGCATGAGCTACCGTCTCTACGACAACAGTGACCACCACAGCAGCCATTGGCTGAAGAATGTATGGCTTGGCCTCGACTGTCTCAACCTCTTGGGTATCAACAACGTCAACTCCTACTATTGGGTCACCGATGTCGTCGGCCAGCAGTATGCCGTACCCAACTACCTGACCAGCCGCCGCATCAACGCCAAGGTCACCGTAGAGTTCTGAGCATAAGGCGTGCGGAGCCTTTTATCGCAAAGTAGCCCCGTGTTGTTCTGAGTGCTTGGTTCTGTATGTTGCTGCTGTGCAGCAACCCTCGCTCGGTGTGTGCTTCTCACCTCTCGCTGACAAACGTGGTGACAGATCTCGGCTCAAGCATGGCGTTGCCCATGCTCTTTCCCACCGGTTTCAGGTTTTCTCCCATCACGTCCGACGTGCGGTAGAGTAGCCAAGCGTGCTTACTTTCTGGAAGAGGCAGAACGATCGGAGCAGAGCCTTCTCCATAGTTAATGGCAACTACCACCCACGAGCCGTCTACATTGCGATAAGCAGAAGTCATCACACCATAGGGTTGCGTGTCTCCATCTGCAACAAGTTGTCCTCCATCAGCCACAGACATTGCATACCTGCGTGCGCCCGGACGGATGAAGCGGCTATAATTGCCCAACGTCCACATCAGCTTTGAGTCAATTGCCTTGCCAGTCTTCCACCCGTCATCACTGAGCACGCGGATCAAGCCATCTTTGTAGTCGCCTCCCATAGCGCGCCACCACGACCAACTCTCAGCATCGCCATAGACAAGATCATGATGGATGACGCGTGCCACATAGAGTGCTGTCATCATCGAAAAATCGTAATGACCACCTCCGCCAATCTCCTCATCATTGCTCATGATGCAAAGTTCGCTTTGCCAGTAACGGAGACCATAACGTGCCAACGTATCCCGGAGCTGTTCACGTACCTGACGCATATACTTCACTGGCGTGTTGGTCCAATAGCTGTGAGCCAAAACACAGTGCGGCACACCCGAACAATCACCTAAATAGGTCTGCGCGCTGTCCTTACAGAAGAAGTTGGAAATTTCGTAGCCGCGTTGCCAGCCAGTCTCATGTGTACCTAAGAGGCAACGCAGATCAGAACTCTCATTGATTGTTATCTGCGTATTGACCTTTTGCTTCTTAAATGCTTTCGATATAGCCCTCACCAACTTTGCTACTTCCCGGTTGGTAGCCGGTGATCCCTCTTGTTTCGGTCCCAGCCAGTTCCAGTGTCCGTCTGTTTCATTGACCGGACTGACATAGTCGAAATGGATACCGTCGTGCTTTTCCAGTCCTTTCAAGCTCGTCGCGATGAATCTTGCGGCACAGTCATAGCAGTCCGGCCTTAGGTTGATCGTTCCTCCACGTCCCGTGTTGGTAGCGAGCCCATTCTGTGTGAAGAAGACCGGCATAGAGTTCATGAAAGCCAAGAAATGACCGACACCACGCTCCTTGGCCAATTTCAGGAAGTTGCGCTGTCCCTGCTGTTTGCTCCAGTCATAGCTGCCGTCAGCATTCAGGAAGCATTCTGTCCGCGTAGCTTGCTGGATATACGAGCTGTCGCCCTGCTCCTCACTGCCGGCGCCAAGGTTAAAGCGCCACAGCGAAAGTCCGATGCCGCGCGGCTGACCTTGCGCATCGTTGTCCGTGTTGAACAGCCAGTCAGCGATCTGCCTTTGTTGTTGCTCCGGCCATAGCCCGACATACTTCATACTCCATGCGTCTGATGCCCCAAAGTGCAGAATCTGCTGACGCGGTTGGTCTGCATTGATCCGATAGATCCGTTGGGCACGGATTAACACTGCCGCCAACAACAATAGTGCCAGGAAGAGAAAACGATGATAGTTCATAGCAGTATAGAATATATGATGCGGATAGTTGATTCTTTTTCAATGATTAACGATTTTCTTTCCACCAACGACATAGATACCCTTCGGCAATGAATACAGCTGAGAAGCATCGTCAGCGACCTTAACTCCTGTCAAAGAGAAAATGGCATTTGCCTTCTTGGTATCAGTTTGTATGCCCTGAATGCCTGTAGCAAAGTCACCGTCGAAAGTGAAGGTTACCACGGAGCGGGCCGGAATGAGGACGCGTGTGTCGGCATTGGGCGTTGTGCTCAATGTAGCATCAAGGCTCAGCGAATGCGTAGCGTCGGTCACATATTTATGAATAGCCGTTGCGGAAGTATTAAATCTGACTCCTTTCGCAAACTCTCCATTATTGACAAAGACAGCCACAACGCGTTTGCCATCAGGTGAGACAAAGGCTGTTGCCATCAATCCGTCGATATCGTCAACCGATGTGCCCGTCATAGCTATGCGCTGATAACCGGGACGTACAAAGCGACTGTAGTTGCCAAGTACCCACAGATTGGGATTTACTGTTACCGTGCCACCTTTTGTGATGTCACCATAACTCTCATAGCCTGTATCTCCCGTGGCGTTGAGACGCAGCAGATGGAAGCGATTCTTTTGACTCCATTGCGACTGATCCATTGCTGTCCAGTACGACCACGACGACATGTTGCCTTCGGTGAGTCCTATATAGATGAGTTTTCCCATGAACAAAGCGATATCCATCTCGCTCGCCTCATCGTAAGAACCAGGGAAACCAGTGTCTGTACCAGGCTCTTTGTCAAGCATACTCCACTCGGTCTGCATGACTTTCAATCCATATTGCGCAGCTTTCTGGGCCACCTTCTTTCGTGTATTCACTAATGCAGCGTCGCTGCCGAAAGTCCAATAGTCGTGTCCTGCCACTGCCTTCTCCACATGGCTGAGTCCACCAATATATGTTTCTTTGTTTGCAGGATTCCAGAAAGCCTCGATTTGATCAGAGGCTCTGCCACCATAGTCAGTACAATGCTGATAGACACGATCCCAAGAGCTGGCCTCGGGCAAGACGATAGACGTACCCGACAATTGCTGCTTATCAAGTGCTTGATCCAATTCACGTGCGAGACGACTTATCTCAGCATTCTGCCAAGGAGAGCCCTCCTGACCATCGCGCCAGTCAAAAGCCGGCTCGTTAACAGGGTCGACATAGGTGACAGGGTAACCCAAATCGGTGAAATGTTTGGCTGTTGTGGCTATATAGTTTGCGTAATCGTCGTAGCAGTCTTCTTTCAGGTTGGCTCCCGTTGCTCCGTCTTTGTTGTTGGCCAGCCCGTTTGCCGTATAATAAATAGGTGCAGAGTTGGCGAAAAGAAGGAAATGATCCACGCCATAGCTTTTTGCTTGTTCCATGAACCACCGTTGTCCGGCGCAACGATTCCAATCATAGCTGCCATCGGCTTTAAGGTAGCAGTCTGCCCGCCGAGTAACATTCTTGATATTCGATCCGTCGCCTTGCTCACTGCTGCCAGCGCCTAAGTTCACTCTCCACACCGAGAGTCCGATGCCTTCGGGATTGCCGTTGCTGTCCATCTTTTGCGAGAAAAGCAGGCGCGCAGCCTTCTCCTTCTCAGCAGAGGAGAAGTATCGTCCCACGAAATCGGCAGTCCAGCAGTCCGAAGCACCGAAGTCCATGATGGTCTGGTAGTGTTCCGAAGGATTGAATCCTATTGTATAAGTCGACTGTGCCGAGGCAGATAAGACAGTAGACAAAGCAAAGATGGAGATAAGTATTTGTTTCATACGAAATAAAATTAAAGGAGTGTAAAACAGGAAAAACATCCAGTATTTAAAGATTCTTAGGTTCCAAAGGTTTCGGAGGTTCAAAAGTTCTATACCAACGATAAAACCTTTAAAACCATCAAAACCTCCAGAACCTAAAGAACCTTCGAAACCTATAATTTAGTATAATGGATTCTGCTTAATGGATCCGTTGGACATGATAATCTCAGAGTTAGGGATTGGGAAGAGCTCATCACGTCCCTCTTTAAACGTGATGCCTTTGTCGCTGCTCTCACCCTTGTTTTCCTTCTCATACTTATCAGTACTCTCATAGAGATTGTAGTGTACAAACGAACCGTTGGGACCCATGATATTGTCGATAGCGGGCTTGCCGTTGTCATCTTTCCACCGGCGCAGGTCATAGAGACGGTTGTCCTCAAGAGCCAACTCCAGACGGCGCTCCAGGCGGATGGCATTGCGCAATTCCTTACCAGAGACTGTCACGGGAGTGAGCTTCACGCGGGCTCTCACCTCGTTGAGGGCTGTGCAGGCCTCAGCATCTTTGCCCAATGCGTTCTCCACTTCAGCATACATCAGCAGCACGTCGGCATAGCGCAGCAGACGATAGTTCAGCGGAATATGCGGAGCATCGTATGGCGACGGACGCTTGGCAACAGGGATATAGAGCTTCATGTTGCATCGTGCGCTCTTATGCTTACTCGGCGAAATGACATAAGGATTGTCCTTTGTCCACGTAGGATCGTTAGGTACGCTGGTCTGACCGTCGTGCAGGATGGTCCACTTCAGACGCACAGAGTCACCGGCATCCTCAAACGCTTTCTCCAGATTGCTTGTCGGCAATCCCCACGACCAGCCGGAGTCGTCGCGAGAGCCGACAACCACAGAGATGCGCTCACCCAGACTATAGCTGATGTCGCTGTTGGTCTGAACCTCAAAGAGGCTCTCCTTGCTGTTGTTGTGGTCCATGCTCCACACATCTCCAAAGTTGTCGAGCAGCTGATATTCCTTGCTGTCGATAACAGCCTTGAGCTGCACCTCAGCCTCTTTGTATTTCTCCTGATAGAGATATACCTTTCCGAGCAGTCCCTGAGCAGCGCCCTTCGTGACGCGTCCAAGGTCTTTGCTGTTGTAGGCGCTGCGCACGGGCAGGTCGGGAATAGCTTCGAGCAGATCTTTTTCGATCTGTGCATAGGTCTCCTCTTTGCTTGCCCGCTCTATGCCGGCCACCTCCGACGGCATCTTCAAGTCGAGCACCAAGGGCACACCGCCGAAGTTCTTCACCAAATCGAAGTATTCAAAGGCGCGCAGGAACTTTGCCTCAGCAATATAGCGCTTCTGGAGTGACTCGTCGTTGAACTTCACGCCGAGGATGCGGTTGATGGCGATGTTGCACTGGAGAATGCCTTTGTAGCGATACTGCCAGAAGTTCTGACAGCTGTTGCCGGCGCTGATGGTGTTACCCGTGTAGTGAGCCAAGTGAAGATAATCACCCGGATCCTGGGTTGTGTTACCCATCCATTCGTCATCGGTGCACATATCACCTGCAACGTAGAACTTGTATATCTGCCACCAGTCATCGTAGGCCACACTCTGATAGCAGCCCGACACCTGCTTGGCACATTCATCCTCCGTAGAGAAATAGTTTTCCATGTCCTGCTGACCACGGATAGGCTCTTCGAGGAAATCGGAGCAGCCACTGACAGTGAACGTCAGTGCGGCCACCATGGTCAGACCTAAAATATATTGTTTCATAGTTGTTGATGATAATCGTTAAAAGTTCATGTTCACACCCACGAGGAAGGTACGTGGGTTAGGATAACCGGTCCAGTCGATACCAGCTTGTGTGGCACCACCCATAGCGGCTGTTTCCGGATCCATGCCGCTGTAGCCCATGATCGTGAAGAGGTTCTGGGCAGAAAGCGAGAAGCGCAACGTGCAGGTGCCAAGAAGTTTCTTGGGCAGGGTGTAGCCCAGTTGCAGCAACTTGCAGCGGAAGTAGCTGCCGTCCTCTACGAAGTAGGTTGAAGGACGCGTGTAGTTAGAGTTCGGATCGGCAACTGTCAGACGTGGATACTCTGTGGAAGTACCCTCTCCGTGCCAAGCCTTCTCAAGTGTACCGGTATAGACATTCTGTCCGTCCTGGCCGAAGTAACGCTCACGGTTGAGGTTGTAGATGTCGTTACCGAAGGTGCCATAGAACTGAGCTCTGAAGTCGAAGCCCTTATACTGGGCGTTGAGGTTCAGACCCAGCATCAGGTCGGGGAAAGGATTGCCGATATAGGTCTTATCCTTCTCGTCGATGACGCCGTCATGGTTGAGATCCTTATAGCGAAAGTCGCCGGGCTGAGCATTTGGCTGCATAGCGTTTCCGTGCTCGTCGGTGTAGGATGTCACCTCGGTCTGATTCTGGAAGATACCGTCAACGACATAACCGTAGAACTGGCTGATCAGACGGCCTTCTTCGTTGCGGATGATATAGTCGCCATTGTGATTGCCCGTGTAGAGATAGTTGCCATTGAGGTTGACAGCTTTGTTGCGTACTGAGCTCAAGTTCACTCCGACGCCATACTGCAAACCGCCCACATGGTCGTTCCAATCGATGCCAAGTTCCCATCCGGTAGCCTTCATACTGCCAATATTCTCCCACATCTGTCCATTCCACATCGGATAGCCAAGGATGAGCAGGTTCTCTTTCTGCATGAGCATGTCGTGGCTCTTTTTGGTGTACCAGTCAGCGGTGACGCGTAGACGATTGGCCAGGAAGGCCATATCGAGTCCGATGTTGTAGTCCTCGACCGTTTCCCACTTCACGTTTGTGTTGCCAATAGATCCGATCGTAGAACCTACAATAGTGGCAGGTGTAGCACCGAAAGTATAGCGTGTGGTAGAGATGGAGCTGATATAAGCCGAGTTGTCGATGTTCTGGTTACCTACCTTACCCCAGCCGAGTCTCAACTTCAAATCGTCGAAGACATGCTGGTGCTTCATAAACGACTCGCCGGAGATGCGCCATGCAGCGCTGACGGCAGGGAAAGTAGCGTACTTGTTGCCTTTGGGGAACTTAGAGGAGCCGTCGACACGCACGCTGGCAGTGAGGTAATAGCGCTCATCGTAGTTATACATCACACGACCGAGATAAGAGATCAGCGAGCTGTAGGTGTTGGTGCCCGAAGCCTGCATGTTCTCAGTACCGGCACTGACGTAGCGCATGTCCTCCACGTTGGAAGGGATGTTGTCGCGGCTGCCGCTGAGCCAGTAGTCCTGGAAGCGCTCCATGGTGTAACCAGCCATGACGTTGAGGTTGTGGCGCTTGTCGAAGCTCTTCATATATGTCAGCGTGTTGGTCCAGTTCCAGTCGACCCAGTTCTGCATAGTGCGTGAGGCATTGCTCTTCTCACTTTGTTCGAGGTTGTCGATATGGAAGTCCGGTGTGTAGCTGTCCGAGAGGCGGAAGCGTGCATTGATGCCAAACTGTGTGCGGAACGTCAGTCCGCTGATAGGGCTGATGCTGATAAAAGGAGTAGCCAGCAAGCCATATTCGTCGGAATGCTTGTCGAGACGATACATCGAAGCCACAGGGTTCCACTCCTGGTTGTTGTTTGAGCGTGCGTAGTTGCTGTAGGGGTTGGATGTCCACTCGCTCTTGTCGCGCATGACGGGTGTTGTAGGATCCATAGCCATGATGGCACCCATCAGACTTGGCGTGTCACTCCAGTTCTCATATTTTGGTGTGAAGTCGATACCGGCCTTGACGATCTTGTTGAAGTTATACTCCATGGAGAAGCGTGCGGTGAGCTTCTGCCAGTCGCCGACCTTGTACTGTGAGTTCTGACGGAAGTAACCGATGCTTGCAGAGTAGAGCAGCTTGTCGGTACCACCTGAGAATCCGATATTGTAGTTCTGCTGCAGTGCAATGTCGCGGATACACTGGTCCCACCAGTCCGTACCCTGAGCGTCAGTGATGTTCTCCGTACCCTTATAAGCTCCGGTGCTGCCGTCATTGGCGTAGCGCATCTTATACACTTTCTCATATTCCGAAGCCTTGGCAACGTCGGGCTTGCTAAGAGTCTGGAAGCCCTCGGAGACAGAAGCCTCGAACTTCATGGCACCCTTACGGCCCTTCTTGGTGGTGATGAGGATGACACCATTGGAGCCACGAGTACCGTAGATAGCTTCAGCGGAAGCATCCTTGAGGACCTGCATGCTCTCGATGTCGTTTTGATTGAGGAAGTTGATGTTATTTCCTACCGGCATACCATCTACGACATAGAGCGGGTCAGAACCGTTGATGGTGCTGATGCCTCGGATGATGACACGCGGGGTAGAGCCCGGTGCGCCCCCATTGGTCACCTGCACGCCATTGACTTGGCCCTGCAAGGCGTCCATGACGTTGCCAGTAGTGAGTTTGTTGAGCTCATCACCTTTGATGGCGGAAATAGAACTGGTCAGATCGCCTTTCTTGGCGACACCATAACCGATGACCACCACCTCGTTGAGGTCAGAGGCATTGTCCTTCATCACAACGTTGATAGCAGCGCGTCCGGCGACAGCGATCTTCTGCGTCGAGAATCCCATCATGGAAAATTCCAGTGTGGCATTCTTGTCGGCGTTGATACTATACTTTCCATCCATATCGGTGACAGTGCCGTTGGTGGTGCCGGCAACCTTGATATACGCACCCATCAAGGGCTCGTGGTCATCGGCAGAGGTCACTGTACCCGTGATCTTCATCGTCTGCGCCTGCAGGCACAGGGCGAAGACGGACAGAAAAAGGGATAACAAATATTTTTTCATTTGTCTGTTGATTGGTTATACTATTGTTCAGGTTCTGTTATTTCACTGGAATGATGCGGCTCCGCAACAGGGCATAGTCAAACTCGAAGAGATACTTGCCGTCAGCGGGCACAGTCATCTTTTTCATATTGTCACCGCCGTTGGACTTGTTAGCCTCGTTCTCATCGCTACCGTCGAAGCGCCAGAAAGGCTCAGGCCACCATCCCCAGATGTGAGCGACACTGATCGTAAACTCGATCTCCGTGCCTTTGGTGAGTGTCATCTCGCGATAGAGACGGTAAGGATTGTTCTTGTCCTGGTAGAGCACAAACGCATTGTTGTTGGGGTTCGTTGTCCAGCTCGGCGTACCGGGCAGTCCACTTCCTGCCAACACAATCTCGTAAGCCTGTGCGCCACTGCCGTCCTTGAAGTCGATTTTCTGTGAACCATCGAGGACTCCCAGCGATGCAGTCGTCGGAGTGTAACTCTTCACATCGTATTCTCCAGTGACCGTGTTGAAGTCGATCTCGTAGTATCCAACCTTGCTCAGCTTGATGGGTTGTCCGATATTGGGGTTGCTGGTCAGCAGTCCTGTCGTAGGATCCACACCGAAGCAGATCGGCTGGAAGTCGGTCTTCTGAGGGATGAAGCGCACGCCGGTACCTGCCTTCTGGTTGTAGTAGAGAGCACGATACTGATATTTACCTGTGTGATCAATGAGCATGGGCACGCCATAGACGTCGCTGGTCAGATCGGCAGCGTCATTGACATCAGCCAGATACATCTTATCGAAGTCGGGCAGATCGCTCACCTTGATGGTGCTTGTCGTGGTCGCCGTGTTGTTGAACTTGTCTCCTACCTTTACCGTCATCGTGTAGGTAGCCTCTCTCTGTGGCATATCGAACACCTTATTATATATATAGGACGTGCCACTGATGCTAAGGCTGTCATATACATTGAGGTCAGGAATGCTCACTACGATGTAGCTCAGATTCTTGTTGTCAGCAACAGCTGTGGTGAGGCTGAGCTTAGGATTCTGCAAGAGCACGGTGAGTTCCTTGGAAGGAGCCTGTGTGAACGTCGGTGCTGTGAAGTCACCGTCGGGGGTGACAAGTACTGTCGCCTCGGTCTGGTGTCCGCGCACATCCTCTACCGTCACCTTTACGGGAAACTGATCTCCGTCTTTCCATTCTGAGCCGGCAGTGTAGTGGTAGCTCAGATTGTACTCATGGAGCAGCGTGTCGGGATAATAAGTCAGGAAGTCGATGGTCTTGTCGAGGTTCATCCCTTCGTTTTCCAGGGTGATGCTCTTCAGTCCGTCAGCATCCTTGGCGATGCCTTCAATGGTGAACTGTCGTCCGGGTTCGGTTTGAATGTGATCCGTCGTCAACTGGATTACGGGAGCCTGGTCATCAACAGCAGGATAGTCGTCGTCACTGCTGCACGATGTCATAGACACGGTAGCAAGCAATCCGAACAATCCCGCCAGTAATGGCCGGAAAAAGTTTTTGTTCTTATTCATATAAGTACGCATTAGTAAGTTGATTGTTTATGTTATGTTTATTGTATCTATGATGATTACTCACTGTGACCCTGAGGCAATCTCATACACCTGAAAAGAACTACTAATATTGAAGACTAAGGCGATCTGATTTCGCTTGCAAAGTTAGTAAACAAAGGCTAAACAGGAGGTGCAATAATCGTGCTTTCAATAGGTACAAATCGTGCAAAGCACTATATTTCAGTCAGCAAACACCATATATTGCAAAAAAAATCTTATCTTTGCAAAGTATGAGTAAGATCACTAAGCATCTCCTTGGACTCTTGATGTTCACCTGCTTTGCCTTGATGACGACACCAACGCACGCAGCAATCATTACATCTTCTCAAGGCTATGCTGTCAAACCTTTGGGCATCGACATGGGTCTGTCGAGCAACTACTGTGTCGCCATCGAACGCGACAAGTGGGGCTATCTGTGGATTGCAACCGAGGAGGGTCTCAACCGCTTCGACGGCTCGCATTTCTATACCTATTATCAATATCTCTCTCCCGGCTTCCGCGGCGACGCGCTTGGCAGCAATGCGCTGAGTGCTCTGCTCGACGATACACGCCGTCCCGTCATGTGGGTCGCCACACAACGCAATGGACTCAACGCCGTCGACTATGCCAACTACTCCATTCGCCACTATACCCATCGGCCCAAGGACGACCACAGCATCGGCTCCAACGACCTGACAGGATTGTCGCCTGCCAGTGACGGCGGTCTGTGGGTGAGCACCTACTGGGCTGGTGTCGATCACTTCAATCCGCATACCGGGCAATTCACCCACTACTGCCGACGCACGCTGCCCACATTGCCGAGCGACCAGGCATGGTGCGCCCTCGACGGCGGACACGGCTTTCTCTATGTTGGACATGTCAGCAACGGCCTGTCGGTCATCGACACTCACACGATGCGCGTCACCAACTATAGCCATCACGATGATGTGCCGTCGTCGATCAGTGGCAACGAGGTACGTTGCCTCTTCCGCGACCGCATGGGGCATCTTTGGGTGGGCACCAATAACGGACTCGACCTCTTTGATCCCATCCGACAGGAATTCCTGCACTTCCAAGGCGTTCCACAATTCGGCGGCAACATCATGGACATCCGTGAACTGGGCGACAACCGCCTTTGGGTCGCGACAGAGCTGCAGGGTATTGTCATCCTTGACATCTCACGCATCGCCGGCAACAGCGCTGGCAACTTGCTCATGCCAACAACAAACGCACTTCCTGCCTCAATGGTCATCGGAACCATCACAGAAGGAGCCTCCTCATCACAACTCTCCGGCAACGGCATCCGCTGTCTCTGTCCCGACGCCTTTGGCAATGTGTGGGTAGGACTCTATGGCTCAGGCATGGACATGATCACGCAAGAGTTGCCTGTTTTCACACATCTGACCTACTCTCCCTTTCCGCAGACGGGACAACTGACCAACAAGAACGTATTCGGACTATCCCTCGCGCCCGACGGCACCCTGTGGGCAGGAACTGATGGCAGTGGTATCAACGTTTTCAATGCCGAGGGACAGCGCGTCACTGACATGCCCACGACGATGGGAAGCTGCGTACAGACCATCTACCGCGACCATCAAGGCCGATTATGGACGGGTTCCTACACCGACGGGGGACGGTTGCGGGAGGCAAATGGTTCCATCCACTCCATAGAAGGACTTCCGGCACACGCTGATGTGCGTTGCTTCTTTGAGGACAAGGAACAGCGGATGTGGATCGCCACGTCGTCAGGTCTGTATCGCACAGCGAAGGGAACCACGCGCGTGGAGGTTCACTGGCCCGTCAAGAGCTATCTGCTCAGAGCGGTCTATGTCGATGACAAAGGCTATGTGTGGCTGGGCACTTTTGGCAATGGCCTTCTGATCTGCTCTCCCTCCATGCGCATCCTGCACGAAATGAACAACACCAACGGCTTTCCGTCCAGTGATATCCACCACATACAAAGCGGCCATCGTGGGCACATCTGGATTGCCACCAACCAGGGACTGGTGTGCATGTCTTCGGACAAGAGACAGCTCATCCACGTCTATGGTATGGCCGACAGCATGGAGAGCAGCCACGCACGCGCTTCGGTGATGGACCGTGAAGGCAACCTATGGGTGAGCACCAACAAAGGCATCAGCTGTCTGCGACGCAATGCCAGGACTTTTATCAACTATACGTGGCGCGACAACTTGCCGAAAGGCAACTTCAATGACGGCAGTGTCTGCGTGCGTGCCGATGGCAGACTGTTTTTCGGCAGTACCGACGGCATCGTCTCCTTCATTCCCAATGAAGTATTGAAGAAGCGACAACCACCAAAGGTTTTCATCACAGGTCTGTCACTGCCAACAGCAAGTGCTGTCGGCCAAGATAGCATAGTAAGCGTTATCGGCAAGAGACAGATCACCATCGATTACCACCACACTACCTTCACCATACTTTTCAGCATTCAGGACCATGCCTTGGCACGCACGGTGGAATATGCTTACCGGCTGGAAGGCCTGCACAGCCAGTGGGCCCTACTCGACGATAGTGAGGTTACGCTCCATGACCTGCCTTACGGGCACTACAAACTTCTTGTGCGCTGTCGCCTGCGCAATCAGCAATGGTCGGATCCGACGGTGATGGAGCTCACCATGCAGCCACCCTTCTGGCTCTCTTGGTGGGCAAAGACGCTCTATGCGCTTATGGCCTTAGCTGTTGTCATCGCCGCCATACGGCTCTATCTGCGTAAAGTTCGCCTCGAATATCTCTACAACTCAGAGAAGCGTGAGCACCATCTGCAACAAAAGATCACGGAGGAACGACTGCAGTTCTTCACCAACATCGCTCACGAACTGCGTACGCCGCTGACGCTCATCCTCGGCCCGCTGGACGACATGGCTCACTATTCCGACATACCTCGTGACGCCAAGCACACGCTGGCTGTGGTCTTCCAAAGTGCGCAAAGACTCAAGGAACTCATCGACAAACTATTGGAATTCCGAAAGACAGAGACGGCGAACAAAAAGTTGCAAACACAATACGGCAATCTGGTGGACTGTGTCCGCGATGTCAGTCTGAAATATGAGGAACTGAACCACAATCCCAATGTCGTCATCGTCATGAAGGCAGCACAGCCGGAAATCATGATGAGCTTCGACAAGAATGTGGTGACAATCATCTTGGACAATCTCATCTCCAACGCAGTCAAATACACAGAAAAGGGGCAGATCACCATAGAGGTTAGCGGCGAGGAACGCAAAGGACAGTGCCAGGCTGTTTTGACGGTAACAGACACCGGCCGTGGCATCTCGCCAGAAGCCTTACCACATATCTTCGACCGTTTCTATCAGGAGCGAGGTCCACATCAGGCATCAGGTACTGGCATAGGACTGGCACTGGTGAAGAATCTCGTAGACTTGCATCACGGCACGATCACCGTAGACAGTGAGCCGGGAAGAGGAAGTGTGTTTAGAGTCGTCATCTGTGGGGAAGACTCAGAAAAGTTAGCCTCAAACACGTTGCTAAAAGAAAATGGAGGGTCTACCGAAGCCATAATAAACCCGCATACTTCCGAAGGCTCCGGGCAAGCAGTTCTCCCCCTCTCGGGGGAAGCTAGAGAGAGGCTTCTCCTCCTTGTCGTTGAGGATGACCAAGGCATCAGAGAGTTCATTGCCTCGGCATTCTCAGGTTCTTTCGACGTCAGACAGGCCAAAGACGGCGAAGAGGGATGGAAGATTGCCCAAGAGACAGCCCCCGACATCATCATCAGCGACATTATGATGCCCAAGATGGACGGCAACGCGCTGTGCCGGAAACTCAAAAGCGATGTGCGCACCTCCCACATCCCCGTCATCCTGCTGACCGCAAAGGACACCGATGCCGACAAGACCGAGGGCTACAATGCCGGAGCAGACTCTTATCTCACCAAGCCTTTCACGGCCAGACTGCTCCGTGCGCGCGTTGACAACCTGCTCAGACAGCGGCAACAGCTCAACGACAGCATCGATCACGCTGAGCCAGACTTCAGCGTGAAGCGCAAACAACTGCAGGCTTCGTTGCAGGATATCGACCGGCAGTTCTTCCATCAACTTGACCATCTCATCGAGGAGCGTATCTCGGGGGATGTCGATGTCAGCTATCTGGCAGAGGAGTTGCACGTCAGTGTCAGCACGCTCTATCGCAAGATGAAGACGCTCACAGGCATCTCTACCAATGAGTACATCCGCAAGTACAAGATGCAATACGCCGAGCATCTGCTCCTCACGGGCCGCTACTCCATCAGCGAGGTCAGCTTCATGGTGGGCATGAGCAGTCCTTCCTACTTTCGGCGCTGCTTCAAGGATGCCTACGGCATGATACCCTCGGAATATATCCAAAAGATGAAAACGGAGAAAAACTGAGTGAAGATAAAGTGTTGTCATCACGCCTATTTGACACGATGAAACTACCGAGATGAGGAGATCAAAAAGGTCCTTTGATACGATCAAAGGACCTTTTTGATAGTGAGCTCCTTCTTTTTGCGGTTTTCATCTCATTTCCGCTCTCTAAATTGGAAGTTCAGAACGACAGAACCTTGTCAATTAATTTAGTGAGCAAAGACCATTTAGAGCTTAAATGTCAAGAAGCTATGTCTTACAAAATCTTTGCAAACAGAAATACAAGGAACCGTTTACCAACCCTCGCTTGGTGTACAGAGTTGGTTGGTCTCAAGCTCTGCCGACGGGATAGGCAGATAATAATACTTATTGGTGTTATCCACCTTACCCGTCTCCAGCTGCTTGTATCTTACCGCGTTGCAGGTCTTGATACGCTCATCGAGCAATCCCCAGCGACGAAGATCGTAGAAGCGTTCTCCATCAACAAAGAATTCAATGGCGCGCTGATGCTCCAAATCACGGAAGATATCAGCCTCAGTCATGCTGCCACTATAGTCGTTAAGATTGGCGCGCTCACGAATCATGTTGATATACGAAACTGCTTTCTGCAAATCCTTGTGCGCTGTGCTAAAGAGATAGCATTCTGCCAAATTTAGAATCACGCCATCGTAACGCAATACACGCTCATTGATCGTCGATTTACATGATGCATCCTCATTGACATCTTTGTCCCAGTTCTCATAGCGAAGAATCCAATAGGTACCCCATTGGCTCTGTGGAAATTTCTGGCGGAACGGCTCTTTGTAGTACATACATCCATCATAATCCCAAGCCACAGACACACGCGCCCGGTAGTCATAGTTGCCATTCTTGTCCTTCTCCTGCGTCATGATGTCCATGATTTGCTTTGTTGGCTGAGCCTCAAACCATCCGCCTACGACTGAAGCTGCGTATTCCATGGCTCTGGATGTAGTCTGACTGGTGTTGTTGGTCTCACCGTTACTCCACACATTCGTTCCACCGACGTCCTCCATCGGTGCCTCAAAGATGCTCTCGCTGTTGAATTCATGAGCCTCATCAATATTCCAACGGAAATCCTGACAGAGTGAATAACTGTACGGAGCTTTGGTCAGTGGCTCCAGCACACCGATAGCTTTGTCATACTCCTTTTCATAGAGATAGATTTTCCCCATAAGCGCATAGGCAGCACCTTTGGATGGTTTGCCAAGAGCAACCGCCTTGACCGGTAGACAGGATGCCGCTATTTCCAAGTCTGAGATCGCCTGGTCCCATATCTCTTTCTGTGAAGACTTTGCCAACTGGAAGTCTGCAGAGCTTTCAGAAGCCTTCAGACGCAAGGGAGCATCCTTGAACTCCTTGCCCAAGTTGAAAAGATACAGTGCTCGGAGAAACGAGGCTTCGCCACGGGCCTCTTTCGCAAAATCATCACTGAGCAACCCCTGGCCCGCATCATCTATGTGCTGCAGCACGCTGTTGCATCTGAAGATGCCACTATAGAACTGATAGAATATGGATTGGGCTACAGCATTGCCGTTGGAGTTGGTAAAGTAGCAAGCCGAGAAGATATCACTGATGTCGTTTCGGAACTCCACCTCATCAGCTCTGGCTATGCGCATCATCACACCACGAGTACCATAGTAACCACCATTAATACCCTCTTTGAGCGGGGAATAGCAAGCCACAAGAGCCTTGTTGAAATCTGACTGGCTCCTCCAGAACGTGCTTTCTGTTTGTGCGTTGGGGTTGACCTGGTCAAGCTGGTCACTACAGGAGGTACTGACCATGACGGTGCCCAATATTGCACTAAGTATATAGACATGAAGTCTTTTCATAGCTGTTGAATAATAAAAGGTTTAGAATGTGAGATTGATTCCGGCCATATAGGTACGGTTGTTGGGATAGATGAACTCATCAAATCCACGCTGATAAACGCTGCTGGCATTGACATCCGGGCTGTAGCCGCTATAAGGAGTAATCGTGAACAGATTGTCCAACTCGATATATGCGCGAACAGTCTTGAAGAAGCCAAGGAAGTTCTTGGGAAGATTATAGCCCAGTTGCACGGAGCGGAGGCGCAAGTAGGTACCGCTTTCCAAGAAGCGTGTGCTCTCTGTGCGGGCATTGCGGTTAGGATCATTCCATACAAGACGCGGTATTGAGGCATTGTGGTTCTGCTCGGTCCAGTGATCCAATACGGTTGCCAAGTAGTTGCTGCCGTATGTCACGTTCTCAAGTTCCTGGCGTGTGGCGTTGTAGATCTTATTGCCCACGACACCCTGGAGGGTAAAACTCAGGTCAAAACTCTTATAGCTGACGCTTCCATTGAAGGCGTAAGTGAAGTCTGGGAACGGACTACCGCAATAGACACGGTCATCGTCATTGATGGTGCCATCACCATTAACATCCTTGAAACGTATGTCGCCAGGCTCAGCACTGGGCTGAATGAGCTTTCCATCCTTGTTGTAAGCCTGAACCTCCTCTTTACTGTTGAAATATCCGTCAGTAGGAATCAGCCAAAATCCTGCGATAGGATAGCCTGCTATGGTCTTCGTTGTCCAAGTGCCACCATGTACCGTTCCACCAGTGATAAACTGACTGTCTGTACCCATGTTGATTACCTTGTTCTTATTGAAAGACCCATTGAAGCTTGCGCTATAATTCCAGTCATTTCCTATTTGGTCGTTCCATCCGATGTTGAATTCAAAACCTCTGTTACGTATCTTTCCTGCATTTCTCACAGGGTTGGAGGCTGAACCGGTCGAGAGAGGTATTGGCACTTGAAGGAGGATATCCTTGGTGTTCTTTACATAGTAGTCCAAAGTGAGGCTCAGTCTGCTGCTTAAAGCCATGAAGTCAATACCCACATTGGTCATAGATGTCGATTCCCACTTAATGTCAGGATTGGCGAAGTTCTTGGGGAATGCACCTGTATAAACACCATTGCCTACATTGGGATAATTGATTCCGGAACTGACAACTGCGGAATACATGTAGTTGCTGATCTCCTGGTTACCGAGTTCACCATAGCCGAGACGCAGTTTCAATTGATCAATCCAGTTCACATTCTTCTTCACAAAGCTCTCCTCTCCTATGTTCCAGCCTGCTGACACTGAGGGAAAGTTTCCCCAATGGTGACCAGGTCCGAACTTCGAGGAGCCATCTCTACGGATGGTAGCCTGAATCAGATAACGGTTATCATAAGAATAGAAGACACGACCGAGGATGGATGTCAGCGTAGAGTGCCAGCTGTTGCCGCTTGATGTAAGTCCACTTGTTGCAGCATCAAGCTCTCTTAACCCTTCGGGGAGATTCTGACCGGAGCCAAGTAAGTAGCGATAACGGTTGTCTTGGAAAGAGAAGCCTGCCAACGCTGACACCTTATGCTTGCCAAAGGTACGGTCGAAGGTCAGCAGATTTTCCAGCAAGAGGTTGCGCGTACGTGTCTGCGACTCTGAGTTGGTGGTAATGGTATTCTTATCACCTCCAAAGTCGAAGAGGCCCGTGAAAGTATTATAACGATAGAACTGGAAGTCAGGAGTGAAACTGAACTTGTATTTTAATCCTTTGATTGGCTCTACGCTCACATAGACATTGGCGTATATCTTCGTATTGTTCTCACGATTGCGTATCAGATTGTTGTCTGCCATACCCAACGGGTTGCGCAAATTGAGGACATCCCCCTCCGTAGCACCGTATCCTCCTACTTTCGTATTATCATATCGTGAAAGGGTTGGTACCGAAAGAAGGCTCTGGCCAATCATTCCACCTCTGATGTCGCTAAGCATAGGCTTGTTCTCGTCATAGGACAAGATAACATTGGTACCCAGATTGAAAATACCCTTTTCAAAATCAAGCTTACTCTGCATGGTATAACGCTTGAAATTGGTGTTCTTCATCGTACCATCCTGATTGGTATAACCAAAGCTATTGTAGTACTTAGAGTATTTACCACCACCGGAAACCGAGAGATTGTAGTTCTGCATGAGAGCCGGGGAAAGCATAATGTCCTGCCAGTCGTTGTCTTCCCGCTGTTCAAGGTTCTGAGCCATAACGAGCGGTGCCAAACCTGCAGCAGCACGGCTCTCGGTAGTTACCTGCGCCCATTGCGATGCATTGAGGAGATCGAGATATTTTGATGGGGCATTCACGCCAATGCTTGCCGTGGCATTAATGTTAGGAACACCATCCGTGTTAGAGCCACTCTTTGTGGTAACGATAACGACACCGTTAGCAGCTCTGGAACCGTAGATAGCCGATGAGGAAGCATCCTTCAACACATCAATGCTTTCTATATCGGAAGGATTGATCTGATCGATGCTTGACATGTACATGCCGTCTACTATATAAAGAGGTGTGGCATTGTTGAGCGTACCAATACCACGTACCATGACACGCGTGCCACTGCCTGGATAACCGCCCTGAGAAACGATATCGACACCGGCAATCTTTCCTTGCAGAGCCTGCCCGATAGTAGCATTACTCTGTGTGTTGAGTTTGCTTGCATCTACATTTGCCACAGAACCCGTCAAGTCCGCCTTTCTTTGTGTACCATAACCGATAACAACTAGTTCATTGAGCGTCTTGTTGTCCTCTTTCAGCATTATGGTACCCATAGACGCCCCCTGCGCCGTTATCTGTTGACTGACATAGCCAATAAAGGAAATCTCTACTGTCGCTCCCAGAGGGACATTCCGAAGCACATAGTTTCCATCAAAGTCAGTAATCGTTCCATTACTTGTGCCTTTGATGATGACAGTAGCGCCAATCACCGGCTGTCCATCTTGATCGAACACGGTACCCTTGACTACAGGAATAGACTTAGATGTTTGGCCTATCTCCGGATTACTGGGAGCTGCACTCGGTCGTGCATAGGCTCCGACTGTACTGCATAGCGATAGCGCCAGACAAGATACATAGATAAGGTTGCTTCTCATCATTTAGTTAGTTTTTGGTTTATAAGTTTAGATATTAAGATACGGATGTAGGTCCGATTTCAAATGCAAAAGTAAGATAATAAGTGTACCCAAGAAATGGACAAGACCTACTATTTTGATGGACAATATTACGAAATGAGAGTTTCTCATTCGCATTTTGTGTCTATTTTAGTTTTGGTTTCAGCTCGTCCGGTGAGTCCTTGGTGTACATGTTCACGGGCGGAGCCGTCTTTGTGAAGAGGTCGGTGATGACCGATACGGGCAGCGTCTGGGCAGGCTGGAAGCGGTCACTTTCCATATAGTCGATGAGAGCCTTGCGCATCTGTCGGGCCACCAGACGGCGGTCGAGGTGGCTGCTGATGTCCATCGTGATCATCAGCAATTTGCCGTTGAGCACGTTAGCCTCTATCATCATGCCGAGCTTGCGACTCACATGCCACGTGTCGATAGGTTGTATGGGCGACTGATAGTCACGAGGCAGTGCTGCGAGGTTCATCACCTGAGCGTTGTTGACCAGCTCCCACCAGTTGAGATTGCTCCAGTCGTCGGTGGGGAACTCACGGAACAGCGGGTGCAGCGAGTCTATGGTCAAGCCCGTGGTATGCGGCGGACGCATCTTAAACCAACTTGTATTCCAGAAGACGGGCAGGTAGGTCTGCTTCACATCGTTGCCGTAGCGTACCTTGCCGGCCGCCGTGATGAGCACCTTGCCGCCATGGCGGAGCAGGGTGAGCGCACGGTTGTCCAATGAGTCGGTAATGTAGAGATTCTTATCGTGAGGCTCTAAATCCTGAGACTGAAGAGGCGGATAGACCCAATAGTCGTATTGATTCGTGATGGTCCGGCCGTTGGCTTGCAGCCTCAGCGTGAGCGTGTATTTGCCGGGCTGGGCAACATTGGTGAAAAGCGGTATGCGAGCTACATGCAGGCTCTTGCCACTGGGGATGTCGAGCTTACCCACAATCTTATTTCCCACAGTAGGAGAGATGGCATAAGCCAACTGACCACTCAAGCTCTCCTTACCATAGACCGCATTGTAGACATCGACAGGTACTTCACATGTCTCGCCGGAGGCAAAGACAAACTTGGGGAACTCGGCCATGACAACGAGGTCGTTGCACGACTGCCGCCATTGGGTGCTGTCGACATAGCCCTTTTCACGCCAGAAGACATTCAGAGGGCCTACCAGTGCCGTACCCTGACCGCTATAGTCGTTGAGGCCGAGGAGCATGAAGCCCGCGTAATCTTTTGTACGCAAGTTGCGCTCCATCTCAAAGCGATAGCACAGCGATTGCAGTTTGCCACTGGCATGGAGAAACTTCCCGGCCATCGTCGCCATACCATTGTCGCGCAGCAGGTCGGCGAAGATGTCGAAGTTGTATGCCTTGTAGACTCCCGTGTACTGGCTGCGTTCCCTCAGGTCGGGGAACGCGCACCACTGTCCCTGCTCGTGGGCAATGATGGGAGTGTGGTTGGGCACGCTGTCCTTGTAGTTGCGTGGGAAGCGCAAGTCCTTGTCAAAGTTGTCCATGCTCTGTGGAGCCGCATGATTCCAGTCGAGTCCGCGTCCACCGCCTTTCACGTGATATTCCGATCCGTTGTCCCACGCCCATCCGCCGCCTACGTTGAAGCTGCAATAGACGCGTCGGGGATCGGTTTGTTTCCAGTACTCCACCCAATGGTTGCCCCAAGTGACCCAATCACCAGCCGGTTCGTTACCGGCCGACATCATCAGGAACGAAGGATGGTTGCCGTAAGCAGCCAACATGCGCTGTGTCTCACTCATAAGATAGCGGTCGATAGCCATCCCGCGGTTTATCTTCACACCATGATTGGGCCAGCTCGGTCCCTCGGGAGCCAGATAAAAGCCTACCTCATCTGCCGCTGTGAACGCTGCCTCGGGTGGACAGTAGCTGTGGAAACGCATGGCGTTGAGCCCATACTGTTTGCACTTGACAAAAATACGCTTCCAGCTTGTCACGTCGGTGGGCGGGAAACCCGTAAGCGGAAAGTCACAGTTCTCTACAGTGCCGCGAATCCAAATAGGATGGCCGTTGAGATAGAACTGTGAGCCTTGGATGCTAATCTCACGCATGCCGAAAGTAGTGCGACAGGTATCGTCGCGCGAGCATACGGCCAACTGATAGACGTATGGCGATGCCTCGGACCACTGACGTGCATTCTTCACTGCCAGCAGATAGGTGGAGTCGTTTTGCCGCTTGGCATCAACCATTTTTCCGTTTAACAGAAACGTCAACTTCTCTCTTGGCCCACTGACGACAACTGTGGCCGACTCATTATTTATATGTGGGTACACCTGTACGTTGCCGACTGGGTGCCGACTGCGACATTGCAGTTCCATGCGGCCAACGAGACCATTCCAATTGCCTTGCGTCTGGTCGGTGACACTGTGCGAGTCTTGTCCCACGCATACGTTCTCAATGCCATTATACACTTTGACGGTCACCGTATTCTCTTTGCCTGGAACAATAGCCGATGTCACATCATACACATGTGGCGTATTAAGACTCATCTGATGCCCCACTGCTTTCCCGTTGACCGTTACCGTGGTCTCAATATGCGGCCTTTCGAGGAGGAGCGTCACCACACGGCCTTTCCACGCTTTCGGCACGAAGATATTGCGCGTATAGATGACCTCACCCACGTAGTGCTTGTTGGGCGTAAGGAAAAAGGGAAACTTCATGTGACCCTTCCGACGATACGGAGCCATGTAGGGATTGTAGTAGAACGAGGAGTCGTAGAGCGAGCCTGTCCAACGTGTGTCCACCGAAAGCTCGTCACCGAGATTGTTTGTCAGCAAGGAGCCCGGCAGCCTGACTGCGTGCTGCGATAAGTTGCCGGACAGCCGTGCCTGCCAGTTGCCGCTAAGGTCGATGACATTTCCTGCTCCTGCCGACAGGGCTGAAAGCAGGAAGAGAATCAGGATACCAAGATGTTTCATCGGCTGAGAATCTTTATGCTGTTAATGCCTTCACCCGGCGTGGTGTCAGCTTCTTGCGGAAAGTATACGGGCTCGGCTTTCTGCATGGGCAGGATACGAAGCTCAAGCTTTTGGGTATCCTTAGGCAGTCGCCACAGACCATACTGGAAGTGCCGTCCGTTGTAAAAGTTGTCGTCGATCAACTTACCATTGGCATACAGCCGTGCGCAGTCGCCGTGATAGTTGATATCGAGAAGCGCATCGGAGGGAAGACTGTCGGGCAGATTGATCGTGTAGACCGCAGCCTGATTAAAGTCCGAGTCTGTCGGTTCCTCAGCCGCTTTGTTCACGCCGATGGTAATCGTCCGCAGCGGTCCTGCCTCACGTGTTCTTTCAAAAGGCACCTTATCTATAACCGTATGCGAGAAAGGCTTCACCGTCTCGCCCATCTGTTCTGACTCTTCTGTCGTCAGCAGGTAATAGTGCTTATAGATGGGCTTGTTCATCCCACGCGGCTTGGCGTTTTTGATGACCTTTCCATCCCCAAAGGCGATCTCCACGGGAATTCCTTTCACCTGCATGAGATATACTTTGCCGTTCTCCTCACCAACGAGCTGCGCTGTGGCATAGCGGAGACTGGCAACGCCAACGGGGAGGATGCCAATAGCATCTGCAGGGATGGTCATCGGACGTGAGGGGAACGTTACGTCACCGACATGGAACTGCACGCCCTTCTTTGCCGTGAGATGCTGCAGGCGCTCATAGTTGTTGAAGAAGACAAAGGCTGATTGCCCATTGCTGCGATAGCTCCACCGCAGATAAGAGTCGTCGCCCTTGCATACCTGCGCCGTATTGGGGAAGTGTACGTCCATCGGTGCCAGCGTCTCCTGGAAGTCGTGCATGAAACGATGAAGGGGACGCAGGCGGAAGAAGACGGGATTAGCCTGTCCAAACTCGCCAAGGGGAGCCTGGAAATCATAGGTCTTCACCGGCAGGTCGTTGTAGTTGGTAGCCACTGTGCGTTGGGTCTCATTGAGATAAGAGCACTTGCCCTCTGGGTTGGTACCACCATGATACATGTAGTAGCCCAACAGATTGCTGCCGCTGCCAAGCTTTACTACGGCCATGGCATAGGCATCGTTGGGATACATGAAGACGCGACGGTGATACGAGGTCATCATGCCGCCACCAAGCTCACAAGTGAAATAAGGATAGGTATTCTCGTCTTTGCGAGTAGTAGACTGGTTGCCATATCGGATTTGTTCCGTGGCAATGTTCTGGTTATCGCGGTTGGGTTTGAAGAAGAAAGCCTGATAGTAGTTACCCGCCGTCGGCGCAATGCTCCGCTCCCAAAAGCCATCGGCATAGTCGCCGTAAAGGGGCAACATCTCACCAAAGGGCATGGGTGTGGCGAGATCAGGCCAACCGGTGCGTGTGTAGAAGGGCAGCTCAAAGCCGACCCGCTGTGCGATCCTTTTCAGTGCCATGAGGTAGGAGCCTTTGCCATGGTATTCGTTGTCGAACTGGCTGGCAATGACCGGTCCGCCATCCTTCCATTGCAGGCCTTGCACTTGGGTGAAGATTTGCCGATAGAGTTTCTCGGCAAGTGCCAGGAAACGCGGATCCTCACTGCGGCTCTTGATGCCCTTGGTGAAGAACCAGTCGGGAATGCCGCCATTGCGCACCTCGCCGTGACAGAAGGGGCCGATACGGAGTACAACCGGCATCTGCTCTTGCTTGCAGATTTCCAGGAAATGTCGAAGGTTGCGCCTGCCACTCCAGTCCCACTGATCCTCCATTTCCTCTATATGATTCCAAAAGACATAGGTAGCAATCATAGTCACGCCACCGGCCTTCATGTTCTTTACGGCACTCTCCCACTCATCTTCTGGCAGACGTGAGAAGTGTATCTCGCCCATAACCGGCGCTACGCGACGCCCGTCCATCATGAGGCTTTTAGAGTCCCACGTGATCTTGGGTTGGGCCCAAGCCTGTGGATGCAAAGTCAGAAACACGGCAAGAACCGTGAATGTCTTGATAAACTTGTTCATATGGCAAACTTGTTTGATAACGCCTTATTGATAGATACTCATGGCATCTGTGGTTACCTCTTTATCCGATTTGCTGAAGAGCGCATTCACGGCATCAACCGACAAACTGCTTTGAGGTTGGAAATCGTTAGAGCGCATATATTTCAGGAAGCTGTAGACCAACTGCCGGGCTTCGGGATATTGTGTCTTGGACAACAAGTCCATGGAGGTCAGCAACAAGCGACCACGCCCCACTTTGCACTCAAAAGCAACAGACAGTCTGCGGTTGTTTGCAAAGTTGTCGATGCATTTCACGATCATGTCCGACGGTGACAGGTTTAAAGAGTCCACCACCATAACCTTGGCAGGTTTCACCAATTGCCACCACTGCCAATCGGTATGCTCCTCTGTGGGGAAGGCAGCCAAGGCCGGACTATGCGGATTGCAAAGGATGCCCATCGTACCCGCCTGTTTTGGGAAATGCACCGGGCTCCAGAACACCGGAACAAACTTACCTTCCAGGCCATTGATCTGCTCCGATCGGGGCGAAAGAAGCACGTCGCGGCCTTGCTGCAAGGCTTTGATTGCCGCGGAGACATTGTCAGTTACGACAACACGAGAGGATTCTGTCGCATTGTCTAATTTGCTCGGATAGACCCAGATGTGCCAGCTATTGTGCCATGCAGTGCCTTCGATAGAAGCGGAGAGTGTGAGGCATGTAGCCTCTGAAACAGCAGAAAGAGGTACGAAAATGGAGTCTTCATTGATGAGGCCATGATCGGCGGACGAAATCATAAACGCACCCTTCTGGTTTCCCAACGACCATACCATCTTCTTTCCTTGCAGAGAAGAGGCGCCATAGTTTGCAACCATCAGTTGTGCCGTAAAGATCTCGTCATTGGTGTAGACGGCTTTGCCAAAACTTGCCAACGGAGTGACGGGGGCACAGGCCTGCCGAAACTCTTCCGGCTTGCAGGCTCCTTTATTATCCCAGAAAGCGTCGACGAGGCCTACCAGTGCTGTGCTCTGACCGGGGAAGTCTTGCAGACCCAGCAACTGGAATCCACTCTGTCCGGGAGTCTTCAGTGCGCGTTCCACTTCCTCCTTATATAATATATAGGCCAGCCTTCCCGATGCCCGTGTCCAGCTATTGGCTTCACCGAGCAGTCCTTTGTGCTGCAAATCCGAGCGGATCACCTTCAAGTTCAAAGGATCGAGCACTCCTGTGTACTTGCTGATTTCCTTCAGATTGGGATAGACAGCATACTGACCAATCTCATGTGAGACGAAAGGAACACTGATCTTACCCAATGCTGTCTGATAGTTCTTGTTGAATGCAGGCGGCTCACTGTCGAACACGCCTTGTCCACGCACCCAACCCTTGTCAGTCCATTGTGTAACAAAGTACTGATCTTCCGGTTCTGGTCGCTGTCCATGGCCTTTCTCAAAGGTGAAGGAAGTGGTCGTGTAGAGCCGGCTGGGGTCACGTTTCTTCATGTAAGACACGAGACCATTGAGAAATTTGAAGTCCGGCTGCAGTTCGTTACCGCAACTGATAAAGCACAACGAGGGATGATGGCCATAGTTGTCGATGATCCTGTCGTACTCTTCCTGCAAAAAACAACATGTAGCCGAATCCTTTCCGATCTTCAACGACCATACAGGCAACTCTACCTGCAAGTAGAAGCCTAAAGAGTCTGCCACGCGAAAAGCCGCATCAGGTGGGCAATAGCTGTGGAAACGCAAGTGGTTGAGTCCCCACTGGCGGGCCGTGACAAAGACTTTCTCCCAACCAGCATTGTCGGTAGGGGGCGTTCCTGTAAGTGGGAAGATGCAACATTCAAGGGTTCCCCGCAGGAATGTTCTTCTCCCATTGACCCATAGATGTCCGTCCTCTGTGCTGAGCTTGCGGACGCCAAACCGCTGCGTATCTACGTTGCGACCCATCTTTGTCGTCAGCATGTGCAGGTTCGGGTTGAATTCATCCCACTGGCTCAAAGCGTCCGGCAAGACAGGATGCCAGCACCCCTCAGCGTCTCGGCTCGCCTTCACGCGTCTACCATCGACCCAATATTTGGGCTTCATAGCTTTGCTTACAGGAGAAGATACCGCCAAGGTCATCTGTCCCAGCACGCCGTTCCACCGTGTCTGTGTCTCTTCAGTATAGGCATGCGCCATCAACATGTATGAGATGTCGTATTGCTGGCGATTGTCTACGGTCAGCTGCAACGTATGCTGTCCGGCTTTCAGACCTTTGGGCAGATGAAACACATGTGGCGCGACGAGACTCTCCTGCTTCTGTCCAATGTCCTGCCCGTCGATGGCAACGCGACTCGCCCAAAGCACGCGCTCCAGTGTCAACGTCAATGGGCGTCCGGCCATTGTCTTCGGGATGTCTATTGTTCGGGCATACGTCGCCTTACCTACAAAGGAAACCTTACGCGTCAGATGACGCAACTGCTCCCGTCCCATCTGCAAAGGCAATGAAGACGGTGTGCCGATGCCTGCCATGTCGAGCGTACCGGGCAAAGCAACAGGTTTGTTGACGCTGACACCCGAAGTGTCTGTAAGCATCCACTGACCACAAAGATCAATCTTGTCTTGTGCAGAGACATGACAAGCGGACAGACATAGGATGATAGCTATAATAATTTTATGTAGCATAAGGCTTATCTATATTAGATACTATTTGATAACCGTATTGAACTGATAGATACCCAAGTGATTAGGATCGAGCTTGGCTGCCTCTTCGAGATAGCGCTGACCATGCTCTTTGTCGCCTAAGCCGTAGTAGCCGAGTGCCAGCATATATTTGCAGTGCACGACATTGGCCTGGTCGAGATCGCCTTCCCAAATCTGCAGGTCGGGCAACGACACGGCGAAGTAGTCCATCACAATGTGGTCGAAGAGATGGTTCTTGCCATAGTTGAGCAACTTGTAGAAGCGACCGTGAGCCTCGCCCGTTCTGCCGAGCCTCAGCAGTGCCAGCCCCTGATAGAAGATCTTATCGGGCTTGGCATCGTTGTAGTACATGGCTGCCGCAGGCTCTGTTGGTCCGAGCGTAGCTTTCTCCCAGCAGTCCTTGGCTTTCTCGTTTTCACCCTTAGCATTGTAAGCACAGCCGAGGAAATAGTAGAAGTCGTTCTCCTGGGCGCCATAGAGCTTGCCCTCACCGAGATGATGGGGATAGATGAGGCACTCATTGAGAAGCTGAATGGCCGTGTCGTAGTCTTTACGGTCCAGCGCTCGCTTGGTCAGCTCCACACGAGCGAGCTGGTATTGACCGCTGACCTTGCCTTCGCCACCCTCCCATGGATGGAACTGATGGGCATCGAGCTTTTCCTTAGCCTGCTCAAAGTGGCCGGTGAGATTGAGCAAGGTGATCTCCTCCAACAGCAGGTCGTCGCGCTGGGCAATGAGCTCGGGGTACTGCTCAAGATGCTTCAGTCGCATGTCATGGTCGTAGCCGAGTCGCTTATAGAGTTGGTCGAGCTCCATGAGTATGCGGCCATCCTTGGTATTGAGGCTGAAGGCTTTCTCCATATCGGCCACGGCTTGCTCGGGATTGTTCTCCTTGTTGAACTCCTCCAAAGCGAGGTTGCGCCAAACAGTGGGGAATGTCGGGTCGAGCTCAGCAGAGCGGTTCCAGTGGAGACGGGCCACATCGTACTGCCGTGCGCCATAGTAGAGCGTACCGAGATAATAGTGAGCTTTCGCGTCCTCAGCGTTGTAGTCGATGGCAGCCTCCAGGGCGAGGATCGCCTCAAGACGGTTGGGGAAGCAGTAGTCGCTGCAAGCCTTGGCACCAAGGTCAAAGCCTTCCTTCTTTCCGGCGAGTCCCATATAATAATAGGTCATCGCTGTTGTGGCACCATTGTCTACGGCAAGTTGCCAGACGCCAGCGGCCGTTTCGTTCTGTCCGCAACGCCAATAGTCGAGTCCGAGCTCGTCGTAGTTGTTGAACTGTCTGTGCATCAAGTTGACGAGATCGTCGAGCACTGTCTTGTCACCAGTGAGCAGATATTCCTCATAGCGGCAGCCATAGTTGAAGAGATCGATTTGCTTGCTCTCCCGGCAGACACGCAGTGCCTCGTCCTTGTGTCCGGCGAGCCGGAGTACCGTGGCTTTCAATGCCAGCACCTTATGGTTGCGGCTGTTGCAAGCCAGACTACTGTTGACCTCCTCCAAGGCATCGCCGAGTCGGCCTTCCTTTGTTGAGATGCAGGCAGCCTGATAGAGAGCGGCACTCCGCCAGGCATAGCTCCACGCAGCTTTCCAGAACCATTCGTAAGCCTCGTGCTGCTTGCCCTGATAGAACAGCGACAAAGCGAGGTTGTAGAGCGGCTCACTGTCGTAGGGATTGGGATTGCGCTTATAGAGCACTTTCTGTGCGCTGCGCAGATAAGACTCGGCTTTGTCGAAACGACCACGACGCAGATACCACAGTCCCATCTGATTGAGACAACGATAGTCGTTGGGATCGCGGCGCAGCGCTTCCTCATAATAGTCTGTTGGATTCCAGGTGGCATGACGATACTGCTCCAGATGCAGTCCGGTGAGATAGAGCTGATTGTTGGTCTTGGTGTCCCCGGGCGACAAAGCAGCCTCAGCAGCATCGGGAATAGGACGGATCTCGTCGGGCTCAGCATGCCACTCCAAGTCGTTGGCTTGGAACGATAATGTGTTCAGCGCGACTCCCTTTACATCAATGCGCTGCTCCGCGAGCATCTGCTCAGGGCTCAGGTCCACCTCATTATTATAATATGTCGTACCGTCGTCATTCTTCAGAACGACATGCACGTGTTGTTTGCTGGTAGCATAGAGTTTGAACCAAATGGTGCCATCCTCGTTTTGGTCGATGTTGAAGACAAGGTCCTTAGAGGCATTCTTCACGATGCCCACTTCCTGATAAGGCATGAAGTACTGTGTGAAGCGCTTCTCCTCGTAAGGCATGAGCCAAGTGAAGTCGGGCTGGTTCTCTGTGAACACGCCAGCCATGAGCTCGATATACGGACCGTCGTGGTCGGTGAGGTTGCGGTCCCAAGCACGTCCGAAGTCTCCATTGCCCCATGTCCACTGCTTCTTTCCCGGCGAGACATGGTGACTGGCCACGTGGAGCATACCGCCATGAGAGTCATTCTCATATCCGCCCTCAAAGTTATATTTCGAGTTGACACCCATATACGATGTCGGCACCTTGATGTTCTTATAGTTGGAAATGTCCACGCCAGCGGAGTAGTCCATCTTGTAATAGGTGCCCGTAGCGATTGGGAAGGAGCTGACAGCACGCTTGCCATGGTCAAAGACGGCGTTGATGTCCTGCGGGAAGACGCTCTGGTAATAGTCGTTGACGGCCACGGCAGGGTTGGCCCACCATAGGAAGGTCTGCGGCAGCGGCGTGCCATTGTAGAGGTGACCTTTGATTTCAAGGTAAGCCTTACCGGGACGGAGCGTAAAGCCGGCTGCTCCCTTCTGGTGGAACATACGCTCGTATTCGTTGACCCACACGGTTACGGAGCCGTCCGCATTCTCTTCGATCGTAGCGTCAACGGGCAGATAGGTGGACGGACGATGGTGCTGAGGCCAGTTGAACTCGATGCCGCCACTGATCCAAGGTCCTGTCAGTCCCACGAGGGCAGGCTTGATAACATGATTGTAGTAGACAAAGTGACGACCTTTCACCTTGTCATAGGCCATCTGTATGCGGCCGCCGAGTTCGGGCAGCACCATCACTTTGATATATTCATTCTCGATGTATATGGCATGCCAGGTGTGGTCCACCGGCTTGTCTCCGATCTTCTCAATGACGGGATATGGATATACCACACCACTGGAGCCCTGATAGACTCGCTTCTCAAGATACATAGGGTTCTTGTCTGGTTCGCCAATCTCGTAGGTAGGGATGACGACGTCCTCTTTCCATGCTTTTACCATAGTAATGTATAATGGATAATGGATAATGAATAAATGTTACTTCAGCGACGTGCCTTTGGTCTCCTTCAGTTTTGTAGCGAAGACGATGAAGCCAACGGCACAGACGGCGGCATAGATCCAAAACGTGCCGTAGCTGCCCAACGAGCGGTTGAGGAAGGGGAAGGTATAGGTGAGCGTTGAGGAACCGATCCACAGCGCGAAGGTGCACGTTGACACACCCACTGAACGAACCTTGTCGGGGAAGATCTCAGAGATGAGTACCCAAGTGCAGGGCCCAAGCGTCATGGCGTAGCAGCCAATGGCCAGCACCACGAGCACGATCATGCCTACACCGGTGACATGCAGGTAGTAGCAGGTACCAAGAATAGCATAGATCAGACACAGTCCACCTGCGCCGAGCAACATGAGCGGCTTGCGGCCTAACTTATCTACGGTGTGAAGGGCTACAAAGGTGAACACGAGGTTGGCAATGCCGGTGACGACGATGTTAAAGAGTACGTCGCCAATCTCATAACCAGCCTGCTGGAAGATCTCCTGAGCATAGTTGAAGATGACATTCGTACCGCACCACTGCTGAAAGACGGCGATGAAAACGCCAAGAAGCAGGGCGGCAGCGTAGCGACGGGAAAACAAGGCTGAGAGACTGCCTTTGTCCTGCTGAACCGTTGCGTCGCCTTTATGCTCCCGCATCTGCAACCATCTCGGACTCTCAGGGATGAACAGACTGAGAACGAAGAAGATGGCCGAAGGAATCATCGGCACCCAGAACATCCAGCGCCAAGCCATCTGTCCGTTCCACGACTGTGCGATGGCGGTCTCCGTCATTCCGGCTGACATCGGCTGGGCAATGAGCCAGTTGATAATCTGGGCAGAAAGGATGCCGATGACAATCATCATCTGGTTGAGCGACACCATGCGGCCACGAATGGAAGCCGGAGCGACTTCGGCGATATACATAGGAGATAGCCCCGAGGCCAGACCAATGCCGACACCTCCAAAGAAGCGGGCGATGAGGAAGGTGTTGAAAGTATGTACAGCTCCCGTGGCCAAAGCCGACAACAGAAACACGACGGAGGAGAGGGTCAGCAGCTTCTTGCGTCCCATCCAATCGGCCAGCCAGCCTACCGTCAGTGCTCCGAACATGCAACCGATCAAAGCCACGGTCATGGCAAGACCTTGATCGCTCGGCGACGAGCCAATTCCGAAATAAGCCTCATAGAAAGGTTTCGCTCCACCGATGACCACCCAGTCATAACCGAAGAGCAGGCCTCCGAAGGCTCCTACCATACATATAAAGTATGTGTACGCATTCTTACTCATAAATGGACTGTTTAGATTGTATTCTATTTGATATTTTGTTTCACGCTGCAAAGTTACAACAAAGATCTTAGGAAGAAAATAGATTATTGTGAGGAAAAGATGGATAATATTACGATGTCTGAAAAATATTTGTTATCTTTGCAAAAACCAATGTCACTATACCTACATGCTAAGAATCAAAAGCGGTTTTTCCGGTGAGCGCTCCATCGTCTTACCAAACATGATCAGACATACCTGCGAGGCTGACGAATATCTCCGTCAGCTCTACATCACCGACATCGGCTATTACCCCCACGCCATGTACCACTATCGTGAGCGGCCCGAAGGTGTGGCACAATATATCCTCATCTACTGCGTCAAAGGCAGCGGGTGGTATGAGGTGAAGGGAAAGCGTTACACTATTCGCAGCAACCAGTTTGTCATCATCCCAAAGGGAAATCCGCACGTCTACGCGTCGAACAACCAAGATCCATGGACGATCTATTGGTTCCACTTCACCGGCGCAATGGCTCACTGCTTTGGCGAGGATCATCTTGAGCCTAAAGAGATTGCGCCAGGATCCAACTCGCGCATCAACCTGCGAAACGACATCTTTGAGGATATCTTTCTCACGCTCAGTGACAACTACAGTCTTGAAAATCTGCGCTATGCCTCTTCCCTGCTCTATTCCTTCCTGGCCTCGCTCTGCTATCTGAAACAGTTCAGACACTACAACGCTCAACAAGAACGCATCGACACCACGGACATCGTCACCATGGCGGTGAGGTATATGAACGAGAATATCGAGAAGCAGCTGACACTCCAACAACTGTGCGACTACATCGGCTACTCGGTCTCGCAGTTCACTCTCATCTTCCGCAAGAGCATCGGTCAGTCACCGCTCAACTATTTCAACCGGCTCAAGGTGAACCGCGCCTGCCAGCTCTTGGAGACGACAGACCTCAAAGTCAATCAGATCTGCACGTTGGTGGGCATCGACGACAGCTATTATTTCTCTCGGCTGTTTACCAAGATCGTGGGCGTCTCGCCGAAGAAATACCGGCAAACAGTCTCGGAGAAGAACGCAAGCATGATAAATGAAGAGGCCATAAAGCTCGGTTGAAGCATCAATCGCTCAGAATTATTCCGACAAAAGTACCTCCGTGAGAACTTGCAATCTAGAGAATGAGAAAGACAGAAAACTGAGAGTTGATCATCAAAAAGACACTTTGTAGGTGAGAAAAAGGCGAGATGACAGGGTCATCTCGCCTTTCTGACCTGGTCAGAAACGGTTTCTGACAGCATCAGAAACCGTTTCTGATCCCAAATTCTCTAGAGAATTTCATAAGAAAACGGCTTTTTGACAAATGCTTGCCGCTGGATTTGCACAAAGGCAAAGCCGAAAAGCTCTTAATATCTTGTTTATCAGATATTTACAAAAACACGCCCAAAATTTGCAAAAATTCGGGCAAGGTACACCTTCGTGCAGAAAATCGCCTAATTTTGGCCCGTTTTTTGTCAGTTATCTCAACAAGATGTGATCGTCTCGCTACCCGTCTCTTATGCTTTTATAAGTTCAGGCTGTTCTCGTCCTTAAGGAAGTCAAGGATATTAAGGAAGAAGATTCCTTCCTCATTCTGATAGGTTGGAGACAACCCACCGGTGATGACTATCTTGCGAAAACCGTCGCTGATTCTGCGCAGAGATGCTACCTCCTGGTCCACCTTCTCCTGTGTTGGCAGAGCGAAAGCCGACTGGATATACCAACGTTTATATCCCTGATTGCAGACAAAGTCGACTTCCATCTGTTTCCTTACACTGTTGCCATTCTCGTTCCTTTCTGTTTTGGTGACAGAACCTACATCCACCGAAAGTCCTCTGAGACGAAGTTCATTATATATCAGGTTTTCCATCAGATGCGTCTCTTCCGTCTGACGGAACTGCAAGCGGGCATTGCGCAATCCAAGGTCGACGAAATAGTATTTGGCAGGCGACTCGATATATCGCTTTCCCTTGATATCGTAGCGCATGGATTTTTCTATAAGAAAGGCATCCTCAAGATAAGAGAGATAGGTCTGGATAGTGGACGAACTGATATTGCTGTGCTTCACCGTATGAAAAGTATTAGCTAGTTTCGTGGGATTGGTGAGTCCCCCTATAGAAGATGCCATAATGTTGATCAGGTCATCGAGCTCCGCATCATTCTTGATACGATAACGGTCACGGATATCCACGAGATAGGTGTTCTTAAAGACATTGGTCAAGTAGCTCACCTTGGTCTGAACGTCCTGCGTCGTCACCACCTGTGGCAGTCCGCCATAAAGCATATACTCCCTGAGAGCTTCAGACTCAGACGGTCCCTGGTAGGCAGAGACGAATTCACCGAAACTCAGTGGAGCTATCCGTATCTCATGTCCCCTGCCTCGAAACTCAGTAATAATATCCTTGGAGAGAAACCTTGCATTACTGCCCGAAACATATACATCGGCATTGTCGATATGCAGGAAACTATTGAGCACATCCTCAAATTCACTCACAAGCTGTACCTCATCCAGCAAGATGTAATACATCTTCTTGTCTGCGATAAGGTTATGCACATATTGGAGCAAAGCATCAGGATCACGCAGTTGTTTGTTCATTCGGTCATCCAAAGCCACCTTAATGATATGGTCGTCATCAACACCTTGCTGGTGAAGATAGTCACAAAACAGCTTGAAAAGTAGGTAAGACTTACCGCAACGCCTTACTCCTGTTACCACCTTTACCATACCGTCATGCTGGCTGGCTATGAGTCTTTTGAGATGAATGTCCCTTTTAATTTCCATATTCTACATGATATTTTTGCAGCATGCTGCAATTTTACCATACAAAGATAATAAAAAACAGTGTTTCTCTATTCTGTTTTACATGATATTTTTGCAGCATGCTGCAATTTTACCATCTAAAGACAACAAAACACAGCATATTTCATTAGAATTCATGAACGTTCAACTCTATTATTATTTAGAACATTGAATCATCACAAATTAACCACAAATTAGTCACAAATTAATAAATTTATGAGAAATTCGTGGTTGATTCATGGATATTCATGTAAAAGGAAAAAAGCTAAAGCCCCGCTTCCTTATCTTCCCCTTGCAACTTCGATGTAGTCAATGTCGGGCATCCAGCTCTTGACGTTGGAGAGGCGGATCTCATTGTAGCCCTTCTTGAGATGAACGGTGATAGGAGCTGTTGTCTTCACCGTGGAAGCACTGCCGGAGTTGACGGTGAGCGTCTTCACGAGTTTGCCGTTGACTTCTACATCCATGCTGCGGTTCTCGCCACAGAGATAAGCGATGGTGAGACGGTAGTCGCCGCCACGCTGACTGTAGACCTTGCGGAAGCGCAAGTCGTTCTTCGCGCTACAGCCGAGCCATGAAGCCTTGAAGTGTCCGCTAAGTCCGTTGGCAGTCTCGTAGATACCCGTCTTGAGTGCCTGGTTGTTGTAGATCTCCTGATAGTCGCTGATATAGGCCGTCTCAGCCTCGTAGCGGGTTTGCTCCAGTCGCTTCTGACCTTGCAAGCGATAGATGCGGCAACCATGGGCAGGCACGTCGACGGTATAGGAAGCGCTGAAGCGGCCAAGGTCTTTCTGCTCAAACAGGTCGCGCATGCTCACCCGTCCGCCTAAACAGAGATCGCGGAAATCCACTTTGACCTGATGCTCTGCGTCCGACGGATTGTAGACCACGAGCACACGATGGGTTCCCTGCGCACGGTCGACATCACGCACGAGCACGTAGCAATCGTTGACATACTTGACTACATAGGCCTGCTCACCAACGGGATCCTGGTTGATGGCAATGAGATCACGGTTGGTCAAGAGCTTCAGCGTGTTGTCCTTGATGCGTGTCATGTCGCAGCCGATGAGCAGTGGAGAGTTCATCGCGCACCACATGCCGAAGTGCGTCTTGTCCTCCTCTGCCGTCATGCTGCGTCCCACCTCAAGCATATCCATGTCGTTGTAGTGCCCACGATGGCTGTAAGCGGCCAGCGGAAGGTTCTCACCGATGATGCGGCGCACCGATTTCCAGGCGTCAGCGATGTCGGTGGTCGTACGCCACGAGGTCGCCACGTCGCTCACCCACGTGCCGGGATAGTTCCATCGGCACACGTTGAACCGCACCTCGCGCCCGGTATTTTTAATGGCCTTGCTGATGGCCGTATAGCGCTCCTGCTCGTTGAGCCCGAGCCGCTCGCTGTTCTGTCCGGCGTCGCCACCGCAGTAGTCGACCTTGATGAAATCGAATTGCAGGTCCTTGAAGAAGTAGTCGCAATCCTGCTGGTCGTGCTCATAGAGCCCCGTGCCATCCTCCTGCTTCTCCCCGCCGTAGTATCCGGCGCAGGTGTTGTGTCCGGCATCGGAGTAGATGCCCGCCTTCAGACCGAGCCCGTGGATATAGTCCACCACGGGTTTCAGTCCGCCGGGGAAACGGTCTTGGTTGATGATGAGCTGCCCCGTGGTCTTATCACGACCGCCCTGAAAGCCGTCGTCGATATTGACGTAGGTATATCCCGCAGCCTTCAAGCCTTTGTCGGCCATGGCCTTGGCCTGGCTTTCGATGAGTTGCGCATTGATCTTGGAGGCAAAGGTGTTCCACGAGCTCCATCCCATGGTGGGGCCGTCGTGCAGGGTCTGTGCCATGGAGGAAGCGACAAAGGCTGCCATGGCGGAGAGTAACAGTATTTTCTTCATAAGTTCTACTTTTGTTGCATGGAGATAGATCTCCACACTGTAATCAGTAATAGTAATAGGTGTATATCTAAAGATTAGTGCCTATGTAGCTGTAAACATGATGTTTGACATCGTCATCGCAAAATTAAGCATTTATCTCCACATGACAAAGAAAACACGCGACGTTTTTCACAATCAGACGTTTATCTATGGTCGTTGCAACAAAAGTCTATCAAAAGGAGAGAGACATCACTTTTCCCGGCTTCTACAGTGAGATTGTCGCGGGAAAACAGTACCTTTGCATAAAAAAGAAAAGAAGCATGATCAATACCAGTGCCTTCCAAGGCAAGAAAGCGGCCTACTACACGCTGGGCTGCAAGCTCAACTTCTCCGAAACCTCCACCTTTGGCAAGCTGCTCAGCGAGATGGGCGTCACAACCGCCCATAAGGGTGAGCACGCCGACATCTGCCTGGTCAACACCTGCTCGGTGACGGAGGTGGCCGACCACAAATGCCGTCAGGCCATCCACCGCATGGTGCGCGAGAATCCCGGCGCCTTTGTCGTGGTCACAGGATGCTATGCCCAGCTGGAGCCCGAGACGGTGAGCGCTATCGACGGCGTGGACCTCGTGCTCGGCTCCAACGAGAAAGCCGACCTCATACAGTATCTCTCCGACGCGTGGACACAGCTGCGTGAAGGTCATCTCCATACCTTCCACCACGAGAAAACGAAGGACATCAAGACCTTCCAGCCGTCGTGCTCACGCGGCAACCGCACGCGTTACTTTCTGAAAGTACAGGACGGATGCGACTATTTCTGCACTTACTGCACCATCCCCTACGCCCGCGGCTTCTCCCGTAACCCCACCATTGCCTCGCTCGTGGAGCAGGCCGAACAGGCTGCACGCGAAGGCGGCAAGGAGATCGTGCTCACCGGCGTGAACATCGGAGAGTTTGGCAAGACCACCGGCGAGACGTTCCTCGACCTGGTCAAAGCCCTCGACGGCGTGGAAGGAATCCAGCGCTACCGTATCAGCTCGCTGGAGCCTGACCTCATCGACGACGAGCTCATCGAGTACTGTGCACACTCGCGCGCCTTCATGCCGCATTTCCACATTCCCTTGCAGAGCGGCAATGACGAGGTGCTCAAACTCATGCACCGCCGCTACACCCGTGATGTTTTCGCCCATAAGATCCATCTGATCAAGGAGCTCATGCCCGACGCTTTCATCGGTGTCGACGTGATGGTAGGTTGCCGTGGCGAGCGGCCGGAGTACTTCGAGGACTGCTACGACTTCCTCGACAGCCTGCCCGTGACACAGCTCCACGTCTTCCCCTACTCCGAGCGACCGGGCACGTCGGCACTCGCCATCCCCTACGTGGTCAGCGACAAGGACAAGAAGGAGCGCTCAAGACGACTCTTGGAACTCTCCGACAAGAAGACACACGACTTCTATGCCCATTATATCGGGCAGACTCGCCCCGTGCTCTTCGAGAAAGCTCCCGCCGGACACGCCATGCACGGCTTCACCGACAACTACATCCGCGTCACCCTGCCTGCCAGTGAGGCTCGTGAGGAGTACGACAACGAGATTCTCAACGTGACACTCGGCGACTTCAGAAAGAGTGGAAAAGAAGATACGCTGTTGGCTAAGCCCAACATAGAGAAATAAAAACAGGAAAAACGATGAAGACAGCTATCGTCATATTGAACTGGAACGGGCGGAAGATGATGGAACGCTTCCTGCCCACCGTGCTGAAATACTCGCGCGATGACGCTGAAGTATGGGTGGCTGACAATGCCTCCACCGACGGCTCAATGGAGATGCTCGCACAGAAATTCCCGGAAGTGAAGACGCTCGTGCTCGACCGCAACTATGGCTTTGCCGACGGCTACAACCGTGCGCTGCGACAGATAGAGGCCGACTACTATGTGCTGCTCAACTCCGACGTGGAGGTGACGCACCACTGGCTCACGCCTCTGCAAGAGTATATGGACACCCACGACGACGTGGCGGCCTGTCAACCCAAACTGCTCAGCGAGGCCGACAAGGACAGCTTCGAGTATGCCGGAGCCTCCGGCGGCTTCCTCGACCGCTTCGGCTATCCGCTGTGCCGCGGCCGGGTCTTCGACACCGTGGAGCGTGACAATGGACAGTATGACTATAAGATGGATGTGCTGTGGGCTACGGGTGCCTGTCTGATGATCCGTGCCAAAGACTATTGGGAGGCTGGTGCACTCGACGCCCGTTTCTTTGCGCATAACGAGGAGATCGATCTCTGCTGGCGACTGCGACTGCGTGGACGGCGCGTGGTATGCATTCCAGAGAGCGAAGTATACCATGTAGGCGGTGGCACACTGCCGCAGGGCAACCCGATGAAGACCTTCCTCAACTTCCGCAACAACCTGACGATGCTCTACAAAAACCTGCCCGACGAGGAGCTCCGCCCCGTGATGCACATGCGCTGGCTGCTCGACCACATCGCCGCACTGGAGACGCTGGTCGTCAAGCGCAACTGGCATGACTTCATCGCTATCCTGCGCGCACGCCGTGCTTTCTATAAATGGCGCCACGACTTCGATGCTGACCGTGAGGCCATCAAGATGAGCAGAAAGCTCACGACGGTGCCCGAACGCTTACCGATGAGTATCGTCTGGCAATACTATGTCAAAGGAAAGAAGACGTTCAGCGCTTTGACGAGCTCTCCTCATCAAACAGACGATTGAAAACCTCGCGCAGCCGGGGTTTGTCGGCGATGATGTCACGCACCTGCTTGAGCTTTTCCTCATTGGGCGAGTTGGGAATCCACAGGCGGATATAGCCGCGGGCACTGTACTTCTCTTCCATGTGGCGGTCGAAACGCTGCCACTGCCACTCACGGTCTTCGTTGGGCTCACGCTCCAAACCAAACTCCACGGCACGACGGAACACCACCTCGGGATCGAGATCACGGTCAGCCTCTGCGACGATCTTACCGTAGATGCTCCGCGGTTCGTGTGAGGCTGAAGCGCGATGATCCTCTACAGCTTCTTTCATGATGGTGATCTGCTCGGGCGAGAACCACTTCCTCAGTCGGGCATCCGCCGCAAGAATTTTGCCACCGGTGATATGGTGGATGGCACGCGGACCGCTCATGCCAAGATCATGGTAGGCTGCCACGGTATACACCATATTAATATCCGCCCCCGTGCGGCGCGCCAGCTCCAGCGAATTGACGATGACACGCTGCACATGACTCAGGCCATGGGAGTGGCCAAAGGCTGTGTAGCGAGGCAGAATGCTCGTTTCGATAAAAGACATCAAGTCGAGGTTTATTTCCATAGGATATGATACATTTATCTTTCTCTTTCTTCTGTAAAGATAGCAAGAAGATCTGAGATAACAAAATAAAACAGAAAATAAAAGCTAAACAGACTCGAAATGAATATGGATAACAAAGAAGAACTCTTTCCCGTCGTCGATGAGGACGGCCGCGTGCTCGGAAAAATCACACGCGGCAAAGCCCACAACGGCAGTAAGGTGCTCCATCCGGTGGTGCACCTGCATGTGTTCAACAGCCGTGGTGACCTCTACCTGCAGCAGCGTCCGCACTGGAAAGATATCCAGCCCGACAAATGGGACACGGCATGCGGCGGCCATGTCGACTACGGCGAGACGGTCGAGCAGGCACTGCACCGCGAGGTGAGTGAGGAGCTTGGCATCACCGACTACACGCCATGCTTTATCAAGCACTATGTCTTTGAGAGTCAGCGTGAGAAGGAACTGGTATGGGTCTTCACCACAATCTACGACGGCAGGGTATGCCCAAGCAAAGACGAGCTCGCCGGTGGCCGTTTCTGGAGTTCTGCAGAGATCAAGGACAACCTGGGAAAAGGTGTGTTCACGCCTAACTTCGAGAACGAGTATCGCGAAGTAATCATGCCACTGAAAGGAGAATAGATGGAGCGTTAAAAGTCATAAAGATGATTGCGCAGTAATCATCAGAAAACGTTTCCTATTCCTGATAAACGTCGTTATGTCTATAGTGCAGCAGTCGCCACAAAGCAACCTTTGAACCGATCCTCCACGCCTTGCGGTATCTCACGAAAGATACCGTAGAGGGCACTGCCACTACCGCTCATCTGAGTATAGAGCGCACCCATGTCGTAGAGTCTCCGCTTGATACGTGCCAACTCGGGATGTGCCTTGAAGACCGGACCCTCAAAGTCATTGGTCAGCTCATCGCGCCAGGTGGCAATCGGTTGACGTACGATGTCGCGGCACGACTTGCGGGGCATGTGACAGACGATCTGTGCATAAGCATCACGTGTAGACACTGCCACATCAGGCTTCACCACCACGATCGAATAGCCATGGAGATTGCCCTTGGGACCATCGGCAGGCTCAAGGATCTCACCACGCCCGGTAGCATACGACGGCTCGGCAGTGATGAAGAAAGCACAGTCGGAACCCAACTTAGCCGCATAGCGCTCCATCTCGGCAATACCAATGTTCAGCCGGAAGCGCTCGTCGAGCAAGCGAATCATGAAAGCGCCATCCGAACTGCCGCCTCCCAGTCCCGCTTGCGAGGGGATGCGTTTGAAGAGATGGGCATGGATCGGCGGCAACTCAAAGTCAGCGGCAAGGAGGTCGTAGGCCTTCACCACAAGGTTGCTGCGCTCATCACAGTCTACGGCATTGCCCGTGACCTTCAGATCACAAGGATGATCTGAGGGGAAAGCCGGATCCATGTGTTTGATCTCCAAGGCATCGGTGAGCGGGATGGGATAAAACACCGTCTGTATGTCGTGATAGCCATCGGGGCGCTCAGCGACAATATTCAATCCAAGATTGATCTTGGCACAAGGAAAGGTCAGCATAATATGATGTGTTTAAAGTTATCTATGGTGAAGGCCACGGACGGTTAATTGTTTTGGAACTGCTTGATGCGCTGCTCTTCCGAGAGCTTACAAACCAGCAACGTGTCGTCGTGCTCAGCGACGATATATCCGTCGAGCCCTTGCAGGATCACCTTCTTCTCCTGGGTCGTGTGCACAACGCAGTTGCGGCACTCAAAGGTGTGGATGTTCTTGCCGATGAGTCCGTTGCCGTACATGTCGCGCTGGCTTTGCAACAGCAGTGAGCCCCATGTGCCGAGGTCGCTCCAGCCGAAGTCAGCCGGGAAGACGAAGATCTCCTCGGCATTCTCCATCACGGCATAGTCGATGGAGATGTTGTCGCAGTCGGGATACACCTTATTAATAGTCTCCTGCTCCTGTGGCGTGCCCATGACATTCTGTATGCGCTCAAAGATATTGTTGATGCGGGGTGCATAGACACGCAGCGCATTGACGATGGTCTCTACGCTCCAGACAAAGATTCCGGCATTCCAGAAGAAGTTATGCTCACTGATATAGTGCTTGGCGGTCTCCAGATCGGGTTTCTCCTTGAACTGGTCGACACGATAGATCTCGCGATTGCGCGGTGAGTTGGAGGTGAGATCAGCCTGGATATAGCCGTAGCCGGTCTCCGGCCGTGTCGGCTTCATGCCTAAGGTAATGGCAGCGTCTGTCTCGCCAGCGAACTTCAGGCAGGAGGTGATGACACGACGGAACTCGTCGACGTTGGTGACGATATGGTCAGCGGGTGATACGACGACATTGGCTTTCGGGTCCGTCATCTTGATGCGCCAACTGACATAAGCGATGCAGGGCGCCGTGTTTCTGCGGCACGGTTCTTGCAGGATATGATCGACGGGCACATCGGGCAACTGCTCGTGAACCAAGTCGGAGTAGCGTTCGTTGGTGACGATCCACACGTTCTCCATCGGGCATACGCCCTGAAAGCGGTCTAAAGTCATCTGTATCAGCGTGCGACCTACTCCCAGCACATCGATGAACTGCTTGGGCCGCTCCTCGGTACTCATCGGCCAGAAGCGGCTACCGATGCCGCCCGCCATGATGACAAGATGATTATTTTGTTGAGCCATATATTGAAATGGTTTGTCTATGCGTTATATATATAATAAGGTATCACTAAAAGAAAAAGATTGATCCATGACACAACACATCATTGTACTGTGCGTCGTCGCCTTGTGCGTCGCCTATGTCGTTTACCGCATCGTCTATGCCCTTCGTAATGCCCACGGCCGTTGCTACGGCTGTCAGCTGAAGGAGGTCTGCAACAAAAACGGCAACAGAAAGAGGACTATTTCACCACGGCAAAGTAGACCAGGTCGTGGTCGGTCAGATTCTCCATGTAATGACTATGTGCCTCGGGGCAATAGTGGCACTGACCGGCGCGGCACTCCTCCACATGATCATCGTAGTGGAAAGTAGCGATGCCACTGATGACGAAGACAATCTCGCAATTGCCTTCATGGATATGCAATCCCGATGATGCGCCCGGGCGAAGCGTGGAATACATGATCTTTGCCTTACCATCGTCGTAGTTGCGTGTGTCGAGTCTTCCTTTTCCACCTTTGAAGCCGTCGATATGCGCTTCGGGTATCTTGTCGAAATCGATAATCATAATGCTTTTCTGTTTTTAAATCTATATATAGTCACAAAGTTAACAAAAAAAGCATAACTATGAAACTTTTCCCTTAGAAAAAGACTTTTTTGTGCAAAAAAACGTTGTGTAACAGCCTCGCTGCTCGTGTTATTCATTATCTTCAACCTAAATATTGCCTTAATTTGCCTATTTTGCGTTGAAAATAGAAAATTGTAGTGGATTTGTAACAGTATTATGAAAATTTTTGTTTAATTTTGCAGTGAATTCGTTAAGCAGGGGTTTAGCCCTCAGGTATTAATCATTCATTATTAAAGGTATGCAAAGAAAATTGCATTTTATGCTCATCATGCTTCTGTTGATGATTTCATCAACCATGATGGCACAGGTCACCACTTCTGGCCTCAACGGTAAGGTGGTGGCTGGTGGTGAAAACGTCATCGGTGCTACGATCACCGCCATCCACGAGCCTTCTGGTACTCGTTACAATGCAGTTACTAACGAAAGCGGACGCTTTACCATCCAGGGTATGCGTGTCGGCGGCCCTTACAAGGTCACCGTCAACTACATCGGCTACAAGGATGAGGTCATCGACAACATCCAACTTTCGCTGGGACAGCCTCGCACGCTGAACATCGACATGAAGGAGGATGCGCAGCAAATCGGTGAGGTCACCGTGCTCGGCAAGAGCGGACGCAACAGTGGCGGTGCCGCTGCGAACTTCAACCAGCAGCGCATTGAAAACACACCGACCATCAGCCGTAACCTCTACGATGTGGCTAAGCTGTCTCCACTGGTCTCCAATTCGCGTTTAGGCGGTGTGTCTATCTCTGGTATCAACAACCGCTACAACTCATTCCAGATCGACGGTACGGTGAGCAACGATGTCTTCGGACTTGCCGGCAGCGGTACCAATGGTGGTCAGACAGGTGCTAACCCTATCTCCATGGATGCCATCCAAGAGCTGCAGGTCAGCGTCGCTCCGTTTGATGTCCGTCAGAGCGGTTTCACTGGCGGTGCCATTAATGCCATTACCAAGAGCGGTACCAACCAATTCCACGGCAGTGCTTACATGTACTACACCAATCAGGACATGTACAGCAAGTACAACCGCCTGCAGGATTATGCTGAGGACAAGCTTTCGCAGCGCTCCACCAAAACCTACGGTGCGACCTTCGGTGGCCCGATCATCAAGGACAAGCTCTTCTTCTTTGCCAGTGCAGAATATAAGAAGACAGAGGCTCCTGCTACTATCTATCCAGGATATATCAACAAATATGTCACTGAAGCTACACTGAAGCAGATTGCTGACAAATACTACGACTTGACCGGCTTCCAGGATTCATACGGTAAAGGCGAATTGGCCACAAAGTCCTTCAGCTTGCTGGCCCGCTTAGACTGGAACATCGATGTCAACAACCATTTGGCTTTCCGCTATCAGCACAACGACTCTTACGATGACAAAGACGGACTGGGCAGCAGTACCTACACGTTCAGCAACTCCAGCTATCGTATGAACAACAAAACGAACTCTTTCGTCGCTGAGTTGAACTCCCATATCAGTCCCGTACTCTACAACGAGGCACGTGTATCCGCCAGCTTCATCCGTGACAGCCGCGATGTGCCCTACATGGGTCCATGTGTGCAGATCGGTAGCGTTGCCGGTGGTGACGGTACTTCCATGAACACTGTCAACATCGGTACTGAATTCAGCAGTGCAGCCAACTACCTTAACCAGGACATATGGACAGCAGAGGACAACCTCTCTTGGTACAAAGGCGACCACACTATCACCTTCGGTACACATAATGAGTTCTATAAGATGAAGAACCTCTTCATCCAAGGAGCAAACGGTGCTTGGTACTATAGCGACCTCGATAACTTCCTTGCAGATACTCCTTACAAGTTCACTTATAAGTATACCGACCCTGAACTGACAGGTGGCGACACCAAGTGGGCACCGAATATGAAGTTCGGTCTCTTCGGTCTGTATGCACAAGATAAGTGGGACATCACCCCTCTGCTCAATGTAACTTATGGCGTGCGCTTTGACCTTAACGCTACATTGAACTCTCCTACCTCTAATGAAGCTTTCAACACCTTCGCTTCTGAGCACAATCTCGATGTCGAGGTTGGCAAGATGCCGAGCGCTAAGCTCCTCGTCTCTCCCCGTGCAGGTTTCAACTGGTACACGGATGCCAGCCATCGCACATTGCTCCGTGGCGGTGTAGGTATCTTCTCCGGCCGTGCTCCATACGTTTGGCTCTCCAACGCCTTCGTCAATAATGGCATTGAGGCTAAGGGTACCACTATCAATACAAGGGACAATACGGCTCCTTCTCTTGGTCAGTATGCTAAGGATCCCATGGCAGCAGCTAAGACCTCTAAGGCAGGTCTGTCTCCAGACATCGTGACGGTGGCTAAGAATTTCCGCTTCCCACAGGTATTCCGTGCCAACCTCGCTCTGGAGCAGATGCTCCCTGGCGACGTGAAAATGACTCTCGAGGGCCTGTACTCTAAGAATCTCAACAACGTGTTCTTTGAGAACCTTTCCTATGAGGACAAGGGCGACAAGGTCTATGCCGTTCCCGGTGTAGAGGCTTCTGCCGTCACTTCTTACAGCAAGATTGAAAAGAACCTGCCATACTACAGCATCATCAATCTGAAGAATACCAACAAGGGCTATTCTTACAATGTGTCTGTGAAAGCAGAGAAATCCTTCGACTTCGGTCTTAACCTGATGGCAAGCTACATCTTTGGTCACTCTTACAGTGTCAACGACGGTACTTCTTCTGTTGCTTACTCTAACTGGAAGTACAACTACAGCCGCAACACCAACGACAAGAACGAGATGAGCTGGTCAAAGTTCGACATTCCTCATCAGGTTCGCATCCAGGTTTCTTACAACTCTCCTAAGTACTGGAACGGTTGGATGAACACAGAGGTAGCCATTAACTACAACGGTTTCAGTGGCGGCCGCTACTCGCTGACGATGAATGAGAAGGCCGACTATAACAATGATGGTTTCCGCGGCAACAGCCTGCTCTATATCCCAACAAAGGATGAGTTGGCAAAGATGAACTTCGCAAGCACTAAGAACATGACTACTGAGCAGAGCCGTCAGGCATTCGAAGAGTGGATTGAGAATGATGACTATGCCAAGGACCACCGTGGACAGTATGCTAAGCGTAACTCCAACCTTACTCCGTGGGAGAACGAGGTTAACCTGCACATTGCTCAGAATATCTACAACATCAAGGGTGTTGGTAAGTTCCAGATCACCTTCGACGTGATGAACTTCGCCAACATGCTCAATAAGCACTGGGGCGCTCACTACAGCAATGCTTACAACCTCAGTCCGCTGACGCTGACAAAGATTGAGAACGGTACCGGTGTCTACCAGTTCAACACCAACAGCAAGCCCGTGGCAAGCGATACTGGCAGCCGTTGGCACGCACAGGTGGGCTTCCGCCTCGAGTTCTAATGATGTAGACATATAGTCTTTCATATATATAATAGGAGTATGGGGTTCCCCATACTCCTATTTTATTTGTCCTATTCGAATGTTTTTACTATCTTTGTAATCATAATCATAACTCAGATGAAATGGACGTGATAAGCATCATTATCGGACTGTTAATCGGTATCGTCATCGGATATCTCGTGGCGCACAGCAAGAATGCGGCAGCGGAGACACGCGTGACCATGCTGACACAACAGATCGCAAAACTGGAAGAGGACGCGAACAAGCAGAAGGAAGAACTACAAGCCAACTATCAGCAGCAGTTGCAAGATCAGCGACAACAACAGGCTGAACAGCAGCAGACTTTGCGACAACAACAGGCTGAGCAACTGCAAACGCTTCGTCAACAACAGACGGAACAGTTGCAGTCTCTTCGTCAGCAACAAGCTGAGCAACTGCAATCCTTGAAACAACAGCAGGCTGAGCAACTGCAAACCATGCGACAGCAACAGGCCGACCAGTTGCAACAGCAGTCCTCTCTCCTCAAAGAGCAGATCAACACGGCATCGGAAGAGATCCTCAAGCGTAGGGCCGCTGACCTCAACAGCGTCAACCAGCAACAGATGTCGGCATTGCTCAATCCGCTCCATGAGAATCTGAAGCTGATGAAGGAAGCTGTGGAGAAGAGCGACCACGACCAGACCGTGCTGATATCGCGCCTCGATGCGAGCATCCAGGAGAATCTGAAACAGGCTCATGAGGTCGGACAACGTGCAGACAAACTGGCCGAGGCGCTCACCGGCGAGAACAAGACACAGGGAAACTTCGGTGAGCTGCGGTTGCGTACGCTCTTGGAACAGATGGGACTCGAAGAGGGCGTGCAGTTCGAAGAGCAGGTGACGCTCAAAGACGAGCAGGGACGTACAGTACACGAAGAGGACGGGCACAAGATGATCCCCGATGTCATCCTCCACTTCCCCGACAAGCGCGACGTGATCATCGACGCAAAGATGTCGCTCAAGGCTTTCGAGGACTATCACAATGCCACAACAGACGCAGAACACGACGAGGCTTTGCAGCGCCATCTCACCTCGGTGCGCAGTCATGTCAAAGAACTTGCACGGAAGAAATACGCCAAGTATGCTGCCAACGGCAAGGTACAGCTCGACTTCGTGGTGATGTATGTCTACAGCGAGAGTGCCCTGCAACTGGCACTCACCCACGACCCCGCACTGTGGAAAGACGCTTACGACCAGGGCGTGGTCATCTCGGGATCGCAAAACCTCTATATGATGCTGCGCGTGCTGGAGATGACATGGCGTCAGGTGCGACAGGCCGAGAACCAGGATGCCATGCTCAAAGCAGCTGACGAGATCATCAACCGCGTACAACTCTTCTACGAGCGTTTCCAGACCGCCGACCAGATGCTTGACCGCACACGCAAGGCCTTCGATGACGTGAAGACGACAACAGCACCCACCGGCATGGGCATTGCCACAGCTGCCAACAAGCTCCTGAAATACGGCGCACAGGAAAATCCCAAGCGCAAAGTACGCTTGCCAAAGGATAATACAGAAAGCCTTGAAGACAAAGAAGCTTGACCCTCTGATACTAAACTGAAAAACACATGACTTACGTAGTTCTACCCGAGCAGCAAACGCTGCCCCCCATCACCTACGACTTTGCCGTCGAGGCGTATGTGGCCCGTCACTTCCGCGACGACGACTATTTCTTCATCTGGCAGACCAAGCCCACCGTTATCCTCGGACGCAACCAATTGTTGCAAAACGAGGTGAACGTGGACTACTGCCGCGAGCACGGCGTGTTCATCTCGCGTCGCAAGAGCGGGGGCGGCTGTGTCTACTCCGATGAGGGCAACATCATGTTCTCCTTCATCAACCGTGAGCCGAACGTACAGAAGATGTTTGCCAACTGCATGCATCTCGCCGCCGACGCACTGCATCGCATCGGCGTTCCCGTGACAATCTCGGGGCGCAATGACATTCTGCTCGACGGCAAGAAGGTCTCCGGTGCCGCCTTCTACCGTACCGGTGACCGTAGCATCATGCACAACACACTGCTCGTCAACTCTGACCTCAGCATATTGGAACGCGTTATCACCCCCGACAAAGCCAAACTGCAAAGCAAAGGCGTGCAAAGTGTACGACAGCATGTGGGCAACATCAGCCAATACACGACGATGTCGCTGCCGGAGCTGAAAGCATCCTTCCGTCAGGCGATGTGCGGCGACAAGGCCATCACGATCACTGAGGAGATGATGCCGGAGATCAGAGAACTACAAAAGACCTTTGCCGACAACAACTTCATCTATGGCAAACAGCCGCTTTTCAAACTCACAAAAAAGCACCGCCTCCCGAGCGTAGGTACTATCGAAGCCTGTCTTGAAATTAAGGATAACCGCATCCACGACATTGACCTCTTCGGTGACTACTTTCTCACCGGCGACCTCGACGAGGAGCTCTTGCCACGTCTGCGCGACGTCGCTTTCACACGTGAAGCTGTGGAGAAGGCATTGCAAGGACTTGATTTAGGCAATATCATCCGCGGACTGACCATCGAAGGCCTCCTGCGTGTGCTATTCGGTCGCAAGCCTCACGTGATGAAACCTGAGTGGTTGAAGATAGACCTCAGTTCTGACAAGCAGAGCGAGAACACCTCTGAGATTATCCATAGCAACCGTCTGCACACGATCTGCGAGAGCGGACTTTGTCCCAACCGTGCCGAATGTTGGCGACTGGGCACTGCCACACTGATGATTGGCGGTGACATCTGTACACGTCACTGCCGTTTCTGCAACACGCTGAGCGGGCGTCCTTTCCCACTCGACCCCGACGAACCGCTGCGCGTGGCTGAGTCTGTAAGAGAGATGAACCTGAGATATGTTGTGCTCACCTCGGTAGACCGCGACGACTTGCCAGACATGGGTGCAGAACACTGGCGCCGGACAGTGGAAGCCGTACAGCTGAAGAGCCAAGCAAAGATTGAAGTGCTCCTACCCGACTTCCAAGGTCGTGACGATCTGTTGGACATCGTATTGCAGAGTCATCCCGACGTGGTGGCACACAATATCGAGACAGTGCGGCGGCTGACACCGTCGGTGCGCAGCGTAGCCACCTACGAAGGCAGCCTCCATGTGCTTAAGCATATCCACGACAACGGATTCGTCACAAAGAGCGGACTTATGCTCGGACTTGGAGAAACGGAGGAAGAAGTGCTCCAAACCTTGCGAGACTTACGTGACTGCGGTGTCGAGCGCGTGACAATCGGGCAATATCTCCAGCCTACAGCCCTGCACCTGGCCGTCGAAGACTATATCACACCAGCGAAATTCCAGTGGTATCACGAGCAAGCCCTGCTGTTAGGATTCCGTTCTGCCGTCTGTGGTCCCCTCGTCCGCTCGTCCTACAAGGCCAGCATCGGGTAGAGATAAAGACCATCGGAAGAATGTCTGACTAAACTCTTCGCACATTAAAAAGGCCCCAGGCCATCAACGGCTTGGGACCCTCTCTCTTGTATATTAACTTCAAATGGAAAAAGTAAACTATTCCTCAGCATCAGCCTCTGCCTCATGAGCGGTAATGAGCTTTTGCTGGATGTCGTTCGGCACAAGCTCGTAGCTGGCAAACTTCGTGGTGAAGCTGGCGCGACCACCAGTCAGTGAACTGAGTGCCACACTATAGTTGGACAGCTCCTTCAAAGGTATCTTGGCACTAAGCTTTTGATAGCCTGCCTCAGCGTCCATACCCATGATGATGGCACGACGGCCTTGCAGGTCGCTCATCACATCACCCATGTAGTCGCTCGGCACGTAGACTTCCAAGTCATAGATCGGCTCAAGAATCTTCGGGCCGGCCTCCTTGAAGGCCATAGAGAAAGCATGACGTGCTGCCAACGTGAAACTGAGCTCGTTGGAGTCGACCGGATGCATCTTTCCATCGTAGACGACTACACGCACGTCGCGCGCATAGCTGCCTGTCAACGGGCCGTGCTCCATGCAGTCCATCACACCCTTGAGGATGGCAGGCATGAAACGCAGGTCGATGGCACCACCGACGACAGAGTTGATGAATACCAGCTTTCCGCCCCATGGCAGGTCGCGCTCTTCCTTCTGCTTGATGTTCATCTTGAACTCCTGACCACCGAAGTTATAGCTCACAGGATCGGGCATTCCCTCAGCATAAGGCTCGACGATGAGATGCACCTCACCGAACTGTCCGGCACCGCCACTCTGTTTCTTATGACGATACTCAGCCTTTGCCTTCTTGGTGATTGTCTCACGATATGGGATCTTCGGCTCTTCAAAGGTCACAGGAATCTTCTCATTGTTCTCCAAGCGCCATTTCAGTGTACGCAGGTGGAACTCTCCCTGACCGTGTACGATGGTCTGCCGCAGTTCCTTGCTCTGCTCCACCACCCATGTCGGGTCTTCCTGGCGCATCTTCAGCAGGGCAGCCATCATCTTCTCCGTATCTTGCGGGGTGTTAGCCTTCACGGCACGGCTGTATTTCGGATTAGGATATTTGATAAAGTCGAAGCGCTCCTCCGTACCCTTGCCGTCGAGCGTGTTGCCAGTCTTCACGTCTTTCAGTTTCACAGTACAGCCGATATCACCGGCATTGAGCTGATCCACGGGGATACGGTTGGCACCGGCACAGACATAGATCTGTCCCATGCGCTCCTTCGAGCCACGGTCGGCATTGAAAAGATCATCGCCTGGCTTGACGCTGCCACTCATGACCTTGAAGTAGGACACCTCGCCGATATGCGGTTCCATACCGCTCTTGAAGAAGTAGAGGCTCTCCGGACCATTGCTGTCGGGCGTCACCTCTTCGCCACGCGTGTTGCGTACCTTCGGCATCTCGCTGACAAACGGCACTACATTTCCGAGGAATTCCATCAGTCGCTGTACACCCATATCCTTATGAGCATCGACACAGAACACGGGGAAGATGTTGCGCGTGACGAGTCCCTTGCGGATGCCCTCGCGCATCTCGTCCTCGGTCAGCGTCTCTGTGTCAAAGAACTTCTCCATGAGCTGGTCGTCGTTCTCTGCAGCGGCCTCGACGAGTACTTTGTGCAATTCCATGGCCTTATCCATTTCCTCAGCAGGAATCTCCTCACGCTTGGGCTCACCACCGTCGGGTCCCCAAGAGAGTTTCTTCATGATAAGTACGTCGATCAGGCTGTGGAAGTTTGGACCCGTCTCCAAAGGATACTGGATCTCCACGCACTTGCCGCCGTAGATGTCCTTCATCTGCTCGATGATATTGTCATAGTCGCACTTGTCTGAATCGAGCTGGTTGATCAGGAAGATGACGGGCTTCTTCAGCTTTTCGGTATAACGGAAATTGTTCTGGGTACCCACCTCGGGACCAAACTGTCCGTTGATGAGGATCACGGCCTGGTCAGTGACATTGAGCGAAGTGATAGCACCGCCGATGAAGTCGTCACTACCCGGGCAGTCGATGATATTGAGTTTCTTGTTGTTCCACTCCACATGGAACACGGTGGGGAAGACGGAGTAACCATATTCAAGCTCTACAGGGAAGTAATCGCTCACAGTGTTCTTCCCTTCCACTGTACCACGCCGCTTGATGACACCGGCTTCATAAAGCATACTCTCGGCAAGGGTGGTCTTGCCGCTTCCCGCACTGCCCAGCAGGGCAATGTTCTTGATTTCTTCTGTCTGATATACTCTCATATCAAAAGGGTTTAAAGTTGTTAGATATACGTTTCGGTCAAGGTAAACAGGACTTGTCCCGCTTATTTGCGGTTAAAGATAGGGAAAAAATCAATAGGTTGCAAATCAAAGTACTATTTGAGGGCTTTTTTTTAAAACTTATTAGTAATTTTGCAGTCGTAAATAACCAATAGAGTATCATGGCGGGACTATATGTTCACATTCCTTTCTGTGCCTCGCGGTGCATCTACTGCGGCTTCTACTCCACGACAATGCTGGAGTTGCGGTCGCGCTATGTTGATGCATTGTGCCGTGAGATCAGCCTGCAAAAGGCCCATCCGCCCATAGAGACGATCTATCTCGGTGGCGGCACGCCAAGCCAGATAAGCCACGACAACCTGCTCCGGCTGTTCACCTATATATATAAGGTGTACCCCGTTGCCAGCGACGCGGAGGTGACCATGGAGTGCAATCCCGACGACATCCGCCCTTCGATGTTCCGCGACCTGCCCATCAATCGGGTGAGCATGGGCGCTCAGACTTTCAACGAAACTCGCCTGCACCTGCTTCACCGCCGCCATACGGCAGAGGAGGTGGACCGCGCCTTCAGCATCCTGCGCGCCGACGGCATCCGCAACATCAGCCTCGACCTGATGTTCGGCTTCCCGGATGAGACGATGGGCGACTGGCAACACGACATCGACCACGCTCTGCGCCTACAGCCCGAGCATATCTCTGCCTATGGACTGATGTACGAAGAGGGTACACCCCTCTACCGTATGTTGGAACAGGGTAAGATCAGCGAGATCGACGAGGAACTGAGCATCAAGATGTACGACACGCTTATCGACCGACTCACGACGGCAGGCTATGAACACTACGAGATCAGCAACTTTGCCAAACAGCCAGACGACGAAAAAATCCAACACCGCCCTTCGTCCTATCGCAGCCGTCACAACAGCAGCTACTGGCATGATATCCCATATATCGGACTCGGCGCGGCGGCCCACAGCTACGACGGCCATTCCCGCCACTGGGCGGTCGCAGATCTCAAACAATATATCACGAGCATCGAGTCCGGTCAGCTGCCCTACACCGAGGAGTCCATCGACGAGAGCACTCACTACGACGACCTCATCACCACGGCCCTGCGCACACGGGAAGGCCTCGACCTCGACAAGCTCTCGCCTCCCTACCGCTCTTACCTCCTCACGCAAGCCCAGCCCTACCTCGACAAGGAGATGCTGGCCATCACCGACCATCACCTCCACCTCACCCATCAAGGCATCCTGCTGAGCAACACGGTCATGAGCGACCTGATGCACGTGTAGGGGGAGCCTCTCTCCATTCATCATTCATCATTCAACAATGAAACTAAAAGGCTTTGCGGCAGCTCTCTTAGCCGCCGTCTTCTACGGTACCAATCCTTTGGGTACCTTGCAACTCTATGCCGACGGGATGAATCCCTCGTCGGTACTCGTCTACCGTTATGCTTTCGCCACCCTGATGTTCCTCATCTGGATGGCTGCCAAGCGCGAGTCGCTGACCATCAAGTGGGGCACAGCCATCCGTCTGGCCATCCTCGGCACGCTCATGTCGATGTCCTCCGCCACGCTCTACTTGAGTTTCCGCTATATGGATGCCGGTGTGGCGAGCACGATTCTCTTTAGCTATCCGATCATGGTGGCCGTGCTGATGGTCGTCTTCTACCACGAGCACATGACATGGAGCACCACGCTATGCATCCTCATGGCTGTCAGCGGCATCGCCCTACTCTATCACGGCAAAGGCGGCGTGACGCTCAGCACGGTCGGCGTGTCACTCGTCATCCTCTCCTCACTGCTCTACGCCTTCTACATCATCGGCGTCAACCAAACCCACACGAAGCTACCACCCGTGAAGTTCACCTTCTGGATCGTCTTCTTCGGGCTCCTTGCCCTGCTCGTCTACACCTTATTTATAGGTGAGCCTCTCGAACCACTGCGAACTCCGTTGGAATGGGCGTCGGCCCTGCAGCTTGCCCTGCTTCCCACCGTGCTAAGCCTTTACTTCATCAACATTGCCATTGAGCATATCGGCAGCACACCGACTGCCATCATGGGAGCCGTAGAACCCGTCACCGCCGTGTGTATCGGCGTGTGTATCTTTGGTGAAAGCTTCACCTTACGCCTGGCCATCGGCATCGTCCTCATCCTCTCCGCCGTCATCCTCCTGGTGCTCTCAAGAGAGAAGAAAACCGCAAAATAGGAAAAAGAGACAAGCATACATTGTATTTATGTTATAAACAGAACAAAAGTTGCCAGTATAGCAGAGAATGCACTGACAACATTTGACCTGCGTCAAGCAATCGACTGACAACATTTGACCCACGTCAAAATGCGCCCTCAAAAAGCGATTTTCCACGCTTTTTCGTTGCGAGTATGGAGAAATGGTCGTAACTTTGCAGTGTCAAAAGATGAAAACAAGATAAAGGTTTAAGATAAACAGGTATCAAGATACAGGATAACATAGGTATCAGTTAGGTATTAAGATACAGGATAACAACAAAAAGATGGGAACCGAGAGGCTTCCGAAACGAGAGTTAGTTAACAAATTGTGAAACCTTTTAAGTAAGAAAGGAAAAAAAGATGAAAAAGTTTATGGATAACATTAAGATGACTTTGAAGAAAGTTTGGGAGAATTACTTGGAGTGCATGAACGCTTACGGAGAGGCCCTGATGAAGGGCGGATCCTATGGCTGCGCTTAATCAAGGAGCTTCACAGTAAAAAAAGAGAAGGACTCTCAGGCTTCACATCACCCGTTGATGCGAAGCTATGAGTGAACATAAGATACCCCAAGGGTTCACACTATGAATCCTTGGGGTATTTTCGCTCCCAAGCGTCCTTGTGTATTTTCGTTTCCTGCAGTTCCGTTCGGCAAGTTATAAATCGACGCTATATCTTTCCCTCCCCTTAGGAAGAGCTCGCCGCAGTCTCCATTTCCTCCCCTTGGGGAGAGTTAGAGAGGCTCTTTCTCTTGAACCTTCAAGCAGCATCATACACATTCAATCTATTGTTATATAGGAATTTACGCAGAATGTTAATAAAATAAGATTTCATTGAAAATCTTTGGTAATATCGAAAATTGGGTGTAATTTTGGGTGCAGAAATCAATGCACCCAAAAGCATGAATATCAAACGAAACATTATCTTCACGCTGGAGAGTAGAAAAAAGGATGGTGTTCTCATTGTTGAGAACGTACCTATTCGTATGCGTGTCAATTTCGCTTCCAAGCGGATTGAGTTCACGACAGGCTATCGCATCGATGCAGCCAAATGGGATGCGGATAAGCAACGTGTAAAGAATGGTTGTAGCAACAAGCTGAAACAACCGGCTTCTGAAATCAATGCCTCACTCTTGGGCTATTACACCGAGATACAGGAAATCTTATTCATTGATTACTTATAACAATAGCAGAAGATATATTCTTGTCGCTTTTACATAAAAAAGTTCCAACGGCTCATGTTAAAACCATGCTTTTTTTTCGCTTTTTACACTATAAAATTGTATATTTGCAAATTAAATCAGAATTTAAAATCGACTGTGATAATGACAAATACAAAGCAAAGAGATGAGCTGCAGGCTGCCATCTGGAAAATTGCCAACGAGGTGCGTGGTGCCGTAGATGGCTGGGACTTCAAGCAGTTTGTATTGGGCACGCTTTTCTATCGCTTCATCAGTGAGAACTTTACCAGCTTTATTGAGGCTGGTGATGAGAGTATAGATTATGCCCACTTGTCCGATGATGCGATTACTCCTGAAATAAAAGACGATGCCACCAAGACTAAGGGATATTTCATTTATCCCAGTCAGTTGTTTTTGAATATCGCAGAGAATGCCAATACGAATGTAAATCTGAATACAGATTTGGCTGCAATATTTGCAGCAATAGAGAGTTCTGCTAATGGTTATGCTTCCGAGCATGATATAAAAGGACTTTTTGCCGACTTCGACACGACGAGCAATCGTCTTGGAAACACCGTTGAGGAAAAGAACAAACGATTGGCTGCCGTTATTAAGGGCGTTGAAAGTTTGGATTTCGGAAATTTTGAAGATAACGAGATAGACCTTTTCGGTGATGCCTACGAGTTCTTAATTTCCAATTATGCAGCCAATGCAGGCAAGTCGGGTGGCGAGTTTTTCACCCCACAAAATGTTTCTAAGCTCATAGCTCAATTAGCATTGTTCGGACAAAGTTCTGTGAACAAGATTTATGACCCAGCCTGTGGATCAGGCTCTCTTCTACTGCAAGCCAAGAAACAGTTTGACGAGCATCTGATAGAGGAAGGCTTTTGGGGGCAGGAAATCAATCATACCACCTATAATTTGGCTCGTATGAATATGTTCCTGCACAATATCAATTACGACAAGTTTGACATTGCCTTGGGCGACACGCTCCTTAATCCCCAATATGGCAATCAAAAGCCTTTCGATGCTATTGTTTCCAACCCGCCTTATTCGGTAAACTGGGTGGGCAGCGACGACCCCACGCTGATTAACGACGACCGCTTTGCTCCTGCTGGTGTACTTGCTCCAAAGTCGAAAGCTGACTTCGCCTTTGTGCTCCATGCCCTCAGCTATCTTTCTGCTCGTGGGCGTGCTGCCATTGTCTGCTTCCCCGGCATTTTCTATCGGGGCGGAGCCGAGCAGAAGATAAGAAAATATTTGGTGGACAACAACTTTATCGAGTCGGTAATCTCCCTGCCTCCCAACCTGTTTTATGGCACGAGCATCGCTGTAAACATCCTCGTACTCTCCAAACACAAGCAGGAAAACAAGACGCAGTTCATCGATGCCAGCGGCGAGGATTTCTTTAAAAAAGAAACCAACAACAACGTGTTGCTACCCGAACATATCGACCGCATTGTGGAAATCTTTGGCAGTAAAGAAGAGGTGCAATATGTAGCTACATCGGTAGATAATAGCAAAATAGCCGAGAACGACTACAATCTCTCCGTCAGTTCCTATGTGGAAGCGGAGGACAAGCGAGAGGTGATAGATATTGCAAAACTGAATGCAGAGGTTGCGCAGACCGTGAAGCGCATTGACGCGCTGCGTGCGGATATTGATGATATTATAAAGGAGTTAGAAGCATGAAATTTATAGAAGACTTATTACAAGGAGAACAAGTTGAATGGTTACTTGTTGGAGATGTAACAAAATATGAACAACCTACTGCATATTTGGTAAAATCAACCAACTATAACGATACTTTTACAACCCCTGTATTAACGGCAGGTAAGACATTTATTTTAGGTTACACAGACGATTCAACTGGAATTTATAGAGCATCAGAGAATCCTGTTATCATTTTTGATGACTTTACTACAGCAAACAAATGGGTCGATTTTGATTTTAAGGCAAAGTCTTCTGCAATGAAAATGATAACCTCTAAGGATGAATCAAAAGTGTTGTTAAAGTACATATATCATTGGTTGAATACTTTGCCGAGTGGATTTGTAGATGGTGACCATAAGAGGCAATGGATAAGCAATTTCTGTAATAAAAGAATTCCAATCCCTTGCCCCGACAATCCTACAAAATCATTGGAAATCCAACGTAAAATTGTGCGCATCCTCGACAAGTTCACTACGCTGGAAGCGGAGCTGGAAGCGGAGCTGGACTGCCGCAAGCGGCAGTACGAGTATTATCGTAATCAGTTGCTATCTTTTGATATGTTAAATAGGGGGGGGCAAAGGTTAAATAGTGTAACGGTTATGTCTCTTGGAGAATTAGGTACATTTACAAGGGGGAGTGGACTTCAGAAAAAGGACTTTACTCCGACAGGTATTGGCTGTATTCATTATGGTCAAATCTATACCTATTATGGCACTTACGCTTATAAGACAAAATCGTTTGTTTCGGATAGTATCGCAAGTAAATTAAAACATGTAGAATATGGCGATGTTATCATAACAAATACAAGTGAGAATATCCAAGACGTATGCAAAGCCGTTGTATACCTTGGAAATGAACCAATAGTAACAGGAGGGCATGCTTCAATTTTCAAACCATCAGAAAAAATAGATGGGAGATATTTTGCTTATTATACACAAACAGAGTGGTTTGCACGCGATAAAAAGAAATACGCCAAAGGAACAAAAGTTATTGATGTGACAGCCACTGATTTGGCGAAAATTAAGATACCAATTCCTCCTCTTGCCGAGCAAGAGCGCATCGTATCAATTCTTGATAAATTCGACACACTTACCAACTCCATTTCTGAAGGACTGCCGAAGGAGATAGAACTACGAAGGAAGCAATATGAATATTATCGTAATCAATTATTATCATTTCCAGAACATAAAGCAACAGCATAAATATGGGAAAGGCCTTAGAAGAAATAGCACAAGAATTAAGGAATAGCGATAAGAAAGTCCAGTTAATCTATGCCCTTAATGGTGTGGGGAAAACTCGATTGTCGCGTACTTTCAAAGAGCTAATTGCACCTAAACAAGAATACGGTACCGGGGAAGAAGAAACATCTGCAAAGATTATCTATTACAATGCTTTTACCGAAGATCTATTTTATTGGGACAATGATTTAGACGAAGATGTAAATAGGAAGTTGAAGATACGTCCCAATGGCTTTACACGTTGGATATTGGAAGATGAAGGACAAGGAAATAATATCATTACGCTTTTTCAACGTTACACAAACAACAAGCTGACTCCACGTTTCAACGAAACCTATAGTGAGATAAGTTTTTCTATTGATGGAGGGAACGAAGAACGTACTGAAAATATTAAAATTTCAAGAGGTGAAGAAAGTAGCCTGATATGGTGCGTATTTTATAGTCTCTTAAAAGAGGTCGTCGAAGTTTTGAGTACTCCGGAAGCGGAAAATCGTTCTACACATCAGTTCGATAACTTAAAATATGTATTTATTGACGACCCTGTAAGTTCTTTGGATGAAAATCATTTGATAGAATTAGCTGTAAATGTAGCAGAACTAATAAAGTCAAGCCCAAAGGAGCTGAAGTTCATAATAACAACCCATAATCCATTATTTTACAATGTGATTTATAATGAACTTAACTCCAAAGTGGGTTATATGTTGGATAAAAACGAAGATGGAACATTTGAACTAAAAGAGAAGAAAGGTGATTCCAACAAGAGCTTTTCATATCATCTCTTTTTGAAGCAGACAATAGAAGAGGCTATAGAGGCGGACAACATTCAGAAATTTCACTTTACACTTCTTCGTAATCTATATGAGAAAACCGCAAATTTCTTGGGTTATCCTCGATGGTCAGACCTGTTACCTGATGACAAACGGACCTACTATAATCGAATTATACAATTTACCAGCCATTCTACACTATCCAATGAGACGGTGGCAGAACCGACAGTAGCAGAAAAACAAACTGTGAAATTTTTATTAGACCATCTTATTGAAAACAGATATTGGAAGAAGGAGGAACAACAATAATGACACAATATAGTACTATAGCAGAATTACAGAACTTCATTGTTCTTGACAATTTTACTAAGAGTTCAATGGTAAATGAACCACCTGCCGGCTATCAGACCGAGGCGGCTTTGGAACATGAACTGATAGAAGACTTGGAGTATCAAGGATATGAGTATCTTCCTGTGCTTACAACTCCCGAAGGATTGTTGGCGAATGCAAGAAAGCAACTGCAAGCGCTGAACAATGCAGTGTTTACCGATGCAGAATGGCAGCGTTTCATGGATGAGTACTTGGACAAGCCCAGCGACAGCATCATCGACAAGACCCGCAAGGTTCAGGATGATTACATCTATGACTTTGTGTTTGATGACGGACATATCCAAAATATCTATTTGGTAGACAAACGGAATATTGCCCGAAACAAAGTACAAGTAATCAATCAGTTTGAACAAACAGGTACACAAGCCAACCGCTATGATGTAACCATTTTAGTGAACGGCTTGCCAATGGCGCAGGTGGAGTTGAAAAGGCGGGGTGTTGCTATTCGTGAAGCATTCAACCAAGTACATCGTTACAGTAAGGAGAGTTTCAACAGTGAGTGCTCATTGTATAAATACTTACAAATCTTCGTTATCTCTAACGGTACAGATACTCGCTATTTTGCCAACACCGTAAAACGGGACAAGAATAGTTTTGACTTTACGATGAACTGGGCGAAGGCAGATAACACTTTGATTAAAGACCTGAAGGATTTCACAGCAACCTTCTTCCAAAAGAACACACTTCTACAAGTGCTGCTCACCTATTCTGTGTTTGATACCAGTAACACGCTGCTCATCATGCGCCCTTATCAGATTGCAGCCACCGAGCGATTGATATGGAAAATCAAAAGTTCCTATCAGGCAAAACAGTGGAGCAAACCTGAAGGTGGCGGCTATATCTGGCACACGACAGGATCGGGCAAGACATTGACCAGTTTCAAAGCTGCACGCTTGGCTACCGAACTGAATTTTATAGACAAGGTGTTTTTTGTGGTAGATCGTAAAGACTTGGACTACCAGACGATGAAAGAATACCAGCGTTTCTCACCCGACAGCGTGAATGGTTCGGAAAGCACAGCAGGACTGAAGCGTAATATAGAAAAGGATGATAACAAGATTATCGTTACGACTATACAGAAGTTGAACAATCTGATGAAGAGCGAGGCATCATTGCCTGTCTATGGTCAGCAGGTAGTCTTTATCTTCGATGAGTGTCATCGTTCGCAATTTGGTGAAGCGCAGAAGAACCTTAAGAAAAAGTTTAAGCGATATTATCAGTTTGGATTTACTGGTACACCGATATTTCCTGAAAACGCATTGGGAGCAGAGACAACAGCCAGTGTGTTTGGTCGTGAACTCCATTCTTATGTCATTACTGATGCCATAAGAGATGAAAAAGTGTTGAAATTTAAAGTTGATTACAACGATGTGCGACCACGATTCAAGGCTTTGGAAACCGAGCAAGACGAAATAAAACTGACAGCAGTAGAAAACAGGAAATTCTTGCTTCATCCTGACCGAATCAAAGAGGTATCTCAATACATCTTGCAGAATTTCAAGATAAAGACACATCGTAACCAAGGAAGCGGCAAGGGCTTTAACGCTATGTTTGCCGTGAACAGTGTAGAAGCTGCCAAACTCTATTATGAGGAACTGAACAATCTGCAAAAAGATAACGACAGGAAACTGAAGATAGCCACGATTTTCTCTTTTGCTCCCAATGAAGAACAGAATGCCGTAGGCGATATTCGGGAAGAAAACTTTGAGCCCACAGCAATGGACAGTAGTGCCAAGGAGTTCTTGACCAAGGCAATTAATGATTACAATGCCATCTTCAAAACAAGTTTCGGCGTAGACAGCAAGGAATTCCAAAACTACTACCGCGACTTGGCGAAACGTGTGAAGAACCAGGAAGTAGATCTTATTATCGTGGTAGGAATGTTCCTCACAGGTTTCGATGCGCCCACCCTTAACACGCTCTTTGTAGATAAGAACTTGCGTTATCATGGACTGATGCAGGCTTTCTCACGAACCAATCGTATCTATGATGCAACCAAAACATTTGGCAACATCGTTACATTCAGAGATTTGGAACAGGCAACCATAGATGCCATCACACTGTTTGGTGATAAAAACACAAAGAATGTGGTGCTTGAGAAGAGTTATGAGGAATATCTCAAAGGATTTACGGATATTGCAACGGGTGAGGCACGCAGAGGCTATGTTGATATTGTAAAAGAACTCAAAGAGCAGTTTCCACAACCTGACGAGATTAAAACAGAAGCAGACAAGAAGGCCTTTGTGAAACTCTTTGGTGATTATCTGAAGATAGAGAATATCCTGCAAAACTATGATGAGTTTACCAACCTCAAGGAGTTGCAAAAGATTGATAAGGGAGATCCTGATGCGTTGGGAGCATTTAAGAATAGCCATTTCCTTACAGACGAAGAAGTGTCTGCCATGATGGAGGTTGATGTTTTGCAAGAACGGACGGTGCAAGATTACCGCTCTACATATAATGATATTCGCGACTGGTTCAGAAGAGAACGGGAGGGAAAAGCTTCTGAAGAATCTAAAACTGACTGGGACGATGTGGTATTTGAGGTGGACCTGCTCAAATCACAGGAGATAGACCTAGACTATATACTTGAGCTGGTATTCGAGCATAACAAAAAGACTAAAGATAAAGATGCATTGGTTGATGAAGTTCGTAGAATTATCAGAAGCAGCATAGGAAACAGAGCCAAAGAGGGACTGATTGTGGATTTTATCCATGAGACAGACTTGGAACCAATCCAGGACAAGGCGGATGTAATTTCTGCTTTCTTCTCTTATGCGCAAAAAAAGCAACGGGAAGAAGCAGACAAGTTGATAACGGAGGAGCAACTGAATATGGAAGCTGCAAAGCGTTATATCCAAACATCATTAAAGCATAAGTTTGCCAGTGAAAACGGAACAGACCTCAATGCTGTTCTCCCAAAGATGAGTCCACTCAACCCACAATATCTAACGAAGAAACAAAGTGTTTTCCAAAAGATAGCAACTTTCATAGAAAAGTTTAAGGGTATTGGCGGAACAATATGATGCCAATTCGCTTTTTGAAATATTATTTAGAGATAAGCTATATTTTACATTCTAAAAAGTATGGTACAGGGAAAGAATGATAACCACCTTATCATCTACCAAGACGATAATGGCTTGGTAAAGATAAATGTGCGCTTTGCTGACGAGGATGTGTGGCTGACGCAAGGGCAGTTAGCTGAAATATATGATACCACACAACAGAATATAGCCCTGCATATCAAGAATATCTATGCTGACAATGAATTAACAGATGAAGCAACTCACAAGAAATACTTGTTAGTTCGACAAGAAGGCAATCGCAATGTGCAGCGCAACATTGACCACTATAATCTTGATATGATAATTGCTCTTGGTTATCGGGTGCAATCGCAAGTAGCGACACGCTTCCGCCGTTGGGCAACAGAGCGACTACATGAATATATCCAAAAGGGCTTTGCGATGGATGATGACCGGCTCAAGCAAGGTGGTAACCGCTATTTCAGGGAGTTACTGCAACGCATTCGGGATATTCGGGCTTCAGAACGCAACTTCTATCAGCAGGTAACGGATATCTATGCAACGTCAATAGACTATGATCCTCGCGCAGACCTAACGCGAACCTTCTTTGCGACAGTGCAAAACAAGTTGCATTATGCCGTACACGAGCATACCGCCGCCGAGATTATCTACGATCGTGTTGATAGTGAAAAACCTCTCGTGGGCATGACCAACTTCAAAGGCAACTATATTACTAAGGATGATGTAAAGATAGCTAAGAATTATCTCACCGAAAAAGAATTGCAACGGCTCAACCTACTTGTTTCGCAATTTTTAGACTATGCCGAGTTTCAGGCGCTTGAAGAACGTCCTATGCGTATGGCAGACTGGATAGCCGCTCTTGACAACCAAATCATTGCTCTACAACGCAAATTATTGGAGGGTAAGGGCAGTGTGTCGCATCAAGAAGCCATAGAAAAAGCCGAACGAGAGTTCAATATCTATCGCCAAAGAGAAATGGCACAACTTGAAAGCGATTTCGACAAAATGGTGAAACGCTTGCCAAAGCGTGGCAACAGTTCATCAAACGTAAAATAATAAATCTGCTTACACTCAATTCAAACTCATTAAGGTGTAGCATTTTCTTTGCAATAGAAAATTTGGGTGTAAAGAAGGGTACAAACCACGTAACTCGTTGATTAACACCCCTGTTTGCGGAGAGGGAGGGACTCCTACTCCTTCGCCTTCCTATACATCTCCCGCAGCTCTCCTCTCGCCACGCCGATCTCGACCAGCCGGTCGAGATCTCTTCTGGCTTCCTCATATCGGCGCAGAGCGATGAGCAAATCGGCGCGTGCCAGCAGCCAGTCACGGTTGTCGGGCTCCCGGCGCAGAGCCTCGCCATAGTCATAGACCGCCAGCTCCTTCATGTCGCGCTCCTTCTCGATGCCGGCCCGTGCCGCCCAAGCTGTGACAGAGTCGGGATAAGAAGAGACGAGCAGATTCACGCCATCCATCGCCTCGGTATAGTGATGATCCTTCTGATTGAGCAACGCCAGTCCCAGCCGGGCGTCGAAGTTCCCAGGCACCACGCGCAACACATTCTCATAGTCGAGACGCGCGAAGTTGTACCGCCGCAGCTGTGTGTTGGCATAGGCACGATAGTATCTTGCTGCCAGATGGTCGGGATGATGGCTGATCACCCAGTCGTATTCGTCCTTAGCATATTGCCATTCACCGAGCTGCATATTCCACGCAGCCTTGCGGAGCCTCAAGTCAACTGAGTCGGGATGATAAGACAGCTGTTCCATCGCCAGCTTCAGACTGTCGCGCAGAGCCTTTCGGTCTTCCTGTGCCTGTACCGACAGACCCAGCAGAAGTCCAAGCGCCAAAGCCGCGAATATTCTTTTCTTCATGATATGAAATTGTTTTCGGCAAAGTTAGGGCTTTTTTGTTTTTTTGACTTCAATTCGAAGGCTAATAATGAATAAAAAAGAGAAAAAACAAGTAACTTTGCAATTAAAATACAAAAAGTCCCATCAGGGATCCTCATACGTTAAACGTTTTACAGTAAAAAGATGAAATCGGATATCGAAATTGCACAGTCGACAGTTCTCCGTCCTATCAACGACATCATCGGGCAGCTGGGTATCGACCCGGAGAAGACTGAAGGCTATGGTAAATACATCGCCAAGGTGGACATCAACGCCATCCAGGAAGAAGCCGTGCGCAAGCACCACCTCATCCTCGTAACTGCCATCAGTCCTACCAAAGCCGGCATCGGCAAGACTACGGTCAGCGTGGGCCTAGCACTCGGTATGAACGCCATCGGCAAGAATGCTGTCGTGGCACTGCGTGAGCCTTCGCTCGGTCCCTGCTTCGGGCAGAAAGGCGGTGCTGCCGGTGGCGGTTATGCTCAGGTGCTGCCCATGGACAAGATCAATCTCCACTTCACAGGCGACTTCCATGCGATCACCTCGGCCAACAACATGATCGCCGCTCTACTCGACAACTACATCTATCAGCATGCTGCCGACGGCTTCGCGCTGAAAGAGGTACTGTGGAAGCGTGTCCTCGACGTCAACGACCGTGCACTCCGACATATCGTCACCGGACTGGGGCCCCGCACCAACGGCATGATTGCTGAGACAGGCTTCGACATCACGCCGGCCTCCGAGATCATGGCCATCATGTGTTTCGCCACAAGCTTGGAGGATCTCCGCCGTCGCATCGGCAATATCCTGCTCGGCATACAATACGACGGCACACCGTTCTATGTCAAGGACATGGGCGTGGAAGGTGCCATCACCGTGCTGCTTAAGGATGCACTCAATCCCAACCTGGTACAGACGACAGAAGGCACCCCAGCCATGGTGCACTGCGGACCTTTCGCCAACATCGCACACGGCTGCAACTCTGTGGTTGCCACACGCTGTGCGCTGACCTACGGCGACTACGCCATCACGGAAGCCGGCTTCGGTGCTGACTTAGGTGCTGAAAAGTTCTACGACATCAAATGCCGCAAGGCCGGACTACAGCCGGATCTCACCGTGCTCGTGGTGACGCTCAAAGCTCTGAAGATGCACGGCGGCGCCAGCTACGACAAGATCAATGAGAGCAACCTCGACGCAGTGAAGAAGGGTATGTGGAACCTCGACAAGCACGTGGAGAACCTGCGTCGCTTCGGCCAGACGGTCGTCGTAGCCTTCAACCGCTATGCCGACGACTCCTACGAGGAGATGGAGGCTGTGCGCCGCCACTGCGAAGAGGACCTGCACGTGATGTTTGCTGTCAACGACGCTTATGCTGAGGGTGGAAAAGGTGCGGCAGCACTGGCCCGCATGGTTGTCGGTGCTGTGGAGAAAGAGCCTTCCAAACCTTTGCAGTTGCTCTATAAAGACGAAGACAGCGTGGAAGACAAGATCGCAGCCGTAGCCAAAAAGATCTACGGTGCCGGTAAGATCGTCTACGGCAAAAAAGCCAAACAGCAGCTGCAACTGATCGAGCAGTTGGGCATCGGCCGCTATCCGGTCTGCATTGCCAAGACGCAATACAGCTTCTCTACCGACGTAAAAGCCTACGGACCTACCGACGGCTTCACAATGGAGATCGACGACATCGTCATCAACAATGGTGCTGAGATGCTCGTTCCCGTAGCTGGTAGCATGATGCGTATGCCGGGACTGCCCAAAGATCCGCAGGCCAACCACATCGACATCGTCGATGGCAACATCGTGGGTCTGTCGTAATTCTTAGATCCTCTAATTTTTGAACTAAGAATACGTTCTATATAGAAATAGGAGAAGAGCTTGCCTCTTCTCCTATTTTTTGTTTTACTTTCTTTTGATGTTCTTGACTACATAGTCACTGACCAGTTCCACCGCACGGTAAATATCCTGCGTGAAACCGTGGTCGAAACCGGGAAGCTCGTCATACTCGCTGCCCTGCCACAGTTTGTGGTAGCGCTCGCCATAGGTATAGGGCACAATACGATCTCCTGTGCCATGGACGATGCATGCCGGACCATGATATCCGGCGGCAGTCTCGTAGATCGGCAAGTGAAACGCCGTGCGCACATAGTTGCCGCCCAGCTTCAGATGACCGCCCATCAGGTTGATCACAGCCGGAGGATCAAGCGGGTCGTAAGCTGTGCCGAAGGTATTGCCGCGGATGGCATCTTCGCGCAACACAGCAGCTGGAGCCAGCAGCGCCACGGCGGCGACGCGCTTGTCACCGAGTTCACCTGCCATCATGCTGGCCACCACACCACCTTGGGAATGTCCGATCAACGCCACACGCGTACTGTCGGCCCAGGGCTGCGAACAGACATAGGCGTATACCTTCTTCGCATCCTCTATCTCGTTGGGCACCGTCATCTCCTCAAACTTCCCCTCGCTCTCGCCATGACCGTTGAAGTCGAAACGCACCGTCGCAAAGCCCTTACGCAACAGCGAATCGGAGAGCAACGTCATCAGCTCACCGTTTTTGTTGCCACCAAAGCCGTGCATCAGTATCGCCGCCGGCATACGCCCCTGCACACCTTCCGGACGGCTGACGATAGCGGACAGCAGACCTTTGCTGCCCGGAATGGTGAGCTTCTCCTCCACGGCCTTTGCCTTGCTCTCAGGAAAGAGTTCGGTCAGCGTGCGCTCCAGCTTCGACCACAGCACGGTACTCAGCACTACATTACCCTTTGGGTCGATGAGCACCATCGAGGGAATCCACTTCACGCCATAGGTTTTGGAGATCTCGGCATCGTGGAACTTCACGAGTTCACTGACCTGGGTCCAGCGAATGCCATACTTCTGCAGGGCATCCTTCCATTTCTGTGCGTCTATGTCGAACGACACGCCGACAAACTCCACGCCTTTACCACGGAAGTGGTCATACATCCTAAGCATCTCAGGAATGTCGCGGCGGCAATCGGGACACCACGAAGCCCAGAAGTCAAGCACGACATATTTTCCGCGCAACTTAGAAAGCTTGAAAGTCTTGCCGTCCACGGTTTTCATCTTGAAGTCAGAAGCCTCGCTGCCCGTCTTCACCAAGTCGGTGGCATACTTACTGTCGAAATCCTGAGGCATCATCATCGCTGCGTTATGCCGCGATTCTTGCTGCTGAGCGAAAGCTTGTCGGGAAGTCAATGGCGACAGCATCATCATCAGGGCACACAGCCCCTGGGTGATCATTCTCTTCTTGTTTCTTGTCATTGTCTTTTCGTATGATTGTTAATCTGATTTGTTTTTATTACCCCCATGAACTCATCGCCCGTGATTGTCTCCTTGCGCAGCAAGATCTCGGCGGCAGCATTCATCTCGGACTCATGAGCCTTGATGATGCCGACGGCCTTGTCATGGGCTTGCCGGATGATGTCGCGCACTTCGGTATCGATGTCCTTAGCCGTCTCCTGTGAGCAAGTCAGACTGCTTGCACCGCCAAGATACTTATATCGTTGCTGTTCGAGTTGCATCATGCCGAACGTGTCGCTCATGCCATAAGTGGTGATCATGGCGCGGGCCAGTTGCGTGGCTTTCTCGATGTCGTTGGAAGCACCTGTCGTGCACGTGTGGCACATCACCTCCTCAGCAGCACGGCCTCCGGTGAGCGTGGCAATCTGGTTGAGCATCTCGGCCTTGCTCATCAGGTGCTTCTCTCCGCTGTCGACTTGCATGGTATAGCCCAGTGCACCACTCGTACGCGGCACGATGGTGATCTTTTGCACCGGAGCGGAATGGGTCTGCATGGCGGCCACCATGGCATGACCAAGTTCGTGATAGGATATGATGCGCTTCTCTTCGGGCGAGATGACGGCACCCTTCTTCTGTTCACCGGCAATCACAGTCTCCACACTCTCCTCGATGTCATCGGTCTCCACCTCGTTCTTTCCGAGTCTCACGGCCCGCAGGGCAGCCTCGTTAACGATGTTGGCGATGTCGGCGCCACTGGATCCGGCAGTAGCGCGGCCCACTACATCCAGGTCGATGTCTCCGTGTTTCACATTCTTCAGATGTACTTTGAAGATGGCTTTGCGCCCCTCCAGATCGGGCAACTCCATGATGATGCGGCGGTCGAAACGTCCCGGGCGCAGCAGTGCTTTATCCAGACTCTCCGGCCGGTTGGTAGCGGCGAGAATCACCACGCCTTTGGTGGCATCGAAACCGTCCATCTCGGTGAGCAGTTGATTGAGCGTCTGTTCACGTTCGTCATTGCCCATGGCCTGGTCACGGCTCTTGCCGATGGCGTCGATCTCATCGATGAAGATGATACACGGTGCTTTCTGTGCTGCCTGACGGAACAGGTCACGCACCTTGGCAGCACCCATACCGACGAACATCTGTACGAACTCGGAACCGGAAATCGAGAAGAAAGGCACGTGAGCCTCACCGGCCACAGCTCGTGCAACCAACGTCTTACCCGTTCCAGGAGGTCCGACGAGCAGCGCGCCCTTAGGCAGACGGGCTCCTAAAGCCGTATATTTCCGTGGATTGTGCAGGAAGTCGACGAGTTCCTTGAGCGTAGCCTTGGCCTCGTCCTGCCCGGCAACATCAGCGAAGCGCGTCTTCACGTCGCTCTCGGCATAGACTTTTGCGCCGGAGTTTCCCAAGGAAAGGAAGCCGCCGTTGGTGCCCTTCATCATCTTATTGGCACCCGCACGCCAGATCCAATAGAAGATCAGACCCGGCAGAATCCACCAAAGGAAGAAGTCGACAATGGGTGAATTCTTTTGTGGCAGTTGCTTGGTGAAGACGATATGCCCGCCCTTGGCCGGACTCTTCGCCTTGAGCAAACGGTCGACCAACTGTGGATCGTTGACCTCTGTAGTACGGAAATACTGGTCGCCCTTCTTTCCGGCCACTTCATAATAAATGCTGCCTTCCTTGATGTTGACACTCTTGACGGTACCTTTATCCACAGCTGCGATAAAGGTATTGTAGTCAGCATCCTTCACAGGTTGGCTTCCAACATAGGGGAAAAGGAGACTGTTGAGTAAAACCAAAACCAACAGTCCCACAAAGATACCACTCCAACCGATATAGGGTTGGGGATTATTGTTATTGTTCAACTTATTCTGCTTCATTGCATAACGAACTTTGTTTCTACTCCACCATCAGCAAAGTATATGCCAAACAGGCTGTTAGCTTTTCTTCAAGTTTTTCTCTATCAACGTTTTCTCCATAGCCTGCCGCCCATAGGCGATGATCTCTTCAGCTCTGGTGAAGTCGAAGAGACCGAAGGCATCCATCGGGACGTCGGCAAGGATATCGGGGGGCGTCAGCCGTTCAGCCATCACCGTGTTGTTCTGAACAGACAGACAAGCCACCCGCACAGCCATATTGACATAATTGCTTGACAATCCTGACTTCATGGCGGGTATCCACCGCATCCAGAAACTGCTGTTCTCATGCATCGTCGCCGGTACCGCATTGCTCAGCGGATGCTCATCGGGCGCACTCGCGTTGACGGCAACAAGCAGATCACCTTTCTTTCTGCTCACTACGTCCAGGGGCAGCGTATCGTGCACACTGCCGTCGACATAGAGCGCACCTTCAATCTCCACAGGTTTGAAAAAACAAGGAATGGACACCGAGGCACGAATAGCTTGCGCCAACTCTCCCTCGCGGAACACATGAGCTTTCCCACTGATGACGTCCGAGGCTACACAGGCAAAGGGTATCGAAAGTTCCTCGATACACACCTCTCCCACGAGCTGACGCAATTCTTTGAGCAGACGCTCACCACTGGCCAGATGATCCAAACCTGGTGAGACATCCATCATCTTCAGCATCTGCATCTTGGTCAAGCGGTGCGCGATAGCCTTGAGTTCCTCCATCTTCCCCGCGGCGAAGAGTCCTCCGACCAGCGCGCCCATTGATGTTCCCGCCACTGACGTGATATGATAGCCATGCGCCAGCAAGGCCTCTATGGCTCCGATATGGGCAAAACCACGCGCACCGCCACCGCCGAGCACGAGGGCTACATCCATGGAAGGCTTCTTGAAGCGTTGAAAGAAAGAATGGAATGTTTCGAGAATGTTCATATGCCAAAGGTAAACAGAACTGATATGCTCTATATAAACAAGGTGTAAAAACAAAGAATCCTTCCCCGTGAGGAAGGATTTTTGATGAGCCTCTTGTCGGATTCGAACCAACGACCCCGAGATTACAAATCACGTGCTCTGGCCAACTGAGCTAAAGAGGCAGGTGGGCAAGCGGTTCTTATCGCGTCGCTACAACCAAGTACCCTTGCTACGTTCCCGTCCTGGGGGATTCCAAGGGAGCTGACCGTAAGAGACTTGCCCATGTCAATCGCATCCGCTTTCACAAATGCGGCTACAAAGTTACGTTTTTTCCGTCAAACTATGAAGCCTATCCGCGAGAAACTGTCGATATTTAATATTTCTTAACAAGCAATAAATATCTTCCACAAGCTATAAAGTTTCCTTTGTCCCATCACCATCGCTCCGTCACCATCGTTCAGTCACCATCGCTCAGTCACCATCGTTCCGTTCGGCGAGTTATAACTCGCCGCAAGCCTCTCCCCCTAATACCTCCTCAACACCAACTTCATCTTCGCAGGCAGCTCGAGGAAAAAGCAGGAGCGAATTTCCTTTGGAGCAAGATGGTAGAACATACGGTAGCGACGAAGTTTACCCTTCAGCGCCTCCAAATTATACCGCCATCCAGACCGCACCTTGCTCTTTACAGCATAAAATCCAAAATTTCCGCCCTCGAAGACGACCTTCATAATAGGAGCGACATAGCGATGATCTTGTGCTTTCAAAGAAAAGGGCAGGTATGCTTCGTCCAAGTCCAACATATCCACACACACAGCACAAACAGCCTGAAAGCCCTTATAAAAATCAAATGCCTGGAGCAAGGACTGAAGCCGCAAACGTTCAGTATCACTCCACTCGTGTTGATACAACAGATAAGCTATATCACAGAACTGCCGGAGGCCTACGCCCAGTTCCGTCAGATGATGGAAGAGATGAAGAAATGTATAGAAGAGATTATCTACATATGGCAACCCCGGCACCTGCTTATCAACGACAGTATAGCTCTGCAGCTGATGCATATCCTCTGCCAGCAAGCACTCCAATTTGTCACGGTTGCCTGAATTGTAGAATTTCAACAGCGTATAATGCATTTCAAAGGCCACGCCATCTTTAGTGAAAGCAATATGCTGCTCTTCATCGCTGTCTCCCTCATCATAATCGACCTTCCACTCATCAGCAATGAGTTGACGGGCATGATCGAAATGCGAGGGCGGCACATAAAAGTCGACATCACCAGACATCCGGCATTCAGGATGCAGATAACTGGTACCTACCAACTGTCCTTTCACCACAAAGAAAGGAATTCCGTGGTCATTAAGCAACTCAGCCAGGCGATGCAGCCCATGCGTCACCTTTCTGTTGCTCTCATCCACCCTTCCCAGGGTCATCAACAGAAAGGCTGCATCGTATTTGTTGAGCTTCACCCCACTGTCCAGGAAAGCCTTGCACACAAGGCCAACACACGCTTGTTTAGAAGCTATCTCACAGATCTGCTGAAACTGCTCCGATGGCAGTTCTTCTATCGGCAATGCTTTGTCCCATAACGCCAAACGAAGCACAGTGATCAGTTTCTTCTCCACAGATCTCATACAAGGAAAACTATTTATTGTCTAATACGCTGTACACACTGTTGTTCGACACAAACTCCGGCACGATCTCCTTCATCTTCTTGACGATCGCCATCGGATCATAGGAGTTAGCGATCTTGACCAGGTCCTCGATATCGTGTCCCACCTGTGCATAGTCGTACTCCCGCACCTTGGCAATGCGTATCTTGGGATGGAAAGAGGGCAGTGTATTCTCCGTGTTGGACAACACCTCCTCATAGAGTTTCTCACCAGCCCTCAGACCCACGTACTCGATTTTCACGTCTTTGTGTCCCGACAGCATGATCATACGCTTGGCCAGGTCGGCGATGCGCACCGGCTTGCCCATGTCGAAGACAAAGATCTCCCCGCCGCGACCATGCGTACCTGCCTCCAACACAAGCTTACAGGCCTCGGGGATGAGCATGAAGAAACGGATGATGCGAGGATCAGTCACCGTGATAGGACCTCCCTGGGCGATCTGCTTGCGGAACAAGGGAATCACACTGCCATTGCTGCCGAGCACATTGCCGAAGCGGGTGGTCACGAACTGGGTGATGGCCGTCTCGCCATTCTCTTGCTTCACATTTCCCTCAGCGACAGCACGGTTGAGACTCTGGCAATAGATCTCGCAGATGCGCTTCGAGCATCCCATGACATTCGTGGGATTTACCGCCTTGTCGGTAGAGATCATCACCATCTTACTCACACCATATTTCACACAGAGGTCAGCGATGACCTTCGTACCCTTGATATTGTTCTGTACGCTCTCTGCCGGGTTGTCCTCCATCATCGGCACGTGCTTGTAGGCAGCGGCATGGAAGACATACTGCGGACGGTACTTACGGAAGATGGCCTCCATGCGTCCCTCCTTGGTGATACTCGTCACGATGGTCTCCGCCGGCACGTCAGGATAGTCGAAGTGCATCATCAGCCGGATATCGTGCTGTGGCGTCTCGGCCTGGTCGATGAGCACGAGGTTCTTGGGATGATAAACGGCAATCTGACGCACCATCTCCGAACCGATACTTCCAGCCGAACCGGTGATGAGGATCACCTTATCCTTCAGCATAGCACCGATGGCCTGCATGTCTACTGTAATCGGGTCACGGGGCAACAGATCCTCGACGTTCACCTCCTTCAAGGCGTCGGTAGAACCTTGGCTGCTGTTCTTCACGAAGCGTTGGGCAGGCTCCTCCATATAGATATGTACACCATGACCAATGAGCAGATCCTGCAACTGCGTGTCGTTGCAGAAGCGCTCCACCTGCAGCGGAGAGACGAGCACAGCCTTGATATGCTGTGCCTCGATGATCGCACCCAGCCTTTCGTCAGCCGGATAGACGCTTACGCCCATCAGCCGGTGCTTGTTGTACTTCTTGTCATGCGAGATAAATCCCTTGAGCAGGAAACGTGCAGGTTTCTCATTGCGGATGGCCTTAGCCAGAGCGGCACCACCGTCGCGTATGCCATAGATGAATGTGCGCTGACCGGTATCCGAGGCAAAGACGACATCATAGACCGTCTTGACCAGCACCCGGAAAATCATCATACCGATCGTCGCCACCACATACATGGCGACGATCTGACGTCCCTCCAATCTGACGAACTGCAGCTGCCAGTTGTACACGACATAATGCATCACCTCCGCAATGAAGAGCGACACACCCTGCGCCATCGCCACGTGCATCAGATCGACAAACGATGAGTAGCGAATAATGCCGGAGTAAGTACGGAAAATACGGAAGCCAATCAGGTTGAAGACCATATACATGAGTATCGTCTTCGACAGTAAGAGGATATTGCCCAACGTCACAGCCCCACGATAGTAGAGCCAGAACACAAAGATCCCGGAAAAATAGCATATCAGGCAGTCGATCAGGAGCACTATCCAATAGGGCAATGCGCGCCGCGTGAAGTACCAGGAGGCAATTTTAGAAAGCAGTCGAAATTTCATCGTATTACTTTGTAGTTGAACATCAGCTTCATCTTAAAATCAGAAGCCCCATTATTCTACAGCCTCCTTAATTGCTGCTATCAGCCGATCGATGTCCTTATCTGTTACCAGCGGTCCACTGGGCAGGCACAGTCCTGTCTCGAAAAGTGACTCACTCACACCATTGACATAGGCTGGCACTTTCTGATAGACCGGTTGCTTATGCATCGGCTTCCACAATGGACGGCTTTCAAAGCCCATACCGTCGAGCCACACGCGCAAGGCTTCCACATTGTCGTTGGGCTGACAGTCAGTACGGGCCGAACTTGCCTCATGGATGACACCGGCAGCACCGCCGACAGCACCTTTCACCGTGGCCTGATACACCTTGTCCTGCCCTTTGATGCGCACCTGCGGGTCGATGGTGACGGTATTGAGCCAATAGTTGCTCCGGCTGTCCGCACTCTGCTCCTCATGGAAAGTGAAGCCATCGATAGCCTTAAACGCCTCGGCATAGCGATGTGCGAGATGACGGTGCCAGGCGACATGCTCGTCAAGCACGGTGAGCTGTCCACGGCCGATACCCGCGCAGACATTACTCAACCGATAGTTGTATCCGATTTTCTCATGCTGATAATAGGGATAGCCCTCGCGAGCCTGTGTGGCGTAGAACATCACGCGATCACGCGTCTCAGCATCAGGACAGATAAGTGCACCACCACCGGAGGTAGTGATCATCTTATTGCCATTGAAGCTCAGCACGCCAAATTGTCCAAACGTACCGCAGACGCGACCTTTATAGCGTGAACCCAGTCCCTCAGCAGCATCCTCTATCAAAGGAATATCGTATTTATCAGCCACGTCCTTAATCTCGTCTATCTTCGCCGGCATACCGTAGAGATAGACCACAATGATAGCCTTGGGGGGCTTTCCCGTCTTGCTGATGCGGTCTTGTATTGCCGTCTCAAGCAGCTGGGGATCCATGTTCCATGTCTCCGGTTCTGAATCTACGAAGACGGGAGTGGCTCCCTGATAGCAGACGGGATGGGAAGAAGCACAGAACGTAAAACTCTGACAGATGACCTCATCGCCGGAACCAACGCCCAACGCCACCAAGGCCAAATGTACGGCAGAGGTTCCCGAGGCCAGCGCCACGACCTGCTTGTCCTGAAGGTCGTCGTAGCCTGCGTCCCACAGTGCATCGGGATCGCTCTCATGTGCCTCTATGCATTGAGGATAAGCTTCTTTCAGCCAGTTGGGAGCCACATAGCGTGATGTGGAAAAACGTTTGAGCTCTGCCTCAAAAGCATTCACATTAGGCCCTAAAGGCACCACCCAATTGCTATCAAATGCTTCCTGAATATATTTCATCTCATTGCCGCTCATATGAGCCAAACAGAGCAGCACTCGCTTGTTAGTCATTGACATGATATAATTTCGTTTTAATATCTTCGACAAAGTTACGAATTTCTATCGAATTGACAAAAAATTGACTTCTTCTATTCATCAAATTTTCTCACCGGCATACATGATATTACGTCCCAAGACGGTAGCGAATATCATCTGTAAGTCTGATATGAAATTGTGGTGATAATAATAATAGAGGTTAAGCCGTACCTTGTCAGGGTAGATGACCTCATCGTTGTATTTTTTCGGATCGGGCACCGTTGCTAATAGTTCTTCTTCATTACGGTACTTCAGGCTGGCGGGACCGGTGATACCTGGTTTCAACTTCAGCACGAGACGATCCTCCCCTTGCAGGCGGTCGGCATATCCGGGAACGTCGGGACGGGGTCCCACAAAGCTCATATCACCGCACAGCACATTCCACAGCTCAGGGAGCTCGTCGAGCTTATAGCGCCGTAACTTCTCGCCCAAGGGCGTGATGCGGCTTTGCTCAGCAGCGGCCACCGATGTGGCTGTGGAGGAGTCTCGACTGACCGTAGAGGCCTGTGTGCTGACACTCATCGACCGGAACTTATACACGGTAAACAACCGGCCTCCCTGCCCTACCCTGCGCTGACAAAAGAGCACAGGGCCCGGCATCTTATGCTTGATAAGCAAAGCAACGATCAAAAGCACAGGACTAAGCACGATGAGTCCTACTAACGCAGCCAAGCGGTCAAAAATCCATTTCATTATTATTTTTATTGGGTAACACTTCTATATACAGATCATGGTCAGGCAAATGCTTCACAACACGTATATCACTGGCTGCCTGTGCCGACTTGAGCGACGCTACATTTTCTGTCGACACCGTCTCAAAGATATGCATGCGCAGCCCAAAACCCAGCCGGTTCATCAACCGGTTCATCAGCGTACCGAGCCCCTTGCCCCGCCAGTCAATGTCTACCATACGGCCCCGAAAGCACTTTCCCCAAAAGAAGCTACGTAGGAAGAAATAGCCTACCAAGGTGCCATCCTTCTCCAGCATATAGGCGAGAAACGCCCGGTTGCCTTGCAGCTGCCTGATGCTCTTCTCGTCAAAACCATGAGGACGGAAAAAGCGAAAGGCTTCAGCAGGCTGACGAGCAAAAAAACAACTGATGGTCGCCATATCATAATTGCGCAGGGGAACAATGGTGTAGGGAATGTCCTCGCCCCACATCTTCTCTATTCGTTTTACTTTCTGGCCATAACGTAGAGTGAACAGCATGGAGTTTACACGGTCTGTCATCTGCCACAGCCAAGGCATACGGTCGCGAATGATATGTGCTATCTCGTAAAGCATGGATTTAGAAACGATTTAATGAAATTCCGCTTGCGCCAAATATTACCACCTTTTTACTCATAACTTTTTCCATATAATTGGTACTGTACAAATGGATTTTCCACCCTACTATTTTTGATTGGTAATCCACTGTACCTAAACGTATTATACATTATACATTATACATCATTACGAAAAAGCCACAAAGTTGTTGGTCAAACGATCGTCAGCCAATCAGACAACGAACGTTTGACCATACGAATAACGAACGTTTGACTATATGTACGACGGACGTTTGACCAATAAGAAAACAAAAATTTAGCAAAAATCTCTTTATCATGCGACACTGTTATTTTATCGTCTACGCTTTCTTGATGTAGGCTATTATTTCCTGCTTATTTCTCTAACCTCTTGTATTCTGCCAGCAGTGCCTTCCAGATCATCCGCTGCTCATAACGGTCGGCGACATTCTTGCGGGCATTGGCGGCGAGGCGTGCCGTAGTTATTCGGTCTGTGACAAAGGCACGCATGGCCTGATACAAAGCCGCGGCATCACGTGGAGGAACGATCACGCCATTATAGTCCTCACGGATGATCTCACGGCTGCCATTGATGTCGGTCACGATGGATGGCAGGCCTAAAGCTCCGGCTTCGAGAACTACGTTGGGCATTCCCTCCCGATAGGACGGGAAAGCTAAGGCATCGGAGGCAGCATAGTAGGGCCGCGGATCATTCTGACTGCCCACAGCCTCAATGCCATCTCCCTTGCGAATCCGCTCATCAGTTTGAGGCTTCAACGGGTCGAGGGCGTTCTCAAAAGGTCCCACAAGGAGCAACCGTGTGGCAGGGACCTCACGGTGCAGACGGTCGAAGGCCTCCACGAGTTCATTGATGCCCTTGTCACCCACGAGACGGCCCACAAAGCAGAAGGTGAAGACGTCAGGCCTGCGAAGCGGCCCAGCCTTGGCCATCACCTCTGGCGTACGGTCGTAGTAGGTCATATCCACGCCCCGTACGTTGCCGTTGGCGATGAGTCGTAAGGGTTTGCGGGTGATATGATACCGCTCGAGATCCCCTTTCACACCAAGGCTCTCCGGGTTGATGTCAGTAGCACAGAAACAGAGGATGCGGTCGGTGAGGATGAGAATCTGCTTCATCAGTCCGGTGGCCGTGGGGAACACAAGACCCGTATAGGTGTGCATCCTCACAGGCACACGGCATATCCAGGCTGCCAACATAGAGATGAGCCCGGCCTTGGGGGTTATGGAATGCACGATATAGGGCTTCTCCTTACGGAACACGCGCACCATCTGCCACAGCGACCGTAGATCCTTCCACAGAGAGATATGGCGCTCCATCGCCACGGCTATCGTGCGCACGCCCTCCCGTTCAGCGATCATCTGCAACTCCGGTTCCGGCGACGACACCGCCACTACGTCATAGTATTGCCTGAGCATCCACAACTGGCCACGGCAGAAGCTATCCAACGACATGGGCACTGTAGATACCTTTATCAGTTTCTTCTTTTTCATCACTACTGTCCCGTTAAGATTTTAGATCTCGAAATAAATCGAGTTGACCATCA
>CAVKHS010000008.1:0-114987 GCA_963656095.1 Paratractidigestivibacter sp.
CAAAGGTCGAAAATTTACAGCTTATAGAAAAGGCGGCCTAAAATGGATGGTTACAGAAAAACGAGTTCCTCTTCTCTAGATTGCGAGTTGAAGTGGAAGGTGTTTTGTAAAAAGAAATAGCAAGCAGTCCACTCCCTACTTGCTATTTCGCTATGATCTATCTAATCGTTTTTACGCTTTGCTTACACATAAGTCTCAATGAGTTTCATTCTTCCCTCGGTCCTGATCTGCTTGGTGGTAGCCGGGAAGATCAGGCTGTCGCCGGCCTGCACGTCAATGATGTTGCCCTCGTTGTCGGTGAGCTTACCACTGCCTTTGGTGACGATGGTGATGACAAAGCTGTCCAGGGCCGAGATGTCAATCGTCACAGGGCTGCTCAGATCGTAGAGCAGCGTGTGGAAATAAGGACACTGCACCAGCGTGATGCCTTTGTTCTCTTCGGGAACATATTCCGTACGGTAGTTGGGCAGCACGGTGTAGTTGATACTCTCGGCAGCCTCCTTGGCGTGGAGCTGACGGTAGTTGCCATTCTTATCCTTACGCTTGAAATCGTAGATGCGATAGGTGACATCGCTCGTCTGCTGGATCTCGCAGAGGAAGCAGCCCTTGCCGATGCTATGGATGCGGCCGGCAGGAAGGAAGAAACAGTCGCCTTCTTTCACGCTGTAGTGGTCGATGGCATCCACGATCGTGTCGTTGGCTACCATCTCCTTATACTCTTCCGGGGTGATCTTCTTCTTCAGTCCCACGAGTATGCTGGCGTCAGAATCAGAGTCCATGACATACCACATCTCGGTCTTTCCGCGCTCCTTGCCCTGCTTATGGGCAATCTCGTCGGTCGGATGCACTTGAATGGACAGAGGCTGAGCGGCATCAATGAACTTGATGAGCAGTGGGAACTCGCTGCCGAAACGCTGATAGTTGGCGGTGCCCACCAATTCTTCCTTCATATCTGCCACGACTGCGCTCAACGGCTGACCGGCATACTCTCCTTCGCCGACAATGGTCTCATTGCCAGGAACACAGGAGATCTCCCAGCTCTCCCCGACGTTTTCGAGATGGTCATGGAGATGCTTGAACGGGATAATCTTGTTGCCACCCCAAAGAGTCTGCTTCAGCAGTGGCTTAAAACGTAATGGCTTCATATTGTTTCTGTCTTAATGTCTTTTATTGATATACGTTTCCAAAGTGCAAAGTTACGTAATTACGAACGACATTATACAGCCTCAATTATCAAAACGTGACACTATCTTGCTAATTTTTCGTCCAGAACGATGGAGTGAGACAAACGATCACTGAGAAGATCTCCAAACGGCCGAAGAGCATCATGATGGTACAGATCCACTTGGCGAAGTCGGGAAGCATCGACCACGACATCGTAGGCCCTATCTCCAAGCCTAAGGTTGGTCCCACATTGCCGATACAACTCATGGCGATAGTGATGGCGTTGGTGTTGTCGATGCCCGAGGCGATCATGATGAAAGCCGAGATGAAGATAAGCAACAGATAGGCTGTGAAGAACGCCAACAGTGAGACGCGCTGAGGATAGGTGATGTTCACCCCGCTGATCTTCAACGGCAAGACGGCATGAGGGTGAAGACGTTGGCGCAACTCATTGCGCAGCACCTTAAAGAGCATGGAGAAACGCACGCATTTCATGCCACCTGCCGTACTGCCAGAACAACCGCCGACCAACATGCACACAGCCAGGACGACCCACGTGACGTGGGGCCATTTGCCCGCATCATCGTTGAACAGTCCCGTCGTTGTCATAAACGACACCACGGAGAACAGTGATGACCGGAAGGCATGCTCCAAACCATAGTGGTTGCGCATGACAAGCTCCATCATGATGAAAGCGGTGAACAGCGCCACTAATATCAGGTAAAGTCGGAACTCAGTGTCGCGCCACAGCGACTTGACCTTTTGCTTGACCACGGCACAATAGAACAGCGTGAAGTTGACGCCTGAGATGAAGCAGAAGAAAGTGGCCGTATACTCCATTCCCGGCGAATGGAAATGCTCGATACTGTCGTTGTAGATCGAGTAGCCGCCCGTGGCCGCCGTCGACATGGCGTAGTTGATGCCCTCAAACCAGTTCATGCCAAAGAGCATGAAACCGCCCATGCAGCCGAAGGTGATGAACAGATAGACGAGCCAGATCCATTTGGCACTCGTCGAAAGTCTTGGACTGAGCTTGTTTTTGATCGGTCCGGTGGCCTCTGCGGCAAACACTTTTGTGCTTCCACCGACCACCTGCGGTAGCACGGCTATGGTGAAGAACACGATTCCCAAACCGCCTATCCAGTGGGTTAAGGACCGCCAGAACAGGATGCCATGGGGCAGACACTCCACATTGTCAATGATGGTGGCTCCTGTCGTGGTGAAGCCCGACATCGTCTCGAAGAAAGCATCCGTGAAACTGTTGAGGTATCCGCCCACCAAGAAAGGGATCGTACCAAAGAGTGAGAACAGTGTCCACGTGAGCGTGACGACCAGATAAGAGTCACGGCGCGACATGATGTTCTCGGCATTGCGCCCCTTATATCCGAGGAGGATACCACACAGTACGGTGACGACAATAGAGACGAGGAAGGCAAAGGTGTCTTCCTCACCATAGTACAGAGCGATGCCCAGACACGTGAGCATCATAAACGCTTCCAGGAAAAGCAGCGATCCCAGTATCTTGTAAATGATTTTAAAGTTAATCACACTTACAGTCTCCTATTTCTTATAGCTTTTCTAAAGACATCCAAAAGATGAAGTCCATCAATTGAAGAACTTCTCTATCTTCTTCATGTTGACATTGTGGCAGAACACCACCACGTCGTCGCCGGCCTGAATCTGTGTATTACCCGACACCAGCATACCCTCTCCGTCTCTGACGAGGCCACCGATGGTCATACCCTGTGGCAGGCCGAGATCCTTGACAGGCTTCCGCGTCACCTTGGAATCAGGTTTGGGGATAAACTCTGCCACGTCGGCATTGGCCGACAGCAGGAAGGTGACGTTCATCACGTCGGCATCGAGCATGAGCTGATAGATACGGCTGGCGGCGATAGCCTTCTTGTTGATGATCGTACCAATGTCGAGGCTCTCGGCCATACTGGCGTAGCCCATGCTCTCGACCATGGCCACCGTCTTGCGCACACCCATGCGCTTGGCAGCCAGACAGGCCAGGATATTCGTCTCGGCGTTGCCGGTGAGCGACACGAAAGCCTGGGTATTGTAGATGCCCTCATCGGTCAGCACACCCATATCGCGCGGATCGGCATTGATGACCAGTGCCTGATCGTTGAGCAACTGGTTGAGTTCGTCGCACCGGTCAGGGTTCACTTCAAAAACCTTCGTGTTCATATATTCCGGCATACTCAAAACGGCACGTACGGCAGTAGCGCCACCACCCATGATCATCACGTTTTTCACGTCGACATAGTGTTCCTTGCCGACGATCTTACGGATGTAGGGGATATATTGCTTCGTGGTCATGAAATAAGCCAAGTCGTAGCATTTCAGCTCGTCGTTACCGCCGGGGATGATCGTCTCGCCCTTGCGCTTGATGGCTACCACATGGTAAGGGTCATCGGGACCGCAAAGATCTTTCAGAGGACGGTTGAGGATCTCACACGACTCCCGCAACTTGATGCCAAGCATCACCAGCGCTCCGTTGTGCACATCCCAACGCTGACGAACCCACGACATGCGCAATCCGTTGATGATGTCGCGTGCTGCGAGCATCTCAGGATAGATGAGCTCGTCAACACCCAACTCCTTGTAGAACTGCTGGATGTCGGGCTCCATATACTCGCTGTCGTCGATCTTTGCCACCGTCTTGCGGGCGTGGAGGGCATGAGCAAGTATACAGCTGTTGATATTCTCATTGTCATCGGGTGTCACGGCAATAAACAAGTCCGCGTCACCGGCATTGGCCTCCTTGAGGGTCTTCACGCTGGAAGGAGAACCGCGGAGTGTCAGCAAGTCATAGTCACTGCCTATGCGGGCCAGTCGGTCCTCGTCGTCATCGATCACGGTGATCTCTTCCTGATTGCGGGAGAGAAGCCGTGCCAAATAGGTACCAATGGCGTATGCGCCGGAAATGATGATCTTCATAAGTCTATTTCAAACTTTCTTCTATCGCCTTTTTAATACTTGGGACGTCCAGTCCCCACTTTTCCCGCAACTGTGCCACGGTACCATGCTCGACAAAGCAATCGGGCAGTCCCAGCCTGACGATATCGGGATGATAGCCGTGATCGTCCATCCACTCAAGCACTGCCGATCCCATGCCACCGTCGCGCACGCCGTCTTCCACGGTGATAACACGTCTGAACCTCGAGCCGATCTCGTCGAGCAGATGGTCGTCGAGTGGTTTGAGGAAGCGGAGATCATAATGCGCCACACTGTTTTTGTGGCTTAGACCTTCGTCTTCTATTTGCAGGATGGCGCTCTCCACGTCGCAGCCCATCGGCCCGATGGTGATCACAGCCACATCACTGCCCTCACGGATGACACGGCCGGTGCCCACGGCAACCTCGTCAAGCGGGCATTGCCAGTCGACCAGATGACCACGACCGCGCGGATAGCGGATCACGAAGGTGCCCATTCCAGGCTGCTGAGCAGTATACATCAGCCTGCGCAACTCGTGCTCATCCATCGGCGAGGCAATGGTGAGGTTGGGGATCGGACGCAGGGCCGCCATGTCGAAAGCGCCATGATGCGTCGGACCGTCCTCGCCGACAAGTCCGGCACGGTCGAGACAAAGCACCACCGGCAGGTTAAGGATTGCCAGATCGTGGATGATATTGTCGTAGGCGCGCTGGGCAAAAGCGCTGTAGATATTGCAAAAAGGCAGCAGCCCGTCCTTGGCCATACCACCGGAAAATGTCACGGCATGGCCTTCGGCGATACCGACATCAAAGACGCGGTCGGGCATCTCCTTCATCATGATGTTCATCGAGCAACCCGTAGGCATGGCCGGAGTCACGCCGACAATCTTGGGGTTGCGCCTTGCCAGTTCCAACAGCGTATTGCCAAAAACCTCCTGGAACTTTGGAGGCTCGTTGCTCGTATCGGGTACGATGCGCTCGCCCGTTTCCGCATCGAAGCGTCCGGGAGCATGCCAGATGGTGGCAGACTTCTCGGCGGGTTCGTAACCCTTGCCTTTGACCGTATGGAGATGCAGCAGTTTGGGGCCTCGCATATCCTTGAGCTGGCGCATAATCCTTACCACCTCCTTCACGTCGTGCCCGTCAAAGGGTCCGAAGTAGCGGATGTTCATGCCCTCAAAGATGTTCTGTTGATGGCTGATGGCGCTCTTCAAAGCATTGTTGAGTCGGATGATTCCTTTCCGACGGTCGTCGTTGAGATAGCCCTTGGCGTGGAGCCATTGCGAAGCTTTGAAGCGCAACCGGTTGTAGGTTTCGTTGGTATCGAGATTGAGCAGGTATTTCTCCATGCCACCGACAGCATGGTCGATGCTCATATCGTTGTCATTGAGAACAATGAGCAGGTCATTGGGCGTGGAGCTGACGTTGTTGAGTCCCTCAAAGGCCAGCCCGCCACTCATGGCACCGTCACCGATGACTGCCACGACATGGCGCTCAGGATGTCCCGTCTTGCGGGCAGCCACCGCCATGCCCAGCGCAGCGGAGATGCTGTTCGACGCATGGCCACAGGTGAAGGTATCGTATGGACTTTCTTCCGGAGAGGGGAAAGGACGCACACCACCCATCATGCGGTTGGTGCAGAAGGTATCCTTTCTGCCTGTCAGAATCTTATGGCCGTAAGCCTGATGGCCCACATCCCATACGATACGGTCATCGGGCGTGTCAAAGACATAGTGCAATGCCACCGTGATCTCCACCACACCAAGACTGGACGCGAAATGTCCGGGATTCACCGACACTTCGTCGATAATATCCTGTCTGAGTTCTCGGCACACCTCTGGCAACTGATCGACGCAGAGTCTCCTCAAGTCGGAAGGATATTTGATCTGACTAAGAAGTCCGTATTTATTCTTATCCATTCACATTCGTTTGCTATAGCCTTGCAAAGGTACAATATTTAATTGATAATATAGTGAAAAGACCATAATTTTTGCTACCTTTGCAATGAACAATGTCATTGCATGAACATCAACCATAATCTCATAAATATGAAGAAAAGAACGATCCTGGCCGTGCTCCTCGTGGCTGTCTCCAGCTCCATGCTGGCTCAGACACACGACGGCGGCATCTCTGCTTCGATGCTGCAACAGATCGAGCAGTCTCAAAGCAAGAACCCCGCATACAAGGCTTTGGCCAATGCCATCGCGTCAAACAAGATCGACGACCTGGCAAAGAACTATAAAAACTTAGGTGAGGTCGACACCTATTTCAGTGTGGAGACACTCAAGCAGAATATCGAGGACCAGAAGAGCTCAGGCCGGTGCTGGATGTTCTCGGGTCTCAACGTGTTGCGCGCCAACTTTGCCAAGGCTCACGGCGACTCGGTGCGCGTGGAGTTCTCTCATTCTTATCTGTTCTTCTATGATCAATTGGAAAAGGCCAACCTCATGTTGCAAGGGGTCATCGACTGTGCACGTAAGCCAATGGACGACACGCGTGTGCAATTTTTCTTCCGCAACCCCATCGGCGACGGTGGAACTTTCTGCGGTGTAGCTGACTTGAGCGAGAAATACGGACTGGTGCCAATGAACGTCATGCCGGAGACCTTCTCCAGCGACAACACCTCCCAGATGCAGAAGATGGTGTCGTCGAAGCTGCGCGAGTTTGGACTGGAGCTGCGCCGTATGGTCACTGACGGTAAGAAGCCGGCCGACATTAAGAAACGCAAGACCGAGATGCTCGGCACGATCTATCACATTCTCACGCTAACACTGGGTGATCCGGTCAAGGAGTTCTCCTATACCTTCCGCGACAAAAACGGCAAGGCCGTGGGGCCCGCAAAGACCTACACACCGAAGTCGTTCTATCAGGCTACGGTGGGAGGACCGCTCAACGGTACGTTTATCATGGTGATGAACGACCCGCGCCGGCCTTATCATAAGACTTACGAAGTGGAGTATGACCGACACACCTACAACGGACACAACTGGAAATACCTCAACCTGCCGATGGACGAAATTGAGAGTCTCGCTATCGCCTCACTCAAAGACGGACATAAGATGTACTCCAGCTACGACGTGGGCAAGCAGCTCGACCGCAAGCGCGGCTATCTCGACACCGATAACTTTGACTATGGCTCGCTGCTGGGTACTACCTTCGGCATGAACAAGGCTCAGCGCATCGAGACTTTCGACAGTGGTTCCACGCACGCCATGACGCTCACTGCCGTCGACCTCAATGCTGAAGGCAAGCCGTTGAAGTGGAAGGTAGAGAACAGCTGGGGAACAGATTATGGGCAGAACGGCTATCTGATCATGACCGACAACTGGTTCCAAAACTATATGTTCCGTCTCGTGGTCAACAAGCGCTATGTGCCTGAGACGCTCCTAAAGCAGTTCGAGCAGAAACCGACGATGGTCACGCCGGAAGACCCGCTGTTCCTGGAGGACGAATAGAAAGAAAAACTCTCCCTAACCCTACAGCCCTACCTAACCAGCCCTCCCAAGGGAGGGAAATGCTCAACCATTTCCCGCATCCTTCAAAGAAGACTTAGGGCATGGGCTTTGGAGGGAGGAAGGGAGGAAGTTAGTATTGGATAGGTCAACACTCATCATTCAACATTGGAATAACTCAACATTCATCACTCAACATTCAACATTAAGACATGTATCTGCTCATCTGTCTGTTCACCTTTGTGGAGCTGAACTGCGAGAATCTTTTCGACACGCAGCACGACAGCCTCAAGCACGACGAGGAGTTTCTGCCTATCTCCGCGATGCACTGGACGCCATCGCGCTATTGGCATAAGCTCAACCGCATTGGGCAGGACATCCTCTCGTGTGGCGAGTTGGACTCCACAAAGGTAATCCCCGACATGGTGGTTCTCACCGAGGTGGAAAACGACAGTGTGATGCGTGATCTCACCAAGCGGTCACCGCTCCGCAACGCAGGCTATGAATATGTGATGACTGACAGCCCCGACGAGCGTGGCATTGACGTAGCCCTGCTCTACTCTCCTTTCTCGTTTGCCCTGATCAGCTATCACGCCATCCGCATCGCGCCACCGAAAGGATTTCTTCCCACTCGTGACATTCTCTATGCTTGTGGGCAGGTGATGACAGGCGACACACTACATGTCTTCGCCGTGCATGCGCCCAGCCGTCGCGGTGGCGAGCAGGCTTCCCGGCCCTATCGACTGAAAGTCATCAACCGCTTATTGCAATCTGTGGATTCTGTCAGAGCCTTGTCGCCCCAAGCCCGCATCATCATTGCAGGCGATTTCAACGACTATTCTTCTGATCCTACGCTCCAACTGCTCGTTCGTCATGGCCTCGTGGAGGTGTCGGAAAAAGCACGGGGCAGTCACGGGGCTAAAGGCACCTATCGCTATCATGGGCTGTGGGGCAGCCTCGACCATATCCTCTGTGACGCAACATCAGCAAAACTACTCGTCGATTGTCACATCCACGACGCGCCCTTTCTGCTGGAGCCCGACGAGAAATATGGTGGGGTGAAACCACGCCGCAACTACCTCGGCCCACGCTATCTCAATGGTTTCAGCGATCATCTGCCGCTCGTTGCCACGTTTAAATAATTCATCACTTTAAATTCAACACTCATCACTCAACACTCAACATTCAACATTCAACATTAGAATCATTCTTCATTCAACACTCATCATTCATCATTGAAAATGCATCTTCGTCACAACACATTCATGCGCTTAGTCTACGGGTTGGTGCTTATCATCGGCATACCAGGACTGTTGTTTCTGGCACTATGGCCTTTTGTGGGCTGGCGGTGGGCATTGCTGTTACCCATTGTCTGGAATATGCTGGCCGCCTACGGTTTCTTCTTTGGCTGGCGTCACATCGTGGTGAAGACTGCCACCTGCACGTCTCCCCTGCTGCCTAAGTCGTTCGACGGCTACCGCATCGTACAACTCAGCGACATCCATATCGGTACATTTCTGCGCAACCGGTGCTTCATCGACAAGATGGTACGGATCGTCAACGAGCAGCATCCCGACCTTGTGGTGTTTACCGGTGATCTCGTCAATGTCAGTGCCGAGGAAGTCATTCCCTTCCAACATATATTAAAAGAGGTGTGTGCCCGCGACGGTGTGTATTCCGTCATGGGTAACCACGACTATTGTGAATATGGCGAAGATAAAAGCAAGTATAACATCCGCCGCAACCAAAACGTACTGAAATACTTGGAAGAGAAAGCTGGCTGGCATTTGCTGCTCAACGACCACATAGTCATCCATCGTGGCGACGATGCCATCGGACTCATCGGAGTAGAAAATATCAGTCGTCCGCCCTTTCCCGACTATGGCGATCTGCATAAGGCGCTTGGAGACTTACCTAAAGGCATGTTCAAGATTCTGCTTAGTCATGACCCGAGTCATTGGCGGCGCGGTGTACTCCATCAGACCGACATAGCACTGACACTATCCGGCCACACCCATGCGGGACAGATACGTCTGGGACGCCTCTCACCTGCCAAATGGGCTTACAACGAATGGGGAGGAAAATATGTCGAGGACAGGACTATGCTCTATGTGTCGCTCGGCATTGGTGGGACGGTGCCCTTCCGCTTTGGGGCTTGGCCGGAAGTAAACGTCATCAAGCTGTGTTGTCAAAAGCAATAGGGCTATTCTAAAGCAAAGAAGGAGAATATTCTAAAACAAAAGAGTAAAGTCCTTGAACGCGAAAGGAGTAGAGTCCTCGAAAACAAAGGGGCAAAAAAATAAAGTCTATTATGCACGATTGGCATAATAGACTTTATAGTTTTTGCCCGAATAGGCTAAAGATCAGACGAGCGTAGCTACTACTTCCTCACGTGTTCCCGGCAACATGTCGATGACAGGAATCTCAGGCATGGTGTAGCATCCCGGCTGCAAACGCATGGAGGCACGAGCTACGTTGACAAGCACCTGACCGGTAAGTGCCGGATTGTTGATACTCATGTCGAAGGAGAAGCGCTGGTTCTGTGTCTTGCCGCTCACGCCCTTACGCGTCATGTGCACGCCGTGGCCCATGTCACGCACCTCGTCGACGCTCTTCACTGCGAAGACATGCAGCTCGTCATGGGCAAAGTAGTCGTCAGCTTTAAGCTCATCATAGACTTGCTCCACCGTGTAACCGTCTTCCAACTCCACATAGACCATGCGGCGATGAATGCCCTCTCCCAATGGAATGGTCATGGACAAAGCGTTCTTCACGCCCTTCTTGGAGCGCGCTACCACGCTATGTCCCATCGACATACCGGGACCGAAGTTGGTGTAGCTGAGTCCCTTAGGAGCAAGGCTCTCTAACAGTACGCGTACGATGGAGTCCGAACCCGGATCCCATCCTGCAGAGATGACGCTCACGCGGCCTGCCTTCTTGCAGTTCTCCATCTGGCGTGTACGATAGTCGAGGATAGACGTGTGGATGTCGAAGCTGTCAACAGTGTTAATGCCCATAGCCACGATCTTCTCTGAAAGGTCGGGGCAAGTGCGTGTCGGTGTAGCAAGGATCGCCACATCTACGTTTTTCAACTTGGCGATGTCGTCGACTACCTCGTAGGCAGCCAACTCGGCTGGCTTGTCCTTGTCGCCCTGACGGCGTACGATGCCGGCAATCTCAAAATCAGGCGCAGCCTCAAGCGCCTGTACGCTGTAGTGGCCAATATTGCCATAGCCCACAACAGCAGCTCTGATCTTCTTCATTTCTCTTATTGGGTGTATTATTGGTTGTATATCTTACGAATGGTTGTACCTCTTACGAATGCTTACCGTCGTACCTTGCAAAGGTAACAATATTTTCTAAGAAACAGTGTTTCCCTTGCAATTTATTGGTATTTATTAATCATTCTATTGCTTACCGCTTTCCCATTCATTCCATTCTTCCATGGCTTTCTTCCAGTCGGTCTGCTCACCGCTTTCCACGGCTGCCTGCTCTCGCGCAGCCTCATCCCGAGCTTTGTCACGGGCACGCTTGGCCTTCATCGCCTCGATGGTTGCATCATCAAGAATCTGAATGGCACCACGTTTCACGGCATCCTGCAACTCCTCCTCGCCAAAGGCTTTCCCCGGCTCATTGAAGTCTGAGATGTTGAACTCATAATCCACCCTCAGCTTATGGCGTATAAGCTTTTGCTTACTGCGGTTGACCGAGTTCTTCAGCCTCAACAGCTTACCGATCTTGTCTATCTCTTTTTGTGAAAACTTGTTTCTTCCCATAATTGCTTGCAAATTTACGTTTTTCCTTTCATCTGCCCAAACTTCTAAAGGGAAATTTGCGCTGCTTAGCTTTTACCCTCGTTCTCTTTTTTGTTGCTGAGTTCTGTTCGCTGATGCTTTGCAGCAGCTTCCCCTCTTTCCGATGCAATAATCCCCCGCCTCTCACGTTATCTTATCATCACACATTAATATATATAAGACAACGACCGAAAAATGATAGAATATATCCATGGTCAGCTAACCGAGCTGACACCAGCTCTTGCCGTTGTGGAGGCAGCTGGCGTAGGCTTCGCACTGAATATTTCCCTCAACACTTACACTGCTATCCAGGGCAAGAAAGAGGTGAAACTCCTCGTCCACGAATCGCTACAGACCGGTGGCCGCGACGACAACTTCACGCTCTACGGTTTTGCCACACGCCAAGAGCGTGAACTCTACCGTATGCTCATCAGCGTCAGCGGCGTAGGAACCAACACCGCCCGCATGATGCTCTCTTCCATCACGCCGGCTGAACTCTGTGATGCCATCGCAAGTGGCAATGAGAAACTCATCAAAGGCGTGAAAGGCATCGGACTGAAGACTGCTCAGCGCATCATCGTCGACTTGAAAGACAAGATCGCGGCATCGGGCATTGCCGACGAGCTCCATGTGGCATCGGGCCGCACCGAGTCGCCGGCTGTGAACAATGCCGTGAAGGACGAAGCTGTAGCCGCACTGACAATGCTGGGCTTCTCGCCCGCACCGGCTGCGAAAGTCGTCGTCGCCATCCTCACCGAGCAGCCCAACCTCGCCGTGGAGATGGTTGTCAAGGAAGCTTTAAAAAGGATTAAGTAGTTTGCGACATCGTCAATACCATATTGTAGTCTTGCTTGTGCTGACTGTCATCACGGTCAGCTATGCCTTGGCTATGCCCTGGTCGCCACAAGTGGTAAAGACTTCACAAAACCAAAATAGACAAAGCCAAAGAGGACAAAACGTCGGAAACAAGCAAGACAACAGCCTTGCGCAGGCACAGCCACTGTTAGCCGATGAGGATTCCATCCCCGACTCTCTGCTCCATCCGCGCTGGAAGATCCAGCGCACCATGCCTGTCACCTACGATGATCTGAACCAAGGTGCCCTCGACTTAAAGCGCCCCGACGGACTGAAATATGATGTAACCTACAACGACAGCCTCAACGTCTACATCATTGGCACGAAGATGGGATCGACCTATCTCGCCACTCCCATCATGATGACGCCCGAGGAATATATGAAGTGGAGCGAGAAGAACTGGCGAAACGCTTATTATCGGGGCAAGAACGACGAGATCTACAAAGCCAAAGGCAAGGAGAAGTTCGACTTCACCGACATGCACTTCGACCTGGGACCGGCGGAGAAAATCTTCGGCCCCGGCGGTGTGCGCATCAAGACGCAAGGATCCGCAGAACTGAAGTTCGGCGCTACATTCAAGAACATCGATAATCCGTCGCTACCGATTCGCAACCGCAAGACCACCACGATGGACTTCGATGAGAAGATCAACCTCAACGTCAACGGTAAGGTCGGCGACAAGGTGAACCTCAACCTCAACTACAACACCGACGCCACGTTTGATTTCGATGCGCAGAACATGAAGTTGAAATACGACGGCAAGGAAGACGAGATCATCAAACTCGTCGAGGCCGGAAATGTATCCTTCCCCTCCAACTCCTCACTCATCCAAGGCTCCAGCAGCCTCTTCGGTATCCGCACAGACATGCAGTTTGGCAAATTGAAACTGCAAACGGTTGCATCACAGAAGAAGAGTACATCCAAGAGCGTCTCCAGTTCAGGCGGAAAGCAGCTCACTCCCTTTGAGATAGACGCCTCGGACTACGAGGAGAACCGCCACTTCTTCCTCGCCCGTTATTTCCATGACCACTACGACGCGGCCATGAAGACGTTGCCCAATCTCACCACTGGCGTCACTATCAACCGCGCGGAGATCTGGGTGACAAACAAAAGTGGCAATACGGCCAACACCCGCAACATCATAGCACTGACCGATCTCGGTGAGAACAGCAAGGTAAGCAGCAACAAATGGACGACAACCGGACAGCCCTTACCATCGAACGAAGCCAACACGGAGTACAGCACGCTAACGAGTCAATATGCTACAGCACGTGACATTGACCAAACGTCTTCGGTACTCGACGGTGCCGGTCTTATGGGCGGCAACGACTATGAAAAGCTGCAAAGTGCACGCTTGCTCTCTTCTTCGGAATACACCATCAACAAAGCGATGGGCTATGTCTCTCTGAAGACAGCATTGCAGACCGACCAGGTACTCGCCATCGCCTATGAGTATACCTACGGCGGACATACCTATCAGGTTGGTGAGTTCGCCAGCGACATCACTGACGCTTCCAAAGCGCTCTTCGTCAAATCGCTTAAGAACACCAGCAACAATCCCTCGCAGGGCAACTGGCCGTTGATGATGAAGAACGTCTACTACCTGGCTTCCTCGGTAGAGAAAGACAAGTTCCGTCTTGACGTGAAGTACCAAAGCGACACCACTGGTGTCTATCTCTCTTACATCCCCGAGCCTCAGGTAAAGAGCCAGACGCTCATCAAGGTACTTGGTGCTGACCGTCTTGACAATAACAACAAGGCACACTCCAACGGCTACTTCGACTTCGTCGAGGACTACACTGTCAGCGACGGACGTGTCTTCTTCCCTGCCTCTGAGCCTTTCGGCAGCTATCTCTATAACTATCTCATAGGCAAAGGTGTCTCTGCTGCCACCGCGTCTAAATATGCTTTTACCGAACTCTACGACTCCACGAAGACCATTGCCAAGCAGATTGCCGAGAAAGACAAATACTTATTGCAGGGGCAGTTCCGTGGTACACAAGCCAACGTCATCTCTCTCGGCGCGTATAACGTGCCGCAAGGTTCTGTCGTTGTCACTGCCGGTGGCGTGAAGTTGATTGAAGGTTCCGACTATAGCGTAGACTACAGTGCCGGCGAGATAACCATTCTCAACCAAAGCATCATCGATGCAGGTACCGCTGTCAACGTATCGTTGGAGAGCCAAAGCGACTATGCCCAAGAGCGGAAAACGATGTTCGGCATGAACTGGGAGTATGACTTCTCCAAGAACTTCCAACTCTCGGGAACGCTTCAGCATCTCTCCGAGCAGGCACTCACCACAAAGGTATCGATGGGCGCCGAACCTGTTAACAACACACTGTGGGGACTCAACATCAACTGGAAGCATGAGAGCCAGTGGCTTACCAACATGCTCGACAAACTGCCTTTGCTCCATCTAACGCAGCCCTCACAGATCTCTTTCACCGGTGAGTTTGCACAACTCATCGCCGGACAGAGTCATGGCACGCAGGACAACGCATCCTATCTCGACGACTTTGAGAACACAACGGACAAGATCGATGTCTCCACACCTTACAACTGGCAACTGTCAAGCGTGCCTTCGATGTTCCCAGAGCACACCGACAACACTACGCTGCGCTCGGGCTTTAACCGTTCACAGCTTGCCTGGTACACCATCGATCCGCTTTTCACTCGTCTGAGTTCCTCGCTCACTCCGGGACACATCAAGAGCGACCTCAACCAACTCAGCGATCCCTACGTGCGTGAGGTATACGTCAAGGAACTCTATCCCAACCGCGACCAAAGTACTTACAACGGAGCCACATCTACAATATCCGTTCTCAACCTTGCCTACTACCCTAATGAGCGCGGTCCTTACAACTTCAACTCTGATCTCGCCGCCGACGGCTCACTCAACAATCCCACACGCCACTGGGGCGGTATGATGCGCAAGCTCGACACCAACGACTTCCAAACGGCCAACATCGAGTATGTGGAGTTTTGGATGATGGATCCCTTTATCCATACGCGCCAAGCCGGCAATGCCAGCGACTACGGCGGTGACTTCTATATCGATCTCGGTGAGGTGTCGGAAGACGTGCTCCACGACGGCAAGAAGTTTGCCGAAAGCAGTATGCCTGTCGACGGCTCCAACAGTTTCGTCGCCACGCAGTGGGGAAAGGTGCCAACGACGACGAATGTCACCTATGCCTTCGCCACCAGCAAGGGCAGCCGTGCTTTGCAGGACGTAGGTCTCAACGGACTCAACGACAGCGAAGAGCAAACCTTTGACTCGTATCAGGACTTCCTCAAGGCTGTGCAGGGAAAAATCAACCAAGCAGTGTGGGACTCCATCTGGGCTGACCCGGCTCACGACGACTACCACTATTTCCGTGGCTCAGACTACGACGACATGAAAGCCAGCATCCTCCGCCGATATAAGTATATCAACAACCCGCAAGGCAACTCTCCCGACAGCGATGGGCGCACCGAACGTTACGACACCTCCATTAAGAGTACGCCAGACGTGGAGGATATCAACCAGGACTACACGCTCAACGAATACGAGAAATACTTCCAGTACCACGTCTCCATCCGTCCCGAGGATTTGGAGATTGGCAAGAACTACATCGTCGACAAGCGTGAGACCAAGCCCACGCTGCGCAATGGCAAGAATGACACCGAGATCGACTGGTATCTCTTCCGCATCCCTCTCAAGGAGTTTGAACAGCGCGTAGGCAGCATCAACGACTTCACGAGTATCCGCTTCATGCGCATGTTCCTCACTGGTTTCAAACATCCTATCATCCTTCGTTTCGGTAGTCTTGACCTCGTGCGTGGCACCTGGCGCGTCTATGAACAGAACCTCGACAACAGCGGAGCACAGACAGGTACGATGACGACCGCATCCGTCAACATTGAGGAGAACAGCGATAAGAAACCGGTCAACTATGTGCTGCCGCCGGGCATCAAACGCGGACAGGATCCCAACAACACCCAACTCGTACAAGACAATGAGCAGGCCCTTGATATCAATGTCAACCAGCTCTCCCCGGGCGAGTCGAAGTGTGTCTATAAGAATACGACGCTCGACCTGCGCCAGTATAAGCGGTTGCAGATGTTTGTGCATGCCAACGCCAACGAGCAGAACGTCACCAACCTGCAGGACAATCAACTCGCCGTATTCATCCGACTGGGCTCAGACTATAAGAGCAACTACTATGAATACGAGATTCCTCTGAAGCTCACTGCTCCGGGCTCGTACAGCCGTTTCTCAGCAGAAGGAGCACGCGCGGTATGGCCTGAGGACAACATGCTCGACATCCCGCTCTCGCTTTTCACGAAGATCAAGAAAGAGCGCAACCTACAGAAGGCGCAGGGACTGGCTTCGTTTGCCCGTCCTTATACTGGCTATGACAGTGACCATCCACAAAACAAGGTCACTGTGATGGGCAACCCGACACTCGGCGAGGTGAAGACGATGATCATCGGCGTGCGCAACCTCAGCGCCGAACAGAAGAGCGGTGAGGTATGGGTCAATGAGCTAAGACTGAGAGAATACAACAACACAGGTGGATGGGCTGCCAACGGCAACCTCAACGTCCAACTCTCTGACCTTGGAACCATGAACATGCAAGGCAGATATGTCTCGCAAGGCTTCGGCGGACTGGAGAGTGGTGTCAGCGAGCGCACCACCGACGACCAAAGCGATGTGGCTTTTACCACCAGCATCGAGCTCGGAAAGTTCTTCCCCGACAAGGCGAAGGTGTCGGCACCGCTCTACTACAGTGTCACCAAGCAGGTCACACGACCCAAATACAACCCGCTCGACACCGACATGCTCCTCAAGGATGCGCTTGAGAGTACGGCCAACAAACAGGAGCACGACTCCATCGAGAACATTGCTGTGACGAAAGCCATCACCACCAACTTCTCGGTTTCCAATGCCCGCATCGGCATTCAGAACCGACGCCATCCGACACCCATTGATCCGGCCAACTTCTCTTTCTCCTACAGCCACTCCCACTCTCACAAACAGGGCGAGACGACAGTCTACGAGAATGAGGACAACTGGCGCGGCGCATTGGACTATGCTTGGGCTCCCGTGTACAAGACTTGGGAACCCTTCCGCAAGATAAAAAGCAAGAGCAAGTGGCTCGACCTGCCCAAGCGACTAGGACTGAACTACCTGCCGCAAAGCGTAAGCTTCAACTCTGAGATGACACGCTCATACTATGAGTTCCAAGAGCGTGACATGGAGGCTACGGAAAACAATCAGCTGCCACTGACGTTCTCCGAGCAGTTCCTTTGGAACCGTGAGTTCCAACTCCGCTGGGACTTCACCAAGAACATCCACATGAGTTTCCAAAGCGCCACCCACGCCGAGATCGAGGAACCGTACACAGCGATCAACAAAGACCTCTACCCCACGCAGTATCAAGCATGGAAGGACAGCGTGTGGCAGAGCATCAGACACTTCGGCACGCCGCTCGACTATCAGCAAAACTTCAACCTCTCGTATCAGCTACCGCTCAATCTCATCCCTATCTTCGACTGGATGACGTCCAATGCCACGTACAACTCCACCTATAGTTGGGTACGCGGCACGATGCTTGAAGACAGCACATCGTTGGGCAATACGATTCAGAACAATCGTCAGCTCAACGTCACGGGCAACTTCGATCTCGTGAAGCTCTACAACCACATTCCCTTCTTCAGAAAAGCCAATGAGCGCTTCAATCGGGAGACAGATCAGTATCAGACTAACCAGCAGAAGAAGAAGAAAGAGCAGGCTAAGGCGAACAGACAGAAACAGCAGAAGGCTGAAGAGGAAGCGCGCAAGAAAGCTATCGCCGAGGGAAAAGATCCCGACCAAGCAGTAAAAGAGTTACGCGCCAAGAACAAAGCCGAAGAAGAAAAGAAGAAGCAACTGCCCCGCAACCGTAACACCTATGAGAAGGAGATCATGTTGCGCCCTGACACTACCCTCATCGTCAGCCACGGCAAACATACCAAGCGGCTCTTCGTTGCAGCAAAAGATGAGAAAGGGCATAAGGTGAAGCTTCACTACCGCAAGCTCGACGACAACCGTATACGTATTACAAATAAGGTGGACTCTGTCACCAAGCTAAAGATCTCTGTGATGGCTAAGCCTGCACTCGACGAAAAAGGATGGTACAAGACCGCCCAAGTGTTGGCTCGTGTAGCCATGATGGTGCGCAGTGCCAGCGTGTCTTATCGCAACCAATACTCAATGGCACTGCCCGGCTTCATGCCGAACATCGGTGACGCCTTTGGACAGACCAAGAACACCAATGCGGGTGTACTCTCACCTGGACTGGACTTTGCCTTTGGTTTGATGGGCGACAGCTATATTGACAAGGCAAAGAGCCGTGGTTGGCTACTGATGGCTGACAGCGTGGCTACACCGGCCACCACCAACAAGACCGAGGACTTGCAGTTGAGAATGACGCTTGAACCCATCAAGAACTTGAAGATCGACCTCAATGCCAGCCGCACCAACACCACGGCGAAGAGCATACAATATATGTATGTGGGCAATCCCACTACACAGACAGGTACCTTCACGATGACTACGCTCTCACTGGGCTCAGCCTTCGAGGGCATGGGCAACGCCAACAATGGCTTCCGCAGCAAGACCTTTGAGAAGTTCTGCGCCTCGCTCGACGGTTTCCGTCAGCGCGTGGAAAGTCGCTATGCAGGTACCGTCTATCCCGAGGGCACGACGCTTGCGGGCAAGACTTTCGACGCGGCCAACGGTGGAGTAAACGGTTACAGTGCTGATGTGATGATTCCGGCTTTCCTCAAAGCCTACACGAGCATGAGCAGTGGACTCGACCTCTTCCCGTCACTGGCCCACATGTTGCCCAACTGGACACTGCGCTACAGTGGACTGAGCAAGTTGCCATGGCTACGAGACATCTTCAAGAGCGTGAATCTGAACCATAGCTATAAGAGCATCTTTGCCATCGGCTCTTACCAGAGCTTCTCCACGTTCATGGCACTCATGGGACCGGGCATAGGCTTCATCACCGACGCCACGACGGGCAATCCTATCCCCAGCTCTATGTACAATATCTCTACGGTGAGCATCAACGAAGCCTTTGCTCCGTTGCTCGGTGTCGACGTGACGCTTCAAAACAATCTCACGGCTAAATTAGAGTATAGTCAGACCCGCGTTCTCGCCCTGTCGATGACAAGTGCACAGATCAACGAGGCGGTAAGCAAAGACTGGACCTTCGGCTTGGGCTATCGTATCAACAACTTTAATCTCTTTGGTGGCGGTGGCTCTAACCGCAGCATGAAGAACAAAGGAAAAGGAAACAACAGCCGCAATAACAACAATCAGGAAAGCAGCAGCAATACTCGTAGTCGTGCCAACCACGATTTGAACATACGCCTCGACCTCTCCTATCGCAAGCAAGCGAGCATTCTCCGCGACATCGCCACAGTAAGTTCCACGGCCAGCAGCGGCAACACGGCCTTCAAGTTCTCGCTCATGGCAGACTACACGCTGTCGAAGCTTCTTACCATGAGCTTCTATCTCGACCGTCAGACCAACACGCCGTTGCTCTCGTCTAACAGTTACCCGACGACAACGCAGGACTTCGGCCTGAGTGTCAAGTTCAGCTTGACAAGATAGACAGTCTTCCCTAACCCTCCTTAAAAGGGAGGATCTTTATCCTCTCTTTTAGGGAGGCTAGGAGGGCCTATATCTTATTTCTTATCATACGCGTGCAACGGATAGTCGATGGTGTAGTGCAGACCACGGCACTCCTTGCGCTCGATGGCCATGCGGGTGATGAGGTAACCCACATTGATCATGTTGCGAAGCTCGCAGAGGTCACGCGAGATCTTCACGCGCTTGAAGAGCGACTCGGTCTCTTCATAGAGCAAGTCGAGGCGATCCCACGCACGTTTCAGTCGCAAGTCGGAGCGCACGATGCCCACATAGTTCGACATGATCTCACCCACCTCTTTATTAGCCTGCGTGATGAGCACGTGTTCCTCGTTGGTAAGCGTTCCCTCATCGTTCCACTCCGGCACCTTATCGTTGAAGTCATAGTCATCAACATGTTCAATGCTATGCTTAGCAGCGGCGTCGGCATAGACGACAGCCTCAATGAGCGAGTTGCTGGCCAATCGGTTGCCGCCATGCAGTCCTGTGCATGAGCACTCACCGATGGCGTAGAGGCGCTCGATACTTGAGCAACCGTTGAGGTCCACCCTGATGCCACCACACATATAGTGGGCAGCAGGACGTACGGGAATCATCTCCTTGGTGATGTCGATGCCGATGGACAGACACTTCTTATAGATATTTGGGAAGTGGTGTTTGGTCTCCTCCGGGTCTTTGTGCGTCACGTCAAGATAGACATGGTCGATACCGTTTTTCTTCATCTCCTTGTCGATGGCGCGTGCCACGATGTCGCGTGGAGCCAAAGAACCGCGCTCGTCATACTTCTTCATAAACGCCTCACCGTTTGGCAACTTCAGGATACCACCGTAGCCACGCATTGCTTCAGTGATAAGATAGGCAGGATGCGTCTCGCCAGGATGATAGAGTGAAGTAGGATGGAACTGCACAAACTCCATGTCCTTCACCGTACCCTTGGCACGATAGACCATTGCCTCACCGTCGCCGGTAGCGATCACGGGGTTAGTAGTCGTCTGGTAGACAGCGCCGCAACCGCCGGTACACATCACCGTGACCTTGCTCAGATAGGTGTCGACTTTATTTTCTGGGTTGAGCACATAGGCACCGTAGCAATAAATATAAGGAGAGCGACGGGTGACACGTGCACCGAGATGGTGCTGGGTGATAATCTCCACCGCGAAGTGGTTCTCCTTAATCTCAATGTCGGGGTTTGCTCTCACGGCAGCCATCAGCGCACGCTGTATCTCCGCGCCTGTGTCGTCGGCGTGATGGAGGATACGGAATTCCGAGTGGCCACCCTCGCGGTGGAGGTCATAATCGCCATCGGTCTTCTTGTCGAAGTTAGTACCCCACTCCACCAAAGCCTTGATCTGCCCGGGCGCCTTGGTGACAACCTGCTTGACAGCATCAACGTCGTTGATATAGTCACCGGCGACGATGGTGTCATGGATATGCTTGTCGAAATTGTCAAGCTCTAAATTAGTAACAGAAGCCACACCACCTTGTGCAAACCGGGTGTTGGCCTCGTCGAGTGTGGTCTTGCAGATGATACACACTTTTCCTTTCTTTGCTTTCGCCACTTTCAGGGCATAGCTCATGCCGGCAATACCGGCACCGATAATCAGAAAGTCATATTTGTAAGTCATGACGCGTAATGATTTGACTGTGATAGTCTTGCAACTATTAATTGGTGCAAAATTACTAAATATTATCTAAATGGATGCAATCGCATTATAATAATCTTTGTAATTTTGCATTTTGAAAGAATTATAGGCGAAAGCATACTTTTTCCTCAAGATTATGGACCGTACTTTTCAACACCGTTTCACCTTGGGTGCCAAGAGTGGCATCATCATTCTGTCGCTGCTTGCCTTTTATCTGTTTTGGAGAAAGGGCATCCTTGCAGCACTGATTGTCGTCGTGGCGCTGGTAGCTGTCATTGAGCGGGTGCTCCACTCGTGCTATATCGTGCGCGACCATGACATGATCATCCACCGGGGACGTTTTCTCCACGACATACGGGTGCCGCTGAGTGCCATCCGTGCCATCCGCCCGATGACGACAACATGGGGACTGGTGCACTATCTGCTCATCGAATACGGCGACGGCAAACTGACCAGCGCGGAGCCCCACGACGAGGATTCGTTTCTCAGATGCCTGCGCAAACGCATCCACGACGAGCACCAAGATGGCAAAGAAGAAACGGAGGATATTGACTAAACAACATGAGAGTATTGAAGACAAACAGCAAGACTACAACGAAATATTTGGGCCTGCTCCTCACATGGCTCTTCACGCTGACGCTCGCCCTGCCTGCCAAGGCACAGGTAGCCAACTCCGAGATAGAGAAAGAAAACGACAGCACGGCCGTGGACTCCCTTTGGAGCGACTCGGCCGTGGTGAAAAACGATACGCTGCCCTGGCCGAAAAATGTACAGATGGCCATCGACGAACTGCTCCGAAGCGACATGTTTCAGACTTCGCAAGTGGGACTGATGATCTATGACCTCGACGCCGACTCAGCCATCTACCGTCACAACGAGCGACAGCTCATGCGTCCGGCTTCCACGCTGAAAGTCATCACCGCCATCACAGCCTTGGACCGTCTCGGCGGCAGTTACCAGTTTAAGACCGAACTGTGCTACACGGGCAAGGTCGACTCTTGCGCTTTGCGGGGCGATGTCTATTGTGTGGGCGGCTTCGATCCGCGGTTCAACAGCGATGACCTGCGGGCGCTCGTTGAGGCACTGCGCAAGATGGGCGTGGACACTATCTGCGGCAATGTCTATGCCGACAGGACCATGAAGGACCGTGACAGCCTCGGCGAGGGATGGTGTTGGGACGACGACAACCCGACACTCTCGCCTCTACTCATCGGCCGCAAGGATGTGTTCATGGATCGCTTCAGCGCTGAACTGCGCAAGGCGGGCATTGTCGTAACGGGCGTCTTCGGTGAGGCTTGCAAACCCCAAGACGCCTACTGCATCGTCAGCCGCTTCCACACCATCGACCAAGTACTCATGCGCATGCTCAAACAGAGCGACAACCTCTACGCCGAGTCGATGTTCTATCAGATAGCCGCCTCCACGGGCAACCGCCCGGCTACGGCCCGCGACGCCCGCTCGGTCATCCGCCAGCTCGTCAGCAAGGTGGGACTCAACCCCTCCAACTATCAGTTTGCCGACGGCTCAGGGCTCTCGCTCTACAACTATGTCAGCCCCGAGCTGGAGGTGCGATTCCTGCGCTATGCCTACGGCAACGCCATCATCTATAACCATCTCTACCAGGCACTGCCCATCGCCGGGCGCGACGGCACTCTCCGCAGCCGTATGCAGGGCTCCTTCACCCGCGACAACGTTCACGCAAAGACCGGTACCGTGACGGGCATCAGCTCGCTCTGCGGCTATCTCACCGCAGCCAACGGGCATCACATCTGTTTCTCTATCATCAACCAAGGACTCCTCCACGGCATCAACGGCCGACGTTTCCAAGACAAGGTCTGCAACATCCTGTGCGGAAACTGACGCGACGGCCAGATCGCACCATAATTTTCCTATAACTAAAAACACTACACGATGAACAGTTTCACTCCATCTATTTCCGAACATCTTCATATCCGTGCCGAGCAGGTCGACGCCACTCTCAACCTTCTCGACGCAGGCTGTACTATTCCCTTCATCAGCCGCTACCGCAAAGAGGCTACCGGCAACCTCAACGAGGTACAGGTAGCTGCCATCAGCGATCTCAACGACAAGCTCAAAGAAATGCAGAAGCGCAAGGACACCATCCTCAAGACCATTGAGGAACAGGGCAAGCTTACCGACGAACTGCGCGACCGCATCACGGCAAGTTGGAACGCCACAGAACTCGAAGACCTTTATCTGCCTTTCAAACCGAAGCGGCGCACACGGGCGCAAGTGGCCCGCGAACGCGGACTGGAGCCGTTGGCCAACACGCTGATGATGCAGTTTGAGCGTCATCCCGAGGAAGCTGCCAAGCGTTTTGTCAAAGGTGAGGTGAAGGATACGGCCGAGGCCATCAAAGGAGCGCAGGACATCATCGCCGAGCGCGTCAGCGAGGATGAGGGCTCGCGCCAGGCCATCCGTGGCATCTTCCGCCGCGAGGCTACCATCGCCTCACGCGTGGTACCGAAGATGCGCGACGAGGACGAGGCTCAGAAATATTCCGATTACTTCTTCTTCAGCGAGGAGTTGCGCCGCTGCTCTTCCCATCGCCTGCTGGCCATGCGCCGTGGCGAGGCCGAGGGAGTGCTGCACGTGACCATCACGGCCGACGACGAGGAATGCACCGACAAGCTCAAGCGCCACTATATCCACGGCACGGGTCCCTGCCAGACCATCGTCGGCGAGGCGATCGACGATGCTTTCAAACGTCTCCTCGGTCCTCAGATGGAGACGGAGTTCGCCGCACTGAGCAAGGAAAAAGCCGACGACGAGGCCATCAAGGTGTTTCGTGAGAACCTGCGCCAGCTGCTGCTTGCCGCACCACTCGGGCAGAAGCGTGTCATGGGCGTGGACCCGGGCATCCGCACAGGTTGCAAGGTGGTGATGCTCGATGCGCAGGGCAACCTGCTCTATCACGACGTGGTCTTTGCCACCGGACATATCGCTGACAGTCATGGAGGCAGTGAGGCTGCGCTCCGCCGCTTTGCCGACATCGCCCACCGCTACGGCGCCGAGGCCATCGCCGTGGGCAACGGAACGGCATCACGCGAGACAGCCGACATCCTGCGGCAGATTCCCGACATCTCCGTCTACGTGGTCAGCGAGGATGGTGCCAGCATCTACTCGGCCTCAGCGACAGCCCGTGAGGAGTTCCCCAACGAGGATGTCACGGTACGTGGCGCCGTGAGCATCGGCCGGCGACTCATGGATCCGTTGGCTGAACTGGTGAAGATCGACCCGAAGAGCATTGGCGTGGGCCAGTACCAGCACGACGTGGACCAGACCAAACTCAAGCACAGCCTTGACCAGACCGTCGAGCTCTGCGTCAACTCAGTGGGCGTGAACCTCAACACGGCGAGCAAGAACCTGCTCACCTACGTCAGCGGACTCGGTCCGGCGCTGGCTCAGAACATTGTGGACTACCGCAAGGAGCACGGTGCCTTCACCTCGCGCGCGCAACTGAAGAAGGTTCCACGCCTCGGTCCTGCTGCTTTTCAGCAGTGCGCGGGCTTCCTGCGCATTCCGGGAGCAAAGAATCCACTCGACGCCAGTGCCGTGCATCCCGAGAGCTATCCTATCGTGGAGCAGATGGCCAAGGACTGCGGTTGTCGTGTCATCGACCTGATGAAGGATCCAGAGGAGCGCAAGAAGATCGACCTGAACCGCTATAAGACGGCCACCGTGGGACTGCCCACGCTGCGCGACATCATGAAGGAGTTGGAGAAGCCGGGCCTCGATCCACGCGACAAGATAGAGACTTTTGAGTTCGACCCGCGCGTGAAGACACCCGACGACTTGGTTCCCGGCATGGAGTTGCCCGGCATTGTGACCAACATCACCAACTTCGGTGCCTTTGTCGACATCGGCGTACACCAGGACGGACTGGTTCATATCTCCCAGCTCGCCAACCGTTATGTCAAGGATCCCAACGATGTGATCAAGCTCCATCAGCACGTCAGAGTGAAGGTGCTCGAAGTTGACAAGCGCCGGCATCGCATCGCGCTGACGATGAAAGGAGTGGGACAGTAAAAAGCCTCACCCCCTAACCCCTCTCCAAAGGGAGAGGGGAGTGAAAAGCTTCAAGGGATGACTGTTGCAAACAGATAGGGTGAGATCTTTAGTGTTTACTAAAGGTCTCACCCTATATCTCTATCTTCTAACCTACACCAAACGATCATTCTTTTCTATAACCGCTGTCTCAGGCTATACTTTTGTTGGTTATACAAAAGTATGATACACTTGAGACATTCTCCCTATAACAGATACGTCAAGACAAGTATTTGATATTTCTCATTCCCACATTCAGAAAGAAAAACACTATCTTTGCATCAGATACAATCTTCATCACGATGCAAACTAAATCTACATTATTACTCATCCTCGCCGGTGCCATCAGTACGATGGCAGGGGCACAGCATGACTTGAACATGCCGATCATCCAAACTAAGTACACCGCCGACCCGGCACCTTATGTCCACGGCGACACCGTCTATCTCTATACTACCCACGACGAGGACGACGCCGAGGGCTTCAAGATGCGCGACTGGCTGCTCTACACGTCCACCGATATGGTCAACTGGCAGGACCACGGTGCCGTGGCCTCACTGCGGGACTTCAAGTGGTACAAAGGCGACAACGGTGCCTGGGCCGAATGCGTGGTAGAGCGCAACGGCAAATGGTATATGTATTGTCCCATCCATGGCCACGGCATTGGCGTGCTGGTGGCCGACTCTCCCAACGGTCCCTTTGTCGATCCTCTTGGCAAGCCGCTCGTCTGGCAGAAAGAAAACTGGTATGACATCGACCCGACTGTGTTTATTGATGATGACGGACAGGCCTATATGTACTGGGGCAACCCCAATCTCTATTGTATCAAACTCAACGAGGACATGATCTCCACCAGTGGCGAGATCATGCAGATGGCTCATATCCAAGACTATCAGGAAGGCCCCTGGTTTTATAAGCGCAAAGGACACTACTACATGGCCTTTGCCTCTACCTGCTGTCCCGAGGGTATCGGCTACGCCATGAGCGACTCGCCCACCGGCCCGTGGACCTATAAAGGCCACATCATGGACCACACGCCACGCACACGCGGCAACCATCCCGGCATCATCGACTTCAAGGGACGCGCTTATTGCTTCGGCCTCAACTACGACATTTTTCGGTTGGAAACAAGCCGACATGCCGAGCGACGCTCTGTCTCTGCGGCTGAGATGACCTACCGTCCCGACGGCACCATCGTGGAACTGCCCTATTTCCAAGACTGCGCACTCCAGCAGGTGGGCACCTTCGATCCTTTCCGACGTGTGGAGGCAGAGACGATGGCATGGGGCTACGGACTGAAGACCACACGCGAGAATCCCTCAGGACCATGGAACGACACGCCGTTTGTCACCGACATCGACGACGGCGAGTATCTCCTCGTCAAAGGTGTGGACTTTAAGAAAGGAGCGCATGAGTTCACGGCCTCTTGTTCCACCCAGCTCTATGGCGGTCGTATCGAGGTGAGACTCGACTCCGTGAATGGCGCTCTGGCAGGTGTAATCAATGTTCCTAACACAAAGTTTCAATACCAAAAGTTCACTTGCTCTCTGAGCGGAACCAAGGGCGTTCACGATCTCTACCTGGTCTTCCGTGGCGGAGAACGGCAGAAACACAATTTGTTTAACTTTGACTGGTGGCAGATGCGATGATCCGGACAGCGATTCTTACTCTTTTCCTCGTCCTGCTCTCACCGTCGCTGCTCTGCGCCACAGATGTGAAGGTCACCTTCGTCACGCCTTCGATCGTCAGAGTGCAGTGGTCGCCCGACGGGCGGTTGCCCGGCAATGCTACCGGCGTTTGTGTCTATTCTCCGCGCAAAGTGGCAGTTCGGGAAACGACAGCAGGGGGATGCCGCACGCTGCTCTCATCTGCGCTTAAGGTCTGCATCGACCTCAAGACGGCAGCCATCACCTTTGCCGACCGGAAGACAGGACACGTCTTACTGGAAGATACAAGGCGCAAGGCTGAGCCCGTCGTGCAGACTCGCACCGTCTATGACGACCGCACGGCACACGCCGAGCAGACTGCCAACGGACAGGTAACCGTGAAGCAGGCGGTCCGCACCGACACCATCGGGCGCTCCACCCGCTTCATCTCCTCTTTCAACTGCCCGGGCACAAAGGCGCTCTATGGGCTTGGCTCACACATGGAGGACTATATGAATCTGCTCGGCAAAACACTGTGGCTCACGCAGCACAACCTCAAGATTACTATTCCCGTGCTTGTCTCGCCACAGGGCTACGGCCTGCTCTTCGATGTGGGCTGTGCGATGAAATACACATCGGACAACTACGCATTTACTATGCAGATGGAGGCAGCCCGACAACTCGATTATTACTTCATTGCCGGAAAGCGACTCGACGATGTGGTAGGCGGCTACCGTTACCTCACGGGCCGGGTAGAGATGCTGCCTCGCTACGCCTTTGGCTATATCCAGTCGAAGGAACGCTACACCTCTTCGGCTGAGCTCATCGCCACGGTACACGAATACCGCAGACGCCACGTGCCGCTCGACATGATCGTGCAGGACTGGAACTACTGGCCACAGGGCTGGGGCTACATGAAGATGGACCCGCGTTACTATCCCAGTCCCAAGGCGCTCTCCGACACCATCCACAGCCTTCATGCCAAACTGATGGTGAGCATCTGGCCCAATCCGCAGTACTGTCCCGAGGCCGACGACTTCCGCCAAAGGGGCTATATGCTCGAACACTCGGTCTACAACGCCTTTGACCCGAATGCCCGCAAACTCTATTGGCAGTATGCCGACCGTGAGTTTTTCAGCAATGGCTTTGATGCCTGGTGGTGCGACAGCAGTGAACCGCTCGACGGCGACTGGAATCAGATACCGCAGCCCGTGGACAGGCATCCTTATGGCTGGGACGATCAGCAACGGCGATGGCAGCTCAACACGCAAATCCTCAGCGAGACGCTTGGCGCTGAGCGCAGCCAGCTCTACTCGCTCAACCACGCCCGTGGACTCTACGACAACCAGCGGGCTATCACCGACCGCAAGCGCGTGCTCAACCTCACGCGTAGCAGTTGGGCCGGACAGCAACGCTATGCTACGGTGGTGTGGAATGGCGACACCCATGCCTCATGGGCTTCTTTCCGCCAACAGATGCCATCGGGACTGAACTATATGGCCACCGGCAATCCATACTGGACGGTCGACGTGGGCTCTTTCTTCACGCGCGACGACGGTCTCCGCTGGTTCTACAAAGGCGAGTTCCCCGGTGGCGTAAACGACAAGGCCTATCGCGAATACTATGTGCGCATGTTCCAGTGGGCAACCTTCCTGCCGATGCTCCGCTCCCATGGCAGTGACACGCCACGAGAAATCTGGCGCTTCGGTGAGCCCGACACTCCTTACTACGATGCCATCCTGCGGATGATCAAGTTGCGCTACCGCCTGCTGCCCTATATCTACAGCATGGCAGCTACACAGACACGGGGCAGCTACACCATGGCACGCCCCCTGGCCTTTGACTTCCCCAACGATACCGCGGTGCTCGATTTAAAGGATGAGTATCTCTTTGGCTCCCTTCTCGTCTGTCCCGTGACGCATCCGATGGCCGAGACGACGACGCGGAGAGTCTATCTGCCCAGTGGTTGCCAGTGGTACGACTATTGGACACACCGTCGCTACGAAGGTGGACAGTGGCTCACCCTGCCAGTGACCATCGACCGTCTGCCGCTCTTCGTCAAGGGGGGAACGATCATTCCTGTGTCCGACGTAGTTGAGTACACCGATGCACAAGAGGGCAAGCCCGTCACCGCCCTGGTCTTTCCCGGTGCCGACACCTCGTTTACCCTCTACCACGACGATGGCATCTCCTACGACTACAAGAAGGGACGCTATCAACTCACCCGCCTTGTGTGGAATGACAAACAAGAGAAACTGACCGTAAAGGGACCGACAAAGGTGAAGTGGAGCGTCGTCAAGTGATGCGCTCAACCGCGAATAGTCATGAACAGCTAATGGCTGCATTAGTGGTTAATTGTTGGGAAAAGTGACAATTTTCCGCCCAAATACAGGCGATTTTCTGAACGAGAGGGCATGTTGCTCTCAATTTCGCGAATTCTGCGAGCATTCTTATAAGTTTTTGATTACCAATATATTACAATCATAATCATACGATTCAAAGCTCAAATCACTAGAATTTGAGTCTAAAAGTGCCGTTTTCTTGCGAAATTCTCTAGAGAATTTCTGATCAGAAAGCCTTTCTGATGTGGTCAGAAAGGCTTTCTGACAAGGTCAAAAAGCCGAGATGACAGCATCAACACGCCGTTTTCTCACCATCAAAGTCCGTTTCTGACGTCCTACTCCTTATTTCTCCGATTTCTCATTCTCTAGATTGCAAGTTCCCGCGGAGGTGTTTTTGTCTGAATAATTCTTCGCTTATCGATTCCTTACATTCTAACTTATCATTAACAAAATACATTTTTCTCACACAGAGTCTCAGAGCCACAAAGAAGGCTACGCCTTTTGGAGTACTTTGAGGAAAGCTCTCTAATCCCTGTTGACCCCTTGCAGCATTTCACTCCCCCTCTCCTTGGGAGAGGGGGAGAGGGGGGATGAGGCTGCTGGCGAGGCCTTTGGTGAGGCTACTCCTTACCACCAGTTTCCCTTCCACGGCCTGGAACTTGATGTCGAGTCCGGCGAAGGGCATGCCATAGACTTTGTCCTCGTCACGCTGTATCTGTGGCCGGGGATCCTCCTCCAGCACAGCACGTAGGGCCGAAATATCTTCCGCTGTGAGACCTGCAGCCCGCAGCTGTGCGAGGACATCCGCCGGCATCTCCACTTCTACCTTCTGCCACTGTCGGCGGTCAACGAAGCCACTGCGTGCCTCGGGATGGCTGTCGGCATAGGTCACATAAGGTTTGATGTCGTAGACGGGCGTGCCGTTCATCAGATCCGCACCGAGCACATGGAGCACCGGACCGCGCGGCGTGTCCCACTCGACATGGTCGAGGCGCACCGACGACAGCCCGAGACCATTAGGTCGGAAAGGACTGCGGCTGGCAAAGACACCCACCCGCTCATTGCCGCCAAGGCGCGGCGGCCGTACGGTAAGACTGGTAGGCGCATGGCGGTTGGCCGAGAAGCCCCACACCAACCACAGATAGTCAAAGTCCTCGATGCCGCGCAGCGCGTCGGGGTTGCGGTAGGCCTTCTCCAAAACGATCTCTCCCCGCAGTTCCGGCACGATGCCACTCTGCTTGGGAATGCCAAACTTACTGCCGAAAGGCGAATGAAACGTTGCGATCTTCTCTATTTCCATACTGCTCCGCAGATTGATAATATTGATAATGATGATATTGCAAAGGTACGAAAAAAAGTTCTCGCATGGATAAGTATCTTTTCGGCGCGCGCCACTTGTTCCTTGCTGGGTGTAGGCACGTCTTTGAGCGTATAAGGTATGCCGAGTTCCTCCCACTTATAGACGCCGAGGGTATGATAAGGCAACACCTCGACGCGCTCCACATTGCTGAGTGTGTCGATGAAAGCCCTGAGACGGCGCAGCTGATCCTCGTCGTCGGTGATTCCCGGCACGAGCACGTGACGGATCCATACCGGCACACCAAGGTCGGAGAGGCAACGGGCACAGTCGAGGATGTGCTCATTGCCGTGACCGGTGAGCCGACGGTGTGCTTCGCTGTCGATATGCTTCAGGTCGAACAACACGGTGTCTGTGCTCTGCATCAACCGCAGGAACTTGCCGTAGAAAGGTTCGCGGCGCGTAAACGGTTGGGCTGCCGTGTCGAGACACGTGTTGATGCCGCGTCGGTGCGCCTCCTCGAAGAGCGCGATAAGCCCGTCGATCTGCAGCAGCGCCTCACCGCCGCTGACCGTGATGCCACCCTTGTCGCCCCAGTAGGCACGATAGCGCTCAGCCTGGTCGAGCAACTCCGTCACCGTCGTGGCTTTCTCCTCTGCTCCGGCCATGCGCCACGTGTCAGGATTATGACAATAGCGGCAGCGCATGTGACAGCCTTTGAGAAAGATGATGAAGCGGATGCCGGGACCGTCGACAGAGCCGAACGACTCGGTGGAGTGAACGTATAAAGAAGCCCCACCTCCCTGAGGAGAGGTGAGGCCGAGCGTCTTAGAGTCTTTCATGAGCCTGGCGTGCAATAACGTCGAGCTGCTGCTCACGGGTCAGGTCGATGAACTTCACGGCATAGCCACTCACACGAATGGTGAAGTTGGCATACTCCGGCTTCTCGGGATGCTCCATGGCGTCCTTGAGTTTGTCCACGCCGAAGACGTTGACATTGAGGTGGTGTGCACCCTTGTCGAAATAGCCGTCCATGACGCTGACGAGTGTCTCGGCACGCTGGTCATCGTCGTGACCGAGTGCGCTCGGACTGATGGTCTGCGTGTTGGAGATGCCGTCGAGTGCATACTTATAAGGCAACTTAGCCAGAGAGTTGAGCGAAGCCAGCAGGCCGTTCTTCTCAGCGCCATAAGATGGGTTGGCACCCGGAGAGAGCGGAGCACCGGCCTTACGTCCGTCAGGCATGTTGCTCGTGTACTTACCATAGACCACATTGGAAGTGATGGTCAGGATAGACGTTGTCGGCTCGGAGTTGCGATAGGTGTGATGCTTCTTCACCATGCCGATGAAAGTCTTGAGCAACCACACTGCGATGCTGTCGGCACGGTCGTCGTCGTTGCCGTATCGTGGGAAGTCACCCTCGGTCTTGAACTCCAAGGGGAAGCCCGTCTCGTCGCGTACGATGTTGACCTTGGCATATTTAATAGCTGAGATGGAGTCAACGACATGAGAGAAGCCGGCAATACCCGTAGCGAAGGTGCGACGCACATCAGTGTCGATGAGAGCCATCTCCTCAGCCTCGTAGAAGTATTTGTCGTGCATATAGTGGATGAGGTTCAGCGTCTTGACATAGACGGCGGCCAGCCACTCCATCATATCCATGAAGCGAGGCATAAACTCGTCATAGGTCACCACATCGCCCTCGATAGGACGGTAGGCGGGACCCACCTGCTCGCGTGTCTTGCTATCCACACCACCACTGATGGCGTAAGTGAGGCACTTGGCGAGGTTGGCACGGGCACCGAAGAACTGCATCTCCTTACCCGTCTGTGTAGCGCTCACGCAGCAGCAGATGCTGTAGTCGTCACCCCAGATAGGACGCATGACGTCGTCGTTCTCGTACTGGATAGAGCTGGTCTTCACCGAGATGTAGGCAGCGTAGCGCTTGAAGGCCTTGGGCAGACGGCTGCTGTAGAGCACGGTGAGGTTAGGTTCGGGCGACGGACCCATATTCTCCAGTGTGTGGAGGAAACGGAAGTCGTTGCGGGTGACCATGTGGCGGCCATCCTGACCGATGCCGGCCACTTCGAGCGTAGCCCACACGGGGTCGCCGGAGAAGAGCTCGTTGTAAGAAGGGATGCGGGCGAACTTCACCATGCGGAACTTCATCACCAGGTGGTCGATGAGCTCCTGAGCATCGTCCTCGGTCAGCGTGCCCTCGTTGAGGTCACGTATGATGTAGATGTCGAGGAAGGTAGACACGCGGCCCACTGACATGGCGGCACCGTTCTGTGTCTTCACGGCTCCGAGGTAACCGAAGTAGAGCCACTGTACTGCCTCACGGGCGTTGGTAGCCGGTTTGGAGATGTCGAAACCGTACTGGGCAGCCATCTCTTTAAGTCCCTTGAGCGCCTTGATCTGCATGGCGATCTCCTCACGCAGACGGATGACCTCGTCGATCATCTCGCGTTCGCCCATGTTGGCGAGGTCTTTCTGCTTCTCCTCAATGAGGCGGTCGATACCGTAGAGGGCTACACGACGGTAGTCACCCACGATGCGGCCACGACCATAGGTGTCGGGCAGACCGGTGAGGATATGGTTGTGGCGCACGTGCTTCATCTCCGGCGTGTAAGCGTCGAAGACACCGTCGTTGTGCGTCTTCACATATTTGCGGAAGATATTGTGGAGTTCCTCGGAAGGCTGGTAGCCGTAGGTGGTGCAGGCCTGCTCAGCCATCTTGATGCCACCGTAGGGCATGAAGGCACGTTTCAGCGGCTTGTCGGTCTGAAGACCTACGACACGTTCGAGGTCTTTGGTCTTCTCGTTGATGTAGCCGGGACCGTAGGCAGTGAGTCCGGAGACCACCTCTGTCTCCATGTCGAGGACACCACCTTTGGCACGTTCCTCCTTTTGCAGCTTTTGCAGCTCGCCCCAAAGGGTGTTGGTAGCGTCAGTAGGACCGACGAGGAAACTCTCGTCACCGTCGTACTGGGTGTAGTTATTCTGAATGAAATCTCTGAGATTGATCTCTTCCGTCCACAGCGTGCCACGGAAGTTGCGCCATGCGTTGCTCATAAAGCGTGGTTGTATATTATAGGTATGAATAAATAAGAAGCGGTGTTTACGCACACACTCCCCGTGATTAGGTTTGCAAAGGTAGTCATTTTCCATGGAATACACAAATAAACGGCATCATAAGAAATGATGAGTAGTGCTATTCTTGCTCAATCAATATAAAAGTCTTACCTTTGTAGATTCATAATAGAATGCATCAAAATCATTAAGCACTATGGTTCCTTTTGAAAGCGATTATAACAATGGTGTGCAGCCCGAAATCCCGCACCATCTCTTCGACACCAACGACGAGCAGACCAGTGGCTACGGCAACGACCCCTACTGTGAGCAGGCCAAGGAGAAGATCCGACACGCCTGTCAGATGGGTAACGCTGAGATTTACTTCCTCATTGGCGGCACACAGACCAACACTACGATGATTGACGCCCTGCTCGCTCCGGGCGAGGGCGTCATCGCCACCAACATGGCACACATCAACGTGCACGAGGCTGGTGCCGTGGAGGCTTTCGGACATAAGGTGCTCGCCAAGGGACGTATGCTTGGATTGCAGTTCGACACGTTCTTCACTGACGACCTCTATGGACGCATCTCACGCCACACCATCGACATGGCCATGCGCATGAAGGCGCTCTTCCGAAAATACGGTATCAAGTTGGCCATCGACTCGCCTACCAACCAACAGTTTGTCATCCTCACGCCCGAACAGCAGCAGCGGCTGGCCCAAAGCATTGTCTTTGAGGTGTGGGAGCAGAAGGACGACAAGCAACTCATCTGCCGCTTTGTGACCAGCCGGGCAACTACCGAAAATGATCTCACTGCCTTGGAGAAAGCACTCGCCAATGGATAACCTCGCTCTGCTCATCGGTCCGCTCGGCTTTTGGAATCTCTACACCTTGCGGTTGAGGCATATTCATGAAGAAGGAGAGGAATATGCCAGTGGCGACTTCATCGACAAGGCAACCGGCATAGAGGACAAAGAACTCAGACGACTCGTGGAGTTGTGTCTGTGGACGCAGTCCGATAACCTCTTTGCCAAGGCCGGACGCAACTACAACAACAAGAAAGCATTCTTCGAGAAAGCCGACAAGACTACACAGCGATATGTCATCTCGCAAGTGGATCAGCATATCACCGAGGCAGTAGCCACCGCCTCTCGGCTCGGCGTGCACATATTCTTTACCCCCAAACCCGGCGAATGGCTTAGGCAGCAGGATGAGCTGCACTTCGATGCGGAGCCATTGAAGTTGCATGCGGCCTTCACCAAGACTGATGACGGCATCGACTATCGACTCACGCTCGGCCAGGACATCATTCCCTCGGTTCACCGCATGCAGGTGCTCTGCAACAATCCTTCGCTCTTCGTCATCGACCACAGCCTCCGACAACTCGACGAGGGACTCGGCGGCAAACTGCTCACACCCTTTCTGAAGAAAGAGGTCTATCATATTCCTGCCTCTATCCAGGCAAAGTATTTCCGTCAGTTCATCTTGAAGATCGTCAAGAAGATCGACATCTCATCCGATGGCTTCGACGTCGACAACCTGCATCCTCAGGGTAAGGCGGTGCTGACACTGCAAGCTACGACCAATGGACTCTACACGCTGGATACGCAGTTTGTCTACGACACAGCGACGTTCTCCGTTTCCGACCGCCGTGAGAAGAGTGTCACCCTCCACGACGACGGCAAGAGCGTGACCTTTGTCTGCATCTGGCGCAACCGTGAATGGGAGTCCACTGTTACTAATCTGCTCGACAACGAGCTTCTCCGTCCTCAGACAGCCTCACTGCAAGAGATGACAGCATGGCTGACGACCAATGAGACAGTGCTTAAGCTGCACGGCATCGAGACACAGCAGCGCACCACCCACCACTATGTCATCGGCGAGGTGAAGCGGATCCACGACGACCGATGGACGGGCGACTGGTTCCAGATGCACGTCACTCTCGTCTTTCCCGACGGCACGCAGATGGCACTCACCGACTTCCGCGACGCAATCATCAATGGCGACCGGGAAGTAAGACTGCCCTCGGGCAACTGGTTTGTCATTCCTGACGAGTGGTATGCCCAATACAGTGCTGCCATGCTATTCGGACTGATGAAGAGCCGCGGCACGCTCACCTTTCACCGATCCCAACAGACGGTGTTGCCTACCGAAGACCTCTTGCCGCCTACGCTGAAAGTTCCCGCAGTCAGCGACACAGAGGAAAAGGCCTTGCCGCCAAAGGGACTGAAGGCCACGCTGCGCCCTTATCAGCTTTTAGGCTACCAATGGATGCTCAGCCATCAGCATGGCGGCACGGGCTGTCTGCTCGGCGACGACATGGGTCTGGGTAAGACAGTACAGACGATTGCCGTCATCCTCCACTATTTCGAAAGTACGGATTCCGCTTCTTCTGATGATCGTAGTAGGGAAGACGCAACAGCCAACGCCCTATCTACACAAGCCGAGAATCCCAATCATCAGGGAGACTATAATATAATAAGGAGTGATAGTGTAACGAGGAGTAACAATATAATAAGGAGTAAGCCAACCAGTACTCCCGTTCAGATGGGTTTGTTCTCTGATGAGGAGATGAGCGGGCACGCCGCCAAAGCCATACAGTCGGCAGCCGTTTCCCAACCCGATCTGCGCCAACAGGCCGGCCATCGCCCTGTGCTCGTTGCCGCTCCTTCCTCGGTCGTCTTCAACTGGCACGACGAGTTTCGGCGCTTCGCTCCTTCCTTGCGAGTAGTGGAGTATACGGGCAATGCACGCGAGCGAGCAGCCAAACAGTCTCAGCTCGCCAACGCCGACGTGGTGCTCACCTCCTACCCCATGCTCCGCAACGACATCGGAGTGCTCAGCCGTCTGTCCTTTGCCATCGCGGTCTACGACGAGGCACATGCCTTCCGCAACAGCACATCACTGCTCTACCAGGCTGTGCTGAAGATTCATGCCGACTTCCCCATTGCGCTCACCGGCACGCCGATGGTCAACGCACTCGATGAACTGTGGACGCTGATGAGCGTGCTCAACCCTGCTCTGTTAGGGGACTACGAGACCTTCCAAAACAATTTCATCCATCCCATCAACGTCAACTTGCAGGATGAGCACACGGCGATCCTGCGCAAACTTGTCGCTCCGTATTTCCTACGCCGACTGCGTGGCGACGTGCTCGACAGCTTGCCTGAGCGACAAAACGAGCAGGTATGGTGCGATATGACCGAAGCACAAGCGGCTCTCTACGAAGAGGAGCAGAGCAAGATGCGCAACCTGCTCATGGATGCAGAGCAAGCCAACAACCGTATCGTGGTGCTGGCTGCCATCACTCGCCTGCGCCGATTAGCTTGTAGTCCTAAGTTGGAGCATAAGGAAGGCGACTCGGGCAAGGTGCAGGAAGTCTTCGACCGACTGGAGGAGTTGCGTGGCACTGACCACAAGGTGCTAATCTTTAGCGAGTTCACCTCTTTCCTCGACGTGATCGCAGAGGAGATGAAGCTGCGCGGATGGACTTATGACTTGCTCACAGGAAAGAGCCGTGACCGTGAGTCTATCGTGAAGCATTTCCAGCAGACGCCCTCCTGCCAGTTCTTCCTCGTCTCGCTCAAGGCGGGTAGCGAGGGTCTCAACCTCACCGAGGGCGACTATGTCTTCCTCCTTGACCCATGGTGGAACCATGCTGCTGAGGAGCAGGCAATCGCCCGTTCCCATCGCTTGGGACAGCGGCGCTCTGTCATGGTCTACCGCTTCATCACCCGTGGCTCACTGGAAGAACAAATACAAAAGGTGCAGGACAGGAAAGACGACCTTGTCAAGGCGATTATACAGAATAATGTATAATGTATAGTGTATAAATAAAAAATAATAAATAGTGTATAATGAAGGACGCAAAAGCAGACAAGAGAAGAGAGTTTGTGGAGGCTGTCTACGACATTGTCAGACAGATACCCTCCGGGCGCGTGCTCACCTACGGTCAAGTAGCCGCCTTGGCCGGCTGTCCTCATCATGCCCGCCAAGTAGGCTTTTGGCTCAGTCGCGTACCACAGGAATTGCATCTTCCCTGCCACCGTGTTGTCAACAGCGATGGCCGCCTCTCTTCCGTCTTCCCAGAACAACGTGAGCGACTCCTCCACGAAGACATCCTCTTTAAGTCCAATGGTTGCGTAGACATGAACCGCTGCCAATGGAAACTTTGAGGCTGTCTGCTAAGCAATATGTTTACTTTGTTACTCTGTCTTATTAAAAGCCTTTCTTTGTTACTCTGTCTTTAAAGCCCTTACTCTGTCTTTTCCAGGTACAGCAGCCGGCGATGATAGAAATGGTAGTAGAGCGCTCCCGCAAGCGTAAGTCCGAAGGGGAAGGAGAACCACACACCCACCAAGCCGCCATACAGGCTGATGCCAAAGAGATAAGCCAGGGGCAGCGAGACCACGAAATAAGAGAGGAAGGCCACGAGCATCACCGGCTTGACATAAGCCAAGCCGCGCATGGCATTGCTGAAAGTGCACTGCAAGCCATCGCTAAACTGATAGATGATCAGCGGTACGATGGCACTGGCAACCTCTGCCGCAACTTTGGGCGAACAGGTGAAAAGGAAGCCCATCTGCTCGCGGAAGATGATTACAGGAACCGACACGAAGATGGCGATCATGAAATTGAGATGGCATCCAGCCCATGCCGTACGCCGGATAGCAGTGTAGTCATACTGTCCATGGAAATGGCTGACGCGGATAGATACCGCCGAGGCAAGCGCATAATAGAACTGGAAGAAGAGTTGGCTGATGGTGAGCATGATCTGATGTCCGGCCAGCGCATTGGTACCGATCCATCCCACAATGATGCTGCACAACGACCAAGCACCGCTCTCCATACCCATCTGCAAGCTGATAGGTGTACCCAAGACGATGAGCGAGCGCATCTCGCCACGGCTCACACGACACTTCCGGAAGGCTGCGCGCTCAGCACGATGACGCCCGGAGAACGCAAAGCACAAGGCGATGGCAATGAACATAAGTACGCGAGCCACCAGCGTGGAAAGTCCCGCACCGGTGATACCCATCTCTGGCAAGCCCCAATGGCCATAGATGAGCAGCCAGTTGCCCAAGATGTTCAGTGCGTTACCACCGAGGAGTATCCACATCGGTGTCTTCGTGTCAGTGGTAGCGTCGAAGAGTTGTTTCAACCCGTTGACCCAGCAGACAAAGGGAATGGACACTAAGTTGATGAGATAGTAAGGACGCACATAGGGCAAGAGCTCGTCGGGCTGCCCAAGTTTGTCAAGGAAGAAATAGAGTACTGTATAGACCACCATCAGCACGAGAGCAGCCAACGTGTTCACCGCCATTCCGTTTTTCACTGTCGATCCGATGCTGCCTACGTCACCCTGTCCATAGGCCTTGCCAATAAGCGGTGTCATGCACAGGGCAAAGCCCATGGCCATGAGCAGTCCCAGGATGAAGATGTTGCTCACCAGCGACGCCGCAGCAAGTTCCGCCGTAGTGTGGTGACCGATCATCAGCGTGTCGGCAAAGTTCTGTAGCACCACGCCGATCTGTCCGATGATCAGTGGTGTGCCCAACATGACGAGCGCACGGTAATGGTTTAAGTATTTCCTCATGGGTGTCTGTTTTTAATGCAAAGTTACAAAGAATATTTTGCTTTCTTCTTCTTTTTTATTAACTTTGCAAGAAACATACGCCAATCACTTTTATGGACGACGACAAGACTATAGACAAAGATAAAGAGCTGAAAGATAGCAGCAACAACAAGCCCAACGAGGGCGAACAGCCATCAGACGACAGCGAGCTCACCGAGGACCAGCACTCCGACTACAAGCCCGCCGACCGCTTCGATGCCTCTGCCGTGCATCATCTCAGTGGCATGTACAAGAACTGGTTCCTGGACTATGCTTCCTATGTCATCCTTGAGCGCGCTGTGCCGCAGATCGAGGATGGACTGAAACCTGTGCAGCGCCGCATCTTGCACTCGATGAAGCGCATGGATGACGGACGCTACAACAAGGTGGCCAACATCGTGGGACACACGATGCAGTTCCACCCTCACGGCGATGCCTCCATCGGCGATGCTCTCGTACAGCTTGGGCAGAAGAATCTGCTCATCGACACGCAGGGCAACTGGGGCAACATCCTTACTGGTGACCGTGCTGCCGCTCCCCGATATATCGAGGCGCGTCTCTCGAAGTTTGCCCTCGAGACGGTCTTCAATCCGAAGACCACCGAGTGGCAGATGAGCTACGACGGCCGCAACAAAGAGCCGGTGACACTGCCCGTGAAGTTCCCGCTACTGTTGGCGCAGGGTGCCGACGGTATCGCCGTGGGACTCTCCAGCAAGGTTCTGCCCCATAACTTCAACGAGATCTGCGAAGCTGCCATCCACTACCTCAAAGGAGAGGAGTTTCATCTCTATCCCGACTTTCCCACCGGCGGTGCCATCGACGTAAGCAAATACAACGACGGACAGCGTGGTGGCGTGGTGCGCGTCAGAGCCAAAATAGACAAACTCGACAACAAGACGCTCGTCATCCGTGAAGTGCCCTACACCAAGACGGCCGCCACCCTGCAGGACTCCATCACCAAAGCCATTGAGAAAGGTAAGATCAAGGCTCGTCGTGTCATTGACATGACGGCCCGCGACGTAGAGATACAAGTACAGCTCACCCCTGGTACTTCGTCTGACAAGACCATTGACGCCCTCTATGCCTTCACTGACTGCGAGATCAACATCTCGCCCAACTGCTGCGTCATCGAGGACAACAAGCCATGCTTCCTCACTGTGAGCGATGTGCTGCGTCACAGCACCGACCGCACGATGGGACTGTTGCGCAAGGAACTGCTCATCCGTAAGGGCGAGTTGCAGGAGCAGCTGTTCTTCTCTTCGCTGGAACGTATTTTCATCGAGGAGCGTATATATAAGGAGCGCCGTTTCGAGCAGGCCGCCAACCAGGATGCTGTAGTAAAGTTCCTCGACGAGAAGTTCACACCCTACAAGCCTCAGCTGCTGCGCGAGATCACACGCGACGACTACCTGCGCCTGCTGGAGATCAAGATGCAGCGTATCCTGAAATATAATAAGGACAAGGCCGACCAGCTCATGGCGAAGATCAAGGCAGAGATCAAGGGCATCGACCATGACCTGGCCCACATGACCGACGTCACCATCGCCTGGTTCCAACATCTCAAGGAGACCTACGGCAAGGACCATCCGCGCCGCACCGAAATACGCAGCTTTGAGAATATCGACTCCACCAAGGTGGTAGAGGCCAACGAAAAACTCTATATCAACCGCCAGGATGGCTTTGTCGGAACGGGACTGAAGAAGGATGAGTTCGTGTGCAACTGCTCCGACCTCGACGACATCATCATCTTCTACCGCGACGGTAAGTACAAGGTGATCCGTGTAGCGGACAAGATCTTCGTAGGCAAGAACATTCTCTGGGTACAGGTGTTCAAGCGCAACGACAAGCGCACGGTCTACAATGTCGTCTACCGCGACGGCCGCATGGGCAAATACTACATCAAGCGCTTCAACATCACCGGCATCATCCGCGACCGTGACTACGACCTCACGCAGGGCAAGCCGGGCTCGCGCGTGCTTTACTTCACCGCCAACCCCAATGGTGAGGCTGAGATCATCAAGGTGACTCTCGACCCCGATCCTACCAAGAAGAAGCAAAATATCTTCATGGACAAAGACTTCGCCGAAGTGCCTATCAAGGGACGTACTGCTCATGGCAACATGCTGTCGAAGCAGAGCATCCACCGTATCTCGCTCAAGAGCCACGGCCACTCTACTCTCGGCGGCCGCAAGGTGTGGTTCGACCCCGATGTCAACCGTATCAACTATGAGGAGCACGGACGACTGCTCGGCGAGTTCTACGACGACGACAGCATCCTCGTGGTGCTCGACAACAATGAGTTCTACATCACTGACTTCGACCAGAACAACCACTACGAGGACAACATCCGCATCATCGAGAAGTGGAAGCCCAACAAGGTATGGACAGCAGTGCTCTTAGATGCCGACAACAACGGCTACGCTTATATCAAGCGATTCCAGATGGAGGCCAGCCACAAGCACCAAAACTTCCTCAGCGACAACCCCGACAATCGGTTGCTATTGCTCACCGACACAGTTTACCCGCGTGTGCGTGTGACCTTCGGTGGTGCTGACGCGGCGCGTGCGCCAATGGACATCGACGTGGACAGCTTCATTGCCGTGAAGGGCTTCAAGGCCAAGGGCAAGCGCATCGCCACATGGCAGATCGACAAGGTGGAAGAACTCGAACCACTCAGACAACCCGACCCAGAGCCGGAGGATAACAATCCCGAAGACAACGGACCAGAGGAGAACCTCGATCCTGATGCCGGCAAGTCGCAACAACAAGTCATCGATGAGATCACAGGACAGCTCAACTTGTTCCCGGAATAAAGCCCTCCTCTAGCTACAGCCCTCCTCTAGCTCCCCCCAAGGGGGAGAAAGGCGATAACCAAGCAACGAGGTATTGATGGTTTAGCAGTCCTCCCCCTTGGGGGGAGCTAGAGGAGGGCCGGAGCTAGAAGAGACGGGCCGAAGTTTAAGAGATCTCCTTATTATAATACTATATGACCATCATCAGTAGACTAACCACATCCATCGCTATTGTCGCCATCGCTACAAGCCTTGCGGCCCAGGAGAGCCAACCCGTCCGACATGTCATAGAGCGTGAGCGGGCAGGACAACTGAGTGTGGGCTACACCGACATCCTCGATACCTATCTTTCACAGGAGAAGTTCACTGGCACTGAGTTCAGTTATCTCACCCAAAGCCTTTGGCGGCGCGACAGCAGCCGGATTGTCAGAGAGGCCGTACACCACGTGTTGGTGTCTGTGGCGGGTACACGCGGCAACGATAACTCACTGCTCACACTACTCTACAACCTCAGGCTCGGATGGATGTACCGCTGGCACTGGGCAGCTCCACGACTGACGCTGCTCGCCGGAGGAGCTATCGACGGCACACTGGGCGGAGCCTATGACACACGCAACAGCAACAACCCGGCGCAAGCACGCATAGCGCTGAGCATCGACCCGACAGCCCGACTGACATGGCAACTCCACACCGGACGGCGGCCACTCGCCTTGCACTACGATGTGACAATGCCACTTATCGGCATGGCCTTCTCACCCAACTACGGGCAGTCGTACTACGAGATCTTCTCACGCGGCGACTATGACCATAACATCGTATGCACTTCGCCTTTCGGTGCTCCACAATTCTATCAGCATCTGAGCGTGGACTTCCGTCTGTGGCGCACCACTTTCCGCGTGGGCTACCTCGGTGAATACCGGCAGATGAAAGCCAACAACCTCAAATACCACCAATACACTCATAGTATCGCCCTCGGCTGGTGCTATTGATCTATTCCAATTATGAAAATCATCGTCCGTCATCTTCTTCTTTTTCTCTCCGCCCTGCTGCTCTGCACAGCCTGCGTCGACGAGGATCAGTTTGCCGACAACCCCAAAGGCAACTTTGAGGCTTTGTGGAAAATCATGGACGAGCACTATTGCTTCTTCCAGGAGAAAGGCGTGGATTGGGACTCCATCCACACAGTCTATGCACGGCAGATCAACAGTCAGATGACCGACGAACAACTACTTGAGGTACTCGGCAACATGCTTGCCACCCTCAAGGACGGACACGTCAACCTCTTTGCTTCCTTTGACTTTACCCGCTACTGGGGCTTTCACGAGGACTATCCCAGCAACTACAGCGACACGCTCGTCAGCCACTATCTCGGTACCGACTATCGCATCGCCAGCGGCATGAAGTATCGCATCCTCAACGATCAAATCGGATATGTGCGCTGCGCCACCTTTGAAAACAACATCGGCAGCGGCAATCTCGATGACATTCTCCTCTACCTCGCTCCCTGCCGTGGACTGATCATCGACCTGCGCGATAACGGCGGCGGCATGATCACCAGCGCAGAGGAACTCGCAGCCCGCTTCACCAACAAGAGCATTCTCGTAGGCTATATCCGCCACAAGACAGGAAAAGGCCACAACGACTTCTCGTCGATGCAGGAGCAATGGCTGAAGCCCGGCAAGGGTCTGCGTTGGCAGAAACCCGTTGTGGTGCTCACCAACCGTCAAGTCTACTCTGCCGCCAACGAGTTTGTGAAATACATGCGCAGCTGTCCTAACGTCAAGGTGGTGGGCGACCGCACGGGTGGCGGTGCAGGACTGCCCTTCTCCAGCGAACTCCCCAATGGTTGGAGCATCCGTTTCTCCTCTTGTCCAATGTTTGACCGTGACCGACAGAGCACCGAGAATGGCATAGCACCCGACGTCAGCGTGTCGCTCACCATGGAGGACTTCTACCGCAACCGCGACACCATCATCGAGGCCGCAAGGAGAATTCTTGGTGGAAAGAGGAAATAACGGGGAGAAAAAAACACGATTTTTTCCGCTCATACCACCTCAGCTATACGCATGGCACGATAAGGCAAAAGTGCGAAAAAGGTGGAAATAACACTACTAAGCCCCAATCACACAAAGATGCGATTTATACTCCATCAGTGTGATTGGGGCTTTTCTTGTTTCGTAACCATCCATTTTAGGGCGTCTTTCCTATAAGCCCTTAATTCCGCAACTTAGTTAAATGTTATGTTTTATAAGCTCCTGAGCAACAAAAAGTTGCCCAGGATTTTGTCATATCATTTTTTTCACTTATCTTAGTGTTGCAAATCCAAAGACAGTGAAAAACGTAACGGACATGGCAAAAATACAAATTAAGTATGACGCCAAGCCTACATACAAGAAGTTTCTCGGATACCGCCCGGGCGTTGCCGTTATAGGGGACATATTGCAGAAACTGCCATGAAGAATGGAAATTCTAAATTCAAAGCGATTCTTGCTGTCGTACGACAGTGAGATGACTGCTCATGTATACAGGGGTACTGAGTAGTTACGAACTTAGTCTTCACTGATAACAAGAAGTTTGCAATCTTAAGTCAATTGGCACATGCTGTACAATATATAATATGTTTTTACCTTCGAAACTTGAGTAAAATGGCTTTCTTCTTGCGTTTTTGCTTTTTTTTCTTTACTTTTGTATCATTGAAACACTAATTTGATATTTCTGCGATGAAACCGCTCTGTACTATCCTGGTCTTTGTGACCCTGCTGTGTTGTTCCGTGTGGGCAGGCATGCATAGCTATCGTTGTGCTGAAGAGGAGATGGTGGCCGACATGAATCAAGCTTTGGCTCAGACATTGCGCCATAAGCAGGAGGCGTGGATTACTCCCGACACCATCCGTGACTATCGCAGTAATCTGCGGTTGGCGGTGCTCCGTCGCCATTCTTTGGTGTGTTATGCCGAGGATGTGGACCCGAAGACGGTTGCCAGCAGCAAGATGACATGGGGCAGGGGAGAGCGTTGCGTAGCCTTCCGGGGCTATGCCAACTGCTCAGTTGCTTCGGTGCTGTCCCTCTCTGACCAGCGTATGCCACTGTCGCTGTTCGCCTTGTCGCTGCTTTGGCTGGCAGGCTCACTGATGTGGACGCGTCGTCGGGTCGTAGCGATTGCCGGAGGCTTTGGCGGCCTGCGCCTTGATGAAGCCTCACAGACATTCTATGATGAGCATCAGGAGCCTGTCCACTTCACCGCCATGCAACGCCAGTTGATGCTGATGTTCTTTGCCGATGAACATCACAGCTTGCGCAAGGAGGACATCTGCGAGGCGCTTTGGCCGAAAAAAACCGATGCCAGCGACACGCTCTACACGCTCATCCGACGGCTGAAACCCGTACTCGACAAGAACAGCAAGCTCACCATTACGACAGAAAGAGGCGGTAAATATCAATTGTCAGACAGATGTCAGTCTCATTCTTAGGCGTTTAGCCATTTGCTTCCTATCTTTGCAACAAAAACAAACAGCAAAGATATGAAGCAGATTTTCTTTCTCCTTATGCTTATGTTTGGCGCGGTGACAGTGGTCTATGCACAGGACCACGGCAGCGCCAAGCCTTCCTCTTCTTTACTCGCAGACACGGCGGTAGTGCTCAAGGACGTTACCGTGGAGGCGGCACGTGTGACCTTCCGTCCCGACGGACGTCATATCATCCCGTCGTCGGCACAGCGCACAAATGCCTCCAATGGCTATGCCCTCCTCCATCTTCTCAGTCTCCCTTTGCTTCAGGTGGATGTCGTGCACCATACCATTGCCGACCGTCTCAATCGGGGTGAGGTGCAACTACGCATCAACGGAGCCATTGCGTCAAAGTCCGACATGATGGCACTCGATTCCAAGCGCGTTACCTCCATTGACTATATCGACAATCCCGGCGTGCGCTATGGTCAGGGCATAGCCTTCGTCATCGATATCCACACACGGCGTAGTGACGCGGGATACGAGCTTGGCACCGACTTTACACAGGCGCTGGCCCGCTATAGCGACGACATGGTCTATGCAAAGGTAAACAGAGGTAAATCGGAATGGGCACTGACTTACAACTTCTTCTATAAGGACAACCGCAACAAAAAAGCACGTACCCTCACCGATTACTTGCTCACCGACGGCACGCACGACATCGTCTCGCGGGTGGATAAGCAGCATCGGAGTAGAGCGGTCAGCAACACCGTCGCACTGAAATATAATCGGGCTGACACGCTCGGCAATGTCTTGCAGGCAAAGCTGACTGCCGACTTCAACCATTGTCCGGGCGACGATGTGCGCACCGACGTCAATGGCACGGATGTGAAGAACTTCTCCCGCGACCGTTCTTTCTCTTCTGTCCTCGACCTCTATCTTATCAGGAAGCTGGGCCGAAACCAGTGCATCACGGCCAATGTAGTGGGCACGCACATCCACACACGTTCCTATAACTATATGGAAGAGGGCGGTCCTTACGCTTACCATGTCAAGGGCAACACGTCGTCACTCATCGGGGAAGCCATATATGAGAACCGGCTCAGGCCCTTCACGCTTTCCTTGGGTGCCAACTACCAACTCAAATACACGCGCAACAGCTACACTGATGATGTCGATGCTGTCAACCGACTCCATAATCAATATGTCTATGGCTTTGCCCAACTCAAGGGCCATCTTGGTGCACTGACCTATGTGGCTGGCCTTGGCGTGAGCAACCAACGCTATACCCAGGGTGAGGCGCACTACAATTTCAATCTCTTCCGACCCCAAGCCACGTTAGCCTATAGCTTCGGTCATGGACTGAGTCTGAGCTATGACTTTAAGCAGTATGGATTTTTCAGCCGCATCGCGATGATCGGTGATGCGGCCATCCGCACCAACGGACGTGAGTGGACGATGGGGTCTCCCAACCTCAAGCCCAACCGCTGCGACGAACATACGTTGCGTTTCAACTATTTCTCACCACGATGGAACAACACGCTGAAGGCTGACTATCGCGACCATTCCCATTGCAACATGGCTGCGTATTTCCGTACTGATGACAACCGGTTTGTCTACACCCAACGCAATCAGCGGGGCATCAAGATGCTCTACTTTATCGACAACTTCTCCTACACCATCGTTCCCGACCGTCTTGTGGCCAATGTCAACGGAGGCTTCTTCCGCTACTTCAACTTTGGCGACGACTACACCCATCTTCATAACTTCTGGATGGTGGGTGGAAGCCTGGAAGCTTATCTCGGACGTTGGACGCTCACGGCACAAGCCGACAATGGCTATCGCTTTCTCGAAGGCGAGAACCTTGGATGGAACTACGGCATACCAGCCCTGCAATGCAGCTATCAGGCCGGCCCCTGCTCTGTGTCTTTGACGTGGGACCATTGCTTCATGGCCAATCCCAAGGCGATGTCTTCCCACCTGCTCAACCGCTATATGCACAAGGCCTATGAGCTCCGCAGCAAGACCATCGGCAATTTCGTCTCTCTCAACTTCACGTGGAAGCTCAGTCATGGCAGGAGATACAAGGAAGCACAGCGCAAGCTCAACAATAAAGACACGCAGACGGGGATCATCGGCAGGAATTGAGGAATAGGGTAGCTTTACTCTTTTTTACCTTTTTACCGTTCAACGATTTCTTCCCGCTTCACCACGTCGTAGCCTTTGATCTGCACGACAATCAGGTGGAGCTTAGTGCTGTGGAGCATGCTCTGCAACTTGCGGTCGGCAGCGTAGGTCTTGATCTGCGCGACGGCATCTATCCACTGTTGGGCGGCCTCAGCGTCAGTGGCGTCGGTCTTGAGGTACTTCAGCTCCAGGATATAGCTATGTGCCACCATAGGATAGACTGTGTAGTTGGGCAGCAGGAAGAAGTCGCAATAGCCGTGAGAGAATTCCATCTCAGGAGCAACGAGGTAATAAGGGGCAAGCGAGAGGAAGGCATTCATGAATCCTTGCAGGTTGCGCTCGCCCTCGATGAGCTGTCTCACGGCAGTGGTGTCGTGATAAGCCTTGAGGATATAGTCCATCATCGGGCGCCAGTTACCCTCCAAAGCAGCCTGATAGAACGGAACGTTGAGTTGCGAGACTGCGATAGGGTGAATCTGCTGGAAGGCCTGTATGAGATAGGCGTAGTATTGTTTGCGCACGTTGTTATTCGGAATACCCAACTTCAGCGTAGCACCTAAGGTGCCGCGGATGGTGAGCATGCCGTAATAGAAGAGAAGACTGACGAAGGTGTCCTCATCAGTAATGCTCTCCGCAGGGAAGTAGCTGTTGATCATTGCGAAGGTGTAGCCCGTGTGCACGATGTCGTAGATCGTCTGCCGCCGCTCTTCAGTCATGTTGCCGATCTCGATGAGGTTGCGCAGCTTCTTGTAGTCAGTCTTCGTATTCAGGTCAACCTTCTCTTTAGGCTTGCGCCCCGTATCGATAAGCGTACTCATATAGTAGCACACCATGTCACTGTTGAACATGCTGGGCTCACGGCCGAAACTGTCCTCAGCGAAGCAATAGTTGTCGTACCACGGTTTGATGTCGGCAATGATGCTGTCTTCAGTAACTTCCGGCTTGATGGCTCCCACCTCTTTGTAATAGCGTATCATCTGCCGTACGTCTTCTTCTGAGAAGCCGAGCATTTGGTTAAAGCGCGAGTCGATGGTCATGTTCAGCGCAATGTTGTAACCGCTCGTCAGGTCGTCGAGCGTAATGGGAGCGACGCCGAGCATGATGATGCGGTCAAACATCGGCTTGAAGACCTTGAAAACGTCACGATAGAAACCGGTACCATGTGTGAGGTCATGGTAAACCTTTTGTCCTTTTACATTCAGAATATTGTTGGTAAAGTTATCATATTCGTCCACGACCAAGTAGAGCCTATGGCCTTGTTTCCTAGCCGCCATCCTCACCTGATTGAGTTTTCCTACTGCGGTCTTCTCATTGAGAATACGCTGTACGATATGTGGCTCGTAGAATCGCTGATAGGATTCGATGAAGGTGTCAACCTCGCCCCCACAATAACGGTTAAAGTTCTCTTCTAGATGATCCAAATCACTCCCGACCAGCGAGAAGTCAAGATGCAACACTTGATACAGGTTTCTGTTTTCCGTCGGATGCTCAGCGACATACATTCCCTTGAACAACTCTTGGAAGTTGTCCTTCTCATTGATGTCGTAGTAAGCTTCTAGCATGTTCAGGAACAGACTCTTGCCGAAGCGACGCGGGCGGACAAGGAAGAGAAAGTTGCCTGCCCGTTCCATCCGCTCGAAGTACATGGTCTTATCCACCAGATATTTGTTTTCCTTCCGCACCTGCTTAAAGTCGGAGATGCCGTAGGGAATGCGCTTGAAATCGTTGCTCATGGTTGACTGCTATGAATCTTTTCTGCAAATATACGTCTTTCTTTCCATATTTGCAAGTATTAAAAGCAAAGAAAACGCCACATCCTTTGGCTGTTTCGCTGATTTACATTAAATTTGTAAGAACAAACCGATTACAGCAGACATTATGGAAAACAAAGAGTTGCGCCACGCATGGGAATTCGCCGAGCACACCGGCATCAGCATCTTTCTCACCGGAAAGGCTGGAACGGGTAAGACTACCTTCCTCAAGGCGCTGAAGGAGCATTCCTCCAAGCGCATCATCGTCGTGGCACCTACCGGTGTGGCGGCCATCAATGCAGGCGGTGTGACCATCCACAGCTTTTTCCAGTTGCCGCTCTCTCCCTATGTGCCGGGTACTACATTTAAGGACCGCTACGACTTTGGCAAGGAGAAGCGGCGCATCATCCGTACGCTCGACATGCTTGTCATCGACGAGATCTCCATGGTGCGCAGCGACTTGCTCGACGCCATCGACAATGTGCTGCGGCGCTACCGCGATCCGACACTACCCTTTGGCGGCGTGCAGCTGCTGATGATCGGTGACCTGCATCAGCTCACACCCGTGGTCACGCCGCGCGACGAGGAACTGTTGCGCCCTTACTACGACACGCCTTATTTCTTTGGCAGTCATGCGCTTCAGCAGACAAGCTACGTCACCATACAGCTCACCCATGTCTACCGTCAGCAGGATCAGGCGTTTATCGACATCCTCAACCATGTGCGTGACGGTGTGCCGACAGCCGAGGACCTCGCCCGTCTCAATGCCCGCTGTAAGCCGATGTTCATACCAAAGGCTGAGGAAGGATACATCCGGCTGACCACCCACAACCGCATGGCCGACAGCTACAACGACAACGAACTGCATAAGCTGCCCGGCAAGCGCTATGTCTTCAAGGCTGAGATAGAGAAAGAGTTTCCCGAGAGCAGCTATCCTGCCGACGTCAACCTTGAGCTGAAGCAGGGCGCACAGGTGATGTTCATCAAGAATGATCCTTCTCCCTCACACCTATATTATAATGGGCGCATCGGTCACGTCGTCGGCTTTGAGGAGGGCAAGGTCGTGGTGAAGTGTCCCGGCGACGACTACACCATCAGCGTGGAGCCTGCTGAATGGGAGAACACACGCTACGCCATCAATGAGGAGAAAAAGATTATCGAACCGCAGGTGCTCGGTGTCTTCCGGCAATACCCTTTGCGTCTGGCCTGGGCCATCACCATCCACAAGAGTCAGGGCCTGACCTTTGAGCACGCCATCATCGACGCGAGCGCTTCCTTCGCCTCGGGACAAGTCTATGTGGCACTGAGCCGCTGCAAGAGTTTGGAGGGACTCGTACTCGCCTCGCAGATACAGCCCCGCAACATCATCGGCGACGCACGTGTCAATGACTATATCGCACGACAGCAGACCGAGGCCGAGAAGAGCATCGAGGAACTGCCCGCTCTCAAGGCGGAATACTACCGCACACAACTCTACGACCTCTTTAACTTCATGCCGCTCTTTGCCGCAGAGCAGCAGCTCCACCGCCTCTTGCTGGAGTATTTCCGGCAGTTCCCCAAGCTTACTAACTATCATGGTACGGTCATCGACCAGTTGAAACAGAAGGTCATTGACGTGGCCTTGCGCTGGCGTATGGTCATCCAGCAGACATCTGCCGAGGGCTTGCACGCTCCTGCTTTCCTCGAAAGGGTGAAGCGCAGCGCAGCTTATTTCGTCACAGGATTGGAGGAGATGCTGCCCGACGCTATCGAGAAGACCAAAATAGCCCGCACCAACAACAAGCGAGGCATGCAACTCTTCGACGAGCGCTATAAAGATCTTTGGTTGGCTTATCTGTCCAAAGACAGGTTGCTGCGGGCCATGGAAGAGACGCCCTTCACGGTCTCGGCCTATATGCAGGCCAAGCAGGAGGCTATGCTCGACGCCATGGATGTGGTGATGCCCGGCAGCAGGGCACGGAAGAGAAAGAGTAGCGTAGCCTCGCCCGTTTCGACTTCTTCAGCGGAGAGCGCCACTACTAAGTCTGCCAAGGCGCCCCGTGTGTCTACCTATGTACAGACCTACACCCTCTTCCGCCAGGGCAAGACACCGCAGCAGATTGCTGATGAGCGTCATCTGGCACTCAGCACCATCCTCAGTCATCTGGCTCCTTACGTAAGTTCCGGTCAGATCAGTGCCGATAAGGTCATCGACGGCGAGAAGGTGAAGGCCATCCGCCACGCCATCGCGCAGTTGCCCGAGAATGCCACGACGGAGGAGCGTAAGGCTGCTTGCCCGCCGGACGTGACCTCCGCTGAGTTCTATTTCATTCTCAGGAGCATGCCGAAAGAAGCGTAGCGCATATTGAAGGAATGACACCAGTGTCCATAGAAACAAACAGATAACTAAAACCAATAGTATTTTAGAAATGGTATCGATAGTAAATCACAGAATAACATGGCGTTCCAGCCTGTCTTTTATAGGCTGTCTGATATTGTTCAGCGTGTTTTTCAGATTTGTTACGACCGGATGCTGCAGGGCGGTATTCTTCCGGATGTCAACTGGTTGAAGTTTACCCACTCGATATTATACAATTTGATACCTATTGTCGGCATCTCATTGACGACTGGTGCCATCGTCTGGAAAACGCGGTTGATGTCTCCGTTGGTGTTGAAACTTGGAGTAGACCTATTCTTGTCTCTTTCCATAGTCCTTATGATCAACGTCTTGTTTGCGTTCATCATCCGTCTGCCGGTCAACTGGGGTGGGACGGTGTTCTGCATGGTGTTGATCCTTGTGATATTGGAGATGCTGAATGACAAGATGGGGCTGGTATATCTGGAAAAGATGTGTGCACAGTTACGCCCTTCGTGGACATTAGCTTACACAGCTGGCGATGTGGCATCAGCAGTTGCCTGGCTTGACACTTTATGCCGGAGAGCTACAGCTCATCATCTCCGACGTGGAGTTGGATGATGGCAATTGCTTCGACATCTTTGACAGCGTCCACGTCGATGTGCCCGTTATTTTTACGACGGCTTACGATGAGTATGTCATGAAGACTTTTGAGCAGGACAATATCGATTATCTGCTAAAGCCTATAGAACCCGAAGCGTTGGAACGTGCCTTCTGCAAGTTTGAGAAGCGGCAAAAGGTGGCCGACAGTCAGTTCGTGGCTTCTTTGATGAAGGTTAGGGAACAGTTTCTCCATGCCCGACAGTTCATAGACCGCATCCTCATACCGCTGGGCGACAAGTTCATGTATTTGGAAACATCCCAAATAGCTTATTTCTCCAGTGAGGATAAGTATGTGTACGCCCATATTCCCAGTGGCAAATGCTACATCACTTCGTTCAGGAGTCTGAACGATATAGAGTCCGGGCTGGATCCGCATGTCTTCTTCAAAGTCTCAAGAGACACCATCGCCTCTATCCATGCAGTGAAGAAGGTCAGCAGGTTTTCCAAGGGCAGACTCAGCGCCGACATTTGTACTGAGGCTGGGTGCAAGACGGTGATCATCAGTGCCGAGCGCCGTAATGGCTTCCTCGACTGGCTGGGAAAATAATCGCCAAAAAAGACTTCCGTGATAAGCCTACACGCTGGTAGGCATATCACGGAAGTCTGAACTTGGCTATGTCGGGAAAGATTCTCTATTTGAATTCGTACACAAATACGCCTGTGTCGCTGTAGAATCCGTTCTTGGCGGCATTGGCGATATCGAAACTCTTCCAGACCTTGATCTGACAGCCTTGCTTGACGCGGTTGGCATAAAGGCTGTTGATGTTGGTCGAAGCTGAAATGTCCAAACGGCTGATGGGGTTGTCTCTCACGTTGATATATCCCAGGTTATAGACTCCTGTGAGGTTGATGGTCTTGAGGTTGCATGCCTGCAGGCTCAGCTCATTGAGTTTTTTGTCAGATCTAGGCTTTCTCCCAGATTGGTGTTGTCCATGCGGAGCATACGCAGCTTTGAGAGTGCGGAGAAGTTCACCCCGCTCATATCCGTTTTGATATTCTCCAATCTGAACTCTTTCAAGTTGCTGCAGCCCGTGAGGTTCGGAATTTGCTGCAGTGGGTTGTCGCTCACCTCGAAATAGGTCATTCGGCTGGCACCTGAAAGGTCTATGCTTGCCAATTGGTTGCTTGACAGTGAGACCTGCTTCAGTGTTGACACCACTTTGCTCAAGTCGATGTTTGTTATTTGGTTGGTGTGTGCGGCAAGGATTTCAAGCGGGCATTGGGGAATGTCGAGGCTGCCCAATGTGTCGCCCGAGACTACCAGCTCTGTGAGTGCCGAGCATCCGGAGAGATCCAGACTGGCAATGTTGTTGTAATCACAATAGAGCTTGGTTAACTGTGAGAGACCGGCCACATTCAGTGAGGTCAGTTTGTTCTGTGAGACAAAGACTTTCTGCAGGTGGCTCAGTCCTGAGAGGTCCAGCTCTGTCACCTTGGTGTTTTGTAGTTTCAGATACTTCAGGTTTTTCAGTGCTTCTACCTTGAAGTTGCCGAAAACGACACCGTCGCCACTGAGGACTTTCAGTGATTTGAAATACTCGATGCCGGTGATGTCGTGGATCTGAGAGTTCTCATCCAGATTGATGGTGTCGGCATAGGCTGTGGCGTCAGTGAGCGAATAATATCCGCTTCCATGTGCAAATTTATTATCCAACCAATCACGGAAGTTGTCGTCGGGGACATACTCCTCACTGAGAAGGTTGGTAGGATCGAAATCCTTTTTCGGCTGAAATACTATCCGCTCAATGTCACTGACTTTATACTTGACGGACTCTCCGTTTTTTAGGACCACTTTCACCTTTTGTGCCTGGATGCTGTCGGTGAAGAGGAATGCCGGCGTGATCTTCGACTATAAGGTTAGCCACATCAAGGACGAAGCCTTTATGACCGACGATCTTATCCCCACCGCCCTGCGACTGCAACGCGCCAAACGGCTGAGTGCCCTACAGATGTTAGTCAGTTTGCCGCTTACTCTTCTCTGGTTTGTCTGGTATATTATCGACTTCTTCCAAAGCATCAACTATGACAGTGAGATACTCACTTCCGCCGCATGGGGAGGACTGACTGGCGGTTGCATAGGATTGGTATGCGGTCTGATCTTCGCCATCCAGCTCTATCACAAACAACAGAAGACACGCCAGCAGGTCATTGACCAAATCAATGACCTAATGGCGGAAGACACACAGGAAAGTTAGTACCGGCTTCTGCGATTGTAGCGCATATAGAAATTCATGTCGGCAAGTCGCTGCTGATGCGTGCTGTGCTGACTGAACGCATAGTGCTGCTCAGCATCGGGAAGCATCTCATGGTCGATGAGATAGTTGACCATATCTGACGTGGCACTGTCGGCATTCCAAAGAATGTTGACAGCGTCTTCCTTTGCTTTCTTTGCATCGTAATAGGGATTGTCCGGATCCTTGATATATTGTTCCAAATTCTGCGCAAAGAACTGCGGGTTGGTCTCGTCAACAGTATCAATGAACATACATGGAAGTTCCATGTTGACAAGCGGGCTACCCTCGAAGATGCTACCTGGATAGTTTAACTTCTCTTGAAGAAACGTTTTCATCTCATCGACATCCTTAAAATAAAGGATCCGTCGGTTACCGGTCTGCTCGAGAAGCATCTTTGCCGTCATGGTCTCTGTACCAGGAAGAGGGATATCAGCCTGGCTGCGTTTAGCTTCTTCGAAGTCTTCGTCGCTCTGCTGAAGAGGAACCACGAGTCCGTTGAGACACCATTCGCCTTTGTAAAAAACAAAACCTGCCACACAGCCATTGTGCTGTTTGACCACCTCCGGATCCAAGTTGAGCTCCTTGCGCGAAACCTTTATCGTCTGCCCATGGGTGTTTTCCAATGTCAGCGACTCACCATCGTCCGGTGTATATTTATAGGTGTCCATTTTCAAGACTTTGACCTGCTCCAACAACGTGGCAAGCTCTTGGTGTCCCACTGTCTGAGCCAAAGAGCGCAACCACTCATAAGACTTCAGAGCCAGAGGACCGACACGGTCGTAGAACTTGATATTGGTGACTGCAAAGTATTGCTTCATCGACGGCGACATACCGTCGAAGAAAGAAACAGAATTTATCTCCCTGGCCTTTTCAGCCAACAATTTATTAAGCCAGGTGCCAGACGTGATGTAGCATCCGGCAAGCACCCAATCAAGAACATTACGCAGCTCATTGAATCCCCCTGCCGCATAGTGGAGCATGTCATCCATCACCTTCTTGGCATCCTCATTGATCGGTGCCTGCTCAAAGGCATCACTGAGCTGGTGATACGCTTCCAGCCCCATCTCCTGTAACAGACGGTCGGTTTCAAAGATACGGTCGGGGAACATCTCGTTGGCCACGTCCCACACAAGGTAGCGCACGGCATCGATACTGGGCTCGTCGGGATAATATTCCTCATCAGCGTGGTACATGGGCACGGGATAGCCGTAGAGCTTCATGCACATATCAGAGAACGAGTGCCACACGCCCATGTCTGCTACGATGTCCTCGAAATAATTGGTCAACTTGCGGGCCAACACTCTTGTGAAGTTCTTGTCGGGCAAATCCTTGCCAACAAAGCTCCGCAGACGGTCGAAAAGGCGGTTGGCAAAACGAGTATAATAGGTGTCAGTGGCACAGTCACACATACCGGGATGTGCCAAACGGATCTCTTGGGTAGTAATGATTCCTTTCATGGTTTTGGTTGATACTTATTTTTTAGACTACAAAAATAATCATTTGTTTTCTATCAAACAAAACTAAAGAATGAAAAAAAGCAAAAAGCACAAATAACACTGGGCAAAGAAGAAAAACAACGTTACAAACACCATACTATACAAATGCGATAGTTTTGGAAACAAAAAACAGTGCTGATGCAAGAAAGAATATGTAACTTTGCAAAAACTAAGAACGCAACAACTGAATAAGAAATGAACAACTGCTTAAACTATCTCACTACGTTACTCCTTCTCTGTTGGAGTCTCGTAGCTGCAAACGCCAAGACCGACGAAATGCGGACCGTCACAGTAAACGGGGCGACACGCCCCTATTGGCTTTATGTCCCCGACAAGGTATCTGTCTCCACTCCCCTGGTACTGAGTCTTCACGGCACCAGTGGTCACGCAACCGACAAGTCGCCGTTCCGCACATCGGTTGCCGACCAAGTAGGCTGCATTGTTGCCTATCCTCAAGGCGAGAATATTTTCTTCCCCGTCTTCGGCTCTACGCTTCCGGGATGGCATGCTACGGGAGAAGACAACAATGACATCGATTTTTTCAAAGCAGTCATCAACGACATAGCATCCCATTTCTCCATTGACCGGAAGCGAGTCTACTGCTGTGGCTTCTCCAATGGTGGCATGATGACCTATACAGCGGCTTGCGTGGCCAGCGATGTGTTTGCAGCCTTTGCCTCCATCAGCGGTTATCCGATCAACGAGTTTCATCTTCATCAGTCAGGCTCCCGTCCCGTACCTTTCTTACACATACATGGCAAGGCCGACGACTTCGTGCGCTATCGCCACATGCCAGTCATCGTAGACAACATGGTGGCCCGCAACGGATGTAATACCATGCCGAAGAAGACACGCGGGAGCGGCTACGACAAGAGTGTGTATGAGGCTGCGGAGGGCAGCTTCCCTTATGTCTACTACGAAATAGACAACATGGGACACAACGACTTTACCTCCCAAACAGAAGACGGCAACTCGGCTATGACGATGTGGAAGTTTATAAGTCAGTACTCCCTCAACAGCCCCTGCGACACTACGCTCGTATGGGAGCCACACATCGAGACAGCAGAATGGGATCCTACCGCACACGGTTTCGTTCTTAACAATGGCACGACGCTCCTTAGCTTTGGCGGTGAGCAATCGACATGGGACAATCAAAACGTCTATCACTCCCTACAGCTCAGAGTCGGACACTATCAGATATGCTTTCATGCTGAAGGCAATACGTCTGCCCGCATCACTGTACAACTGAAAAGCATTGCAGATGGAAAGATATACCTTGACAAGACGATGAGCTGTAGTGATGTCGCCGTCGACTTCAGTGTTGACAAAGACTGGGCTGAATACCAGCTCAACATTCTCCGCTCCTCCGCCATAGACGTAATCAAGCTTTCAGATCTCAGCATCCACACGGTGAAGACTTCTACGGGAATAGCCGCCATCAAATCAAGCAACTTGCCAGCTCGCTATTACACGCTCAATGGCAACAGAGCCAACGCATCTCAGCGTGGGATGATCATCAGACAACAAGGTGGAAAGACGGAAAAGTTCATTAGGGAATAACAACAGCAAACAAAGAATAGGCAGAGCAACAACTCACCATTATATTTCACAGACCAGCCTTCCCAAAGGCATCATGGCATTGATGAGACTCACCTGCCGAAAGTGATTCCAGTCCTCAGCCTTGATGTCTTGTTCCGTCAGTACACCTGCATCGAGCAACGACTGACGCATAGTACCACGGAGCAGAGGTTGGCGGGGCGTCACCCATTGGCTTCCGTCAAAGAGGGCGATATTGGAATAGGAAGTGTCGGTGAGCAGTCCGTTCTTGACGATGACCACCTCGTCAGCCTCTCCACGCTGGGCAAACAAAGTCTCCAGCCGCCGGCGGTCAGCACTCTTATAGGCATAGTCGATGTCATCGCAGACAACAAGCCGCAGACGGGTGATGTGGCGGATATGATACTCGTCGGCCTTGACAAGTGTAATGCCACTTGCGTCATATTCCACATGCACTTTCCACGTGACGTCGGCAAGCCACTTGCGGGCCTCGAGCTCTGAAGCAAGTGAGGGAACTGGCGTATGGGGAAAGAAGCGGCGCATGGTGTCGGCCATGCGCAGTTGGTGATAGCGGAGATTGTGCGGCACGCCCTCCTCCACTCTTATGGTTTCAACAAATGGGCACATAGGTCTTCTCTTTGATTTCCTAATATTCTTTCTGCCAGTCGCTTTGGGCCGTGATGCCTCCGCCAGCCTTGAAAAACAACCGGCCATCTTCCTTGTCGATGAACCGGATGAGCACGCAGCTGTCCATCTGCCCACGGTCGCAGATACCGGCCACACCCGTGTAGAAGCCACGGTCATAGCCTTCTGCCTCACGGATGATGGCCATTGTACTGGGCTTTGGTGCACCCGTTATCGACCCGGCGGGCAACTGAGCCATGAGGATGTCACCTAAATGACAGCGGTAGTCTTGGGGTAACAGTCCGGCAATCTCTGAACTGGTCTGCAAGATAGAACCATGGCAAGTCTCCAAGCGCTCAACATAGCGATAGCGACGCACCGTCACATAGTCGGCCACCCGACTGAGGTCATTGCGTATCAAATCCACGATGGTCGCATGTTCTGCCGTTTCCTTGACATCGCCGAGAAGCGTCTGCAAGGTATTGGGTACGCTACAACTGATGGTTCCTTTCATTGGATAGCTGCTGATGACACCGTCACGGATACGCACAAAACTCTCGGGAGAGAAACACACGAAGGCGTCCTTGACCCATAATCGATATCGTGCATGGGAAAGCAGAAAAATGTCGCGCAGCGAGAGATTGGTGTCCAAGGGAATACGACACGTCAGATTGGTCAGATAGCTATTGCCAGCAAGCATGTTGCGATGAACGATCTCAAACTTCTCGCGATAAGCGTCAGGTCGAAGGGGATGGGGCTGCCATACAAGCGACACTCCATTCGTCTCTTCACAAGGTGCATTACTATACCCGGGAAAGGCAAAGAGCAACTCGTCAGCAGGCAACGCTGCGATAGGCTCCACCAGCCAACGGTGACAGAGATAATCGGTCAGGAAGAAGAAGGGACGGTCTTCGGCTCCCCAGGCATTGAGCCTCGCCTCCGCTTCTTTCACGTCAATCCACTGCAATTCCATCCTCCTTCTCTATAATGGCGGCCAGCAGATGTCGGCAGCCATCCCCTATCAAGTCCAGCGCCAACTCAAAGTCGGAGCCGTCGCCATAGTATGGATCGGGAACAGAATGTGCGGTGGGATGGTCGAGAAGATAGTCCGACATCCTGATGATTTTCCCACGTTCAACTTCAGACGAAGCCTTGGATGCGATAGCGCGATAGTTGTCCTCGTCCATCACCACAATGCGGTCGAAAGCCCGGAAATCAGCCTTGGCATTGAACTGCCGGGCTATATGACTGATGTCCAGCCCTCGCCGAGCTCCATGCTGCCGCATACGGCGGTCGGGCAAATCGCCTACATGCCAGGGACCAATACCAGCTGAGTCGATGAAGAACCGGTCTGACAACCCAGCCTCGTCGACATCGCGCTGCATAATGGCATGGGCTGCCGGAGAGCGGCAGATATTACCTAAACAGATAAACAGCAATGCTATTTTCTTCTTTTCGTGATTCTCTTTTGCCATGATTCTTGTTACGATTCTCTATTCTTATGGGTTTCGGCTGCAAAGGTAGAAATTTATTTCGGTTCAGCCACCCTTCTATGCTTGCTTTTGAACGATTTTAAACTTCAAAGGGCTCCATAGCTATCCATACGTTTAGAAAACACCGTTTTGACAGTCTATTTTACTGAAATAGTAACTTACGCAATATTTTTATGCAAAAAAATTCCGTTTTGTTTTGCTCGTATTGTTTTTTCTCTTATCTTTGCAACTGAGAAATTAATAATATGTATAAGAGAGGTGAGAAGGTTCTATTTTGACACATTCACCAAACAAGCCCTATCGGAACTACACCGATACAGAGCCGTCATGTTTAGCCCTACAGTGGTCGCCTAAGCGCTGAGCCCAATAATAGGGTGTCAGCATTCTCCGACCTTGCAAAAAGTACACGTTGATGTGTAACCTTATTATATATATCAGACAACCACTAAACATGATTACTATGGAAAAACCGACCATTCAAGAAGTAGAGACTTGGCTCATGAAACTCTACACCACGAGTCAGGAGAGCATCACGCCCGCTGAGCGACGCGAACAGAACATGTATGCCACCATGGTGGAAAAGCCCAGTGACAAGAAGTTCCTCGTGAAGATGCTCGACGAAAGCTCACAGATCCGCGACGACCGCAAACTGGCCAAACGCATCAAAGTGCTCATCGACGAGTACGGCGTACCGGAGTTTCTCAACGCACGCGACCGTCTGCTCTTCAAGATATACCAGTCGTTTGGTTACCACTTCTACCCCATCGCCATCCCCATCATTAAGAAAAGGTTGCGCATGGATACCTCACGCGTCATTCTCGATGCGGCACGACCGGCACTGACGAAACATTTGTCAGAACGCAATCAGGAGAACATCGGGCAGAACGTCAACCTGCTCGGCGAGGTGGTACTCGGAAACAAAGAGGCTGACCAACGCTATTACAACACCATCGAGGCACTCAAACAGCCCGACATCAACTACATCTCGGTGAAGATCTCGGGGATCTACGCCCAAACACACGCACTGAACTACGAGGAGGCTTTCCCCGAGCTGGTGCACCGCATGTCCACGCTCTATCAGACAGCCATCGACTATCCTTACATCACGCCTGAGGGCAAGAAGGAACCGAAGTTCGTCAACCTCGACATGGAGGAGTACAAAGATTTCGATATGACCATCCGCGTGTTCCTCGCCACACTGTCCAAGCCCGAGTTCCTGCACTATTCTGCCGGTATCGTGGTTCAGGCTTATCTGCCCGATGCCTACGACTTCCAGACCAAATTGCTGGAATTTGCCAAAGAGCGTGTGGCCCGTGGCGGCGCATGGATCAAGATGCGTATCGTGAAAGGCTGTAACCTCGATATGGAAACTGTCACCTCGTCGCTCCACGGCTGGCCGTCACCGGTTCGTCCCAACAAGACCGAAGTCGACGCCAACTATCTCCACATCATCGAGCGTGGCCTGCTGCCCGAGAACTCACGCTGCCTACACATTGGTATGGCATCGCACAACCTCTACACCATTTCCTACGCTTATCTGCTGACACAGAAATACCAGACACCGAAGGACACCTTCTGCTTCGAGATGCTTGAGGGTATGGCCGACCACGTATGGCGTGCACAGTCAAAGCTCGGCAACCACGTCGTGCTCTATGCTCCGGTCGTCCACGACAAGGAGTTCCTCTATGCCGTTTCGTACCTTGTCCGCCGTATGGACGAGAACACGGCACCGGACAACTTCCTCACTCACTCGTTCAACCTCAAGTCGGGTACCGAGACATGGGAATTCCTGCGCAAGCAGTTTGAGGATGCCTATGCCATCAAAGACAATCTCAATCACACCCCGACACGTACACAGGACCGCCGCAAGCCTTATATCCCCATCCCGCCTCAGGACGTGATGATCAACGAGCAGGATACCGACTTCGACCGTGAGTGCAACCAGGAGTGGCAGCGCGACATCTTCAAGAAGTGGAAGAAGAGTCCAACAGACAAGCCTGACGTCATCCCCACACAGATAGGCAGTAAGACCGTCGTCAACGACAGCCGCTATAAATACTACGACCGTTCGCAGGACGAGGATGTGGAGATCTGCGAGATGTCGAAGGCCAACGCTGCCCAAGTGGAGGAAATCGTGAAGATAGCAGCCGATGATCCGGGGCACTGGCGCGACACGACGATAGAGGAGCGCCACAAGATCATGTACGATGCCGCCAACCACATGGGCGACCTGCGTGGTGACCTCATCGGTGCCATGTGCGCCATCACCGGCAAGACGGTCGTAGAGGGCGACGTGGAGGTATCGGAAGGTATCGACTACTGCCGCTTCTATACCACTTCGATGAAGAAGTTCTATGCGCTGCAAGATGTCAACATTAAGGCCAAGGGTACCGTGCTCGTCATCTCACCGTGGAACTTCCCGTGCGCCATTCCTTGCGGTGGCGTAGTCGCCGGACTGGCTGCCGGTAACACGGTCATCCTGAAGCCTGCCTCCGTGGCAGCTCCTGTGGCATGGCTCTTCGCCAAAGCTTTCTGGGATGCCGGTGTGCCGAAAGAGGCTTTGCAAGTCATCATCACTGAGCGCGACGCTCTCGACAAACTCACACAGGCTCCGGAGATCAAGCATATCATTCTCACCGGTGGCACAGACACGGCACAGTCCATCCTGCGTGCCAAGCCCACTACCCCACTGTCGGCAGAGACCGGTGGCAAAAACGCCATCATCTGTACGGCATCGGCCGACATGGACCACGCCATCATGAGTGCCTGTCACTCGGCCTTCAGCAACGCGGGACAGAAGTGCTCGGCCTGCTCGCTCTTCCTCGTGGAGCGCTCGGTTTACGAGCGCGAGGACTTCCGCGAAAAACTCCGTGACTGCGCTACAAGCATAAAGGTGGGCGGTGTATGGAACGCCGGCAACGTGGTAGGTCCGATGATCACCAACCACAACGACAAACTGCTCCACGCCATCAACAACCTGGAGCCGGGCGAGTTCTGGCTCGTGCCGCCTCACTTCGTCGACAAGCGAAGCTATATCCTCGCCCCGTCGGTGAAGATGGGAGTGAGCCCGCATAACTATTCCTTCCGCACCGAGCTCTTCGGTCCTATGCTCTCCGTGGCTCCGTTCGACACTTTGGAGGAAGCCATCAGCCTGGTCAATGGTCTTGACTATGGCCTGACCTCTGGTATCCAGACACTCGATGAGAATGAGCGCCGCCTGTGGCGTGACTCCATCATGGCCGGCAACCTCTATATCAACCGTGGCATCACAGGTGCTATCGTCAACCGTCAGCCCTTCGGCGGCATGAAGCTCTCTGCCTTTGGTCCCGGCATCAAGGCCGGTGGTCCGAACTACTGCCAGCAGTTCACCATCATCACCGACAAGCCGGGCTCGAAGACCGACTATCGTACGAGTTATGCCGAGGCATGGGAAAGCGAGTTCCGTCATCCGCGCGACCGGAACCATATCAGTGGTGAGGAGAATGTGTTCCGCTACCTGCCGCTCAAGGGTGGCATGGGACTGCGACTGTTCAAGAAAGACTCTGACGAGCAGGCGCTCATGGTGGCCTTGGCCGCTCACATCTGTGGCACTCCGCTCACAGTGAGCTGCGATGCCGACGACAAGCGTCCCGACCTGCAGGATAAGCTCGCAAAGTTAAGAGCACGCCTCAAGCGTGAGACGCTCGCCAACTTCATCGATTCCATCCCCGACTATGAGCGTATCCGCACTTGCTCGCCCGACATTCCTGAGAAGATGTATCAGCGTGCCGCCGACACCAACAAGTTCATCGCCACCGATGTTCCCGTGAAGGACGGCCGTGTGGAGCTCATCCACTATCTCAAGGAGCAGAGCATTGCTTTCGAGTACCATCGCTATGGCAGTGGCCAGGACAGGGCTCCAAAGATCGAGAAAGTATTCCAAACCAGATAGATAAACCAAGAGGGCCTATAGATCCATAACTACCCCGATCTTTAGGTCCATAAACTTCCGCCCCCTCTAACTCTTCCTTTTTAGGAGGGAGTTAGAGGGGGATCTGAAGATTTATAACGGGGAGTCTTTGCATCTTTCATAACAATAGCAGGCCGCACTAACGCCGGAACGTTAACACAGTCTGCTACTTTGGAGGGCCGATGCACCGCCCTGGCAATCAAAAAGAATGTAACCCACGAATGGGCGTAATGCACTCCTACAAGTCGAACTTATAACCAAAAGTGAACTGGAACACACTGTTCTTACAGTCGGTGTTCTCAATGGCGTCGGTCACCCCCCAGTTATAGCGCAGATCCCACACAAAGCGGCGATATTCATACGACATACCAAGAGGAATAGAGAGACCGCAACTGCTAGTGTTCCAACCATCATCACTGACGTTGAAGTCTGGTTGCAGACCTACTTTCATAGCCAAACCCGGTGCTACATAGAAATTGGCCATGGCCGGAATGTTGATGTAGTTGAGCTCGATACCATCGCATCCCTGCATGGAAAAGAGAGCACCTGCGGTAAAGCTAAATTTGCGGTTGACAGGAAACTCAAACTCAACTCCTGTAGCCAGTCCTACACGCGATCCTCTGCCGCTGACATCGGTCAAGTCGGCAACATTGAGTCCTATTTTAGGCTGAATGGTAATGTTGTTAGTGCGACGTTGCGCTAACATGGGTGCTGAAAGCAGTAGTATCAGCAGTGATAAAACTATTTTCTTCATAAAAGTTCATTTTATGTTATCTTCCATGCGAGCAAATATACGAAAAAACATCCAAGGCCCCTTCTTTTGTTGTGACAAATTAACAAATAAGTTGCTTTTCTCTTTTATAGTAGCCTTGTCATTTCCTTTTATTTGCATACTGCAAAGCTAACTATTTCTCTCTTGAAATCCTTCACATGATCATTACTGACTCTGCCGTGGAAAAGCGTATATCACCATGGGATAAAACGACGAGCACGATACCCGTGACGACGAAAATGGTGACTATATGTTTTACAGCTGCACAAATCTCGAAAAAAAATACCACCAAGCAACTTGCTAAGGGTACGCTATACATACCCAAAGGTTGCGAAGCAACTTATACCGTGGACAAGAACTGTGGTATGTTTTCAGAAATCAAAGAGGGATAGTCTCGGACCATCTCATTTCTCACCGCCCCATCCTTTGCCTGGCATCTACTATCATCTTTCTAAGTTCCTTGTTGGGCTCCTCCACCTTCACTGCCCGCTGCAGGAAACGCTGATAGGCTACCTTGGCCTCCTGTTTCCTGCCGAGAGCTTCAGAACAGATACCTATATAATAAGGTGTACTGATAGAGTTTGGATCATAGCCTTCTGCCTGAACGAAATCATCGACAGCCCGACGATAGTCCTGCCCGGCATATTCGCCTTCAGCTAAACCGCGATAGCAGGAAAACATCACCGCACTGTCGGGTCGCAGCAATTGCAGAGCACGATGGAAGCAGTCCGTCGATGCTTTGTAATCGCCCAAGGCACCGAGTACCACTCCTTGATGATAAAGCGGAGCAGCTACTGCGGAGTCCGACATGGCGATGGCTACATCAAAAGCTTTCCGCGCCTCTGCCGGATGCTCCAGTCGCTCGTAGCTCACGCCAAGGTTGAGCATATTCTTATAAGTGGAGTCGCCCTGTTGCAAGAGTAGCAAATAGCTGTCCTTGGCCAATACCCATTGCCGCTGGGCCATATATACGTCGGCCATGATATCATTGACAGCCATACAGGTCTCGTCTTCCAGCCAAAATCTGTTACAGACAATTTCTGCTTTGTCAGTCAGTCCCGAAAGCAAGTATTCCTTAGCCAGCTTGGCCACAGCCTCTCCGTCCATCGGCCACCGCTTGATAATAGCCTCGCCCCATCCTATTGTCCGATGGTTGAGTCCGAGTGCCTTGCAGCAGTCAAACAGATGGTGCATGGTATCATGGTCGAGTGAATCAGCGGGCAGTCTATTGACAATATCGAGGCTTTTGGCATAGTTGCTTTGGCGATAATAGACGTTGGCGATCTTCATGCGCAAGGCGGCACTGCCGTCACTGGTCAAAGCTTTGAGGTAATATTCCAGGGCATGTCTCAGGTCGTAATCCGCCATGCAGGAGTCACCTCGCCGGATGTTGTCGTTGGACTGATTGTTGGCACTCACCGTCAGGACCATCGCCATGACCAGTAGTAAAAGGATAGTAAGTCTCTTCATCTCTCTGAATGATTAAGTTTTTAATATGTTGTTGCAAAGATAATATTTTTATGGTATACTCAAAAGTCTTCCAAGTAAAAAGAATGCATTTGTTTGATAAACTGACAAAAAAGTGGCCACGAGAAGGCGTTCTTTTCGAGCAAGCATGTCTTTGGCCGTGATTTTTCAATTTTCGCCAACATTCTTAACTGGCTAACTACTAAGAACTTGAATAAACATTACATTTTTTCATCTTGCAAAAATACCTTTCTGATAGAAAATTCTCTAGAGAATTTTCTATCAAACTACCTTTTTCACTCGGTCATCTCGGTAGTTTTACAGTGAGAAAAAGCCGAGATGACACTATAATCATGCTATTTTCGCATTCAGCCACCCATTTTTGCTCTTTGCAAACATGGCTTTCCCTCAAAAAGCTTCTCTGCTTCTCTCTAGAAGCGAAGTAAATCGTGACAGTCTTTTGTTGTGTATCTTTACCCATTCGAAAGAAGTATTCCATCATCTCTCTGCCTTCTATTGTACAGCTGAACATATCCAAGGAAGTCAGCACGCAGCAGACTTTTTTAACAGACAATAAACGCTTCCTCTCCTATCGAAAGACGCCTTCAACAAAAAGAGTATGTGATTAATTCCAGGAATTCTTGTCCATCTCAGATAATTTTGCGATATTTGCAAGAGATATGCATGCCCTACTACGCAAATAGGGGGGAACAAAAAAATGAAAGACAAAAGACATGACCCTACAGCAACTGGAATATATCTTAGCCCTCAACCGCTTAGGCAACTTCGCCAAGGCTGCTGACTATTGCGATGTCACGCAACCGACGCTCAGCTCCATGATTCAGAAACTGGAAAACGAGTTGGGTATCAAGATCTTTGACCGGCACCGACAGCCCATCATCACCACCAAGGCTGGACAGGCTGTCATCCGACAAGCCAAAGAGGTGCTCTATCAGTCCCGGCGCCTCAGGGAAATCGTCGAGGAAGAGAAGGATACTTATCTCGGGACATTCACCATCGGCGTGCTTCCGACTATCGCTCCCTACCTCATCCCCCACTTCTTTCCGCAGTTGATGAGGGAGCATCCTGAGATGGATCTGCGCATCGTTGAGATGAAAACCAAGGACATGAAGCAGGCTCTGCTCAATAGTGACATCGATGCCGGTATTCTGGCTAAGATCGAAGGACTGAAGATGTTCAACAGCACGCATCTCTATACAGAGAAGTACTTTGCCTATATCTCAAAAAACGATCCCCTGTTCGCCAAAGAGAGAATAAAAACTACCGACCTCAACGGGGAGTTTCTATGGCTACTTGACGAGGGGCACTGTTTCCGCGACCAGCTCGTGAAGTTCTGTCATTTGAAATCAGCTGCGGCCAGCAAGAAAGCCTATACCTTGGGAAGTATCGAGACGTTTATGAGAATCGTGGAGAATGGCAAGGGCGTGACTTTCATCCCTGAGATGGCTATCTCACAGTTGGAAGACTCACAAAAGCGACTGGTGAGGCCCTTCGCCTTGCCGGAGCCTCAACGCGAGATCGTCATGATCACCGCCGACAACTTCATTCGTCACAAGATGCTCGACATGATCGTGAAGCGCATCCAAGACTGTGTCAAGCCATTGCTGTGCCTTAATAATAAATAGACGGCAGGAAGAAACAAATCTCTTGCTTCGTCGATACAACCATTCAACAACCATGAAAGACTTTGCAGCCATAGACTTTGAGACCGCCAACTTCGAGCGCACCAGTGTTTGCGCCGTGGGTGTGGTGATCGTGAGAAACGGGGAGGCGGTCGACTCGTTCTACTCACTCATCCACCCTGAGCCCAACTACTACAACTGGCGTTGCTCCAGCGTTAACGGCCTCTGTCAGGAAGACACAGAGGACGCGCCTATCTTCCCCGACGTGTGGAAGCAGATAGAGCCCATGATCGAGGGCCTGCCACTCGTGGCTCACAACAAGGCTTTCGATGAAAACTGTCTGAAAGCTGTCTTCCGCACGTATGGCATGGATTATCCCGACTATCCATTCTACTGCACGCTCATCGCCTCACGCAGAGTATGGCCTGGCGGACACCACAACCTCGACATCATTGCCGCACGCTGTGGCTATGATCTCAAGAACCATCACCATGCCCTTGCTGATGCTGAAGCCTGTGCTGCCATCGCGTTGGAGATCCTTTAGCCTTAAAGAGCCGTTGGCATCATGCTGCTGCCACTTCTTCCGTCTTTGCTGTTGCCCATTCTCTTAGTCGGCTACACGCCTGGCCAGGCTGCAAAGGAGACTCTTTCCCCATAGAGCTAATTGTTATTTACCTTTAGGCAGGATTACATGTTATTCCTATGAAAAACATGAAATTTCCCACATTTCTCATAGGAATGCCATATGGGAAAGGACAGTCTTATAGCTCCACTGTTACCGTCGTTGGTCCTTCCGGACAACTATCAAAATGAACGGTGGCCCCAATCAGACCGGCAAAGCGGCGCACCACGGCCAAACCAAGACCGAAGCCTTTAACCCGCTGATGGCCTGTGGAGATGGAACGGTAGAACCTGTCGAAGACTTTCTCGCACTCCTCCGTAGGGATGCCACGACCGGTATTGGAGAAGACGATGAGTGTGTGACCATCCTGACGACGGGCTGAGAGCCGTATCTCTCCACCCTCATCGCAGTATTTCGTGGCGTTGGAGATGAGGTTGCTCACAATGATGCCCAAGGCGTTGCGGTCGGTGTGCAGGGTGATGTCTTCAGGCGTGATGTTCATCTCAATATGAATGCCACGTCGGATGATCTGATTGGAATAGGCGCTGCACGTCTCGCTGAGCAGTTCACGGATGCCTACGTCGGTGGGATGCAATCGAAAGTGGGAACTATCGGCGCGTGTAAGCATGAGCATGTTGTCGACCATACGGTTCATGTTATCCACCACACCGATATTCTCCTTAATCTTCTTCTCGTATTCCTCTTGTGTCCGCGGCTTGCGGATACTTACTTGCAATAGATATGGTCGACGACGATGTTGAATATATAGCCGGGATAAACCTTGCGGATGGCCTGAAGGAGCTGATACTGAAAGGCATTGTCATCGTGAATCGAGTCGTCGGGCACCACGTCGAAGGTGACTGTGCGCTTCTCCTCAAGATAGAAGTAGCCATGTACCTGCTCGATATGGGGGTAGCTCTTCAGGAAAGCCACCACACCCTTTTGCAGTTCGCTCTCCTTGCCACGATCGCAAACGGCATAGATGCCCACCGTAACGATGACATGATACTTGTCATAGAGTAGCTTGGTGATGGACCGTGTGAGACCATGGATGCGGTTGGCCGTCATGGATTCTGACACACTGACGTGGAGCGAACCGATGATGGCATTAGGACCGTAGTAGTTGAGGATGATGTCGTAGACACCGAGCACACCGGCAAACAGCTTCACGTCGCTCTTGATGTTAAGCATCATCTCCTTGGAAATGCTCTCGCCAAGCAACTGGCCCACGGGAGCTCCGATCATCTCTATGCCAGCCTTGATGATGACAAGCGAGATGATTGAGCCGAGAATGCCATCAAGGTTGACCCCCGTGAAGAGCATGATTCCGGCGGAGACAAGTGTGGAGAGCGTCACTACGGCATCGAAAGTGGCATCGGCGCCACTGGCCTCCAAGGCGTTGCTCTGTAACTGGCGGCCTTGCTTCTTCACATACCAACCCAAGACGAGTTTAACCACGATGGCCACAATGATGATCGTCAGCGTGACGGCGGTGTAGGAAGGATTGGTGGGGTCGAAAATCTTCTTTACACTCTCCACCAAAGAGAGAATACCCGTGGAGAGGACGATAACCGAGATAATGATGGCACTGAAATATTCCACACGACCGTAACCAAAGGGATGGACGCGGTCGGCGGGTTTCTCTGAGAGTTTTGTGCCGACAATGGTGATAACCGACGAGAGGGCATCACTCAGGTTGTTGACTGCGTCCATGATGATGGCTACCGAACCGGCAACCCATCCTGCCACAGTTTTAAAGGCGGCAAGAAAGAGGTTGGCGGCAATGCCCACCAAACTTGTACGAATGATTTGTTGGTTTCTACTCATATATTTATAATATATTGCTCATGTACCTCACGCCAAAGATGAGACGAGAAGCCAGATATTTAGAACAGTAACGATACCTGCCAGACTATAGAGGAAGACTGTGTTCCACGGTTTGTTGACGTATTTGCCCATGACACGCTTCGATGAGGTGAGACTCACTTGCAAGAACACGGTGAACGGCAGTTGCAAGCTCAACACCATCTGCGAGATGATCAGCCCTTGGAAAGGATTGCCAATAAAGAAAATGATCAGTAAGGCTATGCCCAACGAAAGCACCACACCCACTGCCGAATGGGGGTCTTTGGCATTGTACGACTCACCGAAGAGTCCCGAGAAGATGCTACCGGCTGCCATACCACTGGTGATGGTACTGGAGATGCCGGCTAAGAGCAGTGCCAGTGCAAAGATGTTGGAAGCGTTGCTGCCTAAGAGCGGTGCCAGCATGGCATTGGCCTGCGCCAAATCATCGACATGTTCGCCGTGAGTGTAGAACGTGGAGGCGGCCAAGAGAATCATGGCGGAGTTGATGGCCCAACCGACAAGCATGGAGAAGAGTGTGTCGGCAAATTCATATTTGAGCATGTAGCGGATACGCTCGTCGCCCTTGAGGTTGATCTCGCGGCTCTGTATCACCTCGGAATGAAGGAAGAGATTGTGGGGCATGACCACGGCACCGAGAACACTCATCACGATGAGCAAGGAACCTTGCGGCACTGATGGTACCACAGCAGCGCGTGCGGCCTCGCCCCAGTCGATATGTACCAGGAAAAGCTCGTAGATAAACGACAACCCGATGACGGAGACAAAACCGATGACCGCCCGTTCTATCTTCTTATAAGAATTGGTAAAGAGCATGATAAGCACGGCAATGGTCACCAATAGCGCGCCTACCGGGATGGATATTCCGAAGAGCATCTGCAAGGCAATGGCTCCACCAAGGATCTCGGCCAGCGACGTGGAGATGCTGGCCAAGACAGCACTCACCACGATAGGACGGCCCACCCATCGGGGTGTATACTTCACAGCAGCCTCACTCAGACAGAGTCCGGTGACAATGCCTAAGTGAGCCACGTTGTGCTGTAGGGCAATGAGCATAATCGTCGACAGCGTCACCACCCACAGCAGCGCATAGCCGTATTCCGATCCGGCGGCAAAGTTACTGGCCCAGTTGCCGGGATCGATGAAGCCGACGGTGACAAGGAGACCTGGACCAATATACTTGAAAATATCGAAGGCACCTAACACATGGGGGTGCCGCTTGTTTCTCAGTTCCTGTAATAAGTTCATAACAGATCGTTAATTTTGCGAGTATCAATAAACGAATGCAAATTTACGACAGTTTTTCGTAAAATCGTCCCACTGAGGCGAGAAAATAAAAGGGGCGCACGCAAAGTCCGCCCCTTTTTATCAGAAATCGATATGACGGCATCTTTCCTGTGCCGTATATTCATGTCTGTGTCATTTTAAGTGGAGATTTTCCACAAATCCTTTTAGCTTCATAAGATCCTCATCATTTGGGTGCCCCCGATGCAGGAGAGAGAGCACCACGGCAATGAAACTCACACTCATTAACCTTGATACCATATACCTCCAACAGTCGCCACACCTGAGGATATGATGAGGGTAGAACAGCAGCAGAATAGAAGCAGATGACGTTCTTCGCCTTAGTGCCGTCAAGCAAGCAGATGAATTCCTTCATGCTGTCGTCGATGCCTGCGCAGTAGACGATAGCGACGCTCATCTTTTTCTCTTACAGTTGCTCAGCCACCTGTCGCTCCACGTCAGCCATATCATGTGTAGGCTCAAAGCGGGCAACCACTTTGCCTTTGCGGTTGACAAGAAACTTGGTGAAGTTCCACTTGATGTCGCTGCTCTGACGCCAACCCGGGCACTTCTCATTGAACATCTTCTCCAGGATAGGAGTCAGCTCATTTTCTGCATCGAAGCCCTCAAAGCCCTTCTGTGACTTCAGCCACTGGAACAGCGGCAGAGCATTCTCACCATTGACCTCAGACTTCTTGAACTGCGGGAAGTCGGCACCGAACTTCATTTGGCAGAACTCCTTGATTTCCTCATCGCTGCCAGGTGCTTGATGCCCGAACTGATCACAAGGGAAGTCGAGAATCTCGAAACCACTGTCCTTATGACGACGGTACATGGCCTCCAATTCTTCGTACTGAGGAGTAAAGCCACAGCCCGTAGCCGTATTCACTACCAAGAGTACATTGCCCTTATGGCACCTTATCGAAGATGCCTAAGTTGAGATAGTTCTCCATGGCCGTTGTAAGCTCAAATGGACCATCCAACAGGATTTTGGCATTACAACCATAGTTCGTGCAAGTGCCCATCCACAGGTCACGTTCAATGGCGGCAACCCGTTTGCCGGCTTTGGCTAAAACCCGCGCGGCAAGGTCACATCCATGACCGCAGCCCACGAAAATAGCGTAAAAATCGTAATTTGACATTCTTGTGCTTTTGTTTTGTTCTTATGCCGTTGCTAATAATACTTAGAAAGTGCACGTGTCACTATGGCCAGCAAGGTCAGAGATTGTAGCCGTAGCATCCGTAACCCGCAGCATGATAAAGTTTTGGTTACGTTCTCCTGCTGCATCCTTAAGCGACGGCATCTTTGCTGCCATTGCGTCCTTGATTTCTTGACGGGAATCCTCAACAAGCTTACAGGTCATACGGAGCTGCTTGCCCTTGAAGGCTGCAATCTCTGCCTTAGGGTTTGCCCGCAGCTGGTCAATAGTAGCGGTATGGTTGAAAGCCATGATATAGAGCTGGTCCTCGAAAAGCAAAGAGGTGCCATAGACTCTTACTCGTGATTGGTCTCCGTCAACGGTAGCCAGAAAATAGGCTCCGGCTTTATCCATGAAATCATAAACTTGCTTTACTGCTTCCATATTTCTAAAATTATAGATTAACTTTCTTCACTTGCAAAATTAGTCGGTATGTCTCATTTATTCCTTAAGATTACCTTAACTGTTCCTTAAGATTTCCTTAAGGCTTTTTTCTCCTCACAAAATCATTTCGTCATCTCTTCGTATTCCGCCAACCGCAACTGATAGGCGGCAACTGCCTCTACCCATTGGTCACGGCTCTGCTGAACCTGTCGCTGAGCCTCAAGCAGGTCAGTCATCTTGCCCGTTCCGGCATGATAGAACTGCTGATTGAGACGTAGGTTCTCACGGCTCTGCTCTATGCTCTTTCGGGCTATGAGTGTCTTGCGGTAGGCCACGGTGACGTCGTCCCATCCCTTCTCTACCTTGATGCAGAGCAACTGCTGCTTGTCGGCAAGCTGTTCACGGGCTTCCTGCTCCTCTATCTTCCGCCGCTTGATGGCATGGCTTCCACCCCACCAGCTTGAGATGGGGACGGAGACCGTAGCGAAGACCATGCCGAAAGTATTGTCCTTATGCACCAACCGTGCATAGTCATAGCCAGCACCGACAGCCACAGAGGGCAAGTTCTTGCCCACCTCCAACTTGCGATTGAGTACAGTCCCCTGCACATTCTGCTCCAAGAGCCGGCTCTCCGTCATGTTCGCTGCGGCCACTGAAGGGTCTTTACGCATGGCAACAGGCAACACGAAGGTACTGTCCTTAGTCTCCAAGCCCCTGACTACAAAAGCAGAGTCTGACAAACCAATATACTGTCCTAACACTTGTCGGCTCGCCTTAATGCCATTGTTCACCTCAAGCATAGCCGCCTCAACTTGATTTTCCTGGAGCTGTACCTGCAAGAGATCGTTGCGGAGGGCAACCCCTGCCTTGACGGCGGTGTTCACATCTTTCTCCAGCGACCGCAACATCTGCTGTGTCTGCTGGAGCGTATGGAGCTTTTCCTGGAGCATCACCACATTCCAGTAATACTGATCTGTGGTGAGTCTCACTCCCCGCTCCGTAAGTTGGCATTGCAAATCAGCAGCGGTGACACCCACCCTGGCGAGTTTATTGCCGTTGATAATCTGCCCACCTACGAACACAGGTTGTACGGCCGTAATGCCCGCTGCCGTGCCATTACGCATAAGACCAACGGGTACCGATGAGGGAATCATTGTAGCGATAGCCTCGGGGATGGACGAGGCTATGGAGGATGGAATGACATCAGAAGTATTGATGTCGCCACGAACCACGTCCTTGGAGGAATGATAGGTGAAAGCGGCTGCGGACACAGAGGGGAAATACTTGGTAAAGGCTTCTTTCTTCTGTTCCTGGGCTTTCTCCAAAGAGCGATTGGCCGAGCGTACGGCGATATTATGGTTGATGGCCGCGTCGCGGCACTGCTCCAGAGTCAGCACACGCTGGGCGTGGAGCGAAAGGCAGCCCATGAGCAGGGCTGCGGATAATATGGTTTTCTGCATAGCGTTCTTTGCTTTGATGTTTTTTCTATAGTTTCTATAGCCTCTATGGTCTCTACTCTTTCTCTATGTTTTCCGAGGCGAGTCTCTTCTTTGTGGATCCGCTCATCATCAGCCAGTAGGCCACGGGCAGTACGGTGAGGATGAGTACCATGGTGATGAGCGTACCGAAGAAGATGACTACCCCCATAGGCATCCACAGTCCACTGCCGCCGAGAATCATTGGGATCACACCCATTGACGCCGCCGCTGAGGTGAGGAAGATAGGACGCATACGCCGTTTGGCACTCTCGAAGATAGCCTCATGAGCCGTAAGCTGCTCGTTGGTGCGCAATTCCTCGGCATAGTCAAACATGATATATCTCCACGGCAAACTGGTTGCGCTCGGCGGTGGGCATGAGCTTCTGTGGTAACCGGGCCATCAGCACAATCCCCCCCACGGTACATACCACGGCGGCCGCCAAGGTGCCGTAGTAATGGCGGAAGCAGAAGATGATGAGCCGGTCGTAGTAGCGCTGCATCATGTCGAGGAACGAGAAGCGGGGCTTGCCGTCAGCACGTTTCTTCACCTCCATGGGTTTACGGATGAACCAGAACTGCATGAAGGGCACGATGAGCTCGGCCACCAAGAGCGAGACCATGAGCACGATGGTGATGGCCCAGGGGAAATAGAGGATGAAGTCATGGAAAATGCCCTGCAATGTCAGCAGGAAGGGGAAAAACGTGATGCTAATGGCGAGGGTGGCCGAGAATATGGACTTGAAGAAATGAGTGGCGCTCTGTATAGAAGCCCTCCAACGGCTCATTCCCTCGCCAAGCAACTCCACGTAGTTGTCGATGATGACGATAGATTTGTCAACAATCATACCTAATGTGACGATAAGAGCAGCCAACGTCACCGTGTTCAACTCGATGCCGAAAGCCAACAGGCACGAGGTGATGAGTATGACGATCTGCCGATAATGCATCGCCCATTCCACCAAATTTCGTTTCTTGTTCATGATTCTCCCTTTTTTCTATACCCTTTTCTTCTTTACTTCTTTACCTTTATTAGACTTCCCTCGCTCACTTTCTGTTGTCCCACACAGATGATGCAGCTCTCGGGCGACAGTCCCCCCGTCACCACGACAGCATCGCCGATATTCTCGCCAAGGGTCAGCGACTGCTTATGTGCCTTGTCTCCGACCACCGTCCACACAAACGGAAGGTTGTCGTCATCGATTTGTATCAGATTGGCAGGCAACGTATTTTGCTGTGAGCCTTGCTGTTGGAAGTAAGCCTCACAGACCATACCCGGCAGAAGTTTGTGGGTTGGATTGCTGACCAAGGCACTGACATCATAGGTATGAGCTAATGGATCCGCGGTGACGCTCTTCTCTGTGACACGCCCCACAAAGGTAGCACCGTTAAGACTTGGGCGACAAGCAGGGCATTGCCTGTAGTTGTGCCATCGACAGTGCCGAGTAACTGACCACGACTGACAGCCTGCCCTTCGTTGATGTCCAGTCTCTGGATGGTTCCTGCCGACGAGAAACTCAAGGCTACGGCGTTAGTGCCCTCAATGGTACCCGCATAACTGCTGCCCTGTGTGGCCGAAGCCTCACTGACTGTCGTTGTCTCCACGCTGATTGCCTTGGCTTTTGTCTACGTCTGCTTATCACCACAGCTGACAAGCAGCAATCCGGTTAATGCCAAAGTCACTGAAAAACCTAAGTTCCTTTTCATCTTTATGTCCTATTATTCGTTATCCGTATTCTGATTTTGCCTGCAAAGTAACGATCTTTTTATCACTTAACGACGTTCCAAAACACTTCCAGAACGATCTATTTTTGATTTATACCCCGTTTGGATCATAAATTATCCCACTACGGACATGATTATATCGAAAAAAATGCTCAACTTTGCAAGCGAAACAGAACATAAGACTATGGACAAGATCATAGAAATCACGAACAACCAGTCACGGCATGCCGAAGGCATCTACGACAACCACCACAAAGAGTCGTTGGAAGTGGACTACTCCGACGATGACATTGTCATTTTGGACAACATGCGCGACATCGTTGCCGCGGAGCCTATGCGCTTTATGATGAATGGCGTCTTTGTTTGCTTCAACGGCACCATACAAGTGGATGTCAACGGACAGCAGCACACTTACCACAAAAACCAGCTTGTGATGTTTCCTCCCAACACCACGCTGGACAACTATCTTTTCAGCGTGGACTTTGAATGTAAGGCCCTGCTGATGACCAATCACATCATCCAGCGGTTCATGCGACCCTATATCGACGTGTGGAACCATGTGGTATATGTAAAGAAAATATTGGAGCGGCAGCTCACCGATATTGATATTCTTCCCACGCTTCCTCGATCTGTTGCAAAAGAGCAAGGTGAAGCATCGCCCTGTGGCCGACTATGCCAGTCAGCTCTTTGTCTCATCAAAATATCTGAGCCTGGTCTGCAAGCAGCATTCCGGTAAGACTGCTCTGCAGTGGATAGAGGAATATACCGTAGCCGACATCGACTATTATCTTCGCTCCACGGAATACTCCGTCAAGGAGATTGCCAACATCCTCGGCTTCCCCAACCCTTCGTTCTTCGGCAAGTATGTCAGACAGCAACTCGGCTGCACACCGATGGAACACCGCAATAAGAAAAAGAAATAGGCCCGAAGATAAAAGCCGACCTTTATTTTGCGTTATGATTATTTTCTGTTATCTTTGCAAAGGAAATAACAGCAATGAAAAGGTTAACAGGTTTCTTTTTAAGGGCATTGCCTCAAAACGACGACGGCAACTGGCTACAGGTAGGACTGATAGCCGGTGCCATCGTGTTCTTCCTTCTCTACTTCCTCAGACCCTTTGGCCTTGGACAGTTTGAAGGGAATATCTTCTTCGTGGCCCTCTGCTTCTCCATGCTGTCCGTAGCCGTGACATGGTGCTATGGTGCGTGTGTATTCAAACCCTGGGTGCGTCGTATCAAGACGTGGCGGGTGTGGCATGAGTGCGCTGCTATTCTGTTGCTATTCTGCTGTGTTAGCTTAGGCAACAGCATACTCAGCATTCTCTGGTTTTCCACCCCAGCTTCTCTCCAGCTTTTCCTGGCCTATCTCTATGTCACCCTGCTCTTCGGCATTCCCATCACGCTCACCATCGTAGCCTTGGAATATCAGCGGCGGTTGCGCACACGTCTGGCTGAACTGCTGCCTAAGGACACCGACGCGCAAGCCGAAGAGACGGTGACCTTTCACGACACGTCGGTGCGTGGCAACGACCTCACACTGCACCTCTCCGACTTTCTCTACGCCGAAGCACAGAAGAACTTCGTCGACATCTACTTCCTCCACGATAACCTTGTCGAGCACCGACAGCTGCGTACCACACTGACTTCGGTCCTTGCAGACGCCAACGAGAAGAGCATCTTCCAATGTCACCGCTCGTTCATTGTCAACCTCAGCAACATCCGCTCCGCTCACGGCAACTCCAACGGCTATCAGCTCACCGTGGGCGACGATCGCCACACAGTGCCCGTATCGCGAAGCTATGTAAAAACCTTGCGCTCGTTTGTCGGTTAAAAGACCGCGCGCCCTGTTGTCTGGCAAAAGACCGCGCTCATTGTTCTGCTCCGTTCTGTTCGGCGAGTTACAACTCGCCGCCCTCGCTGCCTGTCTCACCCCCCTCGCGCTTCCGCTCAAAGCCAGGGCTTTTCTGCTTAGTCATTCGTCCCTAATCCTTGCATTTCGTCCTGACGCTTAGGTGTATAGCCCATTACTTAGCTGTCTGTCCCGCAAATTTGCAACACCGCGTTTCATGCACTAACTTTGCCGACATGAAACACTGCATTCTCATCCTCACACTTCTGCTGTCGGGCCATTGCCTCGGCTATGCACAGCAAGTGGTATCGGGTACGGTGACCGACGGTCGCCATCCGATAGCCGGAGCCAACGTCTTTGTCAAAGGTACAACGGACGGCTGTCTCACCGACTCGCTCGGGCACTTCTCCTTTTCAACGTTGAAAGCCGACAGCGCACAGCTGATGGTCACCTGCATAGGATATGACAACGCGGAACGGGATTGGCAAAAAGGACACAAGCCGCTCGCCATCCGGTTGCATGAGCGCACAACCACCATTGACGAGGTCGTCGTCACCGGCAGCACCTTCCAGTTCGGGCAGGCCAATGGCGTGAAACAGATGGGCGCCCTCGACGTGGTGCTCGACGGAGGCAGCTGCGGTGACATCGTATCGGCGCTGCAGAGCCTGCCGGGCACACAAAAGGTAGGCGAAGATGGAAAACTCTACGTCAGAGGCGGCAGCAGCGAAGAGTGCCAGACCTATATCAACGGCATGCACGTGTTGCAGCCTTATTCCACTACAGCCCCCAACAGTCCGTCACGCGGCCGTTTCTCTCCTTTTCTTTTCAAGGGCATCTCCTTTTCCCTCGGAGGCTACGACGCGGAATATGGTCAGGCCCTCTCGTCGGTGCTGCCCATGGAGACTACCGACGCACCGGTCTCGGACAAATTGGGCGTGAGCGCCTCGCTGATCGACTGGAACATCGGAGGAACAAAGGCAACTAAGCAAGGCTGTTGGTCGATGAATGCCACCTACATGGACTTGGGGATGTACAACCGCCTTTTCCCCGACCGTTGGACTTGGCGCAAGCCCTACCGACAGCTGTCATTCGAGACACAATGGAAGACGCAGCCCACACCATCGAGCGTATGGAAGAGCTATCTCGGCTTCGACCGCACGACGCTGAGTCTTGACACAGACGGGCGGACGCTCCATCTTGAGGAAAACAACCTCTATCTCAACAGCGTGGCGAAAGGCTCCGCCAAAGGTTACGTCACTTGGTTTGCGGGGCTCGCCGGCGGCATGGTGTGGCAAGACATCAGTGACGCACTGCTCCATGGCGACCGCTATCGTTACCGCACGGGCGAGCTCCACGTCAAGACGAAAGCATCGAAGACACTGACTGCATGGATGAAAGGCACCATCGGCATGGAGAGTTTCTTCCGATATCAGTGGCTCGACTATCGCCTCCATGACCGTCTGCACGATTCCAAAGGTTATCTGTTGCCAGCACTCTTCGCCATGATGCAATACAAGCTCTTCAAAGGTTGCTCTGCCGAGGCCTCGCTGCGTACGGAATATTCCAGCCTCTCCCACCGTTGGACGCTGCTGCCCCGCCTGCTGCTCAACTACAATCCCTCACGCCGCTGGCTGCTCTCGCTCTCTGCCGGAAGCTATACCCAAGAGCCCGCCGACACCATCCTGGTACGTAGCCTTGCGCCATCCCGATCCTCACTGGCCCATCACTACATCGCCGGACTGCAATACAGTTTTGGCAACACGCTCGTACGCATAGAGTCCTACTACAAGCGATACTCTCGTCTGCCCCTCCTCCGTCAAGGGCTCTACACTGCCGACGGTTATGGCGCAAGCCGAGGCTTTGATCTTTTCATCGACGACCGGTCGCTGATGCCCAACCTCAACACAATGCTCAGCTATAGCTACAATGACTCGCGCCGGCGCTACCTCGACTACCTTGCCGAACAGCAGCCTCAATACGTCTCGCGTCACAACCTGCGTCTCGCGCTGAAATATGGTATTAGCATCTTAAGTCTCGGACTCACCGAGTCGTTTGCCTCGGGACGGAAGAGCGAGGGGCGCACCACACCTTATTATAATAGTCTCGATGCCAGCGTCACCTATCTTGCGAGCAAGCGCGTCATCGTCTACGCTTCACTGAGCAATCTGCTCGGACGCAAGAACATCTATGGCTACCGTGGCGGCAAGCCCATCACCAACGGCTCCGACCGCTTCCTTTATATCGGAATATTTGTTTCACTAAAAAGTAATAAAGCTTATGACATCGCAAATTTCTAAGGCACTGGCCTCCGTCGCCTGCCGCCGCATGATGACCCTCGTCCTCATCGTTGTTTCCCTCCTCAGTCTCCATGCCCAGCAAAGTCAGCCCACGATGGAGCAGCAACTCGCCTCGCTGCAACGCTTGGAAGCCATGCAGCCCGACAGCATCCAACCGAAATACCAGCAGGCGGTGCTCCTGCTCGGTACGGTCTGTTCGCAGCCTCAAAGCAGTAAGGCCCAGCAGTATATCGACGAGGGTCTGCGCGTGATCCAACGCATCGAAGCGCTGCAGCCCACGAAAGCCACCGACCGCTCTGACCTCGCCACGCTCCACGGCTTCTACTACACAGCCCTCATCGTGACCAATCCACAGCAGAACGGACCGCGCTACTACCGTCAGGCACTTGACAGCTTTGACGAGGCGCTGAAACTCAATCCGAAGAACGAGATGGCCCAGATGCTTTTAGCGAGGTTCAAGGAAGGGATGAACAGCAGCAATTAAGAAATGAATAAAGACAGACTCACCCTCTCACCCCTCTCCAAGAGAGAGGGGGTGAAATGAGTGATAGACAATACCACAGCTATGAATGGGTGAGGATACACCTTCCTTCCTCTTCTTTGTTGGTATCAAGATTATTACCGAATATCGAGAATGTTATTTTCTTTATATTCGGATATTATCGGATAGGCGCTACCTATCCACATGGATCCTAAAGGTCTTTATCTTCTCACGGACCTTCTCATCGGTAGCCTGGCGGTTGTCGTCGCCAAGGCGTGAGTTCATCAGTCGGGCGACGACCACATCGGGTTGGATGTCCTGCGTGTTTTGACTCAGCGTATAGGTCTTGTCATGGCGGTGGCGGGACGGGGAAGCATAGACGACGCCACAGGCTTCCATACGGCCGAGACATTGCACGAGCTCGGGACGGGAGAAATGGGTTCGCTGTTGCAGCTGGGTGAAGCGGAGCGGACTGTAGCCCTTCTGCTGCCGGTCAATGAGCAGGTCAAGGATGATGAGGCACTGAGCGATGATCTCGTTCATCGTGTACTCAGTGGTCTTGTCGACGTTGCCGATCGCCAGATCCTGATTAGCATGTGTGAGTTCCGCGCAGCCGATGATGATGTACCAAGATATTTGCAACCATAACAGAAAGAGAGGAATGGCAGCCAAACTACCATAGATGATGCTGTAGCTTGAGACAAGTACCTGCAAATGGATATAGACCATCTGGAGCAGCATGATGCAGAAGCTGGCTAAGAGCGACGGCCACCAGGCGTGCCTCACGGGCACGGGCGTATGAGGAATGCAGGTGTAGACACAGAGGAAAAACAGCCACATCAGCAGCAGGGGGACAATGATGCCTGTCGCCCAGTGCATCAGAGGGGTGACGAAACGGATGGCAGGCAGGTAGTCAAGGAGCAGATAGCTGTAGATCGTGAAGGAACTGCAAAGGATGATGACGATAGGAGCACAGAAGATGATGGCGATATAATAGATCAGCCGTTTCTGCAAGGGCCGCTCTTCCTCGACACCCCAGATGTCGTTGAATACGCTTTCGATATCCATGAAAAGACTGATCACACTCCAGAGCATGACAGCGATTCCGGCGATGACAAACACCCGGGTATGAACATATTGGATATAGGACTCCGAGAGACTCACGATGGCGTCATACACTTGCGGTTGAGCTGACAGAATGTACTTACACCAAGAGAGGATATAACCCTCAAATCCCAGCCCCTTGCCGATGGCGAAGATAATGGCAAAGGCAGGGATAAGCGCCATGAAGGTGTTGAACGTGAGTTGGGCCGCAAAGCCCCAGTGACGCTTGACAAAAAGATTTTGATAGAGCAGATACCCGCGCTGGAGCAGATAGCCTCCGAAGTCTTCCCGCCAAGGCAGACTGTGGCTGGTCTCCATCTTGTCCTTGAGCTTATGGATGGTGTTGCGAATGTTCATATTCAACGTCTTCTTTCAGATTTGGTTACTATGCCAAGGGCTGAGAAACATCTCTATATCCTTTGACAACAAGTGGCGCCACGATCTGTGCTATTACTTCCAAGCCGCGCTTGTCATCCTCGTCGAAATCGTCAAAGTCTTCACTGTCCACATCGATGACGGCGACGACCTCTCCACCATGGAATACCGGCACGACAATCTCGGAATTGGAACGTGACGAGCAGGCGATGTGTCCGGGGAACTGATGCACGTCGGGAACGACAAGTGTCTGCGCCCTTTCCCAAGCAGTGCCACAGACGCCCTTACCCTTCTCGATGCTGTAGCAGGCGACAGGACCTTGGAAGGGTCCTAACTGCAAACGCCCATCCTTGACAACATAGAAGCCAACCCAAAAGAAAGATGGGAGTTCTTCTTTCAACAGGGCTGCCACATTGCCCAAGGCCCCTACCACGTTGTCCACACTATCGACCAGACTCTTTGCCTGTGCCGTCAGCTGCTGATAAACTTTATCTTTGTCCATTGCTGTCATACATAAGATTCTATCTCAGGCAAAGTTACAACTTTTCTTTGTCATTCCCGAATCTTCTTGTCCTTTTTCTCTCACAAGGCCGAAAGGAAGATCTCCAAGAGACATTTCTTTCCCCTCTCCTTTGGACTTTGGAATAAAAACACTATCTTTGCAGCCACCAAACGTCTTAGATTATGCTATTATCCACCACGCCGACCATCGAGGGTCATTCCATTAGAGAGTACAAGGGCATCGTGACGGGCGAGACCATCATTGGTGCCAACTTCATGAAAGATTTCTTTGCCGGCATCCGCGACATCATCGGCGGACGGTCGGGCAGCTACGAGAAAGTGCTGCGCGAGGCAAAAGGCACGGCACTGGACGAGATGCGGCAACGCGCCGCCGACCTCGGTGCCAACGCTGTCGTCGGCATCGACATCGACTACGAGACCGTGGGCCAAAGCGGTTCCATGCTCATGGTGGCAGTGAGCGGAACGGCCGTCGTCATATAATTCACCATACTATATAGTGGCAAATTGTGGTATAAACTGACAAAAAACGGGCTCTGAGAATCGATTCTTTGCGAGCAACTTGCCTCTTGCTCCGATTTTCGCGAAAATAGCACGGTTTTATAACTATCTGATTAACAAAGACTTCCGAAAAACGAACATATTATGAGCTTGTCAGAAAGGCTTTTTGATGAAAAATTCTCTAGAGAATTTTTGCTCAGAATGCCTTTCTGCCCCTGTCAAAGTACCGTTTTCATCGCATCAAAGTACCGTTTTCTACCTAACATCTCACTGAAATGATGTTTTCACGACGGTTTTTGTGATTTAGAACGCTGTTCTTGCTTTTCAGCAGTCTTCTTCGCCCTCTGGAACACAACAGAAAGTTGAAGGTGTTTTGTCACGAAAAATACTATTTTCTTTCAGGCATGTGCTCATAATGACCTCAATGATGTGCAAAAAGGAATGAGCTGAAATAATGAAAGCAAATAGAGAAGAAGAAAACACAAGTCTTACGATTATTTTTATCACTTTTGCAGTTACGAAGCAAGAAATACAGAATTTCTACAAAAAGGAGCCTTATCTTTGCGTACTTAAAAGGAAAATACTCACATGAGCATACTTGTCACCGGAGCTGCCGGTTTTATTGGCAGCAACATCATGAAAAGACTGGCCGAGCACGGAGAGGACATTGTCGGCATCGATAATATCAATGATTACTACGATCCGGCACTGAAATACGCACGGCTCGCAGTCTGTGGGTTCCAACCGCGGGTAACGCTCGAAGAAGGCATACGGCGCTTTGCACAATGGTACACGTCAGACCAAAACCCTTTGGAGCAAGACGCGAGAACAGCAACAACAATAGCAGATAAGACTGTCAGACATGAACTATAAGAGATATTTGTTCCTGATACTGCTCATCATCACTACGTTTTTTGTACATCTCAGCGCACTGCCCAGTGACATCATGGAGGAACGCAACCTCGTCACGGCACGCGAGATGGCCGACGACGGACATTGGATGATACCAACAATGAATGGTGAGCTCAGACTTGAGAAGCCCCCATTGCCTACTTGGGTAGCGGGAGTGGTGGAATGCGTCGCTCACGACAATATCGCGGCCCAGCGGGCTATGGCCGGCGTGATGGGCACCATCGCTATCGTTTTCTTCTTTCTGATCATCAGGGATGTTTCCGGAGGCAACACACGCATAGGCCTGCTGGCCATCGTCGTGCTGATGACAATGTACCAAACGGTGCTCATGGGTCGCACGGCCACGTGGGATATCTATTGCCATGTCTTCATGCTTGCGGCCATCTACTTTCTCGGACGTGGACTGCGAGCACCCGCCTGCCTGCAATGGCGGTGGTTTCCATGGGCCGGAGTGTGTCTGGGACTCTCGTTTCTGAGCAAAGGCCCGGTATCGTTCTATGCGATGCTGCTGCCGGTGATCATTGCTGCGTTTGGCCTACCCTCGCTGTCGGCAAAAGGCAAATGGCCAGCAATATCCACCATGATCGCCATTGCACTCGTCATCAGCGCTTGGTGGTATGTGTGGTTGCTCACCATGCACCCCGTGGAAGCCGCTACAGTCTTCCACAAAGAGTCGGGAGCCTGGAGCCATCACAATGTGCGGCCATGGTACTATTACTGGCGCTTCTTTCTCGAAACGGGCATCTGGGCACTGCCGATGGTGGCCAGCCTCTTCATCGGTTATTGGAAACGCAACATCAAAATCCCTCTCTTTGTTTTATTTTTGTCTCCTTTGTTTATATTTACCTGCAAAATTACATGTTATCCATCGCGTAATGACATAGAGAATGGTTGGAACGGAAAAAATCACAGCTAAACCGGAATACAGCAAAGATGATCCGTTATCCCTTCGGTCTGACATTCACTATCATATTCGATAGGCATGTCAAAATAGTCTTTTATACTTACTTTTAACATCCAGGTCTTGGACTTCTAAACAGAATTGTTTAACTTTGCAACAGTTACAGCTACTCTTTAATACTAATATGAGAACAAATTTATCATTATTGCTTTGTATGCTTCTGTTTGCATCTTGTTCTAATAAAATGAGCGAGGCGGACAAGTTTTGGAAGGATGTGGTGAGAGATGTAGACTTCTCTATTGACTCTCTTAGACCCATGGGAAAAAACTGGGCAACATTTACCAACAGTGACATAACCAGTTATCAGCCCGACTATGTAATGTCCAAAGATGGCTCGGTAAATGTGGAGCGTATGCTCTACCCGGAACCACCAAGAAGACAGGCTGAAGATAAGTTGTGGCGCAATCTCTTTTTCAACAATCGACATCATCGGTTAGTATGCGTTGATCGCATGATTAGGCAAGGTCGAGCACAAGGTGTAGTCTATGTTATGCAAAGTAAATCAAAAAAACACCCCTCTTTTGGAACATATCACTGGGATGTAACAGACAGAAGAAACTTCTACTCCTTGGCATGGGTACTTGACGATTACAGAAAACAGTCGCTAAATATAATGTCAGGCAAAAAGAATGGTTACCTATCCACAGTTCGACAATATGACGCATTAATCACAAAAGCTGACTCTTGCTATCGTTTGAAGAATTATGACAAGTCTTTGAACTACTTCGAACAGGCTTTAAAATACTCTTCATGCATCAAGGGTGTTCATCTTTACAATGCGGCTTGTGTCGCGGCTCTTTCAGGCAACACTGATCAAGCAGTTACATGGCTTAGGCAACGGATGAGATTAGAGCCGAAATGGTACATGAGAGACTTCAACAGAGATAAGGATTTAGAGCCATTGCGAAAAGACAAACGTTGGCAGGAGCTTATATCGGAAATGGATGCCCGCCGCAACGCCGTTGAAAAACAATATGATAATGCCCTGCGTTCAAAGTTGCTGAAAATTGAGGAAGCTGATCAGCAGATAAGACAGTTGTGGATGAGCGCATCAGCCAAAAAGCCAACGGACAAACAACAGTTGGATTCAATCTACGCTGTTATGGCTAAAGTCGACAGTGCCAATCAGAAAGAAATTTGCGGCATTCTTGACAGTAAAGGTTTCGTGGGAAAATCTGTCGTAGGAGAGGCTTGTTCTGCATTCTGGGTAGTAATACAACATTCCACACTTGAACTACAACAAAAGTATCTTCCCATTTTTCAAAAGGCTGTAAAAAACGGCGACCTCCAGCCCTCAAGTGTAGCCATGATGGAGGATCGCATCAACATGTTTCAGGGCAAACCGCAAAAGTATGGCTCGCAAATAAGAAATGGACGCGTGTGGATGCTTCTTGACGAGAGCAAAGTTGACCAATGGCGCGCCCAAGTGGGTATGAAACCACTTGGTGAGTATCTCAGAAAGATGGGTGCCAGGAGATAAAAAGCCAAGACGTAACCTAAAGTACTCCGACAGGTCGTGAAAGGCGATTTCAACATCATGCCCGACAAGAGAACAAAGCTGACACCGTGAGTTAAATAAGTAGTGGTATTACCTTTTTCATGGACCCAACCTCTGGACGCTCTTTTTTGCTATTTTTATTGCCTCGTTAGGACTGAACGGAAACTCTATGACCGGTTATAATCGGCATCATGCTCATTTCGCCGATCATGAGGTTTATCATCGGCATGGAACTTGCCGTAGACATCAGCGACTTGGAGCTGCTCAGACTATCGGCCAAAAACTATCTCATAGCACTGTCATCAGTGTACTCACCGCTACGGTCTGTTTTCTGCTAATACCCTTAAACAAAGCACAGTTGGAACTCCTTGCCCGTACTTCGCCATATCTTTGATTCCTTATTATAACGATAACTGTATTGTCGGCTGCGAAGATACGGTGATCATTCGCCTAAACGATCCGCAAGATGGCTGAAACGGAAAAGTAGAGGAATAAAGCGTATCGGTCTATTGCTGACAGGGAGCCTTATAGATATCTTGCAATATCTTTTTGCCTACGGCCCGCCGGTAGTGTGCCTGGTCATAATAGCAATGATAGTCATAGAACTGTGGGGCTGCCGAGTAGTCGTGGACATGAGCAACACCAAAGATCTGGCGCAGCGCAAGAATGTCGTGACGGTTGAAACGCTCTTGCCCAAAGGTGGGACTGATGATCCACTGAACGTCAGTATTATGTCTACGGCAAATCTCCGCTATCTCTTTGAGCACTGTCACCTGTGGCGTGCCAATGGCTACAGGAGCCTCATGAGGGCATTGCTGCCTGCTTTGTTGAGGCAGATCCTTGTCAGCCCAATATTTCTCACCTTTGGCAGCAATCTCACGTTCCTGATACATCACCTCGTCATTGGAAAATCTCTCGCGGGTTGGCACGTTGACATTGAGTACCTTTCGTCCGTTCCGGCTGATTCTTCCCGTAGCCAAATAATCAAGGTATGGTACAAGGAACTTGGGCTGAAGGAACGTTTGAAAGAACAAAGTCTGATAGTTAGCCATACTCTCTCCGCTCACCTTAGGCGGCAAGGCATGGATAAAGTCATGCATAGGTGAAACCTTATCAAACATACTACGCTCCGCAATGATGAGCAAATGGTCTATGCGCTGTCCGGGAACTGTGTCAAGCGCCTGCAACTTTACTTTCAGGCTTCCCAGCCCCTCAGCGTTGCAAAACATGCGAAAGGGGTGAGCATGGATATACCGGTTCCACTCATGGCAGGAAAAAGCCTTGGTACAGGACGTGCCCATGATGAAAGCATCGTAATGGCATTGATGGCGATAGAGCTTATACTTCTCCCAACTGACAGCTCCCTCGCTCTGCATCACACGACTGTGGTCATAGTCGGAGTAACTGCGCACCACCATAAACGGGTCGCGAATGACATAGAATGCCAAAAGCGACAGCAAAGGCAGGCTCAGCAACAGGCATTTGCCATAGAACTTCAAAATAGAATATGTCGTCTTCATGATGATGACTGGTTAGAATTGTATATAGATGAAATTTTCCACTCCGAACGATCCATAGAAGAGAATGATGAGCAGTACGGCGAAATACAACGTCCATCTCCATAGCGGCCGCAGCCGCTCGGAAGCGACGATGAGATTACTATGGCTGTTAGCATACTCTACGATCAGCATCACAACGGTTGCCACACCAAATACGATCCAAGAGTGGTCGTCCATGCCAAGACGGAGTTCCTTAACTGATGATTCAATTCCATCAAACAGATGGCGGTAGGTATAGAACACATCGGATACCTTTGCCACTCTAAAGAAGAGTAGCGAAAGGGCAAAGAAGATGTAGGTACGGACCATCATCAGCGCATTACCAACATGCTTTCCAAGATAGCCATACCACCGCTCGCGCCGCTTGCCTAACAGTGTCTCCTCTATGACGAGAATACCCTGGCAAAGTCCATAACAGGCAAACGTCCATCCGGCACCATGCCATACGCCGATGACCACAAAAGTGACAAGCAACGAAAGGCATACGCCCCAACGGCTGTATTCCCGCAACGATGCATTGAGCGGCGTGAAGACATAGTCACGCACCCAAAAGGAGAGCGACTCATGCCACCGCCGCCACAGCTCGCCTGTAGACCGCGACGCAAACGGACGATCGAAGTTAGGATGCAACCGGAATCCTAACATGCGGCCGAGCCCCAGCGCCATGCACGTATATCCGGCAAAGTCGCTGTAGAGCTGGATGGGATAGAGCATCGTAGCCACCAAAAGCTGCATGCCGGTAGCATCATGCACATCGTTGAGCACGATGTCGAGAGAGGGCGAGATGCGGTCAGCTATGACGACTTTGAGAAACACGCCCCACACCACCAGCTTCAGACCACGCGTGACAAGCGTGTAGTCGAAGATCCGTGCGGTCTTCAACTGCGGCAGCAGGTCGCACGCACGCTCGATAGGTCCCGAGAGGAACTTGACGAAGAGCATCATGTAAAGCGTGAAGTCAATGAAATCGTCTTCCGGATCCTCTTCCCAATAGATCTCAATCAGATAGGACAACGCCTGGAAGGTATAAAAAGAGATGCCCAAAGGAAACAGCGGGAACCAATAGCGCGCCACCAGCCAGAACCCGACCAAAGCGACTATGCCAAGCCAAAAGCAGACGGTGCCGGCGCGGCTATCCAACGTTTTGTGGATGAGACGTCCCCAAAGAAATGTGAAGACGGTGATGGCTGAGGCGATGAGCAGATAGATGGGATGGTAATAACCAATGAACACCATGCTCGCCACGAGAAGCACAGCATGCTGCCAGCAGCGCTCCTGCCGAAGATAGTACAGCAGGAATGTCACCGCCATGCAGCATACAAATGGTATCGAAAGAAATTCCATAGTTTACGGTGGTCGTTATTGTGAATGATCGTACTCAGCAGGTCTTCCTAATGATGGTGTCGATGATGTCTCCCACGGTCTTCATGCGGATGATGTCGCGCAGCTTGAACTTGATTCCCCACTGACTTTCTATTTCGCTGATAATGGTCATATTGGTCAGCGAGTCCCAGTTGTCAATGTCGTCCGGTGTCATCTTGTCGGTCAACTGCACGGGTTGGTTGAGTACTACTTCAAAAATTCCTGAAAGCAACTTTCTTACTTCTTCTCTTTCCATGATTACTTGTTTATTTGATAAGTTCTTTAATCGTCTTTCGATCAGTCTTATTGTTAGAATTCTGCGGAAAGGTTTTGAGATAAACTACCTTCTCGGGTATCATATAGGCGGGCAGATACTCCTTGAGATAATCCATGAGCTGAAAACCACACTGATTGTCCTCTGACTCCACGGCAATGGCAATACGCAAGGCGCTCTCATCGCCAAATGTGGTGGCAACGACGGCGACCTCGTCATGGTAGAAATGACGGGCCACATTCTCTATCTCACTCAACTCCACCCGGTATCCCTGGATTTTCACTTGTGAGTCTTTACGCCCCAAATAGATGATATTACCGTCGGGCTGACGATAGCATACATCGCCCGTGAGGTACCAACGAATGCCTTGGCACACGAAAAACGATGAGGTGTTCTTTACCTCATCTCTCCAATAACCTGGCGTCAACTGTTGGCCAGAAAGACAGAGTTCACCTGTTTCTCCAATTGCCACAGGCTGCTGGTTATCATCCACAATCATTGTCGCGCTGTGTTTCATATCCGTTCCGATACTGACAATGCCATTTTTCTCACTGATGGTGTCACCAATCTCGTAAGCTGTGCAGTAGATGGTGTTCTCTGTGGGACCATACACATTCCATATCCTTGCTTGCGGAATTCTTGCTTTCCATGCCTTTGCATCATCGGCCAACAGTGCTTCTCCACAAAACAGCGAATAGCGTAGCGCGTCAGTCTCGAGCTCATCTATGTAAGGACGCAGATAGTGTACCACCGAAGGCACCATCAGTGCTTCAGTCAGATGATAGTCCTCTATCAGCCGGCCTACTTCCTGCCACTTGACACAGCCCGGTGCCACCGTATAGGCGCAGGCTCCAGCTACAAGCGAGGGAAGATAACTGCCTACCGACAAGTCAAACGTCAGGTCGAACATCTGCAGACAGCGGTCTTCGCTGCTAAGCTCCAGTCCCATCTCACGAACGGAGTCCAAGAATGCCGACACATTGCCAAAGGTCACCGGCACACCTTTGGGGCGTCCCGTACTGCCAGAGGTAAAAAGAATGTAGGCGTGGTGATTCGCATCGAAGATATGGTCTGTCTGTGGACAAGCATCTGTCGTTTCACTCCCAACTGTCTCGGCGATGATCTGCACGCCACACTCCGTAAAGCCGCTACACGGACTCGAATCGAGTAGCGTGCTGATGCCTACCTGACGGATGATATCCTTATTGCGGGCCAACGGCTGATGAGGATGGAGAGGTACATAGCATTTGCCTTCCAACCAAATGGCAATGATGGAGGCATAGGTCATCAGGTCGTCATTGGCGACAAGACCAATATATTCGTCAGAGAATGGTTTCAACCTTTCCCTTACCTTTGACACGCAATGGGACAATTGTCCATAAGTAAAAAACTGATTGGCGATACAGAAGGCCGGCCGTGAAGCAAGGCTCACGAAGTTATCCTGAATCTCCGTCAGAAAATCAATATTTGTTTTCATTATTACTGCATTTTTAGTACAAAGTTACGAAAGACTTATGATGAAATGACGAAAGAACTCCTTGAAATAGAAAGAAGCGCCGCAGAAACGGAATATAATGTAGCTGAGCCGTTGGTGTGCACAACAGGTATGTGCGGGACCACGTCCGTGCCTTCGTTAGCAGGTGTTTGTAAGCTTGTCTTTTCATCATTTCTCGTTTTGCATTTAGATTTAAGACGTAGAGGCAAGGCATATCCCCTATTCGAAAAGCAAGAAAGTATGCAAAAGAATATCTTGAGACAATCTATCTTGTGCATTCTTCGATGAAGTGTGGCTGTCCAAGACAAGCCAAAGCGTTATCCTGAGTATGAGGGTATGGCGTGACATAATATGACTTTTGGTTGCAAAAGTATCGTATTTCCGCCGTCAAGTAAGCAGGAATGTGACTGAAATGGGAAAATAGAAAGATGAAGCAGAACGGGCAAAATAGTTTCAATCAATAAGGAAATGCTTTGTCATCTCGATCTTTTTCATTACCTTTGTAGCCGTAGGCAGGTGAAGGCTTTTGTCATCTGCCGCGGATCTTCTCCGTTCTGACAGCTTTTCTCATCTTTAATTTCTTTATTAAGATTATGCTAAAGAAAATCATACATAACACCACTTTTACCCGTAATGTAGCTCTTCCGGGCATCATCGTTCTGGTGTTGCTCTCGCTGCTCTCGGCGTTATTTCCCTTAAGAGTCAACAACTGGCTGACCTTCGTACAGTCGTTTATCTACAAAAATCTCAGTTGGATGTATATCCTGCTCGTCTCTTTCTTTGTCATCTTCCTGTTGGCTGTCGCCTTCAGCAAGTTGGGCAACATCCGCTTAGGGGCCGACAACTCCGAGCCGCAATATGGCTTCTTCTCCTGGATCGCCATGCTCTTCGCCGCCGGCATGGGTATCGGCCTAATGTATTTTGGCGTGTCGGAGCCGATGTCGCACTATGTCTATCCTGCCCTGCCCACGATTGTCAACAATGCCAAGGACGCACAGTTAGCCACCTTCTTCCACTGGGGTATCCACGCATGGTCGATCTTTGCCTTGGCGGGTCTCATCTTGGCTTACTTCTCGTTCCGCTACAAGTTGCCGCTTAGCATCCGCAGCGGCCTGTACCCCATATTGAAAGAGCGTATCTATGGTCCTGTCGGCGATGTGGTGGATGTCTTCGCCCTGGTGAGCACCTTCTTTGGCATCACCACCTCCATGGGCTTCGGCGTGCAGCAGGTCAACGCGGGGCTGGTACACTTAGGTATCCTCCACGGCTCGAGCTTTCTCTTTCAGTGCGTCGTCGTGGCGGTATTCTGCGCCTTGGCCGTCCTGTCGGCCGTAGCGGGCGTGAACAAAGGCGTGCGGCGGCTCAGCGAGCTGAACCTCGGCACGGCCATTCTGCTGTTGGTCTTTGTGCTGCTATTGGGCCCGACGACGTTCTTGCTGAGCGCGTTCTCCGAAGGCATCGGCAACTACATCGAGAGTTTCGCCAGCCTGACGTTCAACACCTTTGCCTTCGAGAAGGCGGGGCGCGGATGGTTTACGAGTTGGACCGTGATGTTTTGGGCATGGTGGATATCGTGGGCACCCTTTGTGGGCCTGTTTATCGCCCGCATCTCCAAGGGGCGCACCATCCGCGAATACATCCTTGCCGTGATGCTCGTGCCCTCACTGTTCATCTTCCTGTGGATGACCGTCTTTGGCAACGGTGCCATTTGGATTGACCGCAACGTGGTGCATGGTGCACTCTCAGCTCTGGTGCGCCAGCCCGACATCCTGCTGTTCTCGTTCTTCGAGAGTTTCCCCTTTGCCAAAGGCCTCTGCGCGCTGGCCTTGGTGATGATTGCCATCTTCTTTGTCACTTCTGCCGACTCCGGCATCTTAGTGATGAACAGCATTTCCACGGGCAACAATCCGCAATCTCCCAAGTGGCAAAACGCTTTCTGGGGACTGCTGATGGCAGTGATCACCATGACACTGGTCTATGCCGGCGGGCTCAACTCCCTGCAGACGATGACGCTGATCTCGGCCCTGCCCTTCGGTCTCATTCTCCTGCTTCTGTGCTTCTGTCTGCTCAAAGCCTTGCGCACCGACGAGTTCTACAACTCCACCCACCTGCCCTATGGCAGCCGAAACTGGGATGGTGCCCACTGGCGCAAGCGGTTGGAGCAGATCGTCACCTTCTCACAGAAAGAGGACATCCGCCGCTTCTTCCTCGAAAAAGTGGAGCCGGCCTTCAGCGAACTGCAAACAGAACTGGAGAAATATGGCATACAGTCAGAAATTCTCAAGGGCAAGAACGGCCCGCTCTCCATAGAGCTCTCCGTTCCGCACGTACAGATACGCAACTTCCGTTATGGCGTGACCGCAGAGAAGCGGGTGCTCTCCGACTATCTCGTCGATGAGGACAACACCCCTGACGCCGACAACGGCACACAATACATTCCTGTGACCTACTATTCCGACGGACGCACGGGCAACGACATACAATATCTCAGCAAGGATGAGATCATCGCCGACGTGCTCAGGGAGTATGGCAGATACATCAGCTCGATCAGTGACAACAGAAACGCCATGGTCTTTGTCGACAAGAAACCACAGTGATGTAGGACAGCGCAGAAAACATTATTTCATTTACAACCCCTTAGTTATGATACATTACCAACAAAAGATACGGCAGCAGATAATCCTGCCTGCCATGCAGTTCATCAATCAGGAGAAGTCCGGCGGCATCGTCTTAGGACTGGCCGTGGTGCTGGCACTCGTGCTGGCCAACAGTCCGCTAAGAGTTGGCTATGCCCACTTTCTCCACCACCTTTTCGGTTTTGTCGTGGACGGCCAACCCTGCCTCAACTTCTCTCTTGAGCACTGGATCAACGACGGCCTGATGTCGATGTTCTTCTTTGTCGTAGGACTAGAGCTCAAGCGGGAGTTCATCGGCGGCGAGCTGCGCGACCTGCGCAAGGTCACGCTCCCCGTGGCGGCCGCCGTCATGGGCATGGTCTTCCCGGCGCTCATCTATCTTGTCTTCAACGGCGGTACTCCGGTGGCACACGGGTGGGGAATTCCCATGGCCACCGACATTGCCTTTGCCCTGGCGGTAGTCTACCTCTTGGGCGACCGCGTGCCGGTGTCGGCGAAGGTATTTCTTACCACGCTCGCCATCGTCGACGACTTGGGCTCTGTGCTCGTCATCGCCCTGTTCTATACTTCGCAACTCTCGATGGGCAACGTGCTCGTGGGGCTGGCCTTCTTAGCCGTGATGTTTGTGGGCAACAAGATGGGCGTGAAGTCGATCTGGTTCTACGGCATCTTGGGCATTGGCGGTGTATGGACGGCCTTTCTGCTTTCCGGCATCCATGCTACGATAGCCGCCGTGCTCATTGCTATGGTCATCCCTGCCGATTCACGCATCAGCGAAGACTCGTTTGTGGCCCGCATGCGGAAGCTCACCCACCGCTTCGACAAAGCGGAATCCAACGACGTGAGAACGTTGGAACCCGACCAGGTTGAGATCATCGCCCGCGTGAAGACCGATGCCAACCAAGCCCTTCCGCCCCTGCAACGCCTTGAGCACAGCCTCCATCCATTCGTGTCGTTCTTCGTCATGCCCGTTTTTGCGCTGGGCAACGCGGGCGTGTCGTTTGTCGACATGGATCTGGCGCAGCTCTTCGACAACCACATCGCCGTGGGCGTGATGCTGGGCCTGCTTGCCGGCAAACCCCTTGGTATCCTCTCCTCAGTGTGGCTGATGGAACGGCTGGGGCTGGGCCGACGCAGCAAACAACTCACCTGGCGGCGACTCACCGGGCTGGGCTTCCTCGCTTCCATAGGATTCACCATGTCGATGTTTGTCACAACACTGGCCTTCAACTCAGCCGAAGCTTATAGTCAGGCCAAAGTAGGCATCTTTGCCGCATCGATCCTCGGAGGCATCATCGGCTACAGAATACTGTCTCAGAGATAATCAACACATTATTATATATAAACGCTCTTAGCTATGGAACAGCAGCAACCTAAAACACTGTGGCAGGTCGTGAAAGGCTATTTCAACGTCATGCCCGACAAAGAGAACGAAGCCGACACCATGAGCCAGATCAGCAATGGTGTCACCTTTCATGGTGCCAACCTCTGGGTGCTCATCTTTGCCATCTTCATTGCCTCGTTGGGACTCAACGTCAACTCTACGGCCGTCATCATCGGCGCCATGCTCATCTCACCGCTCATGGGACCTATCATCGGCATGGGACTCGCTGTGGGCATCAGCGACCTGGAACTGCTCAAGCGGTCGGCAAAAAACTATCTCGTCGCCACCGTCATCAGTGTGCTCACCGCCACAATTTATTTTCTGCTGACGCCCTTGAATGAGGCACAATCCGAGCTTCTTGCCCGCACCTCACCCACGCTCTACGACGTGCTGATCGCGCTTTGCGGCGGTGCGGCCGGTATTCTGGCGCTTTCTACTAAGGGCAAGGGCAATGTCATTCCCGGCGTAGCCATCGCCACGGCCCTCATGCCACCTCTATGTACGGCTGGCTATGGACTGGCCATGGGCAAGGCTTCTTTCTTCTTCGGAGCCTTCTATCTGTTCTTCATCAACACGGTGTTCATCTCGCTGGCCACCTATCTCGGCGTGCGCATGATGCACTTCCGGAGAAAGCAATTCGTCAACGCCGAAAGACTGAAGGTCGTCAACCGGTATATCTTAGGCGTAGTGGTGCTCACGATGCTGCCTGCGGGATACATGACAGTGGGCATCATCAGGAAGAGTGTTACGGAGAACAACATCCGCAAGTTTGTCAAGAACGAGTGTTCGTTCCCCGGCACGCAGATCATCTCACAGTCGACCAACGAGAAGTCGAAGACACTCAACTTGGTGGCTGTCGGCAAGTCCATCAGCAGCCAGCAGATCAGCCGTGCACGAACCATGATGGGCGAATACCAGCTCGATGACTACCGTCTGAACATCATCCAAGGTTCACAATCTGACAGCATACTGCTCAGCCAGGCACTCGCCTCGGCCAACACCACCACGGAAGTCAGCAAACAGAAGATGGTGGAGCAGAGCACGCGCATACAAGAGTTGGAGAAGCGTCTCGAAGGTTATGAGCACTATGCTTCCTTAGGAGCAGAGATTGGCAAAGAGACCCGCACGGTATGGCCGGGAGTGACGGCTGTCAGTGTCTCGCGGGTTGCTGACTGGAAGACCGACTCGACCAAGGTCTCGCACTATGTCATGGCGGTGGTCAGCACTCAGCGCGTACTCAATACCAGTGAGCGCGCCCGCATGCAATCGTGGCTGAAGGAGCGCACCCATGCCGACAGTCTGCGGCTGATAGTAACACGATAGTTATATCTCATACGATAAACATGAAGTCAATATTTACATCCTTTGTCAACCGGCCTAACAGCAAGTCAACAGATCCCTCCGACTGCTTTTTAGGCCGGTCGATACCCAGCTATGTAGTGTTCATTGCTGTGTTTTTGACTTATTATATTGTCTTTCAGTCGTTCTATAATTTCATTGAGAGCAAGGATCCCTGGCCCTATTACAATTTTACAGACTTTGTCATCTCCACCATCGTCAACATGGTGCCCACGCTGATCACCTTTGGGTACAACTATGCGATAGTGTTCCACACCAATCAAAGATTGTCCCCCGTGAAGAAGTTGGCCGCAGATTTCTTCTGCTCGATGCTCAGTCTTGTCGCACTCAATTTCCTCTTTATTGGTGTGATGCTGATTGTCAATCCGGAGTACAGCCACGTGAGTTGGCCTGGTGCTATTTTTAACAACCTTTTCATCTTAGCAGGCAGCGACATCTACTATTTCACCAGCCGCTATATCGCACAGATCAAAGAGACGGCAGATGCCCGGCAACAGGTGCTGAAATACCGCTACGACTCGCTCCGCAGCCAAATGAATCCTCATTTTCTTTTCAATACACTCAACATACTCTACGCCATGGAGGGTAAAGACACAGAGGCTTCCAAGAAAGTCATACTGAAGGTGTCAAGCATGTTTCGCTATATTCTTGAACATCACGAGCAGACCAGGGTGCCTCTTTTTGAGGAGTTGCAGTTTGTGGAGCAATACATGTATATCCTCACCATACGTTACAGTCACCATCTTCACGTCATCTACATAGGAGAGCCACCTTCTGAAAAGAGTATTGTGCCTTTCTCATTACAGCTGCTTCTGGAGAATGTCGTCAAGCACAACACCATCACCTCGGAGAAATCTATGACCGTGACAATAGCCTTTCTTTCCGACGGCTTTTGTGTCAGCAATCCCATTCAGCCACGTCCGGTAGGGCAGTCGACACAAATAGGTATCAGTTATCTCAAGAACTTATACAGACACTATCATAAAGAGGTTCTGGTCAAGAACGATTCTCACAAGTTTGAAGTGTTTATCCCATATTTACCCGCATGAAATATATCATCATAGAAGACGAAGCGATGGCAGCCGACTTGCTACATGAAATGATAGCAGAGCTCCGGCCGCAATGGACATTAGAAAATAGCATGCCAACTGTAGCTAAAAGTGTGGAGTTTCTCAAAAGCCATGATGTGGACCTCATTTTCATGGATATTGAATTGGCTGATGGCTCTGGCTTTAATATTTTCAACTATGTGACATCAAGACACCTGTCATCTTCACCACCGCCTACAGTGAGTACGCCATCAAAGCGTTCAAGCAGAACAGCATAGACTATCTGCTCAAACCAATCGCCCAGGATGAGCTAAAAGGGGCACTGAACAAGTTTGAAAGGATGGCGGATTCCTTTTTGCCACATCACTTGCCGATGTTCCGTGACTTCTCTGCGCCTGCCAGCAGACGTATCCTCATCGAGACCAGCAAAGGCTACAATTTCATCAATCTGGACAATATTCTGTTTTTCTGCAATGAAGACCGATATATCCTTGCTTATACCCAGGACGGACATAGTGCCATATCCAGTTTCAATAACATGGAAGAAGTAATGAACAAAGTAGCCGGCATGGACTTCTTCCAGGTTTCCAGAGCAGTGGTGGCCTCCATCCGCTCGATCAGCAAGGTGGAAAAGGATGCGAATGCACGCTTGAAGGTGACTCTCAGTGCGGGCAGCTCTGTTCGCAAAGTTTTTGTCAGCTCAAGAAGAAAAGCCCCCTTTCTGGAATGGCTCGGAAAATAAAAAGAGAGAAGGCCACACAGAAAGAGGGAATATTGAAAAGCGAACAGACAAAACAACAGGCAGGCTTTCGCCCGCCCATTGCATAGAGGCACTATCGTATGACTTTAGTGGCACGGACCACATGTCCATCCACCATCTCTTTTTTAATAGCCACACCTTTATAGGAGCCTTTCAACTCACGACCATTAAGACCATAATATTTCACTTTAGTAGCCTTGCTATTAGCCATAACGGCAGAGATGGCAGTAAGCGGCTCACCAAAGTATGCCATTTCGGAAGGATAGTCTTTTCCATCATAATGATAGACCAGCTGCACGCCGATACTCTTGTATTGTTCGATAAAATAGTCGAAAGAGACCACATAGTCATTTCCACTCTCCCGCTCGGTGAAATAGAATCCGTCGTTTTTGGTCACAGGAATAGCTGTGGTGTCGGTCTTGATACTCCCATAATCGTCGGCCTTGAACGTGTAGGCCGTGGTAGAACCGTCTACAAAGACGCGATAATAAAGGTTTTCAACTGGCATGTAGTCGCCGTTGACATCTACCTTGGAAGCATTGAATTCAATCCACCCCTTGCCGTACTCCTCGTCGTAGTCGGCACTCTTACTGACATTGATAACCGGTTTCTGAGGTGTCTTAGGACCTTGATGGAGCATAGTGATCTTCGGACTGATGTATGATGCGATGAAGAACACTCTGTCGGGGCAGCAGTTCACCATCAACACGGAACTGTCGCCGGTGTCTGTTGAGAAAGTCTTTGTTGCGGCATCATAGTCCATTGTGAATGAGGGGGCAAACTCATAGTTGTAGGTATCATAGCTCCCACCCCAATAAGGATCCTTCTGAGAAACAATACCATAAGATGCGCCGATGGCAAACATATAGTGATTGAGGCTTTCATGCTCACCAAGATACTGATTGGAAAGGAATGTGGCCTTATTACCGATGATCGTACCCTTGATCCATTGCTGATCATCATCGGTATAGGGATTGCGCAGATATACTACACCGTCTTCAATGATGGCTTTGCCCGGCAAGTATTTGCGATTCTTGTCTTCATCCGTGCAAGAGAAGATGATGTCCTCAGCTTTGGCCTTTTCTTCCACAGTGGGCTCCATACGCTGACAATCCATCCTGCCCACGGCAATATGGCTGTCGCCATAACCCGTCCATCCCAGCGATTCGGAAACAAGACCGATATACTGATCTCCAAGCCGTATGAGCGAATCATTGCGGTAAACAAATCGCAGCTCATCACGGGTCTTGCCATTGTCAAGTGTGTCAAGTACCAATTGCGATTGTGTGTACTCACAACAGGACTCTTCTAAGTCAATCTATGTCTTCAGTCTCATTGCCACCTTTGTGTCATCTATCCATGCCAACTGGATCTTTCAGCAGTCCTACAGAAAAGAGGCTGAGCGCCGCAACCGCCTTCAGATGGAAATGGTCAGACAAAAGGAACTAAGTCTCGAAACCTCGCTCATGGCCCTGCGCAGTCAGGTCGATCCTCACTTTCTCTTCAACAACCTCAGCCTCCTCGACGACCTCATTGACAGCGACACCGATGGTGCTCACCGCTTCCTCGACTGTCTGTCAAAGGTCTATCGCTACAAACTGGTCAATATGAACGTGCATCTGGTCAGTGTAGAAGATGAGATGCGCATGCTCCGCGCTTACATTGCCCTGGTCAGTACCCGCTTCGGCGATGCGGTGCGTGTGATCCTACCCGCGGAAGCGCCTCTGGGCAGCATTTCCCCACTCTCCCTGCAACTGCTCGTGGAGAATGCCGTCAAACACAACGTTCACAGCCAAAACCGCCCGCTCACCATCACCGTGAGCTGCGACGATGCGTCCATCACCGTCGCCAATCCCTTGCAGCCTTTAGCCTCCTCGCCGGCCTCCACCGGTGTGGGACTGCGCAACCTTCGTGACCGCTATGCGCTGTTGGCTCACCAAGACATCATCATTCACAACGATGGCACCACTTACACCGTGACCATCCCCATCATCCATTCAACCGCAAAACTATGAAAGTACTGATTATCGAAGACGAACAGCATAACTTCAACCGACTGAAGAAACTCCTCCTTGCCTACGATGCCACCATGCAGGTGGAAGGGCCTTTGGAGACCATCGACGAGACGCGCGACTGGCTTCATAGTCACCAGGGCAACGAGGCTCCGGACATTGTCTTCTCCGACATAAGGCTGGCCGACGGTCTCTGCTTCGACACACTCAGCGAGTTGAATCCCTCGTCGATGCTCGTCTTCACTACAGCCTACGACGAATATGCACTACAGGCATTCTGGTATAATGGCATCGCTTATCTGCTCAAGCCCGTCGACGAAGAGGAACTGCGTGCCACGCTCAACCGCATACAGGACCTGCGCGCCACCAACACCCACCTGCAATCCATCCTCTCGATGATGCAGCAAAGCAGTCTGCCTTATCGCGAGCGCTTCCTCGTCCCCTACAAGGATGGCTATGAACTGGTGACGGTGGACGACATCAGCCATATCTGTACCGAATACAAGGACACACGGCTCTATCTGACCTCTGGCCGCTTTTTCAGCATCACCATGACACTGGAAGAGATAGAGAGTCAGCTCAATCCCCGCGACTTCTTTCGTGTCAACCGCCAGACCATCATCAGCATCCATGCCGTGAGCGGACTGAAAACATGGTTCGGCGGTAAGCTGCGCGTGAGACTCGTCACCTATCCCGATACCGAGGTGCTGTGCAGCCGAGAGAAAGCCGCGGCGCTGAAAACATGGTTGGGGAGATAAGTCATATTCTGCAGACAGTGTTTTTTTGAGCTACAACTGGGCAAAATACGAAAAAATAACGTATCTTTGTGGCAGAGATAAACTTCAACACTAAACTATTACAATTATGGAGAACGAGGAAATCATTACTTTGACCAAGTGCGACAACACGATTGTTGCCGACGAGATCGTCTCGAAGTTGGCGAGCAATGGTATCACCGCTTCGCTTCATGACGAACTCAACGACCCTGCGTATGGCGCATACGGGCCGAATCCAGGCATTGAGGTGAGGGTGTTCAAGAAAGACTATGAGCAAAGTCTGCGCATTCTCAAGGAGATAAAAGCGTCTTGCTCAGAACAGTTGCCATGGTGTCCTCATTGTGGGAGTGACAAGATCAAAGCCTTACGGAACAAAGAGGGCAAAAGATCAATACCTGCTATCCTCCTTGGTGTTGTCTTGATGATTCTTGGCTGCGCGGGGTTAATCCTGCCTAATTTTGTGGAGGCTCTTGCGACTATTCGGCTATATGGTTTTATCATATCTCCGTTTGTACTACTTGGTGGCGTTTTGCTGGTATTGCCCAAACAAGACGGCAAGTACTACCAATGCACCAAATGTGGCAAGGTGTTTAAGAAATAATAATCGAAAAAAATATATTAAATCACATGAGCAGCACACCATCACCCAATGATTTAGAGCAGTTGCTTCAACTTGCTACACGGGGAGACCTCGTCATGTTTTCCCTTGAATATGCCAAAGACAATAAAGACTTCCAAGAAGCATTGGGAGCTTATCTCGCCAAGAAGTATCTACACAACACAGAGACCGCTTCCGACTATGCCGGTCAAATGGCCGATGCCTTCTGCGAGACGAAGGATATTGGTGACAGATGGAATAGCTACGAGGTTACAGACTGGGAGGCTATCTTCAACGAAGCAAATAAGATCATCGAAGAAGGCAAGAAGCTGCTTGACCTTGGCAATGCCGATGCTGCCGCAACCATCGCCATGGAGTTCATCCGGCAGTTATGTGATAATTTCGACGAAAATGAGATTGACCCTTATGAAGACGAAAACATAGATGGACACTATGAATGTGAGCAGGCAGAGAACTTGCTGCTCAATGCTATCAGCCACTCTGCCATCTCAAAGGACTTGAAGAAACATATCGTCGAAAAGGTCAAGGGCCTTTCCAACCGTGACTTGGCCGATTACGATCTCATAGATTTAAACGACTTGAAGCTGGAAGTCACCAGAAGAGCACTCTCTGATGAGGAAGGATTAAGACTTCTTGATGAACAAATTCAGTCACAAAAAGACGACTACAACCTGCATGTCTATGTTGAACGGAAGATAGCGTTGTTGCGTCAAATGGGCAAGGACGCTGATTGCCGACACGTCCTTCCTTGATGCTACATCCTTGGGTAAGAGCAATTTAGCTGACATCTATGTAGAGGAAAAAGAGACAGAAAAGCTTTACGAGTTTATCAAGGCTCATTCAAAGTACGGCACGGACGCACTCGACCACTATTCACAATATACCGACAACTGTCACCATGAGGAATTGCTATCAATGTACGTAGAGTTGCTACAAATTGCGTGTCTGATATGACCTCTACCTTTTCAACATCACTTCTCCACGAATAGTCTGTTAGCGATGTTACGACTTGCCAAACGCTCTGTAAATTGCACGAAAACGTGGCTTTTATGTTTGACATGACAACCATAAATTTCAGAAAAATAACTTTATCTCACAAATCCGTTTTTATAAAAATCATACCATGAAGCAATGTTTTCGGGACTGTTGGCTTTCAACAATAAAAGCATCTCACGAGTAAATTCCAAATGTCCTACACCATTTGCCGTAACAATATTCTTGTCACTAACAGCTTGTGCTTCCACATAGTTTTCTGCGTTAGTGTAAACGGTATCGCCCCATTTTTTGAGTTGGTCGAGACCGTTGCCTGTATGCCTTACATTGTTCAGGAAACCGTGTGAACAGAGGAATGAAGCACCGTTGCATATCGCCCCGATGATTTTACCTTTATTCAAAGCTTCCTGTACCAATGGTACGACAAGTTCTGCTTCAGGTGAGTCCCAACGGTTGCCACCGATAAGCACTAAAGCGGCATAATCTTTCGGCATATTCTCGAAAGAATAATCGGGCAAGGTTCTGAAACCTCCGATGGAACGGACAGCGTCTGATGTCGAGGCAACGGTATGCACTTCGTACTTGATTTCACCGCCCGGTATCACACCCACATGAAGAGCCGTGGAGAGAAATGCTCCCTCCCAATCTGTGTATTCATTCAGTATGATAAATAATACTTTCTGTTTCATTGATATCTCTTTTTTATTTTAACAACTTCGTTGCAAGTTTACAAGTGAATATAATTCGAGGATTTGATAAAACGCCGTATGCCTGTGATGATTTTCACTTTTCTGTTCCACCGCTTATGCAGGAGCAAATCTACGTAATGTTTCCTATTGATGACCATACCTTAAAACTTTTGAAAATTTATATCAACTGCAAACTTAAGGGTAATTGCACCTACTTTTGCGGTACGAAAGTAAAGCAAATATCTTGTACAAGCAAGCGTTTTTGATTTTTTAACTGCAACTTTAGGTGCAATTGCACATGTTTTTGCAGTAGATCTTGTGCGCATAAGTCAGGCAATGAAAGATTAGCATACTTGCGTAATAAGTAAAACTACAGATGAGCCTAAAGCATACTCTTCGTAATCACCTATAGGTGGAATTAATTATCAAATAGTATAGCATGCAATATAAAGGATTATCAGATTATTTTAGTACCTTTGCATCATGATATGAAGCGAATACCGATATATAAGTTCTACAAGCACAAGTATGGTGACGAAATGTTGGTGGACATCGTGGACTATGATGTGATGCGAGGGCCGTTGGGACGCACACCCATCTGTTCCTACACGTTCTATGCCATCACACTGGTGCTTGAGGCCGACGAGGCGGTGGCGGTGAACGGACGAAGCCGTCGGCTCAGTCGTGGCGACATCGTGTGCGCCATCCCTGGAGAGGTATGGACGTTCCCTGAACATATTAAGATGCAGGCACTGAACCTGATCTTCGAGAAGGAGTTTTTGCTGTCATTCTTCAACGACCCGCATTTTCTCGACCGTTTCAACTATCTGCAAGCCGACCGTCCATCGCCTTTCCTGCTCCCCGACAAAGAAACTTTTGAGCGTATCCTCGGACTCTACCGGCAGATGCAGGCAGAAATCACAAACTATGACGTAAAGGACCAGCATATCCTACGAGCCATGCTCTACGAGACGATGATGCTCCTGCAAAGGGCGCAGACAGTCGAGGCCAAGCATGTAGAAGTGACAAAACGCAGACTGATCGACGTACCCGTAAGTCGCTACGTGGACGACTTCGTGAGCCTCGTGGCCGACCACATAGGAAAGACACCATTAGCATATAGCAACGCAAAGACGAAGAGTCCAGAAAAGTGACATTCCTATCCTCTTTAATACAAGAGTCCAGAAAACTCGGCTTGGGTTTATCTCGCGTTGGACGAAATTACCAACTCCGACTATATCTCATTGACATGGGGCCTGGCAGAGGTTACCAGAGCGGACAAATCGTTGCCCAAGGCACGCCCGAGGAGTTGGCTTCCCACCCGACAAGTCTCACGGGTAAATATCTGAGATAAGAGTTTGAACAGGCAGCACATACTGTCAATAATAAACTAAGTCATATCGGTGACCATATTGAACGATTCGAAACTGAATAAGGAATGAATGTAGAAGAACTAAGATATTATTGTTTGTCGTTGTCCGACGAGGTGGAAGAGAAATTCCCTTTCCAGCAGTTCAAGGCAGCAAGGGACGTGCTGGCCTTTTATATTAGTGGACATATCTTCTGCTATTTCGATATCAATGACATAAGCCATGTCACTGTAAAATGTCCAAAAGAAGACATAGAAAACTTGCTGGAGCAGTACGACTGTCTGGACAAGCCCTTCAACGGGAATGCGAAGTACTGGATAGGCATTGATGCGACAAGGGCGGACGATACGTTGGTGAAGGAGTTAGTCATGAAGTCGTTTCAAATAGTCAGACAAAAGAAATGATACTCTGGAATCTTATTCACGGCTGCCATCGGAAGAGCGAGGGCTGTCGCCATTGCTATGTATTCACCCGCGATGAGGAGAACGGGATTGATACAAATATTGTCAGGAAGACGGCATCCTTTACGTTGCCATTGAAACGCGACCGCAAGGGACAATGGAAGATTCCGTCAGGATCCATGGTAATGACCTGCTTCTCATCCGATTTCTTTATCGAGGAGATGGACGCATGGCGCAGCGAGGCTTGGCAGATGATGCGTACGAGAGATGACCTTTGCTTCTATATAGTAACCAAACGGCCAGATCGTATCACCGTAAGCTTGCCTGACTATTGGGAAGAAATAAAGACTCGTGTATATATCTGTTGCACGATGGAAAACCAACAGCGCATGGAAGAGCGACTGCCCATATTCAAGGCAGCACCACTTGCTCACAGGGAGATCATCGTGGAGCCGATGTTAGAGGCTGTCGATTTCAAAGGGAACCTTGACGGCATCGACTCAGTGACGATCGGTGGTGAGTCAGGACGCGATGCTCGTCCTTGCCGCTACGAATGGATCCTTGACATCCGCCGGCAGTGTATGGAGGCCGGCATATCCTTCCATTTTATGCAGACGGGTGGCAACTTCATCAAGGACGGCAAGCAATACAGACTCCACCATCGGCTCCAAATGCAACAGGCGGCCAAGGCCAATATAGACATTGTAAGACGATGAACACTGTAGAGCGTTGTGACTGCTGCCGTCCTTATAGCGATACCAAAGCGGGGATATCAAGATCCAGTTAGATTTCAAGCTGGAAGGAGAAGCTGTGTGGCAAACATTATAGATACAAAAATCCCACGTAACCACTATGGTTGCGTGGGATTTCTATTTATATAGGTCTACTTTGTCAAAGCATCACTTAGCTTTTTCAAGAAGACACCTTGCTGATTATCAACAGATTATTTGGCTATTGCTGAGTGACGACGGTTACTTCACCTCCTCGAAATGGTCTGATAACTATTCACATACATCTGCCTGTCGATGTTGCTAATGTGCTGCAAATTCTGAAATAAGCATCCATAAGCAAACATATACTCAACGTTGACAAAGGTAGTGTAAATCGAGCGAAACACAAAATAAAATCGTACTTTTCTGCTATGGAGGATAGCATTATTGTGAGGCTGACAGCATGCTGCCAGCATATTTTCCTTCGCTGCCTTATGTTCTTAGCGACAATTGTATTATCTTTGCAACCAATAGTTTACGATAACCCATGAAGCGATGAAGCAGATCGACCTGAACAACGAGATCGTCATCTATCAAAGCGAGGATGGCAAGACCCAGCTTGATGTCAAGCTGGAAGGAGAAACTGTGTGGCTGAATACAAAACAAATGGCTACGCTCTTCGACAAAGAAGAGTCCAACATCCGGCGCCATATAACTAATGTATTCAAAGAAGCGGAACTCGACAGAGAGAATAGCGTGCATTTTTTGCACGTTAATGGAGTTAAGAAGCCTGTGCCTTATTATACACTTGACGTTATAATATCAGTTGGGTACCGCGTACACAGTCAAAGGGGCGTCCGCTTCCGCCAATGGGCAAACAGCGTGCTGAAGCAATACCTCATCAAGGGGTATGCCGTGAACGAGCGCATTCGCAAGCAGCAGATCTCTGAGCTCCGGCAACTGGTGCAGGTGCTTGGATGCACCCTGCAACAGCAGCCTGTGCCAACGACTGACGAGAGCAATGCACTCTTCAAGGTCGTCGTCGACTATACCTATGCGCTCGACACCCTCGACGACTACGACTATCAGCGGCTGAGCATCAGCAAGACAACCTGCAAGGAGACGTTCCATGCCACCTACGAGAACGCTATGAAGGAAATCAATGTGCTGAAAAAGAAGTTTGGTTACTCTCCTCTCTTCGGCAACGAGAAGGACGACTCTTTCAAGAGCTCCATCGGGCAGATCTATCAGACCTTCGGCGGTGTGGACCTCTATCCCAGTGTAGAGGAGAAGGCCGCCATGCTACTCTATCTCGTCACCAAGAACCATTCCTTCAGTGACGGTAATAAAAGAATCGCCGCTACTCTGTTCCTTTGGTTTATGAACTTTTTCGTTAAGCCAAATGAGCAGAGTCAAGCTCGCTTGAACTCTGCCATGGCGAGAAAAAGTGCGCGGAAGCGAACAACAACGGCATTCTCTACCGTGAGGATGGTACCAAACGCATCGCCGACAGCACCCTCGTCGCCCTCACGCTCATGATTGCCGAAAGCCGAACGCAGGAAAAGGATGTCATGGTGAAAGTGGTCGTGAATTTGATCAACAAGAACAATGGGTAAGGATATATGGGAACAGCTTTATTAGCCATCTGCTTTTGCACCGTGTAGCAAAATTCAAAAACATAATTGAATAGGAAAGCAAATTAAGGCATAGTTAATCTATATTGTCTCGTTTCATATATTATTTCGCAACAATAGTATATAAAGCAACTAAAATAAATGCTATCCAACGTTGACTCTTTTCAAATTTTTATTGTAACTTTGGAGCCAATAACCAACATTCAGAATGAATAAGACACTCATAGACAATTCGGAAAGCCTAAAGATGGTCAATACGCTCAATGCTTGTATCTCTGATTCAAGCATTAACACTATTCGTATTGCCACAGGCTATTGGGACATACCAGGCATGGCTTTATTGGCAGATAAGCTACGGGAGTTTCTGAATCGTGAAGATGCCAAGCTGAAGATTATCATTGGCAAGGATCCTTATGTCTATGCCAATATGCTTAAGAAAATCAAGATTGCGAAGCCTAATTACCCAGCAGACTTTATTCGTACGGACATAAACAGTATTGCTGACAATTTGGTCGACAGCTATAAGGAGTCTTTTCAGCTACTGCTTGACAATTGCAATGGCGACAATCCAAAGATTGACATTCACATTTTCAAAACAGATGAAAACGATGAACGGCAGTTCTTCCATTCTAAATGTTATATCTTCACGCATAGGGTGCCCTCGCACCATGACCCAAGCCAATTAATTGATAAAGGTGGCGATTATAATATGTACGCCATCGTAGGCAGCAGCAACTTCACGCGTAGAGGATTGAAGGGCAATTCAGAGCTCAATGTACTTGAGACTGATCAATATGTGATTAACCATCAGCACAATGAAGAAGAAAAAGATGTAAAGGGGCATATTGAATGGTTTGAAGAGAAATGGAGCCAAAGCATAGACTGGTCCAAGGAATTCTTGGAGCAAGTCTTGAAGCCATCCAAGCCTGTCAAGCAAATTGAGAATGATGAGAAAGAGGCCAAAGCTGCACCATTCACGCCATACGAGCTTTATATCAAGCTCCTTCAACTGCAGTTTGGTGATATTATTGACAAGAGCCTGAGCCAACAGATAGAGGCCTATCTACCTGCAAAGGTCAACAGACTCTGTTTCCAAATAGAGGCTGTGAAACGATGCATTGGTATCATGCATGAGCATGGAGGCTTCATGCTTGCTGATGTGGTGGGTCTGGGGAAAACCATTATCGGTGCTCTCATTATCAAACGTTTTCTGTCAATGCCTGAGGATGACGGTCGTGAGCGCAAAGTACTTGTCATCACACCACCTGCGATTCAGTCGGGATGGAAAAAGGCCATTGCGCTTTTCGACAAGGAGTCCGATGACAAAATCGCTCCTTGTATTGACTTCATTACCACAGGCAGGATTGAAAGCTTAGAAGGAGATGAAGAAGAAGATGATGATAGCGGAGACAGTGGCGAGTTCGAAGGGGTGTTGCAATACAAAAACTATGGTCTTATTATCATCGATGAGAGCCACAAGTTCCGCAATAGCAACACTTTGATGTATCAATCGCTTGATGAGCTAATACAAAGTATTGGTGCCAACACAGGTGTGTTCCCCTATATAGGTTTGCTATCTGCAACGCCACAGAACAATCGTCCTAACGATTTGAAGAACCAAATATATCTGTTCGAGCGCAACCATAATAGCAGTACACTAAAGAAAGCAGAGGGAGGCGACCTTGACAGATTCTTCGGTGATGTCAGTCGTGAATATGAGTTTCTGATTGACAGAAGAAGCGGCATATCTGATGAGGAACGTCGTCAACGCCTTGACAACTTGTCGAAAAGAATACGCGATTGCATCTTGACGGATATCCTCGAAAGACGCACACGTACTGATATTGAAAAGTATTATAAGGAGGACATGAAGCAACAAGGCATTGTTTTCCCCAAGATTGTCGGCCCCATCGATTTGAAATACATTATGGACGATGAGTTGGCTGGACTTTTCTCTGATACAATGCGCATCATAGCACCTTCTGAAGTGGATAAGCTTCAGTTTGACAATTGGCTGAGATATTATCGCTATCGGATTATTGAGTACTTCGTAGACCCGGCAAACGAACAAAAGCACAAAGGACGTGGCAATCGTACTGTCACTGATGTTGCCAAGCAGTTATCTACTATCATGCAGATATTGCTCGTCAAGCGTTTGGAAAGTTCGTTCACAGCTTTCCGGCAATCGCTGAAGAACCTTCGCCGTTATACAGAAAACATGATCAACATGTGGGATAACGATACGATATTCGTTTGCCCACAAATAGATGTCAACAAGGAACTTGACTTTGAAGCTAAATCCAGGCAGAGTGGCAAGACCGTCACTTTCACTGATTGCGTGGAGGATATCCGTGCGAAAATAAAGAGACTCAACGAGCAAGGGCGTAATGACAGGGGGCAGAATGCCGAATACAAGCGCAAAGACTTCAAACCGGAGTACATCAAGCTGCTGAAGAAGGACTACCAAATCATGAAAGATCTCTTCGATCGCTGGAGTGTTAATTCGGAAGACCCGAAGTTCGATGCTTTTAAGGAAAGTCTTGAACCTGAGCTGTTCAACCCTCAAAAGAACACCTCCGGCAAGCTTGTCATCTTCACTGAAGCCATTGACACGGTGAAAGCTTTGAGTCAGGCTGTCAAGGCCAAAAAACACAGACCACTCGTCATCACGGCAGCCAACCGCGATGAAAAGGAACAAGAGATAGAAGCGAATTTTGATGCCAACTACGAGGGAGAATGGAAAGACGACTATGATGTCATCATAACTACAGAGGTGTTGGCAGAGGGTGTCAATCTGCATCGAGCTAATGTCATCCTCAACTACGACACACCGTGGAATGCCACAAGGCTGATGCAACGCATTGGACGCGTCAACCGCATTGGATCAAAGGAGCCTTTCGTCTATGTATACAACTTCATGCCAAGTGCACAGGGCGATGCAGAGATACAACTGGTTCGTAAAGCTTATACAAAATTGCAGTCGTTCCATAACTTGTTCGGAGAGGACAGTAAGATTTTTACAGAGGACGAGACGGTGCGCCACTTCGACATCAAGAAAGCGGTAGAGGGTGAAGAGTCTCCGCTGGAGAAGTATGTGCATGAACTAAAGGAATATCGGGAAGCTCATCCTGAACGGTATGAACAGATAGCACAGGCCAATGGCAATTGGGAGATTGCTCAGGCTCAAAGCGGAACTGCATATTTCCTTATAAAGGCTCCAAAATCAGCCCGTCTTGCCATTCGTGTCAGACAAGAAGACGAACAATACAAATCTGAGATTATCTCAACACTCGATTTGTTGGAGGATATGCGTGTGCCCGAAAACCAGCAAGGCATGCCACTGCCCTCAAATTGGGATAAGATATCACGTGAGGCAATTAATGCGTACAACCGTTATTTCGTTAGGATTAATAAGTCAAGAGCAGGTGACAAACGCACCCAAGCATTGACGGTCATTGTAGACCTCTATCACAACAAGAGTCTCTCTTCTAAGTCTAAGTCGTTACTCAAAGCCGCACGGCGGTTCGTTGACAAAGGCAGCATCGACGTGATTCGGAAGGTATTACTCATAGATGAGGAACTTAATAATAATCAGCAAAATCTTTTCAAATTGAATCAGGAAGACATCGACATGGTCATTGAAAGAGAAATTGGCAAACTCGTTGCCAATGTAGAAAAACGACAGGGGGAACCTATGATTGAATTAGGCACCATCAAAGAATGAGATTATGGAAATAGAAGAACTGAAAAAATTCCTACATAGCCCTTACCAAGGCAGCAAGTCCTTTGTCGAGCATATCATCTTTCCAATCTTTGGGCAAGACGATTATGAGGACGATTATGATAAAGAATGGCTGGAGGAAGATTCTTCAAAAAAGAGCCTGGCACTCGCTACTGGTGTAGAAAGTGTCAAACAGGTGGGGTCTATGTACATCGACGTAGAGCCGTTGGTCATTTTCGACATCACCGTTTCTGACCGTGTAAGAATGGAACGCAACAGACAAGGCATACAGAAACTCGTCCGCCAGATGATGGGGCCATACTCTTGCGCTTTCATGCTTTTTCACTATCAAGACATGCCTGACTGGGACTGGCGCTTTTCTTTCATGCACAAGGGGGATAAAGACTCGACTTCCACGAGTGCCAAGCGTTATACCTTTTTGTTAGGGCCTAAACAGTCCTGTCTGACAGCGGCTATCAATTTCCATGAGCTCTACGAGCTCCATGGAAGTATAAATGAAGAGGCACTTGAAAAAGCGTTCTCTGTAGAAGCTCTATCAAATGAATTCTTCAAAAGATACAAAAATTACTACGAGAATTTCGTTAGCTATATCACGGGAAAAGCCTATCGGAAAGAAGGCAACAAGTGGGTGGAAAAGGTTGTCAACACAGACAACGACAAGGAGTTTTATGCCCGCTTTGACCACAACGACAAGCGCATTCGCGATTATGTGAAGCGATTGCTTGGTCGCATCACATTCTTACACTTTGTGCAAAAGAAGGGATGGCTCGGCGTGCCAGCTGGGCAAGACTGGAATAGTGGAAAGGGCAATTTTGACTTCATGCGCCAACTCTTCTTACAGGCTTCAGAGCAACAAAAGGATGATTTCCTGGATGCGGTTCTCGAGCCATTGTTCAACGCTATCGACACGGACCGCAAGGATGACGATTATCTCTTCGACACAGGCGTGTTAGGCAAAGTTCGGATTCCTTATCTCAATGGAGGACTATTTGAACGCAACGAGGACGACCGCATTCCTTCTCGTTTCCCCAAAGAGCTATTCGCCAATCTGTTGCAGTTCTTCAGCGAATACAACTTCACGGTTGATGAGAATGACCCAGACGACGCGCAAGTGGGCATCGATCCGGAGATGCTAAGCCGCATTTTCGAAAACCTGCTGGAGGACAACAAGGACAAGGGCGCTTACTACACACCGAAGGAAGTGGTACATTATATGTGCCGTGAAAGCCTTATTGCCTATCTGCAAACGGATTATAAAGACAAAAAGCAGCAAGAGAGTATCCGCCACTTCGTTGAAACACAAGAAATTGATACTATAGAGCCAATAAAAGGCCGAATCGATGACCGCCTGAAAGAAGTGAAAATCTGCGATCCAGCCATCGGTTCAGGCGCTTTCCCCATGGGCATGCTGAAAGAGATATTCCTCTGCCGTAGCGTGCTGGAAGATGTGTCTGACGCAGCGCAAATCAAGCGGGAAATCATTCAAAACAATATCTATGGCGTAGACATTGAGAAAGGTGCGGTGGAAATAGCCCGTCTCCGCTTCTGGCTGTCTCTGATTGTTGATGAAAAGACACCGGAGACTTTGCCTAATCTTGACTACAAGATTATGCAGGGCAACTCTTTGCTCACTACTTTCCGTGGACAATATGTCGACCTCGATATCCATGGTCATGCAAAAGGCAGTACTGCTGCTTTAAATTTGAACATGACCAGACTGGCACAAGTTCAGAAGAAGCTGTTCAACGCAGAGGGAGAAGAAAAGCTGTTGATTCAGATAAAAATCAAACTTATTATTGTGGAGTCGATAATAGCCCAACTGCAATACGAGTTTGATTCTTTCACAAGAGCAAACAACACAATCCAGAGCACTTTAAGCTTTGGTACTACTAAAGAGAAGAAGGCCGCGATGGTTGCAGTCTTCCCCAAAGAGCGCATGGATATGCTTCAAGAATGCCTGCACATCAAGGAACAACTTCTTGATGAGACAGTCAGCCGTAAAGAAAGAGCCGAAATGGTTCTTCCTTTTTTCGACTGGCATATGATGTTCAATGATGTCTTCAGCCGACCCTCAAAAGAGGGCTTTGACATCGTAATCGGGAACCCACCGTACATCCAGCTTCAAAACAATGGGGGAGAGTTGGCACGAATGTATAAGGACTGCAGATTCTCCACATTCGTTCGTACAGGTGATATTTATTGTCTTTTTTACGAATGTGGTTGGAAGCTACTACACAACAATGGACATTTGTGCTACATCACATCCAACAAATGGATGCGTGCAGGATATGGTGAAAAGATAAGAGATTTCTTTGCTCATAACACCAATCCGATGCTATTGGTTGACTTTGCCGGCGTAAAGATCTTTGATAGCGCTACTGTAGATACTAATATTCTTCTTTTTGAAAAGTCAACTAATAAGCATAATACAATTTGCTCTGTTACCAAAGATCAGGGCAAAGATAGCATCAATAATTTGAGCGATTTTGTGCGGCAACAGCATACGATTTGTGATTTCAGCTCTTCAGACAGTTGGGTTGTCCTCTCGCCTATTGAGCAAAGCATCAAGCGTAAAATTGAGGCGGTGGGGACACCACTCAAAGATTGGGATATAAAAATAAATTATGGGATTAAAACAGGCTGTAACGAAGCCTTCATTGTATCCACAGAGAAAAGAAACGAGATTCTTTCCAACTGCAAAGATGCCGACGAGCGCCAGAGAACCGAGGAACTTATTCGACCGATTCTTCGTGGCAGAGATATCAAGAGATATGGCTATGAGTGGGCGGGGGTATATCTTATTGCCACTTTCCCATCACGTAATTATGACATAGAACAATATCCAGCAGTGAAAAAATATCTTCTTAGCTATGCAGATAGCTATTTACGAAGTAGCAAATGTGACGATATTGCTAATGAATATCTTGCAGAGTTTTGTCATCAGAAACTCGCACAAACAGGTAAAATAGTCGTGATAGATGGAAATGAAGTTATCATAAGTGGAAAGAAAGAGAAGGCACGCAAAAAAACATCTAACAAATGGTTTGAGACTCAGGATAGCATCAGTTATTGGGAGGATTTTAATAAGCCAAAATTGTTTTATGCTGATATCACTCAACATTTAAAT
>CAVKHS010000009.1:0-97903 GCA_963656095.1 Paratractidigestivibacter sp.
AAAGGTCGAAAATTTACAGCTTATAGAAAAGGCGGCCTAAAATGGATGGTTACCATAATAATGCTATAAGTTTAGGTTTTTAAAAGTGTAAAGTTAGGTTACAAGATGTTATGTAGGTTCGCTGTACTTACTTCTTTTCAGTAAGGCAGATGATTTTAATGATTCCTGAGGCTCTCCGTAGTGATTACGGGGAGCCTTGATTGTGTTTGTGAGGGCTTAGGCGTCTAATTATTAATTCTTTGCGCAACCTTGGCGGCCTTAGCCCCTTTGGGAGAGATACCCAAGACACGACTCACACGAAACGATTCTGTCTTCCTCTCGCAAAGCCGCAAAGGGCGCAAAGACAAATTCCCAAGTCTTGTGCCCCACATGTCTCAGTGTGAGATGATTTGGCAGAATTGCTTTCCCCATACGCAAAAAGTCCTTTTCCGTGTTCGATATCTCAAATATTATGCTTACCTTTGCGGGTCTAAAGTAAAAGTATGATGCCTGCATCATACTACCACAAACAATCTCAACTTTCTTTGAGATCCTTACCAGACTAATCCCAACATTACCATTCTCCTTCCATAGATTTAAATGCACAACAATATGAACATCAACTTCAGACAACTGACGCTCAGTGCTGCCCTGGCCTTTGCCTTCGGTCTGCCGGCCAACGCTCACAGTAGCATCGGCCGTTTCGATGACGCCAATATCAGCGTGACGCGCACAGACTCTACCGTTCACAACGACTCGACCACGAAAAAGAAGTCAGCGGACAAAGCAAAGAAAGACACCACAGCAGCCAAGAAGGAAAATGCCTACGACAAACTCGTGAAGAAAGGCGGATCGGTGCATAGCGGTCTCTTCACCGTCCGACATATCGAGGACAAATGGTATTTCGAGGTACCACAGAGCATCACCGACCGCATGCTCTTAGCCGTGACGCGCTTCACCTCGGTGCCGCAAGCCTTCAAGGAGCTGCCCGGCGAGGAGGTCAACCACAGCACCATCTATTTCGAGAAACGTGACGACAAGACGCTTCTGCTCCGTGCCTATGCCAAGACACAGATTGCTGACGAAAAGGAACAGATGGCGCAACTCGTTGAAAAGTCAACCATCGATCCCATCGTGGCGAAGTTCGACATCATCGGCAAGAATCCAAAGACCGGCGACATGCTCGTGGAGGTGGGTAAGTTCTTTGTCCAGGACAACAACATCTTCGGACTCTCGTCGTCCGACCGCAAGATCGTCAACGTCACGGCTTTGCAGTCTGACCGCAGCTTTGTCGACACGATGACGGTCTATCCCATCAACGTGGAGGTGAGGACGCTGCGCACCTATAGCTGTCCCGACGGCAAGATGCCGGCATCAAAGACCGGCTTTGTCACCTTTGGCATGAATACGAGCATCGTACTTCTGCCCGAGAAGCCGATGCAGCCCCGCATCGCCGACGACCGTGTCGGCTACTTCGAGACCCGTCAGACCCGCTTCTCAGACGGCGCCCCCTCCAAGGGCTACGCCATCATCAGCCGCTATCGCCTGGAGCCGAAGGATCCCAAGGCCTATAAGCAGGGGAAACTCGTGGTACCGAAAAAGCAGATCGTCTACTACATCGACCCGGCCACGCCGAAGAAATGGGTGCCCTATCTCATCGCCGGCATCAACGACTGGAACGCTGCCTTTGAGGCTGCCGGGTTCAAAAACGCCATCGTTGCCCGGGAAATACCCAAAGGCAGTGACATCAGTCCTGATGACGCGCAATACTGCTTCCTGCGCTATCTGCCTTCCGAGACTGAGAACGCCTACGGCCCGCGCATCGTTGACCCGCGCAGCGGCGAGATCATCGAGAGCCACATCTGCTGGTACCACAACGTGATGAACCTGGTACGCAAATGGTATATCACCCAGTGCGGACCGCTCGACAAGCGCGCCCAGACCATGCAACTGCCTGACAAACTCATGGGCGAGCTTATCCGCTTCGTCTCTTCCCACGAGGTAGGTCACACGCTGGGCCTGCGCCACAACATGATCGCCAGCAGCGCCACACCCGTGGAAAAGCTTCGCGACAAGAAGTGGGTGGAGGCCAACGGCCACACGGTGAGCATCATGGACTATGCCCGCTTCAACTATGTGGCCCAGCCCGAGGACGGCGTGTCGGAGCGCGGACTGTTCCCCCGCATCAATGTCTACGACAAGTGGGCCATCAAATGGGGCTATCAGTATCGCCCGGAATTCAAGGATCCATGGAAGGAAGCCAAGCAGCTGCGCACGGAGGTCAGCGAGGCGCTCAGCCGTGACCACCGTCTGGCCTACTGCAGTGACGAGGGACGTGGTCAGGATCCGCGCAGCCAGACCGAGAGTATCGGCGACGACAACATGAAAGCCAGCGACTATGGCATCAGGAACTTGAAACGTGTGATCGCCAATCTTGAGAAGTGGACGGCACAACCCGACGGCCAGTACGACGACTTGGAGGAGATGCATCAGTCCGTGCGCGCACAGTTTGCCCGTTATTGTCTCCATGTGCAGCGCAACATCGGCGGCATCTATACCAACACGATACCCGGCATGCCCGCCACGGAAGTCGTTCCGCGCGACGTGCAGAAGGAAGCCATCGACTGGTGCGCCCGCAATGTCTTCGAGGCTCCGCTGTGGCTCTATCCCACGAGCATCTGTACGAAACTCAACCTTGACGCTGAGGACGAGATCGTGAACCGCGCCCGTACGCTCGTCTCCTACCTGCTCTCGTCGGGTATGGTGGCCAACCAGTACAAGAAGAGCCAGCGTGCGCTCAAGCCCTATCCCGTACAGGAATACCTCACCGACCTCTTCCACGCTGTGTGGAAACCGCTGGGCAAGGAAGGCGACAAGCAGGACTACTACCGCCGTCAGTTGGAGCGCGCGTACGTCAACACGCTCAACCAGGACATCAACGCGGATCCGTCGAAGGACAAGAGCGCGTTCAGCCTCAATGCCTCCAACTCCGATGCCCGTCTCTTCCTGCTTCAGCATCTCGACACCGTGGAATCATTCTGCCGCAAACAACAGTCGTCTCTCTCCCCGACCAGCCTCAACACCCTCCACTACGCTGAGCTGATCCATGAGATAAAGCTGATCCGTAAGAAATACGACAAGGCAGAATGATGCCAGCACCCAATGAAATCCATTGGGTGCTATCAACGATAATAAAGGCAAGAGGCTTCCTCCCGCTAAGGTTCGTCACTGTCCGCGCAGATGTCATATGCAGAAGTCACAGCCTCGGAGGTTGAACTGACAGAATGTGCAATCTCCCACGTCCCTCGTGTTTCAGTTGGGTATATCGTCACCACCTGTTCCTTTGCGGCTCTTCTCCTTTAACGCATATCACCGACCTCTTCTTTGTTGAATAAACTGACATTTTTGCGCCGTTTTCCTTGCGATTTTCTGAACCAACACCTATGTTGCTCTCAATTTCGCGAATTTTGAGGGTGTTTCTATAATTAACTGGTACTTAGAAGATTACAAATCCAAAGCGTTTTCTTCTCCAAAAAACACAAGGGTTTACCATGAATTTTCGCTGATTTTGCTTGTCAGAAAGCCTTTCTGATGCTATCATCTCGGTAAGATGATCTGGTCAGAAAGGCACTTTGACCAGATCAGAAAGGTACTTTGATAGCATCAGAAAGGTACTTTGACAACGTGACCTCGATCTATTGTTGTTTTCACCCAGCCATTTTCTGATTTCTCTCAAAAATCTTTCTCTAAAATGTTCGCTCACGATGAAGCACTTTTGTCAATCTGTTTCAAGACAGCTGACGTACTTATGAAGAAGCAGCGCATCTACAACCGTGAAGAAGCAGGGCGCGTCCGACCAGTTGCCCGCCGGCGTCTCTATCGCCAACGGATGCAGGATGGTGAAGAAATAAAAAGGAATTCTCCACCGGAATCCATAATGCGATATGCTACCTCTAAAACTATAAATACGGTTAAGCACCTTCACTTTTTAGCCGCTGGAGTTCCTATTCTTACTTTTTTTATGTAAATTTGCATATTACAGTAGAAAACACCGTGAGCGGATAGTCTTTCGGCTGTCTTTCGTACTGGATATCAGAACGTATCATTAATAAGAATATACACTAAAGAAGATGAAAGCATTTGTTTTTCCCGGACAGGGTTCCCAGTTCGTAGGCATGGGCAAAGACCTCTACGACAACAACGCGTTAGCTAAAAAACTATTTGATCAGGCCGACGAGATACTCGGATTCAAGATCACCGACGTGATGTTCGCCGGTACTGATGAGCAGCTCAAGGAGACCAAGGTCACACAGCCTGCCGTCTTCCTCCATAGCGTCATCTCGGCACTGTGCCTCGGCGACGACTTCAAGCCCGCCATGGTGGCCGGTCACTCCCTCGGTGAGTTCTCCGCTCTCGTGGCTGCCGGCGCGCTGAGCTTCGAGGACGGTCTGCGTCTCGTCGCTGCCCGTGCCAACGCCATGCAGAAAGCCTGCGAGGCCAATCCCGGCACGATGGCTGCCATCATCGCGCTCCCCGACGAGAAGGTAGAGGAGATTTGCGCTGAGGTCAGCAAGGAAGGCCACACCGTGGTGCCCGCCAACTTCAACTGCCCGGGCCAGCTCGTCATCTCCGGCGACAAAGAGGGCATCCTCGTCGCTTGCGACAAGCTGAAGGCTGCCGGTGCCAAGCGTGCCCTGCCTCTGAAGGTCGGCGGCGCTTTCCACTCTCCTCTCATGCAGCCCGCTAAGGAAGAGCTGCAGGCTGCCATCGAGAAGACGCAGTTCGCTAAGCCGGTATGCCCCGTCTATCAGAATGTCGACGCTATGCCGCACACCGATCCTGAGGAGATCAAGCAGAACCTTATCGCTCAGCTCACCAGTTCAGTGCGCTGGACCAAGTCTGTGCAGAACATGATCGCCGACGGCGCCGACGAGTTCGTAGAGTGCGGACCGGGAAAGGCTCTGCGCGGAATGATTGGCCGCATCGACAAGAATGTCAAGGCCACCGGCCTCGAATAAGCATCTGACAGTGTGAAACACAAATGATTGGATGAAGAGAAAAATCATCATTTACCAAGTCTTTACCCGTCTCTTTGGCAACCGCAACACGGCCCGCGTTCCCAACGGCACGCTGCGCGCCAACGGGACGGGAAAGATGAGCGACTTCGACGCGGAACGGCTACGCCGCATCCACGACATGGGCTTCACCCATATGTGGTATACGGGTGTCATCCGCCACGCCACCGCGACGGACTACAGCAAGCATGGCATACCGCGCCAGCACCCTTCTGTGGTGAAGGGCGTGGCGGGATCGCCCTACGCCATCACTGACTACTACGACATCGATCCGGATCTGGCCGACGACATCGACCAGCGCATGAACGAGTTCCAACAGCTCGTCGACCGCACACACCAGGCCGGCATGAAGGTCATCATCGACTTCGTACCCAACCATGTGGCACGCGAGTACCACTCGATCATGAAACCAGAAGGCGTGCGCGACCTCGGTGAGGACGACGACACGGGCAAGCACTTCTCGCCCATCAACAACTTCTACTACTGTCCCGGGCAGCCTTTCGTCTCACCGGTGCAGCCTAAGGAAGGTGAAGAACCTTATGTCGAGAACCCCGCCAAGTGTACCGGCAACGACCGCTTCGACAACTGTCCGGGGCGCAACGACTGGTACGAGACCGTGAAACTCAACTATGGCATCGACTACTGCGATGCCGGAGGGCGCAGCTATCACTTCGATCCAGTGCCCAACACATGGGTGAAGATGACCGACATCCTGCTCTACTGGGCTTCGAAAGGCATCGACGGCTTCCGCTGCGACATGGCGGAGATGGTGCCGCCGGCCTTCTGGGCCTACGCCACCCGCATCGTCAAGGAGCGCTATCCACGTGTCGTCTTCATCGGAGAGGTATACGACACCAACCTGTATCGCACCTACATACAGTCAGGATTTGACTATCTCTACGACAAGGTGGGCATGTACGACTGTCTGCGCGACGTCATCTGCGACCGCCGCCCTGCAAGCAGCATCACCTACTACTGGCAGCACATTGACGACATCCGCCCACACATGCTCTACTTCCTGGAGAACCACGACGAGCAGCGCATTGCCAGTGATTTCTTCTGCGGAAACGGTATAAAAGCCATTCCGGCAATCATCGTCGCCGCACTCATGGGCAGTAATCCTTTCATGGTCTATTCCGGACAGGAGCTCGGCGAACGTGGGATGGATGCCGAAGGCTTCTCGGGGTGTGATGGCCGTACGACGATCTTCGACTACTGGTGCATAGACACCATCCGCCGCGGCTATTTCGACCGCCGTCATCTCACGCAGGACGAGATGCACCTGCAACTGAAATACCAGCAGATCCTGCATATCGCCAACCGCGAGGCTGCTGTGCGCGAGGGTGAGTTCTTCGATCTGATGTATGTCAACCCACAGACCTGGAAGTTCAATCCCCGCCATGAGTTCGCCTTCCTGCGTAAGTTCGAGGATGAAGTGCTGCTCGTGGTGGTGAACTTTGGAGCCGACCGCGTCAACACCAGCGTGAACATCCCGGCCCACGCTTTCGACTTCCTCGGACTGCCGGAAAAGGAGGTGCGCGCCATCGACTTGCTCACAGGACAGGAGATGGACATCGAGTTGAAGAGAGACGGAGCCGTGGACATGGATCTCAGACCCTATACAGGACGTATCTATAAATTCAGCATCAAGATGGAAGAGACACCTTATCTGCTCAATGTGCACAACAAGGATGAGTTCCCGCCGGCACACACTGCCGAGCACCTGCTCAACCAGGTGATGATCCGCATGTTTGGATGCGAGCGTTCACGCAACGCCCATATCGAACGAAAGAAAAGCAAGATCAGCTATCACCTCGACCATAAACCGTCGCGACAGGAGGAGAAGGCGATCGGTGACAAGATGAACGAGCTCATCGAGGAGGACCTGCCCGTGACCTACGAGGACGTGGATCGCAACCATGTGCCTGAGGGCGTGAACCTCGACCGCTTGCCGGAAGATGCCTCACAGACGATCCGTCTCGTGCGCATCGGCGGCTTCGATGTCTGTCCATGTATCGGCAAACATGTGCGCTCTACCTCACAGATTGGTCGCTTCGAGATTCTCGGCACCAACTGGGACGAGCAGACTCACACCTTCCGCATCCGCTTCAAGGTGATACCCTAACGATAAGGTGACACTACACCTTAATTATATATAGGGTGCGTCCAATGCCGACGCACCCTTTCTTTGTTATTTTTTATGTTATGTTTCGTTTCAAAAACTTTATCTTTTATATCATCCCTTTGTTGTTACAAAGAAAAAGTGTATCTTTGTCACCGTAATGCGAAACAAGCAATCAATAGAAATAAAGACAACAACTAATAACACCAAAATCAACTAAACAAAAAGATTATGCAAAGCAACAACATTCCCCAGGTGAAGCTCGGCATCATCGCCGTCAGCCGTGACTGTTTCCCTATCGCCCTTTCCACCAAGCGTCGCGAGAACATCGTGAAGGCTTATAAGGGCGAGATATATGACTGCCCGACGACAGTAGAGAACGAGCAGGATATGCTCAAAGCCATTAAAGAGGTGCGCGAGGCTGGCTGCAACGCCCTCGTCGTGTTCCTTGGCAACTTCGGACCGGAGACTCCCGAGACACTCATCGCCAAGAAGTTCCATGGCCCTTGCATGTTCGTCTCTGCCGCTGAGGGCGACGGCGACATGATCAACGGCCGCGGCGACGCTTATTGCGGTATGCTCAACTGCAGCTACAACCTCGCCATGCGTCACCTCAAGGGCTACATCCCCGCCTATCCCGTGGGCACTGCCGAGGACATCGCCAAGATGATCGCAGACTTCGTGCCCGTGGCCCGTGCCGTCATCGGCCTGAAGGGTTTGAAGATCATCACCTTCGGTCCGCGTCCTCAGGACTTCTTCGCCTGCAACGCTCCTATCAAGGGACTCTATGAACTCGGCGTGGAGATCGAGGAAAACTCTGAGCTCGACCTGCTCGTGGCTTACAAGGCTCACGAGAACGACCCGCGCATCGACGACGTCTGCAAGGACATGGCTGCCGAGATGGGCGAGGGTAAGTACTATCCCGACCTCAGCCGCCGCATGGCACAGTTTGAGCTGACACTGCTCGACTGGGCTGAGCAGCACAAGGGCTCCCGCAAGTATGTGGCCTTCGCCGACAAGTGCTGGCCTGCCTTCCCAAGCCAGTTCGGCTTCGAGCCCTGCTATGTCAACTCACGCCTGGTGAGCCGTGGCATCCCCGTGGCCTGCGAGGTGGACATCTACGGCGCCCTCTCTGAGTACATTGGCATGTGCCTGAGCGACGACACCGTCACCCTGCTCGACATCAACAACTCGGTACCTCAGTATATTTACGACGAGGACATCGTCGGCAAGTACAACTACAAGCTCACCGACACCTTCATGGGCTTCCACTGCGGCAACACGCCATCCTGCAAGATGTGCGCCGGACGTGCCATCAAGTACCAGCTCATCCAGAACCGTCTGCTCGAGAACGGCGGCAAGCCCGACTTCACACGTGGCACACTGGAGGGCGACATCGCTCCGGGCGAGATCACCTTCTACCGCGTACAGTGCGACTCCGAGGGTGTGCTCCGTGCATACATCGCTGAGGGTGAGGTACTCAACGTGCCGACACGTTCCTTCGGTGGCATCGGCGTCTTCGCTATTCCTGAGATGGGCCGCTTCTATCGTCACGTACTCATCGAGAAGCACTATCCTCACCACGGTGCCGTCGCCTTCGCTCACGTGGGCAAGTATCTCTTCAACTTCCTGAAGTACATGGGCGTACAAGATGTGGCTTACAACCAGCCCAAGAGCCTGCCTTACCCGACCGAGAATCCGTTTGAGTAAAAACAGATATAGTCTTGTGCCCGGCGACAAATGCCGGCCTCTATAACGACAACACCGGACTACACGTCGCAAGAGCATTTCGCTCTTACCCGATGTAGTCCGGTGTTTTTTGTTTTCGTCATTGAACTTTATATTCGTTCATACTCTTTATTCCACGAAGTGGAGCGTTAACACCAAAGACAACGTTGTAAGTTTCATTTCGCAAAGCCGCAAAGGACACAAAGGGCTAACGCAACCCCACGTTCCAAGGTTTCGTTTTTTCTTTTAACGCACCATCTTCGATGGTATCAAGAATATAACCGAATATCGAGAATATCTTCTTGTATTTGCTGATAACACGGATACGGTGACGCAGTAGGGGCGGCCCACCGTGGCCGCCCTAATCCCGCAGGGCACATATTAAATATTACCGTCAAGCACGTTAGGGCGGCCACGGCGGGCCGCCCCTACCCTGTCACCGCATCCGCATTGTTATTTCCGCCTATGACGGAAGCAAGTGATATTTACTCAATTCATCACATTAAAAACTTTTAAGGGCTAACTTAAGAAGAAAATAGCTTTAATTGGACCTTACACAAAATCTTTTTTGTAACTTTGCAGAAGATTATCCTAACGAGGCATTTTGTAGCTAATCAGCACAACAGTAACACGTTGAATGCTCAACTTCATATTGCTGAAATGATACACAAAGGCCAGTAATGGCTTATAATGCTCTGCACGCTTTTCTGAGAAGGAGAGCAGGTGGTAAAAACAAACATAAAATATAATATAACATCTTGAAAAAAGACTTCTCTTTCATGCGTCGGCATGAAGAGTCGTCCAAACGAACGTAGAAATGAAAAGATTACTACTCCTTATGGTGCTCTTGCTGAGCATCATGCCGCGGCTATTTGCCGATGAGGTAGCTCTGACTATCACTCAGAAACTTTCCCAAACTACGGGTGAAGCCTCCACTACGGTAGGCGACATCACGTTTAAATTTACGGGATCCGGGACAAGTTATCAGGACGCATACGTCAAGATGACGACTGGCTCCGGGCTTACTGTCTCCTCTCAAAGCGGAAACATCACCAAGATCGTCATCGGCTTTGCTGCTGGGCGCACCAAGACGATGAAATTCTCTGTTACCCCCGGTACATGGACAGAAGGAACTGCTACATGGACTGGCAGTGCCTCGTCGGTAACTATCTCTGCCGACAATCGCGAAGATGGTAAGTCCAACGAGAGTTCCATCAACACCATTTCTGTCACTTACTCACCAAACAGCTCATTGACTTTTGACAAAAGTCAAGATACTGGAGACCTGCTCACATTAGGTATGCAGGCACAGAAGCCCACAAACGCAAGTGGAAATGTGACATACAAAAGTTTAAATACAAATATTGCGCAAGTAGATGCCAATGGTTGGATCCGCTTTGTCAACACGGGCTTGGCGACCATTCAAGCCACAGATGGGAAGGGCATCACCGGCTATTATACGCTTCTGATCAACACGGCAGGGGCACAATTCACTACTTCAGGCAACACCTGTACTGCTGCAAGTACCGGTAAGATCAACGGTAAACTTATCCAGGATATTCCCTTCATCAAAATGCAGATTGGCGCAAGCACCGAGACTTCCATGATCCGCACTTTGGGAACGAGTAACTATATGGCTATTACCAATCTGGATGCAGGAGGCTTTATCCATGTTTACGTTAATTCCAAAACAGGTCTGCCAACGATGGGTACATTCTATGCCTTTACGCCCACTGTATCAGGAACACTTACAGTAAAGGGCGCTTTTGACTCAAATGGGGGGGGCAAAAACGCTGCAAAGCTATATTTAGGTAAAGACGAAGTATCAAAGGCTACGATAACCTATCAAGCAGACTATAAAGAAGCAACCGGAACTTTCACGCTTGAAGCCGGAAAGACTTACTATCTCTATGTACCGACAGATGAAAAAAACTACGATATCTTCTGCCTCCATAGCTTCTCATTCCAGTCTAACTTCTATTTTAAAGACGGAAAATATGTAGCTAAATCATCTGAGAAGAGCTACACGCAAGCTGTTATAGGAAGTGACAATACGACCAAGTACACGGTTAAATACAGTGCTGATTTGAAAAACGTTACTGTCGATAACAGTGGTAAAGTCACTTGGTCGGGTGATGGCGGTGCCATCCTTGTTACAGCTTCTCGGAGCGATGGTTCAAGTAATAGCTACGTGATCACTGTACCTTACAAATCTCATGAGTGGGACTTCCGCTATGACAACATTAAGTTGGATAAGCTGAAAGGAAACACCACTGATTGGGCTGTCACCTATAAGGCCCGCCAATACGACCCGACCAGTAGAGAGCTCACCTATATCAATGTGCCGGTGATGTCCAACGGTTCCGCAATAGACGGAACAAATGCTTTTTACATTCCGGCCACATCAGGTCTGTTGGTCACTACAGTTGCAAATGGCATGGGCTCACTCATCCAAGATTGGTCAGAAGATGTCACCTTTGATGGTCTTTCACTCGATCAGCAGCTTGCGCTTACCTATGACAAGGTAAGTGACGTCAGTCTGTTATCTATCTATAAAGACTCCAAGCTGACAATTCCAAATCTGAAGAAAGGACAGTATATCCGCATCAAATGGTGCAGATATTCTACAGCAACGGGAGATCACATTCAGGCAACTAATGTCACAGACCTCAACGGAAAGGAAATAAAAACAAAATTCAATGTCGGTGTTCCTTCACGTCATAATAATAAAGGTGGTGATTATGGCTATGAGTTCTTCATTGTTGAGAATGATGGTGACGTCACCTTCACGCAGACAGATGAGGGATGGACGGATATCTACGACATCAAGGTCGCAGACGAGAAGGATATAATGACTGACGGAAACCTGCAGACAGACTTGCGCTTAATCGAAAAAGATAAAACGGATTACGCTAACCCTATAGTATATTCAGGTAGCACAACCGTCAAGTATAGTCAAGAGACAGGTATTCTCCACATTTTATCATGTATGTCGAATTCTAAAAAGAATGAGGACGACACCAAGGGCACCGTCAAATACTCTGTAAAGCGCAAGGAGGGTAATGTCAACGCTACCATGACAGAAAATGGTGAGTTGAGCATCACCGGCGGTCAGGGAATCCTCACCATCACTCAGGAAGGCATCAACCAGGGATATACGTTCGACCGCAAGATGACCGACGTCACAGTGTATGAGAAGAAAAAAGTAACAAAGGCATATCCTTTCACTTGGGACTTTGCCAACAACAAGACAACAGCCGATGCCTTCACCGGCGACGAATGGACAAAGAACTCTGACGGCACATTTACACTGAACGCAAAGAGCTGGAACTATTTCCAGGGCAATGACTTGCAGAAGGCGGAGAATGGTTCTGATATTCTTGAGACCCAAGATTTGGGCATCGACGTGCCACACGACAAGGATAACTCACTGACTGTTGAGCTCGGCAAAGGGCTGAAGTTCGGTAGCAACGACAATCAGGTTCTGACGATCCCGCAAGTGAAGTCTGGCTTCAAGGCTTATATCCTCGCAACCGTTGATAACAACGGTAGCATCGCGAAGGACGGCACTACGCTGAGCGGTGAAACTTATAAGGCATACAAAAGCAAGACGATTTTCATCATTGACGGTAACGGATCTGACATCAACCTGACGGTAAAGAACGCGCTCATCGAGAAGATCGGCGTCACGGGTACCTTCAAGAAGTTCAACCCCTACAATGGTAAGAGTTTCGCAACAGAATACCGTGACCATAACGAGAAATATGATCTCACGGGCATCTTTACCAATGGTAAGAAGGTCGAAGCAAATGTTATCCAAGAAGTGGACAACAATGCACATCTTGCAAAGACCTCTTCTATAAGCATTGCACCAAAAGAAACAGGTGTGATTCTTACATGCTCGGCTACTGATGGTGTGAATGCCATTCCTCTGTTTGTCAAGGATGTAAATAGCGAAGAAAGCAAAATTGAGAGTAATATGCTGAAAGGAACTTTAGAGGAAACCAATCAGTTGGAGTCCAATGGTGTGAACTACGTCTTTACTCGCGTGAGCTATAACCTCGACAAAGACGGTAAAATCGTAGACAGTGACAATGGTAAACAAAGCACATTGGGCTTCTATCGCGTAGCAAACAACGACGACAGCAATCTGGCTGCCAACAAGGCTTATCTGCACATTCCAGTATCAAGCCCTGCAAAGTTCTATGTGATCGAAGGTCTCTTTGACGATAACACGACAACGGACATCACCAACATCAGTAATGCTAATCACTTCGCTGGCGAAGAAGGTGTCTACTACACGCTGACAGGTATTCGCCTGAATGGCCGTCCTACTCACGCTGGTATCTACGTGTTGAATGGCAAGAAGGTGATCATAAAATAGTTGAATCTTAAGCATCAGTAAATTATGAAATCATCATATATCAAACCCCAAGCAGTCTGCATAAGGCTTAATCTCTCGGAACAGCTCCTTGACTTTGACATGATGGGAGATAGTAAGGGAACAAAGAAAAAAGATGCATGGGCAAAGTCGCATACATCCTTTGAGACAGAAGACTGGGACGATGTGGATGCCAACAACAATGGCTATCAGTCTACCATCAAGAAATCAGTATGGGATGACTAATTCATCTCTTCCATAGAATCAGTGAAGGCGGGTCTTAAGCCCGCCTTCATTCGTTTGTTGTTAAGTCATTCCTCAAAGCACTTCCTCAAAGCACTTCCCTAACCCTCCCCAAGGGGAGGGAATTGCTATACCCTCTGAACACCCTTGAAAGTAATTACTCCCCTCTCCCTTTGGAGAGGGGTTAGGGGGTGAGGCCGGAGAGAACGTTAGGGGTTGAGGCTTCTCCACAGCTTATCCTCCGGCAACGGCGAGACTACATCGATCTCCTTACCGGACACGGGATGGATGAACTGCACACGATGGGAGAGCAGCGAGATGCTGCCGTCGGGATTGCTGCGGCGTGCGCCGTACTTCAGATCGCCCTTAATCGGACAGTCGATATGTGCCAACTGACAACGTATCTGATGATGACGCCCCGTGAGCAACGTGATCTCCAAGAGATGGTAGCGGTCGCTATGGCCGATGATACGATAGTTGAGTACCGCTTTCTTCGCCCCCGGCACCTCATGGTCGTAGGCGTAGCTCTTGTTTTGCTTCTCGTTGCGTGTCATCCAGTTGGTCAGCGTACCCGCCTCATCAGCGGGTACGTTTTGTGTGATCGCCCAGTAGGTCTTGTGCACCTCGCCTTTACGGAACATCTCGTTGAGGCGTGACAGTGCCTTACTGGTGCGAGCGAAGACGACGAGGCCAGCCACAGGACGGTCAAGGCGATGCACCACGCCGAGGAACACGTTGCCCGGCTTATGGTACTTCTCCTTGATATATTCCTTCACCGTTTCGGAGAGAGGCTCGTCGCCGGTCTTGTCGCCCTGCACGATCTCTCCGCTCTCCTTATATACGATGATGATGTGATTGTCCTCGTAAACGACTTGCATACAACACAACTTACATGTTCATGCCGCCATCAACCTGGATGACCTGACCGGAGACATAGCTGGAGAGGTCTGAAGCCAGATAGACAGCCGTGTCAGCGATGTCGTTGACCGTGCCGGCACGACGAACAGGGATGTGGCTGACCCACTGCTTGCGTACGGACTCAGGCAGTGCCTGCGTCATAGCAGTGTCGATGAAGCCCGGAGCGATGGCGTTGGCACGGATGCCCTTGGGGCCCATCTCCTGAGCGATACTCTTGGCCAAAGCGATCAGACCAGCCTTAGAAGCTGAGTAGTTGCACTGTCCGGCATTGCCATGCACGCCGACGACAGAGCTCATGTTGATGATACGGCCGTCGCGCTGACGCATCATATAAGGAATACAAGCATGGATGAAGTTGAAGGCGCTCTTGAGGTTCACGGCGATGACAGCGTCCCATTGTGCCTCAGTCATGCGCAGCATCAGTCCGTCCTTGGTGATACCGGCGTTGTTGACCAGGATCTCCACAGAGCCAAAGTCAGCGACAACCTGCTTCACGGTAGCCTCGGTCTGCGCGAAGTCAGCAGCGTTGCTGGCGTAGCCCTTGGCTTTCACACCCATGGCGCTGAGCTCACGCTCGGTCTCCAGACCGCCGTGCTCCTCGTCGATAACGAGGTCGGTGAAGGCGATGTTAGCACCTTCCTGAGCGAAACGCAGGGCAATGGCCTTGCCGATACCACGGGCAGCACCGGTGATGAGCGCGGTCTTACCCTCCAATAATCCTTTCTTTTCCATAACGTTTAGAGTTGTTATTTAATCAATAAAGTGTTTCAAAATGTCTTTGTCAGCGCAAAGTTACGAAATATTGACGGAATAAAAGCACAAAAAGTCGTTATTATTATGTAACTTTGTCGGTTGAAAGGTTTTATAATGGATAAGAAAGAGAAACGACATACACTATTGCTCACCCTGGCAGCGCTCATCGCTACCCTCGTGGTCGTGGCCGCTGTGGTCACCGCCTGGCATCAGTCCGACGACCCCGCTGACCAGCCCAAACATCAGATCTCGGCTGTCAAGCACCATGCCGACACGGTGCGCGACACCATGCGCCGTGCGCTCAAACCTCATCCGTTGAAGCCTAAACCCAAACCCTCAACGATGATACAAGGCACGCTGCTGCGCACCGACGGCACACCGGTAGCCGCAGTGACGGTCAGCGACGGCATCGAATGCGTGAAGACCGACTCGCTCGGCCACTTTGCCCTGCGCCGCCATGCCGCCGCGCACTTCGTCTACTATACCGTTCCCGACTGGGCCGAGGTGCCCACGCACAGCCGCAAGGACCACACCGCATGCATCTATCAGCAGATCACACCCACCGACTCGGTCTATGACTTCCGACTGAAACCGCTGCCCACAGGTAAGGAGAGCCGCTATGCCATGCTCGTCTTCGGCGACCCGCAGGTGACCAACGCCTATAGTCCTTATTATACAGGTACCAACGACAATCCCGTGAAGATCACTGATGTGGCCCGCTTCTCCAAAGAGACGATGACCGACGTCCGTCAGACCTTGAAGGCACTGCCTGCCGACCTGCCCGTATACGGACTGAGCATGGGCGACGACGTGCAATACTATGGTGGCTTCAACGCTACCTTGGAGACAAAGATCCGCAAGGCGCTCGGTGCCTCACGCATGAGACTGTTCTCCGTCATCGGCAACCACGACCAGGACGGTAAGGACCTCTATAAGCGCAAATGGGAAGAGGCCTGGGGACCCACCGACTACTCGTTTGACCGTGGCGACGAGCACTATGTGTGTTTCAACGACTGTCACTTCTATCGCGGCAGCATCTATTGGCAGCCCGGCGAGCTCACCGACCAGCAGATGGCGTGGCTCAAGCAGGATCTGGCCCTGGCGGACAAACAGAAGAAGGTGGTGCTCTGCTATCACATCCCCCTCACCATGGGCACACGACCGAAGAAGGGCGCAGAACCCGTGGGCATCGCCACGGAAGAGGGACACTTCACGTCGTCGCGGCTGACCGAGATTCTCTCTCTGCTCGACACGTTCAAGGGAGGATATGAACTCTTCTGCGGTCACACTCACTTCGCGCTGAACCATGAGGTGGATTACCACGGCCGTCATCTCTTGGAGCATTGCCATGCGGCAGCCTGCGGAAACATCTGGCAGTCTAACGTCAACATCTGCGGTACGCCCAACGGCTACTATGTCTACGGCTTCCAAGGGACGGCGATCTACACCTATTATTATAAAGGCACACACTGGAACCGCATGACGCAGATGGCGCTCTTCCACGCAGACACGGACTTCAACGGTGAGTCGTATGCCGCCGACTGGAGTCTGCCGCGCGACCAAGGAGTGATCGTAGCCAACGTCTTCAACGCCGACTCGCGGTGGAAGGTCTACGCCATCGAGAATGGTGTGGAGCATCCGATGAAGCGTCTCAGCGGTGAAGGGCAGGATGCCTTTGCCGTGGGCTATCACCATCGCTACGCAGTGTCGGTGCCCTATCATTTCGTAGGAAAAAGCAATAAGTATCTGATCATGAACCATCTCTACTACTACGAGCCTTCGTCGCCCGCAGCAGAGATCACCGTGCGTGCTCATGACCCGTACGGCAATGTCTACCGTGCATCGAGCAAGAATGTAGTCACGGAGCCTTTCTTCAACTATGCACACTACTACAAGAAGAAATAGAAAAAAAATAGAATCGATGCATCTCTTGTTACCTTGCAAAGATAGCGATAACATTTTAAATAAACAATGGGTTTCGATAATATATTGCAGCATTTTTGCACGGAATTCATAGATTTTATGTAAGTTTGCAGTTGAATTGAGAGATCTTTTTGTTTTAACCACATCATTTATGAAGAACATCCGTCATCATGCTTCCACAGCACTGTGGAGTAAGAGCACTGCACTGATAGGACTGGCACTATGCGGCCTGCAACCTATGCAGGCCGCCACACGTCCCGTGACCCATTTCCGCTACAGCGGTCCCTTTGTCCTGCAACGCCCCGTGATGGTTGATACCATCGGCCTCGACCGCAAGGGCTACAAGTCTGATAACTTGCTGAGTACTTTCGTCGACCTGACCAAAGCACGCCAGGGCAAGGTATACCAGGGTGCTTTCGCTCCCTCTGACAAGACTGCCACGGCACTCCATCTACTCCAGTTCACCCTCACCAACAGCCGCTATGCCAAGGGCACGCTGAAAGTGGGAAAGATGAAGCACTATAAACTCTTTGTCGACGGCAAGGAGAGCGACGGCTCGCTGACGCTGATCCCCGCCACCCACGACATCGTCATCAAATATCTCACCGAGCCCGGTGACCACGACTCGCTGCAGGTGAGTCTCGACAGCGATGCCGACGCGCTGTTCTCTACCTCCGACAACGGGCGCCGCGAGCTGACTCTCCTTGACTTCCTCAACGGCAAGCACTACTATGGCAGTCAGGTCAGCAGCGACGGACGCTACGCCATCACCACATCGTACGAGACCACGTCGGCCAACAACACTTTCTGGCTCTACACCATCTATGACCTTCGCCGCGGTACCATCGTGCGAGCTTCTGACCATAACCTGCGCTGGATGCCGGGCAAGGACAGCTATCTCTTCACCCGCAAGGGCGTTAACGGCAATCAGCTGATAGAGGCTGATGTCGTCACCGGCGCGGAGAAGGTGCTCACCGACAACCTCCCTGAGGGCAGCTGGACGATGGCACCGAACGGTAAATACCTCATCATCTCTAAAGAAGTAGAGGGTACCAAGGACGACAGTCAGGTGCATCAGATCATTCAGCCCGACGACCGACAGCCCGGATGGCGCAACCGCAACCAACTGCTGAAATACGATTTATCAACCGGTTATGCCCAACCATTGACCTTCGGCTACCACGATGTGTCGCTCTGCGACATCTCACACGACTCCCGCTATATATTATATATGGTGTCGCGTGCCCGTCTGAGCAAGCGCCCGACAACGGTCAACTCGATCTACCGTCTCGATCTGAGCACCATGCAGCCGGAGTGTCTCGTCGACAGCGACGGCTTCATCGCCAGCGCGGTCTTCTCTCCCGACGCCCGCACGATCGCCGTGAAAGGCTCTCCGGAGTGCCTTGGTGGCATCGGCGAAAACCTGCCCAAGGGCCGTACGCCGAGCATGTACGACTATCAGCTCTACACCATCGACTGCACCACACACAAGACGCGCCCGATGACCAAGGACTTTGACCCGAGCATCGAGAATATAATGTGGAGCCTCTACGACGGCAAGATATACTTCAACGCCCTCGACCGCGACTACCGCCGCCTCTACCGCATGGATCCGAAGAGCGGAAAGATAGAGACACTGCGCACGCCCGAAGACTATGTCGGCGGCATCGACATGGCTGAGACGGCGCCCGTGCTCTGCTACAACGGACAGAGCGCGATGAACATCGACCGCCTCTATACGATGAACACCGCCAACGGTAAGTCCACACTCTTAGAGGATCAGCAAACGAAGCTCGCCGACGTGGACTTGCCGACATGCCAGACGTGGAACTTCAAGAGCTCGCGCGGCGACACCATCTACGGCCGCTACTATCTGCCGCCTCACTTCGACGCGACGAAGAAATACCCGATGATCGTCTACTACTATGGCGGTTGCTCTCCGACAAGCCGCTACTTTGGTGGTAACTATCCCTTCCCGCTCTACGCCTCCAAGGGCTATGTGGTCTATGTCATCGAGCCCAGCGGTGCTGCCGGCTTCGGTCAGGAGTTCGCCTCCCGCCATGTCGACACGGCGGGCGACGGTGTGGCTGACGACATTATCGAAGGTACGAAGAAGTTCTGCGTAGACCACAGATTTGTCAATGCCAAGAAGATCGGATGCCTCGGCGCGTCCTACGGTGGCTTCATGACACAGTACCTCCAAACAAAAACCGACCTCTTCGCCGCTGCCGTCTCGCACGCAGGCATCAGCGACCACACGCAGTACTGGGGCTCGGGCTACTGGGGCTATTCCTACAGCGAGGTGAGCATGGCCAACCGCTACCCGTGGTCGGACCGTGACCTCTATGTCAACCACAGTCCGCTCTACAACGCCGACAAGATCCACACGCCGTTGCTTCTCGTCCACGGCACCGCCGACACCAACGTGCCCACGGCCAACAGCATCGCACTCTACACGGCGCTGAAGCTCCTCGGCCGCCCCGTCGCGCTCGTAGAGGTGGAAGGCGAGAACCACTGGATACAAGACTACAACAAGCGCATCAAGTGGCAAAACACCATCTTCGCCTGGTTTGCCAAGTGGCTCCAGGACGACGACAGCTGGTGGAAGGCCATGTATGATAAGGTGCCGGAATAATACAATCATTATGAAAGAGACAAAAGACGAAAAAGAACAGGAGAGCGTGGTGTTCCATCACTCGCTCCCCATACAATTGCGCTGGAACGATGCCGACCAGTTCGGACACATCAACAACACGCTCTATTTCCAATACTACGACATGGCGAAGATGGACTACTTTGCCAACATCCCCAACACGAAAATCAATCAGCGCCACGCCATCGTCACAGTGCACGTCGACGCGGACTTCCTCTCGCAGGTACACATCGGTGATCACGTGGCTGTGGAGACGGCCATCACGCACATCGGGCACAAGAGCTTCCAGCTCGCCCAGCGCCTCATCGACACAGATACGAAGGAACTGAAATGCGTCGGCAACACGATCATGGTGGCCTATGACTTGGATATCAACGAGGCCGTGGAGATGTGGCCCGACTGGGTGGAGGCCATCGAGCGCTTCGAGGGAAAGAAGCTGAGATAAGCTTTTCTTTGCTTAGAATTGTACGGTTGGGTATGCTGTTGCCATGCAGCAGCCCAACCGTTTCTTTTTTCTCTCCTTTTTCTTGCTTCTTTAAAATTTTTATCGTATATTTGCCATCAATAGCATCCCTAAAAACAAAAACGCTGATGATGGCACGACTCAGACACTTCGTCTCCTCGGTATGGCACCTCTACTACGACGGCTTCCGAAGCATGACCGTCGGACGCACGCTGTGGGTGGTAATCCTCATCAAGCTGTTTATCATTTTTGCCGTGCTCAAACTGTTTTTCTTCCCCAACTACATCCATGAGCACGCACAGAAAGGACAGGAAGCGGAGTTCGTCTCCTCACAGATATTAAAGAAATAACCATAAAATAACAACAGCACAATGACAAACCTCCTATTAGAAATCTCTACTGGCACGGTGGACTGGGCGCGCGCGCAGTTTGCCCTGACAGCTGTCTATCACTGGCTCTTCGTACCGCTCACGCTGGGTCTGGCACTCATCATGGGCATCGTGGAGACCTGCTACTATCGTACGGGCAAACCATTTTGGAAAGAAGCCGCACGCTTCTGGCAACGTCTCTTCGGCGTAAACTTCGCCATGGGCGTGGCCACCGGCATCATCTTGGAGTTTGAGTTCGGTACTAACTGGAGCAACTATTCGTGGATGGTCGGCGACATCTTCGGCGCACCGCTCGCCATCGAGGGCATCGTGGCTTTCTTCATGGAGAGCACCTTCGTGGCCGTGATGTTCTTCGGTTGGAACAAAGTCTCACCCGGATTTCATCTTGCCTCGACTTGGCTCACCGGTCTGGGCGCCACCATCTCGGCCTGGTGGATTCTTGTCGCCAACGCCTGGATGCAATATCCTATCGGTCAAGAGTTCAACCCCGACACGATGCGCTTCGAGATGACCTCGTTTGCCGACGTGGCCCTCTCCCCCTTTGCCGTGGATAAGTTCTGTCACACCGTGACGACCTCGTGGATCATCGGCGCCGCCTTCACCGTGGCCGTGAGCGCCTGGTACCTGCTCAAGCACCGCAACACGCAGTTGGCCAAGCAGAGCATCAAGATAGGAGCTATCGTCGGTCTCGTCGCTACGCTGCTCGGAGCCTTCACCGGTGACAACTCGGCCTACATGGTCGCTAAGACTCAGCCCATGAAGCTCGCCGCCATGGAGGGTCTCTACAATGGTGGTACACACCAAGGCCTCAGCGCCATCGCACTACCCGGCCCGTTCTCACAGCCCGACTATGAAAACGAGATGGAGCCACCCTTCCGCATCGCCGTGCCGCAGATGCTCTCGATTCTGGCCACACACCATGCCGACGGCTACGTGCCCGGCGTGAACAATCTCCTCAACGGCTTCACACGTCCCGACGGCAGCAAGGAACCTTCCGCCAAGGAGAAGATGACGCGAGGACGCCGTGCCATCGCCAACCTGGCACAGTACCGTCAGCTGATGACCACCGCCAAGTCAGGCAAGGGCGACACCGCCGCTGCCAAGGCGCAGGCGCAGAAGATCCTGCCGCGACTCAAGGCCGACATGCCTTACTTCGGCTATGGCTACATCAAAGACGCGCACCATCTCGTGCCAAACATCCCGATCAGCTTCTTCGCCTTCCGCGCGATGGTGGGCATCGGCTGCTTGTTTATCCTGTTCTTTCTCGTCGTACTCCACTATATCTATCGTCTCGACATCACCAAGCCGCGTTGGCTGCTCATCGCCGCCATCGTCATGCTGCCCTTGGCCTATATCGGCAGCGAGGCCGGATGGGTGGTTGCTGAGGTAGGCCGACAACCGTGGACCATCCAAGACATGCTGCCTGTGGGCGCCGCTGTGTCGGGCGTGTCGTCGGGAAGCATCGCCACGACATTCTTCGTTTTCCTCTTTCTCTTCACCACGATGCTCGCCGTGGAGATCAGCATCCTGTGCAAGCAGATCAAGACTTACAACTTCGAGTAACACTGTTCACGACAATCTTAGAATCATAGAATCATAGCACCATGTCATATACGTTTCTTCAACACTATTGGTGGTTCCTGATTTCGCTTTTGGGAGCCCTGCTGGTCTTCCTGCTCTTTGTACAGGGAGCCAACACCCTCATCTTTGAACTGGGCAAGACGCCCGACGAGCGCCGTTTGGTCATCAACTCCACCGGCCGCAAATGGGAGTTTACGTTCACCACGCTCGTCACCTTCGGCGGCGCGTTCTTCGCTGCCTTCCCGCTGTTCTACAGCACGAGCTTCGGCGGCGCCTATTGGCTTTGGATGATCATCCTCTTCTCATTCGTCATTCAGGCTGTCAGCTATGAGTTTCAGAACAAGCTCGGCAACTTCCTTGGCGCACGTACCTTCCAAGTTTGCCTGATCATCAACGGCATTGTGGGTCCGCTGCTCCTCGGCGGTGCGGTAGCCACCTTCTTCGATGGCAGTAACTTCATCGTGGACAAAGCCAATGTCACGGCGCTCTCGCAGCCTGTCATCAGCCATTGGGCCAACGCCTCGTGCGGTCTCGACGCACTCCTCGACCCATGGAATGTGGTGCTCGGCCTGTCCGTACTCTGCCTGGCCCGCATCCTCGGCCTGCTCTACATGTGCAACAACATCGACGAGCCTACGCTGCGCGAGCGCTGCCGCAGCAAGCTGCTGCCCAACACGGTTGCCTTTCTGGTGTTTTTCCTCGCCTTCTTCGTACGCCTGCTCGTCAAGGACGGTTATGCCTACGATGTGAATACGGGCGTGGTAAGCATGGTGTCGGGGAAATATCTCGCCAACCTGCTGACGATGTGGCCGCTGGCCGTAGTGCTGCTCATCGGCGTGGCAGCCCTGCTCTACGGCATCCTCCGCACATGGCTGAAAGCTGATTATACGCGTGGCATCTGGCCGGCCGGCATCGGCACGGTGCTCGTCGTGCTCGTTCTCTTCCTCATCGCGGGATGGAACGCGACGGCTTACTATCCCTCCAACGCTGATCTGCAGAGCTCGCTGACGATAGCCAACAGTAGCAGCAGTCTGTTCACGCTCAAGACGATGTCCGTCGTCTCGCTCCTCATCCCTTTCGTCCTGGCATACATCGCCTATTGCTGGCACGCCATGGATCATAAGAAACTCACCGTCGAAGAGGTAAAAGACGACGAGAGCGAGGCGTACTAAAAAGCCTACCCCCGAACCACTCTACAGCCTCTCTCCCAACCCCTCTCCGAAGGAGAGAGGGGAGTGAGGATATTAAGACCTACATACAACCTCACCCATCCTATCTCCTTTGTTGAATAAACTGACATTTTTCCGCCATTTTCCTTGCGATTTTCTAAACCAACCCCTATGTTGCTCTCAATTTCGCGAATTTTGAGGGCATTTTTATAACCATCTGATAAACAGATTATTACAGACACAAAGTTTTTTTGTCTCCAAGAAAACAGCATTTTTTACAATGAAATATTAGTGATGTTGCTTATCAGAAAGCCTTTTTGATGGTGCCATCTCGGTAAGATGACATGGTCAGAAAGGCACTCTGACCAGGTCAGAAAGCCTTTCTGTGAGCATCAGAAAGGTACTTTGACAACGAGAGACAGCAAAAAAGGAAGACACTCCTCCCCTTTTTCTCATTTTCTGCTTCCCTCGTTCTCTATATTGCGACTCCATGGCGAGGTCTTTTTGTAAAGATATATATGCTACATAATAGCACCGACATTGTCGACATCTCCCAGCGAAAGAGGAAGTCTTCATACAATCTATGGAAGTGAGAAATTTGATACCGGCATATTCTTTTGACCTCCACTACATCTGCAAGGGGCACCCGCATATCAGCTCCGGCGAGACCTATCAGCGCGACATCGACAAAAAGGAAATCAACACACATATAGATTAAAAGACGCAAAAGAGAGCAAGCCTCGTTGTGCATCCCATTCCTATACAAGAGACTTGCTCTTTCGTGAGAGACTTCACCCCCTCGACACATATCACTCCCCCTCCCCTCTGGAGAAGGGCACGGGAATGACACCGTAAATGTATTAATTTTCCGCAAATAGCAAACAAGTTGTCTTAACGTATTAAAAAAAAAGATCGAAAAAGTACACAAATGCACTTAAAGCACTTATCTTTGCGATGGATAACTAAATGATGTATACAAAACAACGCGCATATGAAAAAGACAAAAAATCTTGTCATGGCTTTTGCCTTGGCAACCGTAGCAATAGGATTGGGTTCCTGCAACGGCAACAACAAGAATGCTCAGCTGCAATCGCAGCTCGACTCGCTGACTACCGCTGACAGCCTGCATCAAGAGGACATCAAGGCGATGACAGACTTCGTCGACATCATGTCCAGTGGACTCGACAGTATCAACGGACAAGAAGGACAGATCAAGCAGATGGGACAGGAACAGGGCGGAAAGCTCGACAAGGCTCACCTGCGTCAGCAACTCAACAATCTGTCTCAGCTCGTCACCCGCCAGCGCAACCGTATCAACGAACTTGAGAAGAGCCTACAAGGTCAGAACACAGGCTATGCTCAGCGCGTGAAGAAACTCATTGCGTACTATAAGGCACAGCTCGACGAGAAGGACAAGACCATCTCTGAACTGAAGAAAGAGCTCGACAGCAAGAACGCTGACATCGCTACGCTCAACGAGCATGTCGACAAGCTCACCACTAACGTCAACGACCTCACTGCAAGCAACGACCAACTCGGACAGACTGTGGCCAGCCAGAAAACGACGATCGACGAGCAGGATCAGGCTATCCATGAGGCTTTCGTCACTATCGGCACACCAAAGGACTTGAAGGCAAAAGGACTGCTCACCGGTGGCTTCCTGGCTAAGAAGAAGGTCGATGCCAGCAAGCTCTCCAGCTCCGGATTCACAAAGGTAGACATCCGAAACTACAACGACATCGTGCTGAAATCAAAGAAGCCAAGAATCATGACTCAAATGCCGTCTGACTCCTATACGCTCCGCGACAACGGCAACGGTACCACTACACTGCATATCAACGACGCCAACCGCTTCTGGAGCGTCAGCAAGTATCTCGTAGTGAGACTCTAATCGACCATAGGGTAAAGCATATATAAAAGGTGATGTGCAGGGCTGACAGCGTGTTGGTCCTGCACATTTAGCGTATTGACATTCATGTATTGGCACTAAAAACTGAGCAAGGGAATGCTTGCTCAGTTTTGTTATTCTTGTGTTGATGTTTGTCAGCGGTCAGGCAATAGGTTCCTAATATTTCTCAAACGATGTATCAGGTCGCCATATGGTAGGACCGGCTATCCTTGTTATATTGGGGAATTCCTCACCCTATATCTTTCTGTAGGAACTTGTCGCGTCGCTCTGCATGGTGCCGTGATAGTGGTGAAGCTCATCGTAGATGACTTCTCGACACGCGAGGTCAAAAAGGGCGAGAAGGTAGCTCTCAAAACCGGCGAGATCTGTCACAACAAGTAGGATTCTGTTGTGCGGCGAACGCTGCCGAGTTCGCTGGCGAAGCCGGCGATGTTGCTGGCGAATACCGTGCGATGGGTGACAATCATTGGGTCGGGAGCTTCCCCGTCCTCGCGCGATAGATCTGCGCCTCTCCTTGATTCTATCTCCGTATGAAAGAAATTTGATGAAAAGTTACCGTCCCTTCATAAAAAATGCGTAAGTTTGCATCTTAAACCTAAAAGAGAAGAGAATTGACTGAAATCGAAGCACTGACACAAGCCCTGAAGGGAGGATCCCGGCAGGCTTTTGACCGGATATACCATTACTACTTCCCCAAGCTCTATGCCTACAGTCTGAAATGCAGTAAGCGCACGGAGGTGGCTGAGGAGATAGTGCAGGAGACCTTTGTACAGTTGTGGTTGTCGCGTGCCTCTATCCGCGAGACCGACAAATTGGACCATCTGCTCATCGTTATCGCCCACCACAAACTCCTCAATGCACTGCGTCAGACAGTCTGTGCACCGAGCTATACCGACTTTGTCGACTACGCCAACACCGTCACTACGCCGTCCGACGGTGACCGTTCTGTGGAGTATGAAGAATTTCTCGACCTCTTGCGTCAAGCTTTGGCCACACTGCCCGATACGCAGCGACGTGTCGTGGAGCTCTCCCGGCTGGAAGGCATGAAGAATGCCGATATCGCCCGCGCCCTGAACCGCAGCGAGCAGACTGTGCGCAACCAGCTCTCCCTCGGTCTAAAAGCTCTCTACGCTAAGCTCCGCAGTCGCATGCCGTTGTGGATGATCCTACTTCTTTTAAGCTAATTAACATCTTCACGCGGTACAAATCACCCTTCCCACGTGTCTTTTTTAATGTGAACCACTACAGACACCCATTCATGAACGAAGAACTCTATCAGAAATATCTCGACAATACCCTCACACCGGAGGAGCTCACGCGCTTTCGTGCGCTTCTCGCATCCTCATCCGATGAAACTCTAACCGGCGTCATTGACGATCATTGGCTCTTACATGATCCCTCGCCCGGCATCGCCTATTCCCGTCAGGAAGCGGAGGTGAAGCTGCGTATCGATGGGGCCTTGGCAGCTATGGAGACCGCCAGCTCCGCAGAGGCCGACACCACCGCCTCAGACGATGATGTGGCGAACCCCGTGGTGGCATCAGGACATCGCCCCGTCGTACGTCTGCTGCGCCGCGCCCTGCGTTATGCCGCCATCCTGCTGCTACCCCTGTTGGCTTTCACCACCTATTATTATTACACCGCCACCACAACGGCTCCCCGTGGTATGATGACCGTCAGCGCACCGTCCGGTTCCATGGCCGAGGCCGTCCTCCCCGACGGCACCCGCGTCATGTTGAGCCATGACTCGCGGCTTAGCTATAGCCCGTCCGACTTCAACGGCAAAGACCGTCACGTCACCTTTTGTGGTGAGGGTTGGTTTGATGTAGCCCACGACAGCTCGTCGCCGTTCCAGATCAGTGTCGGTGATCTCACCGTTTGCGTTCTCGGAACCCGTTTCAATGTCACAGCGCGCTATGGTGCCCGCACCTTTGAGGTGGCACTACTTGAAGGCCGTGTGGAGCTGACGACGGCAGCCGAAGGCCATGGCGTCATCCTCCGTCCCGGCCAGAAGGCCGTCTATGACAGAGCCTCTGGACAAATCAGTCTCGACCGACATGCCGATCTCGTGGTGACGCAGGCCTGGAAACAGCATGAGATGAAGTTCACGCATGCCGACCTCAGCACCGTGACCGACCGCCTGGCAGCAGAGTATGGCGTCTCCATCACCGTGGTGGGCACTACCACCACTCATTTCACCGGCGTGCTGCCCACCGACAATCTCGATGCCAGCCTCCGCATCCTCAAGGCAACTTTCGGCCTAAGCTATCATGTCAACGGCAAGGCTGTGACGCTGCGGATGAAGCAATAAAGAATGAAAAAACAGCATTTTCTTCGGTACAAAGCCGTGGGCTCTGTGTCATTTAGATGATATTCAACTAAATGTTACACTAAACCTACACCGTATGAACTTACACAGAAACCTTACAAGCCTTTTGACGCTGCTTGTCGTTCTGCTGGCGGGTCTCCCCGTCTATGGACAGACTGGCACCGTAAGTATTGCCGTGAAGAATGCGACGCTCCGGAAAGTATTTACCATTATCGAGAAGCAGACCACCTACCGCTTCTCCTACCAGGCCGAGATTATCGATAACAAACCTAACATAACCCTTCGTCACCAGCACGCCACTGTAGGCACCGTCCTCAATGAGGCGCTGCGTAGCCGCAACCTCACCTACGACATCGTCACACCCAAGTCTATCGTCATCAGCCGCAAAGTCGCTACCGTTCGTGCCGCCCAGCATGGCAGTGCTACCCGCACCGCCGACAAAGTCACCGGCACCGTCACCGACAAGGATGGCGAACCCATCATTGGTGCCACCGTCCAGGTCCGGGGCACCGACATCAAGACCGTCACCAACATCGACGGCGAGTTCACCCTCGATGCCCCAGAAGGCTACGATATCATCGTGAGCTATGTTGGCTTCAAAGATTTTGTGTCCAAGGCACGCGACAACATGCGCGTCAGTCTCGCTGAAGACACCCAGGCCCTCGACGAGATTGTCGTCGTAGGTTATGGCACGATGAAGAAGAGCGACCTCACCGGTGCCATCACCTCCGTCGACGCCGCCGACCTGGCCAAGCGCACCACCACTAACCCTGCCGAGGCTCTCGAAGGTAAGGTGGCCGGCGTGAGCATCCTTAAGAGCGGCGGCAACGCCGGAGCCGGGTTCAGCGTGAAGATACGCGGTATCAAGACCTTCGGCGACAATGAGCCGCTGTATATCATCGACGGCTTCCCCGGCGACATCGACAATGTCAACCCGCAGGATATCGAGACCATGGAGATCCTCAAGGATGGTGCCGCTGCCGCTATCTACGGCTCTGTGGCTGCCAATGGCGTGGTCATTGTCACCACGAAAAACGGTAAGAAGGGTGACATGAAGATTGACTTCACCACCTACCTCAGCTTTACCCACATCGCCAAGAAGCTCGACATGCTCAACGCCGCGGAGTATAAGCAGGTCCACAAACAGATGTACGACAACTACAACGCGCAGTTCCCTGCCGACGCCGTCACCCTGCCCGCTTACATTACCCACGACACCAGTGTCGACACCGACTGGCAGAAGGCTGTGGAGCGCAGCGGACTGTCACAGAACTATATGGTCAGTGTGCGCGGCGGCACCGACAAGGGTCAGTATACCGTCTCCTACAACCACGCCAACGACAAGGGCATCTTCCGTGGCAACAGCTTCCGCCAGGACAACGCCCGCGCCAAACTTCATGCCACCCGCGGCTTCCTCGACTTCGATGCCAACATGAACTTCCGCTTCACCGAAAGCCACCAGCCGCAGTATTCCATCAAGGAAATGTACATGATTTCTCCCTTGGTGCCCATCTATAACGACAAGGAGAAATACGGCTTTGGCCTGACCAACTTCGACGGGCTGCCCAACAACCGCAACATCATGGCCGACGACTACTATAAGAAAGGGCGCGGCCGCAGCTACGACTTCAACGGCAACGTGGGCCTGACCTTCCACATCACACCCTGGCTCAGCTTCAAGACCAGCTATGCCTACCGTGGCGTCCATGGCCGTAGCAACTACCACTCGCCCGACTATATCGCCGACGCCAAGGTCCCCGTGCTCTACCCCAACAGTTCGGCGGGCAGTTCCTATTGGGAGAACCACGTCTTCGACAACGTCCTCAACTTCAACAAGCAGTTTGGCAGCCATTCTGTCAACGTCATGCTCGGCAGCTCCATCGACGCGAAGAAGTATGAGTGGAGCGATGTCGGCGTAGAGGGCAAGACCATCATCTACCGCGTGGAGAACGGTAAACTCGTGCAGAGCGAGCAGTCCGCCGGTTTCCTCTCTCCCGACTTCCCCACCGTCGATGCCGGTGCGGGTGGCACCTACAGCGGTGACGGCTCCTACTGGCGCTACAACCGCGCTTCATTCTTCGGACGTCTCAATTACAACTATGCCAATCGTTATCTCGTGCAGTTCACCCTCCGTCATGACGGCAGCTCCAAGTTTGGTTCCGAACGTCGTTGGGGCACCTTCCCCTCTGTAGCATTGGGATGGCGTCTCTCCGAGGAGCCATTCTTCCCGAAGAGCACGCCCTTCAGCAACCTCAAGCTCCGTGCATCATGGGGGCGATTAGGCAATGAGAATGCCTTGGGCTACTACTCCTTCCTCGCCCTCATCAGCACCTCTAACACAATGTACCAGGGCTACGTACGCGGCACCGGCAACTCAGCATGGGCTGGCAGCATAGCCCGCGGACTGGAGAACCGTGATCTGAAATGGGAGACCACGGACACCAAGAACTTCGGTATCGACTTCGGACTCTTCAACAACCACCTCTCCGGTAACGTCAACTACTATTACAACGAGACCTCTGACCTGCTCATTTATAAGGAGTTGGCTCCCTCCGTGGGTCTCTCCAGTCCCATTCTCAACGTGGGCAAGATGCGCAACACAGGTATCGAGATAGAACTCAACTGGAACGACCACATTAGCGACTTCACCTATACCGTCGGTGCCAACCTCAGCACGGTGAGCAACAAGGTCAAGGCCCTCTCCGACGCCAACCAAATGCTCTATGGCCAGGGCTTGAAATACGGTTCCGAACACTTCCCCACACAGACCCGTGTGGGAAAGCCCATCGGTGCCTTCTATCTCTACCAGACCGACGGTATCTTCCAGAGCGATGAGGAGGCGGCAGCCTATGTCAACGCCCAGGGCGAGCGCCTGCAACCCAACGCTGTGGCCGGTGACATACGTTTCAAGGATATGAACGGTGACGGCGTCATCAACGATGACGATAAGGTCTACTCCGGCTCCGGTATCCCCAAGGTGGAGGCCAACCTCAACTTCAGCTGTGCCTGGAAGGGCCTCGACATGAACTTCACCCTCAGCGGAGCCTTCGACTACAAGCTCTACAACGGCAACCGCTATTTCTATGAGGCCATGAGCAGCGGCTCCAACTTCCTCAAGTCGGCCCTCAACGCCTGGACACCTGCCAACCACAACACCGACGTGCCACGTGCCGTCTACCAGGACCCGAACAATAACTCACGAGAGTCGACACGTTTCCTGGAGAATGGCGACTTCCTGCGCATGCGTGAGATACAGGTGGGCTATACGCTACCAAAGTGGAAAGCCTTCAGAAACATCGTGGAGAAGGTACGCTTCTATGTCAGTGCCGACAACCTCTTCACCATCACCGGCTACGACGGTATAGATCCTGAGTTCTCTCGAGGTGTCCTCAACACCGGTGTCGACAATCTCATCTATCCTTTCACGCGTTCCTACACCATCGGTGCGCAGATAACATTCTAAAACCTTACAATCAGACAAGCCATGAAAAAGACATTCTATTATATATTCGCCATGCTCCTAACCTTTACCGTGTCAGGCTGTGACGACTATCTCACCCAGACGCCTCCCGACCAGCTCACCTCGAAAAACTATTGGCGCAACCAGGCTGATGTGGAGAACGCCATGTCGTCGGCTTACTCGCAGATGTATATCATGGATTATTCCAGTGATATGTGGACCTTTGCCGAGGTCAACTGGCCCGTCCTCGACTATCGGGGTGACGACATTAACATGGGTAAGGATGCCATGAACTATCAGAACTGGGTAGACCTATACAACTTTACCTATACCAACGGCAACTCGCAGTTTACCACCTACTGGGACCACATGTATACCGGTATCAGCTTCTGTAACCAGATTATCGACAAGGCCGGTGACATGGGCGAGGACAAGATATCCACAGCCAACCGTGATGCCCTCATCGCTGAAGCCCGATTTCTGCGCGGCTATTATCACATGATGCTCCTGCTTAACTGGCAGAACATCATCATCCGCGACCACTATATCACCACGGGTGAGGCTTCAGTGCTCGACAAGGATGTATCGCCGCGTCCCGAAACATGGGACTTCATTATCAATGACTTTCAGGCTGCCGCCGACAAGCTGCCTGAGAAGTGGGACAACGACAATGTGGGGCGTGCCACTTCGGGAGCCGCCTATGCCTATATGGGATGGGCTTGGCTCACAAGAGCCTATGAGGAGAGTGCCAACAAACAGCAGGACATGGCCAAGGCCGTAGAGGCCTTCGACAAAGTGAAAGGTTATGAGCTCGTCAGCGACTTCGCCGATATGTTTAACGGCACACTGAAAAACAGCAAGGAGAGTATCTTCGAGCAGCAATACTCCTTCAGCGATGCCAACGGTGCCCTCTACCGCACCCAGTTGCACCGCTGGATAGGCTGCTCTGAGCTTTGGGGCTGGGACGAGATCCTGCCCTCCACACAGCTCATGAACGAATATATGAAGGAAGGAAAGACTTCGACGAAGGGCGACTACGACTCACGTCTCTATGCCACCATCTTCTTCCAGTGCGATTACTTCAACGACGGTACCGGAAAGGTTTATGGATACGACTATGACGACTGGTTCCAGGATGGTAACGGCAATGCCTACAACCGTCCTGCCTTCCGCAAGTTCATGCCCGCCACCTATGAGGGGCTGTCGCTGAGCTCTACAGCTCTGAACCTGCCGCTCATGCGCTATGCCAACGTGCTGCTGATGAAGGCTGAAGCCCTCAACGGTATGGGCCAGACGGCCCAGGCCATACCTCTCATCAACGAAGTACGCAGCGTCCATGGCGACATGCCGCCGATGACAGGCACCACGCAGGCTGAGGTGCAGACACAGATAGAGCACGAGCGCGAGCTGGAGTTTCCACTGGAAAGCATGCGATGGTATGATCTACGCCGCTGGGGTAAGACCTCTGAGGCTTTGCAGGTTGCAGGCCGCTCCGGTTACAACGCTAACAAGGACTTCTATCCCATTCCACTGACTGAGCTCAACGACAATGGTGCGCTGAAGAAATAAAACATGTATACAACATAATTCATGCTGAAGATTATCCTGATGATGGCATGCGGCATCCTTGTGGGCCGCATGCTTAGAAAGAAACCGATGGGGTGGCTGTCACCCCTGACCACCGTGCTCATCTGGGCACTGCTATTCCTCTTAGGTATAGAGGTCGGTGGTGACCCGCATATCATCCACAGTCTGAACCATCTCGGTCTGGAGGCTGTGGCACTGTCTGTGGGTGGTTCGTTAGGCAGTGCGCTCCTATCTATGGGGCTGTGGCACTATGTAAAGGGAGGACGGTCATGAAAAGCAGCCTCGTCATCCTCGCTTTTTTCATCATCGGGCTCCTTTGTGGACACCTCCATCTCCTGCCGTCGGGTTTGGCTAACAGTTCGGTGAGCATTGTGGCTCTCTGTGCCCTCATCTTCTGTGTAGGCGTGAGTATCGGCAATGACGCCGAGGTGCTCCACACCTTGCGCCACACCAGCCCCCGTCTGCTCTTCCTGCCCCTGTGCACTTTGGGAGGCACGCTGGCCGGTTGTCTCGCCGCCAGCCTGCTGTTGCCCGGATGCGACATCACCGACAGCTTGGCTATCGGCTCCGGATTCGGCTACTACTCGCTGTCGAGCATCTTCATCACCGAGTACCGAGGTGCTGCCTTGGGCACCGTGGCCCTGCTGGCCAACATCGTGCGTGAACTGCTCACCCTCCTCGCTTCACCGTTGCTGGTGAGGTGGTTCGGACCTTTGGCACCCATCAGCGTGGGTGGTGCGACATCGATGGACACCACGCTGCCCATCATCACACGCTATAGTGGCAAGGACCTCGCCACGCTCTCCGTCTTTCATGGCTTCTGCATGGATTTCAGCGTACCTTTCCTCGTCACCTTCTTTTGTGAACTATGAGTTTTTGACAATCATGGAGGGTGTGGCGCCAGAGACTGGTGCCACTACCAGCTTCTCTTAAACTATCAGAATCATCATGAACCGTAATCTCTTAACCTTCCTCCTGATGTTGCCTCTGGCACTCGCCGCCGCCAACCATCCTTGGGAAGATCCCAGTATGTGTGGCATCAACCGCGAACCCATGACGGCCCACTTTACACCGTATATTAGTGAGCAGGCCGCTCTGATGCGCTATAGCCTCGACGATGTCACGCGCCTCGCCGTAGACGCAGCTGTGGAACGCCGTGTCAGCCTAGATGGCACGTGGAGGTTCCATTACTCCCGCAACATGTCGGAGGCCCCTGCCGACTGTCATGCCGCCAGCTATGATGTCAGCCACTGGGCCACTATTCAAGTGCCCGGAAGCTGGGAGCTGCAGGGCTTTGACATCCCAATCTACACCGATGTGAGCTATCCCTTCACGCCCAATCCCCCCTATGTCCCCAAGGACTATAACCCCGTGGGCGATTACGTCCGCGATTTCACCGTCCCAGCGGGATGGGAGGACGACGATATCTTCCTCGACTTCGAGGGCGTAGAGTCGGCCTATGCCGTGTGGATCAACGGCCATTTTGCAGGCTATGGCGAGGACAGCCGTCTGCCGTCGCTCTATAACATCACGCGGTGGCTGCACCCGGGCAGTAACCGTCTGGCCGTGCGTGTCATCCGCATCAGCGACGGCTCCTATCTCGAAGACCAGGACTACTGGAAGTACAGCGGCATAGAGCGCCACGTCTATCTCCAGGCCCGTCCCCACACACGCGTCGCCGACTTCTGTCTCACGGCAGGTCTCACCGACGGCTACCGCAATGGTGTCGTCGACCTCACGCTGTCGCTGTACGGGGCCGTGAAGGGGTGGACGACACGTGTGACGCTGCTCGCCCCCGACGGCACCCGTCTCTTACAGAAGAACTGGCACCTGCGCTCTGCCGCTGACAGCCTTTTGACGCTGCACCACGCCCTGGGAGCCGTGAGGGCATGGAGCGCCGAGGACCCCGTGTGCTACCGGCTCGTGGTGACGACCCTCGACAGGCAGGGGCGTGAGCAGGAGAGCTTTGTCCACCCCTTCGGCTTTCGCAACGTAGAGATTCACAACGGACAGCTTCTTGTCAACGGTGTGCCAGTGAAGATAAAAGGTGTCAACCGCCACGAGCATGACGCCCGACAGGGACGCACCATCAGCGTGGAGAGTATGTTACATGATATTCGGCTGATGAAAGCCGCGAACATCAACGCCGTGCGCTGCAGCCACTATCCCAACAGTCCGGAATGGTATGACCTCTGCACCCGTTACGGCCTCTACCTCGTCGACGAGGCCAACATCGAGTGTCACGGTATCCTCGACACCCCTTATGGCACCTTTGCCAAGCGTGATGCTTGGCGCCCAGCCTTCCATGAGCGCATGCAGCGCATGATGCTCCGTGACCGCAACCAGACGAGTGTCATCATCTGGTCGCTCGGCAACGAGTCGGACGACGGCAAACTCTTCAACGAAAACTATGACATGGCCAAGCAGCTCGATGCCACACGCCCCGTGCAGTATGAGGGCGGCGGCTACCAGGGCAAGTCGGACATCTACTGTCCGATGTACGCCCGCATCTGGCAGTTGGAACGCCATGCCAACCAGCGTGACGCCCGACCACTGATACTCTGCGAATATGAGCATGCCATGGGAAACAGTGAGGGCAACCTCGACGACTATTGGGCCGTCATCCGCCGCAGCGACCAGTTGCAGGGCGGCTTCATCTGGGACTGGGTGGACCAGGCCTTTGCCCGCAAGGACAGTCTGGGCCATGACATCTGGGCCTATGGTGGTGACATGGGCTTCGTGGGTGTGCGCAACGACTCCAACTTCTGTTGCAACGGCCTCGTGGCGGCTGACCGCACGCCGCATCCCCACTACTATCAGGTACGTCACGTCTATCAGAGCATCCATTTCTCTCCCGTGCCGCTCTCGGCCAACAGCGTGGAGGTTTATAACGAGTATGACTTTACCTGGCTCGATGCCTTTGACCTGTGGTGGTCGCTCTTAGCTGATGGTCGCGAGGTTGCCCACGGCACTCAGCCGCTGCCCGCCATCGCTCCCCATTCCACCGGGCGGGTGACATTATCCCTTCCTGGTCACGCCCTTCCACCGGACACGCGTGAGGCCTGGCTGACGCTGCGCGCCGTAAGCCGTCAAGCCATGGGGCTGTTGCCTGCTGGCAGTGAGGTTGCCGCCGATCAGATAGCGGTGCCGGTGGAGAACGCCGTTAGCAACCAGAGAGCGGCGGCGAAAACAGCCGCGGCACCACAGCTGAGACGTGGCAAGGATTATGTCACGCTGAGCGGGGCGGACTTTAGTCTGCGTGTGAACACCAAAAGCGGGCAGTGGGAGTCGCTGACCTATGATGGTCGTGAGATGCTGCTGCAAGGGCTGCAACCCAACTTCTGGCGCCCGCTCACCGACAACGACGTCGCCAACGGCACATTGGAACGCTGCGGCACGTGGAAGCATGCTGGAGAGAAAGCGGTGCTGAAGGCCTTGACGCTGTCACAAGGCAAGGACAGCGTGGTGATATCAGAACGCTATGAACTGGCGGAGCAGCAAAGTGAGCTCTGGCTGAGATATGCCGTCGCAGGCGATGGTAGCATCCACGTGGACTATCATTTTCTGCCCGGCGACAAGGCGTTGCCGGAGGTGCCGCGCCTGGGCATGCGTCTGGTGATGCCGGGACAGTATGACACGATGACGTGGCTCGGACGGGGACCGCAGGAGAACTATGCCGACCGCAAGAGTGGTGCCTTCATCGGCCGATATACCGCCTCGGTATGGAGCCAATATCATCCCTATCCACGCGCCCAAGAGACGGGCAACAAGTGTGACGTGCGCTGGGTGACGCTCACCGACAAGGACGGTCACGGCATCATGGTATATGGCGACGCCCCGCTGAGCGTCAGTGCTTGGAACTTCCCCATGGAAGACATAGAATATGTACCTGCCACAGTGCGCAATGTCCATGGTGGCAGCATCGTGAAGAAAGACATGGTATGGCTGAACATCGACCATAGACAGATGGGAGTGGGCGGCGACAACACGTGGGGTGCCCAAGTGCACACGCCATACACTATCACTCCGCATGAGTGGCGCTATGGTTTCACTATCAAAAATATCCGCCATGAGAAATAATCATTTGTTGCTTATCGTGCTGCTCGCTGTAACGCTCTGCCTGCCCATAGCTACCGTTCGTGGTGCCGTGGTGGGGAAGAGCGATGTGAGCCCGGCGGTAGTCGCTCTGATGACCCCCTGGGAGCCCGCAAACACCCTCATTGACCTCACGGCGCCCCTACGTGGGCGCCGCCATCAGGTCGCCCTCTTCTCTGACGCGGGCTCGTGGATGGCCTTTGGTCTAAAGACAGCAGCCACGACACCGCGTGGCCCTTACAGTATCTACCAGCGGAGGTGGCTTGCTGAGGCCCTCGTGGCACCGGACGGGCCTGCTGTGGGCAAGGCCTGCTATACGCCCGGCGTGGTTACCCTTGCTGCGGACAGGCTGCGGCAGCGCCTCTTCTTTGTCGATGCCCACACGGCTCTGCTGACTTTAGAAGGCTCACTACCCGCCGGGTGGAGCTGTGCCGCCAAGGGACTGCCTTCTAATGCTGTCGTCAGTGCCGCCGGCAACACCGTGACCATCGGCTATGCCGGTGGTGAGAGTCTTTTGCTCACCTTTCCCAAGGACATTATAGTGACAGCCAACGGCCACAACTATAGTGCGACTCTCGACAGCGCTATCACACGGCTAGATGTCGCCATCTCCTTCCTTTGGGACAAGACGGTAGAGGAGCGGACACAGACGCTGGCCGCCGCATGGATGCTGGACCATACCGACACACTGTGGAAGGAGAACCGCGACCGCTGGACGGGATACCTCTCTAAGATCATCCGAAACGACATGAAACCCGCCTATAATCGTGTGGCCGCCAAGGCTGCCGTCACCCTCATCGGTAACTGGCGGCAACAACGTGGCGGACTACTACACGACGGCCTCATACCGAGCTTCTCTGTCGATTACTTTGTAGGCTGCTGGGCTTGGGACTGCTGGCGTCTCTCAGCAGCACTTGCATCCTTTGCTCCGAAATTGGCAATGGACAACATACGGGTAATGTTTGACTGGCAGCAGAGTGATGGTATGGTGCCCGATTGTGTCTATCCCAATCCTCAGGAGAATAACTACCGCAACAGCAAGCCCCCGTTGACCGCCTGGGCTGTGGACAAGATATGGGAGAGCACTCACGACACGGCCTTTGTCAGGGAAATGCTGCCTAAGTTGACCGCCTATCACCGGTGGTGGTACCGATACCGTGACCATAACCACAACGGCATCTGTGAATTTGGTGCCACCGACGGTACCCTTGAGGCGGCAGCCTGGGAGAGTGGGATGGACAACGCCATCCGCTTTGACAGCGCACGCATGGTGAGGAACGGCAACAACGCTTGGAGTCTGGACCAAGAGAGCGTGGACCTCAACGCCTACCTTGTCCTCGACAGAAGGCTCATTGAGAAGTTGGAGAATGTCGCCGGTGGGAAGCGGGCAACGGGCTATCCCTTTGACAAAAGTGCCGTGGAGCTTGCTGACGGGGTGAACAAGGCGTTCTATGACGCTGACACTCACTGGTTCTACGACAGGCAACTGAACTCTCATGCCTTTGTGCGTGAGATGGGCTGTGAGGGCTATGTGCCGCTTTGGGTGGGTATCGCCACAAAAGCACAGTTCTCCAGCATCTTCCACTGGCTGAAAGATACGAAGAAGTTCTCCACCTATATTCCGTTCCCCACCATTGCCGCCGACAACGCCAAATATGATGCCAACGGCTACTGGCGCGGTCCTATCTGGCTCGATGAGACCTACTATGCTATAGAAAGTCTGCGTCACTACCTGCCCACACCCGATGTGGCCGACCGCTACACCCGTCAGGTCTTTGACCGTCTACAAGGCGCGACGGGGTTGGGCGCCATCTACGAAAACTATGATACAAAAACGGGTGCACCGCTACAGTCGGCCAACTTCAGCTGGAGTGCTGCCCATCTATTAATGCTTTATAACGACTACGGACAATGAAAACAAAAATCTATCTTTTGACCCTTGCACTCTCTGCTGCCGCCACATTGCAGGCACAGGAGAGCCTTGACATCCCCCTGCCCTGCCGGATGCATGAGCAGGCAGCGCCGACGGTCACTGTGGCCCTCACGAGAGCGGCCGCTGAGAAGCACTATGTCATTCCCGTCGTCTTCCATGTCTTTGGCACGGATTTCAACGGCAAACATGTCACGCGCGAACTCATCGAGGATGCCCTGCGGCGTACCAATGAGGACTTCAATGCCCTCACCACTGGCGACCTGCGCTCCGGTGACGATGACCCACAGTTTGACAAGCTCAGCACACCACTCGACATCGAGTTCCGCCTGGCGGAGATAGGTCCTAACGGTGAGGCCACCACAGGCATCGTCTTCCACAGACTGGAGAGTGGCTTTGGCAATGCGAATCCGCCACGACTGCAGCTGTATGCCTGGGACAACAAGAAGTATATGAATGTCTATATCATGAACGACCTCTATGCTGACGGTGTCACCAATAACTCTGGGGTGTCATGGTATCCCAACTGGGAGATGACACGCTTCAAACAGGCCCGGGTCGTCTATAACGGTGCCTACCTGGGCAGCAACACCAATGAGAACTTCCGGCGCGTGCTGACGCATGAGTTTGGTCACTTTTTGAACCTGGCCCACACCTTTAACTATGACGAGAAAAACTTCCATGATGGTTGCAATAAAGGCTTCCATGGTGAGCCCAACCCCGGTGACTATGTCGACGACACGCCGCCCGCCGATAGGCAGCAGATGGGACCCGACGATGTGAACTGCCTTGGACAGAAGACCAACTGGACCAACTATATGAACTACAGCTACGTGCGCACCTCGATGTTTACCAAAGGCCAGGTAGAACGCATGGTAGCGGCTCTACAGGATAAGTCGCGGGCGTGTCTGTGGTCCGATGCTACGCTTGCCAAGGTCTTTCTGTCCGATACTTCACGTCCGCGTGTGGTTCTCGCCGGCAAGCAAGAGCTTTTTCCCAAGGATGCCAATGGCAACTATGATATCACGGTGGCACTGCGTGTCATTGGTACTTCCGCCAAACAGGGTGCACTAACGGCAGGAACGGATTTTAACGTGGAAGGACTGCCCGACGGGTTAACGGCTTCGGCCATAGGGAACGGACAGACGATACTGCTAAATGTGAAAGGCACCGTAACTCTTGGTGCTGACAAGAAGATATATGTCACCTTCCAGCCTTCGGCGACGACATCGTCGGATTGCTATGTCGGTCGTCAGCCGTTGACGATAGGCTGCGACTATGTGGAGTCGGAAATTTCTACGGAAATCCGTCGTCCGGTGACGACTGCAGCAGAGAATAGGATAACATGGAACAGCAATGGTGACATCACCATCACGACTCCTAAAGGTGCCCGCATTGCCGTGCACGACGTCTATGGTGCTACGCTCATGGGGACTCATAGCAACAGCGGTGACATCACCCTCGCTTTGGGAGGCTACGGGCATGGCGTGTATCTCATCAGTGTGGTGTCACGGCAGGGGGCAAAGACCTATAAGATCGCCTTCTGATGACAGCAACCTTTTATGGCGCGAGTTCAAGATAGAACTGCTATTTTCGGTAGTAGATATAGGCCATAATCCGTACCAGGAAACGCCGAGGGGGTTATGAATAGTAGCCGTAAATCACAAAAAAAAGAATAGCAAAACAAAAAGTAAGAAAGGGAGACCACCGTCTCCCAAAGATTACCCGCGTCTCGCAGTTTTCTGTTAAAGTAATAAAAAAGGGACTACAAAACCTTTGCTGTCTCACGATAAAGTATTACTTTTGCACCCGCTTTTCAGCACTGGGTAGTTACCAGAGTGGCCAAATGGGGCAGACTGTAAATCTGCTGGCTCTTGCCTTCGGTGGTTCGAATCCATCACTACCCACATTTTTATTTCCATCACCACCCACAAAGTTTTTAATAGATGGAAAGGTCCATCACCACCCACAAAGTTTTTTTTTAATACATACCTTTATCCCACCTTCGTCTGCTTGCGTGCCACGAGATGGCGGTAGTGGTCATAGACCTCGGCGGCGATGTCACTCCACGGCCGCGTCAGCGTGCGGGATGCCTTGTCGGCGGCTGCATGGATCAGTGACGGGCAGGTCAGCAGATAGCGCAGACGGCGTGCATAGGCCATCACGTCGTTGTCAGCGAGAAAGCCGTTGACACCGTCGAGGATCACTTCCGACGTGTTGGAGTGGCGCAAGACCAAAGCTAGCGTATGCAGCGCCGCAGCCTCACGAAGCACCAGCGGCGCATTGTCGTACATGGGCGTGAACGATGTCAAAAGGCACCGAATCTATCGCCCGCTGATAGGAGAAATCAAAGAAGGGCAGTCCACAACGATAAGGATGACGCATCGGCACCGGCACGGAGAAATAGCTGTAAACGGCATAAGGATACGCCTCGGCATGCAGTCCGGGCTCATTAGGAGTGACCACGCTGACCTCATGACCCTGCTGATGGAACTTTTGGGCATAGTTCTGCACGGTCAGCGAAACACCATCCATCACAGGAGGAAAACATTCATTGAACAATCCAATCATCGTCTTTCTGTTTTTAGAGTGAAGCCATCCACCGGTCGCTCAGTGCTCCTACTCCATTTATATATAGGTGTGTACCTTTGTTTTTATAGGAGTGACCGGCTTCTGACCGTGATCTCTTCAAGACCACACTGCAAAGTAACTCTAAATTTGTTTCGCTGACGTGTCGATGATAAGTCAATCAAATGAAAAGATCCGCAAACTTTAGTAATGCTTATGCCACAGTCATGCAGATATACAAACGTACTTTGTTTTACATTTTGACGTTTTATAAGCATTTCACCCTTCTTTGCTTACAATTAGTATAAATAATTTGTTATATACACAACAACTGTAAGAATAAAACGTTATACAAGAAATTTGTAATCCCCTTTTGTAGGTATATTCTTACATTTAGAAGTCTTTTTAGTAATTTTGTAGCCAATTTGAAAGTGAAATAAACAAATACGTTAGCAAATGCAAAGAAATGGATTGTACAACAGCACCTACGAGCACGATGCGTGCGGTGTGGGTATGGTGGTGAATATCCACGGAGGAAAGTCGCACCAGCTCGTCGACAACGCCCTGAAAGTGCTCGAGAACCTGCGCCATCGTGGTGCAGAGGGCGCTGACGGAAAGACAGGCGACGGTGCGGGCATCCTGCTGCAGATTCCCCACGAGTTTATATTGCTTCAGGGTATTCCAGTTCCGGAGAAGGGTAAGTATGGTACAGGATTGATATTCTTGCCTAAGGATGAGAAACGCCAGCAGTCCATTCTTTCCATCATGATCGAGGAGATCGAGCGCGAGGGATTGCAGCTCATGCACTTGCGTTCCGTACCGACAAGCCCTGACTGCCTGGGTGAGGCCGCACTGGAGTCGGAACCTGATGTCAAGCAGGTGTTCATCACCGGCGTCAGCGATGATAAGGTTCCGGTATTCGAGCGTACCTTATATATTATCAGAAAGAAAATCGAGCGCCGCGTCCACGATAAGGACTTCTATATCTGCTCGCTCTCCAGCAAGACCATCGTATACAAAGGTATGCTCTCCAGCCTGCAGCTGCGTCAGTACTATCCCGACCTGACGAACAACTACTTCACCAGCGGTCTGGCACTCGTCCACTCCCGCTTCTCCACCAACACGTTTCCTACATGGGCCTTGGCACAGCCGTTCCGTCTACTCTGCCATAACGGCGAGATCAACACTATCCGCGGCAACCGTTCGTGGATGAAAGCACGTGAGAGTGTCCTTTCTTCCGAAGCGCTCGGCGACATCCATGACATCTCACCGATCGTACAGCTCGACATGAGTGACTCGGCTTCGCTGGACAATGTCTTTGAGTTCTTCGTCATGAACGGCATGAGTCTGCCGCACGCTCTCTCGGTGATGATTCCGGAGAGTTTCAACGACAAGAACCCGATCAGCGAGGATCTGAAAGCCTTCTATGAGTATCACTCCATCCTGATGGAACCGTGGGACGGACCTGCCGCGCTGATGTTCAGTGACGGGCGCTACGCCGGTGGTATGCTCGACCGTAACGGCCTGCGTCCGGCCCGCTACACGATCACGAAGAACGGCACGATGGTGGTGGCCTCTGAGGTCGGCGTGATGGACTTCGACCCCACCGAGATCGCAGAGAAAGGACGCCTGCAGCCGGGTAAGATCCTGCTCGTCGACACAGAAGAGGGCAAGATCTACTACGACGGAGAAATCAAGGAGCGCCTCGCCTCGCAGCATCCTTATCGCCAGTGGCTCAACACCAACCGTATTCAGCTCGAGAACATCCGTTCGGGCCGCAAGGTAAGCAACAGCGTGGAGCATCTCCATGCCAAAGAGGTGGAATTCGGATTCGGCGAGGAAGATATCAAGGACACGCTCATCCCAATGTCGACCAAGGGACAGGAGCCGACGGCCTCTATGGGTAACGACACGCCGCTGGCTGTGCTCTCTCCCAAGCCGCAGATCTTCTTCAACTACTTCCGTCAGCAGTTCGCTCAGGTCACCAACCCGGCCATCGACTCCATCCGTGAGAACCTCGTGATGAGTCTGGCTGAGTATATCGGACGCGTCGGCACGGGTATTCTCAACCCCGACGAGACCAACTGCAAGATGGTGCGTCTGCCCCACCCGATTCTGACCAATGCTCAACTCGACATTCTTTGCAACATCCGCTATAAAGGCTTCAACACCCGCAAGCTCAGCATGACCTTCGAGGCTCCCGCTGATCCTGCCATGGGCGGCGAACGTCTCCATGAGGCTATCGACCGCCTCTGCCACGACGCCGAGCAGAGTGTTGATGACGGATACAACTATATCATCCTCTCGGACCGTGACATCGACGACAAGCACATCGCCATCCCGTCATTGCTCGCCGTCAGCGCCGTGCACCACTATCTGATCAATGTCGGTAAGCGTGTGCAGACCGCGCTGATCGTGGAGAGCGGTGAGATCCGCGAGGTGATGCACGCTGCCCTGCTCCTCGGCTACGGTGCTTCCGCGCTCTGTCCTTACATGACCTACGCCGTCCTCGACGACTTGGTGAAGAAGGGCAAGATCCAGGAGAACTACGCAACGGCCGAGGCCAACTATATCAAGGCCGTGAAGAAAGGTCTGTTCAAGATCATGGCCAAGATGGGCATTTCCACGATCCGTTCTTACCGCGGCGCGCAGATCTTCGAAGCCGTCGGTCTGTCACAGGGTCTGCTAAAAGCTTACTTCGGCACCGACACGAGCAGCATCGGCGGTATCGGTCTCGACACCATCGCCCACGACCAGCTCCGCTTCCACAAGGCTGCCGTAGACACTGAGAAAGAGGAAGAGACACTCCACATTGAACTGCCGCTGAAGAACCTCGGACAGTTCCACTGGCGCAAGGACGGCATCGACCACGCTTGGAACCCGGAGACCATCGCTACCCTGCAGCTCGCTACGCGCACAGGCAACTATGAGCTCTTCAAGAAATTCTCCAATCTTGTCGACCACAAGAAGGAGCCGATCTTCGTCCGCGACTTTCTCGACTTCAAGCGCAACCCGATAGATATTAATAAGGTAGAGCCTGTCGAGAGCATCGTCAAGCACTTCGTCACCGGCGCCATGAGTTTCGGTGCGTTGAGCAAAGAGGCCCATGAAGCTTTGGCTCTGGCCATGAACGCTCTCGGCGCACGCAGCAACACCGGTGAGGGCGGTGAGGACCGTGACCGCTACTCTGGCACTGTCGACGGCATCAGCTTGAGCAGTAAGACCAAGCAGGTGGCTTCCGGACGTTTCGGTGTCACCACAGAATACCTTGTCAACGCTGAGGAGATTCAGATCAAGGTGGCGCAGGGAGCCAAGCCCGGTGAGGGCGGTCAGCTGCCCGGCTACAAGGTCAACGAGATCATCGCCAAGACACGTCACTCCATTCCGGGCATCTCGCTCATCTCTCCACCGCCTCATCACGACATCTACTCCATTGAGGATCTCAAGCAGCTCATCTTCGACTTGAAAAATGTCAACCCGAAGGCGGCCATCTCCGTGAAGCTCGTCGCCGAGAGCGGTGTGGGCACCATCGCTGCCGGCGTGGTGAAAGCTAAGGCCGACCTCGTCGTCATCTCCGGTGCTGAAGGCGGTACAGGTGCCAGCCCTGCCAGCAGTATGCGCTTCGCAGGAATCTCCCCTGAAATCGGTATTGCTGAGACACAGCAGACGCTCGTCCGCAACGGACTGCGCTCACTGGCCCGCTTGCAAGTCGACGGTCAGCTGAAGACTGGTCTCGACGTCATCCTCATGGCACTGCTCGGTGCTGAGGAGTTCGGGTTCGGTACTTCCGCGCTGATCACCTTAGGCTGCGTGATGATGCGCAAGTGCTCGCAAAACACCTGCCCGATGGGCGTGGCTACGCAGGATCCGAAACTGCGCGCTCACTTCCAGGGCAGCTACCACAACGTAGTCAACTATATGAAGTTCATCGCTCAGGAGGTACGTGAATACCTCGCCGAGATGGGCTATACCTCACTCAACGAGATTGTCGGCCACACGGAGCTCATTGTGCCGCGTGACATCAAGGCCGAGGAGGTCAATGTCAACGAGGAGACGGTGGCTAAGTGGAAAAGCCTCGACTTCTCCAATCTGCTCCATCGCGAGACTGGCGACACTTCGCTCTACTGCACCAAGCTGCAGGATCACGAAATCCACGATCTCCTGGATCAGCAGATCATCGCCAGCGCACAAAACGCCATCGAGAAGAAGGAGGAGATCAACCTCGACTACGCCATCCGCAACACCAACCGTGCAGTAGGTACTATGCTCAGCGGCCTCATCGCAACGAAATACGGTGAGGAAGGACTGCCCGACGACACGATCAACATCAAGTTCAAAGGCTCTGCCGGTCAGAGCTTCGGTGCGTTCCTCGTTCACGGCGTAAGCTTCAAACTCGAGGGCGAGACCAACGACTACTTCGGCAAGGGTCTCTCCGGCGGACGCATCTCTATCCTGCCCCCAATCCGCAGCAACTTCGAAGCCGAGGACAACATCATCGCCGGCAACACCGGCTTGTATGGTGCCACCTCCGGTGAGCTGTATATCAACGGTCAGGTTGGTGAGCGCTTCGCCGTGCGCAACTCGGGAGCCATCGCCGTCGTGGAGGGTGCCGGTGACCACTGCTGTGAGTACATGACAGGCGGACGCGTCGTCGTCCTCGGTCCTACCGGCCGCAACTTCGCCGCTGGTATGAGTGGTGGCGTGGCTTACGTCTGGGACAAGAACCACAACTTCGACTACTTCTGCAACATGGACATGGTGGAAATCAACCTCGTAGAGGAGACCACTTACCGCAAGGAGCTCCATGAGCTCATCCGCCAGCACTATCTCTACACCGGCTCGAAGCTTGCCCGCACGATGCTCGACGAATGGAACCACTACGTCGAGGAGTTCATCCAGGTTGTGCCTATCGAGTACAAGCGTGTGCTGCAGGAAGAGCAGGTCAAGAAGCTCCAGCAGAAGATCGCTGACATGCAGAGAGACTATTAAAAGGTAAAAGGGTAAAAAAGTAAAAGGGTAAAAAGAGAAAGGGCAAGAAAGCCCTTTACGGTTTACCCTTTACCCAAGATACCGATAATAAACAAGTAAATCAACAAGTAAAAACATAAAGGTGATCAGGTCAACAAAAGCAAGCGACAAGAAGGCATCCTTCCAAGTTCACATTTCCTTTTTTTACCTTTTTACCTTTTTACTTCTATACTTTTAAGATTATGGGTAATCCAAGAGGATTTTTAGAGGTGGAGCGCAAGGAAGCCGGCTACCGCCCTATACATGACCGCATCCACGATTTCGGCGAAGTGGAACAGACACTCAACAGTAATGACCGCCGACTGCAGGCAAGCCGCTGCATGGACTGCGGCGTACCTTTCTGCCACTGGGCTTGCCCCCTTGGCAACAAACCGCCAGAGTGGAACGACGCCCTCTACCGCGGTGACTGGCAACTGGCATACGAGTTGCTCACCGACACCAACGACTTCCCGGAGTTCACCGGACGCATCTGCCCGGCACTCTGCGAAAAGGCCTGCGTGCTCAACCTCATGGAGCATGAGCCGACCACCAACCGCGAGGACGAGGCCGCCATCATCGAGCACGCCTTCGGCGAGGATTATGTCAAGCCGCACGTGCCCGAGCGCAACGGAAAGAAGGTCGCTGTCGTCGGTGCAGGACCTGCCGGGCTGACTGCCGCCACACGCCTCAACCAGAAGGGCTACACGGTGACCGTCTACGACGCACGCGAGGATGCAGGCGGACTGCTCCGCTACGGCATTCCTAACTTCAAGCTCATCAAGTCGATCATCGACCGACGTCTCAACCTGCTGCGCGAAGAGGGCATCAGATTTGAGTTTGGCGTGAAGCTCGTGGACGCTAAGAAGAAGAGCGCTGACGACAAAGGCGAGATCGCTGCCAACATTCAGAATGACCCGACGCTCGGCAAGGACAAGACGGTGACCATCGACAAGCTCAGCGCAGACTACGACGCTGTGGTCATCGCCACCGGCACGCCGACAGCCCGCGACCTGAAGATTCCCGGACGCGACCTCAAGGGTGTGTACTTCGCACTGGAGATGCTCTCACAGCAAAACCGTAAGCTCGCCGGACAGGAGTTCAGCCGCGATGAGCTCGTCAACGCCAAAGGCAAGAACGTTCTCGTTATCGGTGGTGGTGACACCGGTTCCGACTGCATCGGCACAGCTCACCGTCAGGGGGCCAAGAGCGTGACACAGATCGAGATCATGCCAAAGCCGCCGGTGGGTCCCGACGATCCTAAGAACCCGTGGCCCAACTGGCCGCGCACGCTGAAGACGACATCTTCTCACGAAGAGGGTTGCGTGCGCCGTTGGAACATCAACTCACTGGAGTTCCTCGGCAAGGACGGCAAGCTCACCGGCGTGAAGGTGCAGGAGATCACATGGGTGCCGAATCCCGAAGGCGGCCGTCCGCTGATGAAGCCAGCCAAGGATCCGGAGATCATCCCCGCCGAGATGGTGCTCCTCGCCATGGGCTTCCTTCGTCCGCAACAGCCGCAGTTCCCCGACAACGTCTTCGTGGCCGGTGACGCAGCCTCTGGTGCCAGCCTCGTGGTGCGTGCCATGGCCAGCGGCAAGGAAGTGGCTGAGGAAGTCGATAAATTACTGAAGTAGACTTAGCCTCAACAGAGTACAAGACTCTTCAGTTGTCATATCGCATTGAGCGAAAACAAAAGGGGGATAAACTCGGATCAGCTGTCAATGTCCGAGTTTATCCCCCTTTATCATTAGCATCGAAGCACGTCCCACCCGATCGTGATACAGATCAAAGGCTACGATCTTGTGAACATACTGCCATACTTCTCCTTTGTTGAATAAACTGACATTTTTCGGCCCTTTTCCTTGCGATTTTTTGAACCGACTCCTATGTTGCTCTCAATTTCGCGAATTTTGGGGACGTTTTATAACATATTGATAAACAAAGCGTTACAAACACAAAGTGTTGACACCTCCAAGAAAACAGCAATTTTACAATGAAATATTGCTGATGTCGCCTATCAGAAAGCCTTTCTGATGCTATCATCTCGGTAATTTGACCAGGTCAGAAAGGCGCTTTGACCAAGTCAGAAAGCCTTTCTGACAGTATCAGAAAGGTACTTTGACAACGACAGGCCATCAAAATGGATAACTCATCTCTGTTTTTCCTCATTTTCAAGTTTCCCCGCTCTCCAGATTGTGACTCCGCCGTGATGTCTTTTTGTAAAGATTCATCCATTGTGAAGAGATAATTTTTGCAAGGAAAGAAAACGCTGTACTTACTCACATCCTATCAAGCGTGAATTCAGAGGCTACATCATTGTGGGAGGCCGGAGGGCCGTCCGTGGGGGGTGAGGCTTCCTTAATTTCCGTCCGGCTTCACCACATTCACTCTTACTGACGGTGTCCAGCGGAAGAGCTGGGGATCGTCGGGATGAGCCGGATCGTAGTCTTTCCAGTCATGCAGACCGCTGGCCATCGGCAGGTTGAGACGCTTCATGCCCATGACCACCATCTTGGCAACCTCGTAAGCACCATAAGGGTTGAAGTGCGTATTGTCGGCCAAAGGCTTATTTTGGTTGGGCCACGTGCCGGCAGGATAGTGCACCAGCGCGCGCTTGCTGCCCTCGTAGCCAAGCGTCTCAAAGAACGTGCGGGTCATGTCATGAAGCTCGATGACAGGCACATGCTCTCGCTTGCCCACGGCACGCATGGCATCGGGGTAGTCGCCGTGAGTCTCAAGGATATGCAGATGACTATTATCGAAAACGCGGCGCTGCGTCGGCGTGACAAAGACGATGTTTCCACCCTTGGTCCGCACCTTATCTATATAGGTCTTCAGCATGTAGGAGAAGTTATACCAGGCGCCACTGCCCGGCGTTTTCTCCTTTTGGTCGTTGTGGCCGAACTCGCAAAACACATAATCGCCCGGACGCAACATCGACAGGATCTTGTCGAGACGGTTCTGATAATAGAACGAAGAAACGGTAAGGCCGCTCTCAGCGTGATTCGCCACTGCATAGCCGTCACCCATCCAGCGCGTGATCATCTGTCCCCATGAGGCATAGGGGTCGTAAGGCTGGTCGACGACGGTGGAGTTGCCACAGAGAAAAAGGGTGACGGCTGTCGTGTCGGGCGTTATTGTCACGCGCCGCACGGCAGGACGCGGACCGGTGAACTCCAAGTTGAGACTGTCGTCCCAGTCGAGATAGTCTTTCTCACGGGGCTTGAGTTTCACCTGTTCCTTGTCCGAGATATACGGCGATCGCTTGTTCACGATAAAGGAAAAGGTCTTGAACTTACCCCTTTTCGTGGGCGTGTTCTCGACAAAGAGCCGGCGGCTCTCGGCACGCACCATCGTGTTGCCTTCATGGCTCTTGCTGCCCAGTTCCACCGTGACGCGATAGTTGCCGTCGGGCACAGCCACGGAGAAAGAGAAGGGTTTGCCCGTCTTGCTCTGACGCGACAAGTCGAAAGTCTGTGCCTCCGCTTGTGCTGTTAACGACAGCAGCAGACAGGCACAGAGATGAAAGAGATGTTTCATAGTTGATCTACATAACCTAATATTAATCATAGTATATTCACTCCGAGACCAACGTGCATTTTCCTCTCACACGTCCCGCCTTGTCAACAAGTTCTACTCGCACCTTCCCCGGCTTGGACGCTGCGCGAAGGATGACGAGCAGGTTGCCCTGATAGAGGCTGGCGGTCGGATCGGTGGCGATAGTGTTGCCGGTGATGTCACCGTTGTCGGTAGCCACCAGTTCAGCAGGTCCGCTGACACGTACCGTGAGCGTGTCGTTGGCCAAAGGCGTGCGCCGTCCCTTTGCATCGAGTCCCAGCACACGGATGTGCATCAGATCCTGTCCATCCGCCTTCCATGTCTCATTGTCGGGAATGAGCGACAAACGTTTGAGTGGTCCGGCAGTAGCGACCTCGTAGCGTGCGACCTCTTTACCGTCGTTGCGGGCGATGGCGAGGAGCGTACCCGGCTCATAGGTGATGCTGTCCCACCGGATCTTGTCACGCGACTTGGGATCTGAGCTGTTTTTCTTCACGCCGAGACTTCTGCCGTTGAGCTGCAATTCCACCTCTTCAGCATTGGTATAGGTGTAGATGGTGTATCGCCTGCCCGGCATGCGGTTCCAATGCCACGTGACCTTATCACCACCGAAAGTCACACCGTTCCATGTCATCGCCTCCTCTTTGCCACCGGCTACACCGATGTGCACGACAGGCTTGTCGGAGAACATCGCCTTGAGCAGATAAGCTTGCGGCTTGGGCAGCAGTGAGCGGTCGAAGACGCCGTTGTCCCAACCCTTGCGCGGCCAGCCAAGGCTCTCACCATTGTAGTCGATCATGCCCCAATAAGCCAGACCCACCACACGGTTGAGATCCATGCCGAAGTAGTTGGGTCCCATCATCGGCAGGTTGGCCTCACTCTGATAGAAGATCATGTTGGGAAAACGACGGCCGTCGCCGGGAAAGTACATATAGCGATAGTTATAGGCCTGGATGTCTGTGATCATCGCCAGATTGCAGGGCAGCGAGTCGGTCTGCCAGTTACGGCCGCGCGGGTGCATGGCCACGGTGACCGGCCGTGTCTCGTCGTAGCGGCGCAGCAAGGTGCGCAGCAGACGATAGGGCGTCACGCCCCAATCGTTGAAAGGCAGGTTGGCATAGGTCTGCAGCTCATTGCCGAGGCTCCACATGATGACGCTCGGGTGGTTGCGGTCGCGCTGAATCCACTCCGGAACATCGTATTGCCAATGGTTCATCCACGGCTGTCGCCCACCGGCATACTGTGTGAGCCATTTGTCGTAGAGCTCGTCGACGACAAGGATGCCGTATTTGTCGCAAAGACGGTAGAGATCTTCGCTGTAGGGATTGTGCGAGCAGCGGATGTGGTTGAAGCCGAAGTCCTTGAGCAACTTGATGCGCTTCTCAATGGCACGCGGATAGGCGGCGGCACCGATCGCGCCGAGCGTGTGGTGATTGGCAATGCCCTTAAGGATCACCTTGCGGCCGTTGAGCTTGAATCCAAAAGAGGGGCCGTACTCGATGGTGCGGATACCGAAGGACTCCGTCACCCGGTCAGCGACACGCCCGCTGTCGTCGCGGAGGGTCAGCTCAGCACTATATAAATAAGGTGTATCCAAATCCCACACATGAGGATGATCGATAGCGATGTCGGCCAAAGGATATTCCATGGTGTGACGGTGACGGGTCAGCGCCAACAAGGTGTCGGCTTGGGCTACCACATGTCCCTGCGTGTCAAGGATGCGCACGGCAAGCAAGGTCTGCCGCTGCCGACCATAGTTGGAGATGGCTGCCTTGACGTGTACGACGCGGTTGTCGGTGGTCGTGATCTGCAGCGGATGGCGGTCGAAAAACAGCTGACGGTCGGTGACGATGAACTTCACGTCGCGGAAGAGGCCGCCACCGGTGTACCATCGTGAGTTCTCAGGACCGCGTGTGTCCGCCAAGACGGTAAGCACGTTCTCCTGACCGTAGCGCACCTTATCGCTGATGTCGATACCGAAACCTACGTAGCCGTATTCCGTACCACCGATGCGCTCACCATTGAGATAGACATCGCCGACGAGCATGATGCCGCCTACTTCCAGCATGACGCGTCGCCCGCGCCAACTGTTGTCCGGCGTGAACGTACGGCGGTACCAGCCTTTCCCCATCTCCTTGAAGCCACGCGAGGAGAGGCGGCTCTTGACGTTGGCAGCCTGATCGCTGTTGTCGGCGTGCTCGTCAGCAACGGGAGCTACCCACGGCTGACTGATCTGAAAGTCATGTGGCAACCTCACGCTCTGCCAGTCACCACTGCCTTGATTGGCCTGCGCAGGCGACAACTCGGCACGGGTGAACTGCCAGTCGACAAGGTTCACTGTGTCCCGTTGCGCACAAGCAGGCAAGGACAAGAGCAGAAGGAGGATGGAGCTGAGCCACCCCCGACGGAATATAGAAATGATGAGATAATGATACATTGGTCGATGTTTACTGATTTTTTATCATTGGTTTTGATCACTGCAAAGATAAGCAAAGAGCTTCAGACCGCCATGTGAAAGCATACGATTATTATGATTTTATGCGAGGAAACGCCTTCCATGTCTTTCTTCTATTTTCTGAAACTCATTATTTTTTGGCGTCACCATTGATGACCACGTTGCGGACAACAGTGCCGGGGATAAGCTTAGAGGAGAAGTTACCGGCATTGTCAGTGACACGAATATCCTCAAAGACAAAATCAGAAAGACTGTATTTGTCGCTGGTACCCACGTCGAAGAAGTTATCGCAGTCCATGTGGACATTCTTCAGCGTCACGTTTCTGCATGACGACTTGGGCATGTTGCGGCGCTTGGCGGGCTGGAAGAACTGTGTCCAAGGACGGATGACCAAACAGCTGCGGGCCCGTCCGGTGACGCCTTCGACCCGAATCTGCTCGTAGCGTTGTGGCGTGTCGGGCCGCATCTTCAACCAGAGCACGCGGTCGGCATTCTCACTCGTACAGTTACGCAGGATGACGTTGGTGTCGTGGAGACTCTCCGAGCCCAGGGTGAGCATGCTGTGGACCGTGCCATAGCGGCAGTTCTCCACAAGCACGCGGCTGACAGGTCCGTTGACAACCATGGTGTCGGCGTATGTACCCTTACCGCCCTTGAGCACCACGGCATCATCGTTGACATTCATGTAGCAGCCGCGCACAAGGATGTCGTGGCACTTGTCGATGTCAATGGCATCGCTGCTCGGAGCTTTCACGCCCTGAGTCGGCGCGAAGATGAAGCAGTCGAGATAGCGCACATGGTCGCAGTTGTAGAGATGGTTGGTCCATACGGGGCTGTTCATTAGATGCACGTCCTGCACGGTGACGCGGCTGGAGTTGCTGATATATACCAGTCGTGGGCGCTGCGCATCCTTGTTGGTGCAGGCGGGATTCCACTGCCGACGGATCCAGAACTCCTGCCAATAAGGATAGCCGTTGCCGTCGATAGTGCCCTTGCCGGTGATGGTAAAGCCGTCGACATGGTCGGCATTGACGAGTGCGGCAAAGTATTTGCAGGTCTCGCCCTCGAAGCGGGTGGTCAGCACGGGAAAGTCGGCAATGCGGTCTGAGCCTTTCAATGTGGCTCCCTCACAGAGATGGAGATGGGTACCCGGCTTGAAAAACAGTGCTCCGCTGAGGAAGGTGCCCGACGGAATGACGACCACGCCGCCGCCCTCGCGCTGACAGCGGTCGATGACGGCCTGGATCGCTGGGGTCTGCACGAGCGTGGGATTACCGCTCACACCATAGTCAGTGATGACATATTGCTTGCCGAGGCTGCTCAACTCTACTTTCGTGGTATCGCTGAACCACGCGTCGATCGGTGTGCCGTCGGGCCAGGTATCTGCACTCGCACTGCCACAGCAAAGTAGCAGAAGGAAAAGAAGGATATGTTTCATTGTTTTGTTTTTGTTACATATCATAAGGTATAGAGCTTTTTTATATTATAAAGGTGTAGCGCACGCCACCTTCTATAGAGCGTTAATGGTGAAGTTCTACGAGTCTAACGCTTCCATTGAGTCCACTCTTCGCGGGAGCCCAACCTGCGTAGTTGGTCTTATGGTATTGCAGGTCCACGACGTTGATGTCTTTCATCACACGCCAGGGAATGCCCCGCCGGTCCATGTCCGCGATGCGGTTGGCGGGAAGGTTGGTGACCACGACGCGCAGCGTGTTGTCGCCTTTCTTCAGCAGTCCGCTTATGTCGAGGGTGAATGGCACCGACCATGCGCAGCCTGCGAATCGACCGTTGACCCATACCTCTGCCGACTCGCGCACATCGCCAAGGTCGAGCAACCACGGCCGGCGGGCCTCGTCAGCGCTCAGATGGAAAGTGGTGGTATAGGCTCCGCTGCCCATTGTCACGGCGGCGCTGTCGTCGCCAAGCGTCTCCCATGTCTGTGGTTGGTCGAGCGCCCACGTGCGGCGCACCGTAGGAGCCGACTGCTCAAAGACGAGTTGCCAAGGACCGTTTAGCTCTTTCGTTTGCCTACCCGGCAAAGCACGGTGAGGAAAAGCGGCAAGCGTCTGAGGCAGCGTACGATCGAAGGTCTGGAGAATCATGCTCTCGCCACTACGCAATGCTACGTGCAACTGTCTGTTGCGCTGCTCCACGGCATAGCGTTTACCCGTCAAAGGGTCGTACCACAGCGCGTCGTGCCACGCTACGGCGAGCGGCACATAGCTGTCGACATCGTTGGGTGTAAGGTTCGCAATGAAATAATGATAGCCCATGCCGTTCCTGCGCCGGATCGCTCTCAAATGCAGTTGCGTGCGCATCGGCTCAGCCTTGGCAAGACGGGCGAGCGCCTGGCTGTCAATGGGCTTGGTCGGATCGATGAGTCCGCGATAGTGAGTGCCCGCCTCAGTAATCCATTGCTCCCCCACCCTCTTGGCACGGGCCAGCTGCCGTTCACTGATATAGTCGCAGTCATAGCCCAAGGAGTCGATCTCATGGATGGCACGGATCAACTCCGGCGCCTTCTTGTCCATGGAGTGGATATCGAAGAGCATCAGCGGATGACGGGTATCTTTCTTCCACATTTCCTTCACAGGCAACACAACGAGGAAGTCGTTGTCGGGGTCACCCCATTGCAGAAAGCTCTGGCAGCGACGGATATAGCTCATCAACCAAGGTGCGTCGCGCCAGATGGAATTGGTCGGACTCATGTTGACCGAGGCGTAGAATTGCCATCCCGGCCAGCGCGCGTCGCGAGGACTGTAGGGAGTGCCATGGAAGAACATGTGGTTGACACCGCAGGAGAATATCAGGTCGAGGTCGGGCTTCATCTGGCTCAGCGACGTGCGGAAGTGCTCGGTGAGCCAGGTGAAGGTCTCGCTGGAGGTGAACGGCTTGCCCGTGACGTGGGCGGCAGAGGATGCATACTTCAGCATGCTGATGTCGCTGAAGTTGGGTCGCGTAAAGCCGGGATCGCGGCGCAGGCCTTTGATGCCGAAGTCGGAAAGGCCGAAACCCTCGATCTCAGGGATGTCAACAGTGCCATAGAGGTCGAGCAGGTTGGCGGGTGAGCCGTGAGCCTGGTTGCGCACGAGAGCACCGTGGCTGTGCGCCCATGCCGTCCACTGCTGTGTGAAGTTGTGATAGAGCAGGTCGGAGAGCGTCTCGCGATAGTCACAGACCACCTGCGCGTCGCCGTCGACAAAGCGGTCGAGGCTGTCCAGGAGATCATAGCCCCGCCGTATGCGGAACTCCCCGAGCAGACGGGGCGTCCAGTTGGCTTCATAGACTTCGTAGGAGTCGTTGAAAAATGTATGGGGATAAGGCGTGTGATTGGCCGTGAACGCAGAGTCGATATGCTGAAGATAGTGTGCTACGGCCAGCGAGTCGAAGTGGTCAATGACCCATCCCTCGCCACCGGGAGCCGCCCGCTTCACGCACTGACGGGTACGACTAATGAAGAGCGCAATTACCCGCTGGCGATGCTTGTCGGCCGTTTTGAAACTTCTCACGGCAGCCAATTTTGCGTATTTCTTTTCTTTATCGGGAATTTGGAAGGTTAGTTTTTTAATATCAGTCTTACTATTCACCAGTGTGTCGACGAAGAACGCCTTGCACGCCGCCTCGTCGATCGGCACCCAAGGACCGCCAAAGGGCCATCCCGTGCCATTGTTCAAGTCCACCTCCACGCTGTCAGCCGCCGCCGTGCGCTCGGTGAACAGCAGGGCGCGCATCCATTCGGGAGAGAGATAGGACAGTTCGTGGGCCTCATTGCCTTGTACACCATAGATAGGTGTAATCTCCACGGCACCGATACCGGCACGGTGCAGTGCGTCGAGATTGTTTTTCAGTCCGGCCTCATCTACGGCCGAGCCAAACCACCACCAACGGGTACCGGGACGAGCCTCAGGCAGCACAAAGGGCAGACAAGCATTGAGCTCAGGTTGCATCATCCGCGCATATTCCGTAGCGCCAAGCAACCAGCAACCGGTACCATAGTCCTCAAAGTCGGGCATCTTGTCATAGCTGAGCGGCTGTCCGGCCGACGGATCCTTGCCCGTGCCTTGATTCCAACCGAGGAAACCATCGGAATGGACGCAGGTCATGAGTGCCCGCCAGGCCTTGTCGCAGGCCGGACGGTAGCTGGCAGCAGTGAGCAGTCCGTGGCGGATGCCCCAGCTCATGCCGTAGAGAAAGAGCGCGGTGCCCGTCATCTCCGGTCCGCCGTAGGTAGCAGGGGAGTGAAGGCTGACATTCCAAAAGCCATCAGCACGCTGACAATGCAGCAGTGCCTTGGACATAGAGAGGAAATCCTTTTCCAACAGTTTATATTCTTTCGAGTTTTTGCCGAGGACATCCATGCACCGGAGCAAGGCCGCATAGACCCAACCATTGCCCCGGCTCCAATAGCAGTAGTTGCCATTCTGTTCGCGATATGGCGGCACATAGTCCTTGTCACGCCACCACAGCCCGTCCTTTTTATTGAAGAGTCCGCCTCCACAGGTGTTGCGGCTCCACAGATAGCTGTTGACGGCATAGTCGAGATAGCGGCGGTCGCCGGTAAGACTGTAATACTTCACATACACTGGCATCGCCATCTGTATGGCGTCGATCCATGTCCAGTAGTCATAACGTCCGGTAGCCATCTGGTGTTCGAGATTAGCCTTGACACGACTGACCATCAACGTGTCGCCCGTCATGGCGTAGCGCTCAAGATAAGTCTGAGCGCAGCACTGGTTGTCAGCATCGGTGGTGGTGATGCCATCGCGTGGTGCCCAGTGGTGGAAGGCTCCCCACCGGTCGGCATAGTCGAGGTAGCATTGTCGTGGGTCGATGGCGTAGAGTGCCATCAGTCCCTCGTAGTACACGGCGCGTGTCCACAACGAGCTCGGCCGCACCTTCTTCACAAAGGTTGGCTGCGTAGGGTCGGCATAAACCTTCATGAAGCGGTCGTTGACGCAGCGAGCCAAAGTCAGCACGCTGTCTGCGCCGGTCTCTGCCAGCAAAGGCAAGGTGCCCAAGAGACAGAGGAGCAAGGATAAAAGTCGTCGGTTCATTGTCTTATTATTAGTTTTTTGTATTCAGTATTCAGTTTTCAGTTCTTTCAAACTATGTTTTACAAACAACTAAGCCTTCCACCCATTTGGTATAGCATTTCCCTCCCCTTGGGGAGAGTTAGGGAAGGGCTTCTCTTATTTCAGATACTTCGCCAATGGGCTGTGGATGTCTTTCAGTCCTTTGGCGAGTGCCTTGGCATTCGTCTGAGCGCCCAAGAGCGAGGAGTGGGTATGGTCGTGATTGAAATACTTGGCTGCCTTCTCTTTCGATCCGCAGTGCTTGTCGTAGTAGTCCGCCGCAATGTTGTGCAGGTCGACGAACTCACAGCCCGTGGCCTCCACGACCTCGCGGTACCACTTGCCATAGCTGTCGTTGCGACGCTCGATATGTTCGTTGCTCCACTCGTTACGCGGCGTCAGCGACACGAGGATCGGCGTAGCGCCCTTCTCACGCACATCGTCGATGAACTTCTTCAAATACCAGCCAAAGCTATAGACAAGCTCATAGGTTCCCTTGGACATACTCCGATAGACATGACAGGTATCGGAGGCTCCGGGAATCTCGCCACGCTCCTTATCGTGGTCGATAGGCCCGATATCGTTGTGTCCGAACTGAATGAGCACATAGTCGCCGGGCTCAATGGAGTTGTAGACACGTTCCCACCGTCCCTCGTTGAGGAAGGTGCGGCAGCTGCGTCCGGCTTTGGCTGCATTGTAGCAGACTACCTTCTTCTTGTCGAAGACGGTATAAGCCTGCGAGCCAAGTCCCCACATGCCTTTCTTATCCTTATCAGCGTTTTTCACGGTACTGTCACCAGTGAACCACACCACGGGCTTCCCTTCCTCGCGCTTCACGGGCTCCGTCGGCAGGGCGAGGTTGCGGAGCATGGCCTGCAAAGGCTTGAGGGCCGGGTTGTGACTGGCGGCAATACCCTCAGCAGCCGAGCGGGCGTTCATCATGGCACCAAAACGACTGGTGTGGATATGATCCTGATAGAAATAGTATTTCTCTTTCCACTTGCTAAAGCCGTCGAGCTTGGTTCCCGAGATCTCGTTCAGGTCGATGAAGGGTACGCCCTCCTCCGCGGCGACAGCCTGCAACCACTGCGTGTGTATCTTCCTGACGATCTTTCCCGTCTGTGAGTCATAGGCGTCGCGAGGCGTGAGCGACATGAGGACGGGATAGGCACCGACTTTCCGGCAATCGTTGATGAACCGCCGCATATACTCGCCATAGGTATAGACCGTCTCCTTGACGCCCGTCTCCTTGATGGTGACGTTGAGAGAGTCGTGTCCCACGCCGGGGATAGAAGCCCGCGCGCGTCCACTGTCATAAGGTCCGTTGTCGTTGTGTCCGATGGAGATGATGACCCAGTCGCCGGGATGTAGTGCCTTACGCACATCGGGCCAGAGCTTATTATAATAGGTACGGCTGCTCATACCACCGAGTGCCTGGTTCTCCACGGTGATCTTGTTTTCGTCCCAGAAGGCGTGCTCAAAGAATCCCCATCCCCATTGTCCGTTGTTGCCGTTACCAAGCGTACCGTTGCGCATGGTGGAGTTGCCGACGAGAAAGAGCACGGGGTTATTGCCGCGGCGGGAGCTGCCGGCGGGAATACGTGCCGTCTGTGCCTTGTCGAGACTGTCAAGTGTGAGGTCGACGACACGGTTGACATCCTCCAAGGGAGCCGCCACATGGTTCTGTGCCATGAGGGGCAGGGCAGATAAAAGAGGTAGGATAAGGAAATATTTCATGTAAAATGATGAGTGTTGAATGATATCAATGATGAATGATGAATGTTGAATGATCAGTGATGAATTCTCCAATACCGAATGCTGAGCGTTCAATGCTTAGGAAAGGGCAGCAACGTATGGGGCGGTTGGTTATAGCCCACATTCTGCCAAGCGATACCTAAGCGATAGAGCGGATCGTGCATGAGCGTGGTGTGACGGATGGCTGTAGGTATCTGCGACATATAGATGTAGATAATGCTGTTGTCGTCACGATCGCGGTAGATAACCTCCTCGCGCCAGTCACCGAAGAGATCGGCCTGGAGACAAGGATTGTTCTTCGTCCAGTTGTTCGACGCCGGGTTGCCATATCCTTGGAACGACACAGAAGGCCGTTGAAAGGAATAAGTGCGTCCAGAGCCACGGCGGCGCCGTCCTTCTTTCGACTCATCGGTGTTGCTGATAGGCCCATCGACAGAACCGAAGATGCCAAGCGTGGTTCTGCCATCGGGACTCCACTTCTGGATGTTGACACCATTGAGGAGCTCATCCTGCTTGTCACCGTCCCAAAAGACGCGAAAGTTGACCGAGGATTTTGTTGTAGAGAACACCTTCCCCGTTACTGCCGAGCGTAGGCTGTTATCGCCGGCACTGGTGAATAGTGCGCCTTTGGCTTTATCTGAGAGGTTGGCAGCCAGTCCGCGTCCGTTGTCAACACCCTCAGGGCCTCCCTTAAAAAGGATCTCGCCGGTAGCAGCGTCGTGGAGATCCCAGGCATATGGCCCTTTGTTCTCATGTACGTCGAAGACCTGCAAGCCCTTGCGCTGGGGATTCATGGCAAAGACGTGCATGGCGTCGCCATGGCCGAAGCCGGTGGCATAGAGCACACGCCCGTCGTCGTCGAGCGCCGCGGAACCCCAGAGAAGCTCATCGCGACCGTCGTCGTCGACATCCGCTACGCTGAGATTGTGATTGCCGTTGGCAAAGAGCGTGGCACTCCCCGACCCGCTGGTGGGTGGTGCCGCGTCGTAACGAGTAGTATTTCCTTGAGAATCTGTAACCGAATATTGCTTACCGTCGCGTGAGGCATGGAGCCAGCGTGTCTTGAGCCGGTGACCGTCGAAATCCACTGCCCAGGCAAAGGCATAAGAGTAATAGCCGCGTGTGAAGATGGCGGAGGGATTGTGACCACGACCTTGCAGGAAAGCCACGGCAGCGAGATAGCGCTCGCCGCGGTTGCCATAGCTGGCATTGTCCAAGATATGTCGGTCGTTGTCCCAGTCAAAGGTGCCGGGAACCTCGCCGCCAATGGTGGTATCGCGGTTAGGCTCATAGAACACGGTGTGGAGCGCGCGTCCCGACTGTCCGTCGAAGACGGTGAGATATTCCTGTCCTCCTGCCACACGGCCGCGGTGGTTGCGCCAGTCGCGGTGGTTGTCCACAGCAAGTATCGTGCTGTCCGTAGCCGCTTGGCTGACATAGCGACCGGTGCCGTCGACCGATCCCGGTGCTGTCTTGCACATCATTTCCGCACGTCCGTCGCCGTCGAAGTCATAGACCATGAACTGCGTGTAGTGTGCCCCGGCCCGGATGTTCGCGCCAAGGTTGATGCGCCAAAGCCTTGTAGCCAGGCCGCCGCCCTGCAAGTTCAGTTTGTAGCAGTCGATGATCACCGGTCCGGTCATGCCGTCCGTCGAGTTGTCGCGGGCATTGGTGGGCTCCCATTTCACGAAGAGCTCGTACTGTCCATCACCGTCGGCATCGCCCACCGAACAGTCGTTGGGTGTGTAGTCATAGCCATTTCCGGCAGTCGGCTTGTCGAGTTGAAGCCTCTGCATCGGCTGTGTCCAAGGCATCACGACGGCAGAGGAGTCGCGGCGACCGTCGGCATGTGTGGCCACTACCTGCCATCGGCTGTGTGGCGTGCCGTTGACCTGCATCGACGTAGCCCATTGCGGTTGATGAGCATAGGGGTTGCCGTCACGTAGCAAAGTGAAGCGCAGGTCTGCCTCGTCACCAGCCAACGATCGCCAAGAGGCAAAATAGGTATCAGGCTTCCCGCCACGGGCTACGACGAGTCCGCGGTCGAGATGCTCAAGTCCTTGCCTGCCTTGCTGCAAGGATGTGTTAGCGTGGCTATTTGCTCCCCCTCCCACTCCTATGAGGGCCGGGAAGAGGAGCAATGAGAGGGGATGGATCATTTCACAAGAACTTTCATTGTTGTGGCACCCACCTTCACGAGATAGAGTCCCGGTTCGACGTGGAGGCCACGGATATCTTCATTGAGGCTTGCCTTGGTCGTAGTGAGCACACCGACTCTTACTCCATTGGTCTTGAAGACCTCGCAGTGGAAGACAGCGTCAGTAGTGAACTGGCTGATGCCCGTAGCGGTCACGACTTTCAATAGTCCTGTTGGCTGGAAGAGTTCAGAAGTGTCCCAGACAAGACCATTGGGCAGTGCTGGCAACTGCAGTGTCACGCCGTCGGCAGAAGCATTGAGCGTAGTGGCATCCCAGAGCGTAAAGGAATCTCCGGCCTTGGGCGTATATTTACTGCTGAGTGTAACAGCAACTGTAGAACCGTCAGCCAGTGAGAGTGTGCCAGTGGTGCCCAGTGAAGGATAAAGCTTGGCAGTGTAGATGTTGAACAGCACCTTGGCTCCCTTATAGAGATAGCATCCGTTGGCAGTCTTCAGCTCACCATACTGAATGGCGTTGGCAGCATTGCCCGGCTGCAGCGTACCGCCTTCGTTGACGAGGATCTTCTCCACGACACCACGTCCGGCAAAGCACCCGCCATTAGTGACGCTGACGGCCTGTGAGCCAAACCATTTGTTGTCTGCGGTGATAGCTGTGGCACTGCTGTTGATGTTGAGCGTACCGCCCTGGACGTCGACCTGCTTATTAAGTTTATCCTGCTTCTTGCCGATAGTCATCATGCCATTGCCTATCTTGAAGAGTCCACCTCCATTGATATATCCTTGGAAGGTGAAGTCCTTGTCATTGCCGCCAATCGACCATGTACCCGTTCCGTCGAGTTGAGCCGAACCGCTCAGACTGCCGACAGCAACATTGCTGCCATTGTTGTTCAACGTAATCGTGGCGCTGACCTCCGCTTTCTTCAGACTTCCCTGCACGAAGAGCATCGGAGTGTAAGAACCTGTTTTTTGTCCCGTAATATTCAGTCGTCCCGTGAAGTCGCCCCAATAGCCTTTGAGGTAAGCACGAGTGTTGCGTGAATAGAGGTTGAGCGTACCGCCACCGGTAAGCTGGCCCGTGTAGTTGCAGCGCGAGTCGAGATACCACGATGCAGTGGCACCCTCTGGCACTTTCACGTTCACTCCATTTGTAGAATAAGAATACATATTATCGTGATCAGAGAGTGTCGTACCGCTGTTGAGCACGATGGTTTTGGGGTAGCCATGATGGTTGTCCTCTTCCTGACTGTTTACTCTTCCTGCCATGATGTTAAGCGTACCGTAATTGGCAGAAGGAGCGAGGGTGAGCGTACCGTTACCAGTCTTTGTGAGTACGTTACCACTTCCGGTGATGCTGGCGTTCAGAGTGAGTGTCTTACCTTCATCCACGAGGATGGTGCCCCCCCTAGCGCCGAGCACAACGGGATGGTCCATGGTAAGCGTAGCAAGTGTCTCAAGGGTACCGCCGTTAAGCGTCACCTTATTGGTATAGACACCGAGTGCTCCATTGTTGACACCCGATTTCTGACCGAGATTGTCGACTGCAAGCGTACCATTCTCGATACTTACTGAACCCGTGAAATCGTTGACATTGCGGAGTTTGGCAAGCGCCGTACCTTTCTTGGTGATCGTAGTGCTGCCAGAGATAGCGTCACCCGAGAGGTCGTAGTCGAGTTTGCTGTTGTCGAAAGTGACAGAGGCCGGACTCACATCGCCCTTGATGACAACCGTACCGGAAGCGGCATTATCGTTGAAAGTCACGTTGTCGCCGGTGACAAAGACATCGCTGGTCTTTCCGTTGGTGTTGGTGAAGTTCTCTGCGTCAGCAATATCCCATGTACTGCCTTGTGCGCCACTCCACTCTACATCAGCGGCCTGACGGGTGTCTGCGATGGTGAGCACGAGTTTGCCGTCGTTGACAGCAATGGCTGCCTTGTGGCCCTTCAGTCCAGTGACAGCCACCTTAGTAATGTCGCCGCCGACCTTCTGCACCTTTCCAAGCGTATAGGTACCTGCCTTCACGTTTCCGTAGATGAAGTGGAAGTTGAAGCGTGGCACGAGATATTCGGGGCCCTGTGTCCAGTCTTTCTGCTCGATGCTCATCACTTTGCTCACAACGATCTGGTCAGCGTTTCCGTTAGCATCAATGTCAAAGTCTACGATGCTGCCAAAACCAAGAGAAAGTGAGTCAGTGGTAATGGTACCTACCTTATTCTGTCCGCCGGGACGAACAGCAGCGCCATAATCTGCCTTGATAGAGGAGAACGTACCGCCGTCACTGTGGAGGATAGCGAAGCGATTGAGCCAGAGTCGGCTGCTCTTCAGCGTGCCGTCGAAGACGAGCGTACCAGCCCATACGTCGGTGTTGCCCGTGTACTTCTCGTCGACCTTCGGCAATACGAGGGTACCATCGCCCTGCTTGACGAGTCTCATGGCTCCGGAGAAGGCTCCGCCGGTGAGCGTATGGGTATAGGAAGTGGTAGTAATATTGTTGTTATCGTCGTGACCCTGTACCCATGTCGGTGCATTGTCGAAGAAGATATAGGGAGCTGCGCCTTCGCTGACGCTGACCGTCATATCGCTGGTCTCGTCGAGCATCACCTGCCTGCCGTTGAGCCCCGAGCCGATGGAGCCGCCATTGTCCACAATGGTGCATCCGGTAGTGGTCTCTGGTGGTGGAGCCACGGTGATGCCCTCCATCTTACCGAGAAAGTAGCTCACGTGTGGTGGCTGGTTGTAGCCGTTCATCTGCCAAACCATGGCGTTGCGGTACTGCTTATCTGAGAGCAGCGTACAATTGCGATACTCGGTAGGGTCTGTAGTGGTGTAGATGCGTATCTTGTTGTCGGGCGTGCGTGCTACGACTTCCTCACGCCAATCACCAAAAATGTCACCTTGGAAGCATGGCGTGGACTTGGTGTCGTTGTTGCTCAGCGAACCGTCGAGGGTCTTGATGTCGCCGGCACCATATTTATGAATTCGGAAAGTAGAGTTGCGCACCTGTGTACCGTTGAGTGTCTCTTCCAGAAGGTCGCCGTCCCAGTAGATGCGGAAGTTCAGGTCGAAGTCTTTGCTCGTGTTGTCGGTATGTTTAGCAGTGACAGCACTGATCGGCGTGTCGTGCCCCGACGCCCCAATGGCACCTGGCACGTCATCTGTGAAGTTGCCCATCATCGAGCGCCCGTCATCACCTCCCCCTGCAAGTCTATAATAAATATTGCTGGTGGTGGCGTCGCGGTAGTTGTTGGCGGGGGCAGTCTCGTTGCAAGCGAAAATCTCCTGACCGTGATGATAGGGATCGAAGTCGCCGACATGCTGTGCGTCGCCGTGTCCGAGACCGGTGGTGCTGAGTCCCTTACCATTGTCGTCGATGACCATAGAGCCGAAGCAGATCTCGTCGCGTCCGTCCCAGTCGACATCAGCAATTGTATAGTTGTGGTAGCCCTGTCCATACCAGGGACTTCCCGGAGTGTTGCAGTTCCAACGCCATCGTGTGGAGAGCCGGTGTGTTGCCGGATCCACGTCGAGGGCAATCATCTTGTGACGGGTATAGATACCTCGAGCGAGGAAGATGCTGGGGTTATGACCGTCGAGATAGGGAGCGCCGAAGAAGTTCTTCGAGCTGCGGTGACCATATCCGTCGCCCCAAGCCTTGGCAAGATCGGTCTCGCCGTCCTCTAATCGCTTGAGAGGATAGCTCATATAATTGGGGTGTTCAGAGGGACCTATCTGATAGGGCTCACCGGTTTGTCCATTGAGATAAAGGAGATATTCAGCACCCGAATGTACGAAAAACTCAGACATGGAACCGTTCTGACAGTCGGCACGATAGTTCTTCGATTTGTCGCCTATGACAATCATCTTGCCCGTTGCGGTGTGGACGATAGTACCGTCGGCGGCTCGCATGATGCACTCGGCCTTGCCGTCGCCGTCCCAGTCATAGGCGGCGATATTGGTCTCGTTGTGCTGGAAGTCGCAGAGGTTGGGGCCGCAGTCGATCCACCAAAGCAGATCACCATTGAGCTTAAACACCTCGATACGGTCAAAATCGGGACCGTCGGGCTTGTTCTTTGGATCGTCGGTGGTACAGATCTCCTTGATGATGAGTTCCATCTCGCCATCACCGTCTACATCAGCGATGGTGGCATCGTTGGGCTCATAGACATCGGTCACGTCAGTCTTGCCGTCGTTGGAGAGGCGCTTAGGCTTTTGAATCTCAAGATAGTCATAAGCCAAAACGGGAGCAGCCTTGGAACTGACCGTCAGTTCCACTCCTTTTATTAAAGGTCGCACGGTATAGATACTGCTGGCGGTACCGGCGGGATCGGTGTAATTCGATACGGTGAGAGGCTTGTCGTTGACCTTCACGCCATCGCGGTAAAGGTTATAGGTAACATCGTAGTATTCCTCAGCATTGACACGCCAGGAACAGAAAACACCTCCCGACGTCTTCACGGCGACAAGACCGCGGTCGAGCTTATCGGTTACACGCTGAGCATGGGCTCCTGTGGTCAGGAACATGGCCAACAGCCCTACCAGGATGTATTTCTTTCTCATAGGAAAACGAATTTAGAATCTTTATGTTATTAGATATAATGTTTCTCAAACGATATTGCAAAAATACATTGATTCGATCGTCCGACTATGGTATTAGCGTACATTCATTGGTAATATTGTACGTTCGTTTCAGAAATCTTTTGTAACTTTGCCACACGAAACCAAAACATTACTACCATCTTGCACACCTATCACATATATATGCGGGCACTGTTGCTCGCCGCTATTCTCTATTTCCCAGTCGGTCTCTTCGGTGAGCGCGTACCCGGCCGGTTGAAGACGACACATATCACTTCAGCGCAGGGACTGCCAGGCAACACCATCCGCGACATCGAACAGGACGACGACGGCTTCCTTTGGATGGCGGGCACCAACGGACTGGCTCGCTTCGACGGCTACCGCTTCGTGCCTTTCAACGACTTTGGGCCACGAGGACAAAACGCGCTGCCGCAGCATATCGGCAAACTCTATCTCGACCGCCGTCACCATACGCTGTGGTTGAGCACGTCGACCTATACCCATGCCTGCCTTGACCTGATCAGCGGTCGCTTCGTCGACTTCACCGGCCGACACGACACTGAGCGCCCTTACCGCAAGGCACTCGCCGTGGCCGATGGCGTGTGGATGAGCAGCAACACACTGGGACTGCGCCATGTCATCCAGCAAGGTAACCGTTTTCACATCGTAGACTATACCACCAAAAACCATCGCCTCCAGAGCGACCGTGTGCTTACCATCGAAGAAGACACTCAGCGCAATATCTGGGCAGCCACTGACAAAGGACTCGCACGCATCGACAGACATGGACACGCTCGCGTGCTCCTGCCACAAATCAACTTCCACGGCTGCTACGCCTACGGCAAGTGGGTGCTCGCTTTCAGCAAGATCAACCAGACAGCCTATATCTTCGACCTCAGCGGTCGCTTGGTCTACCGCACCACCCTGCCGCAAAGCATCGGCCACATCGGAGCTATCAAGGGCTGTGTGCGGTGGCAGGAGCAGTGGCTCTTCTGCGGTGGTGAAGCCTCACTGCTGCTGCAACCTAAGCGACAGGGCAACCACACCACCTGGGTATGGAGCCGTCCGGAATCGTTACAGATTCCAAAGGGAGCCGTACAAAGCAAGGTCGACGGCCTGCAATTCGTCGCCAACCAAAGCGGCAATCTATGGATATTCCCACAAAAAGGCCCCGTAAGAATACTCAACCTCATACCCGGACTGAAAGCGACCAAAGAGCGCAACACCATTTTCGCCGTCGCCAAGGGACGCAACGGAAAATACTATATCGGGTCCTACGGCGGCGGCCTCTTCGTCTATGACTACACCACGGGACACATCGACCACTACACCGCCGGTGACCGCGATGCCATCATCCCCTCAAACTATATCCTCGACGTGGCTACCGACCGCACGGGATCCATCTGGGTGAGTATGGAGAATGCCGGTGTGGTCTGCCTCACGCCATCAGACAACAGCGCTGTCTTTGATCTCATTGACGCGCAGCAACCAGGCGACTGGACCAACTTTGTGCGCTATCTCTATCTCAACCCACAAGGACAGCTGATGGTGATGGCAAAGGATAATCAGCTCTATTCCTACGACATGGCACAGCACACATTCACCTATAAGGGCACTGTCACGGCTACCATCCTCAACTGTCTCACCGACAGTCACCATCATACCTGGCTGGCCACGCGCGGCAACGGCATCTGGCGCGACGGACAGCAGATGACGCTCTATGCCCAAGGCAAGCGCGTGGAGATCAACGACTTCTACTCGCTGGCCGAAGACCGTCTCGGACGCGTGTGGATCGGCTGCTGGGGACAAGGCCTCTTCCTGGTGAAAGCTATCCGGGGCAACCGCATCGACGTGGACAATATCATCACCAACCAATACAACGAGAGCCGCATCCACGACATCACCATCACGCCAACCGGACTGATGGTGGTGGCAACCTTAAACGGTATCTATGCGGCCAACATCAACCACCGCGACATCCGGCCGCAGGACTTCCATTGGTACAGTATACTGAACAGCCGCTTCCCCACCGACGAAGTCACCTGTGTGTGCGCCACTACACCCACCACGGTATGGGCGGGAACGGTAGGCGGACTCATCCGTTGCGACTTCTCCAAAGGGCTGGACCGGATGACCTATCATGTACTCTCTGAGCGCAACGGCTTGTCGAACAACAACATCAAATCGCTCATCACCGACCTCTACGGCTATCTGTGGGCTGGTACCGACAACGGACTCTCACGTATAGATCCACGCGACAACTACATTCGACCCTACCAGCTCACCAACGACGTGCTGGGCAACACCTTTGCCGAAAACTGTTCGCTGCGTCTGCCCGACGGCCTCATCATCTTCGGCACGGGCAACGGCATGGTCACCATCAACCCTGCTCGCGAACAACTCCATCGCCGTATTGCCGCCCCACACGTGCTCGTCACCGATCTGCTCGTCAACGGCATCTCTATCTACGAGGGACTCGACACCGTTGTGCTCAGTCGTCAGCTGCAAAGCACCGACAAGATGATGCTCAGCCATAACCAGAACTCGCTCACCATCCACTTCTCTTCCTTCGCCTACAATAATATGCAGGCGCAGCTCTACCAGTATTATATGGAGGGCGTCGACCATCAGTGGCGGCCGGTGACAGCAACACCCCACGCCGAATACTCCAACCTCACCCCCGGCACCTACGTCTTCCACGTACGCGCCGTGACGCAGGATGCCGTAGGACCCGTCACCATCCACATCAGTGAGCCGTGGTACAACACCTGGTGGGCATGGATGGTCTACCTCACGCTCTTTGCCGCCATCATTCTCTACGTCTACCGCAACGCGCGTGAACGGCTACAACTCCACCAACAGATGAAAATGGAGAAACAGCTCGCTGAAATGCGCACCTCGTTTTTCACCCACGTCATACATGAGTTCCGCACGCCCCTCGCCGTGCTCTCCTATGCCGTGGAGAACATCGCCAAGCCCGAGAAACCTTCTCGCAAGGACATTCAGACAGCGCAACGCGGCATCCACCGCCTCATGCGGCTCGTCAACCAGTTCTTGGAGTTCCGGCGGCTCAACACAGGCAACATACGACTGAAAGTGGAGAGTGGTGACATCATCGCCTTCCTCCGCGACATCTATCAGGATCTCTGGGGCATGGCTACACAGAAACACCTGAACTATAACTTCATGACCTTTGCCAAGTCGTTTACCATAGCTTTTGATCCACAGGCAGTGGAGACGATCGTCTACAACCTGCTCTCCAACGCCGTGAAATACACGCCCGAGAGGGGTGACGTGACGCTCACCATCCGCCAGGACACCACAACGCACCAGCTCGTCATCACCGTGGAGGACAACGGACCAGGACTCAGCGCCGAACAGCAAGAGCGTGTCTTCCATCCTTATATGAGCGGCTATATCTCGCACAACGGCATGGGTATCGGACTCTACACGGCCTATAACATGGCCAAGGTCCACCACGGCACACTCATCTACCAGCGCGCCACCGCCGGGGGTGGCTCACGCTTCATCCTCTCCATCCCCGACAGCGACGAAGGCTACAGTCCCGAAGAGTATCAACAAGAACCGCAACACCACGACGACGGTGAAGACCACGGCCAGAGTATCCAGATCATCCACGACATGGCCCCCAACGCACTCAACCATCAGCTCGTGGCCATTGTCGAGGACGCGCCGGACATGCAGGAACAGATCAAAACCGAGGTGGGTAAATATTTCCGCACCGTGACCTATAGCACCGGTGAGGAAGCCCTACACGACATCGCCACGCAACACCCCGACCTGCTCCTTTGCGACATCATGCTGCCCGGCATCAACGGCTACGACACCATCAGCGGCATCCGCAAATTGGAGGGAATGGCCGACCTCCCCGTGATCATGCTCACCGCTCTCGACGACGAGGAACATCAGATCAAAGGCTATCAGGCCGGTGCCGACGATTATATGGTCAAGCCCTGCAACTATCGTCTGCTCATTGCCCGCGCCATGCAGCTCATCAAATGGCGGCAGCAAAGGCAGAAGCAACAGCCCGCAAAGGAAGACAAGACACCGTCGGCCGCTGTCGCCCCGTCGCCGGCCGACGAGGTTCTCCTCACCAGTCCCGCCGACAAACGTTTCCGTGAGCAGGTGGAGGCACTCGTGGGTCAGCATCTCGCTGACCAGGACTTTTCTATTGACCAACTCGCCGCCATGTTGTCCATGGGACGTACAAAGTTCTATGGTAAGATGAAAGAACTCTACGGCATCTCACCTAACAAATATCTGATGAAGCGGCGTATGGACAAGGCTGCCGCCCTACTGCTTGAAGGCAAGTACACGGTCTCGGAGGTCAGCTATCGCGTTGGCATCCCCGACTCATCGTACTTCAACAAATGCTTCAAGGCCGCCTTCGGCACGGTACCAAGCAAATACAGGGGATAGCAATGTGAGATAGCGGATTGAGTTGCGGGGATAACTGCTTGAATTAGCAGTTCTGTTCGCCTGGTTACAACCAGGCGCCTCCTCTCCGGCCTTTTCCCCCCTTCAGCCTCCCCCAGCCACTCTTTTCCCCATCCCTCCTCTCTTACCGTATCGCCCCTCTCAACAGCCTCACCCCAAGTCCCTCTCCCAAAAGAAAGGAGCTTGGGGTGAGGCTGTTTTTCTTCCTTTTCTATAGGACAATCGTACGCAATTGCCGAGTTTCGTACAATTTCACCAAGCACAAAAGACAATATTACTTTAATTTTGCAACGGTTCACAAAAACCAACGACTAAAAAACGAGTCACAATCGACAACTGACTAAATATTAACACCTACATCAATTATAAACGCCTAAAGCAAATGAACCCATCCAACACGATTCAAGGCAAGAAAGCCTTGCGTACGGCACTCGTGGCAGCAGCACTGACGCTCACGCCGCCCTTCGCCGCGCCACAGGCCACATGGGCCGAGAGCCTGCAACAAACCCAACAAGTCATCCGCGGTAATGTGGTCGACGAAAACGGCGAGGCAGTCATCGGTGCCACCATCGTCGTCGTGGGAGGCAGTGCCGCACAGGGCACTGTCACCGATTTCGACGGCAACTTCTCCATTAAAGCTAAGCCTGGCGCTAAGCTGAAGATCTCGTATATAGGATATGTCACCAAGACCGTGACGGCCAGCCGCGACATGCACGTCACGCTCAAGGAGGAAGCCACCAGCCTGCAAGGCGTGGAGGTCGTCGCCTACGGTGTGCAGAAAAAGGTCACCGTCACCGGCGCTCTGTCTTCGGTGAAAGGCGATGACCTCCTGCGCACGCCCGTGAGTTCGGTCAACAACGTGCTGGCCGGTCAGCTCTCGGGTGTCACCACCGTACAGTACTCCGGCGAGCCGGGCAGCGACGCCGCCACGATCTTTGTCCGTGGCAAGGGCACATGGGTCGACTCCAACCCACTCGTACAGATCGACGGTGTCGACGGTTCACTCGACAACATCGACCCCAACGAGATCGAGAGCATCACCGTGCTTAAGGATGCCTCCGCCACCGCTGTCTTCGGTGTCCGCGGTGCCAACGGCGTGATCCTCATCACCACCAAACGCGGACAGGAGGGCAAGGCACGCATCGCCGCCTCTACCAACTTCTCTATCCTCGTACCCAACCGCCTCATCAAGCAGGCCAGCAGCTACGACTACGCGATGTTCTACAATCAGATGGACGAGAACGACGGCTCGGGCCACCGCTTCTCCGATGCCGTCATACAGAAGTTCCGCGACGGCAGCGATCCTATCCGATTCCCCAACACGCAGTGGACCGACTACGTGATGAAGAAGTCTACCCTGCAGACACAGTCCAACCTCAGCATCTCCGGCGGTACAAAGGCAGTGAAGTACTTCATCAGTGCCGGCATGTACACCACGGGAGGACTCTTCAAGCAGTTCGACCAAAGCTATGTCAACGACTTCCGCTATCACCGCTTCAACTATCGCGCCAACATTGACATCAATGTCACCAAGACTACCACGCTGAGCGCCAACCTCAACGGCATCGTCGACGAAGCTAAGAAACCTTACAACGGACAGGGATCCGCAGGTATTATTAAATATATGTACTACTCCACGCCGTTTTCCAGCCCCGGTATCGTCGACGGACGCTATATCATCAACTCAGCCAGCACCAAGGACAACCTCGACGGCAACGTGCTGCCCTTCGTCGGCGGAGATCCCTTGGGCAACTACTATGGCAGGGGATTCATGAATACCAACCGCAACTACCTATCCATGGATCTTCAACTCAAGCAGGACCTCGGCATGATCACCAAGGGACTCTCCTGGCACACCAAGGGCTCGTACCACACCGATTATTATGTCTACAAAAACGGCAGCGCTTCCGTGGCTACCTATAACCCCATCTGGAAAGGCGTCGATGAAAACGGACAAGACATTTTCGGCTACCGCAAGAACGGCGACACTACAGAGCCAGCATACAACGAAAGCCGTGGCAAGGCAAGACAATGGTATTTTGAAACCGCCTTCAACTATAACCGTTCCTTCGGACTCAATACGATCACCGCGCTGGCCCTCTACAACCAAAGCCAGCAATACTATCCCGGCACCTACAGCGACATCCGCCACGGACTGCTCGGCTTCGTAGGCCGTGTGACCTATGACTGGAACAACCGCTACATGGCAGAGTTCAACGTGGGCTACAATGGTTCAGAGAACTTCGCGCCAAGCAAGCGTTTCGGTTTCTTCCCAGCCGGCTCTCTCGGTTGGGTGACCAGCGACGAGCCGTTCTTCAAGCCCATCAAGAAGGTAGTCAGCTTCCTCAAGTTGCGCGCATCCTGGGGTCTCGTAGGCAACGACCGCATCGGTGGTACACGATTCATGTATCTGCCCGATGCCTACAACGTCAACCAGGGAGCGCTCTTCAACCGTACCGGCAAGGACGGCGGCTCCTATGGTTACAACTTCGGTGTGGAGAACGGAACGACAAAGCAAGGAGCTATCGAAGCACAGAAAAACAATCCCGACGTCACTTGGGAGAAAGCCTTCAAGCAAGACTATGGCTTCGACATCCGCTTTCTCCGCGACAAACTGGAGACCAGTTTCGACTACTATCGCGAGCACCGTACCGACATTCTGCTCATCGACCAGACCGCACCTACCACGCTCGGCTTCTCACTGCCTGCCGCCAACCTCGGTGAGGCAAAGTCGTGGGGCTACGAGATCTCCGTGACCTGGAACGACAAGATCGGCAAGGACTTCCGCTACTGGATCAAGGGCAACCTTTCCTACAACCAAAACAAGGTGGTGGAGAGAAAGGAAGCTCCACAAACCAACGAATATCAGTATCAGAAGAGCCACCGTATCGGCGCAAGAAGCCAGTATAAGTTCTGGAAGTTCTATTACGAGGGCTGCGAGCAGGACTATATGAAGGAGTTCGGTGCCACGTCGTTCCCCACGCAGATGGTCGCCAACCTTAAACCCGGTGATGCCGTGTATGTCGACCTCGACGGCAACGGCAAGATCGACGGCGACGACGCCAGCTACAACTACGGCTTCACCGACGACCCGCAGTATATCGCCGGTCTGAACCTCGGCATGCAGTGGAAGAACTTCTCCTTCTCGGCACAGCTCACCGGTGCCTGGAACGTCAGCCGTATGCTCAGCGACATCTTCCGCCAGCCGTTCTTCAGCTCCAACTCTACCACAGAGGGCGGACTGCTCCAGTTCCAAGTCGACAACACTTGGACGTCCAAGAACCCCTCGCAGAGTGCCGAGTACCCAAGAGCTACCTGGGCCAACGCCGCACAGAACTATGCCACCAGCACGCTCTACGAGAAAGATGCCAAATACCTCAGACTGAAGACCATTCAGGTGGCTTATGACTTCCACTTCCCACTGATGAAGACGCTCGGTCTCAACCAGTTGCAACTGGCATTGAGCGCCTACAATCTCTTCACTATCACACCATATAAGTGGGGCGACCCGGAGACGCGCGCCAGCAACGCTCCCTCTTACCCGCTCAACCGCACCTATACAGCAAGTCTGAAAGTAGCATTCTAAAAACAAAAACACAATCATGAAACCACATATACAACTCCTCGCCGGACTCGCACTCGCTGCCCTCATCACGATAGGCACCACCTCATGCACCGACGAAATCAAACTCGGCAGCAACGCACTGGACAAGCCGTCGGGCTCCACGGTGACCAAAGATACGGTGTTCAACAGCCCGATCTACACCGAGCAGTTCCTCAACTCAATCTATGCCCTGCAATATTACGGACTGCCCTATAACCCTAGCTGCGGCACATCAGCCAGTCCCTGGAGCGGCAAGTTTGACCAGCTCACCGACTGCTGGGTGATGCACTGGGACAACAACACCATCTACAAGGCCTTCTATTCCGGTACGCTCGATGCCAACCAGGACCCTTTGCTGTCCTACAAGAACGACAACGTGTGGAAAGCCGTGCGCGCTGCCTGGCTGCTCATTGAGAACGTCAACGACGTGCCCGGACTCTCTGAAGAGAAAAAGCAGAGCTTTACGGCCCAGGCCCGCTGTCTCATCGCAGCCCGCTACTTCGATCTCTTCGCTGTCTATGGCGGACTGCCCATCATCGACCACTCCTACTCGGGCACGGAAGGCTCCTACGACATGCCACGTGCTACCCTCGACTCCACCGTCACCTTCATGGTCGACCAGCTCGACCAGGCCGTCAACTCCGGTGCGCTGCCTTGGGCCTACAACGGCAACACCACCGAGACCGACGCCACAAACAACACCGGACGATGGACCAAGGCCGGTGCCATGGCGCTGAAAGCCAAGATCCTCACCTTCGCCGCCTCTCCTCTCTACAATGCCACACAAGGCTACTACGGCGGAAGCTCTGAGGCAGAGCAGAAACACATGGTGTGGTACGGCGACTTCAAACAGGAGCGCTGGGAGAAAGCACTTAAGGCTTGCCAGGACTTCTTCGACGCCCTCAACGCCAACGGGTGGTATGAGCTGACGCAGGCCGAGTCCAAGACACCCGACGGTTACCGTCAGGCCTATCGCATGGGCTATGCCTATCAGGGCAGCAAGGAGATCCTCCACTCCACTCGTGTAGGCGGCATCGATGCCTTCAAGTCGGGAACCTATACCTGGCACCAGTGGCTCGACAGCCCGGCACGCCAGAACTGTCTGCCTACGGAAGAGTATGTAGAGATGTTCCCTTGGGCCGATGGTACGCCTTTCGACTGGAAGAGCGACAGCATCAAAGGCAAGGTAGAGGGAGCCAAGGGACAGCTCTTCTATAAATATGAGAAGGTACGCGGTGGCTTTAAGAAGACAGCCAGCCGTGACCCACGCCTCTACGAGGAGTGCATCGTCAACGGACAGATGACCTCACTCGACTGGACCACCGGCAAGTCCAACGGTGACGTCTACGAGCTCTGGGTCGGCGGTGCTGATGCCGGAAACGCCGTTGCCCGCTACGACGAGACGAGCAAAGAGGTTGTCAAGACCGAGGCGCTATCCAGCCGCTATGCCACTGGCTACGACCAGAACAAATACTACATGAACCAAGACTACCTGCGCAAATTCACGCAGTGGGTCTACCTCAGCCTCGACGAGATGTATCTGATGTATGCCGAGTGCCTCGCACAGTGCGACCGCCTCGACGACGCCCTCAAGCAAGTCGACATCGTACGTGCACGTGTAGGACTGAAAGGGCTGGCGCTGAAGAATCCCAGCCTCGACCTGCACAACAACAAGCAGCACCTCATCAACGAGATCCTGCGTGAGCGTGCCTGCGAACTCGGACTGAGCAACAACCACTACTACGATATGATCCGCTACAAGCGTGGCGACTGGATGACCAAGAAACTTCACGGACTCATCACCTACCGCATGGAACAGGGACCGACCGGTGGCTACATCCGCCAGTACATCCCCTGGAGAGGAGCCAACAAAGACGGTGGCGCCAAGGAGCCCACACGCTTTGAATACGAGAAGTTCGTCATTCAGAACCGCCAGCACTATCTCTGGGACAAAGACCCGCAGTCACAAGAAGTCGCCAAGTGGTATCTGTGGCCCTTCCCGAAAACCGAAATCAACAAGCGCTACGGCCTCGTGCAGAACCCCGGTTGGGAATGATGCATGTGAAGCGCCTTACTTCCTTTAAGCACTAATAACGAATATGAACAAGACACAACTTTGCGTGCTTGCCCTGTTGGCAGGAACAGCCTGGCCCGCAGCAGCACAGATCGATACGACGCTGGCCCGCCACGACGCCTTTGTCAAGGCCGGCATAGCCACAGGAGCCAGCAAGAACTTCACACGTGCGCAGTCCACTGCCGCCGTGACCACCATCAGCGGTGAGCAGGCCGGACGTCGCTCGTCAAAGAACATCAGCGAGGGTCTCGTGGGACTCGGTGGCAACGGACTCGTCTCCATGCGCAACGCCGGCACCTACTTCAGTGCCAACCCGACATTCTATGTCAGAGGACTACAGTCGCTCAGCGGCAGTTCGCCGCTGATCCTCGTCGACGGCATTGAGCGTGACATGAACATCATCGACCCCACCGAGGTGGATCATGTTGACATCCTCAAGGACGCTGCCGCCGTGGCACTCTTCGGCAACCGCGGCGCCAATGGTGCCATCAACGTCATCACCAAACGCGGAAAGTACGACACCAAGGGCGTCAGAGTCTCCTACGACCATCTGTTCAACTATCAGATCAACCGTCCGAAGTTCATCAGCGCGCCCACCTACGCCGCAGCCATGAACGAGGCACTGGCCAACGAGGGCAAGACTCCGAAATATTCAGCCGACGAGATCAGCGCTTTCCAAAACGGAGCTTATCCCGACCTCTACCCCAACGTCAACTGGGTCGACGCCACCTTCCGCCATCACGGCATGACCAACAAGATTGCGTCGGAGTTCTACGGCGGTGGACAGAAGTTTAAATACTACACCATGCTCAACCTGCTGTCAGACAAAGGATTCATCAAGAACGACGTCGACGACAACGGCAACCACACGCAGGACAAGTATGTCAGAGCCAATATGCGCATCAACCTTGACGTAGACTTGAGTCCCACCACGCTGATGAAAGTCAACGTGCTGGGTATGCTCAGCGAGATGTCGCAGCCCGGCAACCAGACCAACCTTTGGGGGCTGGTCTACAACCTGCCTTCGGCCGCCTTCCCCGTGAAGTTTCAGAAAGACGGGCTGTGGGGCGGCAGCGCTACCTGGGCAGGCACTGACAACCCCGTGGCCAATACAGCGGCGGCAGCTTACTACAAGCTCCATGAGCGCTCGCTCTACGCCGACCTCTCGCTGCGTCAGGACTTGGGCATGTTCATACCCGGACTCAGCGCCTCGGCACGCATGGGCTACGACACCTACTCCACGCTCTACGAGAATCATAGCAAAACATTCCAATACGGTTTCTACGCTCCCGCCACATGGAGCGACGGCGTACCCACACCCGGTACCTACTCGACCGGCGGAGAGAAGGGCACGCAGGGCTCCGGCGCCAATACCAGTGCCTACAACCGGCGCTTCCATTTCGACGGCGGTCTGAACTATGAGCGCACGCTGCAAGAGGCCCACTACCTCTTCTCCTCGTTGCGTTGGGAATATGAATATCACAACACCACGGGCGTGAACACCTCGGTCTATCGTCAGACAGCTTCATGGCTCACACACTATGCTTACCGCAACCGCTACATCGCGGAGATGGCTTGGGTGCTCACCGGCTCCAGCCGCTTGGCACCGGGCACCAAATGGGCAGTGGCTCCAACGTTCAGCGCTGCTTGGGTGATGAGTCAGGAGCCATGGATGAAGGATGTCAGTTGGGTCGACTTCCTCAAGTGGCGTGCTTCCTTCGGCATCGTCAACACCGATTATCTCCCCGGCGACAACGTGTGGACCTACTACACGCAGAGCTACAGTACCGACGGCGTGACCTATCCCTTCGACTCCAGCTATGACAGTTCTTGGGGGCGTACGACTCTCGGGCGCATGGCCACCGACAACCCCTCGCACGAGAAGGCCTATAAATACAATGTGGGCCTTGACGCTTCCATCCTCCATGGCCTCGACCTGCAGATCGACGGTTATTTCCAGCGCCGCAACAACATCTGGGTAGACGGTAGCGGCAGTTACGGCAGCATCATCGGATTCAGCGCGCCTTATATCAATGCCGGCGTGGTGGACAGCTGGGGCTTTGAGGCCGCTGCGGACTACAGCCATAAGATGGGCGACGTGACGCTGAACATCGGCGGTACGTTCAGCATCAATAAGAACAAGATCAAGGACCAGGCCGAGGAGCCGAGAGCTTATGACAACCTCGTCACCACCGGCTACCCGCTCAACAGTATCTGGGGACTGAAGGCCGTAGGGCTCTTCAAGGACCAGGCCGACATCGAGGCCAGCACACCGCAGACCTTCTCTGAGGTGAAGCCTGGCGACATCAAGTACGACGACGTGAACCACGACGGCAAGATCGACGCCAACGACCGCACGAAGATCGGATACAGCACGCTCTGCCCCGAGATCTTCTATTCGCTCCACGTCGGCGCCGAATACAAGGGCTTAGGCTTCAACGCGCTCTTCCAGGGCGTGAACCGCTACAGTGCACTGCTCAACACGAGCGGATATTACTGGGGACTCATCAGCAACCGCACGCTCTCGCAGGATGTCTACGACCATCGCTGGACACCCGACAACCTCAACGCCGAGTACCCGCGCCTGAGTTCGAGCAGCAATGCCAACAACTATCAGACCAGCACATTCTGGCTTCGCAACTGCGCCTACTTCAAGCTCCGCAACATCGAAGTGTACTACAACCTGCCGAAGACGCTGCTCAGCAGGACCAAAATGCTCTCCGAGGCGCGTGTCTACGTGCGTGGCAATGACCTCTTCACCCTTGACCACCTCCGCGGCGTCGACGCAGAGAGCTACGGTGCCACAAGTCCGCTCACACGAAGCGTCATCGTGGGACTGAACGTAACCTTTTGAAAAAAGTAAAAAAGTAAAAGAATAAACAGAAAGACCATGAAAGCGAAATATATATTCAGCGGACTGTTGGCCATGACGCTGGTCTCCTCCTGTACCGACAAGATGGACTACAAGGAGTACAACATCTATGACAAGGCTTACGTAGAGAAAATGTTCGGACGCGTGGGCGGACTGATGACCGAGATCTACAACGACATCGACTATGACTTCGGCAACTACAGCGGAGCCATGGCCAGTTCTGCCACCGACGAGAGTGTCTACTCCCATCCTGGCAACGCCATCGAGGACTTCTACAACGGTGCCTGGGGCCCCACCAACGCCAAGGAGCGCGTGTGGAAATCGGCGTGGGACGGCATCACCTACAGCAACCTCGTGCTCGACGAGTTCAACGACTGCACCTTCCCGGAGTACACCGAGGATGAGCACTACCAGCAGCAGATGTTCCTCTATAAGAACTATCGCTACGAGGCTCGCTGGGCGCGTGCCTTCTTCTACTTCGAGCTTGTCAAGCGCTACGGCAGCGTGCCTTTGAAGACGCGCACGATGACGGCCACCGAAGCCAACAGCCTGCCGCAGGTGCATGCCGACTCCATCTTTGCGTTCATCGACAAGGAGTGTGCTGACATCCAGGACAGCATCATTGTCAACTATGGCGACTTGGGCGACATGTCGTACTACAAAGCTCAGACGGGTCGTGCCAACAAGCTCACCGTCATGGCGCTGCGTGCCCGCGCAGCTCTCTACTGGGCCAGTCCGCTCTTCAATGCCCATGGCGACAAGAGCCGTTGGCTGAAAGCAGCGCAGCTCAGCAACGCCGTCATCGCCGAAGCACGTCAGGAGGGCATGGGACTGCTGCCCGACTACAGCAAGCTCTTCGACAAGGACAGCTACAAGGACGGCATCAAGGAGATCATCTTCGCGCGGCGCACGGCAGCCAGCAACGCCTTTGAGAAATACAACTATCCCATCGGCATAGAGAATGCCGGTGGCGGCAACTGCCCCACGCAGAACCTCGTGGACGCCTACGAGATGACCAACGGCAAGGCCATCGACGAGCAGGGCAGCGACTACGATCCGCAAGATCCCTATAAAGACCGCGACGCACGCCTGGCCATGACCGTGGCCGTCAATGGCGAGAAGTGGCCTGACAAGGATACGCTGAAAACCTTTGAGGGCGGTGCCAACTCGTCATCCGTCACCTACGGCACCCCTACGGGATACTATCTGAAGAAGTATATCAACAAGGGAACGATCATCGCCAAAACCGGTTCCAACAGCTTCACACACGAATGGGTCATCTTCCGCCTCGCCGAGTTCTACCTCGACTATGCCGAAGCAGCGCTCAACTACACCGGCAGCGGATACACGGCTCCCGAGGGATTGCCCATGACAGCTGCCCAGGCTATCAATGTCGTCAGGACCAGAGCCAAGCAGCCCAACATGGCTACGGGACTCAGCTTCGACGCGTTCAAGAAGAAATACGAGAACGAGCGTTTCGTGGAGCTCGCCTTCGAGGGGCACCGCTTCTTCGACCTCAGACGCTGGAAAGAGGCTCCGCAATACCTCAAGGACATCCGCGGCATGAAGATCACACGCCAGGACGACGGTACGATGAAATATGAGGGGCAGACCATCGCCACACGCACGTGGGACGACAAATGGTATCTCTTCCCCTTCCCGCAGAAAGACGTGCTCAACTGTCATCTCACACAGAACGAAGGGTGGAAATAAAACCATCGGATCTCAACGGCTATTCAGGACGGGGATCAGCCCCGTCCTGACTCACACGAAAGTAACAATCCATTAATGAATAGTATCACATTCTAAAAACCAAAGCGTATGAAAAACGTTTATTACCTATTTCTCGTACTCGCAGGACTGCTTTGCTCCTTGAGTACCAGCGCCAAGAAAGTTCTCTACAGCCAGAACTTCGAAACGGTCACCAGCGTGGCAGAGACGGGATGGGCCTCACCATCCGCTGCCGCCGGACTGAGCATCGGCTCAGATGACAACGGCAAGTTCCTCAGATTCGTCCCCTCGGGCAACGACCGCTCGGCACACCTCTACTGGGAGGCCTCGCCCATCAAGAACGAGCTCAGCACCGACTTCACCAGCTACCAGGTCACCTTCGGCTTCTGCTTCAACAAATTTGGTAACAATCACATGACCTCGGAGATCGCCGTGATGTCTGACAAGTCCAGCGCAACGAAAAAGCCCAACACCAACTACCGCATCAGCAATAAAGGTGCGCTCTTCGATCTCACACAGCTCGGCAACACCGGCCGCACGGCTTCTGCCACGGGCGACCAGGACTTTGCCATCAACGGCGACTCGACCAACTACAAAGCTCTTACCGCAGGCGTTTACTACACCATCACGCTCGACATCGACACGCTGGCACGCACGGTGCAATACACCATAAAGTCGGCAACCTCCGATGATCCCATCGCCTCTGACGTGTACACCGTACCCGGGGGCGTGGACATGACCGCAACGGGACTCTATGTCCTCGGTGGTCGCTATACCCCGGACATCATCTTCGACGACATTGAGGTCAGCGTGGACAAGACTGCTGCCAACACACCGGCTGTCACGCTCATGGGCATCAACAATGCGCAGCGCGTCTACACCATCAAGTTCCAGGAGGACGAGATTCTGCATCTCGACTTCAACGGCACTACTACCGATGTCAACTACTCCGACGTGGACAATGGCACCTACACTTGGTCCAACAATCCCAACTACGATCCCAACAACACCGACAAGGCCGTGACCGACGCTTGCGAGAGTGGTACGCTGAAAGCGTGGACTACGCTCGACAACCTGAAGTCTGACGAGGTCGTCACCGAGGTCACTAACAATGTCATCGCCCTACCTGCCGCTGTCGCTACTGTCGTCAACGTCAAGGTCGGCTATGCCAAGATCTACAACGTCACTTGCGACAACAGCAACACGCCGCTCACGCCGACTATCTATGGTACTTATAAATTTACCGGCAAGGACGGCAAGGTCACAGTGTCTGCAGCTCCCAAAGCCTTCCCTCTCAGCATCGACGTGGACCAGGCCGGAACGCTGGAAATCACTTCTCAGGCTTTCGGCTATGGCTCGACAAGCACCACTGTCGAGAACGACGTGGAGTATGAGGTGAAGAGGACTGTTGACCTGGCCCACATGACGGAGCAGGAAATCACTGCTGCCGGATTTGAGAAAGACGACAACGCAGGTGGCAAATTTGTTGATTACGGCCGCTTCTATGGACTGTCCACCACTGAGACTGAGGTAGACAAGGACGGCAATACGAATCCGAAGAAGATCGTCTACAACGTGATTCCGCAGTACACCAAGAAGGCTTCTGCCTTCACCGACGCCAATGTCATCGGCGGACTCGTCGCCTGCGGTCCTGACGGCAATCAGACAGACGCTGCAGCTTATGTACCTGTCACCGCACACATCTATCAGGGCATCGGCCTCGTCCTCGACGGCCGCAAGGGCGACGACGGCGCTGGCTCATGGATCAGCAACTGGTTCTTCAAGGTAGACGGCGCGACAGCAGACGACATCGTCACCGTGGCTTCTGTGGGCAATTATGGCGGCACTTCGCTCCATCCTTCCGTAGCCTCTCTTGATGAGTATCTTGCTCAGGACAACGCTCCTGTGACCGCTGTGCTCGCTGGCGACAAACCTTTCAGCCTCTATCGTATCTCCGACGCTTTGGGCAAGGTGACTGTCTACACGGCCAAGGGGGGTGCAACAGGCATCAAGACCATCAACGCTAACACTCAGAACACTGCCAACGCTCCGATCTACTCACTCAACGGTGTGCGTATGAGCAGCAAGAACAACCTGCCGAAGGGGGTCTACATCCAGGGCGGCAAGAAGTTCGTGGTGAAGTAAATCGCTTATCACGAAATAGAGCTCATCTCTTGTGTAGCATATAATGAAGGAGAACCATCTTCGGACTTGCAGAAGGCCGGGATGGTTCTTTTTTTGTTTTCTCTCATGCTGCCCTTAAATATGGATGAGCTGTCCGATAACCTTGCGATGCAACCCATAAACAAAAGCGCACCCAATGCCCCGGCCCACAGCAAGGTGTTTCCCCACAGAGGCATCATCTGTTTCACGCAAGAGGCTTTGGGATGATTTCATTACAGCATTCTGCTTTGACTTTTCTTTGTTGAATAAACTGACATTTTTCCGCCCTTTTCCTTGCGATTTTCTGAACCGACACCCATGTTGCTCTCAAATACGTGAATTTTGAGGGTGTTTTTTATAATCACCTGATACACAAAAAGTTACATACACAACGCTTTTTTGTCTCCAGGAAAACCGCAATTTTTACAATGAAATATTAGTGATGTTGCTTATCAGAAAGCCTTTTTGATGCTGCCATCTCGGTAAGATGACATGGTCAGAAAGGCACTTTGACCAGGTCAGAAAGCCTTTCTGACAGTATCAGAAAGGTACTTTGACAACGACAGACCACAAAAATGAATGTCCCATCGTGGTTTTTTCTCGTTTTCAGGTTTCCTCGCTCTCTATATCGCAACCCAGCGGTGATGACTTTTTGTAAATATTCATCTATCTAAAAGAGGCTCTTTTATGCGATCAACGAATTTACGTTGTTCTTGATGTTCCCGCAGAAGGTGCGTTAAAAGAGTGCATCAATGTGAGGGTGAGCATCACTGCGAGCAATCATCACGTAAGTATACGATGCTGTGTAGCGAAGGGGGAAGAAAAAGAATAAAAAAGCACAATTTCCTTTGCTGTTACATCCTTTTCGCTTAACTTTGCAAGGGATAAGTGACGTTTTTATTGAGTCATTCGTTAAGATTTAGGCTATGGAAGAAGAGAAGTTTGCGTTTACACCAGATGAACAGAGGGAAACCAAGGAACTCCATGACGACCTCAAGGAGAAGCTCGCCGACAACTTGAAACCCGGCGATGAAGAGCGGCTGACGGCTTTCATAGAGCGAACGATGAAGCAGGGCGGCGTCCGACGCGATGTCTTCGGACTGAACCCTATCCTCACCTCCTTGCAGACAGCACGGATCACCGTTGACGAGATCGGACTGCGGCGCGACGGCGTCATCGCCACCATGCTCTATGGCTGTCTCGGCGATAACCTCGACGCCGTGGAAGAGATACGTCAGGACTTCGGCGACGACGTGGCGCGTATCGTACACGGACTCATCCGCATACAGAAACTCTATGAGAAAAACCCGGTCATCGAGAGCGAGAACTTCCGCAATCTGCTACTGAGCTTCGCCGAGGACATGCGCGTGATCCTCATCATGATCGCCGACCGCGTGAATATCATGCGGCAGATACGTGACACGCCCAACAAGGAGGCACAGCACGAGGTATCGGAAGAGGCCAGCTATCTCTATGCGCCACTGGCACATAAACTCGGACTCTACACGCTGAAGAGTGAGCTTGAGGATCTCTCGCTCAAATATCTCGAACACGACGCCTACTATATGATTAAGGAGAAGCTCAATGCCACCAAGCAGGCACGCGACGCTTATATCGACCGCTTCATCGGACCTGTCAAAGCACGTCTCGAGGAGGCTGGACTGAAATTCCACATCAAGGGACGCACCAAGAGTATACACTCGATCTGGCAGAAGATGAAGAAGCAGCAGTGCGGCTTCGAGGGCATCTACGACCTCTTCGCCATCCGCATCATCCTTGACTCACCATTAGAAAAAGAGAAACAGCAGTGCTGGCAGGTCTACTCCATCATCACCGATATGTACCAGCCCAACCCGAAACGACTGCGCGACTGGCTCAGCGTGCCGAAGAGCAATGGCTACGAGAGTCTCCACATCACCGTGCTCGGACCGGAGAACAAATGGGTGGAGGTGCAGATACGTACTGAGCGCATGGATGATATCGCCGAGCACGGTCTCGCTGCTCATTGGCGCTACAAGGGTATCAAGAGCGGAGGACAGATGGACGAGTGGCTCGCCAACATACGCTCTGCGCTCGAAGCCGGAGACGGACTGCAGGTCATGGATCAGTTCCGCATGGACCTGACTCCCGACGAGATCTACGCCTTCACGCCGAAGGGCGACCTCTTTAAGTTCCCCGCCGGCGTGACGGTGCTCGACTTCGCCTATCGCATCCACTCCAAAATTGGCAACAGCTGTGTGGGCGGACGCGTCAACGGAAAAGTGGTCTCCATGCGACATGAACTTCACTCGGGCGACAGTGTGGAGATCATCACGCAGGGCAACCAGAGTCCGAAGCGCGACTGGCTGAACATCGTGAAGACCTCTAAGGCTAAATCCAAGATTCGTCTGGCACTGAAAGAGACGCAGGCCAAGGACGGACTCTACGCCAAGGAGTTGCTCGAGCGCCGCTTTAAGAATAAGAAGGTGGAGATCGAGGAAAGCGTCATGGGGCATCTCATCAAGAAGATGGGCTTCAAGGAGACGTCGGACTTCTACCGCCAGATCGCCGACGGCAAGCTCGATCCCAACGAGGTCATCGACCGCTACGTAGCTGTGCGCGACCATCTGCAAAACGCTACCAAGGAGCACGAGACGGTGTCGGCAGAGAACTTCTCCTTTGAGAGTCCCGACGAGGAGCTTACCCACAGCGACGACGACGTGCTCACCATCGACCGGAACCTCAAGGGCATCGACTATCAGCTCGCTCCCTGCTGCCATCCTATCTACGGAGATCCAATCTTTGGCTTCGTCACGGCAGGCGGCGGCATCAAGATCCACCGCACCGACTGCCCCAACGCGGCAGAGATGCGACGTCGCTTTGGCTACCGCATCGTCAAGGCGCGGTGGAGCGGCAAGGGGCAGTCGAAATACGCGATCACCCTGCGCGTCATCGGCAACGACGACATCGGCGTGGTGAGCAACCTGACCAACGTCATCTCCAAGGACGAGAAGATCGTCATGCGGTCCATCAACATCGACAGCCATGACGGCCTCTTCTCCGGCAACCTCGTCGTACAGCTCGAGGACACCACCCGCCTGCAAAGTCTGATCAAGAAGCTAAAGGCAGTGAAGGGAGTGAGAGATGTGAGCAGGATATAAAGGGAGAACGACCCTAAAGCCCCTCAGCCCTCCGGGCCTTGCTTCCCCCAAAAAGGGAGGGAATGGCAATACCGGTGCCATACCTATAATATATGTCCCCCCTTATTACCGGATTACAATCCTTGCAACATATCATCTTATAGAATGACATCATTTCTCCGCCTGCTTGCATTGGCCGTGGCATGGCTGTGGAGCGTGGCACTGCTCAGCGCTTTCGAACCAAAGCGCTATCATCTCGACGTGCTGGCTATGAACAATGGGCTGCCGAGCAACTTCGTCGACGACATCTACCAAGACAGCTATGGCTTCATCTGGGTGTGTACGCGTGCCGGTGGTCTGATACGCTACGACGGATACACCTTCGACTATTTCGACAGCAAGGAGTGGGGCGGCGCACTGCTGCGCAGCCACTCCTGCAAGAATGTAGTGGAGGACAACTACCACCGGCTGTGGATCGCTTTCGACGACTACACAGGCGTGCTGAGTCTTGACAACATGAAGGAACAGACGCCTAAGTGCGCCACAACAGAGTTGACAAAACGACTGCAACGCGCCCTGAACGAAGGCGGCATCAGAACCTATAAGGACGGACGGGGCAACATCTGGGTGGCTACCACCGGTCATCTCTATCGCCTCTCCTTCGACACCACGGGCACCGTGGTGGCATTGGCCGTCCTACCCTACCGGCTCAACGCGCCCGACGTGGCAATGTACGATGTCGGCGGCAATGGCACCGTTTGGCTGGGCTACAACACCAGCATCGCGCAACTCTCTGTGCAGGGCGACCGCATCATCGCCTATAACCGCAACGCGCGCTTTGCCCCAATAATGGGAAGCATCTTCTCGATCATTCCTTATCAGGGACATCTATGGTTAGGCACCTTCAGTGGCATCTATATCAACGACAAAGCCAAGACTTATCTCTCGCAGGGAACAATGCCCATGAGCCTGACCCACAACCTCGTGACCAGCTTCGCCATCGGCGCTGACCATGAACTGCTCATCGGCACGCTGGGCGGCATGGATGTCTACGACCCGCGCGCTCACCGGATCACTCAATATAATATGAGTAGCGCTGACCTTCCGCTCACCAGCAATTTCATTAACTGCTTCCTCGTCTCTCAGGGGCAGATATGGATCGGCACCGAGTCGGGCGGCATCAACAAACTGTCGCCGCGCCTGCTCAGTCTGGTCAACTACGTTCACTCTCCACGTGACGCCGGCTCTATCTCGCCCAACTGTGTCAACGCGATGTATGCCCAACACGACGGTACGCTGTGGGTGGGTACCGTCGAGGGCGGTCTCAACCGCAAAGCGGCAGGCTCCAATACCTTTGTCCACTACACCACCGCCAACTCCGCCCTTCCCCACAACAGCGTATCCACGCTCACCGCCGACCGCGCTGACCACACACTGTGGATCGGCACATGGGGCGGCGGCGTCTGCTCACTCGACATGCAGCACCCGTCGATGATCCGCCCCTTGGTAATCCAGCCGCCTATGCAACGGATGCTCGACTTCACCGGCGCCTTAGCTGTCGACGAACGTAACCAAGGACTATGGGTAGGCAGCAACGTGGGACTGTTCTTCTATGACTTCCGTCGCGGCGTGCTCACCGACCCCTTTCCCGGCAACCGCATGGTCAGCGGATGCGTCGGCAGCGTCATCACCCACGACCACCAGCTCTTCGTCGGCTGTCAGCAGGGCATGATACAGGTGGACCTCACCTCGCGCCGCGGCTCGCTGTTCACACGCCACCGCCACTATACCTATAAACTCGACGACCCGAAGAGCGGCATTCTGGAGAAGATACAATCGTTTTGCGAGGGTCGCGACGGCACGCTGTGGATCGGCAGCAACGGCTATGGACTCTACCGTGCCGTGCGCCATGGCCGTGACTATCGCTTCCGAGTATACACCACCGCCGACGGTCTGCCAAGCAACGCCGTGAAAGGCATCGCCGAAGACCGCAATGGACGGCTGTGGATCACCACCGATCACGGCCTGTCGATGATGAATGTCAAGGCTGAGAGCTTCGACAACTTTACCGAGGCCGACGGTCTGGTCAGTTCTCAGTTCTATTTCAACTCCGCCATTCTCTCGCCCCAGGGCATCGTCTACCTTGGCACATGCAATGGTCTGACGGCATTGATGGGACTGAACCGTCAGCCCGCTAAGGCCACGCACCTGTGCTTCACACGACTCTTTGTTGACAACGAAGAGGTCAGAGCAGACTCACCCATCCTGAAGGAGAACATCGCACGGGCACGCACCATCCGCCTCCACGAGAGCAACAAGTCGTTTGCCATTGAGTTTTCCACGCTCGACTATGGCCGTGGCCACGACGAGGTCTACAGCTATCGCATGAAAGGATATGAGGACGACTGGATCCGGCTACAACCGGGACAGCACAGTGTGCGCTACTCTACTCTGCCGCCGGGCCACTATCAGTTTGAGGTGGCTTATGGCAGTACGGTCGACGGCCATCCGCAGCGCACGATAGCCATCGACGTGGTGGTCACTCCTTATTTCTATAAGAGCTGGTGGTTTATGCTCCTCGTGATGGCGGCCGCCACCCTCTCCACCGTCTATTTCTATCGTCGCCGCATGGCGGTGATGCGCGACCGTGAGGCGGAGCGACTCTACCGTCCTATCGAGATGGCACTCAAGGAGAGCGAGAACCCAATAGAGCTGCAGTCGCGCGTGCAGACGATCCTCGGCAACCAGAAACGCTACACGCAAAGCGTCACCAAAACACAGCAGGCCGACAAGCAACAGGTAGAGCGGACATCACACTCGTTTATGGATCGTGTGATGTCGATCATGGAGTTGAACTACAGCGACCCGGAGTTTGGCGTGGAGCAGCTCTGCCATCAGCTGGGCATGAGCCGCAGCACGGTGAGCCGGAAGCTCAACGACGAGACGGGGGAGTCCACGACGCAGTTCATCCGCAACTACCGCCTTGACTTGGCGCGACGGATCCTTATGGAGAACGTGGGCAACCGCAACATTTCTGAGATCGCCTTCCGTGTGGGCTTCAACGACCCAAAGTACTTCACACGCTGCTTCACAAAGAAATATGGACAATCGCCAAGTACGTTCCAAGGGTAGAAGCAGGCTCACCGTAGGATGCCACAGCCTCGGAAAGACTGTATCTATCCATTGACTGCCTCGAAGATAGAATCCTTACAGATGACTATTTTTCGCAAGCGCTACACGAGACACAAGAGCCCGGCATCTGTGACATGTGCTATCTGTGAGAAATAAAAACTCAGTGAAAGAGGTCTCACGGATTTTACAGAACTCACAGATTCCTTCTTGTCGCCAAGCATGGCGAGGCAAGGGCGTTATAAGGCCCGATAGCGTCTAATACTCTGTGGTGTTAAACAGTTGGTTGATCTTTCCTTCTTTCACATTGTCCGTCAGAAGGCTGTGCAGCTCGCTCCATGAGAAGGAGGTGGCTGGCGAGAATGCCGACGAATGCATATAGCGGAGCAGGGAGAGATAGAACGCACGGCCCTCGGGATGAGCGGCGGCTTGATCAAGGTCGCTCATGCACATGAGCAGACTGCCACGGCCCACGCGGAACTCAAAGACCATACCGAGACGATGGTTGTGCTCGATGTTGTCGATGACCTGCACGATGGGGCGGTAGTCCGCCGGCAGGTTGTCGAGCACCAATGGACGCGACGCCTTGACGACGGGAAACCACTGCCAGTTGGTATGGCTCTCGGTGGCAAAACTGTTGAAAAGCGGATGGTTGGGATCAGTAAGGATGCCCAGCGTACCCGGCGACACGGCTTTATGGTTGTTCTCGCAGATGGTCTTGAACATGCGATAGTTCCAATAGTCGGTGATGAAGAGCGGTCCTACGGTGTTCTTCAGTGCTGTGGTGTCGGGCATCCATAGCACGCGCGCGCCTTGCGCCAAGCGCTTGACCACGGCGTCGGTCATCTGTCGGGTGATGAGAATACCTTTCTTTGCCTGCTCCAAATCGTCATCAGGGTAGCACCACAGCTGATAGCTGTTGCGATAGTCTGTACCTGCGATGGCTAAGGTCAGCCGCAGGCTCGCGCGCTGCCAGCCCTCCCCCATCGCCGTACGGACGCGTCGCAGCACCTCTGCCCCACTCGTCCGTGGCAATGCTCCCACGCTGATCAGTCCCTCGCCGTCGGGCAAGGTCAGTGTGCCCTCCATGCCGGTGGACTGAGGCGCAGCGCTCCGAGGATTAAGAGCCTCCAACGTCCATCGCAAGGTCTTTCCTGCTAATGACTGCCCCGAATAGTTGGCAACCTCCACCTTCATCCTCAGTGTGTCATTCTCAGCCCAACAAAGGCTGTCGGCAACGAGCAGAGGCACGACGGGCGCGCACCACTGCCGCCACCGCTCAGGCGTGACGAGTCCCTTGTCGCGCAGGTTGGCATCGAGCACACCGACGTAGGCACTGCCCTGACCGGGATAGTCCTGGAGGTCGAGCAACTGAAATCCCGCCATGTTGCGTGTGCGCAGATCCATCTCTATGTCGGCTTTGTAGAGTTCCACCGCCCATGCGCCGCTAGCCCGATGGAAGGCTTGCATCTGGTCGAGCATACCGGCACGCGACAGCCGCTGACGGAACACCGACATGTTGTAAGGCCGCAACACACCTTGGTACTCGGGTATCTCACGGTCGAAATCGGGGTACGACTGGAACTGTCCCGTCTCATGGCTGATAACAGAAACCGTAGCCGTGTTGCAAGCCGCGTCGAAATTCATAGAAGTATTCGGGCGCCAATGGTTGATCATTCCACCGTCGGCAGCATCGGCAAAGCTGAACGAGCCGCGCGTATGCGTATTGTATGCGCCCCACGCCTCACCGCCGAGACGGCAGGTGGTGACGTAGTCCATGCCCGGCTGAATGCCCTGATAACCGAGGTAATAGTTTGAGCCGAAGGTGAAAAGGATCTGTGGTGCCACGCGCCGGAAGTCATCGACAAAGCGCCGCATCGCGGGCACTGATCCCCACAGCTCATTGCCCAGAGCCATCATGGCGAACGACGGATGACGGCCATATTCCCGCAGGATATTCATCCCCTCTTTGTGCAGAAACGTCATCAGCACCGAGTCCTTCTCATTGAAGTCGCCCCAGAACGGCAACTCGGGCTGCAGATAGACATGCAGGCTGTCCGCGGCGACAAAGGCTGCCTCGGGAGGGCACCAGGAGTGGAAGCGCACGTGGTTGATGCCGTAGGAGGTGAGCAGACGCAGATAAGCGAACCACGACGCCGTGTCCATCGGCACATGTCCCGTCTGCGGCCATACGCAGGCATCATGCTTGCCGCGCAGAAACACCATCTTGCCATTGTCGAAAAAGTGATGGCCGTCGGTCGTCAGCCTTGGACGGACGCTTGCTGATGCCGTGCGCTGGTCTGCGGTTGCGGCCATACTACCCTGCCCCACTCCATCTTTCACCTGCCCCACTCCATCCTTTCCTTGTCGTATCTCTTCAGCCCTGAGCTCCATCCTGCCGATGATGCCGTTCCAGTTGGTCTGCGTGTCTTCGGTATAGGCGTGCGACGAGGCATACAGCTGCGAGGGCACGCCACGGCTGTTGTCCACCACAATGGTCAGCAGATGGGGTCCCGGCTTCAGCTTTCGGGGCAGCACATAGCGCTGCGGCGTAGAGATGTCGTTGCACGAGTCGATGAGTTGTCCGTCGAGGTAGAGCCACGACGGCTTGGTGCGCTCCAAAAACAGCGTGACGTGGCGGCGCTTCCAAGATTTCGGTATGACGATGCCACGGCTGTAGGTTGCCGCGCCCTTGTAGCTATAGGCTCTTGTCAGGTGTGTGGTCTCGGTGGTGTCGGCCGGAGCGCTGCCGAGGCGGTTGGTATCCGTCGTACCTGGCAGCGTCCCCTGCCTGCTGTGTCCGTCGGCAAGTCTTACTATCCACGCTCCGCTGATGTCAATAACGTTCTGCTGGGCATAGACGTTAATTGGCAAAAACAAGGCAAGAAGCGCAAGCGTGCACAGCAAAGCGGCCCGCGACAAATGCGTGGAAAAAAGTTGCAAGCAGGAAGAAAAAGCATACAAGTTCATGGTAGATGTCATTTAGCGTTAGGTCATTGGATGAGAAAGATGGCAGGAACTTACTTTGTCTCTCGTGTCGTCTCCATCGAAAACTTGACGAAGCCAAGATTAAGGCCGAAAGTGAATCTCTGCATTCTCACGGGCAGCGGATCCTTGAAGATGTTATTCATCATTTCGCGTACTTTATCCTGCTCTTTCTCTGAAGGCACTCCACCTGCGACTATCGTGTTGTTAATGTGCTGCAAACCACGTGCCAGAACACGCAGCTTGGTGAAAGTATCAATGATAGCGATAGTCACCTGTGTGGCTGTTGGCGACTTCAATATGGTGGCAAGCATATAAAGTCCTTGCTCCGTAAAAGCGTGTGGCGTAACTGTGGAATGCTTCAACCTATTGAACCGGTCGAAATTTTCGACCAGCCCATCTTTCTCGCTCTTTTCCAGCGTGATAACATAACCCTCGGGGAACTTATCAGGGTTATTGCGCAATGCTTCATTGACGCGTTTTGTCTCCACACCATACAATTCCGCTACATCGCGGTCGATGATCACCTGCTTGCCGCGAAGCACGACAAGACGACTCTCCGCTCGCTCTATTTGTTTTTCTTTCTCCTCCATATTTGCAAAGATAAACAAAAAACTGATAAGTGAGAATACTGTGGAAGATTTTTTTGTTTTCCATGTATGACGCCCTCATTCTCCCAGCTAAACATTCTGCGTGATACCGCAAGCTTCTTTCTCATCTTTAAGTATTTCGCTGGGATAATAGAAAAAATATACCCCAAAGCTCTAACAATACGGTAAGCCTTGGGGTAATTTGTTGTTGAGTATAGTCAGGAACAAAGAAGAGCCGAACGACAGCCGTTAAGTCTCCATGATCCTTACAACCTCTATCGAATACGATACCTGTTGTCGCTGCTATTCCTCTTCCCAGAGGTGCATGCCTTTCATGGCTTGGGCATCTACCAGAACATTCGGATCATCATCAGTGCCGCCATATCCAATTCCTTCGTTGCTGCCGTTGTTGCTGCCATTGATGGTACCACCCATTTTGTTTTCGCTTCCAGCACAAAAGGAAGTCGTAACCATGCAGAGTACAACAGATTCTGGTGCTTGGTATATTTTTGTAGTCATAATACGTTTAGATTTTTGATTCACTCTTTCTGCTTCTCTATAATGAAGTATTTTCTTGACACAATTTTTTCAAAAAGTTCCCAACATAAGTACCACTTTCCTAACCTATTTGCCGCGATGAGCACCCAGTAATATCACAAGGATGATACAAAGGAAACATGGCATCCATCCACTCATTGAAGGATGCTGAAACAGAGACACGAAGACACAGAGTATTTAGAAATAGGGATATAGGGTAGAAGCTTTTTAGGCTTGAGAGACTACAGTGTTGCACTACCCTTCCACTCTCTATGAAATATCCTTTCACCCACAGCTCCCCCATATTACGAATTTGTATCTTGTTCTCGCACCTCTTACAACTCCTGAACCTCTGCGAGTTCCATAAGAGAGAATGTTCATTTATCGCTAAGAACTACAAAATATAAAAACCTCCAATGCTCCTCGCCAAATACTGACGATAAGCAAAGTCCGAAAGCAAAAACAAAGAGATGAGGAATAGTAGTCGGTAAGAGAATCGAACTCTTATGCCAAGATTGAGAATCTTGTATCCTAACCGTTAGATGAACCGACCGTTAAGCGATAAAAAATCCTCTCTGTACGAGGCGGAGAGGCAAGTAATGTAGTCGGTAAGAGAATCGAACTCTTATGCCAAGATTGAGAATCTTGTATCCTAACCGTTAGATGAACCGACCAAATGAAGGCCTAAACCTTGCGGAAGCTGGGGGATTCGAACCCCCGGTACGCGAAAAGCGCACGGCAGTTTAGCAAACTGCTGGTTTCAGCCACTCACCCAAACTTCCAAAGTTGGTAAACAACTTACAGCATTTTCCAAATGCGGTGCAAAGGTAATACTTTTATTTTGTTCTACCAAACTTTTGCCGAACTTTTTCTTTCCTGTTCTTAGTTTTAACTGGATACAAATCCAGATATTGCCTCACACCGAAAGAATGTTCTCTACTTTATACCATCATCATTTTTACCAAGGCAGCGTGTTCTTGAACAGCACATCCTTGATGTCCTTCTCGTGGTCGTAAAAGAAGCGGGCAACGATGGACGAGAGAATAGCAGAGGTCGGCAACTTCTCGTCACCGGCATACTTCAATCGGTCCAACACATTCTTCAGCGTCTCATCAATATAGATCGTTGCCAACTTACCACCGCCGACTTTATAGTCATGTGCCAAGTCGAGGAAGAGTTGCCAAGAGTCCTTGCTGTCATCACGTGTCACGTGATACTCGCGCTCAGCGCTGGCCTCACTCTTCGGACGACGGCCACGGCGTGACTGAACATCTTCCATATTTGTCACACCTTGTAAGTATGCGTTAGACGCAGAGCGTGATGGCTGCGCACCATTGCGGACATTGGCCGGGCGAATCACACTATTGCGCTGAGAAGGCTGTTCCACAGGCTGACGGTCCTGATAGTGGCGGTCATCATGTACGGCGACAGGCTCTGCCTCACGGCCCGTACGTTCCTCTGTCTCTTGATAACCGCCTTGCTCAGCGTCAGAAGCAGATAGAGTGGGGGAGCCTGGGCGCTCCTCCTCTACATTGTCCTGTCCATTTTCCAGCTGAGTCGTGTCTACACTATCCCCATGTTCAGCGCGGAGCTCTTCTCCACTCTCTTCTGTCTGCTCTTCACGCTGTTCCTCAGATTGTTCTTCACGACTATTTTGATTCGGCTGTGCTCCACTTTGGAGACCTTTTACAAGATCAGAAATGCTGCCGGGAAGCAAAACTGATGTTTTTTTCTTAGCCATATTATATCTTTATATATATATTTGTTTAAACTTACAATCTTATAATTAAATGTATAATATGAATATATAAATAGACAAAACTATTATAAGCTATAGATAAGCGTCTTGTTAACAATAAGTTATACTATATCATAATTACTCATATATAAATATATAAAAGAATACCATAAAGATATAGATAATCCTATATATAACAATATACTTTATTCCACACCTAAATATATATTTAATTATAACTTATCACTAATCTTTGATCCTACGGATAATAAACTCGAAAGCAGGACGGACAGCATCACGCTGAGAGGGTGAAATCTCAAACGTGTTGATACGCTTCAATGCGGCACGGGCAGTGATTCGTGGTGTCACAGCACCCAACTGTTTGAATATCGCATCGGTCTGCTTCCACATCTTCAACTCATCCGTCGTTCCGATACGCACATCAATACGGTTAGGTACGAAAAAGAGTTTGGCATGCATCTCTGGTGTGAGTTTGCGTAGCGCATTGATCACTTGTACGAACATGCCGGTGGAGTCAAGGGTCTTCTCCTCATACTCATAAGGACAGATAATATAGTCGGCATTAGTGAACATCGGCACAAGCCCGTCCTCAGAGACATTACCAGGAGAGTCAAAAAGCACGTATCCCTCAGTCTGGGACGCTGAATCCATGAGCTGCTGCATGGTTTCCGGGTCAGCCACATCGAAGTCCTGCACATTGTAGGGCTCCTCTGAAGTCAGATAGAGCTCTTTGTCCTTCTTGCGCTGCATCATAATGGTTTTCTGCAAGTCAGTATCGATGATACATACATCCTGCTTTTTCCAAGCCAAGTAGTTGGCGAAGAGAATACAGAGGGTAGACTTACCGACGCCACCTTTCTGATTTGCGAAAACTATTTTTTTATTCTTCATATCTATCTTTTCGATTATCAATCCAGAAACATATATAAATAGCAGAGCAGTGAAAGAAATGAAAATATAAACCTATACGTATATAAGTAAATAAAGACATAACTAAGCATCCACTAATTTACAGTTGCAAATATAAGCATAAAAAATGATATAGGCAAATATATCTAAAAGTTTTAATACTTTTAAATATAAGAATGAAGGAATACAGAAATGAAGAAATTTATAAATAAAGATATAAATATGCAATAGTATATAATACAAAGGAACAAATAAATTAATACATCTATATATAGTTATATACACAACTATAGAAATAAAAGTACACATAGATAAACTTAGACATAGAAGTATATATAGGAATAAGTATTTATATAAATATAGATTAATCTAAAAAGATACAGAACAAACAAACTGAATAAGAAGCTAAGCAGTATATATACAAAAGAGAAGTTAGAGAAACAACGATGAAATCAGGTATTATATAATAGTAATAAGATATTAACATATATGTATAGTGAAGTAAATCTGGATATAGATAAATATATAAAGATTCATAGATCCATAATAATATATAAAGACATAAGCAAATATATAAATTAAGAAATAATAGTTATTTATACACAGATAGTTAAATATATGAAGATATAGAATCGAACATATAAAACAATATAAAAGTGTACATATAATCATATATAAGTCTAATTATATATGATTATATAAATATAGATAGATAAAGATAGGTTAATACATATAGATGAATGAGTAGATGCATAAATAAATGGGAGTCTGTATAGATAAAAATATAAAGCACAAGATAAATAAACGGATAAACATATATAGAAGTAAATAAACGGGATGTATATCAAAGAAGAAAAATAATTTTTGAACCGTCAAGAGGGTAGACTATCATTAGAAGTCTTTTAGTATCATTGATTAGTAGAGCGCTACATTCGTTTCATTATCAGATAGTTACGTGTCTGTTTGGCGACATATTAGTAAGGTGGTGCGACATATTAGTAAGGTTGCTGCGACATATTAGTAAGGTTGCTGCGACATATTAGTAACATGTTTGCAATGTCTGCGACATATAGGGAGACTGTCTGCGACATATAGGGAATATCTTTCTATTGTTGTGATCTTTGTTTTACGATATTGTCATAATATGTCTTTAATTTCTTTCTCTTTTTACTTCTTTATTTCTATACTACGATCTTTATTGATGTTTATAATATACTGATATTATTTATTTTATATTACCTTTGCGACAAATTAGTAAGGTTTTGATTCACGATCTCTCAAGTTTATGGCGACAAATTAGTAGGTTGCTGATTATATTTTACAATTCTAATATTTTGAATTTTGCGCATCTTTTCGCCCGGATGGTCGTGCGCTTCATTTTATTCGATTCTCAGAGCGGTTTTTCCTTTGCTTTCCCCTTTATTTACTGAGCTTGACGAGCAAAAATAGGGTACTTCTTTTTTTGCGTTTTAGAAGCGAATTGGGCTTAAAAGGGTGGTTTTCTGCTTTATCCTTAGATCAAGCATACCATTTTTCAAGCGTGAAATCATGAAACGATGACGTGTGTTCTATTGCTTCGAGAAAGTTTACTCTGTATGGTTGGAGGATTAGATCTCGCAAAAGAAGGTGACAAGAAAGGGAACACTGAAGCTGCAAGGAGAAGAGTCAAGGATACAAACGGAAAAGGTTCATTCGTCAGACTGATGGCGAATGAACCTCCTTGAGAGATAGCGATACTCCTCGTTGTGGGACAGTGTGCTATCCTTTGCTATTTCTATGTTTACTCTCTACGTAACCAGCAATAGTTCTTTTGTTAACCGTGATTCTATTTTCTGCTCTTCCACAACTTAGTCATATCCTCGAGCGTCTTACCTTTAGTCTCAGGTACGAGACGCCAGACAAAGAGGGCGGCGAGGACGCACATCAGACCGTAGAAGCCGTAGGTGAACCAATGTCCGAAGTTGTCGCCGGCATGCAGGTGCATGTTGAACATCGGTACGAACGTAGAGCTCACCAGGAAGTTGAAGATCCACTGGAAGGCCACGGCGATGGCTACTGCCGCACCGCGAATGGTGTTGGGGAAGATCTCGGCGATGAGTACCCAGCAGATCGGGCCCCACGAAAACATGAAGCTGGCGGAG
>CAVKHS010000010.1:0-95705 GCA_963656095.1 Paratractidigestivibacter sp.
GGAGAGAATTGCTAAACCATACCATCCGCACACAATGCATGCTTTCTGGGTATTGCGGTTCCCTCCCCCTCGGGGAGGGCAAGGGTAGGGCTTTAGGGAAGGACTCCACTTAAATAGTTATAAATCATTTGGTTATCTCAATTTTTTTTCTTACCTTTGTAAGGTTAATGTGAGGATAACCAGTCCTTTGATATTACTTGGAGGGCAATCCTCTTATGTTAAACGGAGTTGAATGGCGCTTGTTTTTAACCCATTTCGAACTTGTCTTTGTAGGTTCAAACTCCACAGATAGTAAGTTATGCAAGGTATAAAGAGAAACGTTTTATTGATTTTGACAATGCTTTTTGTCGGGGCTTTTAGCGCTTTTGCGGGTAATAATCAGGATTCCGACACTGTAGACTCTTCCCAGAGCGTTTATTGGGAAAATGTGATGAATGCCATCATACAAGTGGAGAGTAATGGCAATAACAAGGCTAAGCACGGCAGTTCGGTTGGTGCTATGCAGATCACTCCGTTACTTGTGGCTGAGTGTAACAATATACTGAGGGGGCGTAGGTGTAAGAAACGATATAAACTCTCTGACCGTCTGAGTGTTAAGAAATCTAAGGAAATGTTTCTTTTGATACAGTCGAAATACAATCCGCTAAGGAATATCGAACAGGCGATCCGCTCGTGGAATGGCGGTATCCACTATAGTGTGCAGCGAACGCAGCGCTATCTGGAGCGTGTCTTAAGTGCAATGAAAGGTTAACATACCTTATATATAATAATGAGACGATACATCTTTTTCATTCTCTCCCTTTTCTTGATGCTTCCTGTTAGTGCGCAATCGGAGCATTATCAGGAGCGCATTGCGCAGTTTGCTGCTATGCGTGATGTAGACAGCACTGACATAGTGATGCTCGGCAACGCTTTGACAGAGTATGCCGGCGACTGGAATGTGCTGCTGTCTTGGCAGCATGTGCGTAATCGTGGCATTGCAGGGGATGATGCTGAAGGGATGCATCGTCGCATAGGTTCTGTCTTGAAAGGTCGTCCGAAAGCGATCTTTTTGATGACGGGCGGACAGGACCTTATCGAGGGTAAGTCCGTTGACGAAGCTTTTAATGCCAGCGTGGAGTTAATCGCGCATATTCGTCGCATGTCACCTCGCACCAAGTTGTTTATTGAGAGCAACCTGCCGATATGGGAAAACAATCAGGAGTTGCTGAAAGGCAAGATGCAGTTGATGGCGCAACTCAATGTCCGCCTTCGCCATTATTGTGAGCAGCATCATATCGCTTATATCAACCTCTTCCGTAGCTTCGTCCGTCGCGGTACCAATGAGATGCGGCGCGAACTGACGCAAGACGGCTTTTTGCTTACGCCCTTTGGTTATAAGATGTGGGCGTTTGAGATTAAGAAGTATTTGTATTTATAGGACGACCTCATCAGCCTCGCCCCCCTCTCCCAAGGAGAGGGGAGTGAAATGTTTCAAGAGTCGATACGAAAGCGGTATTTCTATATTTTTTTACTTTACCTTTAAAGACGATCTGATTGCATTGCTTAAGGAAGAACTGCCGTCCTTTTCTTTATATTCATTTATTTTCTTGATGGCATCGAAGAGGCACGTTAAAAGAAAAACGTGGCACAGTCGTGCTCGTTTGTGAAAACAGCAAGAAGATATTTTGCTTTTTTCTTTGCGATTTCATTCCTTTACCTTATCTTTGCCACCGAATAACCAATAACTAAAAATCAACAATGGAGAATAACACTCGAATCTTAATGAATATGAATCCTGTGGTGGCTTATCTACAGAAAGCACCGAAGGATTTCACGATGGAAGACATCATCAAACTCATCAAGTTCAAGTCTATACAGATGGTGAATTTCATATACCCAGGTGGTGACGGAAAGCTGAAGACGCTGAACTTCGTGATTACCAATGAGGCATATCTGCGCACGATCCTTAGTTGTGGCGAGCGTGTCGACGGCTCTTCGCTGTTCGACTTTATCCAGGCCTCGAGCAGTGACCTGTATGTGATGCCGCGCTTCTCTACCGCATTCATCGATCCTTTTGCCGAGATTCCTACGCTTTGCATGCTTTGCTCGTTCTTCGATAAAGACGGACATCCGCTGGAGAGTGCACCGGAGTATACGCTGCGCAAGGCCATTACTACGCTGCGCGACCGCAGGGGGCTGGACTTCTGGGCGATGGGTGAACTGGAATACTACGTCATCAAGCCTTCTGTGGACTCTTTCCCCGCCCAAGAGCAGCATGGCTACCACGAAAGTGCACCTTATGCCAAGGCAGGAGACTTCCGTACGCGGTGTATGATGCTCGTCGCTCAGTCCGGCGGTATCATCAAGTACGGCCATGGTGAGGTGGGTAACTTCACGAAGAATGGACTCACTTACGAACAAAATGAGATTGAGTTTCTGCCCGTACCCGCTGAGCAGGCTGCTGATGAATTGCTGATTGCCAAATGGATCATCCGTAACGTGGGATACCGCGAGGGCTATGACGTGACGTTCGCACCGAAGATCACGACAGGAGAGGCTGGCAGCGGACTCCACTTCCACATACAATTGCGAAAGGAAGATAAGAACATGCTCGTGGAGAACGGAAAGCTGAGTGACACGGCACGCAAGGCGATTGCCGGTTTGCTCGACGTAGCTCCGGCGCTGACTGCTTTTGGCAACAAGAATCCTACATCGTATTTCCGTCTCGTTCCCCATCAGGAGGCACCGACAAATATTTGTTGGGGTGATCGCAACCGCTCGGTGCTCGTGCGTGTTCCGCTTGGTTGGACCTCCGGCGTGGACATGTGCCACAAAGCCAATCCAGAAGAGCCGGAACGGAACTATGACACCAGTGGCAAGCAGACCTTTGAGATCCGGTCGGCCGACGGTTCTGCTGATCCTTACCAGATGCTTGCGGGCATCTGTGTAGGACTGCTTCACGGCTTAGAGATGCCCGATGCTTTATCCATGGCAGACCGCACCTATGTGGCTGTGAATATCCACGACAAAGCCAACGAGAAGAAACTGGCTGAATTGAAGTCGTTGCCAGACAGCTGTGCGGCCTCTGCCGACTGTCTGGAGCAGCAGCGCGCGGTCTTTGAGCAATACGGCATCTTCTCCAAGGTTATGATCGACGGTGTCATCGCGCAACTCAGAAGTTTCAACGACCGTTCTCTCCGCCACGACGTAGCCCTCCATCCCGAGGAGATCGCCAAACTCGTCCGTCGTTACTTCCATTGCGGGTGACACATCTATTTATAGATATATGGTTGTTGTCGTTAGGACGGTCCTTGACGCTGTCCTAATGGCATTTGTAGTGGGAGAAAGGAAAAGACAGGCTGCACTCGGAAATGGCAAAGAAAAAATACATTTTTCTTTGCCATTTCACCCGTTTGCACTATCTTTGCAGTAGATAAAAGCAATTGCAATGACTTATACTATTGAAAAAGTAACCACACTCATCGGCGCGCGCCGCTATGGTAGTGCGGACGCCAACGTCGGCTTTCTCCTGACAGACAGCCGTTCACTTTGTTTTCCCGAGGAGACCTTGTTCTTCGCCCTTAAGTCAACACGTAATGATGGACATAACTTCATCCCTGAACTCTACCGCCGCGGTGTCCGCAACTTTGTGGTCACCGACGTTCCTGCCGGTTATGCTGTCGACTATCCTGATGCTAACTTCCTGAAAGTAGTCAACACGCTCGAGGCTTTGCAGCGACTCGCTGAGCGTCATCGCGACGAGTTCAACATCCCCATCATCGGCATCACGGGCAGCAACGGAAAAACCATGGTCAAGGAGTGGCTCTATCAGTTGCTCTCCCCCCAGCTCTATGTGACGCGCAGTCCGCGTAGCTATAACTCCCAGATCGGTGTGCCCCTCTCGGTGTGGCTCATGGACGACAATACCCAGGTGGGCATCTTCGAGGCGGGTATCAGCCAGCCCGGTGAGATGCTGGCGCTGCGTGACATCATTCAGCCGACCATTGCCGTGCTGACGAATCTTGGTGATGCTCATCAGGAGAACTTTTCGTCGATGGAGGAGAAGTGCCGTGAGAAACTCATCCTTTTCCACGATGCACAGACCGTCGTGTACAACGAGGATGACGCTATTATTAATAAGGTGGCAGGCGAGTTCAACTACCAGGGCGAACGCTTGTGCTGGTCGTTGAAGGACAGTAGGGCACCGATGTATGTTAAGAAGATCGAGAAGAAAGACGCGTCTTCCACGATTCACTATATATATAAGGGTGGTAAGGAAAACCGCTATACCATTCCGTTTATCGACGACGCGTCGATCACCAACTCCATTATCTGTGCGGCTGTAGCCCTGCATGTCGGTGTTTCTGCCGAGCAACTTGCTGAGCGCATGGAGCAGTTGGAGCCGATTGCCATGCGTCTGGAGGTGAAGGAAGGCCGTCACGGCTGTACGCTGATCAACGACTCGTACAACTCCGATATTAACTCGCTCGACATTGCACTGGACTTCATGAACCGCCGTCCCGACCACAAAGGACGCCGCCGTACGCTTGTCCTCAGCGATATCTTCCAAAGTGGTGAGGAACCAGCTGAACTCTATCACGAGGTCAGCGACCTGGCCCGCAAGCGTGGCGTGGTGAAGTTCATCGGTATCGGTAAGGTCATCAGTGAGTATGCCGACGAAATACAGATCGCGGAGAAGTTCTTCTTCGAGAGTGTCGGTGCCTTCATTCATAGCGAGGTATTCAAGAGTCTGCGCGACGAGGTCATCCTGCTCAAGGGTGCCCGTAGCTTCGGCTTCGACCAGATCACGGAGTTACTTGTGCAAAAAGTGCATGAGACTGTGCTGGAGGTGAACCTTGGTGCCGTGGTGAAGAACCTCAACTACTACCGTTCGTTCATGAAACCCGAGACCAAACTTGTGTGTATGATCAAGGCTGACGCCTACGGTGCCGGTAGTGTCGAGGTGGCCAAAACCTTACAGGATCATCGTGTCGACTATCTTGCCGTTGCCGTCGCTGACGAAGGTGCCATGCTCCGTGGTAGTGGTATCACCAGCAACATCATGATCATGAACCCCGAGATGAGTGCCTTCAAGACCATGTTTGACTATGATCTGGAGCCGGAAGTCTACTCTTTCCGCCTGCTTGACGCATTGGTGAAAGCGGCAGAGAAAGAGGGTATTACAGGCTATCCCGTACATATCAAGCTTGACACTGGTATGCACCGCCTCGGCTTCGACCCCGAGAAGGACATGGACAAGCTCATTGACAGACTGAAACATCAGAACGCTATCATTCCGCGCTCGGTCTTCTCGCACTTTGTCGGCTCCGACGACAACTCGTTTGACGACTTCTCTGCCCGTCAGTTCCAGCTCTTCGATGAGGGCAGCAAGAAACTGCAGGCTGCCTTTGACCATAAGATCCTCCGCCATATCGACAACTCCGCCGGCATCGAGCACTTCCCCGGGCGCCAGTTGGACATGTGCCGCTTGGGTCTCGGACTCTATGGCATCAACAGCCGCAATAATCAAATCATTAACAACGTGTCGACGCTGAAGACAACGATTCTGCAACTGCGCAACGTGCCAGCCGGCGACACTGTGGGCTACAGCCGTAAGGGTAAGATCGATCATGACAGTGTCATCGCCGCCATACCTATCGGCTACGCCGACGGACTAAACCGTCATCTCGGCAACCGCCATTGCTACTGCCTTGTCAACGGCAAGAAGGCAGAGTATGTCGGCAACATCTGCATGGACGTGGCTATGATCGATGTCACGGGTATCGACTGCAAGGAAGGCGACTCTGTGGAGATCTTTGGCGACCATCTGCCCGTGACGGTGCTTAGCGATGCCCTTGATACCATCCCTTACGAGGTGCTCACCGGTATCAGCAACCGCGTCAAGCGCGTATATTATCAGGACGACTAAAGGGTCAGGACAACTAAATCCCGGAAAAAAGAATGAGAGAAACAGACGACGACAATGATTCCGCCGTCTCTTGAAATAACACAGAGAGGCTGCAATGACGAGTTGTAGCCTCTTTTTCATATCAAGGTTTTCTCTATCAAAGCCCTTTCTGTCAACGGTTTTATATCAATGTTTTACTTATGCAGAATCGTCGAAAACGATATCTCGTACTTTGGATAGTCCTTGGCATTCTTGTCTTGCTGACGGTCGTGTTGGGAGGTGCGAGCTGGTATATGCTCGACTATGCCCTGCGTCCATCTTTCAACAAGGGACGACACGAGGCCTATATCTGGAAGCGGATACAGCACAGCTATCCGTCGTTGCGTCCGTGGATCGACAGCCTGCGGGTCAACCACTGCCTTCACGATACCGCTATCGTCAATGCCCGTGGCGACAGTCTGCATGGCGTCTATCTCTTTGCGCCACGCCGGAGCAGCAAGGTGGCTGTGGTTGTTCATGGCTATACCGATTGCGCGATCTATATGCTGCCTTGGGCCAAGGTCTATCAAGAGAAGAACTACAATATCCTTCTGCCGGAGCTCTACGGCAATGGTCGCAGCGCGGGTGATCACCAGCAGATGGGATGGCTGGATCGCTTGGATGTGCTCCAGTGGATAGGTATTGCCAATCACTGCTTTGGTTTGAGCGACCGACAATCGCGTATGGTAGTTCATGGTGTCTCCATGGGTGCGGCGACGACGATGTGTGTCTCGGGTGAGCAGACACCGGCATTCGTGAGAGCCTTTGTCGAAGATTGCGGTTACACCAGTGCGTGGGACGAGTTCGGCAGTGAGTTGCGCGATCAGTTCGGCTTACCGTCTTTCCCGCTTCTCTATACGGCCTCCGCCCTCTGCCGTCTGCGCTATGGCTGGTCGTTTGGCGAGGCCTCGCCGTTGAGGATGGAGGCGCGCTGCCACAAGCCAATGCTGTTTATCCATGGTACGAAGGACGATTTTGTACCGACGTGGATGGTAGAACCGCTCTACAAGGCCAAGCCCCAACCTAAGGAGAAGTGGCTTGGCCAGGGTTCCGCCCATGCCCGCAGTCTCCATGATCATCCACAAGCCTATCGTCGCGTGGTGAAGCATTTTGTGGAACGCTATGTAGAACCATAACACATTATTTTATAAGAAATCCTTTATTCCTATGAAGAAATATATCTTAGCAATCATTGTATTGGTGAGCTGTTTCGCTTGTCAGCCAACCGAGGACGAGAAGGCGGCGCCGTTGATGAAGAAGATAGAAATGCTCTACCATGATGGTCAGTACCAGGCTGCGCTCAACGCCATCACCCAACTGCGTGCCCAGTATCCGCGGGCTATCAAGAGCCGTCAGCGGGCATTGGTCATCTGGCAAGACGCAAGTCTGAAGATGACCCAGCAGGACGTCGGACGCACCGACTCCGCTCTGCAAGCTACCATTCAGCAGATGAATAGCGAGCGTTGTCTGCTTCGCCGTAATCAGTTGCGTGCCAAGCGCGACTCCCTGCAGGTTCGCTATGATGCACTTTGCGGTACGGTCAGGATCATTCATGCGCGACAAAAGCAAAACAGGCAATAGACGTCGGCTTGACTTGTCCGGGAGATAGATTCTGGCGTGTAGAAATTATTATCATACTCTTTATATCTGTTATAATCGTGTTACAGTCAAAGGCAACGTAGTGCATTCATTAAGCAAAAGTTTGCTTATGTGATTTTTTTTTCGTAAGTTTGCACAAACGTTGAACCATAAACTCTATTGTTTCTAATCATCCAACAAGATCAAGTGTATGAAAGATTTTTTTAAGATGACCGGTGCGACTATTGTCGGCCTCTTTGTTTTCTCCGTCGTGGTATTTATGATCTCCATGATGACGCTATCGGGTATCATGGCTTCTACGCAGTCTGCGGTGAGTGTGAAGAAGAACAGTGTCCTCGTTCTAAAGCTTGATGGATCATTGACAGATCATAGCAGCCCCTCAATGCGTGACGAACTGCAAGGCAACACCAGCCAGACTTTGGAGGATGTGCTCACGGCAATAAAGCAGGCAAAGACCAACGACAAGATAGCTGGCATCTATCTCGAGGGCGGTAGCTTCAATGCCGATCCGGCTCAGGTAGAAGAGATATACGATGCCTTGCGAGATTACAAGATCTCGGGAAAGTGGCTGGTGGCATATGCCGACAGTTATAATGCTTTTACTTATTATTTGGCCAGTGCTGCCGACAAGATTTATCTTAATCCTCAAGGTGCCGTAGACTGGCATGGACTGGGTGGAAAGATGGAATACTTCAAACCCTTGTTGGATAAGATTGGAATCAAATTCAATGTCTTCAAGTGCGGTAAGTACAAGAGTGCCACGGAGCCGCTGATCAACGACCACATGAGTGATGAATCCCGTGCTCAGACCACAAGGTTCATTCAAGGTACGTGGGATAAGATCGTGGCGATGGTGAGCAAGAACCGTAAGATCAGCGTTGACACACTCAACGCATACGCTGACCGATACATAGGAGTAGAGGAAACGAGAAACTTCCAGAAATATCATCTCGTCGATGGATTGCTTTATGCAGACGAGATGAAAGCCAATATCAAGAAACGCTTGGGATTGGATAAGGACGACATGATCCCGCAGGTATCGGCCAGTGACCTGGCTTCCACGGTTAAAGAAGGCGACGGTGACGAGATCGCCGTGTACTATGCCGAGGGAGAAATTGTCGATGAGGCTACACCGCAGTCGATGTTCAGCAGTGGTAGTACAATTGTTGGAAAAGAAATGGTCGATGATCTCAATGGTTTAACCGACGATGATGACGTGAAGGCTGTCGTCATCCGAGTGAACTCACCGGGCGGATCAGCTTATGCATCCGAGCAAATCTGGCATGCCATCATGGAGTTGCGTAAGCGTAAACCTGTCGTGGTGTCGATGGGTGGTTATGCCGCTTCGGGCGGTTACTACATCAGTGCGCCTGCTGACTATATTGTCGCTGAGCCCACTACACTGACGGGCAGCATTGGCATCTATGGCGTGAGCATCGACCGCTCTAAGCTGCTGACAGGCAAGTTAGGTATTAATGCTGATTATGTACAGACCAACCGCAATAGCACGATGGGTGACGACATGGCTCCCATGACGACGGAGCAACTGTCACTCATGCAGGCCTCGGTCAATCGTGGCTACCGTCTCTTCAAGTCCCGTGTGGCTGATGGTCGTGCCATGACGATGGACCGTGTGGAGCAGTTGGCCCAGGGACATGTCTACTTAGGTATGGATGCTCAGAAGCTGAAACTTGTAGATGCGTTAGGCGGACTGGACGTGGCAGTGGCGAAAGCTGCGAAGTTGGCTTCGCTCTCGGACTGGCATACCGCTTCTTATCCAGGAGCTGAGGATATGTTTGACCAGATGATGGATCTGTTCAACAGTTCCACGGGCTCTTATCTCGACGGTCAGCTGCGTACTGTATTGGGCGACGACTACGGTGCCTATATGATGATGCGGCGGGCCATGACGCTGAGCCGTCTGCAGGCACGGCTACCTTATCACTTGATAATCAAATAACAATCATGCGAACAGAAGGGGATTACATCAAAATTACTGAATGGCTCTTGCCGCTGAGCTGGCTCTATGGCTTGGGCGTAGGCTTTCGCAACTGGCTCTTTGACCTTGGCCTGCTCAAGCAGCGGTCCTTTGCGATACCGGTCATCGCCGTAGGCAACATCACTGTGGGTGGTTCCGGCAAGACACCGCATGTGGAATATCTCATCCGGCTACTCAAAGACGTGGTGCGGGTGGGCGTGCTCTCCCGTGGCTATAAGCGCAAGAGCAAAGGCTATGTGCTCGCTGATGACAACACGACAGCGCGAGAGATCGGTGACGAGCCCTACCAGATGAAACAGAAATTCCCCGATGTCTACGTCGCTGTGGACAAGAACCGCTGTCAGGGAGTGGACCGACTGACACATGACGAGGAAACCCATGATGTAGATGTCATCCTTCTTGATGACGCCTACCAGCACCGCTATATCAAACCCGGCATTAACATTCTGTTGGTCGACTACCACCGTTTGATCATCTACGACAAGCTCTTGCCGGCCGGACGGCTGCGCGAAAGTCTCAACGGCAAGGGTCGTGCTGACATCGTGATCATCACCAAGTGTCCGAAAGACTTGAAACCGATGGAGTTTCGTGTGCTCACCAAGGCCATGAACCTCTACCCCTATCAAGAGCTCTACTTCACCTGCATCGACTACGACGCTCCTGTCGCCGTCTTCTCCAAGGAGGCGGAACCGCTCACTGAGAATGAGTCACCGTTGGCGGGAAAGAATGTGTTGTTGCTCACGGGCATTGCCTCTCCTCTGCAGATGGAGGCAGACCTGAAGAAGCAATGCCGGTCGATCACACCGCTGACCTTTGCTGACCACCACTTCTTCAAGACAAAGGACGCGCAGCGCATCAACGAGGCATTCCAGTCATTGCCCGAGCCGCGCGTGATCATCACTACAGACAAAGACAGTACACGTCTTGAGAACCTCGAAGGACTTGACGAAGACGTACGGCGGCATCTCTACCGTCTGCCGATCCGTATCAAGTTTATGCTCAACGAGGCTGAGACGTTCAACCATAAAATCATTAGCTATGTACGAAAAAATTCAAGAAACAGCATCCTGGCTAAAGGCAAGGATGACAGCAAGCCCGCAGACCGCCATCATTCTGGGAACAGGCCTCGGACAATTAGCTTCCGAGATAACTAATACACAGGAAATCCCTTACAAGGATATTCCCAACTTCCCTGTGTCCACAGTGGAAGGACATGCCGGTAAGCTTATTTTCGGACAGCTCGGCGGCGTGGACATCATCGCCATGGACGGCCGCTTCCATTTCTACGAGGGCTACTCGATGAAGGAGGTTACCTTCCCCGAACGGGTGATGTATGAGTTAGGTGTCAAGACACTCTTTGTCAGCAATGCCTCCGGTGGCATGAACCCGAAGTTCCACATTGGTGACATGATGGTCATCACTGATCATATCAACCTCTTCCCCGAACATCCTCTGCGTGGTAAGAACTTCCCGACGGGTCCGCGCTTCCCCGATATGCACGAGGCTTACGACCATGAGTTGATCGCTCTTGCCGACAGCATCGCCAAGGAAAAGGGCATCACCCTGCAGCATGGTGTCTACGTGGGCGTGCAAGGTCCTACCTTCGAGACGCCTTCCGAGTATAGGATGTATCATCTCTTGGGTGGTGACGCGGTAGGCATGTCGACCGTACCGGAGGTGATCGTGGCGCGTCACTGCGGCATTAAGGTCTTCGGCATGAGCATCATCACCGACTTGGGCGGCTTTGAGCCACCGGTGGAGGTCAGCCATGAGGAAGTGCAGAAGGCTGCCAACAGCGCTGAACCAAAGATGACTGAGATCATGCGCGAAATGATCATCAGACAGAATAACAAGTAGAAAAGACAGAGTAACATAGTATACAGACTTAAAATCAGACATAGTAACAAAGTATACAGATTCTCTTAGGAAAATATATGGAAATTGCAAAGTTGGGTGAGTTTGGTCTGATCAACCATCTCACTAAAGACATCAAGCCGGTCAACGGATCGACACGCTACGGTGTGGGCGATGACAGCGCTGTGCTCCATTATCCTGATTCAGAGGTGCTGGTGACTACAGACATGCTCATGGAAGGCATACACTTCGACCTTACCTATATCACGATGCAGGAGTTGGGCTACAAGGCCGCGATGGTGAATATCTCTGATATCTTTGCCATGAACGGCACACCTCGGCAGATGACGGTCTCACTGGCTATTGGCGAACGGTTGAAAGTGGAGGATATCGAGGCTTTCTATGATGGACTGCGCCGAGCTTGCGAGAAATGGAGCGTGGATGTGGTTGGTGGAGACACGACGGCATCCTATACGGGACTGGCCATCAGCATCACGTGTATCGGTGAGGCTAAGAAAGAGGACATCGTCTATCGCAATGGTGCCAACGAGACGGACTTGATTTGTGTCACAGGCGATCTCGGCGCTGCCTATATGGGGTTGCAGTTGCTCGAGCGTGAGAAGAGTGTCTTCTATCAGCAGGTCGACGCGATGAACAAGAAGTTGCAGGAGGCGCACAAGGCCGGGAACACGAAGCTCGTGGAGCATCTGCAACAGGAGGCACGAAAACTCAATGACTTCCAGCCGAACTTCGCCGGTAAGGAATATCTGCTTCAGCGGCAGCTCAAGCCGGAGGCGCGTGGCGATGTCATCAATCTGCTGCGGGAGAACAATATCCATCCCACGGCAATGATGGACATCTCTGACGGACTCTCTTCCGAACTCTTGCATATCTGCAAGCAGAGTCATTGTGGTTGTCGCATTTATGAGAAGAATATACCGATCGACTATCAGACGGCAGTGATGGCGGAAGAGCTGAACATGAATGTCACCACGTGCGCGATGAACGGTGGCGACGACTATGAGCTGCTCTTCACCTGTTCGATTGGTGATCACGACAAGCTCGACGCATTGGAGAGCAAGGGCATCAAGCAGATCGGATATATCACGAAGGAGGAATTGAGTACCCGACTGATCTCTCGCGACAACAAAGAGTTCGACATCACGGCGCAAGGCTGGAATGCGCTGAAGAAGTAAGCGCTTGGCGCGGCTTCTCAAGAATACGAAAAAGGGCAATCACCGCATCGTGGTGATTGCCTTTTCCTATATATAATAAGGTGTAGCATGCTTTGCGGTGTGCTGCACCTTTTTTCATTATTGTTGTTTCGACTTGATATAATCGCTGAAAGCCTTATCGAAAGCAGCGAACTGCTGCTCGTTGAGGCTGCCCAACGTCTTACGCAGACCTTTGTAGTAGATGGCTACCTTCTTATGGATCTGGTCAGGATCTGTGCTGGAGGCATAGATCTTATCAATGTCGATATGCATCTGCGGTACGAGGTTGTTGAGGAACACCAGCTCGCCGGTGTACTGCGGAGTCTGTGCGGCAGCAGCCTGTTGGGCGTCGCTTGAGCTGTCGGCCGATGGTGCCACAGAGCCCGATACGCTGTCGTTAGCCGTGTCAGCGCTTTGAGACTGAGCATTGCTGGCCACCTCAGTAGAGTCAGTGTTGCCAGCCTGCTGGTCAGACTGTCCACCACGGCTGAAGAGCAGTACGACGGCGATGACCACGAGCACGGCGATAGCAACTACCAAGCCTACCATCTTTCTGTTGGTGGATGAGGAGGTTTTCTCGTTTTTGCGGCTATAGCGGTGGTGCTCAAAGGTTTCCATGAAATCATCGATACTGGCGTAGCGCTCGCTGCGCCCAAAGCTGCAACTGCCGTTGACGACTTGGTCATAATCGCTGCCAAGGTTCATGGTCTTGACGATCATACCCAGTGAGTAGACATCGGCGCGCGCGTCCAGCGTCACTGTGCCGTCCTTCGCCTCCGGCGCGATGAAGCGCAGGCTGCTGTTCGGCATACTCATCGAGTCGGCGTAGCGCAGTCTCAGGTTGAGCACTTTCACTTCGTCGGTCTTCTTCGTGATAAAGATAAAGGCCGGGTCGAGCGCACCGTGTACCATTCCATTTTCATGGAGGTATTCGAGTGCGGCAGCGATTTGGCTGATCACACGCTTCTTCTCGTCTTCGCTGTGTCCTTCGTCAAGGTATTCGAGCAGTGAGCGGGAATCCTCCCATTCCATTTCTATGCACGTGCCGAGTCCCTCCACGTCCTTCATGGCAAGGTATTTCAGCAAATGCTGATGGTCGAAATCTTTGCAGCGGTCAAACTCCTTCTTCAGGGCCCGCTGATATTGTGGCTTGCTTTGATAGGCTTCCTTGAGTGAGACGAGCAGCACATCCTGTCCGCCGTCTTTACCTGTAGTCAGCTTTTGAATGCTGGCTGTTCTTATTTCTTGCATGTCTGTTACAGTCATGGCTTTTTACGTTTTAATAATATACTAAGTGCAAAGATAGTGCAAACGAGCGAAATGACAAAGAAAAACGCAGTTTTTCTTTTCATTTCCGAGTGCAGCCTATCTTATCTAAAGATAGTGCAAACGAGCGAAATGACAAAGAAAAACGCAGAAAAATTAGCCCTCCTCTAACTCCCCCAGGGGGAGGACCGCAATACCCATTCTTACCTCGTGGGTAGCCTTATTGTTAGTTGATGTAAATCAATTACGCCTGACTTTTACATGATGAAGCGTGCTGGAAAATAGCTTTGAATGACTATGTTTTGGGCTTATGTAGTTGATGTAAATCAATATCAATCGATTACACTGTGAATTTCTTGCAAGAATATTAGGTGATGTGGAATAAGAAAACTAACTTTGCCGTCGGACTATACGACAAGCGGCGAAAGCTGTGAGTCGCAGTATCAACCTTATCAACGTAAAAAGATTGTAGTTATGACAGACAAATTGGTAACAATGAATGCCCAGGCAAATCTGCAAGACAAAATGCGTATCGATATGATTCTCGGTGGTCGTCGTGCAGCGCTGGACGCTTTGAAGGCTAAGAAGGCATAATTGTTTTTTTGCTTTTAGAAGATTGAGAAACATTGTTTAGAATCAGAAATCGGTGTTTACTACGGTTTGCAGCCAGTAGTGGACACCGATATTTTTTTGTTTCTCTTTTATTTCTCCATCTTCATGATCTCTTGATAGATGCGTTGTACAGGAAGCCCCATGACGTTGTAGTAGCTGCCGTGGATGGATGTCACGCCGATATAGCCGATCCACTCTTGTATGCCGTAGGCTCCAGCCTTGTCAAACGGACGGTAGTGGGAGATATAGTAGTTGATCTCATCGTCAGTAAGTTGCCGGAATGTAACGTCTGTCGTGACCCCGAACGTCTTTTGTGCTTTGGCTGTGGTCAGTGTCACGCCGGTGACCACTTGGTGCGTGCGCCCGCTGACGAGACGGAGCATACGGCGCGCGTCATCAGCATCGTGTGGCTTGCCTAAGATCGTATTGTCGACAACGACCACCGTGTCGGCAGTGAGCAGTAGTTCGTCGTCGGCAACCTGATAGGCGGCCGCCTTCTCTCGCGAGATATATTGCGGCACCTCTTCGGCACGCAGACTCTCGGGATAGCTCTCACTGACGCCTTTGATCACCTTCACCTCGAAGGCCAGGTCCAGTCCCGCCAATAGCTCTTTGCGACGTGGCGACGCACTGGCAAGTATGATTTTCAGTTTCTTTGTTTCCATTTTCTTATTGATTTTCCCGTCTCCTTCCTTACCACCCGAATGCCTTTGCGTTGTCCATCCATTTGCCTTGTGCCTTGAGCACCTGCTCGATGACATCGCGGGCGCAGCCATGGCCCCCATCGTAGCTGCTGACGTAGAGCGCTATCTTCTTGATGTCAGTGCAGGCGTCGGCCGGGCAGCAGGGGCAGCCTACGAGGCTCATCACCTCATAGTCAGGGATGTCGTCGCCCATATAGAGCACCTCGTCGTGAGTCAGGCAGTTGGCTTCGAGAAAACGTGCGTAGACATCCTTCTTCATCGCACTGCCCATGAAGATATCCTCCACACCCAGATAAGCATAGCGCTTGCGGATGGCCTCAGAACTGCCGCCCGTGATGATGGCAATGCGCAGGCCACGCTTGACGGCCAGCTGAATGGCGTAGCCGTCCTTGATGTTGACCGTGCGCAGCGGCATACCCTCAGTATCCATACCTACCGTAGAGGCTGACAGCACACCGTCGACATCGAAGACAATGGCGCGAATGCGCCGCAAATCGTAGTTGATCATGGTTTTGTATGATTTTTGACGCAAAGTTACAAAATAAAAGTGGAACTTTATTTTGTGTTTCCCTTGAATTATATTAATTTTGCCGGTAAGCAAACATTCTGTAGCAATGTCACAGTATCAGACCGCAATCTATACGCGTGGAGACACGTTGCCGCCAATGGACGACGGCAACTTCTATCATAGTCCGGAGCTCTTCCATATCGTTGAGCGTACGCCGGGCCAGCGGCCTTGTATGGTTGTGGCTACCGACAAGCAAAGTAGAGTGGTCGGCCACATCCTCGTCTTTTTGTTGCGTGCCTCGTGGATGCCGCTGCTCTATTGTCAGGCTCACGCCTATGGTGAGGGCGATTATGCCGATGACGTGAACAGCGAGGAAGTCTTTGGACTGCTCCTCGAAGCGCTTGTCAGACGGTTGCGGCGTCGGCTGTGCTTCTTCATCGAGTTCAGCGATGTATCTCGCAAGATGTTTGGCTATAAGCATTTCCGTTCCCAAGGCTTCTTTCCCATCCCATGGCAGGAAATCCACAACTCGCTCCACTCCATGGATCCCCACGACCGTCTGCAGCCTAAGATGCTGAAAAAGATAGAACATGCCTATCAGCAGGGAGTCAAGACCCGTGAGGTAACCACAGAAGAGGATCTCAGGCGTTTCGTCCATTTGATGCGGGGCTTCTACAGGTGGAAGATGCATCGTGTCGTACCACCGGAGAAGCAGATCGCCGAGATCTATCGCAGTGACAACGGTCGGCTCTTTGCCACACTCTACAAAGGTCGTCTGATAGGCGGTTGTGTCTGTGTCTATTCCGAAGGTAACGCCTATCTGTGGTATCTCGCTTCGCGCCGCAAGCGCTATGCGTGGCTTCATCCCGCAATGATGACAGTGTGGCAGGCGATCATCTGGGCTTGGAAACACAACTATGCCCACATCTATTTTCTCGATGCAGGCTTGCCTTATCCCAACAATCCTTTCCGCGAGTTCATCCTCCACTTCGGCGGTAAGCCCGTGGCGAAATACCGTTGGTTCCGTTTCTCCATTGGCTGGCTCAACAAATTGCTGTCGTGGATATGGAGAGAATGAGGTTGTCAGACGGACTTCTTTGCTGTCGGCATTATAGAGAGCAAGTGACATCCTCGTTGTATTGTTGCTGGTTTTGAGGTAAGAGCATAAAGCCCGCCCCTTCAAAACCCGCTTTGTGGAACTTGACTCAACAAAAAAAAGAAGTGGTACAGAGAATGTATTTCTTGCAATAGATCTATCAACTTGTAACATTGAATCATTTGTTTCCTTCTTGTCGTATAAACTGACATTTTTCCGCCTCTGAGAATCGAAAAATCAGAAACAGGTGCATACTTGCCTCTGATTTTCGCCATTTTGAGCGTGTTTTTATAACATGTTGATAATTAACGTCTTGCATTCTTTTGATAGAAAATAAGGCATCTGCAATCCCCGTTTTTGACTTTTTACTTCGCCAAAACAGCCGTTTTTGCCATACATCTCGGTACTTTTACACGGTAAAAGTACCGAGATGATCGAAAATTCTCTAGAGAATTTCTTGTCAAAGTGCCTTGTTCATCCGTAGAAAGTACCGAGATGATACTAAAAAAGTGGCTTTTCTGATCTGTTTTTCAACAAATTTGTGATTTTGAGTCTTCGCGTCTGTGTTTCGCTTCTCTATATTGTGACCTCATCGTGATGACTTTTTGTCGTAGAAAATCCTATGAATAGAAATGGCGTTGTTGGGTATGTATACAAAAAAAGAGGTGGCAAGCATATCGCTTGCCACCTCTTCGTGGTTATGAGTATCTTTATTTCGATGTATCGCTTACATCATTCCGGGCTGAGCGGCTGGCATTGCCGGCTTCTCCTCAGGCTTGTCGCAGATGAGGCACTCAGTGGTCAGGAACATACCTGCTACAGAAGCAGCGTTCTCCAAAGCCACACGCTCTACTTTGGCCGGATCGATGACACCGGCAACGCGCAGGTCTTCGTACTTGTCCTCACGGGCATTGTAACCGAAGTCGCCCTTGCCCTCGCGAACCTTGTTCACCACGACAGCGCCTTCGCCACCGGCGTTGAAGACGATCTGACGCAGCGGCTCCTCGATAGCGCGGCATACGATGTTGATGCCAGTCTGCTCATCGGCGTTGTCGCCCTTGAGATCCTTCAGTTCTTCCTGAGCGCGGATGTAAGTGGTACCGCCACCGACAACCACGCCTTCCTCGCTGGCTGCACGTGTAGCGCAGAGTGCGTCGTCGCAACGATCCTTCTTCTCCTTCATCTCCACTTCGGAGTTAGCACCGACATAGAGCACAGCGACACCACCGCTGAGCTTGCCGAGGCGCTCCTGCAGCTTCTCTTTGTCGTAAGAGCTCTTGGTGTTGGCAATCTCGTTCTTGATCTGGTTGATGCGCTCCTGAATGTTTTCCTTAGCACCTGCACCGCCGACGATTGTCGTGTCGTCCTTAGTGATGGTCACCTTCTTAGCGGAACCTAACATGTCGAGTGTGGCCTGCTCAAGCTTCAAGCCTTTCTCTTCGCTGATGACAACGCCACCGGTCAGGATGGCGATATCCTCGAGCATAGCCTTGCGGCGATCGCCGAAGCCCGGAGCCTTGACTGCGCAGATCTTCAGACCGCCACGCAGACGGTTGACAACCAATGTTGTCAGAGCCTCAGAGTCAACGTCCTCAGCGATGACAAGCAGTGGACGGCCACTCTCGGCAGCAGGCTGCAGGATAGGCAAGAACTCCTTGAGGTTGCTGATCTTCTTGTCGTAGATGAGGATGTAAGGATTCTCCATCACGCACTCCATCTTGTCGGTGTCGGTCACGAAGTAGCCCGACAGATAGCCACGGTCGAACTGCATACCCTGTACCACACCGATGCTGGTGTCGCGGGTCTTGCTCTCCTCAATGGTGATCACGCCGTCCTTAGAGACCTTGCGCATGGCGTCAGCGATGAGCTTACCGATCTCAGGATCGTTGTTGGCGCTGACAGTAGCGACCTGCTCAATCTTGTCGTAGTTGTCGCCGACCTGCTCAGCGTGAGTCTTGATATAGTCGATGACCTTAGCCACGGCCTTGTCGATACCGCGCTTCAGATCCATTGGGTTGGCACCTGCGGTGACGTTTTTCAGACCCTCTGTGACGATGGCCTGTGTCAGAATGGTAGCTGTGGTGGTACCGTCACCGGCGTCGTCACCTGTCTTGCTGGCGACACTCTTGACAAGCTGAGCGCCGGTGTTCTCGAACTTATCCTCGAGCTCTACCTCCTTAGCGACGGTGACACCGTCCTTTGTGATCTGAGGAGCACCGAATTTCTTCTCGATGATGACGTTGCGGCCCTTAGGACCGAGTGTAACCTTTACGGCGTCGGCCAACTGGTCAACACCAGCCTTGATGAGGTTGCGGGCTTCTGTATTGTATTTTATAATCTTTGCCATTGTTGTGATTTCCTATTTATTTAATGTTATGATAATAGTAAACTGATTGTGAGAAAAGCGAAGTCTGCGCTCAGCTGTGCTTTAGTCCTCTACGACAGCGAGCACGTCGCTCTGGCGCATCATCAGGTATTTCTTGTCGCCATCCTCCAGCTCTGTTCCGGCATACTTGCCATAGAGTACGATATCGCCCTTTTTCAGAACCATAGGATCGTCCTTTGTGCCTTGACCGACAGCAACGACCTCGCCGCGCTGTGGTTTCTCCTTGGCTGTGTCAGGGATGATGATTCCACCTACTTTTTCCTCAGCTGGTGCAGGAAGTACCAGCACTCTGTCTGCTAATGGTTTAATTGTCATAGTTGCAATATTTTTTATGTTTGAACTTTCAGTATTGGTTGTTGCGTTTCCGCAACCCACCTTTACAATTGCCAAAACTGTGCCAATAGGGATGAAGGACGAATGATGACAAATGTGTCATAATGTAATGTGACAGCTTGTCGTACTCGGTATAATGTGCGTTATATATAATAAGGTGTAGCAGGAAGACAGGCTGGAGGTGACAATCAAGGGAAGGAATCGTGGCCAAAACAAAAATACGGGAATGGGCAAGCGAGCAGCATACTAAAACTTGGCGCTGTTGATCCCATTCCCGTTTAGTCGAATTCAAAGTACTTAAAAAAATAAAAATCCCCAATCCACAGTAATCACTACTCAGATTGGGGCCTTTAACCTTTTAAAAAAACTAACCTTAACCTATTGAAATGAATCTATGTTGCAAATATAACGTTTTTCTTTTAAAGTGTTGTCAATATTTCGGTAAATTTCAAAAAAATCTTCATGGCACGCTTTTTGCATTTTTATCGGCAAAAACTAATTAGAACGCATACCATGAAAAAAGGTAATATCGGGGTTACAACAGAGAACATTTTCCCCGTCATCAAAAAGTTCTTGTATTCCGATCATGAGATTTTTCTCCGTGAGATGGTCTCCAACGCTGTTGATGCTACGCAGAAGTTGAAAACGCTGGCGCAGAAGGGCGACTTCAAGGGTGATCTCGGCGACCTGACGATTCACGTCAAGCTCGACAAAGACGCCAATACGCTGACCATCAGTGACCGCGGACTGGGTATGACCGCTGAGGAAATCGATAAATACATCAACCAAATCGCTTTCTCCGGTGTCACCGACTTCCTGACGAAATACAAGGATGAGGCCAATGCCATCATCGGACACTTCGGACTCGGCTTCTACTCCAGCTTTATGGTGTCTGACAAGGTCGAGATCATCACCAAGAGCTATCAGGAGGGCGCACAAGCCATGCACTGGACCTGCGACGGCTCACCAGAGTTTACGCTTGAGGAGACTGAGAAGGCTGACCGCGGTACCGACATCGTGCTGCACATCTCTGACGACTGCAAGGAATTCCTGGAGAAGACGCGCATCACGGCTTTGCTGAACAAGTACTGCAAGTTCATGGCAGTGCCTATCGCCTTCGGTAAGAAGACAGAATGGAAGGATGGCAAGGAAGTGGAGACGCAGGACGACAACATCATCAACAGCGTGGAGCCTCTGTGGACCAAGACGCCGTCGACACTGAAAGACGAGGACTATAAGAACTTCTACCGTACGCTCTATCCGATGCAGGACGAGCCGCTGTTCTGGATTCACCTCAACGTCGACTTCCCGTTCCATCTGACGGGTATCCTCTACTTCCCGCGCGTCCACAGCAATCTCGACCTGCAGCGCAACAAGATCCAGCTCTATTGCAACCAGGTCTTCGTCACGGATCAGGTCGAGGGCATCGTACCGGACTTCCTGACGCTGCTCCATGGTGTCATCGACTCACCGGATATCCCGCTGAACGTCAGCCGCAGCTACCTGCAGAGCGACGCTAACGTGAAGAAGATCTCGACCTATATCACTAAGAAGGTGGCCGACCGTCTGCAGCAGACCTTCAAGGACGACCGCAAGGACTATGAGGCTAAGTGGGACGATCTGAAGCTCTTCATCAACTATGGCATGCTCTCGCAGGAGGACTTCTACGACCGTGCCAAGGACTTCGCGCTGTTCAAGGACATCAACGGCAAGTACTTCACCATGGAGGAGTACAAGACGCTCATCAAGGACAACCAGACCGACAAGAACGGTGACCTCGTTTACCTCTATGCCACCGACAAGAACGATCAGTACTCTTATATAAAGGCTGCTGAGGACAAGGGCTACAGCGTGCTGCTGATGGACGGTCAGCTCGACATGCCGATGGTGTCGATGCTCGAGCAGAAACTGGAGAAGAGCCGCTTCGCCCGTGTCGACGCTGACATCATCGACCGACTCATCCAGAAAGAAGATGCGAAGAAGAGTGCTTTGGAAGCCGACGACCGCGACAAACTGTCAGAGGTGTTCCGCTCTCAGATGCCGATGGATGGCAAGGCTACCTTCAACGTTGACATGGAGGCTCTCGGCGAGCAGGCTCAGCCCGTGCTGATCACGGAAAGTGAGTATATGCGCCGTATGAAGGATATGAGCCACTTCCAGCCGGGTATGAGCTTCTACGGGCAGATGCCGGACAGTTACACCGTGGTGCTCAACACCGATCACACGCTCGTGAAAGAGGTGCTCGACGAGACCCGTAAGGCTACCGACGAGGCTTTGAAGCCGATAGAGGGTGAGCTCAAAGGTCAGCAGGCACGTCTTGCCGCCCTCCATCAGAGCCAGAGCAAGAAGAAACCTGAGGAGATTACTAAAGAGGAAAAAGACGATCTCGAGAAGACGGAGAAGGCTGTCAATGAGCAGCGCGATAAGAAGAACAAGATCCTCTGCGACTATGCCAAGGACAACAAGATCGTGCATCAGCTCATCGATTTGGCACTCCTGCAGAACGGTATGCTCAAGGGCAAAGCCCTCGACGAGTTCCTCAAGAGATCGGTGGAGATGATTGAGAAATAAAATATCCTCTATCCATTAGCCTCTGCGCTCTGTTTTTGCAGTCAGCAGCGCAGAGGCTTTTTTGTGGCCTTCAACTTTTTTCTTGCCAAAAGTTTGGTGGGATGAAATAATTGTGTTACCTTTGCACCCGCAATCCGAGAAAGGGGCGTTTAGCTCAGTTGGTTTAGAGCATCTGCCTTACAAGCAGAGGGTCGGCGGTTCGAATCCGTCAACGCCCACGTAGGGGTGGTCCCTGTAGTCCTTCGGGATTGCGGGGATTTTTATATCGGGCGTTTAGCTCAGTTGGTTTAGAGCATCTGCCTTACAAGCAGAGGGTCGGCGGTTCGAATCCGTCAACGCCCACGTCAAAGCGCTTTGTCTTTGACTCCTGTTTCAGCATACTTCTTTTGGAAAGTATTCGTGATCGATGCCTGCATATTGCGTAGCTGCTTATGAGTGGGTAATATGTTGGCTTGGTTCTGTATGCTTCTGCTGTGCAGAAGCGCCTGATGCCTTTTCATTGCTCGCCTTTCCTCCTTGTTTTCTTTCTTTTCTCCTTTTTAATCATCTTTTTCACTACACTTTTATTAGATGTCGAAATAAATTAGTAATTTTGCAGGATAGAATATAATACGTATTATCACAGCTTATTAACAGCATTATGAATCTGGATACATTGACGGCCATCTCGCCTATCGATGGTCGCTATAGAAGCAAGACAGAGCCTCTGGCTAACTACTTCTCTGAATACGCATTGATCCGCTACCGCATTCGTGTGGAGGTGGAGTATTTCATCATTCTGTGTGAGTTGCCCTTGCCGCAACTGAAGGACTTCGATCACAACCTTTTCGAACGTCTGCGTGACATCTATCGCAAATTCGACGAGAAGAGCGCCCAACGTGTCAAAGACATCGAGAAAATCACGAACCACGATGTCAAGGCTGTGGAGTATTTCATCAAAGAGCGCTTCGACGAGATCGGAGGCTTGGATGTCTATAAGGAGTTTATCCATTTCGGTCTGACATCTCAGGATATCAACAACACCAGCGTACCCATCTCTCTCAAGGAAGCGCTGCACGATGTCTACTATCCTTTGGTGGAAGAACTCATCGCTCAGTTGCAGCAATATGCCGATGAATGGAAAGACGTGCCTATGCTTGCCAAGACACACGGTCAGCCTGCATCACCCACACGTTTGGGCAAGGAGATCATGGTCTATGTCTATCGTCTGACCGAACAGCTCAACAGCTTGAAGGCCTGTAAGATCACTGCAAAGTTCGGTGGCGCTACGGGAAATCTCAATGCCCACCATGTGGCTTATCCCAACTATGACTGGAAAGCTTTCGCCAACCGCTTCGTCAGTGAGAAACTCGGATTGGAGCGTGAGCAGTGGACCACACAGATCAGCAACTACGACTATCTCGGCGCAATCTTCGATGCTATGCGCCGCATCAATACCATCATCATTGATCTCGACCGCGACTTCTGGATGTATATCTCCATGGACTACTTCAAGCAGAAGATCAAGAAGGGAGAGGTCGGGTCCAGCGCTATGCCGCATAAAGTCAACCCGATCGACTACGAGAACAGTGAGGGTAACCTCGGCCTCTCCAACGCCATTCTGCAGTTCCTCGCTGCCAAGTTGCCGGTGAGCCGCTTGCAGCGCGACCTCACCGACTCTACAGTGCTCCGCAATGTCGGCGTGCCTATGGGTCACAGCGTCATCGCCATCGAGAGCACGCTGAAAGGTCTTCGCAAGCTCATCCTCCACGAGGAAAAGATAACAGAAGACTTGAACAATACTTGGGCTGTGGTGGCTGAGGCTATCCAGACCATCCTGCGCCGTGAGGGCTATCCTCATCCTTATGAGGCACTGAAGGCTCTGACGCGCACCAACAACGTGATGACGGAACAGACTATCCACGATTTCATTCAGACGCTCAACGTCAGTGATGACGTGAAGGCTGAGCTGATGGCGATCACTCCGATGAACTACACGGGTATGTAATCGCACAGGAAAAGATTTGTTTTCAAATTACACATTATTAATAATATCATTTTTTAGAGTTTCATTTTTAAAAGTATTAACAAGTAAGCCGAGAGGCTACACAATGTAACTATTATGGCAGAAGAATTAGAAAAGAACACACAGGATTCGTCCGCACAACCTAAGCAGAGTGGCGATGCAAACCGTGAAGGCTATCGTCCGCAACAGGGTTATCAGAGAGATTATGTCAATGGTCGCGTACAGCGTCCACGTATTCATACACAGCACGCTTACAGTTCTGACAAGAGTGCCAGCCGAGATGAAAGCAGCAGCTTCCGTCCGGAGGGCTTCGGTGCTGGCCTGATGGGTGGCGAGCAGCGTCCCCACAACAGTTATCAGCAACGCCAGGGTGGCTATCAGCAGCGCCAAGGCGGTTATCAGCAGCGTCAGGGTGGCTATCAGCAGCGTCAGCGTTACAACAACAATAACGAGGAGGGTGGTTATCAGCAGCGCGAAGGCGGTTATCAGCCTCGTCAGCAGGGCGGCTATCAGTCTCGCCAGCAGGGCGGCTATCAGCCTCGGCAGCAGGGTGGCTACCGGCAGCAAGGACAGGGCGGCTACCAGCTTCGTCAGCAAGGTGGTTATCGTCAGCAGGGACAAGGCGGCTATCAGCCTCGTCAGCAAGGCGGCTATCGTCAGCAGGGACAGGGCGGCTACCAGTCTCGTCAGCAGGGTGGCTATCGTCAGCAGGGCGGTTATCGTCAGGGTGGTTATCGTCAGCAGGGTCAGGGCGGCTACAACCGTCAGGGTGGCTATGGACAGCACCGTCCGGGATACGATCCCAATGCTAAGTATAGCATGAAGAAGCGTATCGAGTACAAGGAGGAGAATATCGACCCGAACGAGCCGATCCGTCTGAACAAGTATCTGGCCAATGCCGGAGTCTGCTCTCGTCGTGAGGCCGATGAGTTCATCCAGGCAGGCGTGGTGACAGTCAATGACAAGGTTGTCACCGAGCTCGGCACCAAGGTGCTCCGCTCTGATGTCGTGAAGTTCCACGATCAGCCTGTCACACTTGAGAAGAAGGTATATGTGCTGCTCAACAAGCCGAAGGACTATGTCACGACCAGTGATGATCCCCAGCAGCGCAAGACAGTGATGGATCTCGTGAAGGACGCTTGCCCGGAGCGCATCTATCCTGTAGGCCGTCTGGATCGCAATACCACCGGTGTGCTGTTGCTGACCAACGACGGCGAGCTCGCCAGCAAGCTGACACATCCTAAGTTCCTCAAGAAGAAGGTGTATCACGTCTTCCTCGACAAGAACGTGGCTCCCGAAGATCTGCAGAAGATCGCCGAAGGTATTGAGCTGGAGGATGGCGAGGTACATGCCGACGCTATCGAATATGCCGACGAGCGTGACCACAGCCAGGTGGGCATTGAGATCCACAGCGGAAAGAATCGCATCGTGCGCCGTATCTTCGAGAGTCTGGGCTATCGCGTCGTGAAGCTCGACCGCGTGCAATTTGCCGGACTAACCAAGAAGAATGTACGTCGTGGCGACTGGCGCTTCCTCACTGAGAAAGAAGTGGAGATGCTGCGCAGCGGCATGTTCGAGTAATGAGAGTGAGTGAACAGTATGTTTGAATCAACAAAGAGAGACAAATCATGAGTAGAACAAAAGTGGTTGATGCCCTGCGGAGCACCGACTTTGGAAAAGAGATGACTGTCAAAGGCTGGGTGCGCTCGCATCGTAGCAGCAAGGCTGTGGACTTCATTGCCTTGAACGACGGTTCGACCATTAAGAACATTCAGATTGTCGTTGATCCCTCGACGGTGAGTGAGGAGTTGCTCAAGAGCATCGCTACCGGTGCGTGCATCCGTGCCACCGGTAAGCTCGTGGAAAGCCAGGGCAAAGGACAGACCTGCGAGATTCAGGCTTCTGAACTGGAGCTCTATGGTGGCTGCCCGGGCGACTATCCTATGCAGAAGAAGGGACAGAGCTTTGAGTATATGCGCCAGTACGCTCATCTGCGTCTGCGCACCAACACTTTCGGAGCTGTCTTCCGCATCCGTCATAACATGGCTATCGCCATCCATAAGTATTTCCATGACCACGGCTTCTACTATTTCAACACGCCGCTGATCACTGCCAGTGACGCTGAGGGTGCCGGATCAATGTTTCAGGTAACAACCCTCGATCTCGACCGTGTGGCCAAGAGTGGCAAGGTGGAGTACGACAAGGACTTCTTCGGACGTAAGACCAACCTCACCGTGAGTGGACAGCTCGAAGGTGAGCTCGGCGCCACAGCCTTGGGTGCTATTTACACTTTCGGTCCTACCTTCCGCGCTGAGAACAGTAACACACCGCGTCACTTGGCTGAGTTCTGGATGATCGAGCCGGAGGTTGCCTTCATCGACAAGGATGAACTGATGGATCTTGAGGAAGACTTCATCAAGTACTGCGTGAAGTGGGCTCTGGACAACTGCAAGGACGACTTGGAGTTCCTCAACAAGATGATCGACAAGACGCTGATCGCTACGTTGGAGTCTGTCATCAAGGAGGATTTCGTACGCCTGCCTTATACCGAGGGCATCCGTATCCTTGAGCAAGCTGTCAAGGACGGACATAAGTTCGAATTCCCTGTCACTGGTTGGGGCATGGATCTCAGCAGTGAGCATGAGCGCTACCTCGTGGAGCAGCACTTCAAGCGTCCGGTGATCATGACCGACTATCCTTCCGAGATCAAGGCGTTCTATATGAAGAAGAATGCCGACGGCAAGACGATGCAGGGCACCGATGTGCTCTTCCCACGCATTGGCGAGATCATCGGCGGTTCGGTCCGTGAGGAGAACTATCAGAAGTTGCTCGACGAGATCGAGGCACGCGGCATGGACGAGAACAACTATAAGTGGTATCTCGATACCCGTAAGTTCGGTTCTTGTCCTCACGCTGGTTTCGGTTTGGGCTTTGAGCGTCTGATCCTCTTCGTGACGGGTATGCAAAACATCCGTGACGTCATTCCTTTTCCACGTACGCCGAAGAACGCCGAGTTCTAAGCTTGTGGGAACATAAAAAAGAGCCTCAGTCGACGATATGTATCGTGGACTGAGGCTCTCTTTTGAGGAATTCTACCAGTAAGGAAGACAAACCAGCAAACGGAGCTACTCATTTAATAGAGACAAAAAGATGATAGAAGAAAATGACGTAAAATCCAATTCCTTTCGTGCCTGGCTGCTGGCTGCACGCCCCAAGACATTGACGGGAGCTGCTGTGCCGGTGATGATCGGTACGGCATTGACGATTGCTGATCATGGCTGGGCGATAGCCTGGTTGCCTTGTGTGCTGTGCTTTCTCTTTGCGTTTATCATGCAGATCGATGCCAACTTTGTCAATGACTATTTCGATTTCAAGCGTGGTAACGACGATGCGGCAACGCGACTCGGCCCACAGCGTGCCTGCTCGATGGGTTGGGTAACCGAAGGTGCCATGCGCAAGGCACTGCTTATCACCACAGCACTCGGCTGTGTTGTCGGCTTGCCCTTGGTGTTGTTTGGTGGACTGGAGATGATTCTCGTCGGTGCACTGTGCGTGCTCTTCTGTTTTCTTTATACCACCAAGCTCTCCTATCTGGGTTTGGGCGACATGCTCGTGCTGGTTTTCTTTGGCATCGTTCCTGTTTGTCTTACCTATTATCTTTGTCTGCCGGAAGGCCCGCGGACGGTGACACTGACCGTGTTCCTGGCTTCCTTGGCCTGTGGCTTTGTCATCGACACCTTATTATTAATCAACAACAATCGTGACATCGACAACGACCGGCGCGACGGAAAGATGACGTTGGTCGTCAGAGTCGGCCATCGCGGAGGCGAGATCCTCTATCTCCTGTCCGGCGTCGTAGCTTTGTTGCTGAATGTCGTCTTCATCGTTGAAGGGCATCTATGGGCTTTCCTTCTTCCGGTGATCGTCTATCTGCCCTTGCATACGCTGGCTTTCGTCCATCTGTTGAAGATCGATCATGGTCGTGAATTAAATAAGGTGTTGGGAGAAACCGCCCGAAATATGTTTCTCTTTGGCATTACTACTTCCGTAGGATTGATTGTCTAATATAAATTTCTTTGCGCGGTTAACGGATCATCTGACAAAGTGCGGATGATCAGTTAACCACGAAGCTGTTTCCTTTAACGCTCACGTTGAAGGCACCCATGCTGCTGAGCAACTCTGCGGCACGCTCCGGAGAGTCACTGTCTCGCATATAGAAATGAATGCGACGGGCGGCATTCTTGCGGTCTGTATAGCTCACGCTCATCCCATACCAGTGAGCCAATGAGGTCAGCACGTCCTCCAAGAGTGCATCATCGGCGTAGATATAGCCACGCAAAGCATAGGCGTAGACATCCATGTCCTCCTGCTCCTCGACATTTTTGCGGACCTCATAGATGGGGGGCCAGAAGGCGTTGCTGTTCATGTTGTCGGTTGTCCAGTGGTCGTCAGCGATGTTAAGTATAGCTTGACCGCCATAGAACGGTGAGATGGCATAAGGATTGATGACGAAGGAACGCTGGCCGGAGCTTTTTAATCATTTGGAACGTTTGGAGAAGGTTGCTAAATGCAACACTGCTGTTTTGCCCGCTTTTGTCGGCGTTTCTATGTTTTGTTGGATAAACTGACAAAAAAGCGGGCCTGAGAATGCGATCTTTTCGAGCAGGACGTCCTTTGCCCGGATTTTTGCGAATTTTGGGTGTCTTTTCGTAATGGACTGATAATCAGTCTGATAAAACAATTTTTGACTTTGGGTAGAAAAGAGAAAGGCACTTTGAGGAGAAATTCTCTAGAGAATTTCTCCTCAAAGTGCCTTTCTGATGCTGTCATCACGCCTTTTTGATGTGGTCATCTCACCTTTCTGGCCATGTCATCTAAGCGTGATGACAGCATCAAAGTACCTTTTTGATGATGAGAAGTCGATTTTTTGTTCTGAAGAAGACGTTTTTTTTGTTTTCAGCGCTCCTCAGTTTCTCTAGAATGAAAGTGCGCGGTGATGTACTTTTGTCAAGAACTTTGGGCAGAATCTACCTCGATATTAATTGAAGAAGTTCCAGCTGATGCCAAAGCGGAGCACGCTGCCATTGAGCGGATAGTGCGGAGCGAAGAAATAGTTTTTCTTGCCCATCTTGGCGTTGACATGGCTCATCATCACGAAGAAACGTGTGTGCTGGAGGTGGAAATTGGCGTAGACGTTGATGATCGGGCAGTTGCCGACCTTCACCTTGCTGTCGTTGTCCTGCACGGCATACTGTCCGATGCCCGGCACATACTCCGGCGCGTTGTACTCGGTGAAGTAGCGCAGGTCGCCACCTAAGTTGCATTTCAGCACGTGGGCGATCTTGAACTTCAGATAGAGATTGGTGTAGACATTCAGCAACGGCAGGGGCAGTGCGTCTTCATCCGTCGATTTCTGCACGGTGGCCACAGTCTCCCAGTTGAGGAGACCAAACGTGAAATTCTGTCGGGCCTCGGCCGTGAACACGCTGATGGGCGAGCTGGCTTGTTTGACCGACACCTTATTATATATGCGTTGATCGTTCTCAGTGGTGTAGCCCGTGGAGAAATAGGTGTAGTTGCGGAGCTCGTCGAAGGCAAAGCGCAGTTGCGTGTGTGTCTTCTGATAGTTGAGCAGTCCTTGCAGATGGAGGTGATCGATCATGCTCATGTCCTCATCGTCCCACCAGTAGTGGCGACTCTGATAGTGACGATAGTAGAATGAGGGCTTCTCGTGGGCATAGAACCCCGAGGCGGCGAGCGTCATCGTGTCTTTGAAAAGTGGGAAGTTGAGGTCCACGCCACCGTTGATGTGTATCTCGCCGGCGTTGATGCCTGCCACGCCGAGCTGTCCGGTTACGTTGTAGTGTAGCGTCTTGCCCTGCGTTTTGCTGAGTTGTGCGCCAATGCTCAGCGCATTCTCGTTCCAGGAGCTGACACCTGCGGAGTCGGGAAGCGTGAAATGGCGCAACTCGTGCTCGGCGAAGATCTTTGCTCCCGTCTTGACCCATTTGTTGAAACCTTCGAGCAACGAGATGGCAAACGTGTTGCGCAGCGTCCAACTCTTGGTCTTGTCATAGATCGAGTCGCCGGAGAACTTCTCTGCCACGGTGTATTTGTCGAGATAATAGTTCGCCGGTGTCTGATAAGCCTCGTAGATGCGGCGGTAGTTGTCGAAGGCGATGGTATGGATGAAGCTGGTGACAGGTACGTACTCGTTCTTGAGCCATGACGTGTCGGCCTTGTCTTTTTTCTCGGCTGCGATGAGGCTGTCGGCTACCGCCTTGCTGCTGACGTTGATGCGTCCGCCTTTGTCGATGGAGTCAGTTTTGGCAGGTCCTTCGGCAATCTTGGCGTCGTCGGGCCTTCCGGTGAACTTCTTCTTGTTCTTCAGTTCCTTCTCAGAGAGTTTTGCGCCACGCTTTGCGGCCTCTTTCTTAAGTTTTTCCTTGTCCTTCTGCTCCTGTTCCTCTTTCTTCGACTCCAAGGCGAACTTCCTGGCCTTGATCTCTTCGGCGGTCATCGGCACCTTGCGGTTGAATCCGATGCTGTAGCGCTGGGAGAAGAAGACGTGCTGGTTGTCGTTGCGGTTCCAGTTCTGCGTGAGCATCGTCGGGATCTCGTTTTCGGCATAGTTGTCGGTGAAGGCCTCTGGATGCGTGATATAGTCGTCGTTGGTGATACCGCCGTTCTCGGTCACCTTCTCGTGGTTGGTGGAGGCGAGAAGGTGGGCCTGGTATCGCTCACCAAGGTAGGAGCCGTACATGGTATAGTTGAAATGTGAGGCTGCCTGGCTGTCGTAGTAGCCACGGGCGTAGAGATAGTCGAAGTTGAAACCGACACCGAGCTTTTTGCCTGCGTTGATACCGAACTTCGCGGTGAAGTGATCCTCGCCGTTGGTGCGGTCGCCGCAGTTGTTATACGTGAGGTTGGTGAAGGGCGAGAGCGTGTTGGTGAAGTGAAACTCGCAGACGGGCTTCACGAAATAGTCGTAAGGCTGGGTGAAGATAAACTGTCCCAGGTTGCGGCGGTCAATGAAGATGCGGGCCTGCCGCGCCGATCCGAGGTTTCCCGTGGTGTTGTATTCTCCACGGAGTCCCGTGGCGAAGACAGTGTTGGGAAACGTGTGCGACATGGTGTCGAGCGGCGCGGGCGTACGATCGCCAAAGCGCTCGTCGACGGTCCAGACATAGATGCCCTTGGGTATCTCTTTGTCCGATCCGAGCGAGTCGGTGTTGTTTCTTCCGTTTCTGCGGCTGATGTCTCCGTTCTCGCTGATTTGGTTGTAGCTGTTATTGCTTCGGGTGCTTTGTGCCATGGACAGCGAGAAATGCAGTGCGAGGAGGAAGAGCAGCGAGAGTATCTTCTTCATTTCAGGAATCTTAGTCCGCATTCAATGATCTTGAAAACCATTGAAGCGAGTATGATGATCGTGCCGACGGTATTGTCGGACCAATAGAACACGGCGACGCCGATGAGTGCGCCAACCATGAAGATGGCGTTGAGCCAGTTGCGCAATACGGGATACTGGCCTCGGCGCTTGATAGGCTCGAGCCTGCTGCGATGTTCAATCTGTGAGTTGTCGTCCATCTGTCAATCTTTTGTTTTCTTTGTTGCCGACATGCGGGATGGTGGCGGCGGCAAGGGGCGCAGGGGCATGCGGGGGTACGAGCGTCGCGCCTGGTTATAACCAGGCGAACAGAACTGAGGGATCCCATGGCTGCGCGGGGGCTTTTATCTTTTTTGAGGGGGGGAGGGGGGGGCTTTTTCGGAGAGCGAGGGGAAGGGATCAGTATTTGATTTGCAAAGCTTTGCAGATCTTGCCGAAGATGTTGTCCTTGCGGTCGATGGTCTTGCGGCGGAACTTACCACTGCCTTTGAGCAGTTTGGTCTTCTTTTTGTTCAGTGCATATTTGTCAGTGATCCAGTCGTCAGCCTTGACCGACATGCCCTCGGAGTCACCGCGGTCCATCTCATACTGGTAGGAGATGCGCTCCAGGGTGCAGTGGATATGACCGTCGGTAGCGTTGGCGATGATCGTATAGTTGAACACGGTGCGGTCGAGCGAGAGGAAGGAGCTCTGGAAGACCAGCCACTCTTTGTAGCGAGCGGCAATGGTGTGCTCGCTTTTGTTGACCACGGATATCTTGCTGTTGGGGAATTCGCATTGCTCTTGGGTCAGCACCTGCAGGGCAGCGTAGACGGCGGAATAGATCTGGTCAGCGGTCTTCCCGGGTACGTCGCGGTCGAGGGTGAAGACCACCTTGCCGTCGATCTCGGGTACGGCACCGGCGAGATATTTGGCATCCTCCAGCTTTTTCTGTGCTTCGGCCTTGGCTTTTTGGGCCTGCTCAGCCTTGATCTGCGTGGAGTCTACGGCAGGTGCTTCCCATGTGTTTTGGGCCATGCATGCCAAAGGCAGCAAGGCCAGCAATGCGATGATGATTTTCTTCATAATCCTAAGTTTGCCTATAATATTGCAAAGTTACGAAATAATGTGGTATTACAAAGGCGGGGTGTTGGTTTTAACGTTTGTTTGGTATAGAGGCTCTCTCCTTATCCTTTCATCTCTAACTGTTTCTCAAGCTTTACGATCTCGTCGCGGTACTGAGCTGCCTGTATGAAGTCGAGGTTCTTGGCAGCCTGCTCCATGAGGGCCTTGGTGTTGGCGATGCTCTTCTCCAACTCCGGGCGTGTCATGTGCAAGATGATCGGATCGGCAGCCACCATCGAAGTCTCCTCCGGTCCGCTGTAGGCTATCGGCTTGTTGGTGGCGCGACGCATACTCGTCTCCTCGCTCTTGGTCTGTGGCATGGAGCTCTTGATGGCCTTGATGATCTGCTTGGGTGTGATGTGGTGGTCCTCATTGTATTTGAGTTGGATGCTTCTGCGGCGGGCCGTCTCGTCAATGGTCTTCTGCATGCTGTCGGTGATGGTGTCGGCATACATGATCACTTTGCCGTTGACATTGCGGGCGGCACGACCGGCAGTCTGCGTCAGTGAACGGTGAGAACGCAGGAAGCCCTCCTTGTCGGCATCGAGGATGGCGACAAGAGAAACCTCCGGAAGGTCGAGGCCTTCACGCAGAAGGTTCACGCCGACAAGTACGTCGTAGACACCGGCACGCAGGTCGTTCATGATCTGCACACGGTCGAGCGTGGCCACGTCGCTATGGATGTAGTTGGCCTTCACGCCGTGATTGAGCAGGTATTCGGTGAGTTCCTCGGCCATACGCTTGGTCAGCGTGGTGACGAGGACACGCTCGTCGCGGTGGCCGCGGGTGAGAATCTCGTCGAGCAGATCGTCGATCTGGTTCTCCGAGGGTCGCACCTCTATCTCCGGGTCGAGCAGTCCCGTGGGTCGGATGAGCTGCTCCACGACAACACCGTCGGCCTCCTGAAGCTCGTAGTCGGCCGGCGTGGCAGAGACATAGATGACCTGGTGGATCATCTCGTGGAACTCCTCGAAGCGCAGCGGCCGGTTGTCGAAGGCAGCCGGAAGGCGGAAGCCATACTGCACGAGGTTTTGCTTGCGGGCACGGTCACCGCCGTACATCGCGCTGATCTGCGGTACGCTGACGTGACTCTCGTCGATGACCATCAGATAGTCTTTGGGGAAGAAGTCGAGCAGACAATAAGGACGCTGTCCCGGCTCACGGCCGTCGAAATAGCGGGAGTAGTTCTCAATGCCCGAGCAATGGCCGAGCTCTTTGATCATTTCCAAATCGTACTCCACGCGCTCCTTGATGCGTTGTGCCTTCAGGTCATCACCCATCTCCTTGAAGTAGTCGATTTGCTTGGCGAGATCGTCCTGAATATGACTCACGGCGCTGTTGGTCTGCTCCTGGGTGGTGATAAAGAGGTTAGCGGGATAGATATGGTAGTCTTCGAAGCGCTGAAGGGTGTGCATGGTCACGGCGTCGCATTCCTCAATGCTGTCGACCTCGTCGTCCCACCAAGTTACGCGCAGAATGTTGTCGCTATAGGCCATGGCGATGTTTACTGTGTCGCCCTTCACCGAGAAGCAACCACGTTGCAGGTCGATGTCGTTGCGGACATAGAGTGCGGTGACGAGCTTGCGCAGAAACACGTTGCGGTCGATTTTCTCGCCCTGCTTGATGTCGATAACGCTTTCCTGCATGGCCACGGGACCGCCCATGCCATAGATACACGACACTGACGAGACCACGATGACATCCTGACGCCCCGAGAGCAGGTCGCTGACAGCGGCCAGACGCAGTTTGTCGATTTCCTCATTGATGGATAGATCTTTCTCTATATATAGGTCCGTTGTCGGCAGATAAGCCTCGGGCTGGTAGTAGTCGTAGTACGAGACATAGTAGTCCACGGCATTGTTGGGGAAGAATCCTTTCATCTCCTCATAGAGCTGTGCGGCCAAAGTCTTGTTGTGGCTCAGCACCAGCGTGGGCTTGTTGACGTTGGCGATGACGTTGGCCACGGTAAATGTCTTGCCCGATCCGGTGACACCGAGCAACACCTGTGCGGGGTCGCCTTGTCGGATGCCTTCAGTGAGCTGGTCGATGGCCTGCGGCTGATCGCCTGTTGGCTTGTATTTTGAAGTGAGTTGGAAATTCATAAGTGCAAATATACGACTTTTATGGCATTGCACATACATTTTATGCTAAAAAATGTTCTGTGCCTTTGTGAATAAAATATTTATATGTAAATTTGCAGTTCAAAAGTGTAGATATGAAGAAAACGTGTCTCCTTACATTAGGTTTCGTCTTGTTGTTCACCAGTTGTGCGCAAGAATTCAACCGAGTGTATAAGTCAACTGACTACCGCTATAAGTATGAATACGCCAAGGAGTGCTTTGCCGAGGGTAAGTATGTCCGTGCCACTACGCTTCTCCAGGATCTCATCGTTCCGGAAAAGGGCAGCCGTGACGCTCAGGAATGCCTCTATATGTTGGGCATGGCAGAGTATTGCAGCCGTGACTACGTAACGGCATCCGAGACTTTCAGCAAGTACACCAAGAGCTATCCTCGCGGCTACTTTGCTGAGATGGCCTACTACTATGTCGGTCAGAGTCTCTATATGTCTACGCCTGAGCCCCGTCTCGACCAGAGCCAGACCTTGCAGGCCATAGCGGCTTTTCAGGCCTATCTCGACCTTTTCCCCGATGCCAAGATGAAGGAAACGGCACAGAAGCGCCTCTTTGACTTGCAGGACAAGCTGGTGGAGAAGGAACTCTATTCGGCGCAGCTGTATTACAATCTCGGTACTTATTTCGGCAACTGCTCCGACGGTGGCAACAACTATGAGGCTTGCATCGTCACGGCAGAGAATGCCTTGAAGGACTATCCCTATACCAAGCGGCGCGAGGACTTCGCCCTGCTGATCATGAAGAGCAAATATGAACTGGCACAGCAGAGCGTGGAGTCGAAGAAGATGGAGCGCTTCCAAGATGCAGAGGACGAGGCCTATGGTTTTGTCAACGAATATCCTGACTCAAAGGAGCGCAAGCTTGCCGAAGAATATATTGCTAAGTGCAAGAAGATAACCGACACGGCGAAGGACTGATCGCCAGTCACCCTATGGAATGTCAATACAAGATAAACAACAATAGATAATACTATAGATAGAATGGATTATAGAAAATCAAATGCTCCGACCAATACAGTCACACGCAATGTGATGGACTTGTGCAAGGAAACTGGTAACATCTACGAGAGTGTCGTAATCATTTCGAAGCGTGCCAACCAGATTTCTGTTCAGATCAAGGAAGACCTGAGCAAGAAGCTCTCTGAGTTTGCTTCCTACAACGACTCTTTGGAAGAAGTGTTCGAGAACCGCGAGCAGATTGAAATCAGCCGCTATTACGAGAAGTTGCCAAAGCCGTCGTTGCTGGCAACACAGGAGTTTATCGAAGGTAAGATCTACTGGAGAAATCCAGCTGACGAGGTAGCCGCTGACAGCGAGCGTAAAGATGATCTGATCTGATGATACAACGTAAGCAAACTGTTTTCTTGTTGTTGGCACTGGCAGCCATCATTGTCTGTCTCTGTCTGCCATTGGGAGCCATCGAGCCAAAGGGCATGGGCGTTCCGGCGCTCTTCTATAACATTGGGCTCTACGCCAACGGTGGCTATCAGGTTCATCCGTTGCTCTTCGTCGACTTGGTCATCACGGGTGCGCTGACACTGGCCTGCATCCCTCTATTCAAGAAGCGCAAGATGCAGATGAAGATCTGTGTGGCGAATATCGTGTTGAGTCTGGTGTGGTATGGCTATTACGCTTTCTGTGTTCTTCACCTTTTCAAGGATATGGGCACTTTCCATCCTCGCTTTGCCGGCTGCCTGCCCTTGGTGGCGCTAATTCTTTTCGTTTTGGCCTATCGTGGCATCAAGGCTGATGAGGAACTGATCCGCTCGATGGACAGAATCCGATAATGGCTACACATTATTATATATATAACATACAAGCCCCCTTGCCGCAACAATGCGGCAAGGGGGCTTTGAAGTGTATACGATGAGTTATGATGGAGCTGTGATTACAGTCCCAGTCCTTTCAGTGCCTTTCCGGCAGCCTTGTTGACAGCGTCGTTAGCCTTGTTGGCAGCCTTGTTGACCTTTTCAGCAGCTTTGTTCTGAGCTTTGGTCACAGCCTCGTCGGTTTTGGAAGCGGCTTTGTTGGCCTCTTCGTTGACCTTGTTCTCAGCTGCGGTCTTGGCATTGTTGGCGGCTTGCTCAGCAGCAGCCTTGGCTTCGTCGGCGGTAGTGCCCGCTGTCGTAGGCAGGTTCTCGATGCTGTTGATCAGGTTGGCGATAGTTGTGTTGTTGGTGGCTACGCTCTTCAGGGTCTGCTCATTGTCCTTGACGAATTTCCTGATGGCAGCACCGTAAGTCTTGGCATCGTCGAGTTTTCCGGCATTGACCAGTGTCTTGTAGGTGGTAGCCAGGTCTGCCAGTGCTGTGGTTACCTGTTTGGGATCTTTCTTCTCAATGGCATTTGAGGCCTGAGCAGTCAGCGCGTTGAGTGTGGACTTGGTCTCAGGAGCAAGAGCTGTGGTGTCTACCTGTTCCGTACTGTCGGCTGTTGCCGTTGAGTCTGTAGCCTCGGCAGCAGACTTTGTCTTGCTTTCTCCGCAGCTGGCAAACAACATTGCAGCTACGGCCATGACTAACATAATGTTCTTTTTCATGATCTTGATTGTTGAAAAGTGATTAATGTTTATGTTTAAGACTTGTCATTCTTCATAGTCATCAAGTACCTTCTTCATTCTTGCGCGCCCGATAGCAATGAGACGCTCGGATTTGTCATAGTTAGAACCGCTGAACCTGCGCATGGGGATGTCCAGGAGAATATCAGGTGGACAGAGTCGGAGCATGAGCTGTGCGTTTTGATGAATCATGATGCTGGCGGTACGGTTCAGCAACGTGAAGTAGTTGAAGTCGAGATTCAGTCCATTTGGTACGATGCGATTGAGCAGTTGCAGGGCGTGCGAGGAAGCCATACGTTGACGCTCTGCGGTGCGCTTTAGCTCCAATTCTCCTTCATAGTCATGTCCGCAGACGTTGACGGCCACGAGCAGATCGCCTTTATGTCGCTCCACGCGGTTGAGAGGCAGAGGGTTGGTAGTGCCTCCGTCGATGAGTAACTTGTTGCCGAGGTGCATGGGTTCGAAATAGGCTGGCAGAGAGATACTCGCGCGGATGGCCTCATAAAGGGAACCGTGGCGGAAGACCACCTCATGGCCGCTTTCCCAGTCTGTGGAAATGGCGGCATAAGGAATGGGCAGCGCGTCGATGTCGGTATCGGGTACAATGGTTTTGAGTGCGTTGATGATGCGCTTGCCTTTGACCAGATGGTCCAAGCTTGGCGAGTAGTCGGTAAGCTCCCGAATCTTTCGCTTGTCGATCGTCTTCATCCATGAGCGGAAGGTCTCGAGGTTGCCGGTCGCATACATACCGGCGACGAGGGCGCCCATCGACGTGCCTGCGATGGAGCGGATATGGTAGCCACGGTCAAGGAGTTCCTCAATGGCACCGATATGAGCCAGACCGCGTGCGCCTCCACTGGAGAGAACAAGCGCCACATCCTTCTTCCGGCCACGTATGCGGCGGATGACGGTATCTTTCACTTCCGTGAATAAATTCAGCAGGTTGCTGCTTTCTGTACTCTCTGTCATATTTGCTTCTGTTTCTTCTTGGGTCTTTATGGTACCACTCAGTTGCGGACATACATCGGCGCTCCCTCGCTGCCGGTATGAGCATAGTAGGGTAGAAGATAGTAACTTCCCTCATGTGCTAACTTATAAATGAGTTCCGTTTTATCAACGTAAGTGTATCCTTCATTGATTATCTTATCAAAGTCTTGTATTCCTATGGGATATTTCATGGCTTAAATCTTTTTGTTGATGACTCAACACGTTCTCGTCCTTGCAAAGCTACAAAAAATATTTTATGTAGCAAACGTTTCGTACTGCTTTTAGAATAATAAAAGTAATGATGGCAAATATGAAATACACCAAAAGAATAAGCGGAAAATAAAAAAGCATGGAACTTGCAGATGACAGCAAGTCCCATGCTTCTAATAGAATGACTTACGACTCTTTATAGAGTGCGGTCGAAGTTTATTTCTTGATATTGGCGTCCTGCAGTCCGTAGTGCTTCTTCTTGTCCACGGCGATCAGCAGGAGTGAGATGACGACAGCTGCCACACCGAAGCCGCAGAAGATGCTCATACTCGTGGTGTAGCTCGGATCTGCACCGTTGACCTTACCGATGAACATAGGTACGAGAGCCAATCCAATGTTCTGAATGTAGAAGATGATGGCGTAGGCAGAACCCAAAAGCTTCATCGGGATGATCTTTGGCACGCTCGGCCACATGGCAGATGGCACCAAGGAGAAGGCGACACCCAACGTGATCATGACGATCACGGCAAACCAACCATAGGGCATGATGTGGATAGCAAAGATGAAATGCACGGCAGCCAACATGGCCGAGCCGATGAGCATCAGCGTTGCGCCCTTGCCGATACGGTCGTAGAGTGAGCCAAAGAGCGGTGTAAGCAGGATGGTGCCGAAGGGAATCAGACCTGGGATGATGCCGGCCATATCCTCAGGAACACCGTAGTTGGCAATCATCAGTTTGGTTGCGAACTTCAAGAAGGGGAAGACACCACTGTAGAACAGCAGGCAGAGGAGACAGATGCACCAGAAGCCTGGGTTGGAGAAAATGTATTTCAGATCGCGGAAGTGGAAGTCGTCGTCAGACTCCTCATCGAGTGTTTCTTTCTCTTTCTCGAACTCTTTTTCACCTTTGGCTTCCTCTACGCTCTTGTCAAGCTTCTTGTCCATGACCGTGTAAACGATGAAGGACAGGAAGCCGATCACCAACAGCACCAGGCCGAGGAGCACCGGAGCACCAACCTTACCGCCGAAAGCTTTGGCAAAGGGCAGTGCGCCCATCATGGCACCCGCCGTTCCCAATCGGGCGAGGGCTACTTGAATGCCCATGGCGAGCGCAAGCTCGTGACCGGTGAACCACTTCGTGATGATCTTCGACACGGTGATACCGCAGATCTCGCAGCCCACGCCAAAGATGGCAAAGCCCAGAGAGGCTACTGCCGCAGACATGGGCAGGGAGAAGTTGACAAAGCTCAGGGTGAAACGACTGTCGCCGAAGTCGCCCGTTACACCATAGTATTTAATGAATACGCCAATCACCATCAGACCGCAAGCCATGATTCCTGTGAAGCGGATACCCATCTTGTCAAGGATGATGCCGCCGAAGAACAGCATGAGCAGGAATACGTTGATGAGACCGTAACTGCCGGCGAAGAAACCATAGTCGTCTGAGGTCCATCCCAGACCACCAGCTGCTACGGGCTTGTCAAGAAGTACCTCCAGTGGCGACATCACGTCGGTGATGAAGTAACCGGTCATCATGGTGAAAGCGACTATGAAAAGGGCTGTCCAACGGGCACCCTTGCTGTCGCTGAGAATACGTTGAATTTTTTCTGTCATAATAGATTCTCTCTTTTTTTCTGAACCCGTGAAAGAGGCAAAGTGCTTCTTTCACGGATATCGTTTTATATGTCTTTTGTATGATAGCGATCTATTTCTTGTCTTTCAACCAGCGGTCGAGCCAGTTAAAGAACGTGCGTTGCCACAGAATACCGTTCTGTGGCTTGAGTACCCAGTGGTTCTCGTCGGGGAAGATGAGCAGCTCTGCGGGGATGCCACGCATACGTGCTGCGTTGAAAGCGCCCATGCCTTGGTTGGCATTGATGCGGTAGTCCTTCTCGCCATGGATGCAGAGAATAGGCGTGTCCCACTTGTCGACGAACTTATGCGGACTGTTGTCGTAGGTACGCTTAGCGTTGGCTGTCATGTCCTTATTCCAGTAAGCATCGTCATACTCCCAGTTGGAGAACCAGTCCTCTTCGGTATCAGTATACATCGACTCGAGGTTGAAAGCACCGTCGTGAGCGATGAAACACTTGAAGCGCTTGTCGTGATGACCGGCAAGATAGTAAACTGAGAAACCGCCGAAAGAGGCGCCTACACAACCCAAACGCTCTTTGTCGACATAAGGCAGGTTGGCCGTTGCGTCATCGATGGCGCTGAGATAGTCGTTCATGCACTGACCTGTCCAGTCGCCGCTAATCTCCTCGTTCCACTCAGAACCGAAGCCGGGGAGGCCACGGCGGTTAGGTGCTACGATGACATAGCCGTGAGCGGCCATGATGGAGAAGTTCCAACGATAGCTCCAGAACTGTGAGACGGGACTCTGAGGACCGCCCTCGCAATAGAGCAGTGCGGGATATTTCTTGGTAGCGTCGAAGTGCGGGGGGAGGATAATCCATACCAATTCCTGCTTGCCATCGGTGGTCTTTACCCAACGCTGCTGGATAGTCGGCTTAGCAAGCTGGTTGAGGATATGGTCGTTCTCAGCGGTGAGGCGGACTGCCACGCTTTTCTTCTCAACTTTACTGATGTTGACCTGATAGATGTCATCGGGGTCTGCCATGGAGTGACGCGTAGCGATGAGCTTACCGGGAGCCAAAAGTTTCAGTGAGCCGAAGTCGTGCCAACCGTCAGTGAGCTGCTTGACGTTGCCATTGAGGTCGGTAGAATAGATGTTCACGCAGGCGTGCCAGCAACCAAGGAAGTACAGCGTGCGGCTGTCATTGTTCCAGATATAGTCGTCAACATTGGAGTCGAACTTCTCGGTGACATAGCTCTTCTTGCCAGTGGCAAGGTCCATGACACAGAGACGGTTGCGGTCGCTTTCATAGCCGTCGTTCTTCATACTCTGCCAGGCAATGTATTTGCCGTCGGGAGAGAACTTCGGGTTGACATCATAACCTACCTGCATGTCACCAGTCTGATGGTTGACGGCCTGGTTGCGCATGGTCTTTGTCGGGTCGATCTTCGGCTCTTTGTAGCCTTCCGGCTTGCAGAGGTTACGGGTTGCGCGCGTATCTATATTATATAGGTATATGTCGGCATCGGTCGATATGGCGTATTCCACACCCTCTTTCTTACGGCAAGTGTAGGCCACCTGCTTGGAGTCGGGGCTCCATGCAAGCTGCTCGATACCACCGAAAGGAGCCATTGGGCACTCATAGGGCTGCCCCTTAAGGATGTCAACGCCGTCGTCAGCCTTGTCGCCATTGACGTTGGCTACGAACGGATGCGGCATGCTCTCGACGTAGTGATCCCAGTGACGGTAGTTCAGATCCGTGACGAGACGGCCCGTAGCCTTGGGCAGGTCATCAGGATTCTTCTGGATGCTACCGTGATACGGTAGACTCTTGATGAGGATCACCTTGCTGGCGTCGGGCGAGAAAAGGAAGCCCTCGATGTCGATCTTGCTGTCGGTCATCTTCACGCGGTCGGTTCCGTCGGCGTTCATCTTCCACAGCTGTCCGTCGCGAAGGAACGCGATCTTCTTACCGCCCTCAATCCATACGGCATCCGTCTCGCTTTTGCTGTCCTTCGTCAGGGCTGTTGCCTTGGCAATCGTCTTGCCGGCTTTCAGCGGCTGCACGAAGAGCATCGTGTGGCTCTTGTTTTCCTTGACACTATAGTAGCTCACCTGATAGACCAGTGTTTTGCCATCGGGGGAGACAGCATACGAGCCGATGCGTCCCATGGCCCACAGGGCCTCTGGCGTCATCTGGTCGCTGGCGAGTGTGATATTGTTTTTTTCAATCATCGTCTGTGCTTTCATCGTTGGGGCGCCAAGAAGCATGGCACCCAGCACCATTGCTATTGCTTTATTCATGGGAGTAAGTTGATTATTGAAGAAAGCAAACTACGTTTTTCAAATCAGCGTATTGCTTATTGTCAAACAGCAAGACGCTTCGTGAAAAATGAGTAACGACGCCGGATACCGGCGGCCTGCCGGAATCCTCATCGTTACTCATTATTGTATAGTCTGCCCTATTTCATTTTATAGTCCGCCTCTATTTCTTTCCGTTTCTCTTGTTCTTCATCTCCTCCTGACGGCGGCGGTTCTCTTCCATCTGCTTTTGCTGCATCTCCTGGAGAGCCTGCATACGAGCCATCATACCCTTCATCTTCTTCTGTGGGTTGGCTTGATTCTCTTTATAGCGAGCCTCAAGGATAGCCAGCAACTTCTCGTCATTGGTGGTCTTGCGCAGCACAAACATGATACCGGCCGACATGATCAGAGAGACGAAATAGTAGAAGTTCAGGCCTGAAGAGTAGTCGTTGAACATGAAGAAAAACATCACTGGCATGAGATACATCATCCATTGCATGGCCTTCATCTGTTCAGCCTGTTGACCAACCATCTGATCTTTCTGCAACTGCATGGTGAACCAAGAGTAGATGATCTGTGCGCCGCAGAAGAGAATACACGTCAAGCTCAGGTGATCGCCGATAAGCCAGATGTTGCTGTGCCATTGTATAATCGGATCATAAGTCGAGAGGTCCTGCATCCAAAGGAAGCTCTGACCACGCAACTCAATGGCATTAGGCACAAAGTTGAACATAGCGATCCAGATCGGCATCTGAATAAGCATTGGCAGACAGCCCGAGAGTGGGGATACACCGTACTTAGCGTATTCGGCCATCATGGCCTGCTGCTTCTGCATAGCGTCCTCGGGCTTGTCATATTGTTTGGTTGCCTCGTCGAGTTTCGGCTTGAGTACGCGCATCTTGGCGGAACTCATATAGCTCTTTTTCACCATCGGGTAGGTGATCACCTTCAAGAGCAGGGTGATGAGAATCAGCACCACGCCCATTGGGAACCACTTGCTCAGCCAGCTGAAAACGTAGATTGTGAACCATCGGTTGATGATCCGGAAGAGCGGCCAGCCCAAGTAGACGAGACGCTGCATCTGCAGGTCGTGACCAAACGTGCTTTCCTTCTCTACCTTCTGCAGCAGGCGGAAGTCGTTAGGACCGAAGTAAAACTCAAACTCCGACGGTGTCTTACCGCTCGGATCAAAGAAGGTCTTCATCTTAGCCTCGTACTGCTTGAGGTATCCGGAGCCTTTCTCTTGTGGGATGGATGTCATCAGCGAGTGGCCCCGGAAGTTGTTTTTCGCAATCATCACGGCAGAGAAGAACTGATTTTTAAAGGCCACCCAGTCAATACTGTCCTCGATGTCCTCGTCAACTTTCTCAGATGTCTCGCTCAGCTTGTCGGTACCACCCTCTACGTTGTGGTAGGTGAGCGTAGCATAGCGGTTCTCGAAGTTGAAGCCTTTCTCCTGCTGGCGACACTTGTCTTTCCAGTTCACGTCCATAGTGCTGGTACCTGGCGCGAAGAGTCCCTCCATACCTTTGACAGCCATCTGCATGTGGAGCATATAGTCCTTGCCGAGGTGGTAGGTCAGTGTGACGGTCTTACCCGGAGCGGCAGTAGCCGTGAAAGTAACAGTAGAGTCTGTTATATTGGAAGGTATGAAGTAGAGATCGGCCGTGGAGATGTTTACCTCCTTGGCAGCCATGGTGTAAGTGAGGCTCTGATCCCTGCCTTGGAATAGCGTGACATGGTTCGCCTCGGTGATGTTGTCCTTGTAGTTGTTGATGATCGCCTTGGTGACAGTGGCACCTTTCGTCGACAGCGTGATGGCAACTTTGCTGTTCTTCAGCACGATGTCCTTGGCCTGTCCGGTCAAAGCAGCGTGGAAGAGTGCCGTCGTGTCCGCTGCGATCTTCTGCTTGGCAGCCTGCTGGCGGTTGAAGGCAGCCGTCTTGGCGTCCTGCTCAGCCTGCTGTCGCTTGGCCTGGGCGATGGAGTCTTGCACAAACTGCGCACGCTCCTGCTCTTTAGATGGCTTCGCGTACCAGCTGTAGCCGATAAGCACAAGCGCGATGAGCACGAAGCCGATAATATTGTTCTTATCCATAAATTTTTTCTCTCGGGCTTTGACCCGAATCATGTTTAGTTCAAAAGGAGATCAAGAATTAGAGAATTATAGAACCATCTTCCGATTCTCTCCTTCTCTAATTCTTGATGTATGAAGTGTTACACGCACTTCTTCTCAGTACTTATTTCTTCTTCTGGTTGGCGATAGCCGTCTTGACGAAGTCGACGAAGAGCGGATGCGGTTTAAGTACCGTGCTCTGATACTCGGGATGGAATTGCGTGCCGATATACCATTTCAGCTTTGGAATCTCCACGATCTCGACGAGATCGCTGTCTGGGTTGCGTCCCACGCACATCATGCCCTTGGCTTCGTATTCTTTCTGATAGTCGTTGTTAAACTCATAACGATGGCGGTGACGCTCACGGATGTTCTCCTGCTTGTAGATCGAGTAGACTTTTGAGTCTTTGCGGAGCACGCAGTCGTAGGCACCAAGACGCATGGTACCACCCATGTTGGTGATATTTTTCTGCTCCTCCATGATGTCGATGACGTTGTGCGGTGTCTTTTCGTCCATCTCGCGAGAGTTAGCGTCAGCATAGCCGAGCACGTCGCGGGCGAACTCGATAACCATCATCTGCATACCCAAGCAGATACCGAAGGTCGGCACATCGTGTGTGCGGCAGTACTTAGCGGCAATGATTTTACCCTCAATACCGCGCTGTCCGAATCCCGGGCAGATGACGATACCGTCCTGCCCTGCCAGTTTCTCAGCGACATTGTCGGAAGTGATATACTCCGAATTGATGAAGGTGATGACCGTCTTATGGTCGTTGTAGGTACCGGCCTGCGAGAGGCTCTCACGGATACTCTTGTAGGCGTCCTGCAAGTCATACTTTCCGACGAGTCCGATGTGTACTTCCTCTGTGGCGTTCTTGCGGCGCTCGAGGAAGGAACGCCAAGGACCGAGTCCCGGTTTCTCGCCGATGGGCTCACCAACCTTGCGCAGGATGGCAGCGTCGAGGCCTTGGTTCTGCATGTTCACCGGCACCTCGTAGATACTGGGTAGGTCTTCGCTCTGGATGACGCAGTCGAGATCGACATTACAGAAAGCAGCCACCTTTTTGCGGACCTGGTCAGGCAGATGTTTCTCAGTGCGCAGCACGAGGATGTCGGGCTGGATACCTACGCTCTGCAATTCCTTGACGGAGTGCTGTGTCGGCTTTGTCTTCAGCTCACCGGCAGCCTTGAGGTAGGGCACATAAGTAAGGTGCACGCAGACGGCGCGCTTGCCGAGTTCCCATTTCAACTGTCGGATCGCCTCCATGAACGGTGCACTCTCAATGTCACCGATGGTACCTCCGATCTCCGTGATGACGAAGTCGTAGTGGTTCTTCTGTCCGAGGAGCTTGACATTACGCTTGATTTCGTCGGTGATATGCGGCACCACCTGGATCGTCTTGCCCAAATAGTCGCCGCGGCGCTCCTTGTCGATGACGCTCTTATAGATACGTCCTGTTGTCAGAGAGTTCGCCTTAGTTGTCTGGATGCCTGTGAATCGCTCATAGTGTCCAAGATCGAGGTCAGTCTCCATACCGTCAACAGTCACATAGCATTCGCCGTGCTCATAAGGATTGAGCGTTCCTGGGTCGATGTTGATGTAAGGATCGAATTTTTGGATGGTGATGTTGTAGCCTCTTGCTTGTAGAAGCTTACCTATTGAAGACGAGATGATGCCTTTTCCTAACGAGGAAACCACACCGCCTGTGACGAAGATGTACTTTGTTTCTGCCACCATTGTCAATATTTTGTTGGATTTAATTATTGAATACGAAAGAGTTACTCGATCTATAAAAGATGTTGCAAAGTTAGCATATTTTTATGAGATGTACAACAAAAACAAAAATTATTGTTATCTTTGCAACGTTAAGACAATATAACGAATCATTAAGAGAAATAAGGAGTTTAAGAAACGATGTCGCTTAGAGGAAGTCATTACCAATTCCATTCAGTTGTCTACTTGTTGATAATCGCTCTGTTTTTGTCGGCTGTGGAGCCGATGGTTGCCCGTCCCGTGACCTATCGCCATACGCTGGTGCAGAGCCGTAACAAGTTGGTGACTGCTTATATGGACTCCTTGCGCCTGCTTTCCGATTCTCTCTATCACGACAGCGTGAAGGTGTCACGGCCGCTCAATGCGAGTTCCATGGCGCCGCTGTTTCTTCCGATGACCTTCTATCGTGGTGTTGCTCACCGTGCTTTCTCGCTCGACGGGACGCTGACGCCTATCGACGAGTCGCTGCTTTGGGTCTATCTTCATCGGCCGGGTACGGTCAAGACGACACAGCGCGACTTGGAGAAGACGGGGCCGGTGCTCAAGCCCACGACGATCACCGAGCATCCCGCAACAGTTGTCAAGCCGACCAAACCGGAGGAACCAGAGTATGTACCTATGGACATGGTCGTGTTCAAGCCCAATTTCTGGACCTTCGGCGGCGATTATTATTTGCAGTTTCTCCAAAGCTACATCTCTCCCAATTGGTACAAGGGAGGGGAGAGCAACTACTCGGCTGTTGGTGCCCTGACCTTGGAGGCGCACTACGACAACAAGCAGAAGCTGCGATGGGACAATAAGTTGGAGATGAAATTAGGCATACAGACCACCAAAGCTGACTCGCTCCATAAGGTCAAGAGCACAGAGGATCTCCTTCGATATACCGGTAAGTTGGGCTTACAGGCCACCAAGCATTGGTACTATACTTTCCAGTTGATTGCAACAACACAGTTTCTGCGGAAGTACGACACCAATTCTCCAAGGGTGAAATCTGACTTTATGAGTCCTTTCAACTTGAATGCCTCTCTTGGTATGGACTATAATGTCAGTTGTCTGAAAACCCGCCTGACGGGTTCCATCCACCTGGCTCCTATCGCTTATAACCTCAAGTATGTAGGTCGCCAAAGCCTTGCTCAAGCCAATGGGTTGAAAGAGGGACAACACACACTCCATGATTATGGTTCGCAGTTCACCTGTGATTTGAAGTGGAAACTGATGGACAACCTCACGTGGCAGACCCGTCTTTATGGCTATACCACGTATAAGCGTTCGGAGCTGGAATGGGAGAACACGTTCACCTTCTCGTTCAACCGCTATATCTCTGCCAAAGTCTATGCCTATCCCCGTTTCGACGATGGTGTGAAGCACGACAAGAATTTTGGCTACTGGATGCTCAACGAGTTTGTCTCCTTCGGCTTTTCCTATGATTTCTAATCGTTGAGGCATGATGATTCCGGGCTGATGGCGTACGTATTCCCTTCCGACAGCATAAAAGCAAGCATCGGGTGAGTTGCAATCATTGCAGCTCATCCGATGCTTGCTTTTTACGTCTTTGCAGTCTTGTTAAAATCTGTAGAGCAGTCCCAGTCTCACTTCGAAGGTGTGCGCCCTGACATTTGGGTGGTATTTATAATAGGTATAGCGCCCATAATAGGTACCTTGCCACTCAATGCCAAAGTTGTTTTTCAGTTGGAAGATAAATCTCGGATTGAAGACGAGCAACTGAGCGTCGCCTTTGTCGCCCTGCGCATTGAGATAGAGCGGATCGGTGTGCTCCAGGTCTTTGCCCTCATATCCTTTCCACGTATAGATATGGTAGTAGTCCACGAGCAACGAGAAGTATCCGAGCCGCGGGAAGACCATCTGCGTCTTGGACTTAAGGCTGAATCCCGATCCCATGTTATAGTCACGGTCGATGACGTTGTAGTAGTCGCTCTTCGTACCGCCGAGGAGGATGAGATCGGCAAAGACGGCCTGCTCCAGTCGCTTGAGATTACCCACCTGCGGGAATTGCCACATCATGCCGGGACCGAAGGAGGCCGCCTCAGAGATGCGGTAAGGCGTCTTGTCGGTGCCGTCTTTCACAGGCTTGGAGTCGTAATAGTTGAAGTGCTGGAAGAATCCTACGATCGTCTTCCCCTGCTTTCCGTCGTAGACAGTGTGGGTCCAGAGTTTACCGAGCAGGTGGAGATTGTTGATGAGCGGTTGGTTGCCGGTGAAGCCTGCGCTGAAGTTCAGCGTGAAATAGTCGTAGGGCTGCGTGTTGTTGTCGTCGAAGGCATCGCCATAGAGCAGGTTGAAGGTGAGGTAAGGCTGATTCTCACCTCGGAAGATACCGCCTTGGTCAGCGAGATAGCGGTCGCCCACGCTCATGGCAAACTCCACGGGTATGCGGCTGAAGTCATGGTACATATACTTGTCCTGCCGCACGTTCCAGGCATCACCGTCGATGAGACGGTTAAGTCCCTGCATCGGGTTGGTGACGAAAGCAACCGCTTCACGCAGGAAACGGCGGAAGCCGCGTGTGCGGTCATTCAGCACGAGCGCCGACACGCGGTGCATGACTTCCCCGATGCATATGCCACCGAAGGTGGTGGCCAGCACGTCGTTGATGGCTGGCGGCTCCACTTCGCCGCAGAACTCCCACATCAGGCTACCGCCAAGAGCGTAAGGCGTACTCTGCCAGAAGGTCAGTCCGTTGCTGCGGGCCGAGTTGAAATAGAGGTTGCCGTGGTAAGGATGGGCGAAGAGATTGGTCGAGAACTGATCGTTGTCCCATACGAAGGCATGGTGCCAGTTATGGGCGATGCTCTTGAAGGTGACCTGCGCGAAGTCCTCGTTCATGACGAAACGGTCGAAACAATGCACAAAGACGTTGATACCCGCTGCCTCTGCTGCCGCGCGCCACCACCGTTTCTTGGTATAGCTCGGATCGCCCCATCGGTAGAGGCTGTCCTCCGGTGTCAGTGCCAGCTTGCTGAGCATAAACTCCTGGTCGCGTTGCCGTTCCTCCTCCCATTGTGCCTGATGGTCGGGATCGTGGTGATAGCGGAGTGCCAGTCCTGCTTCGATGATTGGGCGCGAACGGAACTTGATGTTTGAGCCATAGCGCCGTGTCGTACCGTAACCGGCGGCGACGAAGGCGCCGAGATTGTCGTTGAGGGCATAGTCGGCCGTCATGCGGGCTTGCAGCGAGTACATACGTCGTGGCGTGTCGCCTTTGTTTTGGAACGTCTCCACATGTCCGAAGCCCACGTCGCCGCCGAGCGTCCACCGTGGGGCGATGGTCCAGTAGCGTCCCATGCGGTAGAAGAGCTCACCCGAGAAGTCCTCGTCGAGTCCCAGGAAATGCGAACCGACACCGATCATCGTGTAGGTATGGGTATTGCGGAAGCGCAAGGCGAGGTTCAGACGGGTGGACGTACCGACAAAAGGCATCACGTCGATGCGCGTCTGTGGGTTGATGTTGACGAGTCCTATCTTGCGTGCTTCGGGATCGCGGGTGTAGTTAAGCAGTCCTATCTGCACGCCATGTGGATGGCTCTGTGCCACGTTGATAATGCCGACCTGTGTTCCCCGCAGCGTGTCGGCATAGTTGTAGGTGCTGAGTTGCAATCCTCTCATCCTGCCGGAGCTGATGTTGGCGATGGTGGAGAACTGCGCGCCTTGCTTCACGCCCATGGCAATGTTGGTGATGGGGCTGAGCTGCAAGCCTTTTATCGGGGTGAAGACAATGTTGCTGAAACCGCTGAGCTGCACACCGTTGAAAGCGTGGGCCACGTTGGCGATGGTTGCCAGCATGAAGCCGTCGGCCCGTCCGCGTGCTGCGCCTAAGAATGCGCCATATTGAAAGCCGTGCAGCGTGTCTACCTCACTGAGCAATCCAATGTTTAAAGGAGAGCAGAGGGTGGAGTCGGGGTGATGATGGTGAATGCCGACCGCCACGTTGGGCAGCCGATGGCCTTTCGCTGTCTGAGCTTGCGAGGGACAGCCGCTGAGCCAGCTGATGGCCACTGCGGCCGTCCAAATCATTTGTTGGAAAAGACGTTTTTTCTTTCCTCTGTGATCCATATCTGATATTATTTTATCTTACAATGCTGATGTCTATTCTATCAAATCTTACCTTATCTTATATAGTAACCATGCAAAGGTACGTTTTTTATCGTAATCAAGAGCCTTTGCGAGCGTTTTCTCGATTAAATTTTGCTGTGAGCGTTTTTTTTTGTACTTTTGCCCCAAATAAGGAAATATAATCAATATACAGCTATATGCTTACACTTAAACTCATCAGTGAGGAAACTGAACGCGTGATCAAAGGCCTGGAGAAGAAGCATTTCGCCGGAGCCCGCGAAGCTATTGAAAAAGTATTGGAGTATGACAAGTTGCGTCGTGAGAGCCAGCAGAAGCTTGACAGCAACAAGCAGCACCAAAACCAGCTGTCGAAGCAGATTGGCGGCTTGATGAAGGAAGGCAAGAAGGACGAGGCTGAGAAGGTCAAGGCTGAGGTTGCCGAGCTGAAAGCTGCCGACAAAGCGCTGCAGGAGATCATGGACAAGGCTCAGGCCGACATGACCAACGAGCTGTTGCAGATTCCAAACATCCCCAACGACCTCGTACCCGAAGGCAAGGATGCCAACGACAATGTTGTCGTCAAGGAGGGTGGTCCTATGCCAAATCTTGGTGAGGACGCGTTGTGCCACTGGGATCTGCTCAAGAAATTCCGCCTTGTAGACTTCGACATGGGAGTGAAGATCACGGGCGCCGGCTTCCCGATCTATGTGGGTAAGATGGCCCGCTTCCAGCGTGCTTTGGAGGCTTTCTTCCTCGATGAGGCCCGCAAGGCCGGTTATCTCGAGGTACAGCCGCCGTATGTTGTCAACGAGGCATCCGGTTACGGCACGGGTCAGCTGCCTGATAAGGAGGGCCAGATGTACCACTGCAACCTCGACAACCTCTATCTCATTCCTACAGCAGAGGTTCCCGTGACCAACATCTTCCGCGATGAGATCCTCGACGAAAAGGATCTGCCCGTCAAGCGTTGTGCTTATTCAGCCTGCTTCCGCCGTGAGGCTGGTTCTTATGGCAAGGATGTCCGTGGCTTGAACCGTCTGCATCAGTTCGACAAGGTAGAGATTGTTCGCATCGACACGCCGGAGCACTCTTACAAGAGTCTCGACGAGATGCTCGCTCATGTCGAGGGACTCGTACAGAAACTTGAGCTTCCTTATCATATCCTCCGCCTGTGCGGTGGCGACATGAGTTTCACTTCCTCTATCTGCTACGACTTTGAGGTATGGAGTGGCGCACAGAAGCGTTGGCTCGAGGTCAGTTCTGTGTCTAACTTCGAGAGCTATCAGGCCAACCGTCTGCACTGCCGTTTCCGTCGCTCAGACACTAAGAAGACGGAACTCTGCCACACGCTCAACGGTTCTGCCTTGGCGCTGCCGCGTATCGTAGCCGCCATCATCGAGAACAACCAGACGCCGGAAGGCATCCGCGTGCCGAAAGCACTCGTGCCGTACTGCGGCTTTGAGATGCTCGACGATAAGAACTTCGAGTAATAAGCCTCACATAGTTTACCCTACAAAGCCTCACCTCCTTCGCCCCCTCTCCAAGGGGAGAGAGGGAGTGAAATGCTGGATAAACAATTCTAATACACCCGTTTTGTGGATGACAGTGTAGGGACGGTTCGCCCCTACACTGTCATCCTTTTTAATATGTACTAAAGGTAAAAGGTGAAGAACATATTCCGGTTTTGATCATATGTTCTTTATGTTATTATGTCTAAAACCAACGCCGGTTTTAGTCAGCGAATGATTTAATTGATGAGAAATTCGTGGTTAATTCATGGACATTCATGTGAGAACATATCCATGAATAACGTTGGTTGCATGATATGTCCTTAATGTCTTATGTGTCAAGCTTATGGTCAAGTGTTATTCTTGTGGTTTTTCATTGAAAAGGGCTACAGCATTGGTAAACTCATTGACAATCTCTTTCAAACGTGGATGGTCATTGCGAAGGACAATTCCTGCGTAGTTAAGTATACCGTTTTCGTCAGTTATCGAAGTTGTCAGGAACATGATGTTCCAATGCCTCTTGTAATGGTTGAACCAATACTCAAAGAGTCGGCTACGCATGGATTGCTTGCCGTCACCAGTCTCACAGATGTAGAGCATGACCTCTTGGCTTTCCATGAAGAAGTTTTCGATAATCGCTATAATCGTCTCGCGGACTTTAGGGTCTCGAGGTGATTTCTTGTTGTTGAAATTGATTATTGAGAACTGGTAGGTAGCTGTTATTGGCATAGTAATATCGTCCTTTTCGAAACCTGCGATATACTGAACACCATAATCAGTGAAAAAGGCGACATGCATATCATCAGCAATCTTGGTGACTTTGTATGGTGCCTTTTCTTGTATTCTGTCTACATTGAGCATCATAGGGTTTCGATATAGGTTGGCTTTACTCCCGTTCGCTTCTCATATTCGTCTATGCCAATCTTCGTCAACCTCTCAAGGGCATTCTTCTTGTTCTGCTTGACTTCCCTTAGCCACTGGTAAGCTTGTTCTTTTGTCATTTCCATATATCTTGTTTTTTTGTTTCTATTGCAAAGATAAGGGTTTCCTACGAAAGAACCAACATTAAACGTTGCTTTTTGCTTTCACCATCTCTCTTTTTATTTAACGCATTGCTACGCGGATGTATTTGCTGAATGGTTACCTTTATGCCTAAAGATAAATTTCTTTCTGTCTAAGCTACTGTTTTTCTGTCGCCTTGTTTTGTGTCTCATCTGTCATCTCCTCCATTTCGCGGTCCAGTCGTCCCCGCCACAGATACTTGCGTGTCTCGTGCACGATGACGCCACTGAGGAAGAGCAAGGAGAGCAGGTTGGGGATTGCCATGAGCGCATTCATGCAGTCTGCGATGTTCCAAACCAGTTCCAGGCTGATCACACTGCCGATGAACACACACACGATGTAGAGCAGGCGATAGCCCAGCATCCAGCGGCGGCCACCTAAGTACTCCACGCAGCGCTCGCCGTAGTAGCTCCAACCGAGTATCGTACTAAACGCGAAGGTCAACAATCCAAACGTCAGCAACGGCTTGCCAACGTAGGGAATCTTGCTGAAGGCAACCTTTGTGAGCTGAGCGCCGTCGTGGAACGTGATGTCGGGATAGGCGATGATGCTGCTCACGATAACCAGTCCTGTCAGCGCACAGATGACGACGGTGTCCCAAAATGTGGCAGTACTCGATACCAGAGCCTGCCGTACCGGGTTGCGCGTCTGAGCGGCTGCGGCTACGATCGGCGCTGAGCCCAGTCCTGACTCATTGGAGAACAGGCCGCGGGCGATGCCGTAACGTGCGGCCATGATCACCGTACCGCCGACAAAGCCGCCGCCTGCTGCCTGCGGCGTGAAAGCCGAACGGACTATCAACTGTAGGGCGGGCCACAGACTGCCGTAGTTGACGATGAGGATGTAGATGCAGCCTAAGACATAGAAGACGGCCATGAACGGCACTAACATGCTGCATACCTTGGAGATACTCTTCACGCCGCCGATGATCACTGCCGCCGTGAGCAGCGTGATGATGGTTCCGACGATGGCCGGACTGATGCCGTAGCTCTCATGGGCTATCGTGGCGATGGCGTTGGCCTGTACGGTGTTGCCGATGCCAAATGAGGCGCAGGCAGCAAAGACAGCAAAGAGCACGGCCAGCCATTTCCATCCCAATCCTTTCTCAAGTGCATACATCGGACCGCCCAACATCCGGCCGTCGGGTGTCTTTACGCGGTATTTAATGGCGAGCAAGCCTTCGGAATACTTTGTCGCGATGCCGAAGACACCTGTCAGCCAGCACCACAGCACGGCACCGGGGCCGCCGAGCGAGATCGCCGTGGCTACGCCGACGATGTTTCCCGTGCCGATCGTCGCTGCCAATGCCGTGGCCAACGCACCAAACTGCGACACGTCGCCCGTGGCACCAGGGTCACGCCTGACCGACAACTTGATGGCTGTCCACAGATGACGCTGCGGAATATGCAACCGAATGGTCAGGAAGATATGCGTGCCCAGCAATAAAGTGATCATTGGCCAGCCCCACAATAGTCCGCTGAGAGTAGTGAAGAATTCGTTAACTTGACTCATGCTATCATCAATGCTACTTATTTTCTATCCTTATGTTTTTAAATCCCAGTGCGCGGAACATCGTCCATAGCTGTGTCCGTGCGTTTTTCCGGGCCGATGCCAGATTGGCTTTGCTCAGACAGCGCTGCCGCATCTTTGTCTTCGCCTGTTCCGCCATGGCGGCGCGGTCTTTCTCACTCCATTTTCCACTCTCATAAAATGATCTTGTGCGGGCCTCGTCGAGAAAATTGTCGCTCACCAGTCCGATGGGTGGCAGTGTGGCGATGAGCGTGTCGCCCTTGATGTGCAACCACTCCTCTTTATACTGTTGCATGTCGAAGCCCAGGCGCAGCGTGCCGTAGTAGACGCGTGCCAGCTCATCATCGCCGAAGAAGCCGTGGCGCACGGTGTCGACGAGTTCCTCGTCAGCGATCTCCAGGAACACCCATTGCCCCGTGTTGCGGATGCTCTCCATGACGACGGGCGTGACGCTGATCCCCTGGTTGTGCGAGACCGAGACATGTTGGTCCGACAGTGCCCGTTTAATGAAGAAGAGGGCAGCGACAACGAGCACGAGGGTGACCGTAGCCGAGATGAGCACCAACCGCAGGTCGGTACTTGCGCGGTCCAGCAGGCGAGAGAGGAGGGAGTGCTTTGTTGTCATGGCTTAGTTGCTTTTACGGATAAGGGTTTCAAAGGGGCTGTTGCCGAGATCATCGCGGAAGGTGATCACCACATCCTCGTCGTTCCAGCCCATCTGCCGCAGCATCGGCATGAGCTGCTGTACGGCACTCTGCCGTGCGCTCTCTGTGAGATTCATCTTTTCCAGCGACCTGACGATGGCCGTGCGCCCCTGTTGCTCGATGCGTGAGCGCTCTTCGTCGGAGAAGCGTGTGCGCAGCAGTGCCACCTTCTCTTTGACTTGCCCGTGGTCGATGGCCGTCGCGGTGAGCGTCACCTGCGGGGCAGGCAGGATGATCTCCAGCCTTTTGCCGTTGCGGTGTACCTGCGAGGGGGAGAAGTGGGAAAAGTCGATGGAAGCCTGCGCCGTGGCTGTCATGGGGATGGCAATACGGCGCTTGCCCAGTGGCAGGTCCATCTTGAAATTTTGCCCTAACAGGTGCCCGGTGAGCGCCGCGGTGTCGTCGTAAACGACGATCTTGCGGAGCTTGTACTCCTGAGTATAGAGTTTTGCACAATGTTGTATCTGATAGACCATCATGGCCGTCGTGTCCGTGACGGTCTCTTGCGGCTTGCTGACATTTTGATGTCGACAACCTACAAGTAAAAGGACAAAAAGAAACAGTGCAATGACTTTTCGTATCATCAGTTCTCTGTTTGTTGATGGTTTGTTACATGTTTGTAAATGCAAAGTTAGTGTAAACGAGTGGAATATCAAAGAAAAAGCGTCTTTTTCTTTGTATTCTTATGTGCATTCTGTCGCTTTTTCGTAGTTTTTTCCTACCTTTGCACCGATAAATATAGAAAAAATGATGAAAATATACACTTCATTGGCTTTGATACTCCTGACGGTGATGCTGTGTTTCAGCTGTAAGGAGGAGAAGAAGGCGCAGACCGTGCGCAAGGTTCAAAAGGTCGTCGAGCCGAAAGGTCCCCGTGCGATGGGCGACAACACCGTGTCGCGCAAGGTCGGATGGGTCGGCGGTATCTACACTGTTGAGGTTAAGCGCCATGCTGATAAGCGCCTGGCCAAGGCTTCTGATGGCAGTCATGACTACTATGATAATAAGATCAGCGTGCGCATCCTGCGGCAGAACGGCTCTGAGTTTTTCAGCCGTGAGTTTACAAAGGCTGACTTCAAGGCCAAGGTCGACGATCAGTATTATCGGAAGGGTGCACTTCTGGGAATCGTCTTTGTGCGTCCCGAGGGCACTGATCTCATCTTTGCGGCCAGCGTGGGCAATCCCGATAAGTCGAGCGACGAGTACGTGCCGCTGGTGCTGAAGATCAGCAAACTGGGAACGGTGACGGTTACACAGGACGAAGATCTGGAGTAAAAAGTGGGAATAAGGCCTTGCACCGTCCGTTCCCTTCGGGGACATGATACGTGGTTAAGCTTACTTGCTTACTATCTCTTAAATGTTGGATTAACTGACATTTTTCGGCCCATTTCCTTGCGATTCTCTGCACCAAAGTGTCCTTTGATCCAAAAGAAGCCAAAAACGGTGAGTTTTCTGTAATTAGTTGTTGGATAGATGATTATAATATAATTTACGTATGTAGTCATCCTTTAGTTTTCTTTTTTGCTTGTTTTAGCCCTCAAAAACTGTCATTTTTGCGCATAAAATGGCACTTTCTTGTTATCAAAAAGCCTTTTTGATAGTGTCAGAAAGGCTTTCTGACCTGGTCAAAACGCCTTTCTGACCTCCTCATCTCGCCTTTTTGATAAGCACAAACTACCGAGATGACAACCACCCCTCGGTTTTTCCCGTTTTTCCTTCTCTCTAGAATGAAAGTTCGCGTGAACGTGTTTTTGTCAGAAAATATCGACTTGTGCGGTTGAATTTAGTTTCTTCTCCGTCACCGGCTTGCCGAAGCTTGCTTCGAAGCAAGCCGGTGACGGAGAAGAGACAGCCTTCGTACCTCAGGCTTGCATCACAGCACGATGGGAAGATATCATTCAGGTAAGGTAAGGAATAAGTAACACGCACTTTTTCTTTTGTGATTTCTTTGTGTTATGGTATATATCGCAAAGAGTTTGTTACATGTTACAAACTCCATGAGCTTTTTATATGTTAACTTTGCAGCGTGTTCAACCAAAATTTTATTAAGGTTAACACAATGAGACAAAAATGATGATGTAGATCCTAATAATAAAAAGCTTAAATAATGAAGAGAACATGAACAAACTATTGTTAAGAACACAACGATTAGCCGCCACGCTGACGTTGGCTTCACTCTTTGCTGTAGGCATGCAGGCCCAGCAGAAGTACACGGTCAAGGGTAGCGTGGTAGACGAGAAAGGTGAGCCGGTCATCGGCGCCACCATCATGGAGGGCGGTTCTTCCAATGGTACCGTCACCGACTTGGACGGAAACTTTGTCATCAATGTCAAAGGTGACGGTTCCACGTTGAAGGTATCCTATGTTGGCATGCTGCCGCAGGACGTGAAGGTGGGAAGTAAGCACACCCTGCGCGTCACCCTGCGCGACGATAACCAGAACCTTGGTGAGGTCGTCGTCGTCGGTTACGGTCAGCAGAAGAAAGCCTCGGTGGTCGGCTCCATCACCCAGACCACGGGTAAGGTGCTTGAGCGCGCCGGTGGTGTGAGCAGCATCGGTGCCGCCCTGACCGGTAATCTGCCGGGCGTGGTGACGATGAGCTCCACAGGTATGCCGGGTGAGGAAGACCCGAAGATCGTCATCCGTGGTGTGAGCTCGTGGAACAACAGCGACCCGCTCATCCTCGTCGACGGTATTGAGCGTCCGATGAACAGCATCGACATCTCCTCCGTGCAGAGCATCTCCGTACTCAAGGATGCCTCCGCTACCGCCGTCTACGGTGTGCGTGGTGCCAACGGCGTGATCCTCATCACTACCAAGCGTGGTCAGGAGGGTCAGGCCAAGATAGAAGTAGGCATGAACGCCACACTGAAGTTCGTCAGTCAGTTGCCCGGCTCGCTCCACAGTGCCGACGCGCTGATGATCCGCAATCAGGCCGCTGAGCAGGAGCTCGGCTTGAAGCCTGACTCTTGGAACAAGGTGCTGCCCATCGACATCATTGAGAAATACCGCCATCCCGCCAATCTTGAGGAGGCCGAGCGCTATCCCGATGTAGACTGGCAGAAAGAGGTGTTCAAGAGTCATGCGATGGCCTATAACCCACACGTCAACGTCAGTGGTGGTACACGCTTTGTCAAGTACTTCGCTGCCATCGACTACCTGCATGAGGGTGACCTCTTTCGTCAGTGGGACAATAACCGCGGCTATAAAGCCGGTTACGGCTATGACCGTATCAACGCGCGTACGAACCTCGACTTCGCACTCACGCGTACCACTACCTTAAAGGTGAACCTCTTCGGCAGCCACGGCGAGCGCAAGGGTCCTTGGGGCACCGCTACCGGTTCGTTTGGTGAGAGTCAGCTCTGGCAGGCCGCTTATAGCGCACCGCGCGACGCCTTCATTCCACGCTACAGCGACGGCACATGGGGTTACTATCCCGCCGACTCGCAGGGGGCACCGAACTCTATCCTCAACCTTGCCCTTTCCGGTACAGAGAAGCACACCACCACACGTATCAACACCGACTTCACGCTGACACAGAATCTCGACTTCATCACCAAGGGACTCTCGGCCAGCGCGCTCGTCAGCTGGGACAACGTCTTCCAGGAGGACAAACGGGGTATCAACGACCTCTATCATAGCGCCCAGGAGAAATGGATCAATCCTGATACCGGTCAGACCGTCTATTTGCAGCCACAGCAGGGCAATACCAACTTCGATTTCCAGGAGGGTATTCTCTGGACCACGGCAGGCGGCTCGGTCAACAACGGTGCTACCGTGCGTAACCTCTTCTATCAGGCACAGCTCAACTACGCCCGCAAGTTCGGTAAGCACGACGTCACGGCCATGGGCGTATTCAACCGTACGGAGAATGCCTACGGCAGCGACTTCTCGCATTACCGTGAGGACTGGGCCTTCCGTGCCACTTATAACTACGATGGCCGCTACTTCGCTGAGTACAATGGTGCTTACAACGGTTCCGAGCAGTTCGGTCCTGACTATCGTTTCGACTGGTTCCACTCCGGTGCCGTGGGCTACACCATCAGCGAGGAGAAGTTCTTCAAACCGCTCAAGAAATATGTCGACCTGCTCAAGTTCCGTTACAGCATCGGTCAGGTCGGTGACGATGGTGCCAACATCGGCCGCTGGCTCTATGCCACACAGTGGGCCTACAACACCAATATGACTGCTAACGGCAACATGAACCGACAGGGGCTCAACTCAGACGAAAGCCCATACAACTGGTACAAGGAGTCGAAAATAGGTAATCCGAACATCCACTGGGAGAAATCCACCAAGCAGAACTTCGGTATCGACTATGGTTTCTTCGGCGGACTCATCACGGGTAACATCGATTTCTTCGTCGACAACCGCCGCGACGTGCTGATCGCCGGTGGCAACCGCGCCATTCCGTCTTACTTCGGAGCCACTGCGCCGACAGCCAACCTCGGTAAGGTGCGCACCAAAGGTTATGAGTTGGAGTTGCGTCTGAACAAGACCTTTAACGGGCACCACGTCTGGGGTAACTTCTCCATGACGCACGCTACCAACAAGATTCTGAAGTACGACGACCCGGCGCTGCTTCCCGGCTACCAGAAGCGGGAGGGCTATGCCATCGGACAGGACCATGCCTATCTGACCACAGGCTTCGCCAACTCCTGGGACGACGTCATCGGCGTCACCCGCTACGACACCAACGACGACCAGAAGATGCCGGGTATGTATGATGTCATTGACTACAACGGCGACGGCGTCATCGACAGCAACGACAGTGCGCCCTATGGCTACACCGGTACACCGGAGAACACCTACAACGCCACCATCGGTTGGGACTGGAAAGGATTCTCGGTCTACGTGCAGTTCTATGGTGTGACGAATGTCAACCGCTATGTCGGCTTCAACTCACTGGGCAAGAACCTCGATACCGTCTTTGACGAGGGTACCTTCTGGACCAAGTATACCCAGGATGCCAGCGCGCCGATTCCACGTCTGAACTCGCAGCCCTCGTACTACGAAGGCACACGCTTCCATTACGACGGCAGCTTCATCCGACTGAAGAACGCCGAGGTGAGCTACACCTTCACGCAGCCGTGGGTGAAGCATCTCGGACTCAGCAGCCTGATGGTCTATGTCAACGGCAACAACCTCTGGGTGTGGAGCCGCATGCCGGATGACCGCGAGAGCAACTACGCCGGTACGGGTCTGGCCTCGCAAGGCGCTTATCCTACAGTCAAGCGTGTCAATATGGGTATTAAAATCAATCTGTAATACTGTCTCCAACAATGAAAAAGATAAGACTATATATAGGGCTGTTGTGTGCTTCGCTGTCTTTGACACTCGCACAGACCAGCTGCACCGACTACCTCGACAAGGCACCCGACAGCGACATCTCGGATAAGGATGCCTTTAAAGACTTCCAGAATTTCCAAGGATTCACCGAGGAACTCTACAACTGCATCCCTGAGTTTGACAAGGGATATTGGACCAACTCATGGAACTGGGGCGAGGATGAACTGCAAAACGTCGGCATCAACTACCACATGGTCTATAAGATCGACCAGGGCGACTTCTGGGGCTGGCAGAGCAGTCACGACGGCTGGCAGAGTGGGTGGATGGACCGCAACAGCTTCAACACGAGCGGCGACCGCTTCGCTCACTCCCTCGTGCCGGGTTGCTGGTACGGTATCCGCAAGGCCAACCTCGGTCTGGCCAACATCGACAACTTCGTGGGCACACAGGAAGAGAAAAATCTCATCATGGGTCAGCTCTATTTCTTCCGTGGCTGGTTCCACTTCCAACTCATGCAGTACTTCGGTGGACTGCCTTATATAGATAAGGTGTTACCCGCCGACCAGGAGCTGCGCGAGCCTCGTCTGAGCTATCAGGAGTGTGCCGAGAAGGCTGCTGAGGACCTGCGCAAAGCAGCGGATCTGCTGCCTGTGAACTGGGACAACACCACTATCGGCAAGAACACGCTCGGCAAGAACCAGCTGCGTGTGACCAAGATAGCCGCTCTGGCCTATCTCGGCAAGGATCTGCTCTGGGCCGGTTCACCGCTGATGAACAAGGTGAGCACGGGCAATGCTACTTACAGTCAGGATTTCTGCAAGCGTGCCGCTGAGGCCTTCGGCGAGGCACTCGCCATGGTGGAGAGCGGACAGACACAGTTTGGCCTGCTGCCGATGAAGGACTATGGCCGCAACTTCTATTCTATCGACGACAACGGCAAGGTGCCCGGACAGAGTGCCGACGGTTCTGTCACTGAGGCTATCTTCCGTGGCCCGCTCTTCAATGGTGATTGGAACGTGACCAACTGGGGAGTCTCTAAGCAGTTCTGCGCTGTCAACAGCGACCTCAACAACAGTGGCGTGCTGACGCTCCCCACTGCCAACTATGTCAATTACTATGGTATGGCCAACGGACTACCCCTTGATGACCCGCAGAGCGGCTTCGACCCGACACATCCCTGGAAGGGTCGTGACCCTCGTTTCTACAACGACATCCGCTTCGACGGCGAGAAGATCTTCAAGAGCAACGACATTGCCAAGCACGAAGTGCACACTGATGCTGAAATCAGTGCCGATCCCGCTAAGTCGATCCGCTACGCCGACCTTGAGACTGGCGGCATGTACCGCAGTGTCGACAAGGGCAGCCGCACAGGCTATCTGCTCTATAAGTTCATTGACAACAGCTGCAACAAACTCGACGACGGCTATGGCTGGAGCCACCACTTCCTGATCCATCTGCCCTGGATGCGCCTGAGCGACGTCTATCTGATGTATGCCGAGGCTGCCGCAGAGGCTATGGGGTCGGCAAACGCTAAGGTGGGACAGTGCCCGCTGACGGCTCTGGAGGCTATCAACAAGGTGCGCGCCCGTGCCGGTGTCGACCCTGTCGCTGCCAAATACGCTTCTTCGCTCGATGGCTTCATGAGTGAGTTGCGCCGTGAGCGCGCTGTGGAGCTGGCCTATGAGGGCCACCGCTTCAACGACTTGCGCCGTTGGCTGCTCCTCGACAAGTATCCTTACACCATCAAGACCTCACAGGAGTTCAAGCGCGTGAAATGCGATCTTGAGCATCCGGAGAACAATGAGGTGTCGGGCTTCACGCAGAAAGTCATTCTCACCCGCAACTTCTCGGAGAAGCACTACTGGCTGCCGCTGAAGAAGAGCGACGTGAGCATCTATCCCGAGTTTAAGCAGAACCCAGGATGGTGATTCCCTATAAGAACTGAAAAAGTAAAAGGGTAAAAAAGTAAAAAGGTAAAACTTCAAACCTTAGCGTTCAATGAATAATCCAAAAACATATAAGACTAATGTTCTGACGTTCGCCATGCTTGCCATGTCTGCTACGGCTCTCGGGCAGACCGTTGCCGACACCACACAGGTCAACGTGGCCTTCGGCTCTAAGGCAAAGTCGGAACTGATGGGTGGTGTGTCTGCCATCGACATGAAAGACCTCACTACAAAAAACTATAATACCTACAGCCTTGACGCACTTCAGGCCTATGCCGGTGGCTACACGGGGCAGCTGTGGAACATGGGCGATGCCCTCGTGATCGTCGACGGTGTGCCCCGTGACGCCAACAATGTGCTGCCCACCGAGATCGAGCAGATCACCTTCCTCAAGTCGGCCAGTGCCGTGGCCCTCTACGGCAGCCGGGCTGCCAAGGGTGCCGTGCTGATCACCACCAAGCGTGGACGCACCGACGGACTGAAAGTCAGCGTTCGCAGCAATGTCAGTCTCTTCACGCCGAAAGAGTATCCTACCTATCTCGGTGCCGCTCAGTACATGAGTCTCTACAACGAGGCCTTGGCCAACGACGGCAAGAGTCCGGTATACACTGACGAGGACATCTACAACTATGCCTCGGGACGCAATCCCTATCGCTATCCCAGTATCGACTTCTTCTCAAAAGACTACCTCAAGAAAGCCTACACACGCTACGAGGGCAACGCTGAGTTTGAGGGCGGCGGCAAGTTCGCACACTTCTATGCCAACATCGGACTGTATCATATCGGCGACCTCATCAAGTTCGGCGAGGGTAAGCACAACCATACCAACCGACTCAACGTGCGTGGTAACATCGACCTGAAGCTCAATGATTGGATCACAGGTTGGGTAGATGCCAACGCCACCTTCTATGACCTGCGCACCGACCGCAGCAATTACTGGGATCAGAGTGCCTCTCTGCGGCCCACAAGCCAGTATCCGCTCACACCGCTCATCCCCATCGATCTGATGAATCCCGACGTGCAGGAGATACAGAAGATGATAGCCAACAGCAACTATGTCGTTGACGGAAAGTATATGCTTGGTGGTACGCAGAACCAGCAGACCAATCCTTTTGCAGCCATGTATGCGGCCGGATACAACACCTATACCAGCCGTCAGCTGCAGTTCGACGCCGGCATCAACTTCAATCTTGACAAAGTGCTCCAAGGACTGAGCTTCAAGACACATGCTGCCATCGACTACGCTACATCGTATAATAGTAGCATACAGAACGACTATTCCACTTATGAGCCCGTCTGGACAAACATGAATGGCAAGGATGAGATCATCGGACTGAAAAAATACGGCATAGATAAGCACACGGGCACAAAGACGGTGAGTGACTCCAAGACGGCGCAGACCATCTTCTTCTCCGGCCAGTTTGACTACAATCGACAGTTTGGACTGCATGCTGTGGACGCTACGTTACTGGCTCATGGCTATCAGATGACTACCACGGGAGAATATCACCGCACAAGCAACGCCAACCTGGGCTTGAACATCGACTACAACTACGACCGCCGTTATTACGCCAACCTGGCTGTGGCTGCCATCCACTCGGCCAAGCTCGCCGCCGGACACCGCGAGGCTCTCTCGCCCGTGGGCACCATCGCATGGCGCGTGAGCCGTGAGAAATGGATGAAGCCGACAGAGTCGTGGCTCGACGACTTGAAGATCAACGCCTCTTATGGTGTCATCAACGAGGATCTCGACATTGAGAAATACTATATGTACGACGATGTCTTCACCGCCACCGGTACTTGGTGGGGGTGGAGTGAGAGTGCCAACGCCATGCAGACTTCCGACTCTCAGCGTGGTGGTAACAAAGACTTGGGCTTTGTCAAACGTAAGGAATTGCGCTTCGGGCTCGATGCTTCTTTCGGCAAGGGACTCGTCCGACTCAACGCCAACTACTACAACGTGAAGTTCGACGGACTGCTCATCACGCCGGAAACGCTCTACCCGAGCTATTTCCACACCTATTATCCCGTGTCGACGTTCCTGCCGTATATCAACTACAACGCGCAGCGCCGAAGTGGCTTCGACTTTACCATCGATGTACACAAACAACTGGGCGACGTGGATCTCAGCGGGGGCATCACCGGCATGACCTACACTTCGAAGAATACTAAGATCAGCGAGAACGAGAACGTGGAGTACGACTGGCAGAAGAGCCAGGGCGCACGCATCGACGCGCTCCGTGGCTACCGCTGCTTAGGCTTCATCACAGAGGACGATGTGGTGCGCGGTGCTGACGGAAAGATCACCGGATACAAGGATGGCGTGGCTGTCATCAACAGCAACACAAAGCCCGGTGACCTGAAGTACAAGGACATGAACGGTGACGGACTCATCGACAGCCGTGACCAGGCGGTGCTCGGACACTGGACACCGAACTTCTATCTCGGATTCCACTTCACCATGAAGTACAAAGGCTTTACCTTCTTCATGAACTGGACCGGCAACTTCGGTGGCATGGGCGTGAAAAACAACAGCTATGAGTGGTGCTACGGCAGCAGCAAGTACAGCGATGTGGTACTCGGACGCTGGACGCCTGAGACGGCTACAACAGCCACCTATCCTCGTCTGACCACTGAGGGCGGTGAGCTTAACTTCGTGACCTCTGATTTCTGGACCTATAAGACCGATGCCGTGCGCCTCAACAAGGTGCAACTGACCTATGACCTGCCTGAGAACCTCTTCCAAGGCAAGTGGGTCAAAGGACTCTGCGTATATCTCAGCGGCAGCAACCTGCTCACCATCTCAGGTGAGCGGAAATATATGGAGACCAACGTGGGCTCATTCCCACAGATCCGTTTCTATAATCTCGGTGCTAAGGTAAACTTCTAATTCTTCTGTCATCATGAAAACAAGAAAATATAAATATCTCTTTCTCGTGGCGGCTCTTGGTCTGACGCTCACTTCCTGCGACGACCTCTTTGAGCCCGCCAAGGAGAACAACCTCGGCATTGACTACATGGACAAGAACGCGTCCTACGCCGAGGGCGTGCTCGGCAATGCCTATACGCGCATTCCCTGCGGCAGTTTTCCTTTCAGCGAGGTGGGTACCGACGACGCTGTGAGCAACGACGCTGCCAACGATTGGCGCGAACTCGCAGGCGGTACCTGGACCTCGAACAACAACCCTACGGAGCGCTGGCGCAACTGTCGGGCAGGTATCATGTATGTCAACCTCTTCCTCAGCCGCGTTGACGGTGTGCACTGGGCTGACGACGATGTAGCCCGCCGTCTCTATGCCTGTCGTGAGAAAGGTGAGGCTTTCGGCATGCGTGCCATGTTTATGTACTATCTGCTCCAGGCTCATGCCGGATACGATGAGGGCGGACAGCTCCTCGGTGTGCCCATCGTCACCACACCGGAGGATGCCTCCAGCAACTTCAACCTGCCGCGCAACACCTTTGAGGAGTGCATGAAGGCCTTCTATGCCGACTGCGACTCTGCACTCGCCCTGCTGCCCGATAAGTATGTCGATATCACCTCCGATGCCAGCATTCCGGCTTACTACAAGAAGATGGGCGCTGATGTGGACCGCATGAACCGCATCTTCGGCGTGAAGTTCAACGGACGTATGGATGCTTCCATCGTCAAGGCTTTCCGCTCCAAGGCTGCCCTGCTCGCTGCCAGTCCGGCTTTCTCGGCCGCTTCCGGCACCAACTATCAGCAGGCTGCTGACTACGCTGCTCAGGTGCTCGACGCCATCGGCGGTATCGGCGGCATGGATCCCAACGGTTGGACATGGTATGCCAACGGCTCTGAGATCGACGCGCTCTCCAACGGCGCTAACCCCAAAGAGGTGATGTGGCGCGGTGAGAAATCGCAGAACAACGACTGGGAGACCGACAACTATCCTCCTTCGCTCTATGGCAAGGGCCGCATCAACCCGACTCAAAACTTTGTCGATGCCTTCTCTGCTGCCAACGGATATCCCATCACTGACCAGCGCAGTGGCTACGATGCCAAGAATCCTTATGCCAACCGTGACCCGCGTCTGACAGCCTACGTGGTTGTCGATGGTGGACAGGTCGGTGTGAACAACACCAAGATCAACACGGAGGTGGGATCAGGTAAGGATGGTATCAACACTGAGGTGGGCAGCTCCACGCGCACAGGCTACTATCTGCGCAAGCTGCTCCGCCAGGATATCAACCTCGATCCGAAGGTCAACAGCAAACAGTATCACTACACACCGCGTATCCGCTACACCGAGATCTTCCTCAACTACGCTGAGGCTGCCAACGAGGCTTTCGGTCCGAAGGGTACTGGCACGCACAGCTACTCGGCCTACGACGTCATCAAGGCGATCCGCCATCGTGCCGGCATCACCGACGACAGCTATATTGACGAGTGTGCACAGTCTAAGGACAAGATGCGCGAGCTCATCCGTAACGAGCGCCGCATCGAGCTCTCCTTCGAAGGCTTCCGCTTCTGGGATCTCCGACGCTGGAAAGCTCCGCTCACCACGGAGGCAAGGGGTATGAGCATCACGGCCGACAAGGAAGGCAACAAGATTTATACTCCCATTGACGTGGAGGACCGTAACTATAAGGACTACATGTACTATGGTCCGATTCCTTACTCTGAATTGCTGAAATTCACTGAACTGAAACAAAACAAGGGCTGGTAAAGCTCTTCCCCGTCCCGCTCTCTCCTTAATTATATATATAGGAGAGGGGAGAGATGGGACAAAAACAAGATTATCCTACAACATCCTTCAAATCATTCTTGAATTATTAAATATGATGATGAACAAGACTTTGAAAATGCTGGCGACGTTCGCCTTGCCATTGACACTCGCTTTAGGCTTTGCCTCTTGCGAGAATGGCGACAAGGAATTTGACGACTATGACTACCAGACAGTCTATTTCGCTCAGCAGAATCCGATACGTACCATCACCCTCGGCGAGGATGATGCTTTCCCCAACGACCTTGACAACCAGCACAAGTGCCAGTTGCAGGTGGTCGTCGGTGGCGTCTGGAAAAACAGCAAGGACCGCCATGTGAGGATTGCAGTGGACAACAGTCTCGTCGGCAACCTGACGTTTGACGGTATCAACGGTGCGTCGTTTGCCAATACGGGCAAGCCCGTCATGGCTATGCCGCAGAACTATTATGAGCTGGAATCGACCGACGTGACCATCCCTGCAGGCGAGGTTCGTGGCAAAGTCAACGTGCATCTCACTGATGCCTTCTTCGCTGACCCCAAGTCGACTGAGGTGACCTATGTGCTGCCCGTGCGTATCGTGTCTGCCGAAGACTCTATCCTGAAGGGTCAGGATTACACGCTCTATGCCATCACCTATAAGAATTCCTATGCCGGAAGCTGGATCGTCACCAACGATGGCAGCGTCGTGACGCTCTCTACGCTGTCGATGAGCCAGGTGGCCTATCCTCATTCTGAGGTAGTAAAGGTCGACGGCAAGGAGAAATCGCTCGACGGCACGGTGGTCATGACGGTTGGCAACGACGGTGCGGTGACGTTCTCCACGGCTTCCCAAGACTGCACGGTGAGAGGTAACGGCAAATGGACATCACTCGGTGCCAAGAAAGATACTTCGAAGAAATGGGGAGACAAGGACCGTGACCTCTTTGAAGTGAAGTACACTATTACTTATAAGTATACCGACGGCGGTCAAACCAAGACGCTCGTCAAGGACTATGACGAGAAACTGGTGATGCAGACGCGCGGCAATAAGATGCAGACATTCTCTACCAAGTAATTTTTTTAGACCTGACTATGAACAAATCTATATTATTCATCGCGGCGACAGCACTGATGCTCTCTGCCTGTGCCGACGACAATGTTCCCGGATTCAGTGTCGACGAGCCTGCCACCACCTTGGCGCAGGACAGTCTCAACGCACTGGCTCCACTGAAAGAATATGTGGACACCGTGAAATATCCCAACTTCATCCTCGGTGGCGGCACCTCTGCCGGACCTTTCAATGAGTTGGGGAAAGTCTATGCTTTTGACAAGGCTAACTTCAAGGAGGTGGTCACGGGCAATGCTTTCAAATATGCCTCTGTGGTAAAGTCCGACGGCTCCATGGATTTTGGTACTGTACAGGCATTTGTGAAGAATGCGACCAAGGCAGGACTGAGTGTCTACGGACATACGCTCTGCTGGCACGCTCAGCAGCAGGTGGCATATCTCAACGGGCTGATCACAGATCCCAACGCCGCCAAGCATGTGCTGCATGTCAATATTCCCGAGGCTAAGGCAAACCTGTGGGACTGGGAACTCTATGTCGATCCTACCAAAGAATTGGAATCCGGTAAGACCTATACATTGAAGATGCGAGTGAAGGCTACTTCTGATTATCATGTCACCGTGTGGCCGCAGGGTGCCACCACTCAGTATTGGCCGACACCGGCTTTCGATGCCACCACGCAGTGGACCGACATCAATGCTCCGTTTGAGGCTAATCAGGCCATCAAGCAGATTCGCTTTGAGTTAGGTACGTTTGGCGGCGAGATTTGGATGGACGACGTGCAGTTGCTTGATCCTGACGGCAATAACCTGATCGGGGAGGGCTCGTTTGAGAACGGGAACATGGATGGATGGTCCAAACCGTCGTGGCACAACTACACGCTCAACATTGTCAATGATCCTGATCAGGGAGCTGACGCCGGTGGAATGACGGAGCAGCAGAAGAAGGATACGCTGACGTGGGCTCTCAACAATTTCATCTCGGGTATGATGAAAACGTGCGATGGCAAGGTGAAAGCGTGGGATGCTGTTAACGAGCCTATGAGCGACGCTGCCCCCTATGAGCTGAAGACGGCAGGGCGCGACGGAAGTGCTAAGGACAACTTCTACTGGCAGGATCACCTCGGAAAGGACTATGTCCGCACCGTCATCCGTCTGGCGCGTAAAGCTGCTGGCGATACGGTAAAGCTGAAACTCTTTATCAACGATTATAACCTTGAGGCTGCCTATAACCAGAACGCAAAGTGCAAGGGCCTCATAGAGATGATCAAGTATTGGGAGAGCGACGGCGTGACGAAGATCGACGGTATCGGCTCGCAGATGCACGTCACGTGCAGTATGGATCCAAAGGTGCAACAGGCTAATGAGGATGCTTATGTCAACATGCTCAAACTCTTGGCTGCTACGGGCAAACTCGTGCGTATCTCGGAGCTTGACATGGGTATTCAGGATGCTAACCATCAGACGGTGAACACGGCAGACGTGACTCCCGAGATGCACAAGCGCATGGCTGAGTACTATAAGTTCATCGTGGAGAAGTATCTGGAGATCATTCCTGTGGCTCAGCAGTACGGCATCTGCGTATGGGCTCCTACTGACAGTCCGAAGGGAAGTGGCTGGCGTGCCGACGAGCCTATCGGCTTGTGGAACGGCAACTATGTGCGCAAACCTGCCTATGCCGGCTTTGTAAAGGGACTGCAAGGCAAGTAATGGGTACCCGCTGGCCTTGCTAAAAGGTTGCAAGGCCGGCAATAAGTATCGTAGTAGGCATCGTTTGGTTCTGTAAGCGCTGCTATGTAGCATCCCAATAAGCAGCTTTGCCGCACCCCACTATGCAGCTTTTCTGCGTCCATGATGGGAAAGACACAAACAAAAAAGCCGCTGCACATCTTGTGCAGTGGCTTTTTTAATCTTGCGCAGCGGTCTCTTGTATGGTCGTTATTTCACGATCTTCTTACTACCTATTATATATATACCGTGTGGCAGGGCGTTGAAGTCTTGACCGACATAGCGGCCGTCGAGCGTATAGGTGCGCTTCGTTGCTGCTCCCGTATGCTCAATACCCTTGATGCCAGTCGTGGTGTCGTGAACATAATTAAAGGAGACGATACCGGTAGAGGTGTCGTAGGCGATGTTGTGGAGGGCTTTGTTGGTATTTTCGTAACCGCTGTTTCCAGTCTTGTACCAGTGCCAGTTGGGACGGTAATGGTCGTCGCTGAGCTCTGTCACATTTAGCGTTTGTATGCGACTAAATGTGCCGGGGAAGAGATCACCACGCAGTTGTTCCGTATAGTAAGATTTCTTTCCTCCTTCTATTTCTACGCTTCTTTTATTTGCTTCTATGTCAGCTGATGCGCATAAACTGTCAGCTGGTACGATAGCCATGCCTGGATAGCCTTCTGTGTCGTTGGGTCTTGTACCCATGTAGATGGTACCGTTTGATGGCTCGTTGACGTGGTAGACCATCAGTCCTGCAGCATATTGCTGTTTGTTCCAACCTTTTTTCTGGATACACTCCAGCATGAAGTACTCGTGACTGTTGTTAGGGTTGACAATCTTATAGGCAGTTCCACCCTGCTCTGTGGATGTAGGCATCGTTACAGATAGACTCTCGTCGAGTGTTTGGATGTCTACCGGCCATCCCAACTGCTCTTTTTCCCATGCTGTGTAAGCGGTCGGACAATAGCCGCCGTTGTAGGTGTATTCGCCGCCATCCATCAAATCCCAATACTCCATATTCTGGTTGTTCTTAGCATAACCGGAAGATGTGCCAACAGAAGGGTAGATATCAGGGAGACCCAAAGCGTGGCTGAACTCATGACAAGAGACTCCTACGCCGGCAATCATTGCAGAGTCTTCTGATGCTTTCATTCCGCTGAGTTCACTGGCCATGCTGTACCAACGTATACGTTTGCTTACCAGTGCGTTTCCGCTTGCATTTCCTGTCTTAGCCCAAACCGTAGTGTTGGCACCACCGATATTCTGTCCCAGTCCGGCATAGATGATATAGACGCAGTCTACGGTCTTGCCATCTTTACAGAATACCGTCGCGTCTTTAATGGCCTCGTCGGATGCTTGGAGCTTAGTGATCGCATCACTGATGAGCTGGTTGGGATTTTCGTCGCTTCCGTTGTCGCTTGAACCGCCATAATATTTCTCGTTATTATCCAAGGTGACGGGTCCATAGACTTTAAAAATGGGATTGAACGTATTGCTGCTCATGGCTTGGAAGTACTGAGATACGGAACCATAGTTATGCTGGTTGCCGTTTCCAAGATCCGCCTGCGTGGTTCCGTTGAAGAACTGCTCAAAGGCTTCTTTGGGATTGTTGACGGAGAACTTCTGATCATTGAACTGAACAAGGATGACAGGAATATTGATGGTACCTGTGTGAGGGACATAATTTAACGATGAATTGACGGCACGCGTCTGTCCATTTTTGTTGTTGCTGAGGCTTTCTATGAAAGTACCGCACCGCTTCTTGGCTATATTCTCCACTTCAAAAGAACCAAATGTCGGCATGTCTATCAGGTTGCCATTTTTGTCGACAACCTTGGGCAGTTGTTGCTGTGCCGTTCCCTGCATCGTCCACAGGCTGGCAGATATCAATGAAAGTATAAGTTTCTTCATTATCTTTTTCTTTTTACGATTTTGGTTGCAAAGTTAACTCTTTTTTCTTGTTGCGTCAAACTTTTGCTAAGTTTTTATGTATGAAACAGTTTCGACAACTATATGATACATATCATAAAGTCTGTTTGGACATTTCACCTTACCTTTGCAAATAGAAAAACTAAATCTATAATACAAATGAACATCATTCCTTATTTCCGCCATCTCTGCCTGTTGATGTTGGCTCTGTGGCTTTTACCCGGGAGCATGAACGCGGCTCCTGATCCTAATTTCTATATCTTCCTCTGCTTCGGACAGAGCAATATGGAGGGCAACGCAAAGATTGAACCGCAAGATCTCACGGGAGTGGATCCACGGTTCCAGATGATGGCTGCTGTCGACGATAAGCGACTGGGGCGTAAAATGGGAGAGTGGTATACTGCCACACCACCACTTTGCCGCGAGAATACAGGTCTTACTCCGGTGGATTATTTTGGCCGTGAGATGGTGGCACGACTGCCGAAGGATGTGCGGGTGGGTGTGATCACTGTGGCTGTCGGCGGTTGTCATATCGAGACGTTTATGCGCGACTCGGTCGACGACTACGTCAAGACACGCGCACCGCAGTGGATGAAAGGGATGCTCGCCTGCTATGGCAACAATCCTTATAACCGTTTGGTGACCTTAGCACGCAAGGCTCAGCAGGCCGGCGTGATCAAAGGTATCTTGCTCCATCAGGGCGAGAGCAATACGGGTGACGTGCGCTGGCCCGAGAAAGTGGCGTGGGTCTATAACCAACTCATCGCTGACTTGCATCTTAAATCAGAAGATGTTCCTTTGCTCGCCGGTGAGGTGGTACGTGCAGAAGGCCACGGACGGTGTGTGGCAATGAATGCGATCATCGACAAACTGCCTGAGACGATCCATACGGCACACGTGATTTCTTCCGAGGGTTGCACCAATGGTCCCGACAATCTCCACTTCGATGCTGCTGGCTATCGCGAACTGGGACGGCGCTATGCTTATAAGATGTTGTCACTACTTGGCTATCCGGTCTTCAAGACTGTGGCTGTTCCGGCAGATGCTGTGACGAGTGAAACGGCTGAGCCCGGCAATGATTTCCCGAAGATCGACAGCAACCGACGCGCTTTTTTCCGTTTGCACGCTCCTGCCGCACAGCATGTTGTGGCTGACATCTGCGGAAAGAAATACGATATGCAACGTGACGAGAAAGGTACATGGACGGGCGTCAGCGATCCCCTGCCGGTAGGTTTCCACTATTATTTCTTCTGGGTCGACGGCGTACAAGTGACAGATCCGGCTACTGACACGTATTTCGGATGCTGCCGCCAGGCCAGTGCCTTGGAAGTACCGGAAGGATCTGAGGGCGACTACTACCGTCCGCAGCAGGGCGTGGCCAAGGGTCAGGTGCGCTCATTCCAGTATTATGCCAACTCTACACACCAGTGGCGTAGGGCAATGGTCTATACGCCGGCAGAATATGAACAGGGAAAGAAACGCTATCCGGTGCTTTACCTTCAGCATGGTATGGGCGAGGACGAGACAGGCTGGAGCCATCAGGGCAAGATGCAAAACATCATGGATAACCTGATTGCAGCAGGAAAGGCCGTGCCGATGATCGTCGTGATGGAGAGCGGAGACGTGAAAGCGCCTTACCGTCCCGATAAGGATGGAGGCAACCAAGCCGGTCTTAGCCAGTATGGCGCTACGTTCTATCAGGTACTCATCAACGATCTGATTCCTACGATCGATAAGAGCTTCCGTACAAAGACCGACCGTGATCATCGTGCAATGGCCGGACTGTCATGGGGCGGACACCAAACCTTCGACATGGTATTTACACATCTCGACAAATTCTCCTATTGCGGAGGCTTCAGTGGCGCCATCTTCGGACTGGATGTCAACAAGACTTACGATGGCATCTTCTCACGTCCTGACGAGGTGAACAGCAAGTTGCATACGCTCTTCCTCGGTTGTGGCAGTGAGGAAAACATGGGTACATCGAGGCTGATCAAGGATCTCAGAGGCGCAGGCGTGAAGGTTGAGGACTTTGTCTCACCCGGAACAGCCCATGAGTGGCTTACCTGGCGTCGCTGCCTGAAGGAGTTTGTTGTGAAGCTCTTTAAAAAATAATGCTAATCATTCGTGATGGTAAGGCTCACCTTTGATGATCGTACAAGCGCGATAAAGCTGTTCGACAAAGATGAGCCTTACCATCTGATGACTGAAAGTCAACCGCGAAAGCGATATCTTGTCATTGGCGCGTGCGTATACTTCTGGTGAGAATCCATACGGACCACCGACGATGAATACCAGCCGTCGGGCTGTGTTCTGCTTGTGCTGTAACCAGTCTGCAAGTTCTATGGAACGGAATTCCTTGCCATGCTCGTCAAGGAGTACAACCGTGTCACTGGATTGCAACCCTTGCAGGATCAGCTGGCCTTCCTTTTCTTTTTGTTGCGCTTCGGTGAGACTCTTGGTATTTTTCAGTTCTGAAATCGTACGAATCTCAAAGGGCATGTAGTGTCCGATACGCTCGGTATAGTCTTTGATGCCGGCTATGAAATGTTTGTTCTGTGTCTTGCCGACGAGAATAAGGATGGTCTTCATGGTTATTGCTCAATAGTGTGTGAGGCATCTTTGTCACAGGCATCTTGCTCTTTGAGGCTTGAATATTGTGCCTTGCGTTTGGGATTCATGGGAAACCATCCTCGCTCCACTCTTTTCTTTTGCTCGAAGAGTTCGCCGATGGACCATAGTAGACTGGCGCCGGTGACACCGACGATGGCGGAGAGGATTGTGTCGTCAATGCACAATGATGTGCCAACACATGTCAAACCTGCAACAAGAAATAACCACCAAGGACGGGTGCCCCAGTGGTATTCTGTCTTGATGACAACGGGATGAAAGACACCTATTATAATAAAGGTGCTGATAGCGAGAAGTAGTCCTGTGAAATGCATTCCTTTTACTTTTGGTACAAATTTACAAATTTTTATCTGTAACGAAGCGTGTTTATCGCAAATATTTGCTATCTTTGCCTTTAGAACCAAACATTTCTAACAAAGATATCAAATCATGGAAAACAATGCAGCGCTCATAGCCCAGTGTGAGGCTAAGGCAAAGGCATGGCTCTCGCCTTCGTTTGACGAGCAGACACGCAAAGATGTTCAAGCAATGCTTGACAATCCTGACAAGCCCCAACTCATTGAGAGTTTCTATAAAGACTTGGAATTTGGTACCGGCGGATTGCGCGGTATTATGGGCCCGGGTACAAACCGCATGAACATTTATGTCGTCGGTATGGCCACACAGGGCTTTGCCAACTATCTGAGGAAGAACTTCAAGGACCGCGAGCAGATCTCTGTTGTCGTCTGCCACGACTGCCGTAACAACAGTCGTCTGTATGCTGAGACAGTGGCAAACATCTTCTCTGCCAACGGTATCAAGGCTTATATTTTCGATGATCTGCGCCCGACACCGGAGTGCTCTTTCGCTATCCGTTATCTCAAAGCTCAGGCTGGTGTGAACATTACGGCCAGCCATAACCCACGAGAGTACAACGGCTACAAGGCTTATTGGGAAGATGGTGCTCAGGTGTTGGCTCCTCACGATACGGGTATCATCGATGAGGTGAACAAAGTGGCCATTGATGACGTGAAGTTCCAACCCAACAAAGATCTCATTCAGATCATTGGCGAGGACATCGACGAGCCTTATCTGCGTCAGATCCGCACGATCTCTATCGACCGTGAGGTGATCCGTCGTCAGCACGATCTAAAGATCGTCTACACTCCGCTCCACGGTGCCGGTCGTGTGATGATTCCGCGTTCGTTGGCTTATTGGGGGTTCGACAATGTACACTGCGTTCCTGAGCAGATGATCAAGGACGGAAACTTCCCAACTGTCGACCGTCCTAACCCGGAGTTTGCCGAGGCTCTGACGCTCGGACTGCGCGATGCTAAGAAGCTCGATGCTGACATCCTTATGGCTTCTGACCCTGATGCTGACCGTGTAGGTATGGCTTGCAAGAATGATAAGGGTGAGTGGGTGCTCATCAATGGTAACCAGACCTGTCTGATCTTCTTGTGGTATATCATCACCAACCGCAAGTCGAAGGGTTTGCTCAAACCTACGGACTTCATCGTGAAGACGATTGTCACCACAGAGGTGATCCATAAGATCGCAGAAAAACAGCATATCGAGATGCGTGACTGCTACACGGGCTTCAAGTGGATTGCCCGCGAGATTGCTCTCTCAGAAGGCAAACAGCAGTATATCGGTGGCGGCGAGGAAAGCTATGGTTTCCTTGCTGAGGACTTCGTTCGCGATAAGGACGCTGTGTCAGCTTGTTCGCTGCTGGCAGAGATCTGCGCTTATGCTAAGGACCAGGGCAAGACGCTCTACGACATCCTCATGGGCATCTATCTCGAATATGGCTTCTCCAAGGAGTTCACGGTGAATGTTGAGCGTCCCGGAAAGAGCGGTGCTGAGGAGATCCAAAAGATGATGAGTGACTTCCGCGCTAACCCGCCGAAGGAACTCGGTGGCTCTAAGGTAGTACTGTGGAAGGACTATAAGACGCTGAAGGCTACTTCTGCTGATGGTAAGTTCACCGACCTTGCTATGCCGGAGGCCAGCAACGTGTTGCAGTGGTTCTGCGACGACGACACCAAGGTGAGCGTGCGTCCATCCGGAACAGAGCCTAAGATCAAGTTCTATATTGAGGTGAAGGACACCATGACGGAGGCTTCACAGTATGAAGAACTGGACAAGAAAGGCATGAAGAAGATCGAGGCTATCAAGAAAAGCCTTGGTCTTGAGAATGATTAAACACTCTGTTTAGAAACCTTTTTCCCCTTGCTACCGTTGTGTGGCAAGGGGATTTTTATTTGTCCTTACGCAAGTCTTATTTGTCCTTATGCAAGGCAAGTTGCAACAGCTGTTGTTCCATGTCGCTGATCCAGGGGTCGTCATAGATCTCAAAGGCGAAGTTGTTGAGGGCAAGACATTGCTCGCGGGTGATGGTGCGCCGCTCTGTGTGGTAGGTCCACGGCGCGAGCATGAGCAACAGGCCCTTGGCACACAAGCATCAAAATACTTCCCGGGTGGTTTGTAAAGCGGAGGGAAGCCGTTTTCCAAGATGACGATGAGCGGATGCTGAGCATCCAGTGCTCATGCGGCGCGTCATGGAGTGGTCACTGTCGTAGCGCCATCCAACGCCTTCTATGTAGTGAAGCTGCTTGTCCGTCATGGTTGAAAGGTTGAATAGAAAGATGATATGCAAAAATAAGGAGTTTCAAGGAGAAAAGCAAGGGTTTTAGGCTTCTTTTTTAAGCAGGGGTTGGAGCTTTCCAGCAACAGGGCAAAGAACAAAAGATGGGAGAATACCAAAAGCCGGCAGAATTTGCCGGCTTTTGGTGTTATAGCAAAGTGCACTGCACTTTTGGTTTTGAAGGGAGTGTTGCGGTTCTCAAGCATAGGTCAGCTTGGAAGGGCGAAATACTGATCCTTAGCTTTTACTTGTTCTCGATGTAGTTGACGATCCATTCGCCAACCTCTTTCGTGCCATAGTGCTTGCCGCCCTCGACTTGAATCTCCGGTGTGCGCACGTTCTTCTCCAAGCTCTGATCGCAGGCCTCGCGGATGAGAGCACCTTCTTTGTTCAGTCCGAAGTGCTCGAGCATCATAGCTGCGGAGAGAATCTGAGCTAACGGGTTGGCGAGGTTCTTGCCTGCTGCCTGTGGCCAAGAGCCGTGGACAGGCTCGAAGAGCGGGGTGTGCTCGCCAAGAGAAGCGGAAGGCTGGAGACCCATGGAACCCGTGATGGCACTCGTCTCGTCGGTGAGAATGTCGCCGAAGGTGTTCTCTGTGACGATGACATCAAAGAAGCGGGGCTCAGTGAGCACGCGCATCGAGCAGTTGTCGATGAACATATAGTCGACATTGACATCTGGATATTTCGGCTCCATCTCCTTAGCTACTTGACGCCACAGACGCGAGCTGGCCAGCACGTTAGCCTTGTCAACGACGGTGAGGTGGTGGTTGCGACGCTGAGCGAACTCAAAGGCCACCTTCAGGATACGCTCAATCTCGGAACGATGATAGATGTCGGTATCGTAAGCCTTCTCGTCGTCCTGGTATTTCTCACCGAAGTACATACCACCGGTGAGCTCTCGGATGACCACGAAGTCAGCGCCCTTGATGAGCTCTTCCTTCAGCGGGCTCTTGTGGAGCAGGCAGTCGAAGGTTGCCACGGGACGTACGTTGGCGAAGAGTCCGAGCTTCTTGCGCATAGCCAGCAGACCAGTCTCAGGACGCACCTTCAGTGTCGGATTGTTGTCGAAGCGCGGATCACCCACAGCGGCGAAGAGTACAGCGTCAGCGTCCATACAGGTCTTGAACGTCTCATCGGGGAACGGATCACCGACAGCGTCGATGGCATGTGCACCGCAGACAGCCTCGTGATAGGTGAACTCATGGTTAAACTTCTTAGCCACCGCGTCGAGCACGTGGAGTGCCTGCGGCATGATCTCCGGTCCAATACCGTCGCCGGGGAGAACAGCAATGTTCAGTTTCATAATATGCTATGTATTGTTTGTTGTTTATTTCTTTTTAAAAATCTCTTCTTCAAAGCTGTTGAGCATCTTGAAGGTAGCCTTGATAGCAGCCTCGGTCTGGTCGGCATCGAGACCGTGTGTACGGATGACACGTCCATTGTCGTCTTGCCATGTGATGATGGTCTGTACGAGGGCATCGGTGTGTCCGCCGGGCGGGATGGTGACGCTATAGTTGGTCAGGCGCGGGAACGTACGGTTGAGGCTCTCACGATAAACCTTGCGGAGCGCTTTTACAAAGGCATCGTACTGACCGTCGCCGGTGGCGTCGGCCGTATAAACCTTGCCGTTGATCTCCACTTTCAGACTGGCGATCGGTTTCAGCCCATAGGATGTGGAAACCATATAGCTCAAGAGCTTCACGCGCTCCTCCATGGCATCGTGGCGGTTGAGGACGTCGGAGACGATATAGGGGAGGTCGTCTTGTGTGACCACCTCCTTGCGGTCACCGAGTTCTGTGATGCGCTGCGTGACCTTGCGAACCTGTTCCGGTGTGAGTGTCATGCCGAGTTCTTCGAGGTTTTTCTCGATATTGGCTTTACCGGAGTTCTTTCCGAGGGCGAACTCCCGCTTACGTCCGAAGCGCTCAGGCTTCAAGGCGTTGCTGTAGAGATTGTCTTTCTTATCACCATCAGCGTGGACACCGGCCACCTGGGTGAAGACGTTCTCACCGACGATCGGCTCGTTGGGCGACACGGCGATGCCGCTATAGCCTTCCACGACACGGCTGATCATGTTGAGCTGGCTCTCGACGATGTTCGTCTCTACACCGCACATATCTTTCAATACAGCCTCCACGCTCGATAGCGGCGCATTGCCGCAACGCTCACCGAGACCGTTGACGGTGACGTGAATACCCGCAGCGCCGCAGCGCACAGCGGCCAGAGAGTCGGCTACAGCCATGTCATAGTCGTTGTGGGCATGGAAGTCGAAGCGCTTGTCGGGGTACATGTCCACCATTTTCGTGATGAAGTCCTCACACTGCGTCGGAGTGAGGATGCCCAGCGTGTCGGGCAACAGGAAACGCTCGATGTTGGTGTCCTTCATCGCTTCCATCATCTGGTAAATATATTCCGGGGAGTTGATCATACCAGAACTCCAATCCTCGAGATATAGATTTACGTGGAAGTGTCTGCTCTCTGCGTAGTCGAGCACGTCGAGGATGTTCTCGATATGCTGCTCGGGTGTCTTATGGAGCTGTTGTGTGCAGTGCTTATAGGAGCCTTTTGCCAGTAGATTGATGACGTGACCGCCTGTGTCAGCGATCCAGTCCACGCTTTTGTTATGGTCGACGAAGCCCAACACCTCAATACGGTCGAGGTATCCGGCCTGCTCGGCGAAGCGGCAGATGCCGGTGACAGCGTCTTTCTCACCTTCAGAGACGCGTGCCGAAGCCACTTCAAGGCGGTCGACATTTACTTTCTCCAACAGCAGACGTGCGATCATCAGCTTCTCATGAGGTAGGAAGCTGACGCCGTTGGTCTGTTCGCCGTCGCGCAGCGTAGAGTCCATGATCTCGATGCGCGACTTCATCCTATTTAGTGGTTCCATGTTTTACGGTTCTTTTCAAAGGCCTCCACCTTGTCGCGGTTCTGCACGAGGAAGTCGACATCGTCGAGACCATTCATCAAGCAATGCTTCTTATAACCATTGATTTCGAAGTGCTCGCTCTCGCCGGTAGCCATATTCGTAACCGTCTGGTTGGGCAGATCCACCTTCACCTGGGTCTTGTGATCCTTGGCGATGCTGTCAAAGAGTTCCTTGAGGAACGGCTCGGTGACGACGACGGGAAGCACAAAGTTGTTCAACTCATTGTTCTTATGAATGTCAGCAAAGAACGAGCTGATGACTACGCGGAAGCCATAACCGGCGATTGCCCATGCGGCATGCTCGCGGCTGGAGCCTGAGCCAAAGTTCTTACCGGCCACAAGGATACAGCCTGAGTAGCTGGGATCGTTGAGGACGAAGTTCTTTTTCAGGCTGCCGTCTTTGTTATAGCGCCAGTCGCGGAAGAGGTTGTCGCCGAAGCCTTCCTTGTCAGTAGCCTTGAGGAAGCGGGCGGGGATGATCTGGTCTGTATCTACATTCTCCAACGGAAGAGGAATGCAGCTGGATGTGATAACATTGAATTTCTGTTTCATTGCGATAATATACTGATGTGTTCAACCAAGAAGATTACATGAACTCACGTGGGTCGGTGACCTTACCGGTGATAGCTGCGGCAGCTGCGACCAGCGGACTGGCCAGAATGGTGCGTGAGCCCGGACCCTGACGGCCCTCAAAGTTACGGTTGGAGGTGGACACGCTGTAGAGTCCTGCCGGTACCTTATCATCGTTCATGGCCAGACAAGCTGAGCATCCGGGCTGACGAATCTCGAATCCGGCCTCGTTGAGCACCTTGTCGAGCTTTTCGTTCTTGATCTGCTGTGCCACTGCCCAAGAGCCGGGGACGAGCCAAGCCACCACGTTCGGGGCCTTGTGATGTCCCTTGGCCAGAGAGGCGAAAGCACGGAAGTCTTCGATGCGGCCGTTGGTGCAGGCACCGAGGAATACATAGTCGATAGGATGACCGAGCAGTTTCTCGCCCGGCTCAAAGCCCATATATTTTAGACTCTTCTTGAACGAAGCCTGGTCGCTCTCGGGAATCTCGTCGAGTGTGGGGATGGTGCCGTTGATGGCAATACCCATACCTGGGTTCGTGCCGTAGGTGATACGCGGCTCAATGTCGGCTGCGTCGTAGGTCACCTCGCGGTCGAAGACAGCGTCGTCGCCGGACTTCAGTGTCTTCCAATAAGCCACGGCGCGCTCCCAATCCTCGCCTTTAGGCGCATATTTCTTTCCTTTGATATAAGCGAAAGTCTTCTCGTCCGGTGCTACAAAACCACCGCGGGCACCCATCTCAATGGATAGGTTGCAGAGGGTCAGACGGCCTTCCATGCTCAAGTTGCGCACTACATCGCCGGCATACTCCACGAAGTAACCTGTAGCGCCGGAGGTTGTCAGCTGTGACATCAGGTAGAGAGCGACATCCTTGGCGGTCACGCCCGGCTTGAGCGTACCGTTGATGTTGATGCGCATCGACTTTGGTTTTTGCTGCAGGATGCACTGTGAGGCGAGTACCATCTCCACCTCAGAAGTACCGATACCAAAGGCGACGGCACCCATAGCGCCGTGGGTAGAGGTATGAGAGTCACCGCAGACGATGGTCATACCCGGCAGAGAGAGGCCGGTCTCGGGGCCGACGACATGGATGATACCATTCTCGGGCGTGTTCATCTTGAATTCGGTGACACCAAACTCCTTGCAGTTTTTGTCGAGCGTGTCGATCTGTTTGCGGCCCACGGGGTCAGCGACGGGTTTGTCCTGGTCGTGGGTTTGTATGTTGTGGTCGGGCATGGCAAAGACCTGCTGGGGGCGGAACACCTTCAGCCCGCGCTGACGCAAGCCTTGGAAAGCCTGGGGAGTGGTCACCTCGTGGCAGTAAAGACGGTCGATATACAACTGTGTGGGACCGTCCTTAACAATCTGAACGACGTGACTGTCCCAAATCTTATCAAACAGGGTATTCATATATATAATATGTGTTATTGGATTCTGCTATGTTATTTCACTCTGAACTTATTGATGCAATCGATATATGCCTCGACAGACGCGGTGACGATGTCGGTGTTGGCACCGAAGCCGTAGTAGATCTGACCGTCGTATTCCACCTGCATGTGCACCTTGCCGACGTCGTCGGAACCCTTGGAGATAGCCTGAATGGTGAACTCCTTGAGCGTCATCTGCTTGCGGACGATGCGCTTCAGGGCAGAGATGGCAGCGTCGACAGGGCCGTTGCCTGTGGAGCACTCCTCGAATTTCTGTCCGGCGATGTCCAGTCCGATGTTGGCCACGGAGCGCACACCCTTTCCGGTGGTCACCTGCAGATAGTCGAGTTTCACGCTGTGGTTGGCGGTGCGATCAGCGCCGGCGAGCATGAGCACGTCGTCGTCGGTGATCTCTTTCTTCTTGTCGGCGAGTGCGAGAAACTGCTTGTAGATCTTGTCGAGCGTCCCCTCGTCCTTGATATCCACGCCGTTGACCTCCAGACGATAGCGGAGGGCAGCGCGTCCGGAGCGTGCGGTGAGCACGATCTCGTTGTTGTCGAGTCCGATGTCTTTCGGGTCGATGATCTCGTAGGTCTGTACGTTTTTCAGCACACCGTCCTGATGGATGCCGCTGGAATGAGCGAAAGCATTGCGGCCGACAATGGCCTTGTTGGGCTGCACAGGCATGTTCATCAACGAGGAGACCATGCGCGAGATAGGATAGATCTTGCGGGTGTTGATGTTTGTGTCAATGCCAATGTTCTTATGGCATTTGAGGATCATGGCGATCTCCTCCAAGGAAGTGTTGCCAGCACGCTCGCCGATGCCATTGATCGTCACCTCTACCTGGCGCGCGCCGTTGAGTACACCTTCGAGTGTGTTGGCTGTTGCCATGCCCAGATCGTTGTGGCAGTGGGTGGAGATGATGGCCTTGTCAATGTTGTCGACATGCTCTTTGAGGTACTTGATCTTGGCACCATACTCATTGGGCAGGCAATAGCCGGTGGTGTCGGGGATGTTGACCACAGTGGCACCGGCCTTGATGACGGCCTCTACCACACGTGCGAGATACTCGTTGTCGGTGCGTCCGGCGTCCTCAGCATAGAACTCTACGTCGTCGACATACTTCTTGGCATAGGCCACGGCGCGCACGGCACGCTCCAGGATGTCCTCGCGGTTGGAATTGAACTTATATTTGATATGTGAGTCACTGGTTCCGATACCCGTATGGATGCGCTTGTGCTTGGCATATTTCAGCGACTCGGCGGCTACGTCGATGTCCTTTTCCACTGCACGTGTCAGTGCGCAGATAGTCGGCCATGTCACCGCTTTGGAGATTTCCACCACAGAGTTGAAGTCCCCCGGTGAGGAGATGGGGAAGCCAGCCTCGATGACGTCCACGCCCAACAGTTCCAGTTGCTTGGCCACTTGAATCTTTTCCACTGTGTTCAACTGACAACCTGGCACCTGCTCGCCATCGCGGAGCGTCGTGTCGAAAATGTAAAGTCTGTCGCTCATATTCTTTAATGTATTAATGTTTTTGCTTTCTCTGTTATTTCCTGAAACATGCCCAAACAAAAAAGCCTTCCCACTCATGGAAGTGGAAAGGCTCTGTATGGTTGTTGTCCGTCAGACATGCACGCACACCTTCTCACTTCCAACCGTGGGATACAGTCGAATGCTAATAATAATGCTTAGAAGGATGTACAAACTTGCCATAACCTTATGTGTTGATTCGTATCTATTTCTGTTCGTGAGTGCAAAGGTAAACAATTCGGTCGACACGAGCAAATAATCTGAAACTTTTTTGCTTGTTTTTCTAATAATTTATTAGAACGGTGCTGGCCCGCCGGTGTCTGGAGGCATTCCGGCCAGTAGATCAGCTGCGTAAGAATCCGTTTCCGGTGCACCGCCGTAGTCCTGATTCATCTTGGAACCAATGAACTCTCCGCCATTCATGTCGCCTGGCAGTGGTGCCAACTGGGCATCCTCAGGGTTCATGAAGCGGGTGTACTGTCCTTGGAAGGTCAGCAGCACGTCGCCCGTGGCACCTTTACGGTGCTTGGCGATGATGATCTGTGCCTTGCCATGGAGGTCGTTGCCTTTCTCGTCCTGATAGATACGGTAGTACTCGGGACGGTGGACGAAGAGCACCATATCGGCATCCTGCTCGATAGCTCCCGACTCACGCAGGTCGCTCAGCTGTGGGCGTTTACCTTCAATACCCTCACGGTTCTCCACGGTACGGTTGAGCTGTGAGAGGGCGATGATGGGAATGTCGAGTTCCTTGGCCAGACCTTTGAGAGAGCGCGAGATGGTGGAGACCTCTTCCTGACGGTTGCCGAAGCGCATGCCGTTGGCGTTCATCAGCTGCAGGTAGTCGATCATAATGATTTTCACGCCTTTTTCCCTGACGAGACGGCGTGCTTTGGTACGGAGCTCAAAGATGGAGAGGCCTGGGGTATCGTCGACGTAAATGGGTGCACCCGTGAGGCGCGAAAGGTTTTTGTCGAGTCGCTCCCACTCGTCGCGGGCGAGCTGACCGTTCATGATCTTCTTGCCCTCGATCTCGCAGACGTTGGAGATAAGGCGGTCGACGAGCTGTTCGTTGTTCATCTCCAGCGAGAAGAAGGCGATGGGGGTCTGATAGTCGACGGCGATGTTCTTGGCGATGGACAGCGCAAACGAGGTCTTACCCATGGCCGGACGTCCGGCGATGATGACGAGGTCACTCTTCTGCCAACCCGAGGTCATGTCGTCGAGTTTGGTGAAGCCGGAGGGAATACCCGTCAGACCGCTGGTGTTGGCGGAAGCCTTTTGCAGGGTGTCGATGGCTTGGCGGATGACCGGGTCGATCTGGGTGTAGTCCTGCTTCATATTTTTCTGCGAGAGCTCGAAGAGGCTGCCCTCAGCTTCTTGCATGAGTTCGTCGACGTCGACGGCGGTGTCAAAGGCCTTGGTCTCGATGTCGCTGGCGAAGGAGATGAGCTGGCGGGCGAGGAACTTCTGCTTGAGAATCTTGGAGTGCTGCTCGATGTGGGCTGATGAGGCGACGTGGGAAGAAAGCTCGATGATGTAGTTCGGGCCACCGACATCGTCGATGGTGCCCTCACGCTCCAGTTCGTTGGTGACGGTGAGGATGTCGACGGGCTTTTCCTCCATGTTCAGGGTTTGGATGGCCTTGAAGATCTTTTGGTGGCTCGGGTCGTAGAAGGTCTCGGGTCGAATGAGCTCAGAGACGACAGAGAAGGCGTCCTTGTCGATCATCAGGGCACCGAGCACCACTTTCTCCACGTCGATGGCCTGCGGCTGCAGATGGCCGTAGGTGGGGTCAATGGGTGTGGAAGCCTTTTTGCGGCGGGGCGCGGTATTTTTTTGTTCTGGCATATGCTTTAGCGTGTTTTGCGGGTTGATTGCTTTCGAGACCATCGGCAAGCCGGGGAGAGAAGAAGAGACTCATGGGCCGGGGAGAGGATGGCAGATGCAAAGTTACGGTTTTTTCCTGGCAAAGTGCAGGAAGAAGAAGGAAATGTTTCGGAAAACTGCGCGGAAGGAGGGAGAGAAGGGGGAGGAGCGGGGGAGCGTCGCGATATATCGCGACGAACAGAACTGACGGACGAACAAGGGACGAGGCAAGGGAGAAAGGCAGACGAGACAAGGGACGGGGCAAGGGGGCGCAAGAGGGGGCGCAAGAAAAGTAAAAACCGCCCAAAGCAAAGATATGCTATGGACGGCTTGGTAGGGACAATGGGACTCGAACCCATGACCTCTGCAATGTGACTGCAGCGCTCTAAACCAGCTGGGCTATGCCCCTATGCTTGTAAAGAAAGACTCTGTGCGAACCTCTGCGTTACGGTGTGCAAAATTACGAAAACTTTGCGAGTCCACCAAATATTTGAGCAATAATTTGAGAAGAGGGCGTGTTTTTCTTGCTAAAGGGGCGCGGAGAAAGAGAATATTGCTAACTTTGAAGTGGGTAGACTCCTTATATAATAAAGAGAATCAGCCCTTGCTGAGAAAGAAACAGTTCCTGATATAAAAGAATATGAAACACATTGCAGTACTATTCGCCCTGCTGGGCATGTCTACCATGGGTTGGGCACAAGTAGATCCTGGTACGTTTTCTGTGATACCGCATGTCGGTCTCAATCTCTCCACCATCAGCGACGAGAGCCTTGTCAATGATGTGGGGACGATGAAGAGTAAGTATAAGGCGGGGGCAGTGGCAGGCGTAGACATCGAATACCGTATCAGCGCACCTTTTGCCGTCATCGCGGGAGCTTACTACTCGCGCGAGGGCTGCAACTATAAAGACAATGTGTTGGATCATCCGGAGGCAGGGACTTACAATGTCCTCAGCCGTAGTTATTTCACGATCGACTATCTCAAGATCCCCGTGATGGCGCGTTGGTATGCGACGGACAAGCTTTCTGTGGGTACCGGCTTGCAGGCGGGTATCGGACTATGGAACCGTACGCATACAGAGTCCCAGGAAGTCAAGGTCAACGAGAACGGCAGTTACACTTACTCTACAGATATTGAGAAAACCAATGTCAGGGGCGATGGTCTGCGCAATGTGCTGTGGAGCGTGCCTGTGAGTGTCGCTGTGGAGTATGAGCGCGTCATCGTAGACCTTCGCTACAGCATTCCGCTGTCAAAGGTCTATCAGTCCAATGGTAAGCGTCCCGGCGGCGATGAGCGCATCAAGTGCTGGACGATCAGCGTGGGATACAGGATTTAGACTTATCAAAAAAACTACAATACGGGCGCGGCACCATTGCCACGCCTTTCTTTTTATCCTTTTACATACATGCCACGGTCAGTCCGGCCATGACGATGCTCACCATCGACATGAGTTTGATCAGGATGTTGAGCGAGGGGCCTGACGTGTCTTTGAACGGATCACCGACGGTATCGCCGACGATTGTAGCCTTGTGGCAGGGTGATCCTTTACCGCCGAAGCGTCCTTCCTCGACGCTTTTCTTGGCATTGTCCCAAGCGCCGCCTGCGTTTGCCATGAACACGGCGAGGGTGAAGCCGGCAGCCAGTCCACCGACGAGCAGGCCGAGGACACCCGCCACGCCGAGCACCATACCCACCACGATGGGGATGATGATGGCCAACAGCGACGGGAGGATCATCTCGTGCTGTGCCGACTTCGTACTGATCTCGACGCATCGGCCATAGTCCGGAGTGGCTTTTCCCTCCAGGATGCCTTTGATCTCATGGAACTGTCGGCGCACCTCGCTGACCATCTTCTCGGCTGCCCGTCCCACTGCGCCCATGGTCAGACCACAGAAGAGGAAGGCCGCCATGGCCCCGAGAAACGCTCCGACGAGGACGCGCGGATTCATCAGGTCCACTTGGAAAAAGTTCATGAAGTCGGGTATTGTCGCCTTGGCAGGGTCGAAGACCTGTCCGGCGGCATCGAGGAACTGCTGTCCGTCGGCTACAGCGCGGCTCATGGCCAGCTTGATCTCCTCGACATACGAGGCGAGCAGGGCCAGTGCGGTGAGTGCTGCCGAGCCGATGGCGAAGCCCTTACCCGTTGCGGCAGTGGTGTTGCCCAGTGCGTCGAGGGCATCGGTGCGGTGACGAATCTCCTCGCCGAGTCCGCTCATCTCAGCGTTTCCGCCCGCGTTGTCGGCGATAGGGCCGTAGGCATCTGTGGCGAGCGTGATGCCGAGTGTGGAGAGCATACCCACGGCGGCGATACCGATGCCGTAGAGTCCGAGGCTGATGCTGGCTGCACTCATGCTCAGGTCAAAGCCGTTGGCACAGAGATAGCTCAACATGATAGCCACCGAGATGGTGAGCACGGGCGCGCAGGTAGAGATCATCCCCGTGCTGATGCCCTTGATGATCACCGTGGCGGCGCCTGTCTGGCTGGCCTCGGCGATACGTTGCGTCGGTTTATAGCTCTGCGAAGTATAGTATTCCGTGGCCTGTCCGATGATCACTCCCGCGGCGAGACCGCTGACCACCGAAAAGCCTATGCCCAGCCAGTTGTCGATTTGGAGACAATAGAGAATGGCGAAGGTAGCCAAGGCGATGAGGATGGCACTTGTGTTTGTACCCATTCCGAGGGCGTGGAGCAGGTCTTTCATCGTCGCTCCGTCCTTGGCACGCACGAGGAAGATGCCGAAGAGGCTGAGAAAGACACCCGCTGCGGCGATGAGCATTGGGGCGATGACCGCTCTGAGCTGCATGTCGCCGGCACTCATGGCAAAGGCCGTAGCGCCGAGGGCTGCCGTAGAGAGGATGCTGCCGCAATAGCTTTCATAGAGGTCTGCGCCCATGCCGGCCACGTCACCTACGTTGTCGCCCACGTTGTCGGCGATGGTAGCCGGGTTGCGCGGGTCATCTTCGGGGATGTCAGCCTCCACTTTTCCTACGAGATCGGCGCCGACATCAGCCGCCTTGGTGTAGATGCCGCCGCCGACACGGGCGAAGAGTGCCTGTGTGGAAGCGCCCATACCGAAGGTGAGCATCGTTGTGGTGATGGTGATGAGAGCGGTATGCGGATCCACGTCGTTATAGAAAGCATGGAGTATCAGAAACCAAACGGCGATGTCAAGCAAGCCGAGTCCTACGACGACGAGCCCCATGACAGCACCGGAGCGAAACGCGATCTTCAAGCCTTTGTGCAACCCTTCGCGCGCCGCGTTGGCCGTACGACCGCTGGCGTAGGTGGCCGTCTTCATGCCGAAGAATCCCGCAAGTCCACTGAAGAAACCGCCCGTGAGGAAAGCGAACGGCACCCACGGGTTTTGGGCATTGAAGCCGTAGGCCATGATGGCAAAGATGATGGCCAGCACGATAAACACGATGAGCACCACCCGGTATTGCTGTCGCAGATAGGCCATCGCACCCCGACGGATGTAGAGGGCGATTTCCTTCATGCGTGGCGTGCCCTCGTCTTCCTTCATCATGTTACGGAAGAACAGCCATGCCATCATCAGGGCACAGACAGAGGCCAAAGGGATGAGCCAAAAGACAACAGGTAAGTTCATAAGGCACGACGATTGAATGGTTAGACACGATAGTGACGCGGTTCTCAACGCGTCCGTTTACAATGGCAAATTTAGGAAAAAAAATAATAGGTTGCAACTTTCAAGCACTTAAAAATCAAGGTTTTTACAATGTTTTGACCTCTTGTTTTCAAGAGTTGGCAAAACTGAACAATAAAGCTGCCCTTATTGACAGCGAACGCTATATATAATTAAGGTATAGATGAGCACGGACCGCTGTTTAGTTGCAAAGAATCTTACAAAAGTAGTTCACCGTGAGCTTTCATTCTGGAGAAGCGAAGAAGGCGCTTTGAGAGAAAATTCTGAGATGAAGTGATCAAAAAGGCTTTTTGACCTGATCATCTCGGCGTGATGATCAGGTCAGAAAGCCGAGATGATCAGGTCAGAAAGCTTAGATGACAGCATCAGAAAGGTACTTTGAGACATACTTTCAGCAGTTTTTTTATGACTAAAGAGGCTTTTTGAGCGCTAAAAACCTCGGTGTTATTTGTATTTTCCTGATAATCAGTATATTATAAAAGTATGCTAAAAATCGCAAAAATCAGCGCAAAGGACACCTTGGTGCAGAAAAACGCAAGGAGAAGTGCCGAAAAATGTCAGTTTTCCCAACAGATCTATTTTAGGATAAACTTCTCGACCACATGCGCTACGCCGTCCTCCTCGTTGCTATAAGTGATGTAGTCGGCCGTGTCCTGTATGTCTTTCGGAGCGTTGGCCATGGCGACGCCGAGCCCCGCAAAGCGTATCATGCTCTGATCGTTGTAGCCGTCACCGCAGGCGATGACCTCCTCGCGGCGGATGCCGGTCAGCTCAAAGAGACGCTCCAGCGAGTGAGCTTTGTCAATGCCGAGCGGCACGCACTCCAGGAAGAACCCGGCCGAGCGGTAGACATCCATCATGCCTTTGAACGTCCCGGCCAGTTGCAGTTCAAGTTCATGCAGCGGAGCCGGGTCGCCGACAACCAGACATTTATTGATCGGATAGCGGATCTGATGGATGAAATCGGTGTATTCCTCCACCGGCATCTTATTGATGAATGCCTCGTGGAGGACATATTTGTTGGCCTTCTTCGTTGCCGCGATCTTCTCGTCCTGATAGGTGAGCATCTCCATGTCGTGTTTCTTGACGGTCTCGTAGAGTGGGGGCACAACCTCAGGATTTAAAGGTTGGTCAAAGACCACCTTGCCCGTAGCGCAGTCGGTGATGCGTCCGCCGTTGAAGGCAAGGATAAAACCTTGGTAAGTCTTCAGGTCCAGTTCCTCAGCGAGTGCCGTGATGCCGTAGGTGGGGCGCCCCGATGCGAGTACGATGCGCACGCCCCGCTGCTCAGCTTTCAGCAGTGCGTTGCGCGTGCGGGGTGTCATTTCTTTCTTACTATTTGTCAGCGTGCCGTCGAGATCGAGCACGATCATCTTGTAATCCATACGTGTATAAATATGTGTGCGCAAAGTTACGCTTTTCTGCTGATACCGTGAAATGCAAGCGTGAAAATATTGGTGTCGTCCCCATATTTATGCTATTCTTGCATCATATCTGTACTTCCGTGGGTCGGTAAATGCCAGATATGTAACATATGTGTACCTATTCTGTAACATGGTTGCAGGCTGTTTCGTTGGGAAAAAGTTAATTTTGCAGTGTCATTCCTAATAACGATCAATACCAGGTAGTCATACCTACATCAATTATTATACATTTAAAACTAAACCAACCATGCGTAAATCTATCTTATGCAAAATTGCCCTAATAGCATGTTTGCTGTTTCCGGCGATCGGCGTATTGCAAGGCTCAGCCCTCTACGCCAAGATTGTGAAGGGCACGGTCAAGTCAGCCACTGATGGCGAGCCGCTCACGGGAGCGACGGTCAAGGTCGTCGGCGCGCAGACAGGTACTGTGACGGATCTCGACGGACACTTCTCCTTGGAGGCCAATGACGGTCAGACGCTTCTCGTCTCCTACATTGGTTTTGTGCAGCAAAAAGTGAAGGTGGCAGGCAACAACCTTACCATTCAGCTTGCCGAAGAGGCCAACTCGCTCAACGATGTCGTGGTCATCGGCTATGGCGTGCAGAAGAAAAAGCTCGTCACCGGCGCCACCCTTCAGGTCAAGGGCGACGACGTGGCCAAACTCAACACCACCAATCCTCTGCAGGCACTGCAAGGTCAGACCCCCGGCATGACCATCATCTCGCAGTCGGGACAGCCCGGTGAGGGACTCAAGGTCAACATCCGTGGTATCGGCACCACCGGTTCCTCTTCTCCTCTTTATATTATAGACGGCATCCGCGGCGACATCGCTACGCTCAATCCTGCCGACATCGAGAGCATCGACGTGCTGAAGGACGCTGCCTCTGCCGCCATCTATGGTTCGCAGTCGGCCAACGGTGTAGTGCTCGTCACCACGAAGAGCGGTAAGAACGGCCGCGCGGTGGTCAGCTTCGACGCTTACAAAGGTTGGCAGAAGCCGATCCACAAGGTGAAGATGCTCAACGCTCAGCAGTACATGACCATCATGGACGAGCAGAATATCAACTCCGGCGGACAGGCTTACGACTGGAAGAGCTACTATACGCAGAAAGACGCTGACGGCAACATCATCACGTGGGGCATCACAGACCCGACAACCGGTCAGATCTACGACACAGACTGGGTCGACCAGATGTTCAAGGACAACGCACAAACCGAGAGCTATACCCTCGGCATCACGGGCGGCAGTGACCGTGGCAACTACGCCATGAGCCTGGGATACATGAACCAGGAAGGTATTGTAGGCGGTAAGGATGTCTCTTACTACGGCCGTTACAACTTCCGTGTCAACTCAGAATACAATGTCATCGACAAATTCCTGAAGGTCGGTGAGCAGGTTTCCTTTATCTATTATAAGAAGCGCGGACTCAACGTCGGCAACCAATACAACAACTCGCTGCGCTCAGCCTTCGGCACATCCCCCTTGGCTCCGGTCTACAGCGACAACGGTGTGTATGGCAGTCCTTACAACGATACTACCAACAGCCCGTGGTACAATGCCGACGGCAACCCTTACGGCGTGATGATGGTCAGTAACATCAACAAGTCGCAAAACGCCACCTTTACGGGCAATGTCTTTGCGGAGTTCCAGTTCATCAAGAATCTGAAGTTTCGCTCTACGCTCGGTGTGAAGTACGACTCCAACGACTACCGCGGTTTCAATCCGCTCTATCACTTCTCGGTCTACAGCTACAACGACACCCGCACGTCGGCCAACCAGAGCAAGAGCGACGGTTTCGGCATCACCTGGACCAACACGCTGACCTACAACTGGACGCTCGGTAAGCATTTCTTCGACGCGATGCTCGGCACTGAGGCCTACCGCACCAATGGCAGCAGCCTCTATGCCGCCAACGGTTCCCTGCGTGAGGGCTTCGACACCTGGCCTTATGCCTGGGTGAGCAACGGTACCGCCAAGTCGCAGGAGGAAGGACTCAGTGCCAGCGGTTCGCCTTGGGACGAAGAGCGCATAGTGAGCTACTTCGGCCGTCTGTCGTGGAACTACAAAGAGACTTACATGGCCACGGCCACACTGCGCTGCGATGGTTCCAGCCGCTTTGCCCGTGGCCACCGCTTCGGCTGGTTCCCCTCGGTGAGCGCCGGTTGGGTGATGAGCAACGAAAAGTTCTGGAAGCCTCTGGCAAAGGTCGTCGACTACTTCAAACTGCGCGGCAGCTGGGGTCAGGTCGGTAACCAAAACATCGGTAACTACATGTACACCGCACCTGTATCCTTCAACAATGTCTACTACAACTTTGGTACGACGAAGGGTTCAGCAGCCGACCAGTGGGGCGCACGCGTGACGCGTCTCGCCAACGAAAACATCACTTGGGAGACCTCTGAGCAGACCGACTTCGGCTTCGACGCCCGTGTACTCGGCAAGCTCAACGTCAACTTCGACTGGTACTACAAGACCACGAAGGACTGGCTCGTGCAGCCGCCAATCCTCGCAACGGCAGGTACGGGTGCACCATATATTAATGGTGGCGATGTGAAAAACATCGGTGTGGAGGTAGGTCTCGGTTGGAACGACCGCATCGGCCGCGACTTCAACTACTTCGTCAACGTCAATGGTGCCTACAACCACAACAAGGTCGGCAATATCCCCAACGAGGACGGCATCATCCACGGACAGACCAATCAGCTCTACGACAACTCTTCGGAGTTCTATCGCGCCAGCAACGGCGAGCCCATCGGCTATTTCTGGGGCTACAAGACAGCCGGCATCTTCCAGAACGGGCAGGAGATCAAAGACTGGATCGCCAACGGCAATGGTGTGCTGCAGGCTGATCCCAAGCCCGGCGACGTGAAATACTATGATGTCAACCACGACGGCAAGATCAACGATGCCGATAAGGTCAACCTCGGAAACGGTATGCCGGACTTCACTTTCGGCTTCTCGTTGGGCTTCGACTACAAAGGTTTCGACTTCTCCGTGACTGCCAACGGCGAGACCGGTAACAAGATCGTGCAGAGCTATCGCAACGTGGGTACCACCACGGCCAACTACACCACAGAGATCCTCGACCGCTGGACCGGTGAGGGCACGAGCAACAAGATCCCACGCGTGACCAACACCAACATCAACTATCAGTTCTCTGATCTCTTCATCCACGACGGCAAGTTCCTCCGCATCAGCAACATCACGCTGGGCTACGACTTCGCCAAGCTCATCCACACGCCTTACATCTCGCAGGCGCGCCTCTATTTCCAGGTGCAGAATGCCTTCACCTTCACGCACTACAACGGCATGGATCCTGAAGTGGGCTACGGTATGGACGGATGGGTCAGCGGTGTGGATCTGGGCTACTACCCACGGCCACGCACCTGTCTGGTCGGTATCAATCTCAAGTTCTAATACCTTTAATCTCAGAAGACAATGAAAACCAAGATATTCACCATCGCCGCCACGGCACTGCTCTCCTTGGGCTTGACCTCCTGCGGCAATGATTTCCTCGATGTCTCGTCGAAGACAGAGACGTCGACGGGCAACTACTATAAGAGCCAGAACGACGCTGACCGCGCCCTCATCGGTTGCTACGACGGCTGGCAAGGCACCGTGTCACTCGGTCCGACCTTTACTTTCCAGATGGCAGCAGAGTATATGAGCGACGAGTGCTTCGGCGGTACGGGTGCCAACGACGCCCGCAACTCCCAGGTCGTCGACCGTTTCGATATCAGCCAAGACGCTTCACAGACCAACATCTACAACGATCTGTGGGAATACTACTACAAGGCGATCTACAACTGCAACGAGCTCTTGCTCAAGACTCAGGGCACGCAGTGGAGCTCCGACGCCGTCAAGGGCCGCACCCTCGGCGAGACACGTGCCATGCGCGCACTGTGCTATTTCGATATGGTACGTATGTTCGAGCACATTCCCTTGCTCACTACGCCTACCGACGAGAATGTTCCTCAGGCCGATCCCGACAGCGTCTATGCGCTCATCGTCAACGATCTGACCTACGCGGCCGACAATATCCCGGCCAACGCTTACCCCAAGAGTCAGGCAGCAGCCAACGATGGCCGCATCACCAAGTATGCTGCTGAGGCCATGCTCGCCCGTGTCTATCTCTTCTACGACGGCGTTTACAACAACAACGAACGCAAGGAGATGCCCGGCGGACTGACGGCAGCCAAAGCATTGGCCGGTCTGGAGAATGTCATCGAGAGCGGAGAGTACAGCCTCGTGCCGCATTTCAAGAACCTCTGGCCCGCTGCCAGCGACAACTGGGTGCAGGACGCTGCCGGCAACTGGACCAACGACTCGACCTATACCGGCGATGGCAACAGCGAGACCGTGCTGAGCATGAAGTTCAACTACACCGGTGACTATAACGGCAACAACGCCGGCAATCGCTCCATCGTGATGTTTGGCTTGCGCACCGGCGGTACGATCTGTGTGCCCTATGGCCAGGGCTGGGGTGGTGCCACGGTGACCACAGCCACATGGAACGACTTCGCCACCGGCGACAGCCGACAGAGTGCTTCGATCATCAACATGGCTCAGGAAGGCATCACGCAGCTCGATGCCTGGAAGAAGGTGGCCTCAGACCAGCGCGAATACACTGGTTTCGCTATCAAGAAATACACGCCTCGCTCGAAGTGGACCAAGGGCACTGACGGTTCCTGGTCGATGACGCACTACTATCAGGGCCTCATGGCTGGTGACTTCCAGATCTCCCAGCCCCAGGACTACGTGCTCATGCGCTACTCCGACGTGTTGCTGATGGCAGCAGAACTCGGCTCGCCGAAGGCTCAGACCTATTTCAATGAGGTGCGCAAACGTGCATTCACGCAGAGCGACGGCACGATCAGCAACGGCTACCGCGAGTTGCCTGCCACGGAGAGCAACATCATCAAAGAGCGCAAGCTTGAGTTCGTCGGCGAGGGCATTCGCTACTGGGATCTGCTGCGCCAGGGCATCGATGTGGCTGCCAACACCATTGCCGCCAGTGGAGAGAGAGTCATCTCCGGCGGCAGGGAAGAAACGGTGACCATCAAGGCCGAGAACATCAAGAGCAAGCGAGGCTTCTGCCAGATTCCGCTCACTCAGATCCAGCGCTCCAACAACCTGCTCAAGCAGAATGCCGGATGGTAATCCTCAGGCAGCAACCATTTTCCTTTCACCATCAACAAAGAATGGACTAAATAGAAATCTCATCACTAGTGTCCCGTTAAAACGAAACGATTTAAATATAAGTTATTAAAATAGAA
>CAVKHS010000011.1:0-93946 GCA_963656095.1 Paratractidigestivibacter sp.
CCCTAACGAGGAACCGCCGTATGCGGAACCGCACGTACGGTGGTGTGAGAGGACGTGAACACGAAAATAGATAAGCACCTGTGATTAGTGTTTACCTCCTACTCGATTTTATGCATTGCTAATCTCTTCTGCCGTTTAAGATCGCTTATGGGGGCTGCTCGCCCCCTGGCCCCTCGGTGTTTTCAGGTATAGGTTATTTAGGTTATACCTGTCCACCGATTGCACTTCTATGTTGAACTTGCCCTGTCATTTATGCCTGACAAACGAATGTCTTTCCTGACATTTGTCTGACATTTGCCTATTTTACATCTGATACACGCGGCTCATGCCATCGGGTTCCATCGGGGCGATGGGTTGGCGAAGAAGAACGAGGTAGAAGCGGGGGAAGGTCTCGACGGGCGGATGGTCGGCGATGTAGCGGTCTATCTTCTGCCGGGCCTCGTTACGCAGGGTGTCGTCGCGGCATGGTACGAGGTGGTCTTCATTTACAAAGGCGATGTGCCAGAAGGCCATGTAGCCGATGACGTAATGCTCCACGGCTGCGGCCTCATCCTTGTCGATGCCTGGGATATGAACCAAAAGGGGCTGGCGATCATTTTCGCAAATGCCCACCACGGCCCATGAGAGATTTATGTATTTGAAGTTGTTCTGCATAGTTGGGATGTTTTAGAGCCTTTTCTTTTCCTCATTACCAGCACCCGTACCTTTGTACTTTGAGTTTGTGGCGTTGAAGTTATATGTAAGCGATGCACCGACGCTTTGTGTATAGACATAAGCATCCTTTGCCGTTGTGGAAACGGGATAATAACCCGTCCATCGTTCACGGAGATTGCAGAAGATGTCGTTGGCAAAGAGGGCTACGGTGAGGTTGCCGTCGAGGAAGGTCTTCTGTACTCGCGCGTTGATGTTAAATTCATGAGCATAGTGGTTAAAGCCATAATCGTGGCTGGTGGAATAATGCAGATAGAGCATCGCCTTCGTGATTTTGTTAATGGTGAACCAGTTGCGGAAGTTTATCTGCCATTCAGGTTTGTTGCGTTTTGTGGCGAGGCCGTATGCCTGGGTGTCGAAGTTCTGCTTCCAATAGCTCAATGTCAGCGTGGGACTGTAGAAACTGAATTTGGGCGAGGCAGTCAGCGAAGTGTTGAAACTCTCGAACTTGTCGAAGTTGCGGTTGGTCCAGATGGTGATCTCTGTTCCTTCCTGATACAGATAGCCAAAGTTCAGTCGCAAATCCTTGTTGTGGCTGTAGCCTGTTGTGAAGTTCAGCCATGAGTAGGTGACGTTAAGGTCGAGGTTCTGCTTGATGGTAGGACACAACAAAGGATTTCCGCCTTCGTACTCATAGCGATTATCGTATTGCACGTTTGAGTTCAGAGCCTGATAGTTGGGGCGGCTGATGCGCTTGTTATAGCCCAGTTGGATGCCCCATTTGTTCTTTTGCCAGCCGACGGAGATATTCGGAAACAGATCGTGGTATTTGCGGCTCGGCTCTGTTTGGTACTGACCGAAGGAATAGTAGTCGGACGTGACGGTCTCGTAACGTAGTCCGCCGTTGAGACTCCAATCACCCAACTTCAACTTGTATTCGGTAAATCCCGCTACATTGCTTTCCTTGATTTCATCATTGGACGGAGCCATCACTTGCTCCACATTACTATAGATTCCGTGGCTGTTGGAACGTGACATTTCCGTGCCAGCACTCAGTTCGCCTTTCCATATCGGATAGGTCAGCACCAGTTTTCCTGCCAACATGTGGTTGCGGTTCTCGTTGTGGGTAGTCACGGTACGGTCGGCCAGTTGCAGACTATGTTCAAAGGATGCCTGGTCGCGCATGTTTTTCTCCCATATCCACGAGCCGTTGAAGTCAATGCCGAGTTTCCCGGCCTTGCCCACATAGTAGATGTTTGCCTCATGCTGTGGGCGGTCACTTAAATTCATTTCAATAAATTGGTCAACCATTCCTTCGAGGGCGTTGTTTCGTGTGATGGTCTGCTGTGTCTGAGCCGTTCCTCCCTCATAGAGCGAGCCGCTTAAAGTATAGGAGAAACCGATAGAATTGTCATCGTTGAAGTCGTAACTGGCTCCTATCTGTCCGCCAAGCATGGTGTACCAAAAGTTGGAGGGACAAACTTGTACAATATTTACGTGATTACCGTTTGCCCGGATGTCAGTCGTTATTGTATTGTCCTCGGAATGGTTGTCGTTATTGATCATCATGTTTCCGAACACCTCCAAACCGCCCGTGCGATATTTTACCGTGGTATCGTCGTAGGTTGTCCATTTCTCGTTATATTTTACTTGGCTGGATGCCTCCATGCTGATGCCGTCGCCCTGACACTTCTTCGTCTTTATGCGGATGACCGCCCCGACTTCTGCATTGTACTTGGCACCAGGCGAGGTAATGACATCCACGTTCTTGATGTCGGTGGACTTCAGCCGCTTCAGTTCGCGGGCGTTCTGTACTTTCTTGTTGTTGATGTAGATTTCAGGTGTACCTTTGGCAAAGACGGTGAAGTTGCCGTCGCCACCCTGTACCTGTGGCAGCATCGACAGCACATCGTCAGCCGTGCCGACATCCTTCAGCAGCGAGTTCTGAATATTGACGGTCATGCCTCCCGCGGTCATCTTATATTGTGGACGTTCGCCCTTCACCACCACTTCACCCAACTCTTTCGTGTCGGGCTGCATCTGGATATCGCCCACATTGCCCGTCCGTGCATCGAGATACTTTGTCGTATATCCAACGCTTGTCACTTTCAGCAGACCATCTTGTTTGTCGGTGCTGATGCTGAATGTTCCGTCGTCCTTGGTCATGGTTCCTGCGATGAAAGCGGAATCGGCACGGCTGACGAGCACAACATTGGCAAACGGCATCGGCTTGGCCTGCTCGTCAATCACCCTGCCACTGATGTTTTGTGCTGTCGAGGCTATCACCATGAGGCACATCATTGAAAATAGAATCAATCTTTTCATATCTTTTACGACTTTTTGCCCGCAAAATAAATGAAACTACCAAATACATCTACTATCCAAATGGGTAATTCTGCATCACAGGGATGAAAAATTACCCATTTGGGTAACAAAATATGTTAAAATCGTGGGGATGACGGCTTATACGAGGCCGTAGTTGGTGGCAAAGGCGAGGGCTTCGGTGACGTTCTGCACGTCGAGCTTCCCGAAAATCTGGCGGCGGTAGAACTTCACGGTGTCGAACGAGCGGAGCATCTTCTCGGCTATCTCCTTCATGGTGTAGCCCTGAGCTGAGAGCGTCAGAATCTGCTTTTCCTCGGGCTTCAGGGTGATGGTCTCGCGGCTCTTCCAGCGGTGGCTCTCCAGTGAGTACTCGCGCTTCTCGCCCGTATGGAACTGAAAAAACTCTATGTGTCCGGCCTCCTTGTGGGGCGAGAGCGAGACGGTGCAGAGGGCGAGCCAGACGCGGCCTTCCGTGGTCATGGCAAGGGGCGTAATCTTGTGATTGACGAGTAGCAGACGGGCGCCGTGGGTGATATGGAAGTCGTAGGACATCATGCACTGGCGGCGGTTCTCCATAGGTTCGTCGTAAAAGGCGAGGAACCCGGAGCGGTTCAGTTCGGTCAGCATCGGCACCTCGCCCCCGGGCACATGGCTCAGGTAGAAGCCGTAGCCCATCTGACGCACCTCGTCGGCAGTGTGTCCGCAAAGGAAGAGCGGATTGTCCGACACATAGAGGATATTCTTGCGGTAGTAGTCGATGATGTAGATGCTCTGGTAAGTGGTCTGCGCGAAAGCCTGCGCCGCCTCCACGTAAGGCTGTGCCCTCTGGTAGTCGGCATCGGTGATGCCCTCCACGCGGTTCTCGTACATAAAGAAATCGTCTATCTGTACCATATTGCTCTTTGTTTTATTCAGTTATACTGTAGAACGGACGCCCTTACGGTAAGTCCCCTCCTTACCCTCGCGCTCGCAATGCTCGGCTATGCCGCTTTGCTTGCAAAGAACTCGCGCAGCGCCTCAATATCAATACTGTTTTTTCCGAATTTCTGTTCTATGTTGTTGCATTGCCTTATTATTTGTCATACTCTACCCCATGCTCCATGCAATAGTTGCTTATTTCGGCACAAGCCCCCCACCTGTTTCGGTCATATTCCCCCACTTTGAACATGGCGATACAGATGGTGCGGCAAAATTAATAACTATTTTCTTAAACTGTCTCCTTTTAACTCAAAACAATATGAAGTTTTAACTATTCGGTCGATGATCGAGTCTGCTATGGTCTTGTTTTTCGCAAGGACATCATACCAGTCTGATATCGGTAACTGGCTTGCGATGATGGTTGACTTCCTTGCATGCCGGTCCTCAATGATCTCCATAAAGTCTATGAGTTGCTGCCCGCTGAGCTTGACAAGTCCGAAGTCATCCACGATAAGCAGATCGATGCCGGACAGCTTGTCGAAGAACTTGGATATGCTCGACTCTATCCGTGCCATGTTTATGGCCTCACTCAGCTTCTGCATATTGTAGTAGTTGACCTTGTAGCCGTACATGCAAGCCTGCCGTCCGAGCGCAGTGGCGAGATAGCTCTTGCCAACTCCCGTCGGGCCTGATATAAGCACAGATGCACCGGTTTTGAGGTAGTCGCATGTTGAGAGTTGCATGATACGGTCGTTGTCCCGTCCTTTGGCTTTGTCGAAGATGTTTGTCGCGGTCGAGATATACGTGGCTGTTGCTCCCTACGGTCAGCAGCGTCTCATACTCCACCTGGTACGGATTGTAGTTGAGAGGACACAGATTGGGCTTGCCTATGGCACGGAAGCGCTCTTCGCGTGTGCAGCTGTATTGCTGCATTCGTCTTTGGTTATGCTTGAGCATACACTCTTGTATGGCCTTGTTAAGTTCCTCTATGGAATAGAACGTCATATTCCGTAATGGTGCGAACACGCGCCTGTAGACGAGCCGGATCTGGTCCTCTACCAGGGCCTTGTCCTTCGGATGGATAGACCTTGCCGGGATGACCACGCAGCCATAGTGGTTGGCAAGGCTCTCCATGACATGGTTGATGTCCGGCTCGTAATGGTCAGCCTTAACTACGGAGGCCTTCAGATTGTCCGTAACGATTATCTTGGGCGTTCCTCCAATCGCCTTGAAACATTTGTTGATGGCGTATACGAAGTCGTCTATAGTCTGGCTGGGCACGGCAAGTGCGAATCCGTAATCAGAGGCTGGAAGACTTGATACGAACACCTCGCATTCATGTATTTCCCCAGTCTCACGGTCGACATAACTGAGTTTCTGCCCCGTGAAGTCAAAGAATATCTCCTTGCCGCCCTCGCGGTTCTCCTTCATGACATAAAACAGGTGGTGTGCCTTCAAATGCTGTCCAACATGGAAGCAGAACTGCGTGTAGCTGTAGCCGTTGGGGAAGTCCTTACGATACTCTTCCCAAAGCAGATACATCGTCACGCCGGTCTTGCCCAGTTCCTTTGTGATATACTCCAAACGCCCGGCAAGATCCTGGAAGCGTTTCTCGCTGTACGCTGCATTACCGCCCGTATAGCGGTGCTCAAGCACAGGATCCTCCAACTTCAACAAGCCGTCCAGTCCTATGTGATCCTTGTCCACGAGCTTGACATACTTGCCGACAGTCTTCTTGTCCATGCCGAGCATACGTCCGATCTTGCGGTTTGACACTTGCTCCTTGTGGAGCCTGATTAGTTCTTTCAATTTTGACATCTCAATACTTTTTGCTGCCATGATACTCGAATTTTTATGGTAATCTGAGTTGCAAATGTACCGCTATTTTGCCAGATGGGGGACTTTGCTCCGTGACAAGCACTGCGAGTTGGGGAGGGAAGTGTTCCATTTTGCTCCGAAACAAGGTCTCTGACAGTTAGATAGAAAATCAAAACGACCCGTTTTGCTCCGAAATAAAGTAGCCTTCCGGCCTTCCTCCGCGTTGCTGTCCCACTTTGCTCCGAAATAAAAGGCCGAAATCAGGTATATTCCAACATTTTTGACCTATTATGCTCCGAAATAAGCCCTGGGGGTATGCTCCGAAAAGTGGGGGAACATGCTCCGAAATATGCAGCCATTGGATATGGTATATCTTCCCACAGTTGCGGGGGCTCGGCCACAGTTCCTACTCGTGGATATATGGACTTGCCGATGTGGAGGAGGCGAAGGCTTATCTCTCGCATCCCGTGCTCGGAGCCCGTCTGCGTGAAGTGACGCAAGCGATGTTGACGCATCATGGCAAGGACATTGTCACCGTCATGGGCAGTCCTATCGATGCACGCAAGTTGCGATCCTCGATGACCCTCTTCGATGCGGTCTCGCCCAACGACATTTTCCGTGATGTGCTCAACGCGTTCTATGATGCCAAGGAAGATAAGAGGAGTTTAGGCGCCATCCGCAAGATGGAGCGATAGACATCGCCAAAAGAAGGCTCATGTCTTTTCCATTATTCATAAGGTCTGGAGGTCGCTTTCTGAAATCCTTGTTTTCCCATTGTTTTCCCGTTTCAGATTTCGGACGGATTTTCGTCTGTCGTGAAGTGGCAAGATACTTGGTAATTTTGTGGAACGGAAGAAAATAAGGGTGATAGAAAGTGGCGTATCATGCTGTTTTCAAATGAGTTATGTTTTCCCATTGTTTTCCCGATAAAAGAAAAAGGAGTTACGAAATCTTCGTAACTCCTTGATTTTCAGTGTAGCGGGGGTGGGCCACGATCCCACGACCTCCGGATTATGAATAGCTTCTGGTGATTTTCTATGAAATTTAATTTCTTGTTTATTTGGTTGTTTATCAGAAAGTTAGTATATTTGTGGCATTAAACGATATTTCGTGATATGCGTGTTCGTATAGGGGTGCGTGTTCGCTTGGTGTTCGTCACTTTTTAGTCCGTTATTCCTTATGAAGCCATGTCCTCACAATTAAATGCCCGATTACTATGACTTCCAACTTAAAGACCTCTTACGGTAACTATATTGAACGGAACTGTACCGTATCAATTACCCTCGACAAACGCACTTCACGAAAAGACGTGAAGGTATATCCTTTGTCAGTTCGCTTTACCATCAGCCGTAAACGATGGTACCATCATGTGGGCGGCAGTTACTCGGAGAAGGATTTCTCTGAGATATGTAATGTGCAGACCAGTCGGTCGCCTAAATTCGAGATTAAGCGACAGTGGATTTCCATACTCGGCGAATATAGCGATATGTTGGCCCGGCTGAATGTTGGACACGAGCTATCGCTGGAACTCATTAGGAATGCGATTACAGGCAATGGCCTTGTTTCGAATGTCAACTTTCTAACGGTGTGGCAGGAGGTTATTGATAATCTGAAGAAGGAGGATAGATATGGCACTGCCGAGAGTTATCAGTGTGGTTTGAACTCGTTCAAGAAAATTCTTGGAGAGGACAATATCAAAGGCTTCAAAATAGACAAGGAATTGCTCTCGGAATGGAATGAAGGCATGTTGAATGGAGTGAAACGTGGCAGAAAGCGGATTGGCAAGATCTCAGATACCACGCGTGGTATCTATCTCCGTGTGTGTAGGGTAATTTGGAATGAATGTATCAGACGTGGCTATATGCTAAACGTAGAGTATCCGTTCTCGAACAAGCGCGGTAGAGACACCATTTCCATTCCACGAGGGGCAACACGCAAGGGTGAGTTTCTCAACGTTGACAAGATGACTCAACTCTATGATTTGTTTATGGAGAAGGACTATCCAGAGCAATGGCCGTGTGATGTTACACCGAACGTCCACTTCTCCCTTGGACTGTTTCTGGCTCAATATCTTTGCAACGGCTTCAACCTTGCCGATGAGGCTTTTCTCACCTATGATGATTATTACTATTCCACCGGTGGCAAGGCATTCCGTTTCAAACGCAAGAAGACTACAGAACGCAGTGAGGATGGAGCAGAGGTAATCATCCCTATCATTGAGCCATTGCAGAATATCATTAATGACATTGGTGCCAAGCCTGAGAAAGGGGCGCTGGTCTTTCCTGAGATTCTTAAAGGAGCTGAGACGACAGAGGAGAAGCATCGACGCATTCAACAGGAAAACCAGAATGTTCGCAAACGGCTGCACATGATCTGTAAGGACATCTTTGGATGGGAAGAGCGAATCTCTGGCACATGGGCACGCCATTCTTTTGCCACTAACCTGCGCAATGCTGGTGTTGACATGCAGTATATTTCTGAGAGTATGGGACATTCTACACAAAAGACAGTCACCCAGCTTTATCTGTCCTCCTATCCCCTGAACAAGCAATTCGAGTATAACCGTCGTCTGCTTCGTCTGGAGGATGAGCCGACGATAGACGACATACCCAATATGACAAAGGAGCAGATGCAGGCGCTACTTATAAAAATGATGAGCAACAAATAGAATTCTTTGAAAGAATCTTCGTATTTTTGTACTCTAAAAATGAATATTATGACCATCGACGACATACAAAAATTGATAGACCAGGACGAGTCCGTCACATTGGAACTCAAGAAAAGCACCGGAGAGCTGAAAGAATACTTATGCCGGCAAACCGTACTACAGAGTGGAAAGTACGACAAAGCAAATGCCTCGTGAGTTGTTTGAGGAACGGTTACGTGCCCATCATCCAGACTTCTATGCGTGGGAGCGGCGGAAGGCTGATGGGATAGGCATGACCGGTGTGGTCGGTAGACAAGGGTATGGTCACTGTGACGTTTCAACGACCCGACTACGACTCAACTACGACCCAAATTATGGACAAAAAGGATCCAAGTACCATCCAAGTAGCATCCAGGTACCATCCAAGTTCAAGATCTTATATTAAATATGTCTAATGAGTTCATGTCTATGAAGTCTATGATGCAGGTATGTGGTCTAAAGAGCCGTATGACATTCCGTGAGAACTACGTGACGCCAGCACTATTAGATAACTCCATAGAGCGTAAATACCCCAACGAGCCCAATCATCCAAGGCAGATGTACCGGCTAACATAAATTTTTTTGGATGAACAAAATCATGTCTACAAGTGTAATTTATTAGACTTTTGCTTGTGTTTTTCAATTTTTATTCTTATCTTTGCACTGAGAGTTTAATATAGTAGACTATGGATTTGGCGCAGACAATGAAATCACGACGCAAGACTTTGGGAATATCCCAACAGGATTTAGCGGAGATAGCAGAGGTGAGCCTCGCTACGGTGAAAGATATTGAGCGTGGACACGGTAATCCTTCACTTAGGACTGTGCAGAAGATTCTTGATGTTCTTGGCATGGAGATTAACTATCAGGTTAGAAAGGTAGTACCATAAATAACAGATGAACGATGAGGAAACTGGACGTATACTTTAATGATAATAGAGCAGGGGTATTGACCGAGCGAGTGCCTGGTCGTGATTATACTTTTAATTACGACAATAGCTACTTATGCTCAGACGGCTATTCCATTTCCGCCACTCTGCCCAAACGCAAGGAACCCTATCGGTCAGAGCATTTGTTCCCATTTTTCTCCAATTTGTTGCCAGAAGGGGCGAATCGAAAAGTGATATGCCGTGCATTAAGAATAGATGAGAAAGACTTGTTTGGTATTCTGTCAGCCATGGCCGACAAAGATTTTATAGGTGCCGTAGAAATAAGAAAGCATAAAGATGATTAAGATACAGAACTGCCCCTCTATGCTTTTGAGAGGATATTCAACTTACAGCCCCACGGCAATAAAAAAACTGTTTGACGGGCATAAAATCTCTCCTTTCCTTGATTTCGGGATTGAGGAATTCGGTGCAAGTGAGATAGCGACTAATGCTATGCGTCGTATATCTGTATCCGGTGTACAGGAGAAGTTTCCCGCGGTCATTGACCACGGCAAGGTGCGCATAGCAGAAGAGAATGAACGATCAACATATATCCTAAAGCCAGCTCCTTGGGACAAAACTTTGGTTGAAAGGAAGCAGATTCCTGCCAATGAGAACCTCACGATGCAAATAGCCTCACAGGTGTATGGCATTGTGACGGCTGCAAACGGACTATGTTTTACCAAAGACGGACAGCCCGTGTATATTACCAAACGTTTCGACATACTACCGGACGGCGCAAAAGCTCCTATGGACGATTTTGCAGCTCTTGTAGGCTGCAACGAACAAACTGACGGCCTGCATTTCAAGTATAGTGGCTGCTATGAAGACATAGCAATAGCACTGAAAGCAAATGTAGCGGCCTGGAAGTTTGATATGGAACGGTTCTTTGAGCTCGTTGTTTTCAACTATATCTATGGCAATGGTGATGATCATCTTAAAAACTTTTCTCTCATTCGTTTGGGTGATGATTATCGTTTGTCACCTGCTTACGACCTCTTAAACACGAGTTTACACGTTAATGGTGATGACTTGGGACTTGATGGCGGGTTGTCTCCGAACATAGAGAAAAGTGATGTCTACGATCGGACAGGCCACCCCTGCCGAACCGACTTTGAACGCTTTGGTACGCAAATAGGAATTGCAAGTCTTCGCGTAAATAAAATACTTGATAAATATATGTTGATACCGGAGGAAACACGAATTTTGGTAGACGGAAGTTTCCTTACCGACAAGATGAAACGAACGTATTTGAGGATTGTTGACGAAAGGATTAGAAGATTCATACGGCAGTCTGATTGACTCTGCTCAAAACTCACAGACTAACATTTGTGACATTGTTAGTCTGTGAGTAATAACATTACAGCATCTTCTGCTGCCTACTTGTTCTTGAACATCCTGACAAGCTCGTTGCCGTACTTTTCAAGGACAAACTCCAGGGCGGCGTTGGTGAAGGCACGACACCCGATCGTATTGCGGGAACGGAACTTCAGCTCATCGAGTTTGACCTTCACCTTTCCTACCACCCATACGCTCATGCCATGCTCCTTGATGCCCGTGTATCTGTCGATGCCGGCTTCAAGGCATTGCAGGTCATCGGTGTGCGTGGCATTCCTGTCCTTGTGTGACGGTTCTGAAACAATAGGCGATTCCTCCGCCCCGCTTTTAACGGTCGCTGTATCAACAGTCTTTTGATCCTTCGTGAGGAAATCCTTTTGTGCATTTCTCGTTGCCTCTTCCATGCTCTTGCCGGGAAGGGCGATACCTTTAGTTCTGCTCATGGTTCGGTGTTCTTAAAGATTGAATGATAAACCGTAATGTGTCGTATACGGCATGCTTCTGGTCATCCAGCAAGTCGTAGGTATTGACGCGTCGCATCTGGATGCGGTATCCGGCCCTCGGAGTAACGGTCCCGTGCTGTGCCAGGACACGCTCGTGCTCCATCCATGCCTTCCATTCGGCAGCGGTGCCGATACGTGTGTCCACCTTGTTGGGTACGAGAAACAGCCGGGTCTTCATCTGAGGGTTCAGCTCCCGCAGCTGTTCCAGCACACCGACGAAGGTCTGCGTGGAGACGAGCGACTTCGTCTCATACTCATACGGACAGACGATGGCATCGGCATAGGCCAGCATGACGGCAAGTCCGTCATCCTTGATGTTGCCCGGTGCGTCGAAGAGCACATAGCCGTCGAACTCCTGTGCGTTCTCCATCAGCTGCTGCATCGTTGCCGTGTCCGCGATGGGGAAGGACTGGATAACATACGGCGGTTCCGTGCCGAACTGCTGTTCGTCGATCTGACGTTGCAAGCTTGCCGACTGCTGCAAGTCCGTGTCGATGATGCAGACGTTCTTCTTCCAATAGACGAGATAGTTCGCCAGGAGAAGACATAGTGTTGACTTGCCCACGCCACCTTTCTGGTTAGCAAAGACGATAATAACATTGTTCTGGTGTTTCATGAGGTTTGGTTTTGCTCTCACACACTCACATGTGTGACAATGTGAGTGTGTGAGAATATTAGACATTATTTTCTTTTTCCCACAGCTATGCGTTCCCTTTGAAACCTGTCAAACTCCTTGCCCTTAGTCCCGTACCGGTTTACCATCCACCGGCCAAAGTCATGGTACGTCTCGCGGACCACCATGATGCTCCTGGCCTCCTTGAGGACAGAGTCGGCATAGTGAACCTTAGCCTCCGCCGCCAGTTCCTTGTCGATGGCAGCGGAATACTTCTCTCCGGCAAAGACCGCCATCAGTATGCTTACCGAAGCGACGCCAGCTACAAAGAAGAGAATTTTTATCATCCACCGGTCCGTGACAGTCTTGATCACATCGACCTTTTGGAGAGCGTTTGGAAGGTTCTCGACGGTCTTGTTGAACGCCTTCATCTTCGCCTGGACATCTTCCGGTATCGCGATAGGAACGGTGGCCGGAATGCCCTCAATGGCATCTTTGAGGTTGTTGATGGCAGATGTAAACTCGTTCAGCCGTCCCTCGACATACTCGTCGGCACGCTTGATGGTTTCTTCCGAGACCTTCGAGGCCGTGACCGGCTTTACGGTTGCTGGTGACGGGCCAATTTTCGGGACTGCGTTTCCTCTTTCCTGCTGGGAGCCGGAAGCACCAATCGCAATTGGCTGTGGAATACTGTTCTGTTTCGGGGCGTATTGCCCCTGTCGTTTGTTATAGCTCATGTTAACTTGTTTTTATGCACATCACGAGCGACTCGCAAAGTGCTGGTTATTAAAAGTTTGTTCTAAAATATTATTTTGTTACTATGTGATAATGAGAGTGTGAGACAATGTGAGTCTGTGAGTCTGTGACTTCTCACATCGACATGCCGCTTGCCGCCAGCCTCTTCTCATCATCGCTCATGTCCTCCCACCGTTTTCCGCGTCTCCGTCTGTCGTTGGGAGGCGATGGGGTAGAGTATGAGATGACTGCATCGGTGTTGAACACACGGAGCATGTTCTCCACATTCACTGTCGGCACATTGGGAGCCGGCATGCTGAAGGCCCTTCCCGGACTTTTGGCCGCTGCCGCCTTCATGCCCTTGTGCAGCCCGGCGTGCAGTACAGCGAGTCTGCCGATGGTCAGTCTGCGGTCAACAGCACTTGCCTTGTACTCCCTTCCCGACTGTGCGGTGATGTAGTAGCCCTGTACCTCTCCCTTGGAGTTCAGCGCCAGACGCGTTCGGTAGCCAAGTGCGTTCAAGCCTTCAAGATACCGGTTGAAGTCGTAGAGACGCATGTTGCCGAGAACAAAGCAGGCAGCCAGAAACACATCCTTTCTGTTCTCCCTGGAGCGTACAGCGGCGTCGGTGAGTCCGTATTCACGGCTGATCTTGTTGGCAGTAGCCGCGGCTTTCTTCCCGATCCAGGAGTCAGAGACCAGCTTGCCGTCAAGCAGCGTACGGTTGACGAGGATATGCCAGTGTCTGAGACTGTCACTGTTGTCAGTATGCTCATGCTGATATGCTATCCACTGCATCCCGGCGTAATCATCCTCACTCAGTCCCATCTGTTCCGTCATCAAGTCGTGCATGAACAGCTTCACGAGCCATTCCGACTGGTTAGGAGCGGTAATCTTCTCACAGTCCTCCTCCGACAGTGTCACCACGATGTCGAGGAACGGGTTCCTGACCGGCGAGCGGATGCGCTGCACGTCTGTCATCTCCTCAACGATTTCCCGGCAGTTGTCACCATAGACGTTCTGGCGCGCAGTCTCGGAGGCAACCTTTACGCCGTTGATAACTTTGTTCTCATCATACTCAGCCTTGGCCATGCCATAGCTGATGCTCTTAGCGGTTGCAATCATAAAGCGCAGTCTTTAGTTTGCTGATGACCTTCGCCAGCTCTTCCATGAGCAACTGATGGTTGCCGTACTTGAAGTAGTTGGCTATCCTCTGCAGGTCCGCCTTCACCTTGCGGACTTCCTGCATCATACTGATGTCCTCCTCGGAGAGACGGTACTTCGGCTTGAATCCCAGTACGACCTTCTTGCAGTACATACTCATGGACATGCCGCAGTCGGCTGCAGTCTGCCTGATAGCCCTAAGCTCGTCCTCAGAGCAGCTGAATGTGATACGAAAATACTTGCGTTTTTTCATGGTGTATAGCTTTATTTGTTTATAACTTTTTTATAACTTTAGTGATGTATTCCCAACTGCTCATTGCGACCATCGGGAGAAGGCTCCTCCGTCATTCGCAGCGAATGACACTTCTTGCCCTCCCAATCAGCGTCAGCATCCGATGGACTCCTTACGCACAGACTACAGAGATAGTCGTTCACGTCGTTGTGTGGCAGCATCTTCTCCGAGCAAGATATGGCATTGACATCTTTCCTGACAATTCCGAAGGCATTCCGGCCTGCCTCGTCATTGTCAAAGTAGCAGCGCACATGCTTGTACGGTCTCAGAATGGGAACGACCTTACTGGCTTGTGAGACGGAGTTCAGGATCACATAGTCACATTTGTGACGCGCTTCCGGCTTCATCAGCGTAAGGAAGGAGAGGTAGTCGAAGAAACCCTCAAAGACACAAACCGTCGTGTTGCCATCTTGCTTTCGCCTTGTGGATATGGCCTTGCAGGTGCATATCTTTGTGGACGGACTTCTAAGTTCCCATCCGCCTTTGTCGTTCTCAAAGCCGATGGCGGAGTTCATGTGTCCATACAGTTGGTAGTCCACCTGACGGCATTCCGCTTTCGCCACCTCAGGGTCTATGCATCGCTTGGCGCAATAGTCGAGAAAATGGCTGCTGATCAATGGTGAGGCACGGATATCTGTAAAGGGAGAGGGACGCTCACGCTCCAGCTGGGTATCTACGGGGCGGTAGAACATTTCTTTATATTCCTTGTCACGCAGGATCTCTTTCGCCTTGTGGAAGTCCACATTCCAGAGTTTCCGCACGAGAGAAAAAATGTCGCCGCCCTCACCGGTTCCATAGTCATACCATAGGTTCTTCTCCGTGTTGACGCTGAACGAGGGCTTGGACTCATTGCGCATGGGCGAGAGGTAGAGCAGCTCCTTGCCGGTGCGGTGGCGTTTGACGGGCTTGAAGCCTTGGTTGTCGAGGTAGTAGGCGATGGATATCTGTCTGAGGATATCTGTGTCATCGGGCTTAGATAGTTTAGTATTATACATAATTCAGTTTTTCTTATGGTTTTGTAGATAATAGATCCTAATATCTTGTTTACAAGCATGTTACGTTGTCTACAAGCAGATTGAACTTTGTAGCTGGTTGTAGCTTGACTGTCTACGCTGTCTACATCAGAAAGGTGCCTGACTTTCTTCTGTAGACAATCTAACATCTTGATGTTCAGTGATTTCACCTGCATTGTCTACAAATCTACATTTTTCGCTTATTTCATGCAGCAAATCTCGCGTCACCGTGAAGTACCTGCCCTTGGCCGACTGTCCGGCATAGTTTCCGTAGATACCGGCACCGTAGGTGTATCTCACATAGGTGCTTGGTGTGGCATGAGGCTTCAAACGCCACAGATCCTTGAGCACGTGGCGGACAGACGCATCATCAGCTTTGACGCCCTTGTCCGTGAGCATGAGCCGCAGGTCACCGGGAACGAAGGAAAAGCTCTCCTCACCTGTCGATGAAAGGATGTCGTCGCAAAGATCGTATATAGCCGCCTCCACCAGACTGCGTGAGTTCATCATGATGCGCTGTAAGGCAGGCGTGAAGAGAAGAGCCGGATCGAAGTACATGCGTCCCTTGTTTGAGACTGACATCTTTCGCTCGTTCAGCAGGTGATACATCAGATGCGGAATCTCCTTCTCTATCTTTGAGAGGAAGTCCACGTCGTCGCTTTCCAGCTTCGGCACCTCACGCACCCAGTAGCGTGTCTCGCCCGGATCGATGATGAGTGGCTTATCAACGTTGTTGCTGCAGAAGACGAACTTGGCAAAGAACTCCTGCTGCACCTTGTCCTTCCCCTTTGACTCTATCTTATAGAATCGCGCGGTACTCAGGTTCTTGATGCGCTCGGAATACTCACGCTTGCTGAGCAGGGCCTCGTCCACACAGATGAGTAGCATGCCTGCCCAGTCGGCGTTGAACTGGCTGCCGAAGTCCTCATTGGTATTGAAGGTCACATTGTCGCCGAACCACAGATGGAGGAAGTGCATGAAGGTGGACTTGCCCGTGTTTCGCTCCCGCGAGACGAGTACGATGATGGGCAGTTTCTGCTGTGGCTGGAGGTAAAGCTGCTGCAGGTAGTCGTAGCCCAACACCTTCTGTTCCCCGAAGATGTGCTCCATGAGCCTGTCGATGTTTGGAAACTCGCCCGGCTCCGGCTTGAACCGCACCGGATGATAGAGGTTCCAGAATCTGCCGTCCACCACCTGCTGGGGATTGACATTGTCGGGAAAGATGATGAAGTCGTCGTAGCAGGGTGTCTCCTCGGCAAATTCCCTTCCGTGGTCCGCCTTGATGGTGCCGTACTTCCACTTGATGAGCAGCTGGGCGATGGATCCGTCGGTCATCGGCTTTTCCACAATCTTGTAGTAGTCGGTGCGCACACGGATATAGCGGTCGGTGCTGCCGCCTTCCGTGTTTCCTCCACCCGTGGAGTTCTGACTGTTTTGAAGTTTCTCACTCATGACGCTACCTCCTTTCCTCTCTTTTTGGCACTTGCTGCCAGTTCGAGTGCCAGGTCAGCATCCACGACGATCTTGCGCCCCACCTGCGTGATGGCATCATCGATGACGCCACTCCGCTTGATGCGGTTGGCGGTGGGGATGCTGCAGCCGAAGGTGTCGGCAATGCCCTTGATGCCGTACACCAGCCGGCGCGGCTTCGCTGACTCCTCATCCGAGGATGCTTTGTTACCTTGCTTGTTAAGCATTGGCAGGTTACTTACAAGGAAAGCGAGCTGCTCTCCAGTCATCATGCAGACAGGTGTCTGCAATAAAGTCTCGAAAGTAAATACATGTTTCATGTGGTAGTAATAAGATTAAATTTCGCTGCAAAGGTAACAGGCTTTTCCGAGCTTTTTGGTACAATGAAAAGCACTTTAATTTTTTGTACCAAAAAATAGAATGTCATTGAGCCTCTGTACAGTATGTATAGCAACAAAAAAAGCAATGGAGTCTCTGTGAGTCCATTGCTTTTCCCTCTTGGTAAAATATGTATAATGGCATGTTGCTGGCCGTCAAGAATCACCGGCGTTGCAGTTGAGGAATACCTCCTTCCATTCCTCAATGATCTTCTTAGCTTTCCTCATGCTGCTCTTATTCTCCTTCAGCATGCCGGGCATACTGCTGATTTCACTGTAGCGTCTCTGTGCTTTCTGATAGGTGTATTCTTTTCCAAACCGCTTGTTGACAGCTTCAACAAAGGTGGAGAAGGGGTAATGTCTCTTCATGCAGCTGGTCCTTTCAAGTGCTATGAGCAGATAGGCCATGGCAATGGACTCGTCATACTCTTTTGTGAACTGTCCTATCGCCAGCATGATTTCTCCGTGTGTGTCGTCTTTCAGCATGTCTTCCAATGACACCAACTCTTTCTTCTGCCCGTGGTTATCCTCGGCATAGCGCAGAGCGTTTGCCACCTCTTTCCACAAATCGTCACTGTCTGTCTCATCCATCACTTCCCGCCATGAGCTTTTGTCATGAATACCCATGGCAGTAGAGGCTGAGACAAAATTTCCGACGATCCCACTGAATATCCCGAGTCCCGGGTATCCTGCCTCGCCGGTCAGCAGAATGGACGGCAGCAGCTTTGCCACTTTCTGCAGTCCCCTGTCTTTGAATATATAGTAGTAGGCGAAGATGGCAGTCTCGTCTTTTTCTTCACGGACGATCGTCCGCAGATTCTCGAACATGGTCGGGACGTTTACGCCCAAGACTACGTAGAGGAACATGATGCAATTGTTCATGGCCGTCATGTATTCCTTTAGTTCCGCCTTTGTCTCAAACATAAAGGACAAAGTATCGATAAATGATTGCCGCATCATCGGCGGTATGCTTTTTTTCAGCTTCTCATATTCCTCCATATCCAGATACAGCCCATCGAACGGTTCCTCTTTCTTGTCGGTAACTGATATGTTCCCGTCGTAACTGACCGCAATGGTCCTACGTTTGACAACACACTCCCGGGCAAGGTCGTCATACTTCTTGGCATCGAATGCGTCTTCAAGTTCTTTCCCGATGCCATCACCGAAGAAGACGCGGAAGGCGGTTTCAAGCATCGTTTTGCAATCTTGTGGAAGGCATCTCGACATCAAAGCCCCCAACTTCTCCATTCCCGGTGCGCCCCCTTCCAAAGAAGTACCCTCGATCTCCTTTACGAAGGCGGTATACCTTTTCTTTTTTCCTGTCATCTCAGCATTCACAAACGCAATGGCTTCATCTCTCCTTTGTCTGATGGCTTCTCTTTCCTTTTTATCCATGTCCAATCAATTGCTTCATACTAAAAAAGTCGGCTCTATTTAGGGTCGGCTCTATTCTTATCGTTCACAAAAATAGGAATTTAGTTTCAATTTTACAATATAACGCAATAATAACTTATTGTCTATTAGGATATTTTAGAATTTCTATGAGGTCTGTTAAGACCTCTGCATGGTCTGTAAGTGGTCTGAGGAAAATTTATCGATTTGAGAGAGCTTTGAGACACACAGCAAAGCAACACATATTTATTCAGTATCACTGCCATCACCTGTACCTTCTACATGGAAAACAATGCTGTCAGTATCTAATCCTAAGTACTCCAACATTTTGTACGTACGCTCGGCTACAGCTTCATGAACGTCACAAAAGTGTGTTGCCTCCAATTGCAGGGATAAATAGTCGCAACTCCTTCTATAGAATAACCAATGCAAGACTTAAAATCAACTATTAAGAACAAAAGGTAAACGGAACCGCCTTTTTTGTAAAAACGCCATTGGAAAATATGACTAACTTTGCAACCGAAAATAATAAAGAACAAAAAATAGGATTATGAACACAATTAAATTGAACAATGGTGTAGAGATGCCGATCATCGGCTATGGTGTTTTTCAGGTTAGTCCCAATGAGGCTGAGCGTTGCGTCAGCGACGCTCTCTCTGTTGGTTACCGCATGGTGGATACTGCACAGGCTTATGGCAACGAAGAGGGTGTAGGCGAGGCTATCAAGAAGAGCGGGCAGGATCGTCACGACATCTTCTTGGTAGACAAGATCTGGATTGCCAACTACGGTTATGAGCGCGCCAAAGCAAGCATCGACGAGAGCCTTCACAAGTTGCAGACAGACTACATCGACCTGATGCTGCTCCACCAGCCGTACGGCGACCGTTACGGTGCATGGCGTGCACTGGAAGAGGCCTACAAATTAGGAAAGGTTCGTGCCATAGGCGTGAGCAACTTCTATCCCGACCACTTCATCGACTTCGCTCACAACAACGAGATCACACCGGCTGTCAACCAGATTGAGACCCACGTCTTCCAGCAGCAACAGATCTCCCGTAAGTACATGGATGAGCTCGGCATTGCTCATATGGCATGGGGGCCATTGGCTGAAGGCAAGAACGGTTTCTTCACCAATCCCGTGCTGACAGCCATCGGTAAGAAGTATGGCAAGACCGCAGCACAGGTCGCACTGCGCTACCTCACCCAGCGCAACGTCATCATCATCCCGAAGTCTACTCATAAGGAGCGCATGCAGCAGAACCTTGACATCTTCGACTTCACACTCTCTCCTGAGGACATGGATGCCATCCTTAAACTCGATACGGGCAAGAACCTCATCATGCCGAGTCATCACGATCCTGAGATCACAAAGATGTTCATGGGTTGGATGTAATGTGAGTTTGTGAGTTCTTAAGTTCCTGAGTTTTTGAGTTCTTGAGCTAATAAGAGTTAGACATGAAAAAAATTATAGCATTGTTTGCAGCACTCCTCCTCGTTATTGGAGGAGCAAGCTGCAAGAATCAAAAGAGAGAGGTAAACATGAATACAAACAGTAAGAAGATTTTATTCATCAATGGCAGTCCCAACCGCGACGGTAATACAGCCGCACTGGCTAAGGCGCTACTCGACGGTTACGACTATGAGACACTGCAGCTGACTGACTATCGTATCAACGCGTATGGTCAAACTCTCGAAGGCGATCAGTTCGACAAGGTGCTCAACAAGATGAAGCAGGCAGACATCATCGTCATGGGTTCACCCGTCTACTGGCACAATATCTGTGCATCGGTACGTACGCTTTTAGAGCGTTTCTATGGACCCGTGCCAGACGGCAGTTTCAAGGGCAAAAAGTTCTTCTTCCTCTATCAGGGTGCAGCGCCTACGAAGATGATGATCGACGACGGTGAATACACCATGAGTCGCTTTGCCGGCATGTATGGCTTCGACTATATGGGCATGGCCAACAACAAGAGTCAGGCTCGTGCACTGAGAGAAAAACTGAAATAACAGACTTTAAGATCTTGATTCACCAGATAAATTGATTGCATTTCAGGTATCCCCCGCAGAAATTTTTCTGTGGGGGATTTTTTAATCGTCGTACTGATGATTTGCATTTATTAGGTCTTTCACCGTGACATTCGGATTGCGGTAGCGGGCCTGCGGATTCTCTTCGGGCTTGAGAAAAGGCATGGAGGGGACCGGAGCAAACTGGATAGCTTTCTTCGGACAGTTCTGGATGCAAGCTAAGCAGTAGTCGCAGGCACCCGAAGTCATCGCGCGGTCGTCGCCAAGATGCCAGCTGCCACGTGGACAGACCTTCGTACAGATGCCACAACGGATACAAGCATCAGTGACCACGAAATGAAACTCGCTGTGGAAGCGGAAGCCCTGATATTGATCGAGGCCAGAGGCATGATAAGCATAGGCATGTGTAGCCCGTTCCTCATCGCTGACCGGTCGCCACCATTTACGTCGCTCGTTGATGGCTTCCTTGATTGCTTCAAGCTGCTCGGGAATATGCTTGTCGATGGCTTTCTGCTCATTCATATCGAAGTGGTGCAGCCAGTTGTCGACCATCTTAATGGTGTTCAAATAGTCGAAATGATATCCAGCCTTCTCAGCGACAGTCTCCCAAAGTTCCACGGCACTAAGGTCTCTGGCACCAAAGGTGATGACTGTGAAGAAATAATCGGCCTTAAGATGTGCCTGGGTGATGAACTGCTGTACGAGGTAAGGAGCGATGTGCATGTACAAAGGGAACACGAAGCCTATCTCGTCGGCTTCAAAATCAAACTGCTTTTTCTTCATCAGCTGAGGGATACTGAGGACCTTCCCATTCTCCCCGGCAAGCTCACGAGCGACATACAGGCTGTTGCCCGTAGCGCTAAAAAAGAAAACAAGTCTCTTCATAATTTGTTTGTTTAATATAGTACTTCTCTTTTAAATATGTAATGCAAAGGTAATATAGATATAATTGTTATATCTTATACTAATTACGGATAGATTTATTATTTTGAATCATTTATTTGTCAAAAACAATATTTATTGTTATCTTTGGCAACAAATTAGAATAGGGAGACAACAATATGGCTTTTACCAAGAATAATGTAATCATTGACCATGACCTCAAACGGTTAGGAGGAACGGACCTTTACAACTATGTGGCTCATGTGCTCTGCCTGAAAGGGTCGTTCAGTTTCGGATATAATGTCAACCATTTCACACTGCATGGGGGTGAGGCGATGATCATCGGAACACAGCGACTGTTCGAAGGCGGTGATGCATCAGCCGATTTAGAGGCAGTATGCATCTACGTCTCCCCTGAGTTTCTGCGGACCTGTACGCCAAAGAACAACTATGATATCACGGGTATTCTCTCCCTTTTCAATAATCCGATCTTCGAGCTCAACGAGCAACAGCAGAAGCGTCTGAAGCGAGACTATGATGCTATCGAAGAGCGACTGAACGATGACAGTCATCATTTCCAGGAAGACATCATGGAATGCTGCACACAGATCCTCTTCCTCGACTTTTATGAGTTCCATGCCCATAACAATGAAGGAATTGTCAACATCAGTTTGCAGACGAAAACCGTCATGTCGGGATTTCTTGCTATGCTTGATAGAGGCGAGTATGTACGCCATCGCGGTATTGGTTATTACGCTGACAAGCTCTGTGTCACGGCTAAGTATCTCTCTGAAGTATGCAAACAGGTCAGTGGCATGGGTGCCAACTACTGGATCAACCGCTTTGCTGCGCTCCATATCCGCCAGTTGCTGTTAGAGAAAGAACTGTCGTTCACGGAGATCTCTGATAAGTTTGACTTTTCCTCACCCGCTTACTTCACTCGCTTTGTACAAAAAAATCTCGGAGCACCACCTTCGGCGTTCCGAGAATAAACTCTGACAACTTTATCTGATGTATTTGTTGTTAATGTAGTCCAAGTTGTTGGAGATTCCGACAACTATAACAACCGGAACAACTCTTGCAACCCATTTATTCTTGTCTTTCTTGTCGTAAAGTCATCGCGCCTCATATGCGTCGCGTTTCCGACACATATGTGACGTAATCATAACTCATTTGAATCGCAGTTCTCCGTTTTCTATGACGAGACCCTTATAGCTGCTCGACACACGTCGTCCCTGAAGGTCATAAACCCGAACATTATCCGTGGTATGGGCACGGGCAGTCGCTATCCCCGTTGTTCTTTCTCCCGGGAAGAAATCGCGCAAGGCATTGTAGACATATTCCACAGAAGGGAGAAACTCGTGGCGGGCTCCTGCCTTCTCATGGAAAGTCATATTACGGGCGTTGAACCAAGCCGAGCGCGTTGCCATACCTTCTATCTGATCAAGAATCTCACGATAAGCCGAATCGCTTGTACCGGCTGCAGCCCAAATCTGATAGTCATTGGCTGTATAACCCTGTTGCTGGATACGCTGTATGAGATTGTCGGCGGTCTGTGTGGGACGGTTCTGTCCCGCAAAACTCCCAAGCGACCAACAGTCACCACTCATAGGGATGAACTTACCGAAGAGGTCGAGCGTCTCGTCCAAAGCGAACCAGGTAGTCACACCACCCATGGAGAAGCCGCCTATGACGCGGTGATCGCGTGAGGCACGTAGTCCGGCAGCATCTGTTGTCTCTGCATAAGTGCGGTAGCGACTTTCCACCAAAGGTATGAGATCGTTGCGAAGTTCCTGAGGAAGGGCTCGACAGTAAGGACTGGCATCTACATAGTTGGGAGTAGGACTGCCGTAGTTGTAAGTAGGCGAGACTACGATGACCGGTTCAATCACCCCATCCTCAATGGCATGGTCAAGCACTTTTCGCTGAATACCATTCTCTGCTGTCCAGGTTGTCGATGCGTCACCATAATGTCCGTGAACGAGATAGATGATATTATATCTACGATTGCTATTCTCATAGCCATAAGGCAGATAGACATAAGCATCATTCTGACGGGAGCCTCCGTTCTGGTTAACATAGTCACGCGTATTGTATGTGATATGCACAACCGTTCCGCGCTGGTCTGCCTCTGTGGAATAAGAAGACGGATATGGCGTGGTCTGGCTCACCGTAACCCCATTTCTCGTCGTGGACGGTGTAGTCGTCTCGGATGTCGTATCTGTATTGGGTGTGTCAGTGTCCATAGCTTCCTCCACTCCTCCGGCGCTGCAGGCTAAGAGCAAACCTGACAACACTAAAAATGCAGCTTTCCTTCGCATAACCTCATAATATTTCATGTAATCTGTTTTATGTTAGCTATCCAGCCTTTATCTGACCATGAATTTTCGTCCATTCCGGATATAAGTGCCGGCAGCTAAAGTGGTGACGTCATCCCCCATTGTCTTTCCGTCGAGTGTATAGATAGCCATGGAACGTTTAGAATTATCTACGTTTACCTTGTCAATGCTTGTCACAAGATCAGCAATACCAATGCGCTGAAGCCAAGAAGCGACAGCAGCAGTGTAGGAACTCTGATTATTCGTGCCATTGGTTCCGAAGCCCTCCAAATGATTGGAGTTTGGCGTTTTATTGACGATATTCGTCAAACAGGAATATGTACCGGAATAATAAGTTGTGAAAGGAATCACTGTCTTACCCGAGAAGTCATAGGTCTCGAGGAATGTATCGATTAGCTTCGGAGTCGTCATCCACCACACAGGGCAGCCGATGAAGATATAGCTATAGGGGCTGAAATCATGCGTCGTATCAGCCAAGGCCGGACGGGAGTCGTTCTGATACTCCTCATAGGCTCGCCCGTAGGCTGTGGTCTGATAATCGGTGGAATAAGGTTCTGCCGGTTCAATGCGGTAGATGTCTGCACCAGTCTGGTTCTGTATCTCATTAGCCAGTGCCCGGGTGTTTCCTCCCCAGCTGAAGTAAGCGATAATCATCTTGTTCTGCGCTTTTACAGAGATGGCAGCCAACATCATCAATGTCATCAATGTGAAAATCTTTTTCATACCTTTTATTTTTAGATTTGTTATTCTGCTTCCACCAATATCTGCTCTATCTCTGTCGGCCTGAGTTTTTTCGGACATCCCGCTGTGATTATAGTAGTTTCAGCTATAGCCTTACGAGTCTCTGCATCGAGTGTAATGCCCATCTCATGAAGCGATGTGGGCATACCGATCTCTTTGATGAATGAATGTAAGGCTTCAATGCCCTCTTCGGCCGTATTCTCTTGCCATACATTACGAGCCCAGCGGGTGAATTTCTCCAGTGCTGATTTGTAGACATGCTTGTAATAAGTCGTATGAAGAACTGCGAGTCCTTGACCGTGATTGCAGTTGGTGTAAGCGCCCAACTGGTGCTCTATCATGTGGCATTGAAAATCTGTAATCTTCCCTGTCTTCAGAATGCCATTTTCTGCCATGGCTGAGTCCCACATCAGTTCACTGCGGGCAGTATCATTATTTGGATCAGCTACAATCAAGCGAATGTTGCGGATAATGTTCCGTTGGATAGCCTCGTTAATACCATCGGAGACATTCAACTCATCGGGCTTTCCAAAATAGGTCTCCATAGCATGACTGAGCGTGTCGAAAGCCCCACTGATAACCTGCTTCTGCGGCACAGTCTTCGTCAAGTCTGGATCGAGGATGACAAACTCGGCGAGGGCGCCAAGCAGCGGACTCTTCAAGTGTTTCTCCTCATTTGTTATGACGGCTCCGTTGTTTTCCTCGGCACCCGTGCCGCTGGCAGTAACGATAGCGCCATAAGGGATGAACTTTTGCGGAAGCTTATGCTCCTCATACTCGGAGTCCCAGATATCCTTATCAAGGCACGCCTGTGCTGAGATAACCTTACAACAGTCGGCCACACTGCCTCCACCGGTAGCAAGAATAAGGTCAACATGGTTCTCGCGGGCAATGCGAGCACCCTCTTGTGCCTTGGCATAGGTCGGATTCGGCATGATGCCCTCAAAGTCGATGACGTTCTTGCCGGCATCCTTAAGGATCTTAATAAGACGGTCGTAAAGTCCCGTAGCTTTCAAGGCATGTCCTCCGAAAGCGAGCATGACAGTCTTGCCATATCTGTCCAGTTCCGTTTTCAGTGTTTCTTCCATTCTTCCCTGTCCGAAATGAATGCGGATGGGCAGTTGATAATCAAATTTCTCCATAATATTCTGTTCTTTATGTTTTCTGATGCAAAGTTACGCTAAAAGCATGAACCACATTTTACACAAAATTCGCGGGAATTTACGAAAATGGTAAGTCTATGAATACAAAAGCCCCTCCCTGCGGGGGAGGGGTTGGGGAGAGGCCTTATCTCCTTGTAAACCCTATTCTTGCCAACCAAGCATAGGTCTGCTGGCGCGAGTCATCTGAGTTAATGGTACGTCCAATGAGGCCCAGGCCCTCAAGATAGGTATTGCTGTTTTCACCGAGGTCGCGTCGCATGGCACTGACAAGGCCGCTGATGCCGCTCATCTCATGGGTTCCGAAAGGAATCATCACCTTACCTTGCAACTGGCTGCGATAAGTATCATAGAAGGTATGCATGATCATCGGAGCTTGAGAGTTCCAGACAGGCGAGCCAACGAAGATATAACGATAATGGGCGAGGTTCACGTTCAGCGGATTAAGGATCGCTGGGCGTGCGTTGTTCCTCTCTTCCTCCATGTTGATCCTTACCGTCTCCATATAGTTGTCGGGGTAAGGATTAGCCGGCAGAATCTCAAACGTGCGCCCACCTGTATACTGCTGGATGTAACCAGCCATCACGGCCGTGTTGCCGGGATTGGTATATTTCAGATTCGTTGTTGAGCCATTGTAGTTGTAGCCTGGACGAGAGAAGTAAACGATCAGGATGGAGTCGTTGCTTCCAACTGTAGATGTATCGGTACGTGTCGTATCAGAATCCGTTTTCGTTGAGTCGTTCGTGTTGCCAGGTTGTGAAGGGGTAACAGGCGGCTGAGCCCCATTGTCTATATTATCATTACTGCTTGAGCAGGCACCCAAGGCCATGATGGAGAATAAGGCTGACATAAGCAGCATTGAAAGTGATACCTTTCTCAATTTAAATGTTTTCATTATTTTATCTTTTTTACTATGAAATAATTATCTATTAATCTCCTCTTTAAAGCTACTGCAAAGGTAGTTATATTTCCATAGTGCCCGTTTACGATTTTTCCGCCTATCTTTATGATATTCGCAGTCTATTTATGGATCCATTATTATTTTGTGTGTACTCCTTCCTTCCCTTACGATATATACAGCTTTATTAAGATTTTTGCCCAAATTGAGTTTTCCGCTAAGATCATAAAACTTAGTTGTATTGGAAGTATTAACAGACATTGAAACTTTAGTCATAGAAGTAGTATTTAGCTGCATAATAGGCGCAAGAAAAGCATCAAAAGCGTTAACCCACACCGACGGGCTGCCTCCTGTGCCATAACCATGAGGGTAATTTTGCAGGATATGTGTCGTGACACTAACCCCGGCTTCACGTACCGCATTAGAATTTTGTTCAAATTGTCCGGCAAAACCATCTCTTGTTCCCCAACAATAGAAGGTAGGTGGAAGATTGGCTGCACGCAAAGTCGGCACATTGTTCATCGAAACACTCAGCCGTCCATAGAATGAATAGATCATTCCTACCGCACAAGCCGACACTGGTATATTGTCCAGTTCGTCAGGTTGATAACTACTGTCGAGCAACGAGGCATTCTTCAGGCCTCGCCAGTTAAGCAAAACTTCTCCATTCAGGATGCCACCAGCAGAGAAACCAACTAACGCAATGTTGTCAGGATCAATTCGATAGTCAGCAGCATGAGCACGTACGTAACGTATTGCCCGCTGTAGATCTGTAGCACTCTCCTGCATCGTGTAAGGTGAGATACGATAGTTTACTACAAAACATTGGTAGCCAAGGGCAGTGAGATCATTTGCCACATCGTAACCCTCATTCTGTACACTGCGAAAGATAAATGCACCGCCCGGGCAAATGATCACAGCCCCTTTCGGATTCACATTCTTGTCCACGGTGAAAACTTCCATGTTTGGGATGAAGTCTGGGCCATCAGAGTTGGATGCATTGCGGGTTGTGGCTGGAATTCTCCCGCTGTACCACAGATTTACAGTGCCACTCAGTGGTGCCGTTCCCGATACAGTAGGAATCGCAGCCGTTCCGTCATTGCTATTTGTTCCACTATTATGATTTTCGTTCCATTGCTCGTTGATAAGGTCAATCCATGATTGGACTTCAGAGATAGAACCTGTGGCCCCCAGCCCTTGCAAGTGATCGGCATCCGGTGTAAGGTCAACTATCTTTTGTAGTGTTTCGTCACGATAGGTGGAAACGTATGTACAGAATGGTATGACCGTCTTGCCCTTGAAATTATAGCTTTCAGCAAATGTTGAGATAATCATCGGGGCTGTATGCCACCACACCGGACAACCGATGAACACCACATTATAGTCGTCGAAGTTAGCTACACCGGTACCAGTGTGTCCAGTAGAGAGGGTATCCGTACGTCCCTGCTCCGAATCAACGAAATTATCTTTGTTGTCAGAAATTTCATCGCTGTTACCACAAGCCGACAACGACAAAGCAAATACTGACAACAAGATAGAGTAGATGACCTTGCCCATTCCGATAATCGAGTTGACTTTTTCTTTAGAGTCTTGATGAGAAGAACTCCTTCAGCTTGGCATGCTCCTTATCGACATACTCCTTGACGAAGTAGGTACGGATATGGGTGGCTCCGGGAATAATATATTCCTCTTTGTCCTTGGCGTTGACGGCTTTCTGGAAAGCCTCATCGGTCATATACTTACTGTCTGCCTTGCTTCCTGCCATCATCAGCAACGGTTGGGAGAGGAGGTCAGCATGATCGGTTGCATCCCATGTCATCATGTCGATAAGCGAGCTCTTCAGATACGATCCCGGAGCATTTGGCGTTTTATGAGTCACAGCATAATAGAAGTAACCTTCACGATAAAGATCAACTTTGATCTTGCGTGCCGCTTCAGGAGTCATATTGGCAAAGCCAAGGACCTCAGGCTCTGCACCGGCAGCCTCTTTCTGACGAGCGAGGTCTGCCTCATAGAGACGCTGCTGAATAGTCCCGGTCTGTGTACGCATGTATCCGTTGCGGCGCACATCACCTGTGTTGAAGAGGCTTAAAGTTGCGACGGCCTTAATGCGATGATCACGCTGGGCAGCGGCATAAGTGTAGCCGCCTCCGCCACAGATGCCGAAGGCCCCCACACGCTCAGGGTCTACGCCTGGATAGTTTTGGATATAATCGACGGCTCCCATGATATCTCCGATGCGGATAGCGGGCTTGTCTGTACGGCGGGGCATACCTCCGCTCTCTCCCTGATAGCGGGCATCAAAGGCAATGGTCACGAAGCCGTCACCGGCAAGAAGCTGGGCAAAGAGTCCAGCCACCTGGTCCTTGCTTCCTCCATTGGGATGGGCTACAACGATGGCTGGATACTTCTTACTACTGTCAAAGCCTGCGGGCGTATATACATTGGCAATTACTGGAATGCCATCGACCATATAGCTCACTCGATGAATATTCACTTCACCTTGCTTGTTTTCCTCAATGGCGTTCTCATAGACGAGACCGAGCTTGTTTGGGGTCAACGTGGGTCCTTCCTCGCCATATTTCTGTGCGTGAATGGCTGATGACATCGTCATCAAGGCCATGATAAATATAAAAAACTTCTTCATCTTTAATCTTACTTTTCTAATCTTTTTTTGTTACTTTCCACCCACCAACAAACTGCAAAGTCTGCTCATAAGTGGCATTAAAGAATCGCTGCTCTTTGTTGAGCGTACGGATAGCATCCATCTCAGTTTGAGAGAGGGCGAAATCCATGGTAGAGATATTTTCCTTGATATAACCATGATCAGTTGCTCCCGGAATCACCGAGAAGCCTTCCTGCAGATGCCAGCGGATAATGATCTGTGCCGGCGTCTTGCCATGAGCTTTAGCGATACGGTTGATGACGGGGTCCCTCAACAGGGCACCATTCGACATGGCACCGCCTAAGGGGAACCAACATTCCAGTTGTACACCTTTCGCAGCGAGGATCTTGCGCATCTTCAGACGTTGGGCATAAGGATGACACTCTATCTGCATGACTTGAGGGCGAACTTCGGCACTGTCAAGAAACCAATTGAGAATTGGTGTCACTCGCGGGTCGTCATAGTCGAAGTTGCTGATGCCGAGCGCACGGATCTTCCCGGCTTTGTAAGCACGGATCATGGCATTGTAAGCTCCCTTGACATCACCAACGGGCTGATGGATATAGAGCAAATCGATATACTTCACGCCCAGGCGCTTGAGCATCAAATCAATAGACTTATCAGGGGCCGTTCCCGTATAATCGGATGGCCACAGCTTACTCGTGATCCATATCTCGTTGCGTGGGACTCCACTCATCTTTACACCTTCACCTACACCCTGCTCATCGTTATACGCGTGGGCAGTATCGATATGCCGGTATCCGTTCTTGATGGCAAAGCTGACAGCATCGGCACAAATGGCGTTATTGGGAATATTGAAAGTGCCGAGACCAAACTGAGGCATGTCAACACCATTGTTCAGCCGAAGCAAAGGAACTCCTGCAACACTTTTGATATTTGCTTCCGTCGTTGGTGTCTGCTGTGCATTTGCCGTACAAGAGACCATTACCAATGCGACGAGGAGCAGTCGGATAATATTCTTCATAATTTGTGAGTTTATAATTGATTCTATTTCTGGTTACTTATCTGATCATATTTCTTTTTGCTCAACAGCTTATACCATTTCACGCCCTTCTTATCCGGATTGGTATTGATGGCAAGGTGAGCGAAGCGGCTACTGGGAGCTGCTCCGTGCCAGTGGCGTACGCCGGGAGGACAATAAGCTACATCACCGGGATGCAAGATCTGCACAGACTGACCTTCAATCTGATGATAACCGATGCCGTCAGTAGCGATCAGAATCTGTCCACCCGCATGCTCATGCCAGGCATTGTAGACACCGGGCTCAAAGACGACATTGTGGATGCCCGGTGCACCGGAGGCATTGTCAGCTGAAAGCGTCTCCGATAAACGGACAGGACCATTGAAGGTCGGGAGTTTTATGAGTGAGTCGCCTGCTTCTAACATACTCAAATGATGATGAGTATTAGCATGGGGAAATTCTGTGAGCCGAACGAGATTGTAATAATCATCGCTTACCGTGTTGTCTCCATCGTTATACTGAGACTCTGGCTTCCAGTTGGCATCGTAGATGACCATCATCTGGAACCAGCTGCCTGGAGCAGCACCATGCCAGTGACGCACGCCTGCAGGAATATTGACGACATCACCCTGACGGATGATTTGTGCCGGCTTACCTTCCTCTTGATAGATGCCAGCACCGGCGGTTACGAGTATGTCCATGCCGCCGTGACGGTGCCAGTTGCTGTGGGCATAAGGAGCAAAAGTGATGACATTCGTCTTAGTCATGTGGAAGACACTGTCGGTCTCGATGAGGTCGTTGCGATAAGCCTCTCCGTGGAAAGCATCTTCTGGCAGTTGCTTACCAAGAGGAAAGACCATATCGGTCAACTTGACAGGATTGTCAACGGCTTTAGCCTTAGGGGCGTGCATAGGCGTTGTTCCTGGTCCAGTGACACGGGTTGTAAAGACAAACGTTGCCAAGCGCCATTGCTTTCCTTCTCTTGTGAAGATCTGAGTAGTGAAGAAAGGATGACTTGTACTAAATCCTCCGACAACAGCGTCAAGCGTCATCGTACTGTACACTGCCCAGTTGTTGGCATTGATCTGCTTAGCCTCAGCATTGTAGACAGTAGCTTTCTTGTACCAGATACCGCCACTACCGATAGTCTGCAGTTCCTGAGGCGTGCTCCAATAGCCACCCATGTGGACGAACTCACAGTTCGGGTGAAATACCTTGCTCAACTGAGCAGTGTCCTTAGCAGCCATCCAGTCCCAGATCTGCTGCGAGAGGTTCAGAAATGTCTCTTTGCTGACCTTCTGAGGCGCAACGGGACGTCCTAAAGCGAAGGTTACAGCCGCAAAGAGCAGAACCATCAAACCGAAGAATCTTTTCATAACGTAAGTTCTTTATAGTCCTTTAATTCTCGAATCCAAGTCGGCGAAGCCAGTTGTCTACGTCTGTACCTGTAGAACTGTTTACCTGGCTTGAACGCTCAGCGAGGCCAGTGCTAGAAACATTGGCATTGGGTTCCGCACCTCTGATGACTGTGATAGCATTGGCAAGACCACTGCCTGCATGCGTTGTGGCAACATAGACGTTCTTTCCGCTAAGGTCATAGTCGTCAAGGAAAGAATAAACAGGCATAGGAAGCGTGTACCACCAGATGGTCGAGACGATGAACACATTCTTATATTGGCTCATGTCAACATGGCGAGAGGTGAGTTTCGGACGCGCATTCGACTGGGCTTCATTCCGTGCCGTGCCATAAGCCATCGTTTGATAATCGAGCGCGTAGTGGTTAGCCTCCACGGCGATACGCAATGTGTCAGCTTTCGTACGGCGGGCTATGAGCAGGGCAAGGTACTGTGCGGCACCATAGTTGTTGCCATCCTCACGAATGATCTCCGTAGCACCAGAGATGCCATCGATATTGGCGTTGGCTGTCTGAGCTGAAAAATACACTACAAGGTTCTTGCTGTTAGTCGTATCTGCCGGCTGTTCGGTGTTGCCGTTAGTGTTGCTGCTTGTGTTTTCCTCGCTACCATCAGAGTTGGAACAAGCAAGCATTGTCATGGCAGCCATGCCAGCCAGAAAGCAAAGTGATAATACAGTCTTTTTCATCTTTCGTATCTATTGGTTTGAATTCTGTTGCAAAATTAATGGAATATTGTTAGTCAGTATTTACGATTATTTCCCTCGATTTTACCTTTTTAGAAGAAAAGAGCTGTTGACCAATCCTCCAAATATAATAATATAAAGGAATAAAACTGCTATAAGATCATTTTGTTATTTTACTAGCAAAATGTGTAACAGTATGTCTTAAAAATACACTTACCTTTGCACATTAAGTTTTCAAGATAACAAATTTCCTATAGAGTTCCATTCATTTCGCTGACGTGAAGTCAGCTACTTTTTTTGTTCATACGATTAATTTAGTTTAACCATTGACGAAGCTTGCTTGTTAGAAAGTAGGCTCCGTTTTTTTGTGGAATAAAGGTAAAAACGGGCGGATTTATTGTAAAAACACATCACGTTGGAATGACTAACTTTGCACTCGGAAATTGAAAATCCAATGAAGAAGCAATATTACATACAATTGTTCTGTTTATTTGCCACATTCCTATCCACTGGATACTCAAGTGCAAACAGTAGGACAGTAGATGATACAAACGCAATAGACACGACAGTAACTGAAAATAATATGCATCATTTCACAGCAAATAGCACAGTAAGAGAAGTAGTGAACGATCCCGCCTTCCGCGACTTTGGCCACCTGCTTTTTCCCGTAGACCGCAATGTGCCGGGATCGATGACACTCAAGGCATTGACCACATCGGGAATATATATATGGTACAGCGATATCCGTACTGAAGAGACGGTGGATGTTGTCAACTATCTCTATTTGGAGGCGGCAAGCGACCGGCAGATCTTCTATCGTTACTATAGCGACAAGGAAATTGCCCGCAACCCCGAGAAAGCGGAGACAGGACTGTTCTTCTTCCGCGGCCGCAAGGGTGCGCCATTTGTCGTCAACAATGCCGGCGGTGGTTTCATGTATGTGGCTGCCATGCACGACAGTTTTCCACATGCCTTAGCGCTCAGTCGAATGGGGTACAATGCTTTTGCCATCATCTACCGCCCGGAGACGGCTTATGAAGACCTAGCGCGCGCCCTGGTATTCATTCACGATCATGCAGACAGCCTTGGTGTCGATGCCAATCACTATTCACTGTGGGGTGGCAGTGCCGGAGCACGTATGGCGGCAGTGCTCGGCAATAAGGCTTACCTCCAACAACTCACGGGGCGCAGCAATTTTCCGCAGGCTGACGCTATCATTATGCAATACACGGGCTACGACTATGTGTCACGCTACGATGCACCTGTCTATGTCTGCGTCGGTGACCGAGATGGCATAGCCTGGTGGCGTACAATGCAAGAGAGATTGAAAAGACTCTCTTCTTTGGGCATCCCCACAGAGTTCCACGTCTACCCAGGACTGACTCACGGATTTGGTCTGGGCAACGGAACGGTTGCAGAAGGATGGATAGACGATGCTGTCAGATTTTGGGAAAAGCAAATGAAGCATTAATAGAAAAGATAAGATATGGAAGAATATAAAAAGACACTCGTGGTCTATTTTTCATATACCACGGGAAACACAAAACGGATAGCTGAGAAGATCAGCAAGGTTTTGAACGCAGACATGGATGTATTGGAACCTGAGCTACCTTACTCCAAAGATTATGACAAGGTCGTGGAGCAAGGTGAAGAGGAAGTACAAACAGGTTACCGTCCAAAGTTGCGTCCGCTCCATCATCTGTTACGCAATTACGACCGCATCATCGTAGGCTCTCCTACCTGGTGGTATTCGCCGGCTCCTGTAGTCATGAGCTTCTTGGAAGGTATCGACCTCCACGGTAAGACCATTGTGCCGTTTATGACTCATGCCGGCTGGCCCGGACACGTGTTGGCTGATATGAAGGATGCTGCACGACGTAATGGGGCCAATGTCAAGGAAGGTCACGCCTTTCAGTTCTCTGCACAAACAGGTCATCGCGCTGAGATGAAGACTTCTGGTGTAGAACTGGAGCAATGGATATCCTCACTGATGTAATAATAATATTGAAAACAAATATACAATCATGAAAAAGAAATTAGACAACACACTAGTCTTCACGCCACTGCCCGTGGTCGTGATAAGCACTTACAATGAGGACGGGACACCTAATGCCATGGTGGCATCGTGGGTTGGCGAAGTAAGCTTCCACGAGATAGAGCTTAACCTCTCGCCGCACCTTTCTACCGACAATATCCGACAGAACCAGGCGTTCACTGTCTCTTTCGCTGACCGCGATCATCTTCGTGAGACAGATTATCTCGGTATTGTCAGTGGGCGGAAAGTTCCTGATAAAGTCGCCAAAGCCGGACTTCACACCACACCTTCACAAACCGTACATGCACCTATCATTGATGAGTATCCGTTGACCCTGGAATGCGAAGTGGAGAAGATAGAGCCAATCGGTCATGACGTACAGATCACAGCCAAGGTCTTAAGTACCTTAGCAGAGGAACGTGTATTGAACGAAGAAGGGAAAGTGGATATCGACTTTGTGGCACCACTCGTATATGATCCCTCTCTTCGTGTCTACCGTGCTGTTGCACCCGGTATTCTTGGTAAATGCTGGGGCGTAGGCAAGGAACTCTTGTAATTTTGAGTCGTTTGTCTGAAAAAGGTAAGAACAGAGGGTATTATTGTAAAAAGCAAATACGTCTTTCTTCGTAACTTTGCAGGCATAAGAAGAAAAAATATGGATACGATAGAAACATCAAATAGATCAGTACAGCCCGACGCGGTCAATTACCGCAATTTCGGGCCTTTGGACCAGGCACGTGAGGGCTACATACCCTCTGTCGTTTGTCACGTCATGTCGTCAGTGGATGGAAGAGTGAAAACAGAGAGTTGGTCTAATCCTTATAAGGACTATAACTTCAAGACCATCATGGACGACTACCGCTCCATTGCCCAGCGCCTCGAAACTGATGCCTGGATGTTGGGAACAACGAGCGTTAAGGAATTCTTCCCCGACCACTTCGACGGCTGCAGCTGTCACAAAGCCTACAAGGACCAGTTGGAGACGTATGTGGGTGACTGTTCCTCTGACCGTCTCTTCATTGCCTTGGTACCGGACGGAGACGTAAAGTTCAACGACAACCGCTTCCGTGGAGATAACATTATCTGCGTGGTAGGAACGGAAGTCAGTGCCGACTACTTGGAATTTCTGGAAAGCATGCAGATCAGTTATGTCTTTGCCGGACCAGATGGAAAGGATACGAAGACAATGCTTCGAGCCCTGTATCACAACTTTGGCATCCGACGAATCGCCCTTCAAGGAGGAGGTATCATTGACGGAACCTTCTGGCAGCAACAACTCGTATCGGAAGTAAGCGTTGTGGTCTATCCCGGCATCGCAGCAACAGAAGGTCAGCCTTCTATCTTTGAGGCAACAGGCACCATGCCTGCGGGGCAATCTCTCCAACTCTTGGAGACCGAGCTACTGAAAGACGGATGTGTGTGGCTGCATTATAAAGTTTGGAAGTAAAACAATAATCGAAAACAATATACAATGGAACAGAGAACATTAGGAAAACAGAGCCCATTGACCGTGTCCGCCCTCGGAATGGGTTGTATGAATATGAGTCACGGCTATGGCAAGCCCATGGATAAGGGACAGGCAATCAGCAATATCCGCCGGATGTTTGACGAAGGTGTCGATTTCTTCGATACTGCTGAGGTCTATGGCCCTTATACCAACGAAAGCCTCGTCGGCGAGGCCTTGGAACCCATCCGCGACAAAGTAAAGATCGCAACGAAGTTCGGTATTCAACTCAACGACGATTTTTCTCAGCGCCTCGACAGCAAGCCTGAGACCATCCGTAAGTCTGTGGAAGGATCCCTCAAGCGTCTGCGTACCGACCATATCGACCTCTATTATGAGCACCGTATCGATACGACCACACCTATAGAGGAGGTTGCCGACACCATCAGTCAACTTATGAAAGAAGGAAAGATCCTACACTGGGGACTGTCAGAAGCAGGTGTAGAGACGATTCGTCGAGCTCATGCTGCACTGCCATTGACAGCAGTGGAGAGTGAGTATTCTATGTTCTGGCGCAATCCTGAGAAGGATGTCATCCCGGTATTGGAGGAGTTAGGTATCGGTCTCGTTCCCTTCTCACCCTTAGGCAAAGGCTTCCTGACAGGAACCGTGAAAAAAAGCGCTACATTCGCCAAAGACGATTTTCGCTCTACGGTGCCTCGTTTCAGTCAGGAGAATCTTGCCAAGAACCAGAATCTCGCTGAGTATGTAGGCATGCTTGCTTCTGAGAAAGGTTGCACACCTGCACAGCTCGCCCTCTCCTGGGTACTTGCACAGAAGTCATGGATTGTGCCTATCCCCGGCAGCAAGAGTCTGAACCATCTGCTCGACAACATTGGTGCTGTCAATGTGAAGTGGACTCCTGAGGAAGTGGAGAAGGTCAATGATGCACTGACACACATCACCATCTTTGGCGACCGCTACAGTGCCAACAACCAAAAAAATGTAGGAAACTAATTCCCTTCAAATCTTCAATATTATCCATGTAGGGGCGGTCCTTGTGGCCGTCCTATTATTAAAATTACCAATGTAAGGTTAGGGCGCCCACAAGGGTTGCTCCTACGATTAGAAAGAAATATGAAAGTATTAATGATTAATGGCAGCCCCCATGCCAAGGGGAGTACCTATACCGCACTGTCTTATGTGGCAGAGGAACTGAACAAGAATGGAATTGAGACAGAGATTATCCATGTGGGACACAAGGATATACGAGGCTGCATCGCCTGCTTCAAATGTAAGACGTTAGACCATTGCATCTTCGACAAGGATCTTGTCAATGAAGTTGCGGAGAAGTTTCGTGAGGCCGATGGTCTCGTCATCGGCTCGCCGGTCTATTATGCCGGACCTGCCGGCACACTGGTGTCTTTCCTCAACCGTCTGTTCTTCAGCACCCAGTGGAGCAAGCGCTTCAAGGTAGGTGCCGCCATTGCCTCTGCACGCCGTACAGGAACCATCACAACACTCGACGCTATCAATAAATATTTCATCCATGGCGAGATGCCGGTGGCCTCCAGCCGCTACTGGAATGAGGTCTATGGCATGAACGGTGAGGAGATGATGAAAGATGAGGAGGGCAAGCAGATTCTCCGAGTATTAGGACGCAACATGGCATTCTTCATCAAGGCCATCGCACGTCAGCGCGAAGCTGAAGGTCTGCCCGAGGCAGAGCCGGAGCGCATCGCCTACAACTTCATACGTAAAGATTAAACAGTTATGGCATACAAACAATTGACCAAGGCACCAGGCGAACACAGTGCCTGGCATAAGAACACCGGTGGTCTGAGCATCCTCATCACTGAAGGTAAAGGCTACTATCAGGAGCGTGGTCAGGAAGCCCGTCTTCTTCATGCCGGTGATATTGTTGAGGCTGGTGCAAATATAGAGCACTGGATCGGAGCTGCTCCCGGTTGTCCGATGAGCTATGCAGTTATTGGTAATCCGGGGGAGACACAAGAGACTGAGGCATTGAAAGAAGCCGATTATCATGCTGCCGTTGCAGAAAGTCTTAAGCCACTGAGCTCCAATACGCTCTCTGCCCGTGAACATGCCATCGTACTCATAGGAGCATCGACTGGCTATGGCGATTATATTGCCCTTCGTGAAGCGTTGAAAGCAGCCTTGGAAGAAGGTATGACACAGAACGAGCTGAAAGAAATTCTCGCCCAAGCTTATGCTTATTGTGGTTTCCCACGTGCCATCCGTGCCACACAGGTGCTCATGGGTCTCATAGAGGAGCGTAAGTCGCAGGGTATTGACGACCCCGCGGGGTCTGACTCTGTGGATGTCAAGGCTCCTCAACCTAAATATCGCTGTGGGCAGGAAGTGTTGGAGAAGCTCACAGGAGTGGCTCCAGCCGAGAAACCGACGGGATTCAATGCTTTCAGTCCGGCTCTTGACCGCTTCCTCATGGAGCATCTCTTCTGCGATATCTTTACACGCGGCGTTGTGAGTTTCAAAGAGCGTGAGTTGGCTACCGTTTCCTTCATCGTAGGTGTCGGTCATGGTGTGGAATCAATGGCGAAAGCACATATTGGCATCTGCCTGCACTTAGGCTGGACACGTGAGCAGATCGGCTCGCTCCTCAATGACGTGAGTGTTCTCCTCGGTGAAGAACAGGTAAAGGCTATACGTAAATTGTATTAACAAAAATATTAGACAAGATAAGAGTATGAAAAAAATCAATTTGTTTCTTGGTACATTGCTGATAGCTATTTCGGCATCAGCACAGAATCCTATCACCATCGAGCGCCAGGGCTCGTTTATGGCTGGTGGAAACACTATTCAACGTTCCGGAACCTACGACAACAGTAAGTTCGTCGGTTGGGCAGAGCAAGTGGAGACTGGGCAGAGCTACCGTGGCGATCATGCTTATGTGGAGTATCAGATTCCGACGAAGAGTCATCGCTTGCCGCTGATCTTCGTTCATGGTTATGGTGGCAGCGGTGCCTGCTGGCAGACCACACCCGACGCCCGTGAAGGTTTCCAGACCCTCATGCTGCGTCATCACTGGTCTACCTACGTCATGGACCTGCCTGGCCGTGGCCGTGCTTCACGTACAACAAACAGCGGATTGTTCAAGCCTGTTGCTGACGAGATGTTCTGGTTCGACATCTGGCGCATGGGAATCTGGCCAAAGTGGAACGATGGCGTTCTGTTTCCTAAGGATTCTGCTTCGCTCTCTCAGTTCTTCCGTCTGATGGTTCCTGACCTCAGCGACCATCGTCAGGATCTGCCTGCCCTCAACGCTACCATCGACCGTGTTGGTGAGAGCGTGCTCGTCACTCACTCTGCTGGTGGCATCCTTGGCTGGTTGGGAGGTTTTAATCCGAAGGTGAAAGCCATCGCAGCTTACGAGCCGGGTGGCTTCGTCTTCCCCGAGGGCGAAGTGCCCGATCCTATTCCAGGTCTGACAGGAGGTACTGCCGGCATGCAGGTAACAAAGGCACAGTTTGCCGAGCTCTGCCGTAAGCCTATCGTGCTCTACTTCGGTGATTATATCACGGAGCAGCCTTCAAAGAACCTCGGTGACGAGAACTGGCGCGTACGCATCCTCATGGCTCGTAAGTTTGTCGACTGCGTCAACCGCCATGGCGGCAAGGCAACGCTTGTGGAACTGCCGAAGCTCGGCATCCATGGCAACACCCATTTCTTAATGCTTGACCTTAACAATAACGTTCTTGCAGACCTGCTTGACAAGTGGCTGACAGAGAACGCAAAGTGAGAATTACTCTATCTATGTCTAAGGGGGTGATGGAACTTGTTTCCATTGCCCCTTTTTTCTGAAAATTCTCTATTAATTTATTGCTATGTTATCAATTATTTCATATCTTTGCAACTGAGTTTTGAACATTTCGTGAACGAGATTTGAACATTTGGAGAAATACTTTTGAACATTTCAGTCCCGCCTCAGCCTCTGCTCTTCAAGGTCTATCCGATAAATAAAGTGGCGGATCATATGGTCGTCAATACGTGGATTCTTACGGTCCAAATCGTTGAGCCATTGCCGCTGCCGTTCAAGAATATTCAGATAGACATCACGACCTTCGCCATACAAGGTTGAAGGGTCATTGTCTTTCAGCTGTTCTATCCAGTGTCCGACCATGTCATTCAGCAAGCGACTCTGTCTTTGACTACCACATGGTTCCAACTCGTGCAGACGTTGCAGACTTGTCTTGGCAAGCCCGCATCGTATCAGTCTTCTCGCCTTGTTGTCACTCATGTAATCGCCGAAATCAGGAAAATGAATGTGCTTGATCAGTGCGGGTAAAGTCAAGCCCTGAAGAAGAAGGGTCAACAAGATAACGATGAATGTTATATAGAGAATAACACTGCGTTGAGGGAATGCCATCCCATGTAGCGTCATAGGGATGGACAACGCTGCCGCCAAGGATACGACACCGCGCATACCCGACCATCAAAGCAACAACGGATCCTGAAGACCATGGTAGCGAGAGTCAGCAACAGGAATAAAATGCCGCATGATCATTGTTGTGGCCAAGGCACCGTAAGCACAAATGATACGAATAATTATCAAAGTAGCCGTAATCAGAACGCCATACGACGTCACAGTCCATAAGCTCTGTCCCGAGACTCGAATGCTACTGATGATCTCGTTAAGGTCTAAGCCAATAAACCATAAAGGCGAAACCATTGTGCAGGAAGGTAAGATACTTCCAAATATTCTGACCAAAAAGGCGGACAGAAGACGTAAATATAGTCGTTCTCCTGACTGAAAGACAGACACCTCCGCATACAACAGCCAGGACTCCCGATGCACCGGCCTTCTCCGTTACAATATAAAGTACATAAGGGGTGACAAGTGATATCACAGTCGCGATGTTCTCATTATCAGGTATCCTTCGATATATTTTCAGAATGAGCCAGGTCAATCCCAATCCGATCAGCACACCTCCACCAATCATCCACATAGAGGTGCCGCAGCCTCATACCAAACGAACTGTCCGGTGCCAATGGCTATGAGTGCGAACTTGACAATGATAAGTGATGAAGCATCATTGAAAAGGCTCTCCCCTCGATGACAGCATGGAACCGCCGAGGAACCTTGACAAACTTCATGATTGCCCCTGCACTGACGCCATCAGGCGGTGAGACAATTCCTCCAAGCAGAAAACCTAACGCTATAGAAAAGCCCGGAAAGAAATAAAGAGTATTGAAAATCAAGACTTTATGTTTGATTGGTCATAGTAAGTTATGATTAGTTATAAGGCTCTAAATACTGCACAGTTATGAAAACATAAAACTGTTAATATTATGGGAAATGTAGTTAGAGTAAGACCCGTGCGTGTCAAAAGAGCAAATGGGCAAGTATTGACTCCTGATATGGAGATTACAGTTACTACACAGTCATACACATCTGACCCTTTCTATAATGCGTAACTACAGCCTCGGAAGGTGACAAAATGTTCAAAATAGCCTCGAGTTCGCTGATGGCTTGTGTGTCTTGCATAAGATCTTCCATGACGTCGGCTACGTTGATACAAAGATTTATGGCCAACACGTTAAGTAGATTCTTGAGCTTTTATGATATTATGTAAAACAGATGATGAAGGGTAAAGAAAGCATGATATAAACCTGAGTATCAGTGGCGTTTCTGAGGGTATGCGTGTTCGCAAAGTGTTCGTTTTTGAGCATGAAAAAAGGAGTTACTTTGTTGTAACTCCTTGATTTTCAGTGTAGCGGGGGTGGGCCACGATCCCACGACCTCCGGATTATGAATCCGACGCTCTAACCAGCTGAGCTATCCCGCCATCATTTTCAGCAAAGGAGAAAAACACGGTGATAGGTGATTTCTGAATTGCAAGTGCAAAGGTACATATTTGTTTTTGAACCTCCAAATATTTTAGCTACTTTTTGTTGCAACATTCGCTTTTCTGACTTTTTTGCATTAACTTTGCAGTCGATAGCTGGGGTACCTATATTATTAATAGAAGCATCTCCTTGAGAACTTTCAGAGTAGGATGAGAGTTTAGCTGGTGATACTTATATAATACAGAAGTGTCTCCTTGGCAACTTTCAGATTAGAATGTGAGTTTAGCAGGGGTGCTTATATAAATCATGGAGGTATCTCCCTGAGGACTTTCAGAGTAGGGTGTGAGTTTAGCGGGAGTGCTTATATAATAATAGGTGTTTTTCCCTGGTGAGAAAAAGACAAAATGAATTTTCGGATAAAGAAACTCGACATATTCATAGCCCGTCAGTTTGGGCTGCTCTTCGCCGGAACGTTTTTCATCTGCCAGTTTGTGCTGATGATGCAGTTCCTGTGGCGCTATATCGATGACTTGATTGGCAAGGGTATCTCGTTGGATATCATGGCCCAGTTCTTCTGGTACATGGCACTGATGATGGTACCTCAGGCTCTGCCTTTGGCTATTTTGCTGAGTTCTCTGATTACGTTTGGTAATTTGGGCGAAAGTTCTGAGCTGACTGCTATCAAGGCGGCGGGCATCTCTTTGATGCAGAGCTTCCGGTCGTTGATAGTCATCACTTCTTTGATTTGTGTCACCTCTTTCGTGTTCCAGAACAATATAGGTCCTACAGCAAATATGAAGTTGGCCCAGCTTTTCCTGTCGATGAAGCAGAAGAGTCCTGAACTGGAGATACCAGAAGGTGTTTTCTATGATGGCATTCCGAACAGCAACATCTATGTACAGAAGAAGAATCTGAAGACGGGAAAGCTCTATGGCATCATGGTCTATCGTATGACGGCGAGCTATGAGGATGCAGCCATTATCCTTGCCGACTCCGGTATGATTCAGTCTACGGCAGAGAAGAAGCACTTGCTGCTCAGTTTGTGGAGCGGTGAGTGGTTTGAGAATATGCAGTCACAGGAGTTGGCAGGAAGTGCCTCGGTGCCTTACCGCCGTGAGAGTTTTATCTCCAAGCGTATCTATTTGGATTTTGATGCAGATTTCAGCCTGACCGATGCCTCGTCGCTATCCGGCAATGCCCGTGGAAAGAGTCTGAAAGAAATCGTCAACTCCATCGACTCTCTTAATGAGACCTATGACAGCATAGGACGCGTGTCTTATAATCAAGCACGTACCTTCTATTTTGCCAACGTTCGTCTTTCCAAGAAAGACTCTTTGATGGCCGTAAAACGTGGTATGTCAAAGTCATTTGATATTGACAGAGTCTTCGAAAAGTCACCTGCTGAGCAAAAGCGGATGGCGGTGTCGGCAGCGTTGAGCAAGGCCCAGGCGGCTGTCAACGACTTGGATTTCAGAAGCATGATGACTAATGACAACGAGCGAACGGTACGTGAGCACCAGATCGAGGCTCAGAATAAGTTCATGTTGGCCTTACAGTGCCTGCTGTTCTTCTTCATCGGCGCTCCTTTGGGCGCTATCATCCGCAAGGGAGGTTTGGGCGTACCGGTCATCGTGTCCGTCTTGGTCTTTATCGTGTTCTATATCATCGACAACTCCAGTTACCAGATGGCACGCAAAGGCATGTGGGCCGTATGGATGGGCCGAACGTTGGCCCCTGTTGTGATGACGCCACTTGCTGTCTTCATTACATACAAGGCCTGCAACGATTCTATGGTGTTCAATGCCGATGCTTGGCGAGACATGTTCCGCCGCTTGTTGGGCTTGAGAACGAAACGCAGCATTCAGGGTAAGGAAGTGATCATCAATGAGCCGAACTATGCCGAAGACCATGACAAGCTCCTTATTATTAATAAGGATGTGGTTGCTTACTCTAAGGCCCATAAACTCGTGGCACCACCAAATGCCATCAAGGTGTTCTTCAAGTATCATCCCGATCATGAGATAGAGCGAGTGAATGATGAACTCGAAGCTGTCATCAAGGACCTCGCCAATACCCGTGATCCTTATGTCCTACAGCAGATCAATCAATATCCTATTTTGACGTTGAAGGCACATACGCGCCCGTTTGAGCGTAAGTGGTTGAACATACTTTCTGCGCTTATCGTGCCGTTGGGCATGTTCTTCTATTTCCGCATGTGGCGTTTCCGCCTCCGTCTCTTACGGGATTTGAAGCTGATACGTTTTACAGACACAAACATTATCAATCATATAGAGAGAAAGCAGAGACTGGCTGCAGAACTGGCTCATCGGTCAGAAGAAGAGTCTCATGTCCCTGCTGATGAATAAGTAACAAATAAAGGAATCATAACATGGCAGACTTCAAACTTAGCAGCATCGAAGATGCAGTGAAAGACTTTAAGGAAGGTAAATTCGTTATTGTCGTAGATGATGAGGACCGTGAGAATGAGGGCGATCTGATTGTTGCAGCAGAAAAGATTACCCCAGAGAAGGTGAACTTCATGCTCAAAAATGCGCGCGGCGTACTCTGTGCGCCCATTACATTGTCACGTGCTGACGAGTTGGACTTGCCTCATCAGGTAGAGGAAAATACCTCAATGTTAGGCACACCTTTCACCATCACGGTAGATAAGTTGGAAGGTTGTACGACAGGCGTATCCGCTCACGACCGTGCTGCGACTATTCTTGCGCTTGCAGATCCCGCCTCCACACCTCAGACTTTTGGCCGTCCGGGTCATATCAATCCTCTGTATGCTCAGGACAACGGCGTGCTTCGCCGTTCCGGTCATACCGAAGCAGCAGTGGATCTTTGCAAGTTGGCAGGATTGTATCCTGCCGGTGCGTTAATGGAGATTATGAACGACGACGGCACCATGGCTCGTATGCCGCAGTTGCAAGAGAAAGCCAAGGAGTGGGGACTTCGCATCATCACGATCAAAGACCTCATCGCCTACCGCCTTCGCAAGGAATCGAGTATAGAGGTTGGTGAGGAGGTTGATCTCCCAACCGCCTATGGCCATTTCCGTCTGATCCCGTTCCGTCAGACCAGCAATGGCTTGGAGCACATGGCGCTCATCAAGGGAGAATGGAAGGACGACGAGCCCATCCTCGTGCGTGTCCACTCATCCTGTGCCACCGGTGATATCTTGGGCAGCATGCGTTGCGACTGTGGCGAGCAACTCCACAAGTCCATGCAGATGATCGAGAAAGAAGGCAAGGGTGTCGTCATTTATATGCAACAAGAGGGTAGGGGCATCGGTCTGATGAATAAGATTGCTGCTTATAAGTTGCAAGAACAGGGACTGGACACCGTAGATGCCAATGTCCACCTTGGCTTCAAGCCCGACGAGCGCGATTATGGCTGTGGTGCGCAGATGCTGCGTCACCTCCATGTCCATAAGATGCGGTTGATGACCAACAATCCCACCAAGCGTGTCGGCTTGGAAGCATACGGCTTGGAGATCGTGGAGAATGTACCAATCGAGGTGACGCCCAACCGCTACGACATTAAGTATCTGAGAACCAAGCGGGACCGTATGGGACATCAGCTGCATATTAAATAATGTGTAAGTAATACGATTGTAACATTATTATTTCAATTTGAAAATAAAAAGCATGTTTCTTTCGTTATAACGAATAAAATGCTTACTTTTGCAAATGAAATCATATTAAAGGAATCACTATGGCACAATTATCAGACCGTCTGAATCGATTGGCACCTTCTGCCACGCTGGCTATGTCTCAGAAAAGCAACGAGATGAAAGCCCAGGGCATCGACGTTATCAACATGAGCGTGGGTGAGCCGGACTTCAACACTCCGGAGCATATCAAGGCAGCCGGAAAGAAGGCTATCGATGACAATTACTCCAAATATTCTCCGGTGCCGGGTTATCTGGCACTGAGAAACGCCATTTCGGAGAAACTCGACAAAGAGAATCATCTCCAATACAGCAATAAGGAGATCATTGTCGGTACGGGTGGCAAGCAAGGTGTCTGCAATACGATCTTAGCCTTGGTCAATCCCGGCGACGAAGTTATCATCCCCGCACCTTACTGGGTCAGCTATCCTCAGATGGTGAAGTTGGCCGGTGGTACTCCGGTCGTCATTCGTGCCAGCTTCGAGCAAAACTTCCGCATCACAGCCAAGCAGTTGGAGGAGGCCATTACTCCTAAGACCAAGATGCTGATCCTCTGCTCACCCAGCAACCCGACCGGTAGCGTCTACTCTCAGGAAGAGTTGGACGAGCTGGCAAAGGTCATTTTGGCTCATGAAGATCTGTTCGTCCTCTCTGACGAGATCTACGAACACATTAATTATATAGGCAAGAGCGCCAGCATCGCCTCTTATCCAGGTATGAAGGAGCGCACTATCATCTGCAATGGTGTCAGCAAAGCATACGCTATGACCGGCTGGCGTTTAGGATGGGCCGCAGCTCCCGAATGGATCGTCAAAGGCATCAACAAGTTGCAGGGTCAGTACACCAGCGGCACTTGCGATGTCAGCCAGATGGCAGCCCTCGTCGCTTACGAGAGTAGTCAGGATTGTGTCGAGGAGATGCGCAAGGCCTTTGAGAAGCGTCGTGATCTCATCGTGAGCCTTGCCCGTGAGATTCCCGGACTGGAAGTCAATGTTCCTGAGGGTGCCTTCTATCTCTTCCCCAAGTGCTCCAGTTTCTTTGGCAAGAGCGACGGCAAGACCGTGATCAACAATTCCACAGACTTCGCCATGTATCTCCTTCAGGAAGGCCACGTTGCGACGGTTGGAGGTGATGCGTTCGGTGATCCCGACTGCTTCCGCATGAGCTACGCCACAAGTGACGACAACATCCGAGAAGCCATGCGCAGAATTAAAGAGGTAACCACTCTTTTGAAATAAAAAATTGTTAAATAAGAAGAAAAGCTCTCGTAGTCAAGCATAAATTACTATCTTTGCGTGTGGATTCCACCGATAAGGCAGGGTCAGGCGCGAAAGCGTGGTCGTATGTTAGACGAAGAATAGAAAATAACAACTTAAATTTACTATAAACCAAAAAATTATTCAAAATTATGGCAACATCACAAAAGGTGGCAGCTCCAGCAGCTGCAAAGAAGTCTCAGGGCTTCACTGGTATTAGAGGTGCGTTCTGGATCATTGTATTATGCTTTATCGCAGCTCTTTGCATCTTCAATCTCGTTCTTGGTAACGGCGACAACTTCCAGGGTGGCGACAACGCCAACGCTCCTGTCAACATCCTCGGTACTATCTTCAAGGGTGGTTATGTGGTGCCTGTGATCCACACACTGTTGCTCACCGTGCTTTGCCTCACTGTTGAGCGCTGGTTGGCTTTGAAGACCGCTTTCGGTAAGAAGAACCTCACTAAGTTCGTGTTAAACATCAAGGCAGCTCTGAAAGCTAACGACTTCGACAAGGCAGAGAAGCTCTGCAATGAGATGCGCGGTTCTGTTGCAAACGTTGTTCTCGCTTCTCTTCACGCTTACAAGGATATGGAGAGCGGTGCTAACGCAGCTCTGAAGAAGAGCCAGAAGGTCGCTAAGATCCAGCAGGCTCACGAGGAGGCTACTCAGCTTGAGATGCCTACTCTGCAGATGAACCTCCCGATTATCGCAACTATCGTTACACTGGGTACACTTACCGGACTTCTTGGTACTGTGACCGGTATGATCCGTTCATTCCAGGCTCTGGCTGCCGGTGGTGGTGGTGACTCTCTCGCCCTGTCAACTGGTATTTCTGAGGCCCTTGTGAACACGGCCTTCGGTATCGCAACTTCTTGGTGCGCCGTTATTTCTTATAACTTCTTCACCAACAAGATCGATAAGCTGACATACGCACTCGACGAAGTAGGTTACACAATCGCTCAGACATACGAAGCTAACCACACAGACGAGGCTTAATTTTACTAACCCTTTAAAATTTTATCATTATGGGTAAAGTAAAAATAGCTAAGAAAGACGTCTGGATAGACATGACACCAATGTCTGACGTGATGGTCCTTCTGCTTACCTTCTTCATGTTGACGTCTACGTTCGTGAAGCAGGAGCCCGTGAAGGTCAACACGCCTGGCTCAGTGTCTGAAATCAAAGTTCCAGAGAAGAATGTCTTGACTATTCTTGTCGGTAACGACGGCAAGATATTCATGAGCATGGACAAGACTACCGACGTTCAGGCAGCCCTTGAGGATATCACTGGGCAGTTTGGTCTGTCTTTGTCGCCTGCTGAGGAGAAGAAGTTCCTGAATGATCCTATGTGGGGTGTTCCCATGAACGATCTGAAGAGCTATCTTGCACTCCCCAAGACAGAAATGCCGGTTGCTATTAAGAAATATGGTATCCCGACAGACTCTGTCCCTGGCAAGACAGGTGACGCAGCCATGAGTGAGTTCCAGCTTTGGGTCAAAGCCGCAAAGAGTGTCAACCCAGATGCCAAGATTGCTATCAAGGCAGATGAGAAGACACCTTACAAGACGGTGAAAAAGATCATGAGCGAGCTTCAGGACATGAGCGAGAACCGTTACTACCTGATTACTCAATATAAGAAACAGGAGGACTAATAAATGGCAAAGCAAGGAAAAAGCAAGCAAAAGAAGATGAATGTCCGTGTGGACTTCACTCCTATGGTTGACATGATGATGCTTCTTATTACGTTCTTCATGCTTTGTACCTCTCTGGCCAAGCCCCAGACGATGGAATTGAGTATGCCGAGTAACGATAAGAACCTTCAGGATCAGGACAAGAGTGTCACAAAGGCATCGTACACCATTACGATCTATTGTGCCGCAGACAACCAGATCTATTATGTGGCTGGTCAGGTGAAGCCTGAGGATCCCACTTGTCTGAAGAAGACAACATGGGGTACCAAGGGTATCCGCTCTGTGCTCTACAACCACGTCACTGAGGATGGAACCTATCCTGTTCAGGACGTGATGAAGGCCAAAGTGGCTCTTGACAAGCAGCGTCAGGATATGGAAAGCAAGGGTCAAAAGATGCCGGACAGCATCTACGACGCTAAGCTGGCACAGATCAAGGCCGGTATCCTGCCCGATAAGAAGATCAGTACCATGACCATCATTATCAAGGCTACCGACGATGCTAATTACAAGAATCTTGTAGATGCTCTCGATGAGATGCAGATCTGCAGCATTGGTAAATATGTGATCGATAAGCTTAATCCGCAAGACATAGAGCTTCTCAAGAAGAACAATGTCAAGCTTTAAGCACATTCAGTAACGATTTAAAAGTGAAAAAATGGCAAATATTGATTTAACAACCAATGGTTGGGTCGATCTTATCTTTGAGGGAAGAAACCATGAATATGGAGCTTACAGGCTCCGTAAGGGTACTCCTAAGAGAAACGTCTACTCAATCATTGTGATAGCAATCCTGGCTGCCCTCTTGGTGGGTATTTATGTGGCCAAGTCTGCATACGACAAGTATCAGGCTGCCCATGCCAAGAATGAGGCCGTCACTGAACTTTCCGCTCTCAATCAGCCTAAGCAGAAGAAGGCTGAGGTAAAGCGTAAGGAAATTGTAGAACCCGAGAAGAAAGAGGTCGTCAAGGAAGTTAAGTCTTCTATCAAGTTCACGGCACCTGTCATCAAGAAAGATAATGAGGTGAAACCTGAGGAGGAGATGAAGACCCAGGCTGAGTTGATGCAGACCAACACTGCTATCGGTGCACTCGACGTAAAGGGTAACAGCGACAATGGCGAGATTCTGAAGGTTACGCAACGTGTAGCCGACGAACCTGTCAAACCCGCTGAGGAGAAGCCCGAGGTCGAGAACAAGGTCTTCGAGGTTGTGGAGCAAATGCCTTCCTTCCCCGGTGGTCCTGCAGCATTGATGAAGTACCTTTCCGAAAATATCAAGTATCCTGTCGTAGCTCAGGAGAATGGTGTTCAGGGTCGTGTCGTCGTTTCCTTCGTTGTTGAGCGCGACGGTTCTATCACTGACGTGAAGGTCGCTCGTTCCGTAGACCCCTCTCTTGACCGTGAGGCTATGCGCGTGGTTCGCTCCATGCCGCATTGGATTCCTGGTAAGCAGAATGGTTCTGCTGTTCGTGTGAAGTATAACGTACCTGTATCTTTCAGATTGCAGTAATTGTTTATATGAAGAAAAAAACATCTTACTTTTTTGTAGGATTAGCACTTTCTGTCTGTCTTCTCTCTGCTTGTGGTAATAGCAAGAAGGGAAAAGACGGACGGACAGATACTTACTCATCAGGGACGATCAGTTTCGTCTCTGATGAGAGTTTTAGTCCCATTATTGAAGACGAGCGCTTTGTCTTCGAACAAGATTATCCCCAAGCCAAGGTGAAACCTGTCTATACCAATGAGAGCGATGCAATCAATCGCGTTCTCAGTGGTAAGTCTTGGCTGGCATTCACGGCACGCAATTTCACTCCGTCCGAGTTAAAGAGTTTGCAGGCACAGAATTATCGGCCTGTAGCCATCAAGTTGGCCTATGATGCTTTGGCATTCATCTGCCACAAGGATTGCCGTGACACGTTGTTGTCTGTTCAGAATATCCGTGATATTATGAATGGTAAGGCAACGAAGTGGAGTGATATTTTTAAGGATGGTTCCCGCCAGCCTATCACCGTTGTATTTGACAATCCTAAGTCGAGTACAGTTCATTATGTAGAAGATTCCATACTTGGCGGTCATGCTATTCTCAACAAGAATGTAGCAGCAGTGAAGAAGACCGCTGATGTGATTAAATATGTCGAGCAGCATCGAGATGCCATTGGTATCATCGGCAATAACTGGCTCAATGATAAAGGCGACAGCACCAACCTCACGTTTAAGCGTAACATCCGTGTGATGAGTGTGAGCTTGATTCATCCTGCTACTCCTACGAGTGGCCGCAAACCTTATCAATACTATATCTATAGTGGCGAGTATCCATTGGTAAGAACCATCTATGCCCTGCTCAACGATCCTCGCCAGGGTTTGCCTTGGGGCTTTGCCCATTTCATTGAGGGACCTAAGGGGCAACGTATCATCATGCGTGCTGGTTTGTTGCCTGTACTTGGTAATATCAATGTAAGAGATGTTAATGTTAATCAATAGCAGAAACATTTTACTTGTAGGTTCGTCTTTGCATTAAAGTATTCATAAACATAATAAAACTCTATAAAGAACAATAGAATTATGAAGGCTTATAAATATTTATTGATTGGTGTACTGATGCTCGGTTCATCAGTGCCTACTTTCGCTCAGAACGACAATAAAGCAGTCATTGAGCAGGGCACCAAGGTCATTTTGGCTAAAGGTGCTGATTATAAGGATCAGGTAAAGCAACTCTACAAGGACAACAAAAAAAATCCTGAGGTGCTTGTTGCTTTTGGTAAAGTATTCTTGGCTCAGATGGATACTGCTAATGCAGCGGCTTTCGCCAACTATGCATTAGCTCGCAATCCTAAATACGCTAAGGCATTCTTGCTGAAGGGTGACATCGCCGTCTCCAAGGATGACGCAGGTGCAGCTGCTGAGAACTATCAGCAGGCCAAGTATTTCGATCCGAAGGATCCTGAGGGCTATTACAAGTATGCCATGATTCTTCGCGGTCGTAGTCCCGAGGATGCCGTTAGCAACCTGGAGGATCTTCGTAAGCAGCGTCCCGACTATCCTGTTGACGCTTTGGCAGGTCGTATTTACTATTTCTCTTCAGTTCCTGATCATTTCCAGAAAGCAGAGTCTTACTTCAACAAGGTTCAGAATATTGCTTCTATGGAGGATGAGGATATCACTCGCTATGCTATGACGGAGTTCTTGCTGGGTAACTCTCAGAAGAGTATTGATGTCTCCAAGGCCGGTCTGGCAAAGGATCCGCGACGTGCTGGTTGGAACCGTCTGGTGTTCTGGAATTACACTAATCTGGGTGATTCCCAGAATGCTTTGGACTATGCCGATCGCTTGTTCAATAAGAGCGACAGTGCGCACATCACTGCTGATGACTACGGCTACTATGGTAAGGCTCTCGATCTGGCTAAGCGCTATGACGAGGCAATCACTGCTTATAATAAGGCTATTGAGGATCTGGTAGTAGACAGCAATGCCATCGCTTCCAAGTCTGTGCTTTTGAAGAACCTCTCTGATGTTTATAAGGAGAAGGGCGACTTCAATAACTCTGTAGCTTATCTCGAAAAATCAATTGATGCTAAGGATAAGCCGACCATGGATGACTATGATAGCATGGCAGGTCTCTATACGGACTATGCTTCTAAGAAGGCCAGTGCCGGTGACAAGGTTGCTGCCGCTGCAGCTTTCAAGAAAGCTGATGAAGTCTATGCCAAGATTATGGAGATGTTCCCCAACTATAAGAACTACTGCAACTTTATGCGCGGTCAGATTAATGCCAACCTTGATCCAGACAGCAAGGCTGGTCTTGCCAAGCCTTATTATGAGGCACTCTCTTCCAGTTTAGAGGGGAAGACAGATCTGAGTAGCAGTGAGAAGGCTATGCTCAAGCAGGCTTATCTCTACATGTTGGTTTATGACTACAATGTCAAGAAGAACACAGCAGGTGCTAAGGAGTGGGCTAAGAAGCTTCTCGTTGTCGATCCTGAGAACGAGACTGCGAAGCAGGTCGCTGCACTCAAGTAATTGCTCTTAGTTAGAATATTCCATTCATTCAATATGGGCTCCACGGTTTCGTGGAGCTTTTTTTTAGCCCTTCCTCAACCTTCCCTAACCCTTCCCCAAGGGGAGGGAATGGCGTTACCATTGAGAATACCTGTTTTCGTCATGGTGCAACCATGTCAAATGACACCAACACTGATAATCAATCTTGCATTATTCATTTTCAACTTGGTGAGTTCCGTTTTGTAGTACTATAACTATTTCTTCTTTTAGGTGGACAAATCGCTCGATGCTTGAAGTGGACATTTGCCAAATCATGCCCTCTAAAAGGCTGTTTTTTGCCCTAAAAAGCAGTTTGTCCAACTTATTTAGCGTTTTGTCCACCGTGTTTTATTACACTTTTCTTAATTTTGGCCTCAGAAACGTAAACATCAATAACAATCTAATTATTACTACAATGAAGAAACAACTCTTCTCTGTGATGCTATGTCTGGGTGCGATGGGTGGTTTGTCCACCTTCCCGATGCCGTTGCAGGCTGCTGTGTCACAATCACAGACGATTAAGGTGAAAGGCCAGATCGTAGACGATCAGGGTGAGCCGCTTACTGGAGCCACCATAAAGATTAAAGGTGGACAGGGTGGTACTGTGACCGATCTTGACGGTAATTTCAATCTTGATGCTCCTGCCAATGCTACGCTCGTAGTTAGCTATGTAGGTTATAAGGACCGTGAGATTGCTGTACGTGGTCGCGCTATCATTGATAAGATACAGATGACTACCGATGACCGTGTCTTGGATCAGGTTGTCGTCGTCGGTTACGGTACTCAGAAGAAAGCCGACTTGACCGGTTCTGTCGCCGTGGTTAATGCCGAGCAATTAAAGAAGGTATCCAACTCCAACATCTCTACGATGCTTGAGGGTAAAGTTCCAGGTGTGCAGATCACGACTGATGGCCAGCCAGGCGCGGATCCTTCGGTGCGTATCCGTGGTATCGGTACTTTCGGTTCGCAGGCTCCATTGTACGTTATCGATGGTGTGCCAATGGGAACAACTATTCGTGATTTCTCTCCAAACGATATTGCTACTATTCAGGTGTTGAAGGATGCAGCCGCCGGTGCCATCTATGGATCACGTGCAGCTAACGGTGTGGTGATCATCACCACAAAGAACGGACTGAAAGATCAACCTTTAAAAGTGGACTACAGTGGCTACTTTGGTGTGGACAATATCTCCAAGGGCGTCTACGACGTAATGGATGCCAGCCAGTATAGCAACTATATTGGTCAGGCTTGTACCAATTCTGGTACTCCAATCCCCGGTGGCTACAAACTTGGCGAAGACGGTAAGTACCATTTTCAGGACAATACCAATACAGACTGGTTTGATGAGGTCTTCAAGACAGGTATTCGTCAGAACCATAATGTAAATCTTAGTGGTGGTGGTGCTCACAACACCTATAACATCGGTCTCGACTTCTTCCAGCAGAAAGGAACCATCGAAGGTGCCGGTCCTAACTATAAGCGTTATACCGCCCGCGTTAACAATACCATGGACTCGAAGTTCATTAAGTTCCGTACTGGTATCGTTTATTCTCATTCTGATCAGGACAATATGGCAATCTCCAATGCCTCTGAGTATGTTCAGGGTCTTTATGGCGATGTGACCAACGTGCTTCGTGGTACGTTGCTTATGCAGCCGACCATTAAAGCCTACGATCCTTCCACTTGGGTGTTGGATGATAAAGTCGGTGCTGCGAGTGATTATAATTATGATGCCTACGGTTATGGTGTGTACTACGATACCGTTCATGGAGATATTTCAGCTTCCAACCCACTGTTAGTCAACAACATGTTGACTCGAAACACTTTGGTAGACCGATTTGTTGGTACTGGTTCTGCAGACGTTGACTTGTTTAAGATGGTGGGCTTCACCTCTAAGAACCATCACCTCAACTACAAGATAAATCTGTCATACAGTAAGACGCATTGTACGGATGAGACTTGGATTCCTGCTTGGATTCAGAGCAACCGTGTCTATTTAGCAAAGTCTAACGAACGACTCACCAAGGGGTCTCGTGACTATTCTGATGCTCTGATTGAGAATACTTTGACCTATGATGGCCATATCGGCAAGCATAACATCAATGTCGTTGTCGGTCAGACCTATGAGGAGGAGCACACAAACAATTTGACAGGATGGGCTACTGATCTTTCAGAACCTTATTATCTGCAGCTTCAGAATGGTACTAAGCGTGACGCCAGTTCCTACGAGTACAAGCATACGATAGCTTCTTATATTGGTCGTTTGAACTACAACTATGATGAGAAGTATCTTCTCTCAGCTACAGTGCGTCGTGATGGTAGCTCTCGCTTGTCAAAGAATATCCGTTGGGGCACCTTCCCCTCCGTCTCTGCTGGTTGGCGTTTCGACAAGGAAAAGTTTTTCCCATTCAGCCGCGACGTCGTCAACTTGTTTAAGATTCGCGCCAGCTATGGTGAACTCGGTAACGAGAACATTGGTGAGTACCAGTATATGGCCACTATGCAGCGCAACAACATGAGCTACAGTTTTGGCAACAGCCCTGTTTACGGTTCTGCCATCTCTACCTTCGTCAACGAGAACATCGCTTGGGAGAAGAAGAAGTCGACCAACATCGGTCTTGATCTTGCAATGTTCAACAACCGTTTGGAATTCACGGCAGAGTGGTATAACAACCGTTCAGAAGATCTGCTTTATAGTGTCCCGGTTCCGGAGTCCGCCGGTGTCTCTAACGCAACCGTCACGATGAACGCTGCTACAATGGACAACAGTGGTTTTGAGTTCAGTGCCACTTACCGCAATCGTGATCATGCGTTGAAGTACGAGTTGGGCGCAAACCTCAGTACATTGCGCAACCGTGTGAAGAAACTCGGCTTTACCTCTGCTTCTTATATCACTGGATCCTACATCACTGAAGTAGGCAAGGAGATCGGTAAGTTCTATGGTTGGAAGTATGCTGGCATCATCCGCACCCAGGCTCAACTTGATGAGCTCAACGCTAAGGCTGCCGCTGCTGGCAAGACATCCTATCAGAATGGTGCGAATGTTGGTGATTGTTACTATGAGGACGTCAATGGTGATGGTACGATTGACGATAATGACCGCACGGTATTGGGCTGTGGTCTGCCGAAAATCAATTTTGGTATCAATGCCCGTTTTGAGTATAAGGGCTTTGACCTTAACATCTCTACTTATGGTGCGCTCAACTACCATGTCAGCGATGACATTTACAACAGTTTGAACTCTTGCTACGGCTATGCCAACAAAGATGTGGCCATGCTCGATGCCAATCGCTGGTCTGACGACGGTAAAACCTATCTGAGCAATGTTCCTCGGACATACGCTGCCAACAACGCCACGCTGGCTTGGAACGATTTGTTCAGTTCGCGTAAGATACAGAACGCTGCCTACTGGAAGATTGCCAACGTAGAGCTCGGCTATAATTTACCCGATAAGTGGTTTGGCGGTTACGTTGAGAATGTGCGCATCTATGTCTCAGCCCAGAACCTGTACACCTTCACTGGCTATCATGGCTATAATGTCGACTACGCCGGTGGTACATTTACCCCGGGTTACAATTTCTGCTCGTTCCCGACACCTCGTACATTTATGTGCGGTCTCCACTTCAGTTTCTGATGTGTGAGTTATCGGTCGGCCATTCATGCCTTATACATTTTACTATAAATAACAGAACAATCATTATGAAATTATATCATATTACTTTTGCCTTGCTTTTGGGTCTTGGTCTGACGACCTCTTGCGACAGCAATTTGGACGTTGATGACCCTAATCAGCAGACATCAGGAACATTTGGCTTCAATGCAAATGACTTGGAAGAGTCGGTCATTGCTGCTTACAATCATACTCGTATGGGAGGATCCTATGGACGTGTGAGTTATACCTTCGACCTTACCCGTGGTGACGAAGTATGGAATTCTTCACAAGTTTGGTACATGCCTTTTGATGATTACAACGATCCTGTCACCGATGATATCGGCAAAGGTCCATACATGGATTGGTATTATACCGTTAACGTTTGTAATTTTGGCTTGTCCCGCTGTGGTGATGATGACAGCCAGCTTACGCAGAAGATGCGGTACATCAAAGGTCAGCTGCTCTTCCTTCGCGGATTGGCCTATTACAACTTGTCGGGTTATTACCAGAACCCTCCGCTTGTGACAGACTACAGCTCGTATTCAACACTTGGTGGCTTATACGCTGTAAACTCAACCTATGATGAAATTTGGGACCAGATAGAAAAGGATTTTAGTGAGGCTATGTCTCTTCTGCCTTCACGTGACGCAGGCGGTGAGTGGGCCAAGGGTCGTGCTACTTGCGGAGCCGCTGCCGGATTCTATGCTCGTGCGCTGATGATGAGACATAAGTATAGTGAGGCATTGACCGTCTTGAAGGACATCATCAACAAGAAGTACGGATCTTATAAGCTCATGGCCAACTATGGCGACAACTTCCGTGAGGGTCAGGAATATGAGAATAATGATGAAAGTCTTTATGAAATTCAGTTCCTCGATTTTGGCTCACAGGGCACCGATGATGAGTGGACCCCGGTCAACACCAGCAAGAATGCCACACAGGGACAGTCTGTAGAAAGTAATTTTGCTCCAGGCGATTTCGGAGGTTGGGCTGATTTGAGCGCTTCGCCTTGGCTCTATCAACTCTTCAAGCAGGAGCGTACCACTGATGGCCATCTCGATCCTCGCCTTTATTGGACAATTGGCACTTACGAGTCTGATTGGGATAATAATAGTCAGACGCTTGGAAATGTTTGCTATACAAAGAAGATTTCTGCAACTGACACGATTGTAACCAACAATAATAATGGTGGTCTGCCAATCGCCAAGTTCACCAATATGCGTACTGGGCTTTACAGTAGTGTTACCACCGGTCTGCGTTGCGGTATCAATCTTCGTCTGATGCGTTACTCCGACGTGCTTCTCCGAGCCGCTGAGTGCGAGAACGAGGTTAACGGCCCGACCCAGCAGGCTATCGATTGGATCAATATAGTGCGTCGCCGTGCCGGACTGGCTGATCTGAAATTAGCTGATTTCCCCACCAAGGACAAACTCTTTGAGCAGATCGCCAATGTGGAGCGCCCGAAGGAGTTCGGCTGCGAGTATGGACGTGGTATGGATCTCATTCGTTGGGGATTCTTCTATAGTGCCGATCGTCAGCAGCAACTTAAGAAGCATGAGACTTTCCGCCGTTCTGTACATCGCGTCACAGAACCTGTCAGTTACTCCGAAGTGGGGAAAGATCCAGAACTGAAGTGCTCGTTCGATACCTATGTGCCCGGACATGAGTTCATTCCTTTCTGTCAGATCTTGACGAATGAAAATCCTGCCTTACAGGGCAATTCTGCCAATAATAGTACGAGTAATCTCGACTATTTCCAGAAGAATGGCTGGACGATCCATCCTGTCGTAGACCTCAGCAAATAAATTAAAATCCAATAAAAAGACCATAACAATATGAAATACATCAATCATATCGCATCCGTCTTCTGTACTGTAGCCTTAGGGCTGCTTGCTTTGACGGGCTGTGAGGGCGGCGAGCTTTACAAGATGAATACGCCCGACTGGATTACGGACAAGATCGACTCCATCAACAATACCAAGCAGTCGCACGAGGAAGTCCTCGAGGGTATGCAGGAGGATGTGTACACGATCGGCAAAACCGACTTCTCTTCCGGCTTCTGGTCGGTCTTCTCTAAGTATTATGTGATCGGAGAGAACCAGAAGTGGTATGCACAGTTCAACCTGAACATCAATCCTTCCGCACCGAATACTTACAAGAACTTTGCGCTGGTCATCACTACTGATGCCGACCGTGGTGCTGCGGACTATAAAGAGTATGGTGTTATCCGCTACGACAACCAGCCGAGCGGCAACTCTGAATGGGGCGACTATATCGACAGAAGTAAAGTGGAAAGCAACCTCACTTTCGAGACCGACAAAGACGAGGGTGTGCAGAAACTCGGCGGCAAGGTCACGCTCACCGTGGACCGTTCGCGCAAGGACTCTTTCGTTGTGAAGATGACCAACGGCACTGTGACCAAGACCTACACGCAGCCTACGAAGCTGGTCAATCTGAATGCTGATGCTTCGAACACCAACATCCGTTGCTTCCTCGTTCCCGAGGGTTCATATATCGACTTCCTGGCAACCAACATCGTACCTATCGGTGGCCTGACCTCTGCTGAGGACAAGCAGCCGGTGTCGATGACGTTGAACAATGTGCCGGAGGAAGTGGATCTTGGAACTTCGCTCGATGATGCCATGTCCAACGTCTCGGCTGAGGTGACCTACGAAGAGGGCGTGAAGAAGACCATCCCGGCTTCTGAGCTCTACTTCTCTGCCATCAACGACATGAACGTGGCTGGCGAGAAGACACTCACCGTCATCTACAACAAGACCTTCAAGGGTGAAGCCTCTGCCAAACCTATCGTGGCTTATGCTACTTTCAAGGTCGTACAGCAGATAGCTTCCATCAAGATCACCAAGCAGCCTACATGCACCACCTACTATTTCTATAAGAGTGCTGTCACAGAGGCTATGGGCGACCGCACGATGGCCTTCGACCCGACAGGCATGGAGGTGACCGCCACCTACAGCAATGGTGAGGCGGGTGTTCTCGACAACAGCAAACTGAAGTTCTCTGCTATCGCAGCTTCGGCTGGCAAGAAGGCTGTGACCATCACTACCGCCAACGGCAAAGAGGCTAAGCTCATGGTCACCGTGAAAGAGTCGGCAAGCAGTGCTGCCGCATTCACGCCTAACCTCATCGGTCTTGAAGACAACACCACAGGCTGGTGGACTGCCTTCTCTGATGACGTGAAGGTTCCGGCTGGTGAGACCCGCTCGTTCTCCTTCACCAACTACACCGACGGCAAAAACAACTGGGACAACTTCGTCACCATCCTGCGCAATGCTGATAAGAAAGAATATAGTGTGGTGCGTGCCGACAACTATGGTTGGGGCAACGGTTACGACGCTTGCCAGCACGGTGGTACGGCAGGTGCAGACTGGGCAGGCTGGCTCACTGCCATGAACGGTGCCAAGGTCACGGTCTATGTCACCAACTGCAACAATGGTACGGCTGACGTTCAGGCCATCATGAAGGGTACTGACGGAAAGACCTACACCCAGTATTACTTAGGCATCAACACCGTCGATCCCGCCGACCTCTATGTCTCCTTCACCGCTGACCACAGCCATCTGGTGGCTGGCGCAGCAGGTGCCAAACGACATGTTCACAGACGATAAGTGATAAGTAACGTAAGGCTTGCTCCCCATTCCCTCTTTCGGAGGGGTGGGGGACGGCTTTACCAACTTTCTAATACATTATTTATGAATCAACTTCAACTCTTTACAGCCATCGGCCTGCTCGCCCTCGGCACTGTCGCTACTTACGCCAACGACAAGACCAAGGTCAGCTACAAGGAAGTGGCGGTTCATGATCCCTCCATTGTTGCCGACGGCAGCAACTATTATCTCTTCGGCTCGCATCTTGCTACCGCCAAGTCTACTGATATGCTCAATTGGACTTACTTTGGTGGTGGCGAGACAGAAGCCTGCACGCTCTTTGCCAATACGTCCGGCGTGAAGATCGGATATGCCAATGCCTACAACACCCAGGCGGTCGCTCAGGTGAAGAACCGTAAAGGCGAGACCGTCTCCTTTGGCAACTTCAATGCTCACAGCTGGCAGTGCAAAGGCAATAATGTTCAGGGCATGCAATGGGCTCCTGATATCGTTCGCAGCCGCAAAACAGGCAAGTGGCTCATGTATATGTCGGTCAACGGAGACTATTGGGCATCGTCCATCGTCTGTCTCGCTGCCGACAACATCGAGGGACCGTATGTCTATCAGGGACCTGTTGTCTTCTCCGGCTTCCAGGGACGCTATGACCACAACGGCTTTACAAAGTCCAGCGACTGGACGCACACCGACTTGACCATTGCTACCGGTGCTACTTCGCTGCCCGCCCGCTACAATACGAATAAGTGGGGGAGCTATTGGCCCAACTGTATCGATCCCTGCGTGTTCTATGACGAAGAGGGTAATCTGCTGATGTCCTACGGCTCGTGGTCAGGTGGTATCTGGGAGTTGAAGCTTGACGAAACAACAGGACTGCGTGACTATACTCACACCTATCCTTACCAGATCAATGATAAGAACGCTGCTGAGGGCGGTGCCGATGCCAACACCACCAGCGACCCTTACTTCGGCAAGAAGATCGCGGGCGGATACTATGTCTCGGGCGAAGGCTCGTTTATCCGTCATATCGGCAACTACTACTATCTCTTCCTCTCTTATGGAGGCTTGAACCCTAATGCGGGTTATGTGATGCGTGTCTTCCGCAGCGAGAATCCCGACGGTCCTTTCGTGGATGGTCAGGAAGTCAGCGCGATCTATAGCCGATACGAACTCAACTACGGCAACAACTCCCAGACCAACCGTGGCATGAAGCTCATGGGGGCTTACGCCGGATGGGGCAGCATGACTCGAGGCGAGCGTGCCCAAGGCCATAACTCTGTCTTGGTCGACAACGACGGAGATGCCTTTCTGGTCTATCATACTAAATTCGACGATGGAACTTACTTCCATGAGGTGCGCGTGCATCCGCTCTTTGTCAACGAAGACGGCTGGCTCGTCACCGCTCCTTTCCGATTCACCGGAAAACAGACTACACAAAAACAAATCGAGAGCGAACGACGCTTCTCTGCTGAGCAGATCGCCGGCACCTATCATCTGCTCAAGCATCCTTATCAGCAAACCTGTGCCTACAGCGATAAGACAGATGCCTCGTTCAGCAAGGCCAACGAGCAGAAACCGGTGACGGTGACGCTCAGTGCCGACGGCACGGTGTCGTGCCCGGACAATAGTGACTATGACGGCACGTGGACATTCACACAGGACGGTAAGTCGTTTATCACGCTGACACTCAACGGCTGGGACTACAGTGGCGTGGCGATCAAGCAGAACATTGACGGGTATAAGGACTGTCCCGCCACCTGCATCACTGCCACCAGCTTCGACGGCATTCCTGTCTGGCTCTACAAAGAGGGCGTGACGGCGACGGGCATCCATGAGATCCAGGCTGATCAGAATAGCACTAAATCTCAGCAGGCCTACAATCTCGCGGGTATGCCAGTCAGCGACAGCTACAAGGGCATCGTGATCGTGGGTGGAAAGAAAGAAGTAAGGAAATAGCCTAATCTACTCATCATTGAAAATCTTATTTTCCATGGCTGTGGCTGCGCTCAGCGTTGCCACGGTCTTGGCAGGAGAACCTGAGCGTCATGGCGTCACAGACCCTTGGGTTCACGACCCGGTCATGGCTTACGAGGACGGCACCTATCATCTCTATTGTACTGGTCCCGGCATCCTCAGCATGACCTCCTGCGACTTACATACGTGGGACATCGCAAAGCATGGTGTCCTGCAAGACCATATTCCTGCTTGGGCACATGACAGCGTACCCGGATTGCGGGGCGATCTCTGGGCTCCGGACATCATCCGCTACCATGACCGTTGGTATATGGCTTATTCCTGTTCGACATTTGGTAAGAACACGTCGGCCATCGGACTTCTCTCAGCTGACCGCCTCTCTGACAACAGCGCCTGGCGCGACGAGGGTTGCATCATCGCCTCACGCGAGGGACGCGACGACTGGAATGCCATCGACCCTAATTTTGTCATCGATGACAACGGTCAGCCGTGGCTGACCTACGGCTCGTTTTGGGATGGTATTCAGCTTCTTCGCCTCGACACGACGCTGCATGCCGCTGCCGGAGCACGTCCTTTCACCATCGCACGACGTTATGCCAAGGGCACCAAGAGCCTTCCGGCCAATCCCACTTCGGCCTATGCCGGGCCTAATGCCATCGAGGCTCCGTTCATCTTCAAGCACCAGGGCTGGTACTATCTCTTCGTCAGTCACGACTACTGTTGTCGGGGCATGAAGAGCAACTACCGCGTGGTCGTCGGACGAAGCCGGACGATCACCGGTCCCTATCTCGACCGGAAGGGTAAGGCCATGCTCGATGGTGGCGGTACGCTCGTCATCGAGGGTGATAAAAAGCAATACGAGGCAGCCGGCCATTGTGCCGTCTATCATCTCCGATTGCCGAAGAAGCAGAAGAGTGGTGATCTCTTCATTTGTCATGGTTATAGTATCAAAAGTGAAGGAATGCCAAAACTGGTTATCCGTATGGTTCGGTGGTACCATGGCTGGCCTGTTCTAAAGTAGAAAGAGCATAGGATAGCAAAGATGCTCCAACCCGCTGTGGGGTGGAGCATCTTCTTCTTATATGGTGATGGAACTTCTTTGTAATGGGTGAAGTTACTTTACAAAAGTACATCATTCCGAACTTTCAATCTAGAGAAACCATTTTGGGGCTTAGGAGAGAAAAGTGGCTTGAAGTAGTCATTTTTCCGAGTTGAAACAGCAAAATAGATGAGATAATGCGATCAGAAAGGTACTTTGACAGTGTCAGAAAGGTACTTTGAGAACATCAAAAAGCCTTTCTGACCCTATGGAAAAGGTACTTTGACGAAAAATTCTCTAGAGAATTTTTCGTCAAAGTACCTTTCTGATGAGTTGAAAATAGCTATTACTTTGTATCATGCTGGTTATCAGCGCTTTATAAAAAGCAACCAAAATTCGCAAAATTCAGAGCAAAGTGGGGTTTGTTTTTGAAAATCGCCTGCATTCGGGCGGAAAATTGTCACTTTTCACAACATTCACTCGTTGTATGTATGACCTAAGTTGCTTTTTTGTGGCGCATTGAGCGTATCTTATAGTTTACCCGTATTGCGCAATCGGCGATCCTGGTTAGTTAGCTTGATGTCAGCCTAATTTATACGCCATAAAGTCAATTATGTAACCTATACACTGCGACTTTTCGGCAAATTATGTCGTGTATAGACGACATAATTTGGTGGTGTCCTTGATTTAGAATCTGTCGATGGGCCGTTCTTCATCAAAAAAAGAATATAACCGAATAGGGTGAATGGGATATTCTCGATATTCGATTATATTCTTGATTCCGCCGTGGCGGAGCGTTAACTAACAAAGATGTATGTTACTTTGTAGTTGGAAGTGGACTATTTCACGTTCAGCACCACGATCGACATCGGGGGAAGCGTGGCCTTGAGCTTTCCGCCTTTGACCTTGGCACTGGTGAAGGGAACAGACTTGACCACGTCGGGATGGTTGAAGTCGTTGTAGTCGGTGACCTTCTTGGCGGTGAGGATTGTGCCGGAGACCTGCTTGCTCGAGAAGCCGTCGAGGGCGAGTTCTATCGGCTCAGCCTTGTCGAGACGCGGGTTGACGAGCGAGACGACGAGGCTGCCATCCTGCTTCTTGGCTGCGGAAACAGAGAGCGTTGGGACGCGGCCCGGTGTCATCTTGTACATCAGCGGCTTGGCGGTGATCGTGTCATAGGTGAAAGAGGCGGGCAGGTAGGTAGCCTCTTGGAAGTCGCGGTACATCTTGAAGACATAGTAAGTCGGCGTGAGCACCATGTGTCCCTGTCCGATGGTGTCGGTGAGGATCATGCTTTGCAGCACGTTGACCACCTGTGCGATGTTGGCCATACGTATGCGGTCGGTGTGGCGCTGGAAGATGTTGAGCGTCAGTGCGGCCACCATGGCGTCGCGCATCGTGTTTTGCTGATAGAGGTGTCCGCGGATCGTACCCGGCTCCTCGTCCCACCAGGTGCCCCACTCGTCGACCATCAGGCCAATCTTCTTCTGTAGGTCCTTCTTGTCCATGATGTCGCTGTGGCGCTTGATGACATCTTCTATTTGCAGACATTTGGCCAGAGTGGTGTAGTACTCGTCGTTGGTGAATGCCGTTGCCGAGCCTTTGTTGTTGCTCCAGTCCTTGACGGTGTAGTAGTGGAGCGAGAGTCCGTTCATACGGTTGCCCACACGGTCCATGAGCGTCTTTGTCCAGTCGTAGTCATAGTCACTGGCGCCGGAGGCGATACGGAAGAGATGGTTGTTGGGTTGGTTGCGGCAATAGGTGGAGTAACGGCGGTAGAGATCGGCATAGTATTCCGGCCGCATGTTGCCACCGCAGCCCCAGCTCTCGTTGCCCACACCGAGATATTTCAGATGCCAGGGCTTCTCGCGTCCGTTCTTACGGCGCAGATTCGCCATCGGCGTGTCGCCGTCGCCGGTCATATACTCCACCCATTTGGAGAGCTCCTCAACGGTTCCTGAGCCGACATTACCGCTGATATACGGCTCAGCGCCGAGTTTCTCGCAGAGATTCATGAACTCATGCGTACCGAAAGAGTTGTCTTCGATCGTTCCGCCCCAGTTGTTGTTCTGCATCTTTGGGCGTTGGCTGCGAGGTCCGATGCCGTCCATCCAGTGATATTCGTCGGCAAAGCAACCGCCGGGCCAGCGCAGTACGGGAATGCGGAGTTCCTTGAGTGCGTTGAAGACATCGGTGCGATAGCCGTCGGTGTTGGGCACGTGGGAGTTGGGACCTACCCACAGACCACCGTAGATGCAGGTGCCGAGGTGCTCGGCAAACTGTCCGTAGAGCTCCTTGTAGATTTTCTGCTGACCTTGATTAGCGTGAATCGTCACATGAGTCTGAGCCATCAGACCGCTGGAAGCAGACACAAGAAGTGTCGATAGAATTAGTTTTTTAAGCATAGGAAAATTTGTTATTGGTGTTATGTTAAATGGTGATTTATAGCTTGAAGCGGTAGCCGAGAGTGATGAGGATGGCGTGGTTGCGGGCTGTCAAGGCATCCTGCGCTGATACCCATCTGGTGTCGTAGGCATAGCGATGTATTGCCTTGCGCACCTCGAAGCGGTAGGTAGCGTTGAGGGTGACGTGATGCCATTCATAGCTTAGTCCGACGGGAATGTCATAGATGATTCTGCGGAACTGACCGCTGACATCCTCTGACTCCTTGGTCTGGTAATTCTCCCAAAGAAAGATAGAGGACATCCCGTCACCAATGTCCATGGTGCGTATGCTTGTCATCTTGGCATGTACCTTAGCCGAAGTCCGGATGCCCATTTCGGCACCGACGTGTGCGGCGAGTCCTTTGACGCCCTTGAAGTAAGCTTTGAGCTGCAAAGGCACTGATACGTAATCTACGTTGATGTGGCTTTTTATGGTAGCGTATGGCTCATGCTCATCTTTGAATCCCGTGCCGATGGCGCTATAGTCCACGCCGGTGGTGAGAGAATAGTAACGTGACAGTGGAATCTCCACTTCCGCGCCTGCCGTCCAACCTATTTTCCATGTCTTGGCTCTGTTGAGGGCGTTTCCGTCCATCTTTGAAATGGTCATGCCGGCATGTGGCGTAATGGAGACGCGCATATTGTCGTTTTGTGCTGATGCAACGACGGGAAGAAGTGCCAACAGTAAGAAGAATATCTTTTTCATGGGTCTATTGAATCTTATGGTAAGTGTAAATCTCTGTCTGTGAGCCTCCTTTGTCATGGGTGAGCGTCATCTCTGTGTCGGAGATGAACTTGATCTGTTCCTTCTTGGAGTAGTCGGAGCCTGGTGACACCAAGCCATTGAGGGAAGAGCTTGTTAGCAGATTATTTCCTTCGACCGTAAAGTAATATGAGTTGTGGTAGTCAGTATCATATGCTGAATATTGGTTGACGGTATGATTGCGGTTGAAGGTGAGCTTCTTATATGTCGAAACGTAAGAGGTCGGGATAATGTCTTCGTCAATGACGGTTTGCCCTTCGCTAAGCACCTTGTAATGAGTTGACTCCCAGGTGCCGACAAGTTGCTCGGGCACTTTGCTGTTGATGATTTCCTCTATGCGTGTTATCTCGCTGGGGACGTCCTTGCGTACGAACTTCTCCACTTTCTGCCCGTTGGCAGTGGCTAAGAGAATGTCTTTGCTGATGGCATAGAGATAATAGTCTGTGCCACTATAGGGGAAGACGAGGTGCCCGTCGGGGGTGCTTACCTTGCCGGAGTGATAGTCTATTTTGTTGTAATTGTATGCACCATATATCTGCATGACGTTTGACACATTGCCTTGCTCGTCGATGTAGATGCCGTTGCCGACACCATTGGGATTGTCGTTGCTTGTGAGTTCCCAGTAACCGGCGAGGTTGCTCATCTGTATGCCAGAGAACTTCATCTGCGCCATCATCTCCATCATGCTGTCGCCGTCGCCGGGGAGATGCTGGATACGGTAAAGAGGAACAACCGACGTCTTGCCTTCATAGGCAAGGTACATCTTCTCGTCGTTGTTGCCAGCCACCGTGACGGTGTAGTGTTTGCCGTTGCCCTTGCTGAGCAGCATCACGTAGTGGTTGTTGTCGATCGTCCATGTGCCGGTCTTATAGCCTAAGTTAAAGGGATCTTCCGAGGCCTGGGTGTACTGCCATTCCGAGATGGTGCCATCGTCGTGCACGACGATGCCCTCAACAGCACCGTCGCCGTTGATGTCTGCACCGTTTTCAATGCTCGTACCGGCAATCTGCCAGTAGCCGGTGATGGGGATGTTGGTGTCAGCGCTGATGCCCTTGTCGTCGTCACTGCAGGAGGAAAATGTCAAGAGGTTCAGCAAGCCGATCAGCAATAATAGATAATGAGTAGTTTTCATGGGAGTGATATGAGATGTAAGAGCGTGTAGCGATAGTGATTGCAAGGGGGGATTATAGATCCTGCAACCACTTCTTGCCTTTCTTGGTGTTGGTCCAAAAGATGAGGCCGATGCCAATGACGGAGCCGATTGCAAAGATAATTGTGAGCGTTTCCATAAACTTATGATTTTAATATTTTGTTGGCGAAGTATGTAAAGACATAGGACATAAGAATGCCGAATTTTTCTTGTCGTTGTTTTCTGCTGCCATTGCTTATTTCTTTTTCCTTTGCGAAGCTCTGTTGGCCCGCTGTTGCCGGTATTTAGCCTTTTGCTTAGCCGAGCCGGAGCCGTGTGCACCGGTGATATACTTCTTTTTCTTGGCTTTGGTTTTCACCTTGTCGTCGTCTTTGGGTTCGCCTTTGGAAGCGCCCTTGAAGACAATGCCGTGCTCAATGATTTCGTCGATGTCTGACATAATAGTAATAATAAAAAGAGAGAAGACCCTCCTTGCCCCCTAAGAGGGGGGATAATCCGTTTCTATGTATTGGATTCGCGGTTCTATCCCCAAGGGGGAGGGAGCATGAGAGGGGGGCTTTTTAGTGGTGGAACAGTCTCACGTGAGTGAAGGCCATGGCCATATCGTATTTGTCGCAGGTCTCGATGACATTGTCGTCACGGATGCTGCCGCCAGGCTGTGCGATATACTTCACGCCACTCTTGTGAGCGCGCTCGATGTTGTCGCCGAAGGGGAAGAAAGCGTCGGAGCCCAGACATACGTTGGTGTTCTTGGCAATCCATTCTTTCTCCTCAGCACGGGTGAAGACAGCCGGCTTCTCGGTGAAGAACTGCTGCCATGTGCCTTCGCGCAGCACGTCGTCGTGCTCTTCGCTGAGGTAGACGTTGATGGCGTTGTCGCGGTCGGCACGACGGATGCCCGGCTTGAACGGAAGGTTGAGAACCTGCGGGCTCTGGCGCAACCACCACTCGTCGGCCTTATTACCGGCGAGACGTGTGCAGTGTATGCGGCTCTGTTGACCGGCGCCGATGCCGATAGCCTGTCCGTCTTTGACATAGCAGACGCTGTTGCTCTGTGTATATTTCAGTGTGATGAGGGCAATCTTCAAGTCGCGGATAGCCTCAGGAGTGAAGTTCTTGTTCTTCGTAGGAATCTCCTCGAAGAGTTTCGGGTCGTTGAGATCGCTGTTGTTGCGGCCCTGCTCAAAGGTGATGCCGAAGACCTGCTTGTGCTCGATGGGCTCGGGTACATAGTTCGGGTCAATCTTGATGACGCAGTAAGTGCCCTTGCGCTTAGCCTTGAGGATCTCCAGGGCTTCGGGTGTGTAGTCGGGTGCGATGACGCCGTCGCTGACCTCACGCTTGATGAGCTTGGCTGTAGCTTCGTCGCAGGTGTCGCTCAGTGCACAGAAGTCACCATAGGAGCACATGCGGTCAGCACCGCGGGCGCGGGCATAGGCACTGGCCAGAGGCGTGAGCTCAAAGTCAATGTCATCCACGAAATAGATCTTCTTCAGCGTGTCGCTCAGTGGCAGTCCCACAGCGGCTCCGGCCGGAGAGACGTGCTTGAAGCTGGCGGCAGCGGGCAGACCTGTTGCGGCCTTGAGTTCTTTGACCAGCTGCCAGCTGTTGAGAGCGTCGAGGAAGTTGATGTAGCCTGCGCGGCCGTTGATGACCTCAACGGGCAGTTCGCCGTGTTCCATATAGATACGGGCCGGCTTTTGGTTCGGATTGCATCCGTACTTTAATGCGTATTCTTTCATGTCGGTGTGAAATTGAAACCTACGGCAAAGGTAGCGAAAAGTTAGCAGAAAAGGAAATAAAAGACGGTGATTTTACGGTAATACGAGTGCTTTATGAAGAAATTGTTTCTCAAGAAGAAAAAAAGGTCAAAAGAGGTTGAACGTATTGATATTCTTCTTAACTTTGCACAGAGAAATTGAGAAAGTATAAAGAAAGTCTGGAGGAAGGATAAGAATGTTATGAAAAGGGACTTAAGAATGCTCTTTGCTGAAGCTGGCAAAAAGCTGAGGGAAGAGCCACATCAGGTGGTGGCTGATTTTGAGAAAGCGTCGCGTCGGTTGGCTAAGCACAATGTGGACTTGAGCAGCCATTCCTTGAAAAAACTGTGGGAACTGGTGACGGGAAAGCGGCGTCTGTCTATGGAAGCCCGTAATCGTCTGGCTCTGTTTGCCGGTTTCCAGACGTGGGATGACTTGATGGACACGGTGCACGGCGACACAGATGCGTCGATCAATTACGAGGAATAGAAGCTATGCCTCTGCTGTCTAAAGCTATGGATGGTGGAAAACAAAAAATGTTGGACTGCTTTTGATGTTAGCTTTCGCTACGTCAAATGCAGTCCAACATTTGTTCTCAGTGCGTAGAGTCATCTCTCCTCTAAAAGAGGAGAGCGTGAGAAATCTCTTTTTACTTGTTCTCAGTTGCAATCACCTGACGCTTCTCCTGAATGCGGGCAGCCTTACCGGTGAGGTTACGGAGATAGTAAAGTTTAGCGCGACGTACCTTACCACGCTTGTTCACCTCGATGCTGTCGATGTTGGGAGACTCGATAGGGAAGATACGCTCTACACCTACGGTACCAGACATCTTACGAACGGTGAAACGCTTCTTGTCGCCATGGCCGCTGATTCTGATGACTACGCCACGATACAGCTGAATACGCTGCTTGTTACCCTCGACAATTTTGTAAGCGACAGTGATGGTGTCACCTGACTTGAACTCAGGGAACTTCTTGCCGGTTGCAAATGCTTCCTCGGCAACTTTAATCAAATCCATTGTGTGTATAATTAAATGTTGTTTGTCGTTCCAACCCAACGTAGCATGGAGACTCTTCCTCCAACCAGCGGTTAGGCCGAAAAGCTTTGCAAAATTACTGCTTTTCAATGAAATATGAGCAATAGCGGATTAAAATCTGTTCTTTTTAACATTTCCGTTTCGCTTTTCCCGCTTTCTTGATGGTTTTTCACTGGGAAATGCGTACCTTTGTGGCACTTACCTGATTATACACATTATTATATATAGCATCATGAAAAGAAATACTACGCTGTCTGCGCTGTACCTGACGTGGGTACTGCTCTTGCCTTCGTGCAGCAGTCAATACCATTTGGCTGATATTCAGCGCACGCAAGTGCTGGTCGACAGCCACTATGACAGTCAGCCGGATCAGGCCGCTACGGCACTGCTGGCTCCTTATAAACATGTCGTGGACTCGGTGATGAACCCGGTTGTGGGTACGACGATGCACTATATGACGGGCTACCGTCCGGAGAGCGACATGAGCAACTTACTATCCGATATCCTCGTGTGGTACGGTGAGCAAACGGGAGAGCATATCGACTTCGGAATGTATAACATTGGTGGCATCCGAGCTTCTCTGCCTGCCGGGACGGTGACCTACGGCGATATTCTCAACGTGGCGCCTTTTGAGAACCATATCATTTACCTGACACTTTCCGGCAGTAAGGTGCTGGAGCTCTTCCGACAGGTGGCTTCGGTAGGCGGTGAAGGTGTGAGCCATAGCGTGAGACTCATCATCACAAAAGACGGACAGCTGAAGTCCGCGACCATCAACGGCAAGGAGATAGATCCGAATGGTAGCTACCGCGTCGCCACGATCGACTACTTGGCTCATGGCAATGATAAGATGATCGCCTATAAGGCGGCGACGGATGTGGTGTCTCCACAAGAAGAGAAATATGACACACGCTATATCATCCGCCATTACTTCCAGGAGATGACCAAAGTGGGTAAGGCTGTTGACGGTCATGTGGAGGGAAGAATCGTTATTCAATGATGAGTGTTGAATGATGAATGTTGAATGAAGTCAATGTTGAATGAAGCCAATGTTGAATGTTCAATGTTTAATGTTTAATGCTGAATTCTCAAGAGAAACAAAAGGGATTACGGAACTAATAAGATAAACAGATAGATAACTTAGATAACGATGAGATATTTTAGTAGACTCTATATCATACTGCTCCTTTTGGTAGTTAGCCTTGGCGTTGACGCCGGTGGCCGGCAGAAGGAACTGACGATACTGCATACCAATGACACGCACAGCTGCATCCTGCCGCTGAGTAAGAACCTTGCAGATACGGCTCTGGCAGGCCGTGGTGGTTTCCTGCGCCGTGTCGCCATGTTGGAAGAACAGCGCAAGGCGGATCCTCAGTTGTTGCTCTTTGACAGTGGTGACTTCTCGCAGGGGTCTCCTTATTATACGTTGTTCAAAGGAGATGTTGAGGCTGGACTGATGAATCTGATGCACTACGATGCCGGTACCATCGGTAACCATGAGTTCGACTTCGGACTGGAGAACATGGCGCGAGTATTTCGTGAGCTAAACTTCCCGATTGTCTGTGCCAACTATCGCTTCCATCAGTACGGCTTGGACAAGCTTGTGAAGCCTTATGTCATCATCAGGCGCAAGGGACTAAAGATCGGTGTCTTTGGTCTCTCTCCTCAGTTGGAAGGACTCGTCGACAAGAAGAACTATCTCGATACGGACTATCTCGACCCTATCGCAACCGCTCAGCAGATGGCTGATGAACTGCACAGACAGAAATGTGACTTGGTGATCCTCATCTCACATCTCGGTTGGGAAGAGCAGGGTATGGGTGACCAGATGGTCATCAGTCATACACGTGGCATCGACCTCGTGCTTGGTGGACACAGCCATACGCTCTTCAAGACGCTGCGCTATGTACCGAACCTCGATGGCAGACAGGTTCCTGTGGACCAGAATGGCAAGAATGCGATCTATGTGGGCCGCATGGTACTCACGATGAAATAAGACTGAGAAATATGTCCTTTTAGACAGAAAGACATAAAGGACATGTTTTTAAAGACAGAGTAACAGAGGGATAGCAGGTGTTTTTTAGAGAGAAAGACATAAAGAATCAGTTTTTTTATGTCTTTTTGTCTCTAAGAATCTGTCTCTCTGTCTTTATTCAAAATAGAAGGTAAGGGCGATGACCTTGCTTCTTGCCTTGTTCGCGCTGAGCGCATAGGGACGCATCGCCTCGTCTTGCAGGTGGTCAGCATGGTCTTTATCGAGACTGTTGGTGAGGCTATACATGAACTTCAGTTCCGGTCGCACCTTGAAGAAAGGCATGTAGAAGTCACACCCGAAGCCTGCTTCCAGGAACATGTCGTAGCGTTTGAGCTTGACGTAGCTGTTGTCCGACCCCGTGAGGTTGATGGCTGGTGTCAGTCCCAGCATGGCGTAAGGGCGATGATTACCCATGCGAGGCGCGGCCGCGATGAGGTCAAACGAGCAGGTAAAATAGATTGTCTTTAAGTCTTGCGAGCGGTGGAGCATCGAGTCGGGAGCTTGAGCGTCCATGTTGTGGAACTCTATATGACGCGAACCAAATAGTATGGCGGGAGCTACACGGAACTGGAAGTGCTCGGTCAGTCGAGCTTCGCCGAGCACACCCACTTGAAATCCGTTATCCCATTGGTTCTGATCACACGTGATGGTGTTGGTCTGCTGTGATCCGTTGTTGGCAATGATAGTTTGCGGTCCTATGTTGTTGAACTCGGTATCCTGTAGGTGAGTGCCAACAAGCAAACCGAAGTGGAAGGGGCGCAAGTCAATATACGGGCGGTTCTGTACCGTCTGTTCCTGTCCCCAAGCGGCACCGACAGCGGTGAGCATCAGGAAGATAACAAAGACAATTTTCTTCATACTCATCATAACGCAGGAGATGATGAAATATTGTTGCTGATAGTTTGGTGATCTGTTGCTAACGGTCTGGTGATTTCTTGCTGATAGTCTGCTGAACTTCCTGCTGACAGCCTGATTTCCTGCTGATATGTGTCTGCAATGTTACTTATTAATGAGTAGTCAGAACAAGGATCGAAAAGCTATTGTTTAAAATAATAAAAAACCGGTCGTCATTTATAGGTATTCCAAAGAAAATAATTATCTTTGCAACAACGAAACAATAACATTTAATCATTTAAAATACAAGAACATTATGGCTTACGTTATTAACGATGACTGCGTTGCATGTGGAACATGTATTGACGAGTGCCCGGTAGGCGCTATCTCTGCTGGTGACAAGTATTCTATCAACCCCGATGAGTGCACAGAGTGCGGTACTTGCGCTTCTGTGTGCCCCAACGAGGCTATTCACCTCGGTGAGTAATTTGTTCCGGCTCGCAGCCGTTGCATACAAATGACAAGGCCTCTTCCGATCATCCGGGAGAGGCCTCGTTGCGTTTATGGGAAGGGGAGGAACCGTGGCACAGCCACGGCAAACCGAACGGAATATACGAATTTGGGGAGAGGCGGGGCTCTGCGTCTTTGCAAAAGAAGACAGGAGGCTCCGCTTTCTTTGCAAGGGCAGGCAGGGCTCTGCACTTTGTGGGGGCCGGCTCTATGCGATCTTCCAGCCGAAGAGATAGCGGTCGCGCTCGTTGTTGGGCTTGCTGATGACCTTTGGACCACGCAGAAATACGGTGGCGCGGCGCAAGGTGTGCTTCTTATGATCGAAGAACAGCGCTGGGTCAATGCGTTGTCCACGGTAGAGCATCTCGAAGTGGAGGTGGTCGCCTGTTGCGTGGCCTGTGGAGCCGGTGAGTCCGATCACTTGTCCGGCCTTGACATGCTGACCGGCGTGTACGAAGTTGACGGTCTGATGGCCATAGAGCGTCTCGATGCCGTAGGCGTGTTTCACCATGATGCAATTGCCATAACCGGGAATAAGGCTGGACTCCTCTACGATACCGTCAAAGGCTACGTGGATGCTGTCGTGTGGCGTGTGGGTCTTGATATCCACACCGGTATGATGGTAGGTGGCTGTGGTGTCAGGTTTCTCGCGCAACTTGTCATACGGACTGGTGACGTAGCTGCCGACGAGTGGGTAGCACCAATGCTTAGGATTGAGAAACTCCAGGTTGATCTTTGCCGGTCCTGCTGCTCCGCAGTACTTTGGCTTCACGGGATCTAGTGAGGCGATGAGCGTGGCCAGGAAGCGCTTGCGGGCCTGGGTGAAGGCCATGCGCTTAGAGGTGGTGGTGATCAGATATTTGTCGGTGAGCTTACAGCGCAGCACATCGTTGAGCGGACGCTGGGCATAAGTGTCAAAGACGAAATAAGGATGGATGGGAGTTCCATTGAGCAGGAAGAGCACGCCGACGGTATAGCCATACTGACATCTGTCAGCATCGGCAATGATCTGTCCGGCTTTGACACAGTCACCGACATGAATATATAGGTGATGGATGTTGCGGTAGAATGTCTCCAAGCCATTGTCGTGAGTGATGACAACGAACGAACCTGAGAGCGGACTGGAAGCCGCGACTCTTACGCGTCCAGCAAAGATCGCCTTGATGTGCTTGTCCTTTTGTGAGACGACCTGCAGCAGATCCTCAGCGTTGACGCCTGACTGCGATCCTTTCAGCGGATAAGCATATTCGCCGGGCTTGATGCTGTCGAGGTGAATAGTCAGTTCGTGCTTTTCCATCAGCTCTTTGTTGCGTCCGGAAAAGATGTTTTGGTAGTTGGCCAAAGGGTCGAACTTCATATTTGGTGCAAAGGCCATCAGGGTTGTGCACATAATAATAAGGAGTAAGGTTCCCTTTGATATATTTCTTTTCTTATCACTCACTTTAATGATTCTCCTTTCTTCATGATACCATTATATATTCTTCCCGACTGAGCGCCCAAGTGGCGTGCGGAGAAGAAGCGGTCGACCTGGTCATAGGTGCAGATGTTCGACATGACAATGTTCTCCAGTCTTGCACCGGCATGAAGCAGTTGCAGGCGGTTGCAGACTTGCAGGTCGAGATGCCATTTGTCGTATCTCTTCGACATGAAGCGGATGAAGGGAAAGGTATTGGCAAACTGTTCGTACACTTCGTCGCCGACTTCAAAGTTCTTCAGTGAGATGCCCGGACCAATCATCATCTTCACTTTACCCGGTTGTGTACCGTATTGTTGTGCCATCGCCTCCAATGCTTTCGTAGCAATGCCGGCCAGTGTGCCACGCCATCCGGCGTGGACGGCAGCAACGGCATGATGCTCTGTGTCATAGTAGAGTAGGGGGATGCAGTCGGCTGTCGACACGCCGACACACACCTTCGGCATGTCAGTCATCACAGCGTCGACGCCTTCTAAGTATTCTTTCCTCTTTTCATTTGACAGATCGAAGTATTCCGGCGTAATAGCCCGGCATACTGTCTGATGTGTCTGATGGGGCAGGATGAGATGATCGGTGGTGATCTCCAGTGCGTCGCATAATGTTTTCAGATTGGCACTTACATCCTTAGGGTCATCACCGCAGTAGGGATTGATGTTCAGCTCGGCATAGTTGCCTTTGCTCACTCCGCCGTGTCGTGTGGAGGAGAAGGCAACGATGTCGTCACCGAAATTGTATTGTTCTAATTCTGGTTCCATGTCTTCTTTAGCCTTTACTCCTTACCCTCGTCAGGATCAAACGTCTCGTAGTCGTCGAGTTCGTCTTCGTCGGCATCTTCCACCTCGTCCTCATCGACGAAGAGCACCTCATCCTCACCCTCGTCGTGAAGCTCCGTACTGAGTTTCTGCATGTCTTTGTCGCGGTGCACGAGCGTATCTTCGGCCGTGATATCCTGCAGTTTGTTGCTTTCGCTGTTGAGCTCTTCCCAAAGCACGTCTTTCAGTTCGTCCAAGCCATATCCCGTGACAGATGAGATGAAGACGACAGGCAGATCTGTGGGAAGCGTCTCCCGCAGCATCTCTATGAGCTCATCATCGAGCAAGTCGCTCTTGGTGACGGCGAGCACGCGATGTTTGTCGAGCATCTCGGGATTGAACTTCTTCAGTTCGTTGAGCAGCACTTCGTAGTCGTGTTTGATGTCATCGGTGTCACCGGGAACCATGAACAGCAGCAGCGAGTTGCGCTCAATGTGTCGGAGAAAGCGCAGTCCGAGTCCTTTTCCCTCGCTGGCTCCTTCGATGATTCCGGGGATGTCGGCCATCACAAACGATTTGTTGTCGCGGTAGGAGACGATGCCGAGCGAAGGCTCCAACGTTGTGAAAGGATAGTTGGCGATCTTCGGACGAGCACTTGATAAGGCGGAGAGCAGTGTAGACTTACCTGCATTGGGGAATCCCACGAGTCCCACGTCGGCCAGAAGCTTCAACTCGAGTATGACCGTCATCTCCTGCATGGGCTCACCGGGCTGTGCGAAGCGTGGTGTCTGGCGTGTTGCTGTGCGGAACTGCCAGTTGCCGAGTCCGCCGCGTCCCCCTTTAAGGAGCATGACTTCTTGACCATCGTAGGTGACGTCACAGACATATTTGCCCGTTTCGGCATTGTATACCACCGTACCGCAGGGCACCTCTATATAGATGTCCTTTCCATCTGTGCCGTGGCATTTGTCGCGGCCGCCATTGCCACCGTTCTCAGCAAAGACGTGGCGCTGGTATTTCAGATGCAGCAATGTCCAATAGTTGTGGTTGCCGCGCAAGATGACGCTGCCGCCCTTGCCGCCGTCGCCACCGTCGGGACCGCCGTTGGGTTGGTATTTGACATGTCGCAGGTGCATGGAGCCGCGTCCACCCTTGCCTGAACGACAGTATATCTTTACGTAGTCTACGAAGTTGGAATCCATACTTAATTGTTGAATGTTCAGCGTTGGGCGTTATAACGCCCAACACAGAACATATTGTTTGCTTTGTTACAGGCTGTCGATCACCTTGCAGATGTCTGCAAAGATACGGTCGAGGTCACCGAGGCCATTGATGTGGTGGTGGATACCCTCTTTCTCATACCAGTCGATCAGCGGAGCTGTCTGGTTGTGGTAAACGGTGAGACGCTTCTTGATGGTATCCTCGTTGTCGTCGCTGCGTCCGCTCTGCCTGCCGCGGAGGATGAGGCGCTTCATCAGCTCGTCCTCAGGAACGTCGAGTTCGATCATGGCAGCCACCTTGTGTCCGCGCTCAGCGAGCATCTTCTTCAGCGCCTCAGCCTGTGGGATGGTGCGGGGGAAACCGTCGAAGATCACGCCCTCGTGCTCTTTGCCGAAGCTGTCGTAGACGCTGGCCAGAATGTTGACCATCAGATCGTCGGGAATCAGCTGACCGTTGTCGATATATCCTTTAGCCGTCTTGCCCAGCTCTGTGCCGTTCTTGATCTCGTTGCGCAGCACGTCGCCGGTAGAGATATGCTTGAAACCATACTTAGCGATCATCTTATCGCTCTGTGTGCCCTTGCCTGAACCAGGAGCACCGAAAATCACGATATTCTTCATCTGATTAATGAATAATGTATAAAGTATAAATTATAATGTATAAATAAAGTCCGGTATTATCCTTTGTTAAAGGCCGTAATTATTCTACAACCGTGTAGATGTCGCGTAGGTTGCGTCCCTGTTGGTCATAGTCCAGTCCATAGCCCACGATGAAGTCGTTGGGGATTTCTATGGCGGGATACTCAATATTGAGGGGTACCTGTAGTTTACCGGGCTTGACGAGAAGTGTGCAGATATGCAGCGATTCCGGCTCGTAGTTCTCGAGCGTGGCGAGCATCTGCTTCATGGTGTTGCCCGTGTCGACGATATCCTCGACGATGACGACGGTGCGTCCTTTGAGATTCTGGTTGATGCCGATGAGCTCTTTCACCTTACCCACCGAGGTGGTTCCCTGGTAGGAAGCCAGCTTCACAAAAGAGATCTCGCATGGAATGGAGAGGTAGCGCATCAGATCAGCCGCAAAGATAAACGACCCATTGAGCACAGCGAGAAACAGCGGGTTCTTGCCCGCCATGTCCTTATTGAGTTTTTCGGCAACGGCTCTTACTTTGCTTTGAATCTCTGACTCTGGTATAAATGTTCGGAATGTTTTGTCCTTTATCTTCACAATGTCCATGGTGAAATGCGTTTTGAATGACCTATTTATAAATGCAAAATTACGAAAAATGCCTGAATAATGAGAAAGCTATGCCTTTTATTTAATCTATTTTGCAAAAATAAGCGATTGTCACGTTGTCATTCTGCAATCTTTTTTTTATCTTTGCACCATATTGTTTTTTACATATGAAGATATTTACAGCTGCTCAGATTCATGAGCTTGACAATTATACCATTGAGCACGAGCCTGTGAAGTCTATCGACTTAATGGAGCGCGCTGCCAAGGTGCTGACCCGTGCCATCATGGATGAATGGACCGACCGCACGCCTGTGGTGGTCTTTGCCGGTCCCGGAAACAATGGCGGTGATGCTTTGGCCGTAGCGCGCATGCTGGCCGAGAACCATTACGAGGTGAGCGTGTACCTGTTCAATATCCATGACAAACTGTCGGAAGACTGCGCCGCGAACAAGGAACGCCTCGTCTACGCCAAGAAAGTCAGTCATTTCACAGAGATCACATTAAACTTCGATCCGCCTGAGCTCACGCCGGAGACGCTTGTCGTTGACGGTCTCTTTGGTTCGGGAATCAACAAGCCGCTGAGCGGGGGCTTTGCCTCGTTGGTGAAATATATTAACCAGAGTGCCGCCAAGGTGGTGAGCATTGATATGCCTTCGGGGCTGATGTGCGAGGATAACACCTATAATGTCCGGCAGAACATCATCCGTGCTGACCTGACGCTGACCTTACAACAGAAGAAGCTCAGCATGATGCTTACCGACTGCCAGCAGTATCTCGGCCGCCTGCGAGTGCTGGACATCCGGCTGAGTCCAGACTACATCCGTGACACAGAGGTCAGCTGCCGCATTCAGGAAGAGACAGACTTGATATCTTGTCTGCGCCACCGTGGTGACTTTGTACATAAGGGTACGATGGGCCACGCGCTGATCATAGCCGGTAGCTATGGCATGTCGGGAGCTGCCATCCTCACCACACGCGCCTGTCTGCGCTCGGGAGCCGGTAAGGTGACGGTGCATACGCCGAAGCGCAACTATGGCATCATGCAGGTGGCTGTGCCGGAAGCTGTGTTGCAGATGGATCGTGAGGAAACCTATTTCTCCGACAGCGTGGAGAGTCAGGATTTCGATGCGCTCGCCATCGGTCCGGGACTGGGACAGACCGAGAACTCCGCCATCGCGTTAATCGGTCAGATACGTCGCACGCAGTGTCCCGTCGTGGTGGACGCCGACGGACTGAACATGCTGGCCAACCATCAAGCATGGATGCAGCAGTTGCCGCCGGGCATCATCATGACGCCCCATCCTAAGGAGTTTGACCGGTTGGTGGGCGTGACGAGTTCGAGCGATTACGAGCGTCTGACCAAGGCACGGCAGTTGGCCGAGCACCTCCAAGGCTATATATTGCTCAAAGGTCACTACTCTGCGCTCTGCAAGCCCGACGGACATATCGTCTTCAACTCCACAGGCAACAGTGGCATGGCGACGGCCGGTAGCGGTGACGTGTTGACGGGTATCATCGCCGGACTCTTGGCGCGTGGCTATGACCAGGCGATGGCCTGCCAATTAGGAATGTATCTCCACGGTCTGGCCGGAGACCTGGCTGTGAGAGATCTCGGCAAGGAGAGCCTCATCGCCAGCGACATCATCAACTATCTGCCCAAAGCCTTTCTGAGACTGGAAGACTGAGGGGAATGATAAATGTTGAATGGTGAGTGTTGAATGAAAACAATGTTGAATGGATTCAATTCCGAATGATCAATGAATAATAAATGACGAAATATCAATGATGAACTATAAACGAATTCTTTTGGCGGGCACTCTGCTGTTTGGCACGTTTGCCATGCAGAGCCAGGCACAGTCGGTGGAGGGTACTGACTATTACCTGCCAAAGACCTTGCTGCGATTCACGGTGAAAGTGGAGAAGACGCAATATACGCCCGGACAGTTTGCGAAATATGCCATGCGCTATATCCGTCAGAATGTCTCGGAGGACGCTTCCACTACTTACCGTGTCATTGGTCTGGAGATGGATCCCGTCGCCGTACCGGATACAGCCAAGCATTTCACGCTGCAACTCGACAAGAAGCACAGCATCACCGACGTGACGCGGGCTCCCAACGGACAGCTTCTTGCCATCAACACTGAGGCGCAGCCGCTGCGCCCTGTCGTGCGTCGCTTCTCTCCGGCAGCCAAACCGAAGAAGATTACCCCGGCGGACTTCATGACAGCGGACATCCTCAATGCCAGTAACACGGCAAAGATGGCGGAGTTGACAGCGCAGGAGATCTACGACATCCGTGACAGCCGGAGCCAGTTGGCCAAAGGCGAGGCCGACTATATGCCGAAGGATGGTGAGCAGCTCAAGACGATGTTACGAAGCCTCGATACACAGGAGCAGAGCCTGACGACACTGTTCACCGGTACTGTCGTGAAGGACACGACATGGACCACTGTGGACTATCTGCCTGTCAAAGAGGGCGAGGATGTGCTCTTCCGCTTTTCCAAGCGCATGGGACTTGTCGATGCCGACGATTATGCGGGTACACCTTATTATATAGAGGTCGCTGACGAGCATGCTGTGGCACCGGCCGCACCGGCCGCTGAGGATGAGAAGAAAAAGAAAGACGAAAAGAACGACATAGGACTGCGCGTCAACCAACCCAGCAAGATGAAAATCACCGTGGTCTGCGACCAGCAGCTTGTGGGTACTTTTGAGGCTGTGGCTCCGCAGTTTGGTACCGTGGAGTCGCTGAGCGGTGAGCTGTTTGGCAAGAAGCAGTCCACACGTCTGGTCCTCGATCCTCTGGGCGGCAGCGTCAAGAAGATAGAGGGCTTGGAGAAATAACATGAAGTTATGTTCTCTTGAACATAATCATGTATCATGCAGGTTACACGGCTCTGACCGTATTGGTTCTCAGATACCAGAGGTAGCCCTTGACATTGCGGTATCCTATCTCACTGAGCAGACGCATGTAGTTATGTACCTGCTCGACGTGTTTAGCTCTTGGTGAGCCAGTCTTAAAGTCGATGACTGTCACTGCATTTCCGTCGTCGATGACACGGTCAGGTCGTTTCGGCTCCACCGTGCCCAGATCCTCGTTATAGCAGAGGATCTCGCACTCGTTCATCACCTTCAGTCCCGGACGGAACCAAGTCTTGGGTACCGGGCTCTCAATGAGCTGGTGCACCATGGCACGCAGGCTCTCACGTGTCATCGGCTTCTCATAGAGCACACCGCTGAATTCCATGTTGTTGATCGCGCGGTCGATGTCGTTGACGTCGCGGATGTTGGCGAGTAGCTCGTGAAGGATGTTACCCGTCTCGATATATGCGCGTCGTGTCTGTGCGTCCTCGTCGTCCTGTGGCATGATGAAGGCTTTGCACTCATTGCTCTCCTTGAACTCGTATTTTTTCGGATAGCTTTTGATGTTGACGCGCAGCGGCTTGTCCTCGACCAGAAACACGTTCTCCGTGTCTTTGTTGTTGCTTTTCTTGGGCGTAGGACAGAACGTGCCGTAGGTGATCGTCGTCGTCTTGTCGTCCTCCTCAATGGTGCATTCCGGCCTCATGTCTTCCTCCACGTCCTGGATGATCTTGGAAGGATAGGGCGCCTTGGGATTTTTCTTGCCAAAGACATAGAGGTTGCACTTTGCGCGCGTGAAAGCCACATAGAGCAGATTGAGGTTGTCGACGAGATTTTTTAGATGTTCACGGTCGTAGTCGTCGGAGTAGATCGAGTTCTTGAGTTTCTTGCTTTGTAGTGACACGGGTACGAGCGGCAACTCGTTGAAAGGCTCCGGTTTGCCGTCGGTAGTGAACCACAGCGTGTCGTTGTTTCGCTCGATGTCCCAGTCGCAGTAAGGGATAATGACATTGGTAAACTCCAGTCCTTTACTCTTGTGGATGGTCATCAGTCTGATGCCGTTGATGTCGTCGCTGTGGATGGCTTTACCGCAGAGGTCAGTATCCCAAGCGTTGAGGACATCCTCGATGCCGACAGCTTTGCTGTGTGTCAACGCCGCTACCTTGTCAAGAAAGGCACAGACATAAGCACTCTCATCGTTGAGGCGCTCCAAACCGAGGATGGCATAGAGGCGATCAAAGAGCATCATGAGGGGTTGGCCCCGCAGTTCGTCGCGCCCCGTGCGCAAAGCCTCGGGCAGGTGGGTGGCGATGTCGCTCTTGCCGACAAAGAGCCGTGTGTCGAGATTCGCGTCCTCTTTGTCATCTATCACCTCTTTTTGAATCTTATCCCCCTTGAAGTTCTGCCCCTCCTCCTTTTTGTCTCCTCCGATGCGGTGATAAGCCTTGGCAAGGAGGGCGATCGTCAGCTTGTCGTCGGGATGGACGAGATAGCGCAGTGCGCCGATGAGCATTCTCACGGCAAGGGAAGCGTCGAGGCGGAAAGCTTCGTCACTGACGAGGTTCACGTCGGCCGGTTTGCCGTCGACGATAATCCTGTGTTGCATAAAATACTCTGCGATGGCTTGGATGTGTTTGTTCTTTCTCACCAGCACGGCGATGTCCTTTGTGGCAACGCCAGCCTTGAGTAGTTCCGCGATGGTACTCTCGATCTGGTTCATCGTCTCTTGATCATAGTCCTCGTCGTCGAGCAGTTTGATTCTGGCCATGCCGATCAGTTCCTTGCCTTCGGGATATTCCTGCTCGACGTCCTGGTAAGCCGTTTCTATGTCCAGGGCTTGCTGGATGATGTCCTTGGGAGCATGGTGATCGTTGAGTTCTGCTACCGCCGCCTCTGTCGTCTTCTTTGCCGCCAGCTTGAAGAACATATTGTTAAAAGTGATGATCCTCGGTTGTGAGCGGAAGTTGGTGTCGAGCTTCACCTCCTTGATCTCGGGATGCTTGTCGTGGGTGAGGTTCTGCAGCAACCGCCAGTCGCCGCCTCGCCATCGGTAGATGCTCTGCTTCACGTCACCGACGATCAGCGAGCCGGGCTGATGGGCGATGCAGTCGTCGATGAGCACTTTGAAGTTATCCCATTGTACCGCACTGGTATCCTGGAACTCGTCGATCATGATATACTTCAGCGAGCCGCCGATCTTTTCATAGATAAACGGTGTGTCGCTGCCTTCGATCATGTCTTTGATGAGTTGTTGCGTGTTGCTGAGCGGGAAGTTGTTGTTGTCAGCATTGATGTCGTCGACCTGCTGTGCGATACGTCCGAGCAGTCTGAGCTCATTGAGATTTCTGAGAGTGAGCTCCACCGAGTATTTCACCCTCTCCGCCTTCTGCCGCAGCTTTTCCGTTTGAGTGATGAGCGGAGCGATCAGCTCGTGGAAGGTCTGCTCCTTGTCAGTGTCTTTGATCGCTTTCTTGATGAGCTTGGCCCATTCCTCCGTGCTGGCCTTGTCGATGGTAGTATGTGCGACATCGCAGTAGTTGCCCTCGCGCAGCTTCTTGAAATAGTTGGGTACGGTGCCGCGGGTGAAGTCACTGTCGGTGAAGCCATATTGGTCTACCAACGTCTGGAAGCGGTCTGCCAAAGCGCTCATGTCCTTGTCGACTTGCGCTGCTTTGGCCCGAAGCTTACCGGTATAGTTCTTGAAGAACTGTGGGTTGGAGAGAATCGTCTCGAGTTGCTCGTGGTGCTCTTTATAGAAGTCGCGGTAGATGTTGGTGCCGAAGTCCTTGATCTGTCCGATGATGTTCCAGTTCTTGTCTTCGTCGAGTCGCTCGTTGACAAAGTCCATCATCCAGCCGAGCAACGGGTCTTTGTCGTTGTTGATGTTCTCGATGAGTTTGTCGACAGCTTGCTGTTCCACCTCACGGTCGTTGAGTCCCACGTTGATATTGGCTTTCAGTCCCAGCTCGCGTGCGAGGTTTCTGAGGATGCGTTGGAAGAAGCTGTCGATGGTCTCCACGCGGAAATAGTGATAAGCGTTGAGGATACCGTCGAGCGCGAGTGTTGCCCGCTGCTGGATGTCGTCGTCGGAGAGCTGTGGCATGCTGTGGTGGAGCTCCTTGACATAGTCGTCGCCACTGGGCAGACGATGGGACAGGGCGAAGAGCTTGCTGAGGATACGTATCTTCATCTCTTCGGTGGCCTTGTTGGTAAAGGTCACGGCCAGTATATAACGGAAGTTCTTCGGGTCCGCCATCAGCAGTTTGATGTATTCCAGTGCCAGTCGGTAGGTCTTGCCGCTGCCGGCGCTGGCCTTGAATACGGTCAGCCTCGTGGTATCTTTCATGGTCATGCTTTGTTCTTGTTTACGCTATTACTTTGCAAAAATAGAGATTAATCATGAGAATACAAAGCGTGTGCTGCTTTTTTTCACGTGGATGAGCGTATTGGGCTCACACTGAGTTATTATGTCTCACAGATTTGCACAGATCTCCATGAATGCAAAACGCTTGGCAGAATTCGAAGAACTGTTTTGTAAGCCGATTTGAGCAATAAGAAAACGATAAAAACGTTTTCGAAAAGATGGTCAAACGGTCGTCAGCCAATTGGTCAACAATTGTTTAACCAAATGGCTAACGAACGTTTTACCATATGTACGACAATTGTTTGACTATCAACAAAAAGCCGTAATTTTGTAAACAAAACGGGAAAGGTTATAAACGAAACAAGACAAATGACTTGATAATCAAGCATTTGCCTTGTATTAGAGAAAGCGAAATGTGTTCGGAGCTTATGCCTCCTCCACGGCAGCCTGAGCGGCAGCCAGACGGGCGATAGGCACACGGAACGGTGAGCAGCTCACGTAGTCGAGGCCCACGCGGTGGCAGAACTTCACAGACGAAGGTTCACCGCCATGCTCACCGCAGATGCCGCACTTCAGTTCAGGACGTGTCGAGCGCCCCTTCTCTACAGCCATGCGGATGAGCTGTCCTACGCCGCGCTGGTCGAGAACCTGGAACGGATCGACGTCGAGGATCTTCTTCTCAAGGTAAGAGGGCAGGAAGCTGGCGATGTCGTCGCGGCTGTAGCCAAACGTCATCTGTGTCAGGTCGTTGGTGCCGAAGCTGAAGTATTCAGCTTTTTGGGCGATGAGATCAGCCGTCAGGGCAGCGCGCGGCACCTCGATCATCGTACCGATCTTGAACGGAATCTCCACACCTTCTTCGGCGAAGAGCTTCTCGGCGGTCTCGCGGATGACCTTCTCCTGAGCGTCGAGTTCATTGACGATACCTACCAACGGCACCATGATTTCCGGATGAGGATCGAGACCTTCCTTCTTCAACTGGATGGCAGCACCGAGGATGGCACGTGTCTGCATGGCGGTGATCTCTGGGAACGTATTGCCCAGACGGCAGCCACGAAGGCCGAGCATCGGGTTGTGCTCGCTCAGACTCTGCACGCGGTCTTGGATCACTTTCACGCTGACACCCATCTCCTTGGCCATAGCTTCCTGGCCTTTCAGGTCGTGTGGCACGAACTCGTGGAGAGGCGGGTCGAGCAGACGGATGTTCACCGGCATGCCGTCCATACACTTCAGGATGCCATAGAAGTCCTGCTTCTGATAGGGCAGCAGTTTGGCGAGGGCTTTCTCGCGGCCTTCCTTGCTGTCAGCGAGGATCATCTCGCGCATGGCCTTGATCTTCTCGTTCTCGAAGAACATGTGCTCGGTACGACACAGGCCGATACCCACAGCACCGAAGTTGCGGGCCACTTCAGCGTCGTGAGGCGTGTCGGCATTGGTGCGGACGACGAGACGGGTGTATTTGTTGCAGAGCTTCATCAGCTCAGCGAAGTCGCCTGTGACCTCGGCGGGACGTGTCTTCACCTCGCCGAAGTACACCTCACCGGTAGAACCGTTGAGAGAGATGTAGTCACCCTCGTGAAGTACAGTGCCGTCGATCTCCACGGTGCGGGCCTTGTAGTCGACATTGATGGCACCGGCACCGCTGACACAGCACTTGCCCATGCCGCGAGCCACCACGGCAGCGTGTGATGTCATACCGCCGCGAGCCGTCAGGATACCCTCTGCGGCACTCATGCCGGCGAGGTCCTCAGGCGAGGTCTCGATACGCACCATCACCACCTGATGGCCGTCGGCGTGCCATTTCTCAGCATCATCGGCGAAGAACACGATCTGGCCGCAGGCTGCACCCGGCGATGCGGGCAGTCCGCGTGTGAGCACACGAGCCTGAGCCTTAGCCTCCTTGTCGAAGACCGGGTGGAGCAGTTCGTCGAGTTTGTTGGGCTCGCAGCGCTCCAAAGCTGTTTTCTCGTCAATGAGTCCCTCACGCAACAGATCCATGGCGATCTTCACCATTGCCGTACCCGTGCGCTTGCCGTTGCGGGTCTGGAGAAACCAGAGCTTGCCTTCCTGCACGGTGAACTCCATGTCCTGCATGTCGTTGTAGTGTTTCTCGAGTTTGTCCTGCAGGTCGTTGAGCTGTGCGTAGATATTGGGCATGGACTCCTCCATGGAAGGATATTTGCTGGCGCGTGAAGCCTCGTCGATGCCCTGCTGTTTAGCCCAGCGGAGCGAGCCTTCCTTGGTGATCTGCTGCGGCGTGCGGATACCGGCGACAACATCCTCACCCTGTGCGTTGACAAGATACTCGCCGTTGAAGCGGTTCTCGCCCGTGGCAGCGTCGCGGCTGAAGCAGACTCCCGTGGCAGAGCTGTTGCCCATGTTGCCGAATACCATGGCCATGACAGTGACAGCGGTACCCCATTCCTGCGGGATACCCTCCATTTTGCGATAGAGGATGGCGCGGTCGTTCATCCAAGAGTCAAAGACGGCGCAGATGGCGCCCCAAAGCTGTTCCATCGGGTCGGAGGGAAACTCACGGCCGGTGCGCTCTTTGATATAGTCTTTGAAGAGAACGACGAGACTCTTCAGTTCATCGGTGTTCATCTCGTTGTCGAGACGGATGCCGCGCTGAGCCTTTACTTTCTGGATAATAGCTTCAAAGGGATCGATATCTTCCTTGTTGACCGGCTTCATGCCGAGGACCACGTCGCCGTACATCTGTACGAAGCGGCGGTAGCTGTCGTAGGCGAAGCGTTCGTTGCCTGTTTTGGCAGCCAGTCCCTTGACGACCTCATCGTTGAGGCCGAGGTTGAGGATGGTGTCCATCATACCCGGCATAGAGGCACGCGCGCCGGAGCGCACGCTGACGAGAAGCGGGTTCTTCGCGTCGCCGAACTTCAGGCCCATGAGTTTCTCGACGTGTTTCACGCCATTGACAACGTCATCCTTGAGCAAAGCGACCACGTCGGCCTTGCCCTTCTCGAAATACTCGTTGCAGACATCTGTGGTGATGGTGAATCCCGGTGGCACGGGCACACCGATCAAATTCATCTCGGCCAGGTTGGCACCTTTGCCACCAAGAAGGTTGCGCATGTCGGCACGGCCCTCAGCCTTACCGTTTCCAAAGAGATAAACTCTTTTCTCGCTCGTTTTTTCACTCATAGTTAATAGGTGTTGTATATGTTATATGTTAAAATCGCGTTGTAGGGATTTAGATATTGCAAAGATAGTGTTTTGTCATTAAACAGCAAAGAGAATAAGCGAAAAAATGACATCTTGACTTTACAAAATCGTTGTTTGCGCTAACAAATGGCCAAAAGTGTCAGAAAGTAGGTGGTGAAAAAGATAGGATGAGACAGAAAAAGAAAAAGGGGAACACCCTCACGGCCGTGCCCCCTCCTTGTTAATTACAGATTCGATAATCTTAATGAACAGGTATATTTCCTAATTATTCGTCCCAAGTGGACCATGTGGTGCTTCCTACGCGCTTGGCGCAAGCGTCATCACCGTCATCACTTGCTGCATCGTCTTCAGGTGCCTCGCCTACGAATTCCATATCACCTGCGACATATGTATTCGTTGTGCTTTTGTTGATATAGCAGACAAAATAGTATTAATCAGAAGAGTGCTCAAACAGCATAAAACAGCACTGTATATTTGTGGTTTTAAAATAATTTCTGTATCTTTGCGTTTGTTTGGTTAGAAGTAGATTGTTTCTTTATAAATATAGATTATGAAAAAGTATTTAGCAGAAATGGTAGGCACGATGGTGCTGGTATTGATGGGCTGCGGCGCAGCTGTGTCTTTAGGATGTGATCCTGTCAATAATCAGGCAGCTGTGGTTGGTACGGCAATAGCCTTTGGCTTGGCAGTGGTTTCCATGGCTTACACGATTGGTGGCATCTCGGGATGTCATATCAATCCGGCCATCACGTTGGGTGTATGGCTCAGCGGTCGTATGAGCAGCAAGGATGCTGGCATGTATATGCTTTTCCAGGTCATTGGAGGTATCCTTGGCGCAGCCATTCTTTATTTGCTTACGTCAGCAGCGGGTCTTGTTGGCACTGGTGCAAATGATTTGCAGTCATTGGATGGAGCGGGCACGAAGGTGACTGTGTTTGGCGGTTTCTTGGCTGAGATGTTCTTCACTTTCGTGTTTGTGTTAGTGGTGTTGGGAGCTACGGCAAAGACCAATGGCGCAACGAACAACTTTGCCGGTCTGGCTATCGGTCTCTCTTTGGTGCTTGTGCATTTAGCCTGCATCCGTTATACAGGTACTTCTGTAAACCCGGCCCGTTCGATTGGCCCGGCACTGTTCCAAGGTGGCACTGCATTGAGCAATCTTTTGATTTTCATCGTAGCACCTATGGCAGGCGGCGCTCTGTCTGCCTGTGTATGGAAAGTGATCGATTCCGGCAAGGAGAAATAATTGTTGAGATCTGAATGAATAAGGAGGGGCAGAGCGTCCCTCCTGTTGTTTTTTCTCATAATACACATTATTATATTATAGAGCTTCAGGACTCCGTATATACAGATTCATGATGGACAATAATCATACAGAAGAAAATCAGCCATACTGTGGAGGGGGATCGCCAGAGCAAAGGCGTGCGGCACTGACCAATCGCAACTATCTTCTGCCTTTCATCCTTGTCACCTCTCTCTTCTTTCTTTGGGGCTTTGCCCGTGCGATCCTTGATGTGCTCAACAAACATTTCCAGAATGCGCTTGATATCTCCATTACCCAGTCCTCACTCATCCAAGTGACAACCTATCTTGGCTATTTCATCATGGCCATACCGGCCGGTTGGTTCATCAACCGGCGTGGTTATCGCTTGGGTGTGGTATTCGGTCTGCTGCTCTTTGGCATTGGTGCCTTGCTCTTCATTCCGGGTGCTGAGGCTGGTACGTTCTATGCCTATCTTGCGGCTTTGTTTATCATTGGCTGCGGTCTGGTCTTCTTGGAGACCTCTGCCAACCCATACGTCACGGAGCTCGGTGATCCGCGCACGGCTACGAGCCGCCTCAACTTCAGCCAGTCGTTCAACGGACTGGGATCGCTGAGTGCCACCTTCCTCATAGGCCAGTTCCTCTTCAATGGCACTGACCGTGGTGGCAATATCGTCATCCCCTATACCATGCTGGGTATCGTGGTTCTGATCATTGCCGTGGTGTTCTCACGCGTGAACCTTCCGGAAATCAAGCACCAGGAGACCGAGGAAGACCGTTCGCAGGGTACACGTATCAACAAGCTGTTCCGCCATCACCCGATGTTTGTTTTCGGACTTTTCTCTTTACTGGCATACGAGGTGGCGGAGATCTCCATCAACAGCTATTTCATCAACTATGTCACCGGCAAAGGATGGATGAGTGATAACACCGCTTCAGTGGTGCTTACTGTGGCTTTGGCTTTCTTCATGGTCGGTCGCTTTGTGGGCAGTTGGCTCATGCGGCGTGTCAAGGCAGAGCATATGCTTCTCTACTGTGCCATAGGCAGTGTAGTGTGTATTGGTTTGGTGATGCTCAACCTCGGCAAGGTGTCGATGGTGGCTCTTGTATGCAACTATGTCTTTGAAGCTATCATGTTCCCCACAATCTTTTCTTTGGCCTTGCATGGCTTGGGCAATCTGACGAAGAGTGCGTCGTCGTTGTTGATGATGACACCTATCGGTGGTTGCGGTTTCTTGCTGATGGGTATCATCGCAGACTCCACCCGCATGATGAGCATGCCGTTTATCATCCCGTTCCTTGGCTATTTTGTAGTGCTGCTCTTCGCGTCGGAGCTGACAAGGAAGAAAGAATAGCCTCACCCCCGTACCCCTCTCCCAAGGAGAGGGGGAGTGAAATGCCCCAAGGGGTCATCACTCATCATTTATCATTCATCATTGCTCCATGCGTCGCCTGCTCTTTCTTTTTCTCTTCTCCCTCTCCTTTCTTTCCGCTGCTGCCCGCCACATCGTCGGCAGGGTAGTGGACGGCAAGACACATGAGGACTTGGCGGGCGCTGTCGTGGAGCTCCTCAATCCCCGGGACTCCTCGGTCATCAAGTCCACGACCACGACAGAACGGCAGGTCTTCGGTTGGAAGGTCTTTGTCTATCAGTTTGATGTTGACAACGACTCTACCTATCTGTTGCGCTGCTCCAGCCTTGGCTATCAGACCGCCTATCGTTGCGTCACCGTGCGTATGGCCAACCGCGTCAATGAACAACAGATCGACGACATTGCTTTGCAGCCCGACGTGCATACGCTCAGCGAAGTCGTCGTGAAGGCTACGAAGATCAGGATGGTGATGCGTGGCGACACCCTCGTCTACGATGCTTCCGCACTCAACCTCAGCGAGGGATCCATGCTCGACGCGCTCATCCGTCAGATGCCCGGTACCACACTGGACAATGGTGTCATCAAAGTCAACGGACGTACTGTGAGTTCACTGCTCATCGACGGCCGCGACTTCTTCAAAGGCGACATGAAGAAAGCATTGGAGAACCTGCCCGCCTTCACCGTCGACAAGGTCAAGGCCTACGATAAGCAAGGACAGGAAAGCCGGCTCATGGGGCGCGACATGGGCGACAAGAGCTATGTACTCGACGTGACGCTGAAACGCGAATATAAGCATGGGCTCCTGGCCAACGCCGATGTCGCGGGCGGCACGAACAACCGCTATGCCGCACGTCTGTTCTCGATGTACTATACGCCGAAGGAGCGACTCACACTGACAGGATCAGCAAACAATGTCGGTGACACCTCGGTGCCGGGAGAGAGCGGAAGCATCAGCTCGGTACCTGACGCGGGAGGCGGGCTTACCTCGGTCAGAAACTTGGGAGTGGAGTACCGACGGGATGGTAAAACAGAAGATGCCTACTTCGATACGTCAGTCAGCTATGCCTCGGACGATAACGAGACACGCACACGTACCACGGAACAGACGTTTCTCACCGGTGGCGACATCTATCAGCTCGACCGCAATACCACGCGCAATGTCAGTCGGCAGTGGTCCGCGGATGCTTCCTTCGGACTGACACCCACACATCAGATGCTTGGTGGTACGTTTTCCGGTGCTTATAGCCGCAACCACGGAAATGGAAACGGACGCTCGGGACTGTTTGGCAGCAAGCCAGATGGCGACGCCATCCTCGACAGTTTGTTTATGCTTGATGCCAGTGCGCGACTCTTGAAGCACGCCATCAACAGGGTGAAAAACGACAATCAGTTCCACGGCAACTCCTACAATGCTTCGCTCAGCCTTTACGACCGGGTGCGCCTCGGAAGCAGTGGCAATGACGAGCTCTCATTTAATGGTAACTTTGACTATGGCAAGACGACCAACGACCGTTTTGCCATGAACCGCATCGACTACCTCGGCACGGAGAACCGGCAGGATCACCGATACCAGTATTCCCAGACGCCGGACCATCATCTCAACATGGAGGGATCGGCACTCTATGCCTGTCAGCTCGTCAACGATACCGTGGGACTGAACAGCCTCTACCTGCGTCCGTCTTACACCATTCGTCAGAGCTACGACAACACACGCTACAACCTTTACCGCATCGACCAGGTGGAAGGCTACCGAGAACAGGACTACACCTTGGGCATGTTGCCCTCGGAGCGTGAGGCCCTGCTTGCCGCCCTTGACAACAGCAACAGCGATCGCAGTAGTATGCATACGACACAGCAGACGGCGGAAACTTCGCTCTACTTCTCCCATGGCGACGGTACGGCAAAGCCACAGCTCACGCTCTCGGCACGCCTGCCGCTGGAGTGGAAGCGCGAGCACTTGGTCTACTTCCGCAATAAAGACTATGAGAAGGAGCGCCACACCATGTTCTTTAATCCTACGGTCGACTTGAGATACCAGTTCAACGACTCCACGGGTACACGCTTTGTCGAATGCTCTTACTCCACATCGCAGAGTGTGCCGGAACTCTCCACGCTTCTCGACATCCGCGACGATGCCAATCCGCTGAACGTGACGCTCGGTAACCCAAATCTGAAAAAGGCGCGCAGCCACAACGTCAACCTCAGTGCGGCACTCTTCCGTCTGGCCACACAGCGGATGATGAACTTCTCGCTGGGATTTCACTCCACTCACAACGCCCTTGCGTCTGCTGTCGTCTATGACAAGCAGACCGGTGTGACCACTACGCAGCAAACCAATGTCAACGGCAACTGGAGTACCTCGGCGGGTACAAGTTTCTCCATGCCACTTGACAAGGCTACGAGATGGAGACTACAGAATTACCTCTTCGCTAACTTCAACAATAGTGTTGATCTCACCACGGTGGAAGGAAGTGACAACTCGCGAAGCACGGTACGCAGTTGGGAACTGAATAATCAACTGGAACTCGACTATCAACTCGACACCCGACTGCATGCCTTCGCTGAATGCCGTGTTGCCTATCACAACGCCAACAGCCGACGGCACGGCTTCCAAGCGGTCAATGCGTGGGACTGTAACCTACGACTTGGTGCAAACGTTACGATGCCTTGGGGCATAGAATTGTCGTCTGACATCACCGACTACAGACGTATGGGATATAACGACGAGCAGATGAACCGCAGCGAACTGGTGTGGAACGCAAGACTCTCGAAGAAGCTGGTGCACGACCGCATCACGTTCATGCTCGACGCCTATGATATCCTGGGCAACCTCAACAGTACCACGCTGGTGCTCAACGAGCAGGGGCGCACGGAGACTTGGACCAACTCCATCCCACGCTATATCATGCTCCATGTCGTCTATAGACTCACGTTAGGCATGGCGGCATCGAAAAAAGATAATGTGTGGGATGGTGGAGAATTGTAAACTTAGAATGACAAACGATGTAATAAAAGGAAGGAAGAATGGCCTAAATAAACTTTTTTAACCTTCTTCTTTACTTATTATCAAGAGACATTTTGCGGTAAGAAAATAAATTGTTAAATTTGCATGTGGTAAGAGCAGAGTGCCTAAGGGCATATGCAAGACTATCATTATATATAGAAGATTTCATTCTAAACATAATTATTAAGTATTATGGCAGTAAATTACAAAGATCTTGGTCTCGTCAACACACGCGAGATGTTCAAGAGAGCCGTCAATGGCGGCTATGCTATTCCAGCATTCAACTTCAATAACCTCGAGCAGCTTCAGGCTATCATCACAGCTTCCTCAGAGCTTCGTTCTCCGGTGATCCTTCAGGTGTCTAAGGGTGCTCGCAACTATGCTAATCCTATTCTCCTCCGCTACATGGCAGAGGGCGCTGTGGAGTATGCTAAGTCTTTGGGCTGCAACCATCCTGAGATCGTGCTGCACCTCGACCACGGTGACAGCTTTGAGCTGGTGAAGAGCTGTGTTGACATGGGCTTCTCTTCTGTCATGATCGACGCATCTTCTAAGCCGTTCGATGAGAACATCGAACTCACCAAGAAGTGCGTAGACTATGCTCATCAGTTCGACGTAACTGTTGAGGCAGAGTTGGGTGTCCTCGCTGGTGTTGAGGACGAGGTTGCTTCTGAGGAGTCTCACTATACACGTCCTGAGGAGGTGATCGAGTTCAGCGAGCGCTCTGGTTGCGACTCTCTGGCTATCTCCATCGGCACTTCTCACGGTGCTTACAAGTTCAAGCCCGAGCAGTGCACACGTGACCCGAAGACAGGTCGCCTGATTCCTCCTCCATTGGCATTCGACGTGCTGGCAGAGATTGAGAAGAAGCTCCCTGGCTTCCCAATCGTGCTCCACGGCTCTTCTTCTGTTCCTCAGAAGTATGTCGACATCATCAACCAGTACGGAGGCAAGCTCCCCGACGCTGTTGGTATCCCAGAGGAGCAGCTGCGTAAGGCTGCTAAGAGCGCTGTCTGCAAGATCAACATCGACTCTGACTCTCGTCTGGCTTACACTGCTGGTGTCCGTGAGACCCTCGCTCTGCATCCTGACTACTTCGATCCTCGTCAGTATGGTAAGGTTGCTCGTGCTTACATGACAGACATGTACAAGGAGAAGATCACTGACGTACTCGGCTCTGATCACAAGCTCGCTAACTGCGACTAATCCATTCCGACATTTTCTTCCTCCATGCACCCTCTGTGAGCATGGAAGACTGGAGCATAAAAAAAAGACTGCCATCTCTGGCAGTCTTTTTTTATGCTTATTGCTATCACTTGGAAGTTCTGATGAAATTCATCGGTGTCCACGCTTCTCTTTCGTAACCATCCATTTTAGGCCGCCTTTTCTATAAGCTGTAAATTTTCGACCTTT
>CAVKHS010000012.1:0-93475 GCA_963656095.1 Paratractidigestivibacter sp.
ATTATATTATATGGGGAGAAGATAGCAAGGAGTAACAAGGACGCGCGTCGCTGCACAGCAGCAACCTACTGAACACAGCACGACAAGACAGGAAACAAACACGACGAGACCGGAGTCCTGCACAACAAGAGAGAATGACTCACAAACCCATTCTTAACGAAAGAATGCGGCGCAGCCGACGGAGTACTGCGGTGAAGTACCGGAGTAATCACGGCTTTGTATTATGGTAATTTGGGCGCAGTACTGGAGTAATTCGGCCATAGTACTACTAATAAAAGGCTTGACTTATAAGATAAAAAACCAACGACAGGAACAACAAAAACGGTTCATGACCCGAACAAAAAAGCGTGACGAACTAGAATCTGCCTTGCGCTCTTATACATCTTGCATCCTTATATAATATAGAGTGAGTCGACGTAATGTTTTATAACTTGCATCCTTTATATAATATAGAGCGAGTCAGCGTTGTGTTATAAAAAGAGCTGGTGTGATATCTTATTAAACGACATGGCGTACTGTCTATCGCACTCCTCCATCACGCTTGTCCCTCTGCCTTACCGCCCAATGATTAGAAAAATTATTAAAAAGCAGCAAAACATTAATCTTTCTTATTGAAAATGAGTAATTTTGCAGTATGATAATCAATGTAATGGATTTGGTACAGCTCAAAGCTTACGCCCGCCAGTACGGTGTGGCGCTGGCTGCGGTATGGGCGGCCAGCTTTCTGAGCATCGTCATTGCTCCTGCATCCGTGTTGGGCAGTCTGCTGGCGCTGAGCACCCCGATCGTCGTGGGCTGGTTTTTAGTGCGCTTTCGCAATGGTGCGCTGGACGGGCATATCTCCTTCCGCCGCGGCTTTGCGTTTAGTTGCTATACGTTTTTCTACGCGTCGCTGCTCTTTGCGGCCGTACAGTTTGTCTATCTCCGCTTCTTCGACCAAGGTGCTTTCATGGCCATGCTCGGCGAGTCGCTCAAGACGATGGAGGAAGTCTATCGCCACGAAGGTGCCGCCGCCATGCAGGCCATAGGACAGATGAAGCAGACCATCAGCATGGTGGGACAGCTCTCTCCCTTGCAGCTGACCTTCGTGATCATGATGGACAACCTCTTCATTGGCGCGCTGCTCAGTCTGCCCATCGCACTGGCGTGCCGCAGGAAAGCTTTCATACCCACCAACGAGCACGAGCAACAAGAGCAGCAAGAGCACGCTGAATAGCACCAAGCAAATTCATACCAAACACCGAAATAGAAAGAATTCATCATCATGGATATATCTGTTGTAGTACCTCTTTTCAACGAAGAAGAATCGCTGCCGGAACTGCACGCCTGGATCCAGCGCGTCATGCAGGCCAACAACTTCTCTTACGAGATCATCTTTGTCAACGATGGTTCCACCGACAACTCCTGGGACGTCATCGAGACGCTGTCGAAGCAGGACAGCAATGTCAAAGCCATCAAGTTCCGGCGCAACTACGGCAAGAGCCCCGCTCTCCACTGTGGCTTTAAGAGAGCCCAGGGCGACGTGGTCATCACCATGGACGCTGACCTTCAGGACTCACCCGACGAGATACCGCCGCTCTACCATATGATCAAGGACGAAGGCTATGACCTCGTCTCGGGCTACAAACAGAAACGCTACGACCCGCTGTCAAAGACGATTCCCACGAAGCTCTTCAACGCTACGGCCCGCAAGATTTCCGGCATCCACAATCTCCATGACTTCAACTGCGGATTGAAGGCTTACCGCCACGATGTGGTGAAGAACATCGAGGTCTACGGCGAGATGCACCGCTATATCCCCTATCTGGCCAAGAACGCCGGATTCACAAGGATCGGTGAGAAAGTCGTGCACCACCAGGCACGTAAGTACGGTCACTCAAAGTTCGGCATCAACCGCTTCTTCAATGGCTATCTCGACCTGCTGACGCTGTGGTTCCTCACCAACTTCGGCAAGAAGCCAATGCATGTCTTTGGCTTTATCGGCAGCATCATCTTCTTCATCGGTTTCCTCTCGCTCTGTTGGCTCTTCGGCGAGAAGATCTATAACCTCTGCAACGGCGTCTACGGTGATCTGCTCAGCCAGCACGCCTCGTTCTTCGTGGCGCTCACGGCACTCATCCTCGGCTCGCAGTTCTTCCTTGCCGGCTTCATCGGTGATCTGATCAGCAGGCAGAATCCAAACAGGAATGACTATCAGATTGAGAAGGAAATCGATTAAAAGTAAAAAGGTAAAAGTCCGCGAAGCCGCACAACAAATAAATATTGGCATCAACATATATGCGAAATAACAATCATTATTCCAAGGTATCTTCTCGAGGGGCGCTTCTCTTCCTCCACCTTCTTGTGGCCGTTTTCGGTATGTTTATCTCCTGCTCCTCCGTTGACTGCCCCCTCAACAACACGGTGTATGCCAACTATAAGCTCATGGGCAAGGTAAAGACGCTACCCGACACACTCACCATCTGGACCAGCCGCAACGATGGCAACGACACCATACTCATCAACCAGCAGGTCAACACCGACAGCTTCACGCTGCCCGTGAGCTATGCCCGTGACCGCGACATCCTCTACTTCCGTACCAATCACACCATGGACACGGTGACTATCGACAAGACCAACATCCCTCACTTCGAGTCCGTGGACTGTGGCATGAACTATTTCCATGAGGTCAAAGGCATACACTACACACGCAATGCCATCGACTCCATCACCATCCAAAACCGCGATATCACCTATGATGCATCCAAGAAGCATTTCTATGTATATTTCAAGGAGTATCGTTATTAGTCTCCTGATGCTCCTCGCCCCTGCCGTCTACGCTCAGAAAAAGATGGCAGCGAAGCAACAACCGCAACAGCCCCGTCATCTGTCCAAAGAAAAGCAGGAAGCCCAGCGGCGCAAGGAGATCGACGACTCCATACCCTTCTTCCGTGGCGTACAAGTCAAGATCGACGCCATCGGACTTGTGCAGAAGGCAGTCTCGGACTACGGACAGTACGAGGCTGGCGTGCGCGTGAATTTCAAAGACAAGTACTTCCCCGTCGTGGAGTTCGGTCTCGGTAAGGCTGACCACCGCGAGGTGACGACGGCGATCAGCTACCACACCTCCGCGCCCTACGCCAAGATCGGTATGGACTTCAACATCATGAAGAACAAGCACGACATCTATCGCGCATATATCGGCGCACGTTTGGCAGGCACCTCCTTTAAATATGATCTTGACAATCCCGCCATCATCGACCCTGTCTACGGCGGCAACTATCCTGTGCATGAGCAGGGCGTGAAAGCCAAGTACACGTGGATGGAAGCATTGGCGGGCATCGATGCAAAGATCTACGGGCCTATACACCTGGGGTGGAGCGTACGCTACTACCGTCATCTCTCCCACGACGACGGAGCGCTGGGCAACGTCTGGTACGTGCCAGGCTTCGGCAAGCAAGCCTCCACACGCATCGGAGGCACTTTCGACATCATTGTGGAACTATGATCCTGTAACCTATGAAAAAGAATATTCTGAAAATCACTTTCCTTGCCGTCCTCATCGTGGGCACGGTGCTGATCATCTTGCAGCAGCGCAACACACCCTATCAGCACGACACGGGGTTTGTCTTCGGCACGGAATACCATATCACCTATCAGTCCTCGGAAGACTTGCAACAGGACATCGACAAGGCCTTGGCGCAGGTCGACACGGCGCTCTCGCCTTTTAACAAGAAGTCGATCATCACGCAGGTCAACAACAACCGGCCCGTGGTGCTCGACGCCATGTTCACTGAGGTGTTTAACAAGGCGGAGTCTATCGCGCGCGAGACCGACGGTGCCTTCGACATCACCGTGGCACCGCTCGTCAACGCCTGGGGCTTCGGCTTTAGGTCGGGCGTGCATCCCTCGCGCCATGTCGTCGACTCGCTGCGGCAGTTCGTAGGCTACACGAAGGTAGCGCTCGTCGGCGGCCGTATCGTCAAGAAAGATCCACGACTGATGCTCGACTGCTCGGGCATCGCCAAGGGCTACGGCGTCGACGTGGTGGCAAAGCTCCTGCGCGACAAGGGTATCGAGAACTTCATGGTGGAGATCGGTGGCGAGATTGTCACGAGTGGTATCAGCGAGAAGCGCCTGCCTTGGAAGATCGGCGTCACCAAGCCTACTGACGACTCCACGCAGACCAGCCAGGAGTTACAGACGGTGCTCAACGTCACGGACAAGGCCATGGCGACAAGCGGCAACTATCGCAACTTCTACTATAAAGGCGGCAAGAAATACGCCCATACCATCGACCCGAAGACGGGATATCCCGTACAGCACAACATCCTGTCGTCAACGGTGCTGGCCGGCGACTGCGCCACTGCCGACGCCTATGCCACCGCATTTATGGTCACGGGACTGAAAGGTGCGCAGGCGATCCTCCGAAAACATCCTGAACTGATGGTCTACTTCATCTACGACGATGGCAAGGGACACAACCAAGTGTGGTACTCGCCCTCGATGAAAAAGGCCATCGCGGAATAATACTGTCGTGAGCCATGGCCGCTGATATCTTCAAGACACTCGTCAGCTTCCCGCTCTTCATCGGCATGGGACGAGAGGAGTTGGAGAACATCGTGGCGAAGACGAAGCTCTCTTTCCACACGATGCGCGAGGGAGAGATCATCGTCGACACGACGACGCGCAGTGGCATGCTGGTCATGCTCACAGACGGTACGGCCGTGGCTACCACCTACTCCGACGACAAAGGCTACTGGGTGGAGGAATATATCAATGGTCCGGTGCTCGTCCAACCGGAATATGTCTTCGGCTTGGCACAACGCTTTTCTCAGTTATGGAAAGCGAAAACCACCTGCCACCTTATCACGCTCGACAAGCAGGAGATTCTCAAACTCAGTGACAACTCGCTCATCTTCCGTCTCAACCTCCTCAACCTGCTCTCTACGCAGGTGCAGAAGCGGCAAGCACTCTTCTGGCGCGCCGCGCCACACTCCGACGAGGAGTCTCTTCGTCGATTCTTCCTGGTGCATTCGATTCGCCCGGCAGGCAGAAAGGAGTTCCACATCAAGCTCACAAGAATAGAAAAGGAGCTAAACATCGACCGCCGCCGCCTCTCTGCGGTGCTCCGACAATGGGAGGAGCAAGAACTCGTTGAGTGGACACGGGGATGTCTGGTCATATCCGCGCTGGAGAAGATCATTAACAGCCTCACCAGCCTCACCCCCTACCCCCTCTCAAAGGAGAGGGGAGTAATATACTGCAAGGGATGAAAAGACATACCCTATAAGTAGATAGTAGAGGGGAAAATAATCATAGAGGACCTGTTGTAAGGAAAAGAAAAAGATGAAGATGGAAAGGTAATGAGATGAAGTTGAAGTGAAGTTAAAGATGCGTGTGAAGATATAGATGCATATGTAGATGAAGATGACAATTCACAGCAAGGCATAAAAAAAGCCCGAACTCCATTGCTGGAAATCCGGGCAGAATGAAAGGAGGAGTGGTGCCTCTTGGAGTTGAACCAAGGACACATGGATTTTCAGTCCATTGCTCTACCACCTGAGCTAAGGCACCTTCTTTCTTTACTAACGACAGAAACCGTCTATACTTGGTTTTTGAAAGCGAGTGCAAAGATACACTTTTTTCTTTAATTACGCTCATGTTCATCGTTTGTTTAATAACTATTAACGATATTCCTACTTGCCTTTTATCCTTTCTAACGTGTGCACACCTTATTATATATAGCACACCTTATTTTATCATCCAGGCTTCACACTTATCTGTTATTGTCAACATCATCAAGTTTTAATCGTAAGAATAAAATCTAAGAAACATATGGTATCTATAATACTGTTGTTATGGTTAATTTAGTTAAACTGCCAAATAATCATTAACACTAAATTGTTAACCGATTAAGATTTTACCTAACTTTGCCGACATGAAGAAGAAATCCATTTGGACCATCGCCATCATCATGGGCGTATCCTTTGTCATCTTGCTTGGCCTGCAGCTCACCTACATCCGTGAGATGGCCAACATGAAGAAGGAACAGTTCGACGAAAGCGTCAACCGCGCCCTCTATCAGGCTTCGCGCAATCTGGAGCTCAACGAAACGTTGCGTTATCTTGAGAAAGATGTCAATGAGACCGAGCGCCACGCTTACCGCAAGGACAGCGTAGGCACCAGAAGCGGGAAGCCCAACGATGGCAGTGTGCAATACTCTCATCAATATTCTGTGGCAGGAAAGGACGGCACCGTCTACTCCTCGTTTGAGTTGAAGACGATGGCCGTGAAACCCACACAGATGCCCAAGGCCATGATCCTGCGCACCGACCGCAACTCCAACACCGCGGCCAGCAAGTCGCTGCAAGAGATCGTCAAGAACCGATATGTCTATCAGAAGGCACTGCTCGACGAGGTGATCATGAACATGCTCTACTCCGCTTCGGACAAACCGCTGAAAGAGCGTGTCAACTTCAAGATTCTCGACCAGGACATCAAAGCTGAGCTGATGAACAACGGCATCAATATTCCTTACCACTTCACCGTCTCCACACAGGACGGACGTGAGGTTTACCGTTGTCCCGACTACAGCGACGAGGGCAGTGAATACACCTACAGTCAGGTGCTCTTCCGCAATGATCCGGCATCGAACATGGGCGTAGTGCGCGTCCACTTCCCCGATATCAACAGCTATATCTTCTCCAGCATCCGGTTCATGATTCCGAGCGTGGTCTTCACTATCATCCTGCTCATCACGTTCATCTTCACCATCGTGGTCATCTTCCGGCAGAAGCGCTACAGCGAGATCAAGAATGACTTCATCAACAACATGACGCACGAGCTGAAGACGCCTATCGCCAGCATCTCGCTCGCCGCGCAGATGCTCAACGACGACAGCGTGCCAAAGAGCGAGAAGATGATGAAACACCTCATCGGCGTGGTCACCGACGAGACCAAGCGACTGAGGTTCCTCGTGGAGAAAGTGCTGCAGATGTCGATGTTCGACCGCAAGCGCTCGTCGTTTAAGAAGAAGCATCTCGACCTCAACGAGATGGTGGAGACGATCGCCAACTCGTTTACCCTGCGTGTGGAGCACACCGGTGGTAAGATCTACGTCGATGTGGAAGCTGTCGACTCGGGCATCTATGTCGATGAGGTGCACTTCCAGAACGTGATCTTCAACCTGATGGACAACGCCGTGAAATATCGCAAGCCCGACCAGCCCATCGACATTTACCTGAAGACATGGAACGATGACAACCACCTCTATCTCTCCGTGCGCGACACGGGCGTCGGTATGAAGAAGGAGAACCTGAAGAAGATCTTCGAGAAGTTCTACCGTGTACACACCGGCAACGTCCACGACGTAAAGGGCTTCGGCCTCGGTCTGGCCTATGTCAAGCGTGTCGTTGACCTCCACGACGGCGAGATCAAGGTGGACAGCGAGTACGGCAAGGGTACGACCTTCACCATCAAGTTGCCGGTGATCAAAGATTAAACCTTGGAGCGTCACGGACATCTATATATATAATAAGGTGTAGCCTGCCGCTTCAATCCAAATACAAGGACAATAATAAAACAATTAAAAATACAAATGACTATGGAAGAAAAAGTAAAGATTCTGCTTTGCGAGGATGATGAGAACCTCGGCACACTGCTCTGTGAGTACCTCATTGCCAAAGGCTACGACGCTACGCTTTGCCCCGACGGCGAGGCTGGCTTCAAAGAGTTCCAGAAGGAAAAGTTCGACATCTGTATCCTCGACGTGATGATGCCGAAGAAGGACGGCTTCACACTGGCTCAGGACATCCGTCAGATGAACTCCCAAGTGCCTATCATCTTCCTCACGGCCCGTGTACAGAAGGAAGACGTGCTCGAAGGTTTCGACAAGGGTGCCGACGACTACATCACCAAGCCGTTCTCTATGGAAGAGCTCGTGAAGCGTGTGGAGGCTATCCTGCGCCGTGTACGTGGCAAAAAGAACCGCGAGAGCACAATGTACAAGATCGGCCGCTTCACCTTCGACACACAGAAGCAGCTGCTCACCATCGACGGCAAGTCGACGAAGCTCACCACCAAGGAGAATGAGCTGCTGGCTCTGCTCTGCTCTCACGCCAACGAGATCCTCAAGCGCAACGACGCACTGCGCACGATCTGGATCGACGACAACTACTTCAACGCCCGCTCCATGGACGTGTACATCACCAAGCTGCGTAAGCATCTGAAGGCCGACGATCAGATCGAGATCATCAACATCCACGGTCAGGGCTATAAGCTCATCGTGCCGGAGGAGGACTAAGCCAGGAAAGATAGTATCTTGCTGTTAGTCCCATTCAAAGGGGACTGACTCTCTTACGTTATTAACCCCGAGTTGTCCATCGTGGAAAGCCTATAGCAGAGCCATAGACTTTTCAAGCAAGCAGCTCGGGGTTAAATGTTTTAATCAGCAAAATATAAATATACTATATCTTTCCGCAAAGAGCCAAAAAGAGTGCAAACGGCAAGATATAGCAATATATTTAGTAGTTAGAGTAATATGCTTATTCCCTCACCGGGTCGGCATATCCGTCACCTTCGAGCGTGCGCAACTGTTCAGAAGCGAAGTAGATGATAATTGAAGGCAGGATGCTCAGTCCATCGCGAACGATCCAAGCTGCACGTTTCTTTGTAGCTGTATCACAGTTCTTGAACAAGCCTGCAAAGGTCTCGGCATAATAGGTTCGCAAATTACTTGGCAACTTAGTGAAAGAGCGATGGGCGAAGTCGATGTATTCGTCCATATTGCCTGCACGATAGGCACGTGCCATCTTCAGCGCAACGTCGTATTTGCCGTCATTGTTGAGTTGAAGAAATTTCAAATCATTCTCCAGACTGTCGATCTGTGCGTTGGTTGCCTTGCTGTGGCACAAAGCACTTGCCACAGCCTGATAATAGTTTTCCTTTACCACACTGTCGAGATCAGCACGTCCAAAAGCTGTCATCTTGTCGAGGTGATGGATCATGTATTGCATGGCAGGTCCATAGACATCACGTGAATAAGACATATACACGAATTTGTTGGCAGGATCCAGACGCTGCTTGTCTTTCAATCCACAGAAATAGCTGTTCACGATGCTGTCAGAGGTTACTCTTGCCTGTTCATATTTCTTGCGGTCTCTGCTCTGATAGCCCTCATCATAGACAAGAGCGGCATAGGCAGACACCAGCTCTGGTGTGCGCTCTCCCTTGCCGAAGCGCTCCTTAAGAACAGCGGGACTCATCTTTGGATTGGTGATTCTCTCCAACTCATTGGTGAGCTGTTGTGGATCACGGTAGCCGATGACCGTACCTTTCAGACTCTTGTCGGGGTTGATAATCGCCAGAGTGGGATAAGCAGTCACCTTGTAGGTCTTGGCGAGTGCCACACCCTCACCCTTCTCGGCATCGATGGCCAGGCAGACAAAGTGGCTGTTCATGTAGTAGCCCACTTCTTTCTGAGGGAACACTTCCCGTGCCATGCGCTTACAGGGACCGCACCAGGATGTGTGAAAATCAACAAAGAGCTGTTTGTTCTCCCTTTTTGCGGCTTCAATGCCTTGATCAAAGCTGAGTTTACGAAAGTTTGTTTGTGCTTGCAGGCCTAAGACCGTGACAAGCATGAGAAATACGATAGTAATCTTCTTCATTTTAAAGTATGATTAAATTTATGATTGTCTTATTGTAAGCTGTGCGTTCCGTGAACCTTGTTCGTGAGAGAAAACTATGGGAAACGATTGCCTCCCCTTTCTCTCTGCTAATCAGTGATACTGTATGCGTTGATAAAGAATTGCCAGTCGGTGGTGTTGAAGTGGGTATAGACATACCTTACCATTTTCACGCTGCCTTCACCACGAATGGTCTTAACAGGTTTCCCTACCGGCACGCCGCCATTCATCTCGTAGAATCTGAGCACATAGTTGCTGCCTTTCTGTGTACCGACGATGAGGTAGTCGAAATTCGTGCCACCACTCTTCTGACCTTGCCAATACTGATTGGTGATAAAGTTGATGGTTTCATCAGCAGGAACACCTTCGGGATAGAGTTGGGTTTCCGGCAAATTGTCCTCTGCAAAGTTGCAGGCGTAGAGTTTACCGCCGTCTACGCCATAGATATATTTCGCCATGTTTCCACATGTACTGATACTGGTGGCATGGGCGAGATGGCTGTCAGCGTTAAGCTGTTTGCGTGCTAAGAGAAGCGTACCCGAGAACGCAGGAGCAACAAGATAGAGATAGTTCTTGGTTCCGTTGGAGAGTACAGCCGTGAAAGTTCCCTTTCGGTTCATCAGATTATAGCCTATATGACGGCAGGAGAATCCACTGAGATTCTGCGTAAGTTCCTCACCCGACTGATCTTTGAAGGTCAGCGGAGAAGCATTACCATTGTAGTCTGTGACCATCAGGCTCTGAGCTTTTTCATCCCACACCATGGAACTTCCATAGGACGTGATGTCGCAAGCGATGTGCGCGCAGCCTCCGACAGTATTGACAGGATTGCCATACTGTCCAGTGCTCTTGCCCGTTGAGGTGGTATAGCGCAGACCGCTTGAAGTGACCAGATAGTGATATCCTACGTCTGTGGCAAAGAAGCCATAAATCTTTTCGGAATCATCCATCTTGCCATAATACAAATTATTTCGGTCGAAGACAGAGCGGAAGTCTGTCGTGCGCTTCACGATGGCATCACCATCATCAGTGACAATGGCGAGTGCATTGGTCTGTGCTATGCTTTTGTCATCGGGATTGATATAGTCGATGTCATAGATCGGCCAAATCGAAGCAGGCTTCCCCTTTAGGCTGTTCCCATCAGTCTTTGTCAACAGGTCGTGCGCTTCCATTCCCTTTGCAGTCAGCTGGTCGAGCTCGGTGTTACCGTCAGCAGTCTCCTTGAGGACGTAAAATCCTTCAGAGAAGCTGGTAGACACCGAGAGGTCGGTTGTAGCGTAAACTGTGTAGCCGGTCTGCTTGTCGGTAGCTAACAAGCGCAACTGGTAAGCCCCCGGAGCCATGGCCACCTCATAGTCGAGATCACGTGTGTTGGCGATGACAGTGGGGCGGATGGTATCGCCGTTGACGACGGTTCCTGTCTTGCTACTGTATAGCAACCATTGGTAGGTCATGGCATCATCGCTGTTCTTGGTGGTGATGATAGGGTTGATTTTAAGATGTTCGCCAAGGTATGCCGTGGCGGCATAGCTGTTTTCGAGTCCGCTGATGGCGATGTCGCAGACGCGCCTATAGTCTGCCTGTGTGCTGTCGTCATCGGTGCAGGCACCAAGGGTGAGCAGCAAGGCAAGCGCTGTGAATATCCATTTAGTATGTATCATAATTGTAGATGCTGTTTAATGATGCTTTTAATACTGTTGCTGAATGACGACAGGCGTACCGTCTGCCTCTTTCAGCACGTCGAGTCCTTGCGCCTTTCTTTTTTCGTTGAGGGCATCGAGACCCTTTTGCAGTTCCTGTATGAGATAGGTCAGATAATTGGAATCGCCATTGATGAGTTCCTCGATGTAGTCGTTATCCCATTTCTTTCCTGTGGTTTCAATAAGGAAACGGTGCTTCACGGGGCCATAGTCTCCGAAATAGTCAGAGAGCGTGTACGTACCCCAGTCAGGATATTCAGAATCGTAGTAGCGAGGCTTGCTCCATGCCGAAGGCTCAGAGAGACGATCAGAGAAGGTGATCACACGCGTCTGATAAACCGGATAACCGGGTTGGAAGTTCTCGTTGGCGGCGAGCTGTATCTTCAGCACTACGCTGGTATCTTTCAGTGAAGCGTCACGCAGCAGCACGACAGGCAACTTAGCGCGCGCCTTTCCAGCCGGGATCTGATAGTAAGCAGCCAGAGAAGGGTCATCAAAGGCAACATAGTGTTTACCGGCTACTGCATTGTTGGCGGTAGTGTCAACTTGAACAAGTTTAACAGTCCGGGGATGATCCGCGACAAAGCCCATGGTTTCCAATTCGAGCCAGACGGTATCGCTTTTGACATCTTCCGCATCGAAGACAAAGGAGTAGGCTGTCCGCGTCAGCGCACTGTCCATGGTCTCGGTGGTGACGTTGGGATAATAGAAGTTGATGCGGCTCACCTGCTCGTCATAGAGCGGCAGATCTTTCTTACAACTGGCTAACAGAGCCGTGAGTAGAAACAGCAACGTATAAGATATTATATTTTTTCTCATGGTAGATCTATGTTTAATTGTTGGAGACGGCATTGGGATCATACTCTGTCTGCGGCAATGGAACGACGTAGTTGTCAGCCTTCATCTCCTCTCCATTCCACAGCTTGTCAGTTTTCAGTCGCTTATAGACATAGAACATCTGTCCCTCGGCAAAAAACTCGCGTCGCCATTCATTGATGATCTCCTCATGAGCCTGGGCGACAGAGGTGAAAGGCTGGTAGAGTGTGAAAGCACACTGGCTCATGTAGGTGTCGTATAGCTGTTGTATCTCGCTGAGCGACTCGCTGCTTTCCATGGCAGTGAGATACATCTCTGAGAGACGCAGCATGGGGATGATCTGCAACTTAGTGCCCAGAACGTTCTGGGTGTAGTTCTGGTTAGTATCATACCAATATTTGGTAATGGTGGGACAGATCTTGCCCTGTGGATCCTTGCGAGTGCGGAACCATTCGTTGAGATAGCGGTTGTGGGAAGCCGTAGCACCAGGAAGGGAACTATAGAGACTTTGAAGCATATCGGAGGTAATATAGTATATGTCGTTTCTTGCCTGACCGGTATTTGCTCCCGCTAAGACTTTGTTGGCATAGGTGATGACATCGTATTTGCTTAGATAGAACAGGCATTCCGAGGGCAGTGCATTGTAGCCCTGGGCCAGATCCTGTATACCGCTGAGCTTGATGAGCGCATTACCGTCAGCACCTTTGGCATTGATGACTTCCAATGCTTGGTCATGGGCCTGTTGCTTCCTGCCCAAATAAAGACTCTCGCGGGCCTGCAGTGCCTTCACAGCCCAGTAGTTCAAGCGTGCCTGACGGTAATAGGTGTAGTCGTCATCGACATTGGTGCTGGGACTGTTAAATGCCGAGAAGGTGTTGTCAAAGATGGGGTCGCTGCCTTTGAGCAGGACTAAGGCTTGAGAAAGATCCTTATCGATCAGAGCCACATAACTATGGAAATCATAGTAGGAAGGCATCTCCTTGATGCCCGTAGTGAAAGAGTAAGGTAACTTGGTGGAGGAAGCTGCGCTGTCGGCCGGACAAGGACCGAAGAGTCGGAGCACGTCGAGCTGGCAGTAAACACGAATAGCGTAAGCCTCGCCGAGGATCATATCGCGTTTCTTGCTGTCACCAATGTTGCCGCCTTTGCTCTCCATGTTCTTGATGACCACATTAGCCGAGGCAATGGTGGTGAAGAGTTGGGCATAGATGGCTTTCAAAGCCGAGCGTGCATTGTCTTTCTCATAGTTGTGATGATGAAGATAGAACGACGTCGGGCGGGTAGACTCCAAGTCGGACGGGCAATACCACAGATCTGCAAGATCCTCGATGTTGGTCATCGTCAGTTGCTGACCATAGGCGTCCGTCGCAGCCATCTGCATATAGCATCCGGTGAGCGCGTCGCGGAAGCCTTTGTAAGAGTCGAACTGGTCGCTCTCTTTCTTGACATTCTCTCCTCTGACGTCAAGCCAGTCACTGCAACTACCACAGAGCAGAATAGAGGCAAGGAGAAGAGCACTATATAATAATGTGTGTTTCATGATGAAGAATCAATTAGAACATTAATTTCAGACTCATTTGTATGTTACGGGCGAAGGGATAGCTTGTACCGCGCTCCATGCGTATGGAGCCCCAGTGTACGAGGTCGCTCATGTTTAATCCCAAGATGGCCGTTTGCAACTTGAGGTTGCGAAGCATCCATTCGTTGTGAAATTTGTATTGTAGGCTGACGCTTTGCAACTCCAGCACATTGTTGTCCATGACATAGCGTGATGTAGCTTTCGGCTTGTCGTTGCTGAGTGTGGCAAAGAAAGTTACATCGCCCGGCTGAAACCATCGCTGAGAGAGCACTCGCTCATCCACATTGCTGTTTTGAATTTCGTAGCGTGTCACCTCCACACGGTCGCGCAGCGTAGAGTTGTACATCTTTCCGCCCCAATAATATCCAAAGGACACATTGACGATAAGGTCTCGCCATTGCAGCATAGTATTGAGATTACCGCGATATTTCGGGGCGGCACTACCGCAATACACCTTGTCGCGTGCGTGCCATGTGTCGGTGATCTTTCCGTTGCGGTCGTAGAACATTTCCTTGCCGGTGCTGGGATCAATGCCGGCCGAGCGTACTGCCCAGATAGAGTTTGGGGGATAACCTTCGAAGAATAGGTTCTGAATGCCGCTGGCACTTTCGTTGTTGGCGTCGGCAGCCATATACGCCTCGTTTTGTGCCTTGATGGCCTGTGAGAGGCTTGCAATCTCGTTGTGGTTGTAGACGAGTTGCCCGCCGATCATCCAGTTGAGTCGCTGCTGCTCGTTGCGAATGATGTAGACATTGGCAGCAGCCTCCCACCCCCAGTTTTTCACGGAACCGACATTGGCGGTGTAGGAACTGAAGCCCATGTCGAGGGGCAGGTCCATAGACGACAGCAGGTCGTTGGTCTTCTTGCTATAGAGCTCGAAAGAGCCTTTCACGCGGTTGTCCCAAAGTCCCCATTCCGTGCCGACGTTCCACTCCTTGGTGCTCTGCCAACTGAGATTGGGGTTACCCCATCCGCCGAGCATGGCACCGTTCCATGCCATGTAACGATTGTCTGTGACATATCTATAATAGGTGTAGGCGTCGGTCTCAGTGGCACCGGATGCTGCGCCGGTCTCACCATAGCTGGCCTTCAGTCGCAGCATATTCACAAATGTGTTGCGGAACCATTTTTCCTGATGGATGTTCCAGCCGATGCCGGCACTCCAGAAAGGAGCGTATTTCTTATCGCTGCCATAAGTGGAGTTGCCATCGATGCGATAGGAGAGGTCGAGATAGTAGCGGCTGTTGTAGGTGTAGTTGACATTAGCTGTGATGCCAAACTGCCGCTGTTTGTAGTTGCTTCCCGACGGCAGCCCGTCCTGTGCATACTGTCGTGCGTTGGCGATGTTTGGCAGATCGTCGGAAGCAAATCCTTCGTAGGCAGAAGTGAAGTTATCGCTGATGGTGGTCAGCATGCTCCAGTTGAGACCTGCATAGAGGCTGTGAACCTCATGAAAGATCTTGCTGTAGGCCAGTGTGATGTCAGCATTGAAAGTTGTTGTTTTGCCGTTGCCATAGCGATAGAAGCCGCGACGTAGGAAGCCCGTGCCGGTGGTGTATTCAGAGTTGTTAGGGTCGAGATAATAGGAGTCTTCGGGCGAGCGGAAGAACTTGCTCTCCGAGGTGGTGTGCGACAGCCCGAGCTGCCCGCGCAACGTCAGCTCCGGCAGAATGTTCCAATCGACAGAGAAGTTGTTGGTCAGCTCCTCATAGTTGCTCTTGTCGAAACCGCCTAAGGTAGCGTTGTAAAGCGGATTGCTCTTCTGCCCACTCCAGGCATAGAAGGGATCGAAAAACTTACGTATCTTTCCGTTCTCATCATAGGGCGAGTCGTAAGGTTCGAGCCTGACATAATCAGAGAAAGATCCGTAAGGGCTCTCCTGACTGTTGTTGATACCCACGGAGGTATAGTTGCGGAAGGTCAGCGTGCGGTACTGATATAATAAGGTGATGGCGCCGTTGAAGTTTTTACGGTCCGAGCCTCTCATCGCACCCTGGATATTGTTCCACTGTGCGTCGGTGCTCCAGCGAAACTCCTTGCTGCCGCCTTCCAGCCTGAGGTTGTAACGCTGTCCCACGCCGGTGTGCACAGGCTTAGAGAGCCAGTCGGTGTTCACGCCGCAGAGCACGTCACGCAGACGCTTCTGGTAGGCCTCCTTCAGCAACAGCTCCTGCTCGTTGCCTAAGATATAGGTGTGGTCGTAAAGCCCGGCCTTTTTCTCGAGTTCGAGCTTCTGGCTGGCGTTGAGCAGATGATAGCTCGTCAGGTCAGGAATCTCGAGTTGCAGGCTTGCCTCTGCGTTGACCTTGAGCTTACCAGGTTCCGGCTGCTTGGATACGATGACGATGACGCCGTTGGCTCCTTTGCTACCATAGATGGCAGTGGCGGCAGCATCCTTAAGGATGTTGATGCTCTCGATCTCCTCATCGTTGTAGTCCATGAGTTTGGAGAGAGAGATTTCAAAGCCGTCCATGATGATGAGCGGTGTATTGGGATTATTCTTTTGTCCGGAGTTAAAAGCCTCTACGCTGGTGGGCAGAGAAGAATTGCCACGGATGTTGATGTTAGGCAGATTGTTTGGGTTGGAACCGTTGATATTGTCGATGGAAAAGTTAATGCTTGCATCAGCGTTTTTCAGCGTCTGCAGCAGGTTTTGCCCACGAAACTGTTGCAGTTGCTCCTTGCTTACAGTACTCACAGATCCTGTATAGCTCTCTTTAGCTTTGCGGAAGATACCGGTGACAACGACGTTGTCGAGCGTCTGTGTGTCTTCCTTCAATCCAATCTTCATCTCCTTTTGTATGGCAACAACACGTGTCTGCATGCCCACATAGCTTACTTGCACGTCGACGCCTCCCTTGAGATAATAGTCAAAGGAAAAAGCACCGTTGAGGTCGGTGACTGCCATGACATTGGTACCTACAATCTTCACCTGCGCACCGATGACAGGCTCCTTGGTGTTGATGTCGTAGACATATCCGCCGACCGTCTGCATCTTGTGAGGCTCGGCTTTTATAGCATCCTTCTGTCCTTTGACAATGTTGATGAACTTGCCCTTAACCGTGTAGCTCAACGGCTTGTCGCGAAGCACATAATCTACGATTTGGAACAGCGTGGCATCGTGCACCATGCCGTTGACACGGTAGGGCTGCAGGTCCTCATAGGTGAACAGAAACTTGTAGCTGGAGTTTTTCTCCAAGCGCAGCAGTACATTTGGCAGCGACTCGTTGTGGAAGCTCATACTCAGCCTCACCCCTCCCTGTGCTCCCGCGGGTAGCAGACAACAGAAAAGCAGCGCCATGATGAGTAAACCTTGTAGGCATCTTTGTCTCATAGTCTTTTTCTTTTTAATACTAATCACCCTTACATTTTATTGAATTGTTACTAAGTATACGTATGTATGCAAAGAAAGGTTATGATTTGATGCGTTTTTTAAAAGAAAGCATTATCTTTGCATAAAACAATGACAAAGAGAGACCGAGCATGGAAGACAAGCAAATCTTTGACACGCTGTTCCGCAAATATTACGAGCCTCTGTATTATTTCGCAAGGCAGTATGTTGCCGATGACGATGAATGTCGTGATATTGTGGAGAATGTCTTTGAACATCTTTGGGCGCGGCAGGACGACGTCGTGCTCAGCACGGTGCGCGCCATGCTCTATACCGAGGTGCGTAGTCGCTGCATCGATCATCTGCGCCATGAGAAGCAAAAGGCTCAGTATGTGGAATTTGCGGAGCATCACAGCCAAAGATATATTATAGATAAGGAGTACGACACCCAGCAGGCCCGTGAGCGTATCGTCACTCAGGTGCTCGACAGCCTTGGTGAACCTACGCACTCGATATTGGTGGCCTGCTATGTCGATGGGAAAAAATATCAGGAGGTTGCCGACAGTATGGGCATTAGCATCAGCACAGTGAAAAAATACATGGTGCGTGCCTTGCAACAAATCAGAGAGATGAGAAAGAAATGGAAATGGGATGTCTGAACTAAAGATGACAAACACTAAAAAAACATAATCCTGACGTTCCCAGCCTTTGTCTGCATGCCCTCTCTGCTTTCTTAAACGTATCATAACAAAAACAATCATGAAGAACAATATACCTATCGACGATGAGCAGTATCGCGACTTCCAGGATATCAGCGATGTGCGCACGGTGCTCATGCGGCAGACCAAGCCCATAGATGTGGAGCAGCGCCTTCGAGACTTTCAACGCCGACATGAGGAGCAACAGGCCGAAGACCCATCTATCCGCCGCACCTCATCCCATCGTCGTCTACTTCTTTGGCTGTTGCCCGTTGCCGCCGCCGTATTGGCGTTGGTCATCATGCTGTTGTCCGCGCCCGGGCCTTCTGCGCAGCGTGAAGTGGCGCAGGTGGCGACAAAGAGCGGAAAGCCCGTCTGCACAATCAGTGAAAACGGCTCTTCCACGCAGGCCTTTACGGCGAAGACCAACCGGCTGACGATTACACCAGAGGCTTATATACTTAAGAATGCGCCTGCTAAGGAGAAACTTCTCACCGTCCCTTATGGCTGCAGTGCCGACCTAACTCTTCCCGACGGGTCTGTGGCTTATGTCCATACGGGTAGCACGCTGAGCTTTTCACCACAATATATCCGTGGCAAACGTGTGGTGATCCTTGACGGGGAGGCTTATTTTCAGGTGAAGCACGACGAGCGCCATCCGTTTGTCGTCCAGGCTGGTCAGGTGACCACCACGGTCTATGGCACAGAGTTCAATGTCAATACACGTGACAAGGGCGGCGTCGCCGTGACGCTCGTCACGGGTTGCGTGGGTGTAGAGGCCCCCGGTTGCAACCGGCGCATCGCGCCCGGCGAGCAGTTGTCGGTCAATGCACGGGGCATAACGACACGACAAGTCGATGTAAGGCCATATACCAACTGGCGCGACGGCTATCTCTACTACGACCACCAGCCTTTGAAGGATATCATCACCGATTTGGCCAAAAACTATCATCTTGGCGTACACTTTGAAAAAAACAGTGTCAAGGATATGCTTACGCACTTCGTCTGTGAACGTGGCGCTGATATCCATACTGTCATCTCCATGCTGAATCAAATGGAGAAGGTAAAGATCCGACTTGATGGAGACGTGTTGGTAGTGGAGTAAGAGATAACCACAATCTTTTGTTTTGAGTGTTAGTTCTCCCTATTGAGCTACCTGTCAGCCGCCACCTTTCCGATGATGCCGACAGCGATGAGCAACAGGGGCAGGAAGAGAAGGAGGTTGTAGTTGGTGAGGTTGGTGAAATAAAAGACCATCATCAGCACCACACCTATATATATAAGAGGAATGCCCACCACCAGACATACATGAGGCCATAAGCGAGCGATGAGACCCTTCACCTTAGAGAGGAAACGGCGGAGCGCACCGCCACGGCGACTTGCCTTTTGTGAAGTCTGCTCATACGAGGAATGACCTTGCAGCGGCCGGGGCATAACCGTCTCCTTTGTCAATGAATTCTCTTGTTGCGTTTGCGGCATCATATTCTCTAATTATGGATTTTGTTCGTTGCCTGCAAAATTACGAATTATTGTCGCAGCTTTGTCGTGTGGGCAAGGCAATTAATGTTAAAAAGAAGAAAAAGGCATTGGCTACACCGCTCTATCACAAATAAAAACAGTACCTTTGCACTCGCATTTTGCAAAATAACATTTTAATTATCAACAAAGTAGTATGAATCAATACGAAACCGTTTTCATTTTGACTCCCGTTTTGTCTGATGAACAGATGAAGGAAACGGTCGCTAAGTTCAAGAAGCTGCTCACCGACAATGGTGCAGAGATTGTGAACGAAGAGGCCTGGGGACTGAAGAAGATGGCTTATGCAATCGACAAGAAGTCGACAGGTTTCTATTGCCTGTTGCAGTTCAAAGCTGAGCCTTCTGTTGTTAACACCCTCGAGACCGGCTATCGCCGTGATGAGAAGGTGATTCGTTTTATCACTGTGAAGCTTGACAAGTACGCTGTGGCTTATGCCGAGAAGCGCAAGGCAAAGTGGAACAACAAAGTGGAGGCATAAACTATGGCAGATCAGAAGAAATCAGAAATCCGTTATTTGAACGCCCCTTCTATCGACACCAAGAAGAAGAAGTACTGCCGTTTCAAGAAGAGTGGCATTAAGTATATCGACTACAAGGACCCCGAGTTCTTGAAGAAGTTCCTCAACGAGCAGGGCAAGATCCTTCCTCGCCGCATCACCGGTACCTCTCTGAAGTATCAGCGTCGTGTGGCTCAGGCTGTGAAGCGTGCACGCCAGATCGCGCTGCTGCCTTATGTAACCGATTTGATGAAGTAATTAAGGAGGAGCAGAAGATATGGAAATCATACTGAAAGAAGATATTATCGGACTTGGATACAAGAACGATATCGTAAAGGTTAAGGACGGCTATGGCCGTAACTATCTGATCCCGACAGGCAAAGGCGTCATCGCATCTGCAAGCGCCCGCAAGCAGCTCGCCGAGAACCTCAAGCAGCAGGCTGCCAAGCTCGCCGCTCTGAAGGCTGACGCAGAGAAGCGTGCTGAGGCTCTGAAGGATGTTCAGCTCGTCATCGCTGCCAAGGTTGCCGCTACCGGTCACCTCTATGGCTCTGTCGGCGCTGCTAAGGTTGCTGAAGAGCTCGCTAAGCTCGGCATCGAGATCGACCGCAAGATCATCACCATGCGCGAGGCTCGCAAGGTCGGTGACTTCGAGGCTACTGTCCACTTCCACAAGGAGGTTGAGGTGAAGGTGCCTGTGAAGGTTGTCGCTGAGAACCAGCCCGTTGCTCCCGTTGAGGAAGCACCGAAGGAGGAGGCACCTAAGGCAGAGGAAGCTCCCGCCGCTGAGGCTGCTGAGGAGCAGGCTCCTGCTGCTGAGTAATCAACAGCAATTGTTAGCTTGAAGTTATTTTTGCACTGTAAAGCATATTAATATCGATCCCCGCCGCATTCACTTGCGGTGGGGATCTTTCGTCGTACGGCACCTTGCAACTTTGCGGGAGCAGCACGTCCCTTGAAGCAAATTACTTTCTTTTCCTTTGGATACGAGTTTGGGAAAGAGGCTAAGCCTGGTAGAGAGTTCATTTGTTTCTTGTTTTCCTCCTTTGTTCATTAAACTGACAAAAAACAGGCATTTTCCAGGCGATTTTCTGCACGAAGGTGTATGTTGCGCTCAATTTCTCGAATTTTAGATAGTTTTTCTTAAGTTACTGATTCATAGAAACTTATAAACATATTACAAAATCTTTTACCACATCAACGCTACTTTTGCGTGAAAAATCATATAAACCTACCCCTCAGAAAGCCTTTCTGATGCTATCATCTCACCTTTCTGACCATATCAGAAAGGTACTTTGACCAAGTCAGAAAGCCTTTTTGATAGCATCAGAAAGGTACTTTGACAACGTCGCCGCAGTTTTTTGTCTCTTTCACTCCTCCTTTTTTCATTTTCCACAAAGATGTTTCTTTAGATTGACAGCCCGCGGTGATGCACTTTTGTCAATTGATTTCGGATATAAAAATCTATAACATACTGATGGACAATGCCAAGCCATTAAGCACGCAAGGACAGAAAAATAGCGAAAGTCCTTGCGTGCTTGATGGCTTTATATTGTCATAAAGTAGAGCTGTCACCGACCTCTATGACATTGATGTCGGCATCAGCGGGCAGAAGGAGCCGAAGTTTGGGCACGAAGTTGTTGCGAGCCACAAAGAAGAGGTCCTTGCCGTCGGCGATGGCGGTCATCAAGAGTTCGCGAAAGCCTTTGCCCGCTACTTCGATGCGCCCGATTTCGTCGATCCAAATCTCTTTGGCTTCGGGATGCTCCTTGTAATATTGCAGCGCACGGTCGAAGGCAGATAGATGGACGAAATAGCTGCAACTGTGCATCAGTCCGTCGGTGAGGTCTCTGACCGCCAGCGTCTCCTTGGATGCCGTCTCCATGTCTACTTCTGGATCTTTCACAAAGAAGGGCAGCGTCTCGTTCTTGGGATAGAGCACGAGATCATAGGCACAGACCTTGCCGTCAGCACCCCGCCTCTTCAAAGAGAAGAAGCAAAGGCCGTCGCCATGAGTGCGGTATTCGTGGATGAAACGGGTGGACTTACCGGCTCCACGCGGTCCGGTGAAAATGGTAATATTCATATCTTATAAATCAAAGAATACACTGGCATACCATGTACGGCCCCGCATGGGGAAGCCTTCGGTATACTCATAGACACGATCGGCAACGTTGAGCACGCCCACCTTGAAGCCGGTCTTCCACACCTTGCGAGCGAGGCAGGCGTCAATGGTGGTGAAACCTGCCGTAGAAGTACTGCCGTCAGAAGACGAGTAGGCTTTGCTCTGTGCGATCATTCTGCCTTGCAGGCGCAGCTGCCAGACGGGACGCAACTCCAGGAAAGCGGTGAACTTACTCTTCGGACTGTAGAGGAACTTCAGATCCTTGTTGTCCATATTGTACTGAGCCGTCAAGCTGTAGTTGGCCTGAGCTGTCAGCCAGGGCAGTTCATACCCGGCACCAAGCTCAAAACCACGGTACTGCGCCTTGCCGCGGTTCTGCAACTGATAGATCTTCGGGTCGCTTTCGTCAACACCCGTCACCTCCTGGATGATGTCATTGATGAAGTTGTAGAACACACCTGCCTGCCAATGGAGCTGTTGCCAACGGCCTTCGTAAGAAGCGTCGAGGTAAAAAGCCTTTTGCGTGCCAAGGTCGGGATTGGGAATTGCTTTGCCGAGCTTGTAGGAGTAGCGATCCTTCATGCGGGCGAAGAGCGAGGAACGGCTCACCGTGAAACGGAAGTGCTGCGTAGCGGAGGGGTGATAGTCGAAGGCGGCGAGGGCGTTGAGGTTGCCGTCGTGAGAGTTGGGCAGCTCGGTGATGCCACGCTTTTTGTTGTACTCCTCGATCTTATAGCCTTGGCGGGCGAACCACCCGATGGATGCCGTGACGGACATCTGAGAATTGATTCGCGCCTCATCCTCCACGACAAAGGAGTAGATGCCCTCGGTGATATGCGCCACCGGCTCACCCACGTTGTGGGAGCGGTGGATGTCATACTTATAGTTTCCGCCGAACTTCACGTCGTTCTTGTCCGACGTCGCCCAGATGAGGTTGGCATTTGCGCCCAAGGCATAGTCGTCGTAGATGCTGGTCCAACCCTGCTTGCCCTTCTGTGTGGAATAGGTGAAATCATCGTAGGAGTCAAGCGTATTCTTGAAAGTGTCGTACCACAACCGGCTCTTCAGCGTGAGCGCGGGGGCCAGACAAGTGGTAGAATGGAAGTAGACCTCGTCCTTGTTCCAATCGGGATAGATGCGGAATTGTGCTTTGCCGTTCTTCCCCAAGTAGGGCGGCACGTGCTTCTCAGCGCGCATGAGGGTATAGCCTACGACATACTCGTCGGTGGCGTTGGGCACGAAGCCCACCTTAGCGTTAAGGTCGACGTCGCGTGACCGGGAGTTGAGACGTTTGTGGCCGCCGAGATAAGGCGAGTCGGAAGGATAGCTATGGGGCAACCGGAAGTTGCGGACGTTGGCATAGCCCAGATCTACCTGCGTGAACCACTGTCCCCAGCGGCCGCCCACATTAAGGTTGCTGTGCCAGAGCGTGTTCACGTCGCAGTGCAACTCCAGTGGCTTCTGCGGCTGACGCGACACGAGGTTGATAGACGGACCTAAGGTGTTGCCGCCTAAGAGCAGCGAGCTGGCCGACTTGCTCACGTCGATCTTGCTCAGCATGCCGGTCGGCAGGCGGTAGAGGTCCACGATGCCATCGTAAGGCGCCGTCATCGGCACGCCGTCGATATAGACAGGTACGTCAGCGCTGCTAATGCCACGAAGCACGAATCCCGCCTCGCTGCGTCCGCCAGCCTCTTGGACGATGAGACCCGGAATCCAGTTGAGCGCCTCCGAAACGCGCTGCATGTCAGCCGACTTGATGAAGTCCGCGCTGACCTGATCAGCCTTGAACGTGCGTTGGTGCTCAAACACCGTGACCTCGCCCAAGCGAAACACCTGAGCCGTATCCGTGAGCGGCTTGCCCGTCAAAGGCAACGCCACCACGGCAGCAGATAATAATAACATTGGCTTCTTCCTTGCTTGTTGATGAATGATCATCGATTTCTGGAGAATAAAGAGCGAAGGCAAAGGCGTGAGGGGGAAAGCAGGCACAAGGCTGCGTTATGCGCAACGGTAGGGCTGCGTTGAGCGCAACGAGTTATAACTCGTTGAACACAACAGTGCACGACTTGCGGCCCACGCCTCTCGGCTACGCCTCCCGCCTTACCGTCTCATCCTTCCCCGCAAATAGTCGATGAGGTATCTCACGGGGATGGCCGTCATGTGCATCAGCTTGGTAAAGGGGAAGATGATGACCAGGAGGAAGCCGAGGAGGATATGAATCTTATGCGGCAACGAGGCATGGACGATGTAGTCCGAGGCTCCGGGCAGGAAGGTGAAAAGTCCCTGCGCCCAGCGGTCGAGGTTCATGTAATGGTCGAGGTCGCTGTTGACGGTCTCTACCGTACCCATCAGTCCGGTGACGATTTGCAGGAAGATGAGCACGACGAAGAGATAGTCGCCGAAATGGCTATTCGCCACGACGCGGCTGTTAGTGAACCGCCGCACCGTCAGCAGACTGATGCCTACGAGCGTGATGAGTCCCGCTCCACTGCCCATGACGATGGCCAACTGCCGTTTTTGCTCATTCGTGATCAGCCAGTCGTAGGACCACTCCGGCGCGAGCAATCCGAAGATATGACCGAAGAACACCAGAATGATACCCACATGGAAGAGGTTGCTGCCCCACTTGAGCAGTGGGTCATTGCTCAGAAACTGGGTGGAATAGGCCTGCACGGTATTGCCCTGCGCCGCGATGCGGTAGGTGACGCCGCAGACGAAGAGCGCGCCGGCGATATAGGGGAGGTATTGGAATAGGAAAGTGTGCATAACGTCGGGAGTTTAAAGTTCTTTCAAGACGGCGATAAGCGGCTCGTATGGATGTTGCTCCTTACGGAATCGTTCGTCCATCTTCACAAGTACGCCACGGATGTCGTCAATAGCTGCGTGTGCCTCTGTCTTGCTGTCCATGTTGGCGACATACTGCAAATACATCGGCAGATAGTCGGGCAGCTCGTCTTCGGCGGGCATGAGTCCGGCACGCAGATACTCCTCTTTCAGGTCCACCATCGCCTGTCCGCGGTCGCGGCTTGTGCCGTAGACCATGTCAAAGAGATAGAGGTTGGTCTTCGTCGAGGTGTCGAAGAGGTCACTGTAGGCAGCCTGCCAGCTGCGTGCGTCGGCGAATGTCGCCACATAGTCGAGGAACGACCGCACGCCATCGAGCACCTCCTCGCTGAGCACGCCCTCAGCCGTGAGCGACGGCAGCACCTCATCGCGGCTCTCCCACAGTTCTGCTGTGGGATAGTCGAGCAAGAGAGAAAGGATGTTATAAGTCTGAATCATCGTCTCTGGCTTTGATTATTTACCACCGAAGAGGTTATGGCGCTTGCAGCCCTCGACGAAGTTCTGCTCTTCTTCGTCGAAGCCAAGGCCGGTACGCTCGTCGAAATGATGACTGCCTTGCTGCTTGGGATCGGATGGGATGACAAAGCGGTCCTCGCAGTTGGCGATGGCGAGCAGGCGGTACATGTCGTCGTACTGTTCGGCTGAGAGTCCCAGCGCCTTCGGTACGGCAGGCTGCTCCATGCCGTCGACAGTCTTCCGCCGCATGAACTCACGCAGTGCGACGAGTTTGGCCAGTGCCTCACGGATAGGTTGCGGATCTCCGGCAGAGAGCAGATTGGCGAAATACTGCGCCGGGATGCGCATCTCGTCGACCTTGGCAAAATAGTCCATGTCGTTGTTGTCGCTTGTCGCGGCAGCGTTTTGCTCCTTCGGTGCCAGCTTCTCGGTTTTCGGACTCATGGCAGGCACATACCACACCATCGGCAGCGTGCGGTACTCGGGATGCAAGGGGAAGGCGATGGCCCACTCTTTCATCAGTTTGTACGTAGGACTCTTCTGCGCAGCCAAGATATAGTTGTGACTGATACCCTGCCGCTCAGCCTCAGCGATGACCGTGGGATCGTTGGGATCGAGAATCATCTCACGCTGACGGCTGACCAATTCGCGCTCATCAGCAGCGGCGTAGTCGTCGATCTTCTCTGCGTCGTAGAGGATGATGCCGAGGTAGCGCATGCGTCCCACGCAGGTCTCACTGCACACTGTGGGCTGCCCGTCCTCGATACGGGGATAGCAGAACACGCATTTCTCGCTCTTCATCCGCTGATGGTTGAAATAGATTTTCTTATACGGACAGGCCGACACGCACTGCCGCCAGCCACGACAACGGTCCTGGTTGATGAGCACCACGCCGTCCTTGCGCTTGTAGATGGCACCTGAGGGACAGCTGGGGATGCAGGCAGGATGCAGGCAGTGCTCGCACAGACGGGGCACGTAGAACATAAACGTACGCTCGAATTCCTCGAAGCCCTGCGTGTCGATGCCACTGAGATTAGGGTCACTCTTACGCTCGTCAAACGTTCCAGCGAGGTCATCCTCCCAGTTGGGACCGTCCTTCACCTTGTCCATCTGCTTGCCTGTGATCATGGAGAAGGGTCGTGCCGACGGTGGTGTCTTCAGCCGCCGCTTGCCCTTCAGCGATGAGAAGTCGAAGGTAAACGGCTCGTAGTAGTCGCTCACCTGAGGCAGATAAGGATTGGAGAAGAGCTGTGACATCACCTTCGGACGGTTGCCGAGACGCAGCTCGGTCTTGCCGTCTTTGGTTCGCACCCATCCACCGCGGTATTTCTCCTGGTCTTCCCACGTCTTGGGATAACCGGGGCCGGGCTTGGTTTCCACATTGTTCCACCAGGCATATTCCATACCCTTGCGCGATGTCCATACGTTCTTGCAGGTCACCGAGCAGGTGTGGCAGCCGATGCACTTGTCCAGATTGAGGACCATTGCTGTTTGTGTCTTGATCTTCATCTTATTCCCAATTTACGTTGTCCACCTTTCTCAACAGCACATACTCGTCGCGGTTAGCGCCTATCGTACCGTAATAGTTCAAGCTGTAGGAGAGCTGCGCATAGCCGCCGATCATGTGTGTAGGCTTTGGGCAGAGGCGCGAGATGGAGTTGTGGATGCCCCCGCGGTTGCCGGTAAGCGGACTGAGCGGCACGTTGACGGTGCGGCCCTGGTTGTGATACATATAGAGAGCGCCCTCGGGGATGCGCTGGCTCACGCAGGCACGTGCCATCGCCGAGCCGTTGTCGTTGATGACCTCCACCCAGTCGTTGTCGCGGATACCGAGTTTGGCCGCGTCGGTCTCGCTCATCCAGATGACGGGACCGCCGCGCCCGAGGGTGAGCATCAGCAAGTTGTCGTTCCACGACGAGTGGATGGTCCACTTGTTGTGCGGTGTGAGCAGGTTCAGTGCCAGCGTGTTGTCGCTAAGATGGAGACGCTCCTTAAGGTTGTTGATTTCCTTTTTGGCCAATGGCGGCTTGTAGCTCACCAGCGTCTCACCGAAGGCCTGCATCCATGAATGATCCTGATAGAAGCTCTGACGCCCGGTCACCGTACGCCACGGGATGAGGTAATGGATGTTGGTGTAGTTAGCTGTATACTCCGTGGTCTTGTTGTTGATACCCGACCAGATAGGTGTGGGCAACGACAGACGTGGCTGGATGACGAGATCCTTGTAGGTATATTTCGTCTTTCCAAAGTCAGCGGTAAGAGGTTCTGCCAAGGGCAGTCCGACACTCTTCTCCAAAGCTTTCCATGAGCGATAGCCGGCATCACCGTTGCTCGTCGGGTCGAGGGTGAGCACAGCGTCGCAGGCTTGTGTGGCCTCGCGGATGAGTGGCATGCCCTGACTGACGCCCTCCTCACGCTCCATGCCGTTCATTTCTTTCAGCTCATTGTACTCCTGCAATGCCGACCAGCCGATGCCCTTACCGCCAATACCCTTGTCACGGACATTGGGACCCACGGTGGTAAACTGCCGGTAGATGTCGGGATAGTCACGCGTGACTACGACGAGGTTGCCCATGTTACGTCCCGGCTCGGGCTTCTCGCCGGTTTCTTTCCAGTCGCCCACGGCGAGCGGCTCGCTGATCTCCCCGGCACTGTCGTGAGCCAGTGGTGCGTAGACCACGTCTTTCTCGTGTCCGAGATGTCCCTCGCTCATTTTGGAGAACACCTTCGACAGCTCACGGAAGATTTCCCAATCCGTGCGGCTCTCCCACACGGGGTCGACGGCTTTGCTGAACGGATGGAGGAAAGGATGCATATCGGTCGAAGAGATGTCCTCCTTCTCGTACCATGTGGCGGCGGGCAGGACGATGTCGGCGAAGATACTTGACTGCGTCATGCGGTAGTCGATGTTCACCACGAGGTCGAGTTTGCCGACGCTGTCCTCAGAATGCCATTTCTCGTATTTCGGCAACGGCTGTCTGCACTGCTCCAAGTTCTGTCCGAGCACATTGTTCTGCGCGCCGAGGAGATGTTTCATGAAGTATTCCATGCCCTTGGCCGAACAGCCGATGAGGTTAGCGCGCCAGATGAAGAGCACCTTCGGGCTGTTTTCCCGTGCGTCGAGGTCTTCGGCGGCTAACGACAGTTTGCCTTCGTGGAGTTGCTGACAGACATAGTCCTTCTCGCTCACGCCGGCCTTGGCAGCCTCACGGCACAGGACGAGAGAGTTGCGGTTGAACTCCGGCGACGACGGCAGCCAGCCCATGCGCTGGCTCTTGATGTTGCAGTCGAGAAGCGTCAGACCTTTCCACTCGTCTTTATGAGCCAAAGGTGAGAGCTGCTCGTCGACTGTCACCTTCTCATAGCGCCATTGATCGGCATGCTCATAGATATAGCTCACCGTGTTCATGTGGCGGGGCGGTCGCTTCCAGTCGAGGGCGAAGGCCATCTGTGCCCAGCCTGCTTGCGGGCGCACCTTCTCCTGACCGACATAGTGACTCCAGCCGCCACCGTTGACACCAAGCGTACCGCAGAGCATCAGCATGTTGATGGCGGCACGATAGGTCATGTCGGTGTTGTACCACTGGTTGACACCTGCGCCGATGATGATCATGCTCTTGCCGCGTGTCTTCTCGGCTGTGGAGGCAAAGGAGCGCGCTGTCTGGATAACCTTCTCGGCTTTCACGCCGGTGATCTGCTCCTGCCACTTCGGTGTGTAGGGCAGGTCATCGTCGTAACTCGTGGCGCAGTTGGGGTCGTCGAGTCCGCGGTCGATGCCATAATGCGCCATGAGCAGGTCGAAGACATTGGTGCAATATACTGTTCCGTCTTTCGTCTCCACCTTGATGACGGGCACTTTGTGCTCGATGATATCGGGATGACGGGTAGCCGCGAAATGGGGATTCTGATAGTCGGTACCACCGAAGTATGGGTCGAGCAACGTCACCACGTCGTCGCGGTGCTCCATGAGCGAGAGCCGTGGCGTGAAGGGCTTACCCGTGCGAACGTCCTCGCATTTGAGGTTCCACCGGCCTTCGTCGTTCCATCGGCTGCCTATGCTGCCGTTAGGCGTGACGAGTGCTCCCGACGGATCATCGATGGTGATAGGATACCACTCGGCTTTGTCCTTCACGCCGAAGTTATCCTTGAGGTCAGCGGCGCGCAGGAGCATGCCGGCGGCATAGCGTCCGTCACCCGTGTCCTCCAGTTTGACAAGGAAAGGCAGGTCGGTGAACTTGCGCACATATTCGTCGAAGTAGGGCACCGTGCGGTCTTTGTAGAACTCCTTGAGGATGACATGACCCATCGCCATGCCCAGTGCCGAGTCAGTACCTTGCTTCGGTGCCATCCACACGTCGGCGAACTTCGACGCGTCGCTGTAGTCGGGTGAGACGACAGCGACCTGCGTGCCCTTGTAGCGCACCTGGGTATAGAATGGAGAGTCGGGCGTACGCGTCGTCGGCACGTTGCTGCCCCAAAGCAGCAGAAAAGAGGAGTTGTACCAGTCGGCACTCTCCGGCACATCGGTCTGCTCGCCCCAGGTCTGTGGCGACGACGGCGGCAGGTCGCAATAGAAATCGTAGAAGCTCAGGCACGCACCACCGAGCAGACTTAGATAGCGGGTACCCGCAGCATAGCTCAGCATGGAGAAAGCAGGGATCGGCGTGAAGCCTACCAGACGGTCGGGGCCGAATTTCTTGATCGTGTAGATGTTGCTGGCTGCCATGATCTCAAGGGCTTTCTGCCAGTCGAGACGCACGAAGCCTCCCAGACCACGCACCCGCTTATAGCCGTTGCGCTTCTGCTCATCCTCCATGATCGACGCCCAGGCCTCCACGGGATCGTGGTGCTCGGCCAAGGCAACGTCCCAGAGGTCGAGCAGCTCCTTGCGGATCATCGGATGCTTCACGCGTCCGGAGTTGTAGAGATACCAACTGTAGCTCGCACCGCGCGGACAGCCACGCGGCTCATGGTTGGGCAGGCCGGGCCGCGTCGAGGGGTAGTCGGTCTGCTGCATCTCCCACGTGACGATGCCCTTCTTGACGAAGATGCGCCACGAACAAGAGCCTGTGCAGTTCACGCCGTGGGTGGAGCGCACCTCCTTGTCGTGGGCCCAGCGTGTGCGATAGAAGTGTTCCCACTCCTCGTTGGTCACGTCCTTGCGGTTGATGAAGTATTTCAGATTGCTGAATATCGTGTTCATATCGTTGGATTCAAATTGGTTCAATGTTTCTTACGCATCATTCCAAAGTAATTGATCACCATCACGAGCAGGGCAAAGAAGGTGAAGAGCAGGAAGCCCCAACCATAGCCATGCACCGGTGAGAGGCCGACGAGGTGTCCCATCAACGGCGGAAAGACAAAACCACCGAAAGCACCAAGACCTCCTACCCAGCCGTTGGCGCCGCCGACGCCCTCACTGACATAGACGGGGACGAGCTTCATCGTGGCACCATTGTTGAAGCCGAAGGCCACAGAGATCAGCAGACTCACGACGAAAAGACCGCCCCATCCCATCGGAATGTTCATCAGCACACCGGCAACAGCTAAAAGGCCGAGGGCCGCCATGGAGACCTTCTCACCACCGATGCGGTCGGAGAGCTTACCACCGGGCACGCGCAGCAAGGCGGCGAGGATGGAGAACACAGCCGTGAGGGCTCCGGCAAGCATAGGATCCAGGCCCATGCCTTTCTTCCAGAAGGTGGGGAACCATGCTGTCAGCGCCATGAAGCCACCGAAGGTCGTGAAGTAGCAGAGCACGAGCATCCATGTTTGTGGTATTCGTGCCGAAATTTTCAGACTCGTCGTGGCGCTGCCTTTGGGGAAGAGTTCCTGCCCGCAGGCCAGTGCGTTGTCCCGTGCTACATCCGCGCTCTTCCCGGCTTTGAGAAACTGGAAATAGGGAGGATTGGCGCCAAGCCATATATATAATAGGAGTCCGAGAAGCATCACACCTGTCAGAATGTAGTAGGCGGCCGTGAAGCCAAAGCGATGGAGCAACAGCGGCAGGGCGAATGCCAGAATGCCGGCAGAGGTAGTTCCCAGCCCGCCGTAGATGCCGGAGGCGTAGCCCTGACGGCTTTTGACAAACCAATAGTTCGACTGCGAGGCTCCCACCGAGAAAGTAGCGATGCCACAACCGGCCAGACAGCCGAGCAACAGTACGACGGGATAGAGTCCTTTCATGCTTCCGGGCGTCTCAACGGGGTAGAGGGTGAAGAGCAGGCTCAGCGCGCCCAAGCCTATGACAGCGGCGGTGAGCAGGAAGAGGAAGCCGCGGCGTCCGCCATTGCTGTCGACCATGGCGCCAAAGGGTATGCGCAGCAGAGAGCCGGTGAGCGACGGCACCGAGACGAGCAGGCCGAGTTCTGTGGCACCCAAGCCCATGGCAGCACCAAGGGTGGTGCTCGTAGGACCAAAGAGCGAGATGGCCATCACGCCAAAGAAGAAGCCAAGCGTAGCTCCCCAAAGCGCAGAGGTGGGAGTTCCTTTAAGTTTGAATTGAGATTGTACCATCATTCTTGAATTAGGTTTTTATGTTGATGTTCACCGTACGGCAGGCTCGTTCCAGTCTTCCGGACGGTTGATGTTGCTAAGCAGGCGGTCGGAGGGCGCTATTATATAATAGGTGTCCAATACACCGAGCAGGCCTTTCATGCTACGGCGGCCTGAGTTCATGCGACTCCGCAACACGGGCAGTGCACTCCGTTCGATCAGCATGGGAAAGGGAGAAACGCTTCCGTCGCTGCGTTGCCAGGCGATAGCTCGCGGAAGCGATCCCTGCTTGAAGCTGTCATCGGACTGCTGAGCATGGTGAATCATCGTCCGGAGTGAATCGCTGTTGACGTAGGGCATGTCACACGTAAGTATGAGCAGCCACGACGTAATACAACGGTCGAGCAGCGCTTCCAGTCCCCCTAAGGGACCACAATCGGGATGCAGATCCTCCACAATGTCCAGTCCAAGGAAGGCATAAGCCTCGACATTGGCATGGCTGGCGCTGACCAGCACCTCTCTGACAAACGGATGGAGCAGGTCAGCAGCCTTACTGATGAGCGTCTCGCCGTCGGGAGCAAAGAGCGCTTTGTTGCTGCCAAACCGACTGCTGTGGCCTCCGGCGAGGATGGCTCCTGTCAGTTCTAAATGAGAAGCTGATACTGTACCGCCCATCATCGTTGCTTTTTATCCGACAACCAGCGTAAGTGCGACGGCCACAACGAATGCGGGTACAGCCATACGCGCCTCAAGGAGCGACCACGCCGGGCGGCTTGTCTTGCGTGGCTGAATAGAAAAGAGCTGACTGACAACCGCTGTCATAGCGCCCTCCAAGAGAATATAGGAAGCCGGATGCAGCACATTGCCGGCAGCACCGGGCAATGCGAAATCCACCGACTTGATGGCGGCGGCGACCACAGACGTGAGCAGCACGGCCTGCGCACCCTTTCCCGACCGGGTAGCAGCGGCAAACATGCAGCAGACGCCAAAGGCATAGAGAATCGTAGAAGTGCCATGATGGAGTTGCAAAGCATGGAGCAGCCCCCCCATCGTTGCCTCTACTATGCCCCACATGCTGCCCCAGAAGAGAACAGCCCATAATAACTGTAACTTTGATTTCATCTTGTTCTTGTTTTTAGTCTGCTTCAAAGTTACGTAAATTATTCTTATAAAGCAACTCCTACACCGTTTTTTCTTTCAACGAACAAATTGTTTTTCATGTAAAGGTAACATTTGTGACCAATGAAACTTAATGTTGCTTAAAGTTATACAAATGATTTATTTGCCGCTTCGCTGCTATTTTTTTTCTCGTAAAGGTGCAAAGCCAAATATCTGTCAAGATTAAAATGAAGCTAAGAATGAAAAGAGTATGCCGTTGCGGTGCGTATGTGCATGTCAAGGTAACTCAGGCGGCGAACATAGTTCACGGCGAAGAACTCACGCCACTTGAGATGCTTCAAGAGCGGGATGCGGTTGAGCAGCTTCCCGTTCATGTCCCACGACAAGTCCCAGAAGACATAGCGGTCATTGATAAACTCCATATTGCGCATCATCGAGAAGAGTTCGTTGTTGCGCTCCTTGCGCGGATCCTCGCGATAGATATGTTGCGTTAGCGTCTCGTTAACGATGAAGGGAAGCACAGTCTTACCATTATACGGCGAGACCTCGAGTTGGTTTCTCCACCACTGCTGATGTCCGTGCTTCATGGAGTCGGGCTGGCTGTCGGCGAAGGTGAGCTTCTGATACTTCACATATTGGTAATAGTCGTGGTTCGTGAGTTCCGTGCGCTTCTTCGCCGCGATGACACGGCGCATGAGTTCCACGGCAGGATTACCCTTGCGGTGATAGCGGCGACGGTGAGCCTTGATGGTCACCTCCTTGAGATGCTGCACCGAGGCTTTTAGCTCTATCTTCATATCGGGTTGCAGCTGACTGACCTTAAGCGTCAACTCGCCATATCCCACTGCCGCGACCTTCACAACGCCACTGATGGAATCGCTGAGCGTGAAAAAACCGTCACCGTCACAGACCGACGAATGGTGACCGTCGACAGCGGTCAGCGTGGCATAGGGAATGCCGTAGCCGTCGGTAGCATCCACCACCTGACCATGGAACTGAGCCCGGGCAGCGGTCAGAACCGTCATATATATAATAAGGAGTAAGAGTATTCGCTTCATGAAAATGTTGCCGATAGTTTTTTACAAAGTGCTTCGTGGTGGGCGCACATGTAGAGACACAAGGCGGTCATCACCACAATTTCAAAAACAAAATACAGTACGGGCACGTCGAGCAGACACACCGTGTAGAGTACGATAGCCCGTGTGTTGAACGTCAGGATATTGGTCCACTTCATCAGTGGCAGTGATCCTTGGCGAAAGCGGTCGCGGAAAGCCTGCGGTGCCTTGGAAGGCGCACCGTATACCTCCGTCAGCCTGGCCAGGAGATGCTGGAACTGCGGTGTGGCGCACTCCTGCTTTTGTGTATATCCGATGCGTCCCAGCCGTGTCTTCTGTCCGGTCATGCGTGCCAGCTGTCCGTCAGCACTGTCGTAGAAGTTAGCCCACGCCAAGAGCAGCACGCCGATGATGTTCATCACAAGTCCTTCGCTACCCTCGTAATACCACGAGCCGCAGGCGAAGAAGAGCGAGGAAGCCGCCCCGATGATCATCGACATCACGGTCACCGTGTTGGGATGCACGTGCAGCCGGCGGAAGAAACAAGCCCACAGATAGCCGATGGGGCGCGTCCACACCCGGTCGAGCCACTCTTCGGTATCGTTGGACTTGAAAGTGGCGGCCACGCCTGAAGTTCTTTTCTGATTAGAAGGAGAATTCTTTTCCATAGTCTTCCCTATTATCCTAATGTCATTTGCCTATTGAGACGATTGTGTCTTTAAAACCTATTGAATTTGTTATCCCTATATTTTCGGATCCCTGGTCTATTTCCTGTTCATCTTCATCAAGGCCACGCCGATGATGTCCCAGGCGATTTCCCTCAGCCGGCAAATGATGCTCACGCTCAGTCCGAGCGCTGCTGTCATGCCCAATCCTGCCACGGTGATGGCAAAACCGCCTTCGCGGCCTCCGAGCTGCAAGGGGATGAAGCCCAAGAGATTGGCAAAGAGACCGAAGTCGCGCAAGAGGTCGGTCTTGACAAAGAGCAGTCCGAGCAGCGTAAAGATGGTCGTCACGCAGCCCATGCTGATCGGCTTAACCTGCTCACGCAGCAGTTGTTCGACGCTGTCCACAAACTTGGCATGGGTGAGCAGATGCACGACATAGCTCATCGCCACGCCCAGCACCACACCACCCATGCCGAGCGACATGACGGAGAGGCTGCCTTTGACGAGATACATCAGCGCCATGCCTACCAGCAGGCCGAAGACTACGGGCAGGATGAGCAGCGGTATCGTGTCCCAACGGCGATAGCTGACCATGATGATCAGGGCCACGACGACGAGCGACACGGAAAGCGTGACGGCGAGGTCGTTCTTCACCGTACGGGAGTTGTAATAGCCGCTTGCCGATGGGGTAGGTCTCGATGAGTTCGGGATAGAGGTCGCCGATCTCGCTCTCAAGATCCTTGCGGTTCTGCGCCATCTGCCGTCTCATCCCTGCGTGCGATCGACTCGGCCTCACGTCCGTCGCCGGCGCGTGTGGATGTGGCTGAACACTATAAAGGTAAAGACAATAGATTTTTAGGGGGATTCCCAAGAGATGCAACACTGTGCAAAGTATTGGTTACATAGGATGAGTTGAAGTTTAAAATAAAAACGTTATCTTTGCAGAAACAATCAGAAAAGATAACCATAACAACTAAAAACATGACTCTAAAACACATCCTGTTGGGAGTTCTCTGCCTCTGCGCCACAGGCGTGAGCGCGCAAAAACTCCCTTATCAAGACCCCACCCTCTCTGCCCACCAGCGTGCCATGGATCTCTGTGGCCGTCTGACCCTTGAGGAGAAAGCCGCACTGATGCTCGACGAAAGTCCCGCCATCCCGCGGTTAGGCATCAAGAAGTTTTATTGGTGGAGTGAAGCGCTCCACGGCGTGGCCAACCTCGGCGGCGTGACAGTCTATCCCGAACCGGTCGCCATGGCCTCATCGTTCAATCCTGACCTGCTCTACCGTGTCTTCTCAGCTACCAGCGACGAGATGCGGGCTCAATACCATCACCGGCTTGCCCTGGGCGGCGATGTGGAGAAGTTCCACAGTCTCTCGGTCTGGACACCGAATGTCAACATCTTTCGCGACCCACGGTGGGGCCGTGGTCAGGAGACCTACGGCGAGGATCCGTGGTTGACAAGTGTAATGGGCTGCGCTGTCGTGCGCGGTCTGCAAGGTCCCGACTCTGCGCGCTATCGCAAGCTTTGGGCCTGCGCCAAACACTATGCCGTACACAGCGGTCCCGAAAGCACGCGCCACACGGCCAACATCAACGACGTCTCGCCACGCGATCTGTGGGAGACTTATCTGCCCGCGTTTAAGTCGCTCGTCCAGGATGCCGACGTGCGCGAGGTGATGTGCGCTTATCAGAGCCTCGACGACGAGCCCTGCTGCTCCAACACCCGCCTGCTACAACAGATCCTGCGCGACGAGTGGGGATTCAAACATCTCGTAGTGAGCGACTGCGGTGCCGTCAGCGACATCTGGACAAGCCATAAGGTGTCGAGCGACGCCACCCATGCCTCGGCACGCGCCACCCTCGCCGGCACCGACGTGGAGTGCGGTTTCAACTATTCCTACAAGAGTCTGCCCGATGCCGTGCGCCGCGGACTGATCAGCGAAAAGGAGGTTGACAAACATGTGATCCGTCTGCTCGAAGGACGTTTCGACCTCGGCGAGATGGACGACCAGAAGCTGGTGTCGTGGAGCCGCATCCCCTTCTCGGTGGTAGCAAGCAAGGAGCACGCTCAGCTCTCGCTCGACATGGCGCGCCAGTCGCTCGTGCTGCTGAAGAACAATGGCAACATCCTGCCCCTCAATCCGAAGAGTCATGAGCGCATCGCCGTCGTCGGACCCAACGCCGGCAACCGTCCGATGATGTGGGGCAACTACAATGGAACGCCGACACACACCATCGATATCCTCGACGGACTGCGCAGTCACTATAAGAATCTGGTTTACCTCAAAGGCTGTGATCTCACGGCCGACAAGGTCATCGACCCGCTGTTCACTCAGTGCCGCGCCGGAAAGACGACAGGACTCAAAGGTGAGTTCTGGAACAACACCGAACGCGAGGGGAAACCCGTCACCACTCAATATTATACGCTGCCCATCGCCGTGACCACAGCCGGCATGCACAACTTTGCACCGGGCGTGAAGATCGAGGATTTCTCGGCTCGCTACTCCACCACGTTCTATCCTAAGCAGAGTGGAGAGGTGGCGCTCAACGTCGAGGGCTGCGGCGACTTCACCGTATATGTCAACGGCGAGCGCAAGCAGCAGGCTCATACGTGGCGCACGCTGCCGACGCATACTGTGCTGAAGGTAGAGGCCGGGAAGAGCTACGACATCCGTGTGGACTTCAACTACGTGAAGACGTGGAACGCTGACCTGAAGATCAACTTCGGCATCGAGAAGCCAGTGGACTACACCGCTACCATCAACCAGCTCAAAGACATCGACAAGGTGATCTTCGTGGGCGGCATCTCTCCTGCCCTTGAAGGCGAGGAGATGCCCGTGCACATCGAGGGCTTCTCGGGAGGTGACCGCACGAATATCGAGTTGCCGAAAGTACAGCGTGGTCTCATCGCCGCCCTGCACGGCGCCGGCAAGCAGGTGATCATGGTCAACTGCTCGGGTGCTGCCATCGCACTGGCTCCCGAAGCCGACCGCTGTCAAGCGATTCTCCAAGCATGGTACCCGGGTCAGGAGGGCGGTACAGCCGTGGCTGACGTGCTCTTCGGCAAGGTAAATCCTTCGGGCAAGCTCCCCGTGACTTTCTATCGCAGCACTTCTCAGCTGCCGCCTTTCGAGAGCTACGACATGAAGAACCGCACCTATCGCTATTTCAAAGGCGACGCGCTCTATCCCTTCGGCTACGGATTGAGCTACACGCAGTTCCGTCTCGGTCAGCCACGACTGGAGATGTCCGGTAAAGTAGGCGGCAAGCTCATCGTAGACATCGAGAACACGGGCCAGCGCAGCGGCGACGAGACGGTGCAGGTCTACGTCCGTGACAACGACGACACCGACGGCCCCGTCAAGAGTCTGCGTGCTTTCCAGCGTGTCAGCCTGAAAGCGGGAGAGAAGAAGACGGTCGTCATCCCACTCGACGAGCGTACCTTCGAGCTCTGGGATGCCTCCACGAATACCATGCGCTGGAATCCCGAGCACCACTATACGATCTACTGTGGCACCAGTTCCATGGATAAGGATCTGAAACAGGTGGCGATGTAGTTCTATAGATATAACATGCTCAATTAGGTAACAACGTATGGGCGGTCCCTCCGTGGCCGCCCTAATCCCCGAATGGCTTGTATGGATAATTCCCTCGTGACCGCCCTGCAAGATAAAGGATTCCCGTAAAGCGGTCTCGGGGGTGAGGCCAGTGGTCATCACCTACTCTTCTTTTGTCCACAAAACTGACAAAAAACAGCACACGTACGGACGATTTTCTGAACCAACACCCCATTTGCACGCAATTTTGCGATTTTTAGGGCGTTTTTTCTAACTGTCAGACTAACAACCAGTTATGCGCAAAATCATTTTCTAACTCGCAAATACAAACCTTTGGGAGATGACAAAACACTTAGATATGCTCCTCAGAAAGCCTTTCTGATGCTGTCATCACGCCTTTCTGACATGGTCAGAAAGGCACTTTGACCAGGTCAGAAAGGCACTTTGATAGCATCAGAAAGGTACTTTGACAACGAAACCTCGATTTTTTGCCGTTTTCTCCCCACCTTTTTCTGATTTCTATCAAAAGCTCATCTCCAGAATGGTCGCCCGCGACGAACCTCTTTTGTCAATTGGTTTCAGAAGTAAAGACGATATACAGGACCCATCCTGCTGCTTCTTTTCTCTGATTATCCCAGAAGCAGATACTATGCGGAAACCCGGGTGTGTGCCAGTTTTTTATGCGTCTCTCCCTGCCCTTTTACCCACCGTCAGCCATAAACCCACGAAGGTTAGGGCACCATTGAGCATGAGTAGCTCGTAGCCAAACTGATAATCGAGATAGCGGCGGGCAAGAAGGTCTGCGGCAAGACAGAGGAGCGGGGAGGCCACACAGATGTACGGTACCCAACGGTCCCGTACACCACGACGCGTGAAGAGACCGTAGGCAAACAAGCCGAGCAGCGGACCATAGGTATAGCCGACCAGCATCAGCACGGCCTGCAACAGACTGGTGGAGTTGAGACGAGCAAAGACAAGGATAAACAACACAAAGACCACAGCAATGATAACGTGCGTGCGCTTGCGCAACAGCTCATCGTCGGGACGACTGAACAGGTCGACACACACACTCGTGGTCAGTGCAGTCAGCGCCGAGTCAGCGGAGGAGAAACAGGCCGCCACGATGCCGATGGAGAAGAGGACGGTCACCACTGGACCCAGTCGTCCTCCGGCCGTGAAGTCGAGCATCAGCTCATCAGTGTTTTCCGGCAAGGCCATACCCCACCTCTGAGCGAGCAAAGCCAACAAGACGCCAAGTGCCAACAGCAGGAGGTTGGCCGGAAGGAAGGCGAAACCATAGGAGCACAGGTCCTTCTGCGCCTCGCGCAATGTGCGGCACGTGAGATTTTTCTGCATCATATCCTGATCGAGACCCGTCATCACCACCACGATGAACACGCCGGAGAGGAACTGCTTCCAGAAGTTCTGCGTTGACCACCAGTCGTCGAAGACGAAGATGCGCGAGCGCGCGTCATGAGCTACGGCCGAGACAGCGTCGGGGAGCGACATGCCGAGTGCCTGCGTCGCGCTGAGGATGATCAGCACCAACGTGGTCAGGATGCAAAGCGTCTGAAACGAATCGGTCCACACAAGTGTGCGGATGCCGCCCCGTCGGGTGTAGAGCCAGATGAGAAGGACGAGCGACGACACCGTCACGGCAAACGGCACATGGTAGGCGTCGAGCACAAAACGCTGAAGGATCATGCAGACGACATAGAACTTCACGGCCGAACCTGTCATCTTGCCGATGAGAAAAAACGACGCCCCGGTGGTGTAGCTCCTTGCGCCCAGCCGCCCTTGCAGATAGGTGTAGATACTCGTCAGCCTGAGACGGTAGTAGACCGGCAGCAGCACGAAGGCCACGGCAAAGTAGCCCAGGATATAGCCCATGCACATCTGCAGATAGGTCATCTGTACGCTGAGCACCATGCCAGGTACGGAGACAAACGTCACGCCTGAGATGCTGGCGCCAATCATGCCAAAAGCCACCATCGCCCACGGTGAGCTATGACGTGCACTGAAGAAATCTTTGTTGTCGGCCTTGCGGCTCGTCAGCCATGACAGAGCGAGCAACAGCAGGAAATAGACGAGTATGGAAAGGATGATGATCATGGGTGCAAAAGACGGAAGAAAAAAAGAAGTAGCCAAAAACAGAAGACATATTTAGTGTTTATTAACCTATAAGTAGCAAAAAACAAGAACCTCTGCATCCTCACGGACACAGAGGTTAGACTATCTTCAAAGCACAAGGAGAAGGAAGTTACACTTTGCGAAAGGAAATGAACTCTCATCCATGTGCGATGTCATTATCGATTGTGTTATTGGCGTTTCATTGACACAGCGAACCCTCCGCCCGGTGCTTCAGTGAATTTAAGTACATCGCCACGCCGCACCTTGCGGTGAGTGATGACATAAGCCTTGGGGTTGGTCTTATAGTCAGCATTCTTTGCATCGGCATAGATCGTACAGTCGTAAACAGCATGCTTATCAAGGAAGTCGAGTTTCACGCTGCACTGATGTCCGTCGGCATCGCATTTACCCCCGAGATACCAGTCACCGGTCTTCTTGGCCTTGCGCGCCACAGTGATGTATTTAGCAGGTTCGGCCTCGAGATATTTCGTATCGTCCCAGTCAAGAGGCACGTCTCTGATAAACTGGAAGGCATCGTCGTACTTGGCATAGTTTTCCGGCAGATCAGCAGCCATGGCCAGTGGACTGTACATGACCATGTAGAGAGCAAGTTGTCCCACGAGTGTGGTGTGGACATACATGTCCTTCTTGTTGGGATTCCAGGTACCGATCTGGGTCTCAAGGATGCCGGGGGTGTAGTCCATAGGGCCACCCTGCAGGCGCGTAAAGGGAAGAATGACCGTATGGTAGGGCTCATTGCCTGAGAAAGACTCATATTCCGTGCCACGTGCGCTCTCGTTGCCCACCAGATTGGGCCACGTACGGCAAAGGCCGGTAGGGCGTACGGCTTCATGGGCATTGACCATGATATGGTGCTTGGCTGCCTCGGTGACGCAATAGAGATAGTGGTTGTTGATCGTCTGGCTATAGTGATGCTCACCACGTGGGATGATGTCGCCGACATATCCACTCTTGACGGCGTCATAGCCATACTTGTTCATCAAGTCGTATGCAGCCCCGAGATGTCTCTCGTAGTTTTGTGTAGAAGCCGACGTCTCATGATGCATCATCAGTTTGACACCCTTGGAATGGGCATAGTCATTGAGGGCTTTGATATCGAAGTCTGGGTATGGAGTGACAAAGTCAAAGACATAGTCCTTGCTGTGTCCGTACCAGTCCTCCCATCCCTCGTCCCATCCTTCAACGAGCACTTCGTCGAGATGGTTCTTGGCAGCAAAGTCTATGTACTTTCTTACCTCAGCGTTGTTGGCGCCATGACGCCCGTTGGGCTTCACTTTTGTATAGTCGGTTTCACCGAGCTTTACCGAAGGCAGGTCGTCGGTATAGTTCCAAGTGTTGTTGCCGGCGATCATTTCCCACCACACACCGCAGTATTTCACGGGATGGATCCACGAAGTGTCCTCAATCTTGCAAGGTTCGTTGAGATTGAGCGTGAGTTTGCAGGCGAGCATGTCACGGGCATCGTCGCTGACAAGCACCGTGCGCCAAGGAGTCTGACACGGCGTCTGCATATAGCCTTTCATGCCGGTGGCATCAGGCGTAAGCCAGCTCTCAAAGACCATATTCTTGTCATCGAGGTTGAGGTGCATGGTAGGGTAGTTCACGCAGGCAGCCTCGTGAATGTTGATATACAGCCCGTCGTATGTCTTCATCTGTAGCGAGGTTTGCACACCAGTCGGAGAGAACACTGTTTGAGAGGCATTGCCGTCGACAGCAGTCTTCATACGTTGGCGAATACCGGAGAGTGGGGTGATCTGTGTCTCGTATTCTTGTGTGTCGTAGTCGCCCGGGATCCAGTAGGCTGTGTGGTCGCCCGTCATGGCAAACTGCGTGTGCTCTTCCTTAATGATGAAATAGTTGAGATCCGCCTGCTGTGGGAATTCATAACGCAGTCCCATGCCGTAGTCGTAGACGCGAAATCGGAGGATGATATGTCTGTTGGCTGCCTTTTGGAAAAGGTTCACAGCCATCTCGTTGTAGTGGTTACGGATCGTCGACGTTTCTCCCCATACGGGTTTCCACGTCTCGTCGAAGGTTGATCTCTTGCAATCTTCCTCTGTGAAGCCATCCATGAGACTGGTCTCCTCCAGTCCCTTACTGGCGTGCTTGTCCTTGGCGAGTTCCAATCCGAGATGAGAAGGACGGATCACCTCACGCTTCTTATAGGTCATCTCGTATGTGGGCACACCATCTTGCGAGAGAGAGAATTTTACCGCTACGTTGCCATCAGGCGACGTGACGGTCTGGGCCTCGAGACCGCATATTGGCAACATCATGGCGATGGTCAACGTAAATAATGTTTTTCTATAATTCATATTTGCTGTATTCTACAAGTGTTTTGTCTTTTTTGTTCGTCTTCCGTTTATTCCATCACCACCATGGTCCAGTATTTCAATGAGGGCAGGGTAAAGGTGACATAGTCACCCTGTTGTTGGAATGGCAACTCCTGGGCGACGCCGCCAAGAGCATCGGGCGAGGCCACCCATACTTTCTTCACTTCTTTTGTCTTCACTGCCAAGGGAATGTTGGACAGCGCCTTGGGTTCTGGTTGTGTGCCATCCATGTCGCGCCAACTCAGAGAATTGGCTTGGGAGAAGTTGAGCAGGCTGATGACCTTCTTCCCATTTACCTCACGGCATACCGTGGTTACCGTCTGCAATCTGGGTGGCCACGAGTTGATGGTCACCTCGCTGCTATTGGCTACAATAGGGATGGAAAGGTCTGTTCCCCGGTCTCTCAGCAGGTTCTCGTATGCAGTAAGGAAATCGTAGTAGTGAACAATGGCCTTATCGAGTTGCTCGTCCATTTTCAGGTCGCCATTGGGGAAGTACTCTTTATGGAGCATGTGGTCTCCTAATTCCAAATGGCTTGCTCCGATGGCAAACATCACGGCATCAGTGAGCAATACACCCGGCGTGTTGAACGTTCCGGACTCCTTATTATAGTTCATGTATGCAGCGAAAACCTGAGCTATAGTCGGAGCGGCAGGATCCGTGTTAGCTTCGCTTTGATTATTACGCATGATAGAGAACAGGTCGGCAAACTGGTCTTCGCCTCCCCACAACTCGCTGTAGAGAAAGTCTACGTTGCCCGTGGCAGCCATCTGTTTAGCACCGTAGTTGCTGACGGCATTCATCACCAGTCTCTTCGCAGGATCGGATTCTTTCATTTTGGCAATAAACGAGGCAAATCCCTGGGTGACGTTGATCTTACTGCCATAGTAGTCATATTCCGGATCACGGTTTCCCACTTGGTCGATGTGGAAGCCGTCGAAGTCAAACGTTTTATAAACGTCGCCAACCTTCCGGGCAAAATAGTCTTGCCAGGCTATGTTGCCGGGATTGACGAGCGTGATATTGCTCTTCCATCCTGATGGCAAAGTGAGCGCGTCGACAGTGCTGTGGCTCTCATCCTTATACATGTACCATTTGGTACTGACACCATCCTGTGCGGCATCATCCAACGCACCGTAGCAGAGGTCATAGAACATGGCCTTCATGCCGTGGGCATGAGCTTGGCTGATATACGCTTTGACGACACCGGTGTTGACCTTGCGATTGGCGATATCGGCATAGCTGTCCTCTACCTTACCGTCGCGGAGCACTATGGGCTCGTGGTGCTTGTTTTGCCAGTCATAGAACTGCAGGCCGTTGATGTGGCAGCGATTAAGTAGCGCTGTCTCCTGGCTGATCACCTCCGACGTCTTCGTGTCGTCGTAGGTGCCCACGAAGCCATAGCGCGGGTACCGCGCCCAGTCGGAAGACACATCAATAGCGATTGTGCCGCAGATAGTCTGTTTGCCACTGACATCAGTAGTATACACATCAGCGAGGTAGCCCGTGTAGTCAGTGGAAGGCGGTGTCCATGTCCAACTGGTACCGGTGAGAGACTGTTCCTCAATGACGGTGGCACCTTGGCGGTAGCGCACCTTGGCACCGTCCGGCAGCGGGCTGCCGGACGTGAAGGAGACTTTCTCTCCGGGAGCATATCGGGCCTTGTCGGTGGACAAGTGTAGGCTGAGATCAGAGATGAGCGTCGTCGCCGGCTGTGTCGGCTGGATGGTCGACGGATCTATGGGAGAATCGTTGTCGCTGCTGCAAGCAGCGCACAGCAGAGGTATAGCTAAAAGCAAAGAGTACATTTTCATGAGTATCGTTTTATGTTGTACCAGGATATCTATAAGTATTCTATTGTTTGACGATGGAGACCGTCTCGGCGAGTTGGTTAAGTGTGATGGTGTAGGTACCCGACTGCGTTATCTTCCATTTCTGGTCGATGTCGCCCACATTGATGTCGAGATACTGGTTTTTGAGTTCCTCGTCGCTTTTATCAATGAAGAGCATCTTTTCGGTCTGGCCGGTAGGCTCCTTGTCATTGCCTGCAGCACAGAGGAACCAAGCGCCATTCCAATCGTTGCGCTTATCACAAGTGAACTTCAGCTCTCCGGCATTCAGCGTACCGGTCCATGTGAAGATGTAAGGATTATCGGTGGCCTGCAGGGCTGTGGCGTTATCAATTGACCAGCCTGCGGGAGTAGCATCGCCAACCATCCAAATGGTGGTGTAAGGCGTGAACGGTTTCATCAGCATACGTTCCTTGCCTTTGCGGATGTCCACACATATCTTATAAGCCTTGCCCGTCTCCCCATCTTTCAAGAACCATTTATGGTCCGGATCATAACCACTGACAAACTGCATGTGCGTGTCGGTGTAAGGAGCATTGTCAACCGTAGCCTTGTACATATTCTCCCAGCTGCCTTTGGCTGTGCCGAACTTGAACTCACCGCCCTTGTCAAACACCTTGCCGGTGCGGAAAAGGTATGGGTCAAGAGCATCTGTGCTCATTGTCTCAAAGCCCCAATCGGTCATGTTGCCCACCAAATAGAGATGATCGAAAGCCGGACGGTTACCTTCGGCTTGGGTGAACGTTACATCGCCCGTGAGCAGATTGGCTTCCACCTTATAATAATGGCTCTCTTCTATCTGCCATTTCTCATCTGGCTCGTTGTCGCCGGTGCGCAGTACGGCACGGTCATCTGTGCCCTTGTTGTAAGAGGGAAGGAATTGTCCCTTTGTGGTGATGAACTTTAGTGAACCAATCTTCAGGTCGCCTTGCCATTCAAACAAGCCATTGTCGACACGCTCCATAACCGTAGCATTGTCAGCGTTCCAGCCATTGGGTGTAGCGTCGCCGATGAGATAGAGCGTTGTGGTGACCGGCTGATAAGGTGTGACAGAGAAAGAGAGGGAATCAGACAGGGTGCCTTCCCATCCCGGAGTCTGAGTCAAAACACGCGCTTCGATGTCGCATTTCCGTCCGGGCACACCACCGAACTGGTCGAGGACGATCCCATTAAGGTTTTCTTGGTTCACGCTCCAGGAATAGGTCTGTCCTTCTTGGCAGAGGGCTGTATAAGGCTCGGCGAAGTGCGTGCCGGCCTTAGCCAGTTGCAGTGTATAGTAGATGCGGTTGCCTGTGCCGCCATTGTTACCCGTTGTCCAGTTGAGAGTAAGTGCGTTGGCAGCGTGGTTGATCTCCTGTAAGGCATCAGTGCTTTGCTCGGCAGTGAGTGTTAGTGGATCCATGCCGAGGTTGTCTTCTTGATAATCTTGGTCGTTGCAGGCCGTGAAAGACAGTCCGCAGAACAGCCATACCAAAAGCGAAAATAAATATGTCTTATTCATACTACTTAGCATATTATTGATTTAGAAAACAATGTGTGGCTTAATAGCCCGGGTTCTGTGTGATGAGAGGATTGGCGTCTATCTCTGTTTGAGGTATAGGGAAGAGCAGCCGATCCTTGTTGACATTGTTTTTGCCAATGGATTTCAGGAACTTGATGGCATAGTTGCCGTGGTCGATTCGAACCATGTCGAACCACCGATGTCCTTCGAACGCAAACTCCATACGCCGCTCATGAATGATTTTCTCCCGCATTTCGTCCTGGGTCAGTCCCGTTACGGCGTCTAAGCCAGCCCGCTTACGGACGATATTGAGTGGAATCTCTGCCGCGGTGGTCTGCCCCATTTCGTTAAGAGCCTCAGCTTTCATGAGCAAGACATCGGCATAACGATAGACGACAAAGTTAGCAGGTGAGGTGTTGTACTCGGGTGAGACGCTCTTGGAAACGAGGAACTTGCGGACATTGTAACCTGTGATGGAGTAAGAGCTCTTGTAAGCATGCCCATCGTAATCAGGGCAACCTTGGTAGAATACCGTCAGATCCTTGCGCTTGTCGCCCGGCTCCCATTGGCCCATGAATTCTTTGGTAGGCTGGTTCCAGCCCCATCCGCCAGCAACGAAATCAGAGTTACGCGGTCCCATAAAGGTGGAGAGCCAGCTTGACTGAGGATTGTTGCCCCAGAAATCATAGTTGGTGTCACCACTGTACTGTACTTCGAAAATAGACTCCGGCCCATTGTTGATAGTTGCATCAAAGTTATCCTCGAATTTGCACTTGCCGAGGTCATAGCCTAAAGCAGTGACAGAATCACAAAGATTGACCACATGCTGATAGTCTGCCTTGTTGTCCGGCGCAAGTGTGAGATACATGTCGGCCAGCATTGTCAGGGCAGCATCTTGTGTAGCCCGACCTAAATCCAGGCTGCTATAGTCCTTCTTTGCAGGCAGCAGTTCGATGGCTTTGCGGCAGTCAGAGGCGATCTGGCTATACACCTCTTCCTTGGAAGCACGGGCGATCGCTGTCGGCTGACCGGGTGTGAAAGGCTTCAGGCGCAGGGGCACACCACCATAGAGACGGACCAATACATAATAATAATGTGCACGGAGGAAGTAGGCCTCACCGAGTGAACGCTTCTGGATATTATCACTGGCTTTGCCTTCCAAGTCATTGATGAGAATATTGCATTGTCCAATGCCTACCCAAGGGGAACGCCACATATACAGGGCCATGCCGTTGTCACTCAACGTAGTGAAGTTAGCGGCTTGCACGGTCTCCAAACCGTCTGTCCCACCGCCGGCACCTACAATGCTGTTGCCGGCCACGATGTCGAGCGTCCATATACGTTGGTTGTACATGTTTGACGATTGCAGGGTACGATAGCAACCATTTGCCATGGCTACTGCCACCGAGTCCGTAACGTCTACTTCGGGGTCAACAGTGTTCTTGGGGGTTTTGTCGAGGAAGTCATCACCGCAGGAAACTAAGGCAAGTGAAGCCAGGGCGATGGCACAATAATGATATATCTTATTCATAGCGGCAATCAGAAATTGAGGTTGATACCAAAGTTGAAAGTACGTGAGATGGGATAATTGCTAAGGTCTATGCCATTGACACCCACCTCCGGGTCAAAACCTGAGTAACCAGTGATGGTGGCAACATTCTCACAGGAGAAGATGAGGCGTGCTGAAGACAGAGACAGCGCGCGAAGCCATGTGGCAGGCAGGTTATAGGAAAGAGAAATGTTTTTCAAGCGCAAATAAGAGCCGCTTTCTACATAACGGTCAGAAACGCGGTTGTTGCCATTGGGGTCTCCGTAGACGGCGCGAGGCATAGAGGTACTGGTACCTTCTCCGTGCCAGCGTCCGAGTACATCGGTGAGCTGGTTGTAGGCAGCGGACATTCCCATGAGGTCAATGTTGTTGGCATTGAAGATCTTATTGCCAGCCACACCTTGAAGATACACGCTCAACTCCAATCCCTTCCAGGAAACCATATTGTTGATAGAGAAGAGGTGCGCCGGATTAGGATTGCCGATGACCGTACGATCCTTTTCATTGATGACGCCGTCGTTGTTGAGGTCACGGAAGCGTATGTCGCCAGGTTCCGCACCGGTCTGCACGGCATGCTCCTCAACCTCTTTCTGGTTCTGGAAGATTCCGTCTGTGACATAACCATAGAACACGTTGATGGGATACCCCTTTGCCAACATAGTGACATACGAGTTGTTGATCTGGTTGATGTAGTAGGGTACGCTGCTGTTGAGATTGCCGATCTTATTGCGGTTGTAAGTATAGGAAACACTTGTCTCCCATCCCGGATGAGCCTGACTCTCCTTGAAGTTGATGGTATGGAGGGAGACCTCGATACCCTTGTTCGTCACCTTGCCGGCATTGGTGTATGTCGTGCTGGTGTCCTCAAAGCCAGAAGTAATAGGTATGGAGGCTTTGACAAGCATATCAGAAGTTTTCTTCAAATAAGCATCGACGGTGAGCATAACACGTGAGTCGAAGAGGGCAGCATCGAAACCGATGTTGGTCTGTGCCACTGTCTCCCAGTGAATATCAGGATTAGACAATGTGGTGGAGATGAGAGCTGTTTGCTCCACGCCGTCAGCGCCGAAAGGATATACACTGGTATTGTATGTAGCTAAATAACCATAGTTGCCCACACTGGCCTGACTACCCGTCTGGCCGTAGCCGGCACGTATCTTAAGGTCAGAAAGGATATGACTGGGCTTGTACCATTTTTCTTCGGTAAGACGCCAGGCCAAAGATACAGAGGGGAAGGTGCCCCAACGGTGGCTGCGTCCGAAACGGCTTGAACCGTCACGGCGTATGGTAGCTGTAACTAAATAGCGGTTCATGTAGTCATAGTTGGCACGCGCCATATAGGAGAAGAGGGACCATTCTGTGGTGTTGCCACCCATTGACTCCATCTTCTGGCCATTATCCATCTCGTGCACATTCTCAAACGAGAAAATGTTTTTTTGTGCATTGAGATAGTTATAGTTGTTCCATTGAGCCGACGTTCCGGCCATGACGTTCAAATGGTGCTTCCCCCCAAAAGTATGATCGAAGGTGAAGTAGTTGTCCCACAGATATGTAAACGACTTGTTGTTGCTCTGATAGCGAGAAGCCTGAACAACGGGCGTGGGCTTCCAATTGTAGGCAGGAGTGAAGTTGTCATAATCCCAGAATTTTGCATCAAGTCCGAATGTGGTCTTGAACTTCAGCCATGATGTCAGTGAGGCTTCACCAGAGATGTTTCCCAACAAATTGTATCCCTTAGTCTTGTGGATATCGGTCACCGTGGGGCCAACAGGGTTACGTGTAGAACCGTACCACAGGGAGTTACCCTCCGGACCAGACCAATTGCCACCGTCGTCTTTAACTGGCAATACAGGCAGTGCACGATAAGTGGATCCGAGGTCATAACTTCCTTGCTCTTTCAGATCGGCACTCATCGAGAGGTTGGTGCTGACCTTCAGCCAGTCGAGTACTTGTGCGTCCAGATTATCCTGGAAAGTATAACGTCGGTAGTTTACGCTGCGCACGGTGCCACTTTGTTTTTGGAAACCTCCGGAAACATAGTAGTTGATCTTGTCAGAACCACCCGTGTAGCTGAGTGTATAGTTTTGGAGATATCCTGTACGGAACATTTCATCAACCCAGTTCGTACCCTCGCCGAGTGATACGGGGTTAGCCCAAAGAGGGTTGGCCGCATTGCCGGAGTTGGTCATCATATCGTTGCTGAAAGCTGCATATTCTGCAGCGTTGAGCAGGTGAGGCTTCTTTGTGGCGTGCTGGGCAGAGAGATTCATGTTCAGTATCAGGTGTCCGCGACCGTCTTTACCCTTCATCGTAGTAATAAGAATGACGCCGTTGGCACCGCGTGAACCGTAGATGGCTGTAGCAGAAGCATCCTTGAGAACGTCGATGCGTTCGATGTCTGCCATGTTGAGATTGTTAAGCCCTAAATCAGTAGGGACTCCATCAATGACAACGAGCGGGTCGCAGTTGTTAATAGAACCCAAACCACGGATTTTAATGGACACGTTATCACCTGGCTTACCGGCATCAATGACTTGCAGGCCTGACACCTTTCCCTGAAGGGCCTGCCCAAGGTTAGCCACGGGCTGGTCTTTTAAGTCTTTGTTGGCTAAGGAACCGACAGCTCCGGTGAGGTCACGCTTGCGCATGGTACCATAACCAACCACCACTACTTCGCTAAGTTGTTGGTTGTCCTCTACAAGTACAATGTCAAAATTATTCTTGCCATTCAAGGGTACATCCTTTTCCTTGTAACCCATATAAGTAAATGACAGTGTACTGTTAGCGGGTACCGAAAGGGTAAACGCGCCATTGAGATCCGTTACAGTGGCATTTTTCGTACCTTTTTGTACGACACTAGCCCCAATGATTGTCTCACCGCTTGCGTCCTTGACGACTCCATGTACTTGTATGTTCTGCGCTGTGATGTCGAGAGACAGCATCGCGGCAAACAAGCCAAGCACTACTCTTTTGTGAATTGTCATTTTGTGCATATAAGAATTAGGTTTTTATGAAAATGAATCTTTGTAAGATTTCGATTGCAAAGTTAGCCGTTATTAGCACAAGATGTAATGACAAGTAAGGGAAAAGTAGATTAATTTAAAATGTTAATATACATAATACACTAATAATGAGTGATATAGGAATATAATACAAGATAGGCCAAGTAGAATATTATAAGAATAAAAAACGTCTAATGTAGGCGTTAGATAGGTGAAAGCCGTTACCTAATGACCGTTCCGATCTTCATGACATCCTCTTCAAACGATTCCTTATTGATGGCCCAGTTTTTCACACGTGAACGATAGTTGTAGATGGTTTGTGGAGAATAGAAAAGCACGGAGGCGATCTCGCTACTCTCTTTTACACCGAGCCTGATGAGTGCGTAAATACGCTGCTCGGAAGTAAGAGAGTGATTGTCGGAAGCCACGATACTGTGTGCAGACTCAAGCAATGCGTTGAGCTCAGTAGTGAAAGTCGGATAGAGATCAAGGAACGCCTTGTCGAACCGGTTTCGGAACACCTCTGCCTCCTCTTCTGATAGCCTTGACGAAGAGACGGTGCTAAGCAATTCATTGACTTGATTGGCCTTGATCTTGCGTCGCACAAAGGTCTGATAATGGGCGAGTCGGTCAATAAACTTAGCGCAAAGGTCTATATATAATTTTGCCAGCCGCTCCCGTTTGCGGTTGGTATCAACAAGCATCGTGTTTGCTTTGGCAAGTCTGGAGTTGAGTTCAGTAAGTTTGAAATTGAGTTCAGTAAGTTTAGAGTTGCTTTGCGAAAGCTGATGACGACGGTTGGTGAGCAACTTGTTCTGCCGGAAGATGTAAAGGATAGCCATCAGCGAGCCAAAGACCAAAAGCGAGATGATGACAATTGCCCACTTCAATGTATTATTACGGTTCATCATCTGCTGTTCATAGGACGCCACAATGGTCGGCATTTTCTGTGAGATTTCCAAGATACGCAGTCGCGCGTTGAAGAATTTGGCATCCTCCATGGCAATGTTGATATATCTGTCTGCCCTTTCAATGTTGTTATTGTCCTCCCGGAAGAGATATGTAGCCAAATCCTGAAGTGCCAAGTTCTCACGCGTACAGCAGATGGCATCGCTGATGGCAGCCTCTATAAGGTATTGCTCATATCTTTCCTGGTCACCATGGGCACTGTAGTTATTGGCGATAGCAAAAGACGCCATCGCATAGTATCGGGAGTGTTTAGAGAGTCTCCGGATGGTACGGAAATAGTAATAGAGGGCTTTTTTGTCGTTGCGCTCTACGTAGATATAGTATTCACCATGATAATAATCCCAAAAGGGCATCGAAGACTCCAGAAAAGGCATAGCTTGCTTGAGAAATTCTCTTGCCCGTGCAGCATAGATAGGCGAGAACCGGTCGTCGCTGCAATAATTTGCCCAATTGGAGTAAAGAATGAAGTAAGTAAGATAATATTGTAGTTTGAGATCTTTCCCCGAACCTTCTATGTTGATATTGTCAAGCACCTCGATGGCTTCACTATAAAGGCCGCCAATGGCATAGAGTTGTGCCTGCCTGAGAAGATTGAGTTTAATATAATGATCCTTATGGAGTTTTTGAGATAGAGAGAGGGCTATGTCGACATAATAGCGTGCAGAGTCGAATTTGAATACATAATATTCGTCAAAGAGCTGGTCATAGAGACGGAGTTGTTGTTCACTGTCCGGTTGCGCTTTGAGCTGAGCTTTGAGGTAGTTGATATGCTGGAGCTTGTGTTGAGTATAGACAGGGCGCTGGTCAAGGACTTCATCAAGCCGTTGCAGGTTGCGCTGGTTCGCAGCCTGAATAGTCATCGAAGCGAGTGCCGGCAGCACAAAAGCCACCAGCACTCGCATCAGAGTATAACGGAATGAGCACATCTCTTCAACTGTTAAGTCTGAGGGGAGGCATGACTGCTGCCGTGTAGTACATGCTGCCGTTGAAAGCAGGCCGTGAACCCAAGGCAGTCTTTCCCTTTGAAGCCTTTCCTTTGGCTGGTGCAGGCAGTTTCGGGAAGGCGGCATTCTGCTTAAACAACATCAGGGCACGCGTGATAACAGGATCGTCTTGGTTGAGATACTCGTAGAGTGCCTGCTCGTCAAGCATGTTGTAGATGATGCGGCCGTTGATGAACTGCTCTAAGAGCGAGTGGCTCTTCTTGATAAGCAGGTTGCGGCGCTGCAAGCCGTGCTTGTCGGCATAGTCAGCGAACTGGTCGACGGTATTTTGCTCGTTGAGATACTTCGAGAGGTCGAGCATCTGTTTAAACATCTTCATCTTTTGCCGGTTATTGTCGGTGTAAGTGAAGGCGAACTGCAGGATGAGTCCGCTCATAATCGCTTGCTTATAATAAGAGGTGACAAACGTGGTGTCTTCCGGTACAAAGATATCCGGCGTGATGCCGCCACCGCCATAGACCACACGCCCGATACCCGTATGATAAGCCGGACCCGTGTGCTTGATGCTGTCCTGCGAGAAGAACTCGCCGTGCTGGTAGCGCTCTATGATATCCTGAGCGTAGGCCTCCTCGTCGCCGTCGACATAAGGCTTCTGGATACAACGGCCCGATGGCGTGTAGTAGCGAGCGATGGTCAGCCGGATCATCGAACCGTCGGGGAACGGGATCTGCTGCTGCACGAGGCCCTTGCCGAAGGAGCGGCGCCCGATGATCGTAGCACGGTCGTTGTCCTGCATGGCGCCGGCGAAGATCTCTGCGGCTGATGCTGTGCCTTCGTTGATAAGTACCACGAGCGGAATGCTCTTGTAAGCGCCATGTCCGTCGGAACTGTAGTCCTGCCGTGGCGACTTGCGTCCTTCTGTGTATACGATGAGTTTCTTGGCGGACAGGAACTCGTTGGCAACCTGTACGGCGCTCTGGAGATAGCCACCGGGATTGTCACGCAGGTCGATGACGAGGTTCTGGAAGCCCTGCTGTTGCAGGTTGGCCAAGGCGATGAGCAACTCAGGATAGGTCTTCTCACCAAAGTTCTTGATCTTGATATAGCCCGTGTTGTCATCGAGCATATAGGCTGCCGTGATCGTCTTCGTCGGTATCTCAGCGCGCGTGATGTCAAAGGAGAGCACTTTCGGGTGGCCGAAACGCAGCACGCCGACACGTACCTTGGAGCCCTGCGGACCCTTGAGACGGTGCATGGCCTCCTCTTGCGTGACCTGCTTACCGACGAATTTCTTACCGTCAACCATCACGATTTTGTCACCAGCGATGATACCGGCCTTCTCTGCGGGACCGTTTTTGATGACGTTCTCGACGTGGATGGTATCCTGGCGAATGGTGAACTCGATGCCCACGCCGGAGAACGAGCCCTTGAGGTCATCCTCAGACTGCTGCACGTCCTTGGCACTGATATACACCGAGTGCGGGTCGAGCTCACCGAGGATAAGCGGCATGGCCTTCTCCACGAGCGAGTCGATGTTCACGTCGTCGACATATTGGTCATCAATGATCCGCAGCAGGTTGCTGAGCTTGTTGCTGCCATTATTGACCACCGTCAGTCTGCTGCCCGAGAAATGGTTGGCATAGAAGGTGCCAATGAGAATACCGAGAATCATGCTCACCGCCATGAGCAGTGGCATAAACCGGTTCTTCTTGTCGTATTTCATATTCATATCTTATTGCTCTTTCATTGTCCTTGCCGACATAGGCTTGCTTTATTGATGCAAGCCACTGCCGTGTCACTCCTCTTTGGGCAGCTGCTTCTCAAGTTCATTCATATCAAGGAAGTCCACCTCCACACCGGCGCGCTGCAACAGCCGAATGCCGTCGTCGAGTCGGTATTTCTCGCCATAGACCACGCGGCGGATGCCCGCCTGGATGATCAGCTTGGCACATTCGATGCAGGGCGAGGCTGTGACATAGAGCGTAGAGCCGTCGCTGTTGTTGCCGGAGCGGGCGAGCTTGGTGATCGCGTTGGCCTCGGCATGCAGAACGTAAGGCTTGGTGATGCTGTTATCATCTTCACAGATATTCTCGAAACCACTGGGGGTTCCGTTATACCCATCGCTGATGATCATCTTGTCCTTGACGACGAGAGCTCCTACCTTGCGGCGTATGCAGTAAGAGTTCTCGGCCCAGATATGCGCCATGCGCAGGTAGCGGCCGTCGAGCAAGTGTTGTTTTTGTGCTTTACGTGCTTTTTCTTCCTCTTCTTTCATAACGATACTTACGTAAGAATACTTATATATAATATGTGTAGATCATGCTTTGCGAATGCCGTCGCGCACGAGCAGTGCGTCGATCGTCGGTTCCTGGCCCCGGAAACGCTTGTAGAGCGTCATCGGGTTTTCCGTACCGCCCTTCGAGAGGATGCAGTCACGGAAGCGCTGGGCGGTAGCCTGATCGAAGATGCCGTTGCGTTTGAACACGCTGAAAGCGTCGGCGTCGAGCACCTCGGCCCATTTATAGCTATAGTATCCGGCGGCATATCCTCCGGCCATGATGTGCGAGAACTGTGTCGTCATGCACGTGTTGGGAAGCTGCGGCAAGAGGATAGCGGCTTTCCACGCCTCTTTCTCAAAGGGCTGGACGTCGGAAGTGAACGGCTCGCGCAGGGTGTAGTAAGCCATATCAAGCAGTCCGAAGCTCACCTGACGCAGACAGCCGTAGGCCACATTGAAATTGCGTGAGCGCACGATGCGGTCGACAAGTTCGTCGGGAATCGGTTCGCCCGTCTGGTAATGAAAAGCAAAGGTGCGCAAGTATTCCTTCTCCACCGCATAGTTCTCCATGAACTGCGACGGCATCTCCACGAAGTCCCACCATACATTCGTGCCGGAAAGGCTGGCGAAACGGGTGTTGGCAAACATACCGTGAAGTGAGTGACCAAACTCATGCAGGAAGGTCTCCACCTCGTCGAGCGTGAGCAATGCCGGCTTCTCCGGGGTGGGTTTCGTGAAGTTCATCACCACGCTCACGTGCGGACGGATGTTCTCACCCCTGTGGTTGATATGTTGTCCCTGAAACTCCGTCATCCAGGCACCGTCGTGTTTGCCCTTACGAGGATAGAAGTCGGCGTAGGAAACTGCGAGATAGCTGCCGTCTTTGTCAAAGACCTCATAGGCTTTGACGTCGGGATGATAGACGGGGATGTCCTTGTTTTCCTTGAATGTGATGCCATAGAGACGATGAGCCAGACCAAAGACACCATCGATGACCTTGTCGAGTTGAAAGTAAGGCCGCAGCATCTCCGCATCGAGATTGTAATTCTCCATTTTCAGCTTATGAGCATAGTAGGAGAAATCCCAAGGCTCAAGCTGGAAGCCTTCGCCCTCAAGTTTGCGGGCTTCCTCACGAATGGCCTCCACCTCCTTTTCAGCAGTAGGCTTGTAGGCGTCAATGAGATCGTTGAGAAGCTTGTAGACATGATTCACGCTTCCTGCCATGCGGTTTTTCATCACATAGTCGGCAAAGGTGTCGTTGCCCAAGAGCTGTGCCTCCTCACGCCGGTTGTTGACGAGTGCGCGGCAGATGTCGCGGTTGTCGTTCCCATCGCCATGGGTGCAGAGCGTATTGCGGGCCATATACATCTGTCGTCTTAGCTCACGGTTATCGGCGTGCGACATAAAAGGCGAGTAGCTGGGATAGTCGAGCGTGAACAGCCAGCCTTCCTTGCCCTGCTCCTTGGCAGCGTTGGCGGCAGCCTCCACAGCCGTGTCGGGAAGCCCGGCAAGGTCGTTCTTGTCGGTGATGAGCAGTGTGAAAGCCTTAGTATCCTTCAACAGATTCTGTGAGAACTGCAAGGCGAGGAGCGATCCTTTCTCGTCGAGCTCGCGCAGACGCTGCTTGCCTGCCTCATCGAGGAGAGCACCATTGCGCACAAAACCGTCATAGGTTCTGTCGAGCATCATCTGCTCTTCCGGGGTGAGCTCGCGGTGATGGTCATAGACCGCCTTGACACGGGCAAAAGCCTTCGGGTTGAGCAGAAAGTCATTTTCGTGCTTGCTGAGGATCGGGGCGATTTTCTGTGCCAGCGCCTCCATGCGGTCGTCGGTCTCAGCGCTCATCATGCAGGAGAACACCGTAGACACGCGGTCGAGGAGATCGTAATAGTGCGGTCCTTTGCTGTCGTTGTGGTAAGCGATCGTATTGTCAAAGGTCGGCTCCTCAGGATTGTTGAGCATGATCTCAATATCCTCGTCGTCGCGCCGAATGCCCTCCATAAAGGCAGGCTCAAAATCCTCAAAGCGTATTTTGTCGAAAGGTACCGTGTCATGGGGCGTATTGTAGGGCTCCATGAAAGGGTTCTTTCTTTCTGTTGTTTCGTTCATTACTTTCTCTATAAATCGTCTCTAAACAGAGGAATCATTCCTCACCTATTATTATGCAAAGATACGAAAAGTATTGTATGACGATATATAATATGGAGCGGAATTATAATTATTTATAAAAGTGAGAAAGATAATCGCATTGCATTTGCTTTATTCTTGCTTTTTTCGAGTAAAACCACTATATTTGCGAAAAACCTATGAAAGGACTACGCACAGGCTTAGTACTGTTAATGATTGTCTGTATGACTATGAAAACGACAAAGTGTTTTTCCGGCAATGTGCGCCCAGCCGCTGTTGCCGGACAGTTCTATCCAGCTGATAGGCAGGAGTTGGAGACTAACGTGAAGCAATATCTCTCTGCCGCGACAAAGGCGGGAATTCTTGCTCCCGTCAGGGCGGTCATCGTGCCGCACGCCGGTTATGTCTTCTCCGGACAGACAGCTGCCGAGGCTTTCGCTCAACTCGACCCGAAAGTTCACTACGAACATCTCTTCCTTCTGGGACCGTCGCATCATATCGGGCTGGCGGGTGCTTCCGTAGCTACCGCTTGGGAGGGGTATCAGACACCGTTGGGTACGGTGAAGGTCGACACAGCACTCTGCCAACGCCTTGTCGATGAGAACAAGGTGCTGACCTTTGAGCCGCGCGCACACGACAGGGAGCATTGCCTGGAAGTGCAACTGCCTTTCCTGCAAGTGCAGTTAGGCGAGGTACCGCTGATCGTACCGGTGATCATCGGTACGGAAGAATACTATACGCTTCAGGACATCGCGCAGGCACTCTCTCCCTACTTCACGCCGCGCAACCTCTTCATCATCAGCAGCGACTTCTCGCACTATCCTTGCTACGATGATGCGAAACGGATGGACAAGCGCACGGGCGACGCCGTAGCATCGGGTAGCCTTCGTGCATTTCTGCGTGCACTGTCTGACAATGCTGATGAACATGTCCGCAACCTCGCCACGAGCGCATGCGGACAGGCTGCCATCGCTGTATTGCTGACGATGGTGGAAAAGAAGCAGGGACTGGAGATGCATCATCTCGCTTATTGCAACTCGGGCGACTCACCTTACAGCGGTCATGACCAAGTCGTAGGTTACCATGCATTTGTGATAACGGGAAAAGAATCAACGGAAGGGAAGACGAAACAAAAAGAGGCTACAAGCCAGGGAGATTCAGAAGAAACGGCAAAAGATAAAGGAAGTAAAAAGGACGTTTCAATAAAGACAGAAATGAAAAACGGGAAAGCTGAAAAAGACATATCGGATGAAGCAACGGCAACACACGCCGCAGTCGGAAGTGATACTACTGATGAGCCCTTCGTACTGAGCGACAGCACACGGCAGCAGTTGCTCGACATCGCATGGAAGAGCATCCGCCGCCAACAGGTTGCAACGCCCATCAACCCGGAGCTGTTGCACAACAGCGGCGCCTTCGTGACGCTGACCGAGAACGGCCGTCTGCGTGGCTGCATCGGACACTTCGGTGAGGATGTGCCGTTGTGGCAGGTGGTGGTGGCTATGGCGCACGATGCCGCCTACCGTGATCCTCGCTTCCAACCCGTCACACCCGACGAGTTGGATTATCTGTCTATCGAGATCAGCGTGCTCTCACCGCTGAAGCGCATCCACGACATCAGTGAGTTTCACTATGGTCAGGAGGGCATCTACATCAAGAAAGGATGGCACTCGGGTACGTTCCTGCCTCAAGTAGCCGAAGAAGTGAACTGGACCAAAGAGGAGTTTCTCGGACATTGCGCGCAGGACAAGGCCGGCCTGCCGTGGGACGGTTGGAAGGATGCGGAGCTGTATACGTATAAGGTGGAAATAGTGAGGCCTCAATGAAACAAGCATCATATTATCATCTTGAAAAGGTTACAGCATTGGGACAGGAAGCAGACGTTGACCTTGCCGCCCGTTGCGATCTCTGTCCCCATGCCTGTCTGATCCGTGAAGGACATGCCGGGCGATGCCGCTCACGCGTGTTCCATGGCGGCAAGCTGTGGGCGATGAGCTATGCCGAACCCTGTGCACTCGCCGCCGATCCGGTGGAGAAGAAGCCACTCAACCACTTCCATCCGGGTACGCAATGTCTGTCGGTAGCCTGCACGGGCTGCAACCTGCGCTGCCTAAACTGCCAGAACAGTAGCATCTCGCAAGTAAGACCGGAGGAAGTAGAGCACGCTACGTGGCAACCGGAAGACCTCGTAGGCGTATGCCTGCAACAGCATCTGCCCTCCATCGCCTATACCTATACCGAACCCCTGACGTGGATCGAGTATATGCTCGACACGGCACGGCTTGCCCACGAGCATGGCATCTACAATATCCTCGTGTCTGCGGGATATATCAACGAACAGCCGCTACGCGACCTGCTTCCCTATCTCGATGCGGTGAACATCGACTTGAAGAGTATCAGCGACGATGTCTATCACCGCCTCAACGGTGCCTCGCTGGCTCCAGTCCAGCGAACGCTGCGTCTCATTCATAAAGCGGGCATAGAATTGGAAATCACTAATCTGCTCGTAGACGGATGGAATACAAGTGAAGAGATGGTGCGCGGTCTCTGTCGTTGGCTTGTCGGCAACGGCATGGCTGATGTTCCCTTGCATCTGAGCCGCTGTTTCCCCTCCTATCGCATGCCCGACCTGAGGCCCACGTCAATCCCTGACATGCTACGTGCCCGAGATATTGCGAAAGAAGAAGGCATACAATGGGTGCATCTCGGAAACGTATGATAGAAAAACATAAAAAATGAAAGAAAAGTGGGACAAAAAGTACAACGTCTCACTTTTTTTCGTATATTCGCAGAACAGAAAACATTGTATAATAACCAAAGCCCAAGAACTATGAACACAAGAAACAAACAACTTACAGCAAAGGAACGCCTGTACACAGGCAAGCACCACGGACGCCATATCGATGAGGACTTTGAGCACGACTGCCTCGATGGGGACAGTGGCGAGATAGACAGCTACGACACCTTCGATGACAGCAACGCCAAAAAGAACGATTAAGCCTCCCCCGTACCCCCCTCTCCAAGGGGAGGGGGGCTTTACTCCTATAGCCGCCTTAACGTATGTGCCATGACGGGAACGGTCAACAAGAAGGAGCAGACATCGCTGACGGCCTGGCACATCTCCACGCCCATCAGTCCGAAGAAATGCGGAAGAATGAGGATGAGCGGGATGAAGAAAAGACCACTACGTGCCGAGGCCAACAGGTTCGCGGCCACCGGCATACGGCACGTCTGCGTGAGCATGTTGCTCGTCATGATCATGCTGTTGAGCGGCAACGAACAGAGCTGCCAGCGCAGGGCGACGATACCCACGGCAATCACCTCCGCGTCGTTGCGGAAGATCCCGATGAGATGATCGCTGAGGAGCCAGCCGACGACCGTGCAAACGATGAGAAAGGTCGTGCCCACAGCGATCGTGAACCAATAGGCACGCTTCAGACGCGCAAACAGACGGGCGCCGAAGCAGAAGCCACAAAGCGGTTGGAAGCCTTGCCCCAAGCCGATGACGACGGCCATGACCATCATCGTGATACGGTTGACAATGCTCATGGCGGCAATGGCCGCGTCGCCATAGTTGCCTGCGGCATGGTTAAGCATCGTCGTGGCCAGACAGAGCAGTCCCTGACGACACAGCGACGGGCTGCCTCCAAAGAAGATCTCATTAAAGGCGGACCACGAGGGAGAGAAGAGCCGGAAGCGGATGGCGATGTTCTCTCCACGGCGTGTCATGAAGAAAAGAATGAGGAAGCTTACCACCTGACCGGTCACCGTGGCGAGAGCCGCACCGGCTACGCCCCAATGACACACAAAGATGAAGAGCGGGTCCAGCCCTACGTTGAGGATAGCACCCGCGACGATGCCGACCATGGCAAAGGAGGCGTTGCCCTGCAGACGCAACTGATTGTTGAGCGTCAGCGAGCCGGTCAGAAAAGGCGCACCGAAGAGCACAATGCCGAGATACTGCCGTGTGTGAGGCAGAATCGTCGGCGTGGCACCCAACAGCAATGACAAAGGGTTGAGAAAGATCCAACCCAACACTGCGATCAGCGTACCTGCCAAAAGTGAGAAACAGAAGCCTGTCGCTGCCATACGGGCGGCATTGTCGTGGCGGCGTGCGCCCAACTCGCGCGAGATATAGTTGCCGGAACCGTGACCAAAGAAAAAGCCGATGGCCTGCACAAAGAACATCATCGAGAACACCACACCCACAGCAGCCGTAGACTGCGTGTCGAGCTTACCCACGAAAAAGGTGTCCGCCATATTGTATAGGGCGGTGACGAGCATACTGATGATCGTCGGGACGGCCATCGTCGGTATGACACGACGGATCGGAGCGGTGGTAAGATAGGTGTAGTTGTCTGTTCCTGCGTGCATAACGCTATTTCAGTTGCAGCTCCACGGGGCAGTGGTCACTGCCAAAGACCTCGTTGTGGATTTCGGCCGCCATGATGCGTGGCTGCAAGCTGTCGGACGTGAGGAAGTAGTCGATGCGCCACCCTGCGTTTTTCTCTCTCGCACGGAAGCGGTAGCTCCACCACGAATATTTCACCTCTTCGGGGTGCAGCTGGCGGAAGGTATCGGTGAAACCGCTGTTGAGCAGCACCGTCATCTTCTCGCGCTCCTCATCGGTGAAACCCGCGTTATGGCGGTTGGTCTTTGGATTCTTGATGTCGATCTCCTCGTGCGCCACGTTCATATCACCGCAGATGATGACCGGCTTCCTACCATTGAGCGCCAAGAGGAAGTTGCGGAAATCGTCTTCCCACTTCATGCGATAGCCGAGACGGCGCAGCCCGTCCTGCGAGTTCGGTGTGTAGACACAGACGAGGTAGAAGTCTGCGTATTCGAGCGTGATGACGCGTCCCTCATGGTCGTGATCATCGATGCCCATGCCATAGGCAACGCTCAGCGGTTCCTGTCGCGCGAAGATTGCCGTACCGCTGTAGCCCTTCTTGTCGGCATAGTTCCAATAAGACGTATATCCGGGGAATTGCAGGTCGAGCTGTCCGGCCTGCATCTTGGTTTCTTGCAGACAGAAAAAATCAGCATCCAAGTCTTTGAAGTAAGCCTCAAAGCCTTTGCTGATGACTTTACCGTCGTCGTCGGTCTTCGGCTTCATGCAAGCGCGAAGGCCGTTGACATTCCAGGAGATGAATTTCATGCGTTTGTGATTAAAGGGTGCTATATTTAATAAGGTGTAGCCACCGGGATGATACACCTGCTATATATATAATAAGGTGTAGGCAGCTGTTATTTCACTTTCAGCAGGCTGAGAAACTCCATTCTCGTCTTTGCCGACTCGAAGACGCCACTGTAGGCACTTGTCGTCGTCATGGAGTTCTGCTTCTCCACGCCGCGCATCTGCATACAGAGATGGCGGGCCTCCAACACGACCATCACGCCTTGCGGCTTGAGCGTCTCGCGGATGCACTGCTCGATCTGCTCTGTCAACCGCTCCTGCACTTGCAGCCGGTGGGAGAAGATGTCGACGACACGGGCAATCTTGCTCAGTCCGGTGATGTAGCCATTGGGGATATACGCCACGTGGGCCTTACCGAAGAACGGCAGCATGTGATGCTCGCACATCGAGAAGAAGTCGATGTCCTTGACGATGACCATCTGATTGTATTTCTCCTCAAAGAGTGCGTCGGTGAGCACCTTCTTCGGATCCTGTGTGTAGCCGCGGGTGAGTGTCTGCATCGCCTTTGCCACGCGCATCGGCGTCTTGACGAGTCCCTCGCGTTCCGGGTCTTCGCCCAGCAAAGTCAGTATGTCTTTATAGTGATTGGCCAGTTCGTCGAGTCCCGGCCGGAATTCTGTTTCTGGATTCATTATACAATGTTGAATGATGAATTATAACAATGTTGAATGATGAGTGATAACAATGTTGAATGATGAATGATGAGTGTTGAATGATTAATTTCTGTCACCCCCTACGGTGCACTTATTTATTCATTATACACTATACATTATACATTATTTAGTTCACCGTGATCTTTCCCTTGACGATGGTAGCGGCCTTATAACCCATCTTTCTGACAGCGTGCAGCATCTTCTCAGCCTCACCGAGCGAGCGGTAGTTACCCACGCGGCAGATCCATCGGGGAGAATAGAAGTGAACATATATCGGTTGGTCAGGGAAACGCATCTTGATGTCGTTGCCTGCCTGTTGAGCTTTCATCTTATCGGCGCGAGTGTTGCCGCCAGCGAAGGCCTGCACACGATAGCCGGTGACCTTGCGGCTGCCACGCATCACTTTCTTGCGCATGTCGACCGTCGGGATCGACATCTCGTCATCGTCCTGATGGCGTACCTGGCTCTTGCGCTCGCTCTCTAATTTCCTTTTATAGGCCTCGGCTTCGCGCGCCCATTGCGCTCTTTTCTCAGCCTCAGCACTCTCAGCCCTGGCCTTCGTCTCCTCGGCACCCTCCTGGCGTGCTAAAGCCTCAGCCTCTTGCTTCGCCTTGGCGTCAGCTTCCTGTCGTCGCATCTCGGCAAGTTGTTCTTCTTTCTTTGCTGCCTCTGCTGCAGCCTCAGCCTTTTTCTGTTCAGCTACTGCGGCGGCACGGCGGGCAGCCTCAGCGTTTTTGTTGGTTTGGGTGGAAGACTTCTTGTCCAGCGCCATGGCAGCCTTGCGCTCTGCCTCCTTGGCTTTGTCGAAGGTGCTCTGCTGTTGCGCTACTACCGTCTTACTTCCCACCGTCTTTGCCTGAGCACTTGTCTTCACGCCCGGCGTATTGTTGTTTTGTGTGGTCGTGTTCTTTTCCGGGGACGAAAGTGCGCTGCCGTTGACGAAATCCGTGATCGCTTTGCTCTGCGTCACCGTGATCTTACCCTCGCCTTGCTTCTGCTGTTGCAGATGTCCAAGGAAAGTCTGTGCGTGCATCGGGACGATGCCCAATGTCAGCATGCCGATAATCCCCAAGATCAGTCTCTTCATAATCGTCGTGATAAAAGTCAGGAATTAGAGAAGCAGCGCGATGCCACCACAGAGCAGTGGAGCGTTTCCCGCCCCGACTCTCTAATTCCTGATAGATGATGGATAATTACTTCCAGGCGTCGATGATAGCCTTGAAGTCAGCAGCCTTCAGAGAAGCACCGCCGATCAGACCGCCGTCGATGTCAGGCTTAGCGAAGAGCTCCTTAGCGTTGCTGGGCTTGCAGCTACCGCCGTAGAGGATAGTAGTGTCCTCAGCAGCCTCTTTGCCGTACTTCTCAGCGACGATGCTACGGATGTAAGCGAGCATCTCCTCAGCCTGGTCACTGGTAGCCGTCTTACCAGTGCCAATAGCCCAGATCGGCTCATAAGCCAGCACGATGTTCTTCCACTCCTCAGCAGAGAGGTTGAAGACGCTACCGTCGAGCTCGGCCTTGACGACCTCGTTCTGCTTGTTAGCCTCGCGCTCCTCGAGAGTCTCGCCACAGCAGAAGATTACCTTCAAGCCGTTGGCCAAAGCCAGCTGAACCTTCTCTTTCAGGATCTCAGCAGTCTCGTGATAGTACTGACGACGCTCGCTGTGACCCAGGATGACATACTGTGCACCAGTAGACTTCACCATAGCGGCAGAAACCTCACCTGTGTAAGCGCCCTTCTCCTTGTCAGCGCAGTTCTCAGCACCAAGAGCCACTACATTCTGATCCAGAACCTCAGCGACCTTAGCCAAGTGGATGAACGGAGTGCAGACGATGACACCACAGTTAGGTTTGTCAGCAACACATGCAGCGTTGATCTCTTTTGCCAGGGCGATGCCCTCCTGCAGGTTCTCGTTCATTTTCCAGTTGCCTGCAACGATTTTCTTTCTCATTTTACTTTTCCTTTCTATTAATGATAAGTTAAACAGTTGTTGTTGTATTTGATTTTCTTTTTTCTTCTGCCAAGCTCTGAGCCATTTCGTCCAAGCCCACAGTCTGTCGGCGAGCGTGAGGAGGAACAGCGGCAAGATAAACCAGAGGGCCACCTTTGCCATCGTGCCTGCGGCGGTGTGCCCGTCGGGCTGTCCTATCGGCAGCTTGCTGATGTCGCCATGGAGGTCGGCCGCGTCGGGCAGGTCGTTGTGGCTCCACTTGTGCAGAATGGTGCCGTTCTTGATGAGCATCAGTCCGGGATTGCTGCGGATCATCGTCTTGAGTGTAGTGCCGTCGGTAAGCATGAAGGGATATTCCGCGCCCGTGATGTCCTCCCAGTGTTTGATGTCCTTGTTGCTCGAAGCCGTCAGGCAGTAGAACGGGATATGCTTGTCAATGCAATACTCATAGAGTTGGTCGATGGCGCCAAAGTTGCCGTCATCGGCAGTGCTCAGATCCGGGGCGATGAGCAGGAAGGTATATCCGCGGCGGTCGAGGACGCTGTCGGTAAAGTCGTCGCCCGAGCGCGTCTGTATGGAAAAGTCGTGGATCGGCGGCACATATCCCTCGGCGGTCTGCACAGTCTTGGAGTCGATAAACTTCCACGTCGAGTCGGGATAGTTGTCGAGGGTGAACTCTTTCTTCACGCCGTTCTTTTCCAAGATAAAGGTCGTTTCGAATTTGGGCCGCGGCGCACCGGGCGGAATCTCCATGCCTTTCTTGATGTTCACGCCTACATGATAGGGACGGAAGTCAAAGACCGGCAGCTTATAGAGACAGTAGGTGCTCGTGACGATGATGAAGACGACGGTATAGTTGACGGCAATCCACTGGTTGGTCTTCGAGATGAAGCGGTACATGCTGAGCGGTTTTCGCCACAACAGCACGGCGCAAGCCGTAAGCGCGATGTTCTTCAGCAGCGACTCAGTGTTGGTGAGGTGGATGGCGTCGCCGAAACAGCCACAGTCCTTGACGGGATTGGCAATGACGAGCCACAGCGTGATCAGCGTCATCACCGACATGAAGACGAGGATAACCCTTGACGCCAGGCGCCGGTGGATGGCAAAGACCATGAAGATGCCCAGACTAAACTCCAGGCCGGCAAGCAACACAGCCACCGAGATGAGCAGATAGTCGGGCAGAGCGCCTGCCAAGCCGATAGCCTCAAGATAGTCCTGCATCTTGTAGAGCGTACCCAGCGGGTCGATGGCTTTGACATAGCCGGAAAAGATGAAGGTCAGTCCAACTACAAAGCGGGCTATGTTGACGAGGATCGTCGTCAACATCGTTTGCCAGCGGGGCGTGGTGCGGACTTGTGTTTGGGACTGTATGTTATCTTCTTTGTCGGTCATGACCAAGTGTTGCGTAAGGAATGCGAATGTAGGATCTTATCGAGCAGTGGCGGAAGCGCCGGGACTACGCTTCCTCTGCAGGTCGTTTGGTGCGTATGGCACCGAAGACCGCATAGTTGATGATATCGTAGTAATTGCTGTCAATACCTTCCGAGACAAGCGCTTCGCCCTCGTTCCCTTCGAGCTCTTTGACACGCTCTATCTTTGTGAGGATGAAATCGGTATAGCTCGTGACGCGCATGTCTCTCCAGGCCTCGCCATAGTCGTGGTTCTTTCGTTTCATCAACTCGAAAGCTTCGTGAGCATAGTGGTCATAGAGCTTAAGCGCCTCGTCCGGTGTGATATCAATCGTATCGGCAAAGCCCTCCTTGAGCTGTATGAGTCCGATGATGCCGTAGTTGATCAGCGCGATAAACTCGGGTCTGATGCCCTCGCCGACAAGACTTTCTCTCGTGATCTCGAGGGTACGGATGCGCTTGGCCTTGATAAAGAGCTGATCGGTAAGCGAAGAAGGACGGAGCATACGCCAAGAGGCACCATAGTCATGGAGCTTCTTGGCAAAGAGCTGCCTGCACTCTGCCATGACATCCTGGAACTGTCTTTCTGTTTCTTGCACATTTGTACTCATTATTATATATAGTGCTAAGTTTCTGCAAAGTTACAGAATTAAATCGAGAAACGGAAAGATAAGCGGAATAAAAAGCAGCCTCACCCCATGGAGAAGGGTTAGAGGATGGGGCTGTAGGTGAGGGGGGAGGCTACTGTTTTACTTACACAGCACCACGTCTACATCCTGCAAAGTGACGAGGATGCCCTTGGGCTGGGACTCGAGTGTAGGAAGGATCTTGTCGAGAAACGAACGGAGCTTTTCCTCGTCGTCGATGATCTCCACGACGATGGGATATTTGACGTTGAGCTCCCAGAACTTGTTGGAGCGGAGCTTGCCGGCCTTGCCGTAGCCCATGACGCCCTGCAGCACGGTGGCACCGGCCAGCCCCTCACGCTGAGCCGCGCGCGCGATCTCCTCATAGAGCGACGCATGGCGCAGCGTGTCGGTATTGCTGAGATAGAAACGGAGTATCTTTTTCATCATTCAATCTTCTTAGTGCAGACATTAAATCATCTTGGCGCAGGCGTTGCCGGCGACGACGGCGAGGAATCCCAAAGCCACGCTCAGTCCTAAGTAAAGGGCAAGGTAGAGGTAGTTGCCATCACGCATGAGAGCTGTGCTCTCGTTCATAAAGGTGGAGAAGGTGGTGAAGCCACCGCAGAAGCCCGTGGTCAGGATGAGCTTCACCGACGGCGACATCCAGCCTCCGGCCCAGTTGAGACCAGACAGGAAGCCGATGATCAGACAACCGAGAATGTTGACCGCAAACGTACCGAAAGGAAAACTCAGCGGAATGAGCACTTGTATAAGTTTGGACACCACGAAGCGGGTGCCACCCCCTAAGAAGCTGCCGCAACCCACGAGCATAAAGTCTCTCAGCATGGATGTCCCTCCTCGCGATGTGCGTCGGCGCCGGGCATTGTGTAAGTTTCTTGATAGATCGCATGCAGCAACTGCAAGCCGGTCTTCGTCTTGAAGATGTTCTTGCGTGCCGCCTCGATGCCGTGTTCCGAGATATGGTCTTCGTAGAGGTTGACAAGGAAGTCGGCCTCCACAAGAATCTGATAGTCCGGTGCGTCTATGTTCTTATAGGTATGGTGATGAGCGATGAGCCAGCAGATGCGCTCAATGTCGGCTTCGGCGTAGTGCATCGATTCCAGGATGGCGCGAGCCGGTGCTGGCCCCTCCTGCTCCTGGTATTTACCATTGCTACTGCCGTATTTAGCCTCAGCGGGATGGATGCCGATGTCGTGAAGTACGGCTGTTGACTCCAATACAAAAAGTGTGTGGGCGTCCAGTCCTTCGGCGCGGCCGATGAGTTGCGCAAAGCGGTGTACCTTCAGCAGATGTTGTATGCGCATGGGATCACCAGCGTCGTAGGTAATGATGCGCAGGGTGAGGGCATCGATAATTTTTTGTGTCTCTTCCATATTTCTCAAATTAATTTATCAAACTGATCGATGATTTGTTCCGCCCCTGCCTCTTCCAGTTCTTCGCGCGAGCCATTGCCGTAGGTCACGCCGCAGGTGTGGGCCCCTGCATTGCGCCCCATGAGAATATCGAAGCGCGTGTCGCCCACGACAAGCGTATCCTCAGGCTTACAGCCGGTGGATTGCAGGATCACGTTGACAGGTTCGGCGTCGGGTTTGGCATGCGTCACATCGTCAGCACCAATGAGGGCACAGAGCCAACCGGTGATGCCATATTCCTGGGCAAAGCCTTGCAGCGACTCATGACCACGGCTGCTGGCCAGCGCGATGAGCCGTCCATGCTCATGGAGCGTGCGAAGCGTGTCAAGGACACCGGGAAACGGCGGTACGGCACCCGGGCGGTTGTTACGTCGGAAGATGTCGCGGTAGACGGTGGCGCAGCGGTCTGCCGTAGCGTCGTCGACATGGCAGGCCACGGCGAAGCATTGCTCCAGTGGCAGTCCGATGGTGGCGGCGTAGGCATCCTCCGTCGGTAAGTCCATGTTCAGTTCACGGCATGTATCCTGCATGGTCTTGACGATGAGATGCTTGGAGTCACCGAGTGTACCGTCGAAGTCGAAGATGTATAAAGAAGGATCACCAGGCTCTCCAGCCTCACCCCCGAACCCCTCTCCCAAGGAGAGAGGAGTAGTTACTGGGATAAACGGAGTATTATAGGAGGCCGACTTACCAGGTTCCTTATTACTGTGTTCCGGTTTATCATTATGTTGTTGCGTATCTATCATCTGTCTCTTTCTATTCTTGTTTGTTATGTTCTTAGGGTGTTAGTAGGGGCGGGCCACGGCGAGCCGCCCCTACACAAAACCGTGCGATCAACCGCAGGCTGGTTTCGCCAGAGTAATCACTCCCCTCTCCTTGGGAGAGGGGTACGGGGGTGAGGCGTTAACTTCACTTCATACAGATCCGTTCTCCTGTCGAGCAGGTTGCGCACAGAGCCGTAGGTATGGAGCTGGCTGAGACTGTTGAGGTCTACGTCGGCCACAAGGATCATCTCCGTGTTGGGCGTAGCCTCGGCACGACGGCCATCGTTGGGGAACGGAAAGTCGCAGGGCGTGAAGACAGCGCTCTGAGCATACTGGATGTCCATGTTGTGAACACGCGGCAGGTTACCCACACTGCCCGCGATGGCCACATAACACTCGTTTTCGATGGCACGCGCCTGCGCACAGATGCGCACACGGGCATAGGCGTTCTGCGTATCCGTCATAAACGGCACGAAGAGAATCTGCATGCCCTGAGCGGCGAGCAGACGCGAGAGCTCCGGGAACTCCACATCGTAGCAGATCACCACACCAATCTTACCGCAGTCGGTGTCAAAGGTACGGATGGCACTACCGCCGTTCAGACCCCAGCACTTCACCTCGTCGGGCGTGACATGGATCTTCTCGTACATCTCGTCAGTACCGTCGCGACGGATGAGGAAGCCTACGTTGTAGAGGCTGCCATCCCCCTTGACATAAGGCATGGAACCCGTGATGATGTTGATGTTATAGCTGATGGCGAGCTCGCGGAAGCGGTCCCGGATCTTGTCGGTATACTTTGCCAGTGCGCGTATAGACTCCGCCTCACCAAGATTGTTGTAGCGGGCCATGAGCGGCGCGTTGAAATATTCAGGGAAGAGGATGAAGTCGCTCTTATAGTCCGACACCGAGTCGATGAAGAACTCCACTTGTTCGAAGAGTTCATCAATGCTGTTGTAAGGTCGCATCTGCCACTGCACCATACCGATGCGCACAGTAGGCTTGCGCTCCACCTTCTGGTCGCGCTTGGGCTCATAGTAGATATTGTCCCACTGGAGCAGGCAGGCGTTGTGCTTCGACTCCTCGTCGTTGGGCAGATAGTTGCGGATGATACGGCGCACGTGGAAGTCGTTGCTCAGCTGGAAGTTCAGCACGGGATCATAGATCTCGCGCGAGCGCACCTTCTCGATATACTCTTTCGGGCGCATCGTGTCGGCGTATTTGTGATAGTTGGGGATACGTCCGCCAAACATGATCGCCTTGAGGTTGAGCTTCTCGCAGAGTTCCTTACGGTATTCATACATGCGTCGGCCGAGTCTGAGACCACGGTAGTCGGGATGGATAAACACCTCGATGCCATAGAGGATATTGCCGTTGGGGTTGTGCGTGTTGAAGGTCTCGTTGCCTGTCACCTGCGCGTAGGTATGGTCGCCCTTGACCATGTCATAGTCTACGATGATGCTCAGCGCGCAGCCCACGATCTTTCCGTCGGCGATGACCACCACCTGTCCTTCTGGGAAAATTGTAATGAGTTTCTTGATCTGAGCGTGTGTCCAAAATTCGTCGCTGTCGCCATAGATGCGCTTGAAGGAGCCTGCGAGCTGGTCATAGTCTTCCATGCGCAGCGTGCGGAGCTCTACTTTGTTGATTTGATGTGTCGTTTCCATTGTTTTTGACGGTTAGGACGACGGTGCCGTCCCGTAATCCTTTCACCTTGATTATGCGTGCAAAGATAACCAATATAATTAAAACCACAAAATCAGAACGATGAAATTACAAACGTCACAAGCAAGACAGAAAATAGCATTTTTGGTTGACACGAATAGGATCTTTAGTTTGACACGAACAGTATCTTCGGTTGATACTAACAATCATCACGGCATGAAACTCTTGGTTTCTTACCGAGAAACTCATGGTTTCTTACCGAGAGACTCATAGTTTCTCACTGAGAGACCAATGGTTTCTCACCGAGAGACTAAAGACTTCTCTGTATTTGACCGCTTTAGGTTGACGACCTCGAGCCTTATTTTTAAAGTTGGTTGACCTGATCAAATACCTGTGGTATCCCGTGATCGTATTTGTATGATCAACATAAGCATACGGAAGGATGGAAAGAGAGCGTTCGTCGTTATGCATAAAAAAGCCATCCCTTTCTCACGAAAAGGATGGTCCGGATAGTTGAATAAAAAAGCTGTTGTAACTAACGAACGATATATTATTTTTTCGCACGCAAAGGTAGAGCTTTTATTTAATATACACAAATATTTTATTGTAAAAATATTATAAATTTCAGCTAACGAGCGTTTTTGTCAACAAACGATAAACCGTCACTCAACAAAAACAAATGAAGACAAGAAAACTATTGAGAATACTCTTCCAGATTGCGCCTTAAAGGGTAGAAAAAATAATTGTTGTTATTTTATTTTGTAGTTCCCTTAGTTTCCCGTAACTTTGCATAGTCTTATATATAATATGGTATAGACCACAAAAATATGAAATATATCTTGGTTACTGGAGGCTCCCGTGGCATCGGTCGGGCCGTTTGCATCAAACTGGCGCAGATGGGGCTGCCTATCATCATCAACTATCGCAGTAACGAGGCTGCCGCAAAAGAGACACAACAGCAGGTCGAGGCACTGGGCGTGAAAGCCGAGCTGATGCCTTTCGACGTCTGTGACGAAGAGCAGGTGAGCAAGGCGCTCGACACATGGGAGGCCGCCCATCCCGACGACTACATCTCTATACTCGTCAACAATGCAGGCATCCGTCGCGACGGCGTGATGTTTATGATGAGCGACGACGACTGGCACGACGTGCTGCGCACCACGCTCGACGGCTTCTTCTTCCTGACCCGCCGCATCCTGAAACATGTCATGCCGCGCCACCACGAGGGCCGCATCATCAACCTGGCCTCACTCTCCGGCGTCAAGGGACTGCCCGGACAGGCCAACTACAGTGCCGCGAAGGCAGGACTCATCGGAGCCACCAAGGCACTCGCACTGGAGACAGCGGCCCGCGACGTCACCGTCAACGCCGTGGCACCGGGCTTTGTCGAGACCGACATGACGAAAGATCTTGACGAGAACACACTGAAGCAGATGATACCGATGAGGCGATTCGCCAAACCGGAAGAGGTCGCTGAGGTCGTCGCCTTCCTCGCCTCACCGGGCGCAGCCTATATCACGGGCGAGGTCATCAACGTCAACGGTGGACTGTATACATAAGTTGGGAACCACTACACTCCCCTCTCCACACACCATCATTCAACGTAAATCATACGATATCTACAATGCATAGAGTAGTCATCACCGGCATGGGCATATGGTCGTGTCTGGGTACCGACCTCGACAGCGTGGCGCAGTCGCTCCACGACGGCAAGTCGGGTATCGGCATACAACCCGAACGACTGACCTACGGCTATCGCTCGGCACTCACAGGAATCGTTCCCGAGCCAGTCATCACGAAGAAAGACATCAACCGCCATACCCGCGCCGGTATGTCGGAAGAGGCGCGCTACGCCTATATGGCCAGCCGGCAGGCCTTCGCACAAGCCGGCCTCGACGATGCCTATCTGCTCGATCATGAGGTAGGCTGCATCTTTGGCAACGACTCGTCGGCCAAACCTGTCATCGAAGCCGCAAAGACCATGGACGAGAAACACGACACCGCCATGTTGGGATACGGCTGTGTCTTCCAGTCGATGAACTCCACGGTGAACATGAACCTCAGCACGATCTTCCACATCCGGGGCGTGAACTTCACCGTCAGCGCGGCGTGTGCCAGTGGCAGCCACAGCATCGGACTGAGCTACATGCTCATCAAACAAGGTCTTCAGGACATGGTGCTCTGCGGTGGCGCACAGGAGACCAACTACTACGCCATGGCATCCTTCGATGCCCTCAACGCTTTCTCCATCCACATGGATGAGCCGACGAAGGCCAGCAGACCCTTTGACCGCGACCGCGACGGACTGGTGCCCAGTGGTGGCGCCGCCGCTCTGATACTCGAAGACTACGATCATGCGGTGGCACGCGGGGCTACGATACTTGCTGAAGTCTGTGGCTACGGCTTCTCAAGCAACGGTGGCGGCATCTCCACGCCGAGCGACCAGGGTTGCCGTATCGCCATGCAGCGGGCGATGGACGACGCCGGAGTATCGGCCGACGACATCGACTATGTCAATGCTCACGCAACCTCGACACCGCAAGGCGACATGTACGAGGCGCAGGCATTGCGTGAACTCTTCCTCGGAAGACGCGCACTGATCAGCTCCACGAAGTCTCTCACTGGCCATGAATGCTGGATGGCGGGAGCCAGCGAGGCGGTCTATTGCACGCTGATGATGCAACACGGCTTCGTAGCTCCTAACCTCAACCTCGAACATCCCGACGAATACTGTGAGGGCCTCAACATCACGCCCGTCACCGTGGAAACGCCATTGAATACCGTGCTGAGCAACTCCTTCGGATTCGGAGGGACGAATTCGGCATTGGTGTTAAGGAGAGCCTCACCCCCTACCCCTCTCCCAAGGAGAGGGGAGTGAAATGCTTCAAGAAACCGGGCAAAACACTGGGGGAAGGAATGCAGATGGCTGAATGAGAGCTACTACATGCACGGTTGGCGTTGCAAGCATTCGAGGGAAACATAAAGATAAAAGGATTATTAATAGAAAAGAATTGAAGATGAAGCGATTGTTATTTGTCATGCAGCTGTTGCTCTTATGCAGCACGCTGGCACTTGCAAAGCCCAACATCGGGCTCAGCATTCTGAAAGGACAGCACCGCATCCATTGGACAATGGACTGGACACAGTTGACCATCGAAGGCATGAAACCCAAAGAATGGTTGGAATTCCGCCAAGCCGAGCAACCGGAGTACGACGCTAACTATGAGCTGGAAAGTCAGCTCAAGCCACGTATCCTTGACATGGTGGCGGGAGCCAACTCTAAGCTGATGAGCCAACAGATGATTCTCTGCAGCGACAGCGACTGTGTCTACACGCTTGTCCTGCAACCTGTCAATATGAGCAAGAAAGGCAATTGTACCGTGAAGTGCTATGTCAAGGAGACAAAGAGTGGAAAACAAGTCTATGAATTCTTTGTCTTGGGGCGCGGCGGTGTCTTCGGCTCGATGAGCAACCTGTGGGGCGACGGCTTCCAAAACGCAGGGCGACGCATGGGCAAGATGATTCTCGACGGGGTGAGTAGATGACGGCGGTACGAAGGCCCACTGGAATCAACACTTGACAACCCATACTTCAATGCTCGACAAACAATATTCGTAACGCCACATCATAGAATATCACCCTATGCATCTGTCTGACAGTTTAAAAGAAAGATACACCCGTGAGCATCTCAGTGCCCGCGAGGCACAAAGGCTGGCCGAGTTCATCGCTTGGGGACCGGCTATTTTTCAGGCATCGCGACTGATGGTGAAGTTCGGCATCCTCGACCTCTTGCGCGACAGTGAGCAAGGACTCACGCGCCAGGAGATCGTGGAGAAGACCCGTCTGAGCGACTATGCCGTGAAGTGCCTGTTGGAGGCTTCGCTGTCCATCGGCACCGTGCTCGTCAACCCCGACAACGACCGCTATACGATCTCGAAGACGGGATGGTTTCTGCTCAACGATCCGGCTACACGTGTAAACCTCGATTTCAACCACGACGTGAACTATGAGGGGTGGCTCCACTTAGACGAGTCGCTCCGCAACAGTAAACCTGAGGGTCTGCGCCACTTCGGATCGTGGCCTACCATCTACGGGGGCTTGTCGTCACTGCCCGCTGAGGTGCAGAAGAGCTGGTTTGGCTTTGACCATTTCTACAGCGATTCCTCGTTCCCCGATGCCCTACGCATTGTCTTCGACGAGCACCACGTGCGCACGCTCTACGACGTCGGCGGCAATACGGGCAAGTGGGCGCTGCGCTGTGTAGACCATAGTCCGGAGGCTCACGTCACCGTCCTCGACCTGCCACAACAGATCAGTCTGATGCAAGGTAACATCCAAGGGCACCCCGGCAACGAGCGTATCACCGGCTACCCCATCGACCTGCTCGATGAGCACCAGGCGTTTCCCTTGATGGACGACGGCCCCGACGCCATCTGGATGAGTCAGTTTCTCGACTGCTTCAGCATGTCGCAGATCGTCAGCATCCTGCGCCGTGCCGCCAAGGCCATGAAGCCCCAGACACGTATCTACATCATGGAGACGCTGTGGGACCGGCAGAAATACGAGCCCGCCACGCTGTGCCTGACGCTCACATCGCTCTACTTCACCGCCCTCGCCAACGGCAATTCTAAGATGTACAACACCGAGGACATGGAGCAATGTATCCACGACGCCGGACTGGAAATAGAAGCCATCCATGATCATCTCGGACAAGGCCACTCGATCATCGTGGTCAGACAACCTGAAAAGAAATAACATTCAATCATTTATGGAAAGAAAAGAAATAGAAGAGAAAGTAAGAAACTTCATGGTCGACGAACTGGAAATCGACGAGGAGAAAATCAAGCCGGAGGCTAAACTCAAGGACGATCTCGGTATCGACAGTCTTGACTTTGTCGACATCGTCGTCATCGTGGAGAAGAATTTTGGCTTTAAGATCAAACCCGAAGAGATGAAAGGTGTCGTTACGCTGAAGGACTTCTGTGACTACATCGAGAAGAAAGTGGGATAAGAAAGCATAGCGTGGAGCGCAGCAGAATGAGGAAAAAGGCAAAAGACGACGTGTCGGCACAGCAGTGGAAGGGCAACACCTTCGGTACGGAACGTATGCTTCGGTGGCTCATCGTGGTTCTGCGCCACAGTCCGGTGACGGTCTGGTACGCCTTCGCAGCGGTCTTTGTGGTTCCGTTTTGCCTGGTCTTCTCCCCCGGTGCCCATTGTGCCTACCGCTATTTCCGCCGCCGCTGGCATGCGGGCAGACTTCTGGCCGTGTGGAAGACCTATGTCAACCATGTCTACTTCTCGCAAGTGGTCATTGACAAATTTGCGCTCTATGCCGGCAAGCATCTCGGGCTGAAGGTCGAAGGCTACGACGCTTTCAAGCAGTTAGCCGCGTGCCCGGAGGGTTTCGTCATGCTCAGCGCACACATCGGATGCTTCGAGATGGCGGGCTATGAGTTGATCTCTGACCGCAAGCCTTTCAACGCACTCGTCTACGGCGGCGAGAAGAACACGGTGATGGCCGGCCGACAGCAGGTCTTCGAGGCCACCAACATCCACATGATACCGACGAGCAACGACATGAGCCATCTCTTTGCCATCGACCGCGCGCTGTCCTCAGGTGAGATCGTCAGCATTGCCGCCGACCGCGTCTTCGGTTCTCCGCGCACGGTCACGGTATCGCTGTTGGGCCAAACAGCCGACCTGCCGCAAGGTCCGTTTGCCGTTCCAGCCATGCGTGGCCTATCCGTCATTGCCGTCAACGTGATGAAGACGAGTCTGCATGGCTATACGGCTTACGTCACCCCGCTCGACTACGACCGTCAGGCTCCGCGCAAGCAACAGATCCGGCAGCTCGCCGACGCCTACGCCACAGAACTCGACCATCTGCTCCACCGCTATCCCACACAGTGGTACAACTACTTCGACTTTTGGAAAGAAGACCGGCAATAACCTCTTCCCACCATTAACTCACTATTCAGAAACGACAAAACACTGATGAATACAGACTCGACAGACTATTCCCATCCCACGGAGACCTTGCTGCGTAGCATTGACGTGCATACGCTGCTGCCGCAACAGGAGCCTTTCGTCATGGTCGACACGCTGACACAGTTCGACGGGACCACCACGGCGACGGAGACTTTGGTGCGCCCCGATAACCTCTTCGTCGACGACGACGCCTTGCGCACGACGGGCATGATAGAGAATATTGCACAGACCTGCGCCGCACGCATCGGATACTACAACAAATATATCCTTAAGACCGGCGTGCAGATTGGCGTGATCGGTGCCGTGAGAAAGATGATGGTGAGCGGGCATCCGCATGTCGGACAGCAGTTCCGGACTACCGTGACCGTGGTGCAGGAGCTTCTCGGCATGACGCTCGCCAAGGCGGAAATCACTTGCGAGGGCGAGACGCTGGCAACAGCACAGATCAAACTGGCCGTTAAGGAACAGTAAGCTGACTCCGTTAGAACAGCAAGTAGAGGCTTTTCGCGACGACAAAAAGATGCAGGATGATGCCGCGGAAATGCTTATATATATAATAAGGTGCAGATAAATGAAAGAAATGCTCAAAGGCCTCAAGGAGCTCAGGGCGTCGAAGACCTTCGACATCCGCTTCAGTGAGGTGGACTCGATGAACGTGGTGTGGCACGGTTCTTACACGCTCTATCTCGAAGACGCGCGTGAGGCCTTCGGTGCGAAATACGGACTTGACTATATGAACTATTTCCACCACCACTGCTATGCGCCGATTGTGGAGGAGACGATCCGTTACCACAAGCCGCTGCGCTATGGCAGCAAGCCACGCATCGACATCATCTACCGTCCCACGATCGCCGCGAAGGTCATCTTCGACTATGAGATCTACGATACCGAGACCGGTGATCTCATGGCCACGGGTCACTCCGTGCAGGCATTTATCGACACTGATTATCAAATCATTCTGTATCGCCCTGAGTTCTATCAGGCGTGGCAGAAGCAATGGGGAGTATTTGCGGAATGATCGAAGTCCTGTCGACAAACATCCTCTCGCCGTTGGGCGAGACCACAGCGGCGAATCTGGCTGCCGTGCTGCGCGGCGACTCTGCCGTCAAGCTTTGGAGCGGGCGCTGGGGATTGCCCTACGCTTTCCAGTCCGCGCTGTTCAGCGATGAGCAGGCAAGCCGCTGGATGCTGCCGGGACAACCGCGCTTTGTCTCACTCGCACTGGCCTCAATCAAGCAGGCATTAGGCGAGGTACCGGACATCGACCGGCGGCGGACACGTCTCGTACTCAGTACCACGAAGGGCAATGTCGAGGCTTTGACCGTCAGTCCGAGCCACGATGATGCGGCCCTACCGCCGTCGGCAAGTGCAGATATGCTGGATGGTCAGCTCGGTCTCGACGGTCATCCGCTTGTTGTCGACAATGCGTGCATCTCCGGTCTTTCGGCTTTGATCGTTGCCTCACGGCTGCTGCAGTCGGGCGAGTGCGAAAGCGTCATCGTCTGCGGAGCGGAAGTGCAGAGTGCGTTCATCGTCAGCGGTTTCCAAGCACTCAAGGCGATGTCGGCCCACCGCTGCCGCCCCTTCGACATCGAGCGCACGGGCTTGAACCTCGGCGAGGCCGCGGCTACGATCATCCTGCGACGCAATGAAAGCACCATCACACGCTGGCGGCTCGAAGCGGGTGCGATGGCCAATGACGCTTACCACCTCACTTCTCCCTCTCCGAAAGCCGAAGGAGCCTATCGCGCCTTGGAGAGCATCCTGCAAGGTCACGACGCTCAGCGCCTGGCCTGCGTCAGTGCACATGGCACGGCGACATTGTTCAACGACCAGATGGAAAGCGTAGCCATCGAACGTGCCGGACTGGAGAGCGTGCCGGTGGTGGGCTTGAAGGCTTATTTCGGTCACACGATGGGCGCCTGCGGCGTTTTGGAGTCCGCGCTGATGATGGCGGCTCTCGACCAGGGCGTCATCCCGGCAACACTCGGCTACAGCGAGCGTGGCGTATCTGCGCCCATCCGGGTCACCACGGCGCCACTGCCGACACAGAAGAAAGCGTTCATCAAGATGTTATCCGGCTTCGGTGGTTCCAACGCTGCGGTGTGGTTTGACAAAGATTCGGCGGCAGACACGACGCAGGAGCCCACCGCTTTGTCGTCGGACCCCGCCTCTGAGAACGTGCAAGCGAAAGTCGCGTGCCTCCATCAGGTTGAGATCACACCTAAAAGCGTTGTCGTTGACGGGCACACGTTGGCTTGCGAGGCTACCGGTAAGGCGCTACTGACCGACCTCTACAAGCGTGCGGTGGGCGACTATCCCCGTTTCTACAAGATGGATCTGCTGTCGCGGCTGGGCTTCCTCACCGCAGAACTGCTGCTAAAAGCGGACGAGGACAACGACAAAACGGAAATATCAGAGTGTGCCGCCGTGCTCTTCGGCCACCACGGTTCGGTTGTCGCGGACCGCAACTACCTCCGCACGATCGCCACGCCCGAAGATTTCTACCCCAGTCCCGAGCGTTTCATCTACACCCTGCCGAATATTGTCATAGGTGAGATTGCCATCCGTCACCAGCTCCACGCCGAGACGACGTTCATCTATCTGCCCCGTTACAACGAGTCCGAGCTGCAGCATCTCATCCAAGTCTATGCCGAGCGGCTCCCATCCAAATACTTGCTGACAGGCTGGATGGACGCGGAAGACGACGAGAACTATTTTGCAAAGATGCAACTCTTGCGCCGGACATAGTCAGGCTTCTCTGTTTATCGGAATCATAGCTCGCTTCGTTATAGTCCGCCACTCCATTCTACAATCAACATTGAACATTCAACATTGATAATCATTCATCCTTCAACACTCAACATTCATCATTCAGAACCATTCAACATTCAACACTGAACATTCAACATTCCTATCATGGCTGATTTAAATACAGAACTCAAGCAATACATCATCGAGGCTTTGAACCTTGAGGATATGACTCCCGACGACATCGACGACGAGGCTCCTCTCTTCGGCGAGGGTCTCGGACTGGACTCCATCGACGCACTGGAACTCATCGTACTGATGGAGAAACACTATGGCATCCGTCTGGCCAGTGCTGCAGAAGGCAAGGAAATCTTCAAGAGCATACAGACCATGGCGGACTATGTCGCCAAGAACCGCAAGAAATAATGCAGCACCCTATCGTAGTCATCGGCATGGGCATCGTCTCGGCAATCGGCCGCGACCAGCACGAGACCCTCGCCTCGCTCCTCGACGAACAGTCGGGGATCGGTACCGTGCGCTATCTACAGACCACGCACACGGAACTCCCGGTCGGCGAAGTGAAGATGAGCAACGACGAGATGAAGCGCGCCCTCGCCATCCCGACACAGCAGGAGGTAAGCCGTACGGCGCTGCTCGGCATGATGGCCGTGAAGGAAGCACTTGCCGATGCGCGCCTCTCAAAGCAGGAAAACCACACCGACGACAATGCTTCCCGCCGCCGTGTGGTGCTCATATCGGGTACCACGGTGGGCGGAATGGACATCACCGAAGCGCACTTTGCCGAGATGCGTGACTCAGGCAAAGCCCATCCCTGCCTGCTCCATCACGATGGTGGCGCGTGCACGAAGGACATAGCAGAACACTTCGGACTGTTCACTGACTACACCACGCTGTCCACTGCCTGCTCATCTGCCGCCAACGCGATCCTTCTCGGTGCCGACATGCTGCGTGCCGGCGATGCCGACATGGTGGTCTGCGGCGGTACAGAAGCCCTCTCACGCTTCCATCTCAACGGCTTCAACGCCTTGATGATCCTCGACCATCAGCCGTGCCACCCCTTCGACAACACGCGGGCAGGACTGAACCTTGGCGAGGGTGCCGGTTACGTCGTGCTGCAACGCGAGGATGACGCACGCAACGAACATAAAGAGATAAAGGCTTGGCTCTGTGGCTACGCCAACACTTGCGACGCTTATCATCAGACGGCCTCATCACCAGAAGACACCGGTGCGCAGCTGGCGATGCGCGAGGCGATGGACATGGCAGGCGTCAGCACTAAGGACATCCAGTGGATTCACGCCCACGGTACGGGTACACCGAACAACGACGCCAGTGAGAGCGAAGCCTTGAAGGCCGTCTTTGGAGACAATCTGCCCCTGGTGTCGAGCACGAAAGGCTACACCGGTCACACGACGAGCGCAGCAGGCGGACTCTCCGCCGTGATGGCCGTGATGGCGCTCCGCCACGGCTTTGTTCCCGGCAACGTAGGATTTTCAAAAGCTATGGACGGCGGAATCACGCCGTTAGGCCATACGCTCCGCACCCCCGCCCACGGCGTGCTGGTCAACGTCTTCGGCTTCGGCGGCAACGACACGGCACTGCTCTTCACGGACCGGTCAACCGAGATGCGCGACGAAACGCGGCTGTCCGACGACGACATCGTGGTAGCGGCACATGTGGAAAACAGCAGCGTGGAAGCCCTCAAAGACCTCAGGCAGTTTGTGCGCCCGATGGAGACGCGCCGCATGGGCAAGCTGATGAAGAGCACTATGCTCACTTCGCTGCAAGCCCTGCAACAGGCAGGCATCGCTCTGCCCGACGCCATCGTCACCGCCACGACGTGGGGCAGTCTCAACGGCAGCGAACAACTCTTGCAACAACTCACCGAGGGCGAGGAGAGCCTCAGCCCTACCCTCTTCATGCAGAGCACGCACAACACCCTCGGAAGTACCGTCGCCATCCATCTCCACGACCACGGTTTCAACACTACCTTCACGCAGGGCGACCGCTCTCTCGACTGGGCACGCTATCAGGCACGGCTGTTGCTGCGTCTCGGCCGCTGTCGCTCGGTACTCGTCGGCAGCCACGACGAAACCACGCCGCTGTTCTCCAGCCTCATGCAGCAGTTAGGAGCCAAGGCAGAACCTGACGTGCGCAGCGTGGCAGAGGTGCTCACCATAGCCCACCAGCCATCGCACACATCGTAAACATTCACGCTTATGTGGAAGATACTCCCCCTCGCTCTCGTGCAGAGCATCTTGTTGGCAGCCGGCCAGGTTTTCCTGAAGGTGGCCTTGGCGCGCATGAGTACGTTCTCGTGGACATGGCGCTTCTGGGGCAAGCTGCTCGTCAACTGGCCGTTTGCCCTGTGTGGTCTCTGTTTCCTGGCCGCCTCCCTGCTGTGGATGTACATGGTCAAGACGTTCCCACTGAGCATCGCCTATCCGATGATCTCGCTGAGCTATGTCTTTGGCATGATCGCCGCCATCGTCTTCTTCCATGAGAGTGTGTCCCTCACGCAATGGTTGGGCGTACTGTTCATCATGGTCGGTTGCAGTCTTGTAGCGGTGAGATAGACAGAGATGACGTGTTTATATAAGGATACAAAAAAGATAAGTCTATAAATATATAAAGATATATATGAGAAAGATCATTCTTATGATGCTGCTCCTCGTCTGCGGGCTGACAGCAGCATGGAGTCAGAACTACACCCAGGACCAGGTGCGGCAGCGCATCAACCAAGTGGCGACGCACATGAGCACACTGACCTGCGATTTCGCACAGACCAAGCAGTTGAAGATGCTCAAAAGCAAGATGGTGTCACACGGAAAGATGTACTACAGCCGTCCCGACAAGCTGCGGTGGGAATACACCACGCCTTATCAGTATATCTTCATCCTCAACGGGCAAACCGTATGGCTGAAGAATACGAAAGGCAGCAACAAGATCAACGTGGCGCAGAGCAAGATGTTCAAGGAGATCACGCGCATCATGATGAGCAGCGTGCTGGGCACCTGCGTGTCTAACAACCGCGACTTCAACGTCACACTACAGGGTTCCGGTAATAACTGGAAAGCGATATTGAAGCCGAAAAAAAATCCCATGCGCCAGATGTTCAACACCATCACGGTCTACTTCGACATGAAGGCGTCGATGGTGCGTGGCGTGCGCATGGTCGAGAAAAACGGCGACACCACCGACATCGTACTGAAGAATGCCCAAGTCAACACTCCCGTCAATGCCAAGGTTTTTAGTCTTCATTAGTTTTCTCGTGCTGAGTCTGCTTTCAGCTGCGGCACAGTCGAGCACCAAGCAGCCCATTGACAGCACCGCTATCGCGGACTCCACGCGCCAGACTTTCACCGCGCTGATCGAGACGCCGAAGGCGAGCATCAGCGGCATCTGCCTGCTCGTGCAGGACAGCGACACCATCAAGGGCGCCGTCGTCAACGAGTTTGGCATCACCGCCCTGGACTTTGCCTACGCACGCAAGGACGACAAGGTCAGGTTGGTGAGCGCCGCGCCGATGCTCGACAAATGGTACATGCGGCCCGTGATCACGGCCGACATCCGCATGTTACTCCACGCGCTGCGCGAGGGAAAGTTCAGCTATGAGGACGAGAAATACCATATCAAATACACGCTGTCGCCTATCCACGACGACGGCAACAACGAAAACGACAATCAAGACGATGATACTGAAGAATCAACTCTACCAGATTGAGCACAGCCAAGAAGGCGAAGGCACTAAGCAGTTTACGATAAGACTGCTCAAGGACTGCCCGATCTATCGTGCCCACTTCCCCGGTCAGCCGATCACGCCCGGCGTCTGCATCGTGCAGATCGTACAGGAACTGCTGGAGCAGATCGTGGGACAGACACTCGAGATCAGTGAGGTGAAGAACGTGAAGTTCCTGCATGTCCTCTCACCCATTGACAATCCGGTGGTCGACATCGTGCTCACGGCAATCGAAACCAGTGGCGAAAACGTGTCGGCTAAGGCAGAGGTGAAGGAAGCGACAACCGTGTTCACCACCGTCTCTTTCGTCTGCCAGCCGATGAAGCGATCCACTCATTAGGCACAAACAAGAAGAAAGGATGTGCAATCAAGCGGAAGTGAAAGACACAAAACAAGAGGAAGTGCAAGCGCAAAGGAAAGAAGAAGAACAAGAACTGCAGGAGATCCGGCGACGGCTGCGTGCCCGCGGCATCTGCGTCATCATACCTACGTACAACAATGTGGGTACGATCCGACAGGTCGTGACCGACGTGCTGCGCTATTGCGCCGATGTCTTTGTCGTCGACGACGGCAGCGACGATGGTACAACAGCGGAAATTCGCGCGCTGAGCGACATCCGTCCGCTCCACTACGACCGCAACCGCGGCAAGGGCCACGCCTTGAAGACAGATTTCCGCGCCGCCCTGCAGGCAGGTTTCGCCTACGCGATCACGATGGACGGCGACGGCCAGCACTTTGCCAAGGACATCCCCGCTTTCCTCGACGCCAACGACCGCTGGCCGGGAGCACTGATCCTTGGCTGTAGGAAAAAGGAAGGCATCAGCCGATCCAAAGGCAGCAACTTCGCCAACAGCTTCTCCAACTTCTGGTTCACCGTACAGACTTGTCGCCGCGTACCCGACACGCAGACAGGTTTCCGCCTCTATCCGCTGAGGAAGCTATGGGGTTATCGCCTGCTCACCGCCCGCTACGAAGCCGAACTGGAGTTGCTCGTCTTTGCCGCCTGGCATGGCGTCGCGATCCACAGCATTCCCGTCGATGTCTACTATCCGCCGGCCGAGGAGCGCGTCAGCCATTTCCGTCCGGGAGCTGACTTCGCGCGTATCAGCGTCCTCAACACGATGCTCTGTGGGTTGGCCGTCGTCTATGGCTTGCCATGCTGGCTGTGGCGCAAGACGGCTACCATCCTGCGCACGCTCGGCGCCTTTCTCTTTTTTGTCTTCTTCATGATGGCCGTCATCACGCCCGGCGTGTGGCTCTATGTACATTGCGGACGCATGACCGAACGGAAGAAATGGCGGCTCCACCTGCTCATCTACCATGCCGCGCGTATCGTGGGCACAAAGATCGGAGTGCCCGGAGCCCGCTATCACAGCAACATCAGCAAAGACCTGGACTTCGACAAACCGTCGGTGCTCATCTGCAACCATCAGTCCCATCTCGACCTCATCTATCTCCTCAGTTTGTCGCCACGCCTCATCTTTCTCACCAACGACTGGGTGTGGCACAATCCCTTCTACGGTTTTCTCATCCGCCACGCCGAATACTATCCCGCCGCCGAAGGTATCGACGCCCTCATGCCCCACTTCCGCTCACTCATCGGCCGCGGCTACAGCATCGCTATCTTCCCCGAGGGTACTCGCTCTTTCGACGGACGCATCGCACGATTCCACCAAGGTGCCTTCCACGTGGCCGAAGCGCTGGGGCTCGACATCATTCCGGCGTATCTCTACGGCACCGGCCGCATGCTGAAAAAGCGGACGTATCATCTGGCCAAAAGCCCCGTATACATGGAAGTGGGCAGCCCGCTGGCGCCCTCAGACTTGCAGGCTATGGGTGACACGCTGGCGCAAGCTCGCCACGTGCGCCATGACTACCTGCGCCATTATCAAGCTATCAAAGATCGGGAGGAACAACATGCTTAGTACAGCTCATCATCCGCATGTTGTCGTCATCGGCTCCGGACTGGGCGGTCTGACCACCGCCGTGGTCCTCGCCAAGAACGGCTACCGCGTCACCGTATTGGAACAAGAGCGTCAGGCGGGCGGTTGCCTGCAGTGCTTCCGGCGCCGCGGGGTGAAGTTCGAGACGGGTATGCACTTCATCGGCAGCGCCCTGCCCGATCAAAGCCTTGACCGATTGTTCCACTACCTCGAGATGGGGGATGGCGTGAAATTGTCGCAGCTCGATACCAAACAGTACAATGTCATCGGGCTTGGCGGTCATGACTTCGTGATGGGCAACGGCCGCGAGGCTTTTATCGAGGGACTGGCCAAGGACTTCCCCACGCAGCGCGACGCTCTCGACCGCTATTATGCTTTGGTGCAAAAGGTGGCTGACGCCTCTTCGCTCCACTCGCTCCGCCATGCCGAATCCGACGATGTGGTGAGTAAAGAGTATCTCACACGCTCGGTCAATGAGGTCATCGACAACACTGTCAGCGATCCGCTGCTCGCCAACGTGCTGGTGGGTGACCTGCCGCTCTATGCCGCCGAGAAAGGCAAGACGCCCTTTGCCACCCACGCCTTCATCCGAGACTTCTACGACCAAAGCGCTTTCCGCGTCATCGACGGCAGCGACCATATCGCCCAAGCACTCATCGACACGCTACAGCGCTATGGCAGCGAGGTGCTCACCACCCACCGCGTCACGCGCATCCTTTGCGACGCTACCCATGCAACAGGTGTTGAGGTGAACGGCGAAGAGTTTTTTGAAGCCGACTACATCATCTCCGACGCGCATCCGATACGCACGCTCGAACTCACAGACAGCCCTCTGATACGTCCTGCCTACCGCCACCGCGTCAACGCCATGCCGCAGACGGTGGGATGCTTCATCCTCTATCTCGACTTCAAACCGCAGTCGGTGCCGTATATGAACTATAACTACTTTGGCTATCAAAGCCCATCGCCATGGGGCTGTGAGCAATACACCGCCGACAGCTGGCCAAGGGGCTATCTCTATATGCACTTCTGTCACGAGGCCCAACCGCGATGGGCGCAGAGCGGACAGATCATTTCCTACATGAACATCAGCGACGTGCTGCCATGGAAAAATACGACGGTGGGCCACCGCGGCGCAGACTACGAAGCGCTGAAACAGCGCAAAGCCGACCAGCTGCTGCAATGCGTGGAGCAGCGCTTCCCGGGTCTGAGAGGTTGCATCGCCCACTGCTACACCTCCACACCACTGACCTATCTCGACTATACAGGTACGGCGGCGGGCTCGATGTACGGCATTGCCAAGGACATCGGACTGGGAGCAGGCTGCCGCGTCTCCCACCGCACACGCATCCCCAACCTCTTTCTCACCGGACAGAACATCAACTCCCATGGCATGCTCGGCGTGATGGTCGGCACCATCGTCACGTGCAGCGAGTTCCTCACGGCAGAGAAGATCTATCAGCAGATACAAAGTTGCACGTGATAGCGGCGGGAGAAATTCACAACCATAGAATCTTTTAATCAACTCGAAGGAAAAGACCATGAACGACAAAAATGTGGTGATCATAGGCGGAGGCTTAGGCGGACTCTTCACGGGCGCCCTCCTGGCCAAAGAGGGCTACCGCGTGACGGTGCTGGAAAAGAACGCCGCCATCGGCGGAGGCCTGCAGACGTTCCGCCGCATGGGCGAGGACTTCGACACAGGTATGCACGTCATCGCGGGCATGCGGCCGGGCGGTACCATCCGCCGCATCTGCGACTATCTCGGCATCACGCCTCAGATGCAGTTGCGCGACGTCGACGACGACTGCGCCGACGAGCTTTTCTTCCTCGAAGACCGCGCCACCTATCGCATTGGCTGCGGTCGCCAAGGTTTTGTCGACTCGCTGCAGAAGTCTTTCCCTGGCTGCCACGACGAGCTCACGGCCTATGTCAACGCGCTCTATCGCATGACCGACGCCATCGATCTCTTCAATCTGCGACCGACGCCGTCGGTGCTCACCGAGATGCCGCCACAGGCGTTGATGGCTGCCGACGCGTTCATCGCGCAATATGTCCACGACCCTAAGCTACGCAGCGTGCTGGCCTATATGAATCCGCTCTACGGCGGACAGGCGGGACACACGCCTGCTTATGTCCACGCCATCGTCAGCGTGCTCTATCTCCAAGGTGCCACCCGCTTCGTCGACGGCAGCAGCCATACCGCCGACCTGCTGGCCAAAGTGATCACCGACCACGGCGGTCAGGTGCTCGCCCACGACGCTGTCACCGCCATCGACGTGGAGAACCATGAGGTGAAGGCGGTGACGACAAGGAGCGGAAAGATCTATCATGCCGCTACGTTCATCAGCGACATCCACCCTGCGGCGCTCGTCCAGCTCATCCACGGCAAGGCTTTCACCAAGGCCTACACCGAACGGGTGAAGCAAATCCCCGAGACGATCTCAGCCTTCTCGCTCTATCTGAAGATGCGACCGGGCTCCTTTCCCTATATCAACCACAGCGTCTACCTCATGTCGCACTACGACGACATCTGGAACTTCAGCCGCGAGGACCGCCCGTGGCCCCTCGGCCTGCTGATGATGACGCCACCGGTGAGCCGGCAACAGCCATGGAGCAGTAAGGTGCTCGTCACCGTGCCGATGCGGTTCAGTCAGGCTGAGCACTGGGCCGACACGCTGACGGGGCGGCGCGGCGACGATTATGAACAATGGAAACAGCAGCGGGCACGCGAGGTACTGGCCATGGTGGAACAGCGCTACCCTGGTTTCTCCGGCAACATCGAGGGCATGGTCACCGCCTCTCCGCTGACCATCCGCGACTACTATGGCACAGCGGGCGGCGGCATAGCGGGCTTTGCGCGCGACTGCCACCAAATCCTTGACAGCCATCTGCCCGTGATAACGAAAGTGCGCAACCTGCTGCTCACCGGACAGTTTGTCAATCTTCACGGCTTCTGCGGCGTTCCCTTAAGTGCCATCAACACGTCGGAGGCGCTGTCAGGACTGAACACCGTCGTCAACAAAATCAATGACTATGCCACAAAATGCTAAGAGTCTTATAATAAGGTGTATGCTCACGCAACGCGCCCATAGCATTCTCGGTGCGTTGCTGATGCTGACGCTTCTGCCAACGCTTGCCGCGTCGGCCCAAACCCAACTGGAGCGAATAAACATCTGGTCAGGCACAAGCGTGCACCATCGTGTGTGGCTGACGCCCTACCTCGCCGGAGCCAACAGCACGGCGGTCATCGTGTGTCCAGGCGGCAGCTATTTCTGGCACGACATGGACGCCGAAGGTGAGCAGGTCGGCCGCTGGCTCCAGCGTCATGGAATCTCGGCTTTCGTACTGCGCTACCGCACGGCCTATGTCCCCGCCTTTGTCCTGCACTACCGTTGGCTGCTGCGTGGCAACCGCTACCCCGACGCGCTCAACGATCTCAGGCAGTCGCTGCGCTATGTCAGAAGTCACGCCAAGGCATATGGCGTGGACACGATGCGCATCGGCGTGATGGGCTTCTCTGCCGGCGGCCATCTGGCGATGAGTGCCGTGGAACTGCTGCCACGCACGGAATGGCCCAAATTTGTCGTACCTGTCTATCCGGTGGTGACCTTCGTCGACCCTTGCATGCATAAACGGTCGCGACGGGGGCTGCTCGGTGACAGCCGCGAGCACAACCGGCGCCTCTGCGACTCGCTGTCGATGGAGCGCCATATACCGGAAAATTGTCCTCCGGTATTTCTCATCAACTGCCACGACGACCCCATCGTCCATTATCACAATGCCGAGCTCCTCGACTCAGCGCTCACTGCCCGCCATGTGCCGCACCAATATATCCAGTACCGCACCGGCGGCCACGGCTTCGGGGCGTCGGAAGTCAAAGGCACAGCAGAGTGCCGTCAATGGAAGACAGCCTTCCTCAAGTGGCTGCAAGAACTCTTCAGCTGCCATGAAGGTTTGGAAGATCGTGAGGAAGATAGAACCGTTGGTGGACGCGCCGCCACCCTTGCGCACTGAGCCGGGACAGCTTCTCTCCAGGACGTAGGAGGCAAAGCCGTCGAACTTGTTAAAGGATTGGTTGGCTAAAATGTTTCTGTCGGTGAGGAAGAGGATCTTCGGCCGTGTGTTCGTGCCGGCCACGTTTCTTCGTGCCTGGAGACATATCTCCTCTATCGAACTGTTTAGAAAACTGACAAAAAACGGCCTCTGAGAAGGCTTTCCTTGAAAACAGAGGGACACTTGGCCGAAATTTCGCGATTTTCACGCTTTTTCTATTTATCTGTATATCAACAACTTGAATTTTCTTGCGTTTTTTTGCTGTTGTCAGAAAGGTACTTTGATGCTGTCAACAAGCCTTGTTGACCCGGTCATCTCGCCTTTCTCTCCTTGTGAAATCGCCGAGATGACAGCATCAACAAGCCTTTCTGATCAGAGAAGCTTCGGTTTTTGATGTGGAGCGCACGATTTTCCGTCATTTTCATCGAAGTGCACTCTCTAAAAGTGAAGGTCAAAACGAAGAACTTTTGTCAAAAAAAAGTAGAAGATTATTATAGGGAACAACCATGAAGAGCACGACATAGTACTCGAAAAGGTACAATGATTGCAAAGGGAAGTACTTTTTTAGTATTACTTTAATACTATTATGCTTAATTTTCCTACTTTCTTGTATTTTTTTAAAGAAGCGCGACGTGATACTGTTTTTTTTTCCTATCTTTGCATGGCGATGCATGCATCCGCCTATCACCAAGCCAATTATTTAAATCTATTATCTATATATGAATTATCGTAAACTCATACTCTCTTTGGCGCTGTGCCTGCCACTGTCAGCACTGGCCAAACAGATCCTCGTACAGTCGCCTCACCTGTCTCTCGTGCTCAACGCCGACGAGGGTAAGCAACCGGAATATGTCTACTTCGGTTCAAAACTCTCCGGTGCAGATCTGCAGACGCTGCAAAAGCCGATGGACGGGCGCATGGATGCCTATCCGGCCTATGGTCTGGATTGTCCCGATCCGGCTGCCTTTGCCTGTCGTCATGCCGACGGCAACCTATCAACACAGCTCGTTGTCACGGGTTCCGACGTGAAAGGCAACATTACGACCATCCATCTCAAGGATCCCGTATACAATCTCTTTGTCGACCTGAAATACCGCACCTACAACGATGTGGACATGATCGAGGCTTGGACAGAGATCACGAACAAGGAGAAAGGCACGGTGACGCTCACCTCTTTCGCCTCCGCCATGCTGCCCATCCGCCGCGGCAATGTGTGGATCAGCCATCTCAGCGGTGCCTGGGCCAATGAGGCCAACGTCACCGATGAGCCGCTGACCCCCGGTGAACTGACGCTGCGCAACCACTACGGTGTGCACAACTCACAGAGCCAGCACGCCGAGGTGATGTTCTCCCTCGACGGTAAAGGCAAAGAGAACAGTGGCGACGTCATCGGCGCAGCCCTCTGCTACAGTGGCTGCTACAAGCTCAAGACGGTCACCGACCACAGTGAGTACCACTATTTCTTCGCGGGTATCGACGAGCAAAACTCGGAATACCACCTGCGCCGCGGCGAGACCTTCGTCACCCCGCCCGTGGCTTTCACCTTCTCCAAGGAAGGTAAGTCAGGCGTCAGCCGCAACTACCACCACTGGGGCCGTGAGTATATGCTCGCTCACGGCAACAAGGAGCGCATGATCCTGCTCAACAGCTGGGAAGGCGTCTACATGGACATCAACGAGAAGGGTATGGACCAGATGATGGGCGACATCGCCGGCATGGGCGGTGAGCTCTTCGTCATGGACGACGGATGGTTCGGTGAGAAATATCCGCGTAAGACCGACAACGCCGCTCTCGGCGACTGGGTGGTAGACAGAAACAAACTGCCCAACGGCATCGACGGCCTCCTGACCGACGCAAAGAAGCATGGCGTGAAGTTTGGAATCTGGATTGAACCCGAGATGACCAACACCAAGAGCGTGCTCTATGAGAAGCATCCTGACTGGATCATCAAGGCTCCGGGACGCGATCCTGTTCTCGGACGTGGCGGCACGCAGCTTGTTCTTGACATGAGCAACCCGAAGGTGCAGGACTTTGTCTTCTCTGTCGTCGACAACCTGATGACGAAGCATCCCGACATCGCTTATATCAAGTGGGATGCCAACATGGACATCATGAACCACGGGTCGCAGTATCTCTCGATGAACGACCAGAGCCACCTCTATATCGACTACTATCGTGGCTTCGCCAAGACGCTCGACCGCATCCGTGCAAAATATCCCGACCTGATCATCCAAGACTGCGCCAGCGGTGGCGGACGCGTCAACTGGGGCACGCTGCCTTGGTTTGATGAGTTCTGGACCAGCGACGACACCGATGCCCTGCAGCGTATCTACATGCAGTGGGGTACGAGCTACTTCTTCCCGGCCATGGCCATGGCCTGCCACATCTCGGCATCGCCGAACCATCAGACGGGCCGTCTCATCCCGCTGAAATACCGTATCGACGTGGCCATGAGCGGACGACTGGGTATGGAGATCCAGCCCAAGAACATGACCGAGGCAGAGAAGACGCTCTGCCGCAACGCCATCGCGGAGTACAAGCAGATCCGTCCCATCGTGCAGATGGGCAACCTCTACCGCCTGCAGAATCCGTTTGACAAGCAGGGAGTGGCCAGTCTGATGTATGTCAGCGACAGCAAGGATAAGGCTGTGTGGTACTGGTGGAAGACCGAGACATTCGTGAACCAGCACCTGCCGCGCGTGCGTATGGCAGGTCTCGACCCCGCCAAGCGCTACAAGGTGCACGAGCTCAACCGTATCGACAACACGCCGCTTGACTGTGAGGGTAAGAGCTACTCCGGTGCTTACCTCATGGAGCATGGGCTCGACGTGCCATATACACACAACGTCAACTGGAACGACCGTACCAGCTGGGCCAGCCGCATACTCTATCTCACAGCGGAATAATACCAACAGAGTTCTGGCAGCCTTCTTCACTCTTGGCTGTCAGAACTTTTATGAGCATAACAAACTGCACACAATGACAAAAAAACTATTCTACAGCATCGTCACCTTATTATTATTAGTGACCTCACCGCTCTTCGCTGACCAGCGGTGGGAAGGAACATGGGCTACCGCACCGGAGTTTACCGGTCCGGGCGACATGCCCAAGACAAGTCTCTCCAACCGTGCGGCGCGCCAGATCATCCACGTCTCGATGGGCGGTACCACGCTGCGCATGCAGCTCAGCAACCATTTCGGCAACGGACCCGTGGACATCACCGCCGTGTATGTCGCTGACCCTGCCGATACGCCTCAAGGCAAAATCCTGAAACAGGAAACCAACGTCCTGCCCTGCAACGCTCGCATCAACGCCAAGACGGTGCGCTACCTGACTTTCAACCATCGGCGGAGCCTCACGCTCGAAGCCGGCAAGGACATCTATTCCGACCCATTCGGCTATCAGCTGCGCCCCGGACAGCGTCTCGCCGTCACCGTGGTCTATGGCAAGCGCACGCCTGAGCACGCTACTTCTCACCGCGGCAGCCGCACCACCACGTATATCCTCGCCGGTAAGGGCGCACCAAAGGCTGACTTCAGCCAAGGCGAAAAGGCTGACCACTGGTACAATATCACCCGACTGGAGGTGCTCAGCAACACCCCGCACGAAGTCATCGCCGTCCTCGGCAACTCCATCACCGACGGACGCGGCTCAACGACGAACCTGCAAAACCGCTGGACCGACTTCTTCTCCGATGCGCTCAACGGAATCGGAATCTGCTGCGAAAGCAAGGAATGCGACAAAAAGCAGGAGTCTACAAAGTCCTGCGAAGACAAGAGTTGCGACAAAAAGCAAGAGTCCGCAAAGTTCTGCAAGAGCACAGCCGACTGCTGTCAGAAAGGCATCGGCGTGCTCAACCTGGGCATCGGTGGCAACTGTGTCGTGCGTGGCGGACTGAGCGAACCGGCGCTCGTACGCTTCGACCGCGACATTCTCTCCCAGCCAAATATCACAAAACTCATCATCTTCGAGGGTACCAACGACATCGGCTGCTGCAGTGGCAACTATGAAAAGATGGTGCAGGAGATCATCAACGCTTATCAGACGCTGATCGATAAAGCCCACGCCAAAGGCATCAAAGTCTACGGGGCTACGATCACGCCGACGAAAGGCAACGGTTGGTACTCTTATTTCCACGAGGCCATACGGCAGACTGTCAACGAGTGGATCCGCAAGCCGGACCACTTCGACGGGCTGATCGACTTCGACGCCCTCGTCCGTGACCCTGCCGATCCTCAGCGCCTGCGCGCCGACTATTCCGATGACTGGCTCCACCTCAACCCGAAGGGCTATGCGGCAATAGGCCAATATGCGGCAAAGGTAGTTAGGTAGCATTCCATCTTGTTCGGGTGCTCCGTTCTGTTCGGGTGCTCCGTTCTGTTCGGGTGCTCCGTTCTGTTCGGGTGCTCCGTTCT
>CAVKHS010000013.1:0-89373 GCA_963656095.1 Paratractidigestivibacter sp.
TATATGTTAGGTCGAACGAATGTCGGACAATTAGTTGGCATTCGTTTGACCAATAGGAAATGAGCGTTTTGCAAAAGTGTAACGGTTGCAATGCAAATTTGAAAGTGTCATTGTTATGACCGCGAAGATATTTCTATCTTGATTCTCCTAACTTTGAGAGAAGTGTTTCCTTGCTTCTTCCATATCTTGTACGGTTTCCATGGTCCCTACGTATTTTCCCTGTGAGTCACGGACAGCGTGGTAGGTGACAAGTGTGACGTGTTGATTTTTCTCCATCCATACAGAGACACGGTCGCGCTTGCCCGCCTGCAGGTCGGCGATGATAGCGCGAACCATAGGCTCTATCTTTGGAGGATGGCATGAAAACACTTCGCGGCCAAGAGCTGCCAACGGACGCTTGAACGACTTCTCGGAGAAAGGCTGATTGAAATATCGGTTGATGTTTGTGGCGTCCACGAAAGTGACCTCCATGGGAAGAGTGTCGAGTAGGGCAGTAAGTTGGCTGAGGGTGAGCGAACCGCCCGGCATGTCTACTCGCAACTCATCCGCTGCGTCGGTCACTGGTTGGCTGCTTTGGTGCTTTTCCTCACGGAGCAGCGTCTCACCATCTTCCCAAGTTTTCATGATAACACCTATGCATTCTGAGTAAGCCTTGCTGTCGACATAGATTTGCCGCCACTCATCATCCGTGAAGTTGGCGGTGCAGACAGGAAAGAGAATGCGGTTCTCCTTAAACGTCATCTCGCGTGCCCGCCCGATGAGGTCTTTCACACGATTTTTCCAGTCGTCGCTTAGTCCGTCTTCTTTAGCAGACAGTCTCAATAGCGTAGTGAACTCAGCGCGTATTTCGTCGTCAATGGTCCACATCACTTGCGACGGACCGTAGATGCCATGCTTCGTTTTGAGCAGTGGATAGATGAGGTCACCTTTTTTAGCATAGTGCACAGCCAATCCGCTAGCTTTGCGCAATGCGTCTGTCACATCCTCTTCTCCATCCAAAGCCCGCAGCACATTGCCGAGTGCCTCGACAATGGCTTCGTTCTCATGATAGAAGGTTTGAAGAGGATGACCGTCAATGGCCCGCAACTCAGCAGTCTTGTCTCTGTTCTCTGAAGCTTGCCCCACCATCATTGCCTCTTGGTCGTGGTGAAGACCATGATGCAGATGCGGATGCACATCTTCATCGTTGTTCTTGCCGTGGAAAAGAGCAGAATGCACATCACACAGCTTCTTTACCTCATTGACCGACTGCCCCTCGCTGATGAGTTCCTGCTCAGCCCGCATGATGTCGTTGGCGGGTACATCCTTGAACTGGCTCACGAAGTCGGCGCGTACGCTCTCCATGGACTCTCCTTCGTTGATACGCCGGAGCAGTGATTTGATCTGTTGGGTAGTGTCAGTCACAGGAGCCTCCTGTATTTTTGATGACGGTTCATCAGACTTAGTATGATTGCCGACAACAGTAAATCCATTGTCTTCCAACGCTTTCACTACGGCTTCCATGCCGATGCCTCTCATGGCTGCTCCCTGACTGATCGTCATCAGCTTACCCACAGACATCCGGATGGCTTTCTTCGTGATCTCGCTGAACCCGAGCGAAGCCATTATATCGATGAGTTCCGGATGCGCCTGGGTAAGCTGGTAAACGGTCTGTGTGAGGTCTATCTTCTTTTCCATATCTTCTATAGTTCGCTCTTGATGCTTTCTGTCCAGCTCTCAATGCGGTTGTCAATGGCGTCCTCGTCCTCGGAGCTGTCGATGGCCAAGCCTACAAACTTACCGTCGACTACTGACTCTGAGTCGTCATAGGTGTAGTTGTCGGCTGCTACCTGTCCGATGAGTTTTGCGCCGCTGTCTTTCACGGCATCGTAGAGAGCTGACATGCCACCGCAGAACGTGTCGCTGTATCCGCTGGCATCACCGCAGCCGAAGAGGGCGATAGTCTTGCCCTTGAGATCGGCACTTTTCAGCATCTCCACGCCGTCGTACCAGTCATCCTGCAATTCACCGGCACCCCAAGTCGAGGTTCCAAGCAGCAGATTGTCGTACGTAGACAGCGTGTCGGCATCGACGTCGGCTACATTCTTCACATCGCTCACGCCTAACTTCTGAGCTATCTTCTCAGCATACTCCTGGCAATTGCCGGTGGTGGATCCGTAAACTATGATTGTCTTCTTCATATTTCTGATTCCTTTCTTATTATTTTGTTGCAATGAACTCACCTTTCAATGAGTAGTTGTATTTGAATTTATGGGCAGGCCAAAGTCTGCCCTTGGTGTGTGTATGCTTACTCTCCCGATTGCTCCATTTGCAGGAATCCCGGGAAGATGAGGTTGTTCTCCAGAGAGATGTGCTCTTTGAGATCGAGGAAGAACTGCCGGAGCTGCTGGTTCATGAGATGATAGGATGCGCAGCCGTCGGACGGTGTCTCGAAGTTGTGTGTCAGTTCGGTGATATGCTCCCACATCTCGCCTGTGGCATCGTGCTCAAGCATCATTTGTCTGATGGGGTTGGCGATGGTTCCGCAATGGCAGGGAGCAGCGGGCCGACCCTCTTCTTGTGCATGATACATCTCGTAGAGCTGTGGGAAGAGAATGTTCTCCTCCTTGGCGAAGTGGCTGTCGAGTTCCTCAAACGAAGCGGCTACAGCATCTCTCACGTCTAAGAGTTCGGGGTGACGGACACCGTGAACGCTGGCTACCTTACTGACGAGTTGCATGAGTGCTTCGTGGTGAAGGTGGAAGTTGCGGTGATGCTTCTTCAGCACATAGTCGAGAAGCAGGTCCAGTGGCCAGTTGGCGAAGTCGGGAGCGCCGCCGGTAGCAACCTCTTTCCCGTCGAGCTTTGCCAGCACGTCGTCGGCGTTGAGCCCTTTCTTCTCGCAGGCTGTCTGCAGTGTGTCCGAGCCGTGGCAGCAGTAGTCAATGCCCATCTGCTCAAGTGTCTGTGCGCGATTGAAATCCTCGGCTACAATGGAGCCGACCGTCATGTCCTTTGTCAGTTTACTGTTCATAATCGTATATATTTAATTGTTACTTGTTTACTTGTCTTTTCGACTTCACTGACATAGTTGCAAAAGTAATGCCATGGTGGTACGGTGCTGAAAAAGCGAGTGTCATCGGTAACAAATGTGATTCCTGCTCTGCCAAATGGCTCACATAGATGACCGGTCGGTAACAATTGTGACCACATTACTAATAATAAATGGCCGGCACAGCTTTTGTGGCAAGCATATTAGGAGTGAAACCATAAATATGCAGACAATGATGGGAAACAATGACATGAATGACTTGAAGAGCGAGACGATGAGAGCCAATATCCGAAGAGGAGAACGCACAAGAGTGGTTATCGTGGGATGTGGACTGGGCGGACTGAAACTGGCCGTGAGTCTGCGCCACTCTGGTTTTCAGGTGGTTGTAGTGGACAAGAACAACTACAACCAGTTCCCGCCACTCATCTACCAGGTGGCCTCGGCTGGTCTGGAGCCCAGCAACATCGCGTTTCCTATCCGACGACTGTTCCAAGGCTATCCCCACTACTATTTCCGTATGGCAGAGGTGAAGGCGATCGACGAAAAAGAAAAAGCTATTCAAACCTCCATCGGAACCATTCACTACGACTACTTGGTACTGGGCATGGGGGCAACAACCAATTTCTTTGGCAACGAGCAGATTGCGCGCAACGCATTCCCGATGAAGACTGTTGGCGACGCGATGGCTCTTCGCAACCATATCCTACATAATCTGGAGCTGGCGGAAACGGAAACAGACGCGGACAAACGGCAGAAATTTATGAATGTGGTCATTGTAGGCGGCGGTCCTTCCGGTGTGGAGATTGCGGGGGCGTTGGCCGAGATGAAGAAATACGTAGTACCTCGTGACTATCCTGATTTGGCTGACCGGATGCATATCTATCTCGTCAACTCTGGTGACCGTCTGCTCAAGGCGATGGACAAGAAGTCGTCGGCTTCAGCAGAGAAGGAGCTGGTCCGCATGGGCGTTCATGTGTGCAAAGGCTGGCGAGTGACCGACTATGATGGGCGTGTCGTGAGAATGAAAAATGGGGAGACCATTGAGTCGGCTAATGTTATTTGGGTGAGTGGCGTGAAAGCCAACACCATAGCTGGCGTGCCGGATGAGGCCGTGGGGCATGCGGGACGACTGCTCTGTGACCGTATGAACCGTGTGACAGGCATGACCAACGTGTTTGCTATTGGCGACCAAAGTCTCATCGAGGGCGACGCCGCATGGCCACTGGGTCATCCACAATTGGCTCAAGTGGCGTTGCAGCAGGCCGAGAATGTGGCACGGAATATTCTTCGGAAAGAGCAAGGTCGGGACATGAAGCCCTTTGTCTATAAAAATCTCGGCACAATGGCCACCATAGGTCGCAAGGCTGCCGTGGCGGAGATAGGCAGATGGAAGTTTGGCGGACTCACGGCCTGGTTGTTGTGGCTTGTCGTGCACCTGCGCTCGATCCTTGGCGTGAAAAACAAGTTCTTCGTGCTGCTCAACTGGCTGTGGAACTATGTCAACTATAAGCAGAGCCTGCGACTGATACTAAGAGCGGGAAAATGACATCTTTGTGAGAGTCTCCTTGGAATGTTGACAAAAGGGGGGGAAGCTGATTTCCCTTTTATTCTCAGTGGGTTAAACTCTTGATGAACTCCCACCTCCTGGGGGATGTAAGGCGATCCGTCGGGCCGTAGGATATCGTGGAACCATACTTCGGGTTCGCTGCCGTCGGGATGCGGTTCATTCCAGGCATAGCGTGTGTTAGTCTTGCCGGTGACCAGTCCCCAGTTAATGGCTATCACGTGGTTGCGTTTAAGCAGGGGCATGATAGTGCGGAAGAAACAGCCTTGTATGCGCGCCATATATTCGGTGCAGGCCAGCGACCAAGGGCTTGAAGCTTCTTGATCTCCTGCTCGTGGCTGATGGAGTCGTGGTAGTCATGATAAGTGATTTATTCCTTTACTAAAACCATCACCTTGTTTATCTCGTCTTTTCTCTATTCCGTCTTTATTCCATCTCAATCTCACCCGAGCCGAAGCAGCGGTGGTGCTGTTCATCATAGACCACGCAGAACTGTCCGGGAGCCACACCATGGATCTTCTTGTCAGCATGGATAATGTAGCGTCCTTCTCCGGCGTGCTCCACCGAGCCTGTGAGATACTCTGGTGTGTGGCGGATCTTGAACGTCACGCGAGGCTGATCCACTTCGGTAGTGAGGAAATGGAAGTTATGGATCGTGAAATCCTGCTTGTAGGCTGTCTGCGGATCATAGCCGTGGCTGACATAGAGAATGTTGTTGGTCACGTCTTTCTTGACGACGAACCACGGTCCGCCACCGAGTCCCAGTCCTTTGCGCTGCCCGATGGTGTGGAACCACAGTCCACGGTGCTCGCCGATGCACTTTCCCGTCTCCCATTCGATGATGTCGCCGGGCTGCTCACCGAGATAGCGGCGGACATACTCGTTGTAGTCGATATTGCCCAAAAAACAAATGCCCTGCGAGTCCTTACGCTTGGCATTGATGAGATGCTCTCGCTCGGCAATTTCGCGCACCTCGTCCTTGACGAAGTGGCCGATGGGAAAGATAGCCTTTTGCAGTTGCCAATTGTAGATCTGTGCCAGGAAGTCGGTTTGGTCCTTCACTGGGTCAGGACTGGTAGTGAGCCATTTGCGGCCGTCTATCCACTCGGTCTGGGCATAGTGGCCCGTGGCGATGAGGTCATAGTCGTGCCCCATCTTCTCGTCGAAGGCACCGAATTTGATGAGTCTGTTGCACATCACATCGGGGTTCGGGGTGAAACCCGCCTTGACCTTTTCCATAGTGTAGCGCGTCACCTGACTCCAGTATTCCTTATGGCAGTCCACGACCTGTAGACGGCAGTGAAAGCGAGCGGCCACAGCGGCAGCCATCTCCAGGTCCTCCTCGGAGTTGCAGTCCCACTCCTCCTTTCCCTCGGGACCAATCTTGATGTAGAAACAGTCTGGGTGCAGACCCATCCGGGCGAGCTCGTAGACCACAACAGAGCTGTCTACGCCCCCGGAGAGCAGCACGGCGATGCGCTTATCACGAATATTTTCTATCTTCAGCATGATGGTTGTTGACAGTTATTTCGTCTCGCACTCGCACTCGCAGAGATCGATGAACTTACCCTTGGCCTTGCGCTCCTCGATGAGCTGATTGAGTTTGCGCTTGCGGTTGGGAGCGATCCACTTGCGGGCGAAGATGTTGGGAATGGCTACGCCCATGGCGATGACGATGATGACGAGAGATCCGTTGATGGCATTGTGAGCGGCAAAAGTCACCTCACCCACGATACCCTGCATGTCAATGAGGCCGTAGAGACCACGATACATCAGCACACCGGGAATCATCGGGATGACAGCGGGGATGGTGATGACCTGATGAGGCGTATGGAGTTTGTGCACCATCTTGATGTTGATGACCGAGATGAGTGCTGAACCCACGAGCGAACCAATCATCAGGCCTTGGCCCAAACCGATGTTGTGGTTGGCAGGGCCGAGATTGACAAAGTTGCGCGAGCATACGGCAATGACGGCTCCGCAGGCTATCCACGGCATGAGACGCTTGGGGGTGTTATAGATGGTGGCGAAGCCCATACCCGAGATGGCGGCGGCAATGGCGTAGGAGATGAAACTGTTGTGCGGGATCATGCTCAGGTCCTTGACAAAGTTGTCCTGACCACAGACCTTGATGGCAAGAGCGATACCGAAGCTCATCGCCATGACCATGAGCATGGTGTTGGTGGCTCGGATGAGTCCATTCTCAATATGGTTGTCTAACATGTCATTGACGAAGTTGATCAGCGGCACTCCCGGCACGATATACAGTGCACAGGCCATAAAGGGATGGTAGGGTGTGTCGGAATGGAGCACCATGGCGAGCCACTCAGGCAGATGCGCGGCAGCAATTGAGGTAGAGAGAAATGTGGTGAGCCAGGCGATGAGCGTGGAGACAAAGGCGGCCACACCAATATTGAAATAGCTGTTGGAGCCTTTCTTGTTGAGCCACATACGCAGGCGGTTGCCGAGGATGGCAGCAATGGAAGCGTAGAAGAAGGCTGTCCAGTCGCAGCCGAACTGTACGCAGAAGCCACCGCAGGCAAAACCGGCACAAATAGCGATCATCCACTCGCTGTAGTAGTGCGGGCCGTGCGCTATCTTCTCCAGTTCTTCACTGTACTTATCGAGTGAGTAGTCTTCTTTGATAGCGCGCCACGAAAGCTTGCTGATCTCCTGAATGGCGAAGAAGTTGATGGCGTGCTTGTCGCATCGGCGCATCTTGGAGTAGGAGTGTGTCTCATCGCTGAGGTTCACCTGCAACATATAATAGTCCATCTGTATGTGCAGATTCTCTTTTGGCAATCCGAGAAAAGCCGCTGTGCGCTCCATGTTGCGTTTGACACGGCTGGTGTCGGCACTGCTGTTCATCAAAATCTCACCGGTACGCAACAGCAAGTCGAGCTTGCGGGTTAACTCCTTTGTCGACGTACTGCTTTCTGTAGTGTTCCCTTCCATGAATACTGTCTTAATAAATGATTGGTAACCTATTGGCTAAACAAAAATGTAATATCGAGTGCAAAGTTACTCAATTTTTATGAGATATTATCATTTTCTCTTGTTCATCAACGTACTTTTTCATAACTTTGCTATGAAATTAACTAATCGTTGAGAATAATGGAGCAGATAAAGAATTCACAAATCACTGTGGAAATCGCTGATCACGGCGCAGAGCTTGTCAGCATGAAGGATACACATGGTAAAGAATATCTGTGGCAGGCCGATCCCAAATACTGGGGTCGTCATTCGCCGATACTCTTTCCCATTGTGGGAAGTCTGTGGAATGGTGTCTATCATGTGTGTGGCAAGGATTATCCTTTGCCCCGCCATGGCTTTGCACGCAACATGGATTTCCATCTGATTGCCAAAGGTGATGAACAGGTAGTCTTTGCCCTGCACGACTCGGCAGAGACGCTGAAGAAGTATCCTTTCCATTTCAATCTTGCCGTGAGCTACCAGTTGAAGGACAATCAGTTGCATGTGGTGTGGCATGTGGAGAATACCGACGACAAGATCATTTGGTTTCAAGTGGGAGGGCATCCGGCCTTCAATGTGCCTGATATGAAGCAGGGTGAGCCTCTTCACGGTCGTCTGCGCTTCGACAATACAGAGCCGATCCGCTGCTTCTTGGCCGAGCAAGGCTGTCTGGATCGCACACATCATGAGGAGGTGAAGACTGATAAGGGCGTGTGGGCTTTTGACACGCACAGCTTCGACAGCGATGCTCTGGTATTTGATCATAGTCAGATCAGAAAGATAGAACTGTTGGATGCTGAGGGTAAGACTGCGGTGGCTGTTCAGACAAAGGCTCCGGCACTCGGCATTTGGAGTCCGGGCGGAAAAGACGCGCCCTTCATCTGTATTGAGCCGTGGTATGGCGTGACCGATGTCGATGGCTTCGATGGAGAATTACGTGACAAATACCTCGTCAACCAGTTGTTGCCTGGATCGAGCTTCATGAGCGAATATGTAATCACAATCGGATAGCCACGTCAGTAGACTGACGACAAGCGGGCAGGCTACATCAGAGGACTGACAACTCGTAGAATGCTCTCCCACAGTCGACTGAAAAAGCTTTGATGTTTCACTTCACGCACCTCATCGATCGGTAGACTGTTGGCCTGGTCGTTGAGGAAAACCTCTTTCATGCGCAGTGCCATCCCACGGTCATAGAAGAAGATGTTTGACTCGAAGTCGTGTTCAAAGCTTCGGAAATCCACATTGGTGCTGCCGCATGTGCAAAGGTTATCGTCGCAGACCATGAGTTTGGAGTGGTTGAATCCGGCTTTGTAGAGATAGACTTTCACGCCGGCCTCCAATGTCTCCATGACGTAGGAAATGGAGGAACGGTCGATAATGCGTGAGTCGCTTTTCAAGGGGATCATCAGTCTGACGTCGACACCGGCCAGTGCTGCCGTACGCATGGCAAATAGGATGGGCTCAGTAGGGAGAAAGTAGGGGCTCTCCATATAAACGTAGTGCTTGGCCTCGAGCAGTACGCGCACGTAGCCTTGCATGATGTCGGGCCAAGGAGAGATAGGGCTACTTGTTACTACTTGCGCAAGGCAGTTGTTGGAGATGCGCCTGTCGAGTTCTGGATAGTATTTCCGGTCAGAGACTAGCGTGCGGTCGACGAAATACCAGTCTACGAGAAAGGCGCGCTGAATGGCATAGACGGCTCCTCCGGTCACCTTGAGATGGGTATCGCGCCAAGCAAGCTTGCCGGTGCCTTTGACATAGCGCGTGGCGAAGTTCATGCCGCCGATGAATCCTACCTTACCATCGATGATCACCAGTTTGCGGTGGTTACGGTAGTTGACTTTGGAGGTGAAAGCCGGAAACTTCACGGGCATGAAAGCGTGGACATCAATGCCGGCGTCGCGCATACGCTCATAGAAGCTGCCACGTACCTTCCAGCAGGCCACGTCGTCGTAGATGACGCGCACTTCCACTCCTTCCTTGGCTTTGTCGATGAGAGCATCAGCAATGAGGTTGCCCAGAGCATCGTCGGCAAAGATGAAGATATCGATATGTATGTGGTCGCGGGCCTTGCTGATCTCGTGGAGCAGGGAAGGGAAAAACTCATAGCCATTGGTATAGATCTCCACTTCGTTGTCTTTAAATGGCAGAGCCATGCTCTGGTTTTTAAAGAGCGACATCAGCGGACGATAGGTTTCGGGGATGCGCAGATCGCGCTGCTCGGCAAACTCCAGCATAGCTCGCTTGGTCAATTGGTCAAGCGACCGCTGGCTGATCATTCTTTCCTTGCGTGTGTTTTGCCCAAAGAAGAAATAGAGGATGATGCCCAGCAGAGGGATGAACCATAGTACCAACAGCCACGCCATGGTCTTGGACGGCTGCCGGTTGTCCATCAACACCTTGAGCATGACGATCAACACGATCAAGGTGTAAATACCTACTCCTAACCAGTGAAGAATGAGCATTTATGAATGTTGAATGATGAATGATGAGTTGTCTAATGTTGAATGATGAATGTTGAGTGATGAATTGTCTAATGTTGAATTACTTACTCCCTCTTCCGTGCCTAATTACTTCCTGAAACATATTACTCCCCTCTCCTTTGGAGAGAGGCCCGGGGATGAGGCTTGGTAGGGAGCTTGGTATTACGCAATCCCTACCATCTTATGCGTTTGCAATGAGAGTTGCCAGCGGGGATGCTGCTTGATATACTCTATGCATTGATGCACGATGCGTTGATTCTGTTCACGGTCTCCGGTATCGCAGGGCTGGAGATAATAGTACTTTGCCTTGATGTTGAAGTCGCAGGGGTGCTCCTTACCGTCAAAGATCACCTTCAGCTCACTGCATTGCTCCACGATTGGCTGGGTCTTGGGTGAGACTGTCAGCCAGTCCAAACCGACGGGAGGCTGGTGCGTGCCATTGCTTTCCATACTCACTCGATAACCGAGTTGGTGGAGGCGGCAGACAAGCTCATCATCGGCTTGCAGCGAAGGCTCACCACCCGTGAGAATGCACCAAATTGCCACATCCGTGGACTTGGGTGAAGGGAAGTCAGTTAAGCGACGCACGATGTCGTCGAGCGTCATTGGTGTATACTCTGTGAAATCGGTGTCACAAAACGAGCAGTGGAGGTTGCAGCCGCTGAAACGGATGAAAACCGCCGCCTGCCCCGTGTTGCGTCCTTCGCCTTGCAGACTGTAGAAGATCTCGTTGATCCGATACTCCTTCATATGACGATAATCGTTATCTTGCTTTTATTATTTTCTTATATTATTTTCTTATATTATTTAGTCTTCGTCTCTCTCATACCACGCGATGTTGTTGTCGCTTTCCTGAACCATAGCTTTGTAGCAGTTGGGTACTTTGTCGACTATCCATCGTGCAATATTCTCTGCAGTGGGGTTGAAGGGCAGCACCTTGTTGATGTCCTGATGGTCGAGGCGGCTGTGGATGAGTTGTTTGATTTGTCCAAAATCAGCGACCATGCCATTCTCGTTGAGCTCCCGTGCTTTGCAATAAACGGTGATATGCCAGTTGTGTCCATGCGCCTGTGTGCATTTACTGCTGTAAGTCAGTTTGAGATGATGGCTGGCAGAAATTTCGAAGCTCTTTTGTATATAGTACATTTTTGCTTGATAATGTTGTGAGTCAGCAGGATAGTCCTTGCTGTGTGTTGTTGTATGTTTTTTATTTACCTTTATTTTTCTGAATGTATGCCAATTCTTGCAGTGTAAAATCGCTGCTGTCGGGCTCGTCGAGCATTTGCTTAAGGAGCTTTTCGGCGTTGTCATAGTCTTTTAGCTCCACGAGAATGTAAGCTTTCCGGCGTCTGAGGAAGTTGATGAAGGCTTTTTCGGATTGCTGTTCATCCGAATAGCCTTCTTCATCATCGGTATTACTACTCTCCATGGGGGGCACGATTTCCCTGAGCAATCCGTTGATAAAGTTCAGCGCACGGCTGTCGTGCGAGTTGACCAGGCAGTTGATATACATTTCTGTGTAAGTGATGCGCCGAGTACTGACCAAGGGTTGCAGGTAGTATGCCCCCTCTTTGTACCGACCTAAGCATGTATAGCATGATCCAAGGAGATAGCTTACTTCGAAATAGTTATTGAGTTCCTCCGGTACCATCTCTCCACGGTCTTTCGCCAATTCCTGATATACGGGCTCTAACCTCCGGATTGCCTCGTAGTATCGTTTCTCATGGATGAGATCCTTGCTTTCGAGAAAGAGCTGCCTAAGTTGTGGTGTTTGCAAGTACAGGAGCAGTTTCTCGTCGTTACTGAGTTGGTCAGTGCTCCCTTTTTGCTGTTTGGCCATTGCCTCTTTCCAGATATAGTTGAATTTCTCCTGAACATTTTTCTTGCCCTTGAGGTCATAACCGAGGAGGAGACTTGTAGCAGTCTTTATATGGTCATTGCTTTCCATGGGGAGATCCGGGGTTAATGGAGTAGGGATGAGACATAATGTGACCCGATAGTAGATGGTGTCAGTCGACTGTCCTTCATCCTCTACATCAATGATAAGCTGCTGACGGACAGATGGCTCACTTGGATTGCTGAAACTAAGCCGCAGCATGGCGGAGGAACTGGTTACATTTTCGTCTTTGATGATTGCCTGATGAATGGGGTAGGAGAGAATCTCATTGGTATTGTCGTGATGCTCGGTCTTGTCACCCCGACAAATGTCCAGGCTTACAGGTTGCAGAGATGAGAGTCCCAGCGTGGCGGTGAGAAGGTGGGCGAGGCTGAATTCTGAGCCTTTCTGCTCGTGCCAGTTGGGTCCTTCGCTTTGGTGCATCATCTCCTGCTCACGTAAGAGGAAAAGTTCGTGCTGCCATTCAGCGCCCTGCTTCTCCACGTCGTGGTTGTCGATATGGTTGGAGGAAGGTCTCAGCTCGCTGTATTGTTGGACAAACAGCGCCTGCCAATAGAAAATGCTGCTGAGCTCTTTGCGCAGGTTGTCAATGGCATCGTCGTCGTGTAGGGTGAGCGTGTCGATAATATGCAGATCCACTTTCCCCGTCTTCTCGTTGATGGTGTAGACGATGCGGCAACTTTCGGCGTTGAGATTGCATCGGTTGCAAAGGCTGCGCACGGGTTCGAGATAGCTGATAGGAGTATCAAAGAAGTAGAAAAAGAAGAGTCGGGTGTAAACAGAATTTTTCTCCAGTCTCACACGGAAGTGCCCACTCTGATAATCAAAGCGGGCTACCAGATCGTCGTGGTCTTTCTCCCAAAGAGCTTGTGTGTTGAGCGCTTTAAGTGCTTTGTCGAGGCGCTTCTTGTTGAGCTCTTGCGCATGATCGAGCTTCAACCTGGTCTTTTCACCTCTTTGTTCCAAGAAGTGTATGAGCAGGGTGAATCCCGCAGTGATTATACATACAGCAAGAAACTCTAAAAGAAATACAAGCCACGTCATTCATTTACTTTTTAGGTTTACAAATATAGGCATTATTTGTGAAACCCCAAAGAAAACGGTCATCTTTTTTATGTCCGCGTGCTGATTTCTTCATGATTTGGTCATTTCGATGGTCAGTGAGGTCGGGGATAGCCTCCGCCCTCACGAATCCATCTTCTTTGCTGTTATTTCTTCTTTGCAGTTTTCATGGTGGGCTGATATTCTTCGATTTTCGACACGAGTTTGTCCTTGCCTTTTGTCCACAGTTCAATGCGTACGATATGTCCTACGTCAGTCGAACCTAATCTCTTGATGTGCCGTGTGCGACCCATCGTGAGGGTGTCGCGTCGGCTGGGATAGCTGATGAGTTGCAGGCTTTTCTGATCTGTGGCCGGTCCCACATAGAAGATGTCGGCACTGTCTTTGATATTTTTCATCTCGGCGTCCTGCTTGCGATGCAAGGCTGCGGTGTCGATGGGCTCGAAGACCTTGGAAGCCACTGTGTCGCCGAGCTCTTCCTTAGGAGCCATTCGGCAGGAGGTGGTCATCAGTGAGAGGACGATGAAAGGTATGAAGAGATAAACGATCTTTCTCATAGGACTTTGTCAGGGGTGTTGATACTTAGTTTTGCCAAGCCGCCTTCCGAGGTCTCTTTGTAGAGCGATGGCAGGTCGTGTCCGGTTTGCCGCATGGCTTCTACGACCTTGTCGAAGCTGACGCGGTGCTTACCGTCGCTGAACGAGGCATAGAGGTTGGCGTCGAGGGCGCGTGTGGCGGCGAAGGCGTTGCGCTCAATGCAGGGAATCTGCACTAGTCCACATACGGGGTCACAAGTCATGCCCAGGTGATGTTCCAGTCCCATTTCGGCGGCATACTCTATCTGTGCGGGGCTGCCACCGAAGAGTTGACAGGCAGCTGCCGAGGCCATAGCGCAGGCCACGCCGACCTCACCCTGACATCCCACGTCGGCTCCAGAGATGCTGGCGTTTTCCTTGACGATGTTTCCTACCAGTCCGGCTGTGGCGAGGGCGTGGAGGATGCGGTTCTCGGAGAAGTCGTGGCCTTCCCATAGATGGTATAGTATAGCGGGAATGACACCACAGGCACCACAGGTGGGTGCAGTGACGATGGTACCGCCACTGGCATTCTCTTCACTGACAGCAAGGGCATAAGCATAGACCAAAGCACGTGTCTGCAGGCTCTGCTTATAGCCTTGCGCCTTGACGTAATAGGTGGGCGCCTTGCGCTGCAGGTTCAGTGGTCCGGGCAGGCGTCCGTCGTGCTTGATGCCGCGCTCCACGGCTGCTTTCATGGCCTCCCATACGTCATGGAGATAGTCCCAGATGCTGTCATCTTCCCATTCCTTGACATATTCCCAGTAAGCGCGACCCGTGTTGTCGCACCAGTGCTGGATATCGACCAGGTGGGTGAGAGGATAGATATTCGGTGAGTCGGGAAGGATGCCGGTGGGGTGGTTGCCCTCTGACAATGCTCCACCGCCGATAGAGTAGACGACCCAGGGTGAAGAGGCACGACCGTTATCGGATGATTTTTGCGGCTTCGGAGTGTCGAGTGCCTCAAATTTCATGGCATTGGGGTGGAAAGGAAGGAAAACGTCGGGTTTCCAAATAATCTCCACCACTCCCTGCTGTTCGAGTACATCTTTGATGGCAACGTCGGTCATGTGGCCTTTGCCCGTGGCGGCGAGTGAGCCGTAGAGTGTCACCCGGAAGGCTTCGGCCTCGGGGTGCTGGTTCAGATAGAGTTGTGCTGCTTTCTGCGGACCCATGGTATGGCTCGATGAAGGTCCTTTGCCAATGCGGTATATCTCTCGTAATGATTTCATAAGCTCATAAATATGTCGCAAAGTTACACATAATATTTGAAAGAGAGCGACTTTTCGCTGTTTAATAAGAGAAAAGTATCATGCTAAAGTAGGAGGTTGGTAATGTCACCCATGAATATACAATAAAATAAATCCGCCGCACGGCTGTGCATCGGATGCATCAGCTATGCGACGGATATATTTATTTGATTCGCGGTAGGGCGGATTACTCTGCCACGAAGTTGCTCAGGTCATCAGCCTTGAAGTTCATGATGTAGGCATGGCTGCCCACGCACTCCTCTTCGGCCATACGCACGTAAACGTTGGCGCTCTTGGCAAACTCCTCGGGTACGTTGGTGGCGTCGCGCAGGAGCAGCAGCGAGAGGATGATGTCACCGGTCATGTTGTACATGCGGCGTGCGAGGAAGTCGTGCTCGTCCTGATTCTCGTCGGCCTTGACCTTCTCGACAGCCTCCTCGTAGAGGTCCACGAGCTTGGCCATGCGGTCACGGAGCGGTTTCATGCAGTCGCAGACATCCTCGGCGAGCATCTCGCGCATGATGCCGAGATAGGTGCCGTTGGTGATGTAGCGAACGGCAGCGACCACCTGCAGCTGGGTAGTACCCTCATAGATGGAGAAGATGCGGGCGTCGCGCAGCAGGCGCTGAGCCTTGTACTCCATGATGAATCCGGAACCACCGTGGACGCTGACGCAGTCGTAGGCGTTTTGGTTGGCATACTCTGAGGTCATACCCTTGCCCAGCGGCGTGAAGGCATCGGCCAGACGGCTGTATTTCTTCATCTCCTTGCGCTCGTCGGGAGTGAGCTTACGCTCGCGCGAGATGTCCTCAAGAGTCTTGTAGATGTCGACGTAGCGTGCAGTCTGATAGAGCACGGCGCGTGAAGCGTCGATCTTGGCCTTCATGCGAGAGAGCATGTCGTAGACGGCGGGGAAAGTGATGATCTTCTTGCCGAACTGTGTGCGCTCCTTGGCGTAGGCCAGTGCCTGATCGTAGGCTTCCTGCTCGAGGCCGACGCTCTGTGCGGCAATACCCAGTCGGGCGCCGTTCATCAGGCTCATCACATATTTAATAAGACCCAGCTTGCGGTCGCCGCAGAGCTCAGCCTTGGCATTCTTGTAGACGAGCTCGCAGGTAGGAGAGCCGTGGATACCGAGCTTATTCTCGATGTGGCGCACGTCCACGCCGCCGTCGCGCTTGTCGTAGATAAACATCGACAGACCACGTCCGTCGCGTGTGCCTTCCTCGGAACGGGCCAGCACCAAGTGGATGTCGGAGTCGCCGTTGGTGATGAAGCGCTTTACACCATTGAGTCGCCATGTGCCGTCAGCATCCTGTGTAGCCTTGAGCATGACACGCTGCAGATCAGAGCCAGCGTCGGGCTCGGTAAGGTCCATGGACATTGTCTCGCCCTGGCAGATGCGGGGGATATACTTAGCCTGCTGCTCGGGTGTACCAAACTCATAGAGTGTATCGATACAGCTCTGCAGGCTCCACACATTCTGGAAGCCGGAGTCAGCGGCAGACACCATCTCAGAGAGCATGGAGAAGACTGTGATGGGCAAGTTCAGACCACCGAAGCGGCGTGGCATGGAGATACCCCACAAGCCGGCCTTGCGGGTAGCATCGAGGTTCTCGTAGGTCTTGCTGGCATAGACCATGCGGTTATTTTCGAGGTGTGGTCCTTCCTGGTCCACGCTTTCCGAGTTGGGCTCGATGATGGTCTTGGCCACGTCGTCGGTGATGGCCAGGATGCGCTTATAGTTCTCGATGGCGTCGTCGTAGTTGACGGGAGCGTCCTCGAACTGGTCTTTGTCGGCGAAGTTTCTTTCTTTCAGCTCAACGATTCTCTTCATGAGAGGACTGTTGAGGTAATATTCTAATTTCTTTACGTCTACCATGATTACTTGGTGTTCTGCTTGTAATACTTAATGAGTTTAGGGACCACCTCTTCCACCGTGCCTGTAATGACATAGTCAGCGATGGCGTTGATGGGCGCATCGGGATCGCTGTTGACCGAGATGATAATACCGGCGTCCTGCATGCCGGCGATGTGCTGGATCTGTCCGGAGATGCCGCAGGCGATGTATACCTTTGGATGCACGGTGACACCGGTCTGACCGATCTGCCGGTCGTGGTCAACCCACCCGGCATCGACGGCGGCGCGGCTGGCGCCTACCTCGCCGTGGAGTTCCTTGGCGAGTTCAAAGAGCATGTCGAAGCCTTCCTTCGAGCCCATGCCGTAGCCGCCGGCCACGACGATCGGGGCGCTCTTGAGATTGTTCTTGGCAGCCTCCACGTGGCGGTCGATGACCTGTACGGCGTAGGAGGTAGGAGAGACATAGTCCTTGGGATCGGGATAGACCACCTCGCCCTTGGCTTTGCCCTCGTAGAGAGCCTTCTGCATCACGCCAGAGCGCACGGTAGCCATCTGCGGACGATGGTCGGGGTTGACGATGGTGGCCACGATGTTTCCGCCGAAAGCGGGGCGGATGGCGTGAAGCATGCCGGTATAGTGCTTGCCGCTCTTCTTGTCGTCGTAGTCGCCGATCTCCAGTTGGGTGCAGTCAGCGGTCAGTCCGGAGGTCAGGGCTGCTGACACACGGGGGCCGAGGTCACGGCCGATGACGGTAGCGCCCATGAGGGCGATCTGCGGTTGCTGCTCCTGGAAAAGCTTCACCACGATATCGGTATGGGGAGCCGAGGTATAGGGGAAGAGACCCTCACCGTCGAACACATAGAGCTTGTCCACGCCATAGGGCAGCAGCTGGTCCTCGACCTTGCCCTTGATGCCGGTGCCGGCCACGACGGCCTCGAGGTCGACGCCTAACTGATTGGCCAATTTACGACCTTTGGTAAGAAGTTCCTGAGAGACCTCCTGCACGGTGGTGCCCTCTACTTCGCAATATACAAATACGTTGTTCATATCCTGATTAGCCAATAATGTTTTTGTCCAACAATTCTTTCACGAGTCCCTCGATATCAGCATCGGTGCTGGTGAGGGTCTGGCTCTCCTTAGCCTGGAAGACGATACTCTTCACGGCGCTCACCTTGGTGGGTGAGCCGGCGAGTCCGCACTGCTCGTAGTCGGCACCGCAGTCGGCGATGCTCCACTGTCCGAGAGTGAGGTAGGGGCGTGTCTCATAGAGGTCGCTCCAAGGCTCGTCGCCCTTGCGCTCCATGGGGCAGGTAGCGTATTTGTATTTCATCACGCGCTTGGCGTTGCAGGGGCGTGCGGGGGCGGCAGAACCGTTGACGGTGATCACCACGGGCAGAGGAGCCACTACTGTCTCCACGCCACCGTCGATATGGCGGCGGATTGTAGCCTTGCCGTCCTCGATCTTGAGCACTTCCTCGGCGTAGGTCACTTGGTTGAGGCCGAGCTTCTGAGCCACCTGAGGACCCACCTGAGCCGTATCGCCGTCAATGGCCTGGCGGCCGCCGAGCACGATGTCGACGTGGCCAACTTCCTTGTCGATCTTCTCTATGGCCTTGGACAGAAAATAAGAGGTGGCGAGGGTGTCGGCGCCCGCACTCTTGCGGTCGGTGAGTAACCAACCGCAGTCGGCGCCGCGGTAGAGTCCTTGGCGGATGATCTCTCCAGCGCGCGGAGGACCCATGGTAACGATGCCCACCTTGACGTTTTTCGGGTCAAGATCCTTGATGCGGAGAGCCTGCTCCAGGGCGTTCAAGTCTTCAGGATTGAAGATGGCGGGCAGGGCGGCGCGGTTGACCGTTCCTTCGGCGGTCATGGCATCCTTGCCCACGTTTCTTGTGTCTGGTACTTGCTTGGCAAGTACTACAATGTTCAATTTCATATATATAACTAAGTTTGTAATGTTTCGGAAACGACGGGGCAAAATTACTAATATTTTACTTCTTGACCAAACGAAATGCATAAAAACAGCCTACAATTTGCACAATTGGTAGGCGTTTGTGCATCTTGTTCCCTCTTTCATTCCTTCAATCTCGTAATTTTACAAGCCAAGATTATATATTTTACAAAGACGAAGCCCCACTCTCCTGCCGCCTTATTATATATAGTGGCTTTTGAGAACACATTGCTGACCACCGCCGTGCCTGGACGTTTTTCGAGCAATGATTTCAAAAATAATTCGCCACAGTAGCATTAATAAAAGGGAAAAATAGTATATTTGCAGGAAAAAAGCTCAAATGAATAAAGTCAAAGCTGATGTCGACTTTAGTTTCGACATCGTGCCGGCCTCATGGCCGGTGTGTTTTGTGCCCGGCTGCCCCATGGCAGAGACTTGCCTCAACCATCTTGTCGGCCTTCACATTCCCGGCGGACGAACATGGGGACCAGCCATCTACCCAACTGCCTTGCACGACGGCCATTGCGGGCAATACAAGAGGATAAGGAAGATACATGCCGCATGGGGCTTTGATACGCTATTTGTGGATGTGAAGCAACGCGACGCTTCTCCGCTGCGCTCGGCCATCAAAGATTATCTTGGTGGAAACGGTACCTATTATCGCTATCACAATGGTGAGCGGCTTCTCACACCTGAGCAGCAAGACCACATTCTCGGTCTATTCCGGCAGCGCGGCTATACCGATAACCTGCGTTTTGATGGCTATCGTGATGTTTATGACTTCTCATAGCGCCGTTATGACAGCGTTACCAAAGCCTGGTAATGTGATTACCAAGGTCTGGTAATACGGTTACCACAGCACGGTAATACCATTACCATTGTCTTGTAACACGGAGGGATCTGTAGCTTGACGCTTTTGATTGCTATCCCACGCTGATGCTCTGTCTTGACAGAAACTATTTGGGAAAGGTTGGCGTAGACGCAGACAGCATAAAGGGATGTTTCCTAATAGGCGGTCAGACAGCCACACATTATACAATTCGGCGTGAGCGAGCCATCTCTTTCACTTCACCAATCGCTGATATGTCGCATGCTCCGGTTTGAAGGAGCATGCGACATACCAACACATGGATGATGCGTTTTGCTTTGATAAAGATTTATGAATATGAAAAAACTGATTTTACTCTTTATGCTGATGACAGCAATGGTTGTAAACGCACAGACAAAAAACGCTGTGCAGGAAGTTCGTGACTATCTCCACGAGTGTGGTGTATTCTACATTGCCACAGTGGATCGTGACCAACCTCGTGTTCGTCCGTTCGGAGTGGCGGAGGTGCTTAACGGCAAACTCTACATCCAGACAGGAAAGAAGAAAAAGGTATTCAAACAGATGATGGCCAACCCGAAGTTCGAAATTACTGCTGTGAAGCCGTCCGGTACCGAGTGGATTCGCATCAGTGGCAAGCTCGTCAACGACGACAGCCGGGAGGCGAAGGCTTATGTGCTTGACAAGAATCCGGAACTGAAGGGAATGTACTCTGCCGATGATGACAACACTGCAGTTCTGTTTATCGCGGAAGGTGTCGCTCAGTTCTGTTCTTTCTCAGCTCCTACAAAAGAGATAAAGTTCTGATGGTACAGCAAGTAGAATTTATGTTGAAGCTTCTGCCCCGTGGCTTCCATCTGATAACCGACGAGGTACTCCGGCAGCTGCCACAATTGCCTAAGGCGGGACTGCTCAACCTCTTTGTGCAGCATACAAGCTGTGCATTAAGTATATGTGAGAATTGGGATCCGGACGTAAGGAGTGATATGGAGACTATCTATGACGGGCTCGTTCCCGAGAACATGCCAGAGTATCAGCATATCCTTGAAGGTTCCGACGATATGCCGGCACATGCAAAGTGTATCATTACGGGTGTAAGTATCAACATTCCCATCACTAACGGAAAGCTCAATCTTGGCACATGGCAGGGTATCTACCTCTGCGAGTTCCGCAATGACGGTGGAGCACGGAAGGTCGTGGCAACGATAGTTGAATGAATAGAAACTTGACAAAAATAGAAATGAAGTTTGCATATTATACTCGCATAAAATCCAGGTACCCGGTATTATGCACAATCATGCAGAGAATGTTTTACTGTTCTATGATTGCCATGCTATTGAATCCAACCTCATGGCTATTCTTGTCCTCTCCAATGACAATAGTGATAAGCCCGCAACTTGTTGGATTGTGTTTATGCTTTGCCATGCTATACTTAGTTCCATATCTTGTCATTGGGAGTGCAATATGGTATTGGCTAAGGAAGAAACCATGGCCGATACAGACTATTTTGATATGGTTTTCGGTGAATATTACCATATTATCAGTCATATTACTTTTTAGTCACATGACTATGATTCCAAGCGGCAGCAGGCCTAAGTGTCTGTCGCCATTGGTTCTTATTATACCAGTGGCATCTGTTGTCGGGTCGTTGTTGTCTACTATTCCACTTTCGTATTACTGTAAACATTACCATCAAGAACTTACACAAACACATCTGACCGATGAGAATAAAGTGTGAGTGCATCAAAACATTTCAAACAATGAGGTATAAAGACTTGTTCATAGACTTTGACGACACGCTGTACGATACTCATGGCAACAGCATGATAGCGCTGAGAAAGCTTTTCGACGAACGGCATTGGGAGAAGATTATGCCGTCCTACGAGGCATTTAGAGACGCGTACTTTGCAACTAACGTCGATGTGTGGGCGAAGTATGCCCATGGCAAGATAAACCGTGACATGCTGATCGTGGAGCGGTATCGCAGACCGGTTACGGAGATGGTGAAGGCATGTGGCGGTGACACGTCGTGGGTTACTCCAGAGTGGTGCATTGCCGCCAGCGACCGCTATGGCGATATCATATCGCAGGAGCCGGGTACCATACCGGGAGCAAAGGAACTATTGGACTATCTCTGGGATAAAGGTTACCGGCTGCATATCTGCAGCAACGGCTTCCATGAGGTTCAATTCCGCAAACTGAAGTCCGCAGGGTTGGAGGGCTATTTCTCGACTGTCATTCTCAGTGAGGATGCTGGTGCCAACAAGCCCCGCAAGGAGTTCTTTGACTACACCTTCACCAAGACGGGTGCTCAGCGCGAGACGACCATTATGATTGGTGATCACTACGACACGGATATTGCCGGGGCTATCAATGCTGGATTGGATACCATCTTCTTTAACCGTTGGGACGTTGACCCACATACCTTGGACAGACAACCGAACTACATCGTCGACAAGCTGGTGGAGATAGAGAATATTCTATGAACATGGCTTCATTGTCCATTAATAAAAAATATGGATTGAATAGTGCTAAACAAGTATAAAATTGCTTTTCGTAACAGATTGATTATCAGCAATAGTTACCTATAAGTAAGAGTCTTACTTTTATGTGCCTTCTTGCAGGAAACTGAAACTGTTGGTATCTTTGCTCCTGCAAACAAAAAGTAAGTAAACGTAAAAAGACACTATTATGAAAGAAACTAAGAAAATTGCAGAAGGCAAGAATTTCGCAGCCGTTGATTTCGGCAAGATGAGTGACTTAGGTGAGTATGTCCTCGCGATGGGTGATGTAAAGATTCCCGGTAAGGTATTTGGTGGGCAGGCTCTCGGCACAAGCGGCTCGGAATTCTCATTTCAAATTTATGCTCCCGGTCAGGAGGGCGGTTTCTACCATTCCCATAAGACTCATGAGGAACTCTACTTCGTGCTCAGCGGCAAGGGTGAGTATCAGGTTGACGGCGTGAACATTCCGCTGCAGGAGGGCAGCGTGGTGCGTGTCTCACCGGAAGGCAAGCGCACCATTCACAATAACGGAACGGAACCGATGGTTGTGCTCTGTGTCCAGTATCGTGAAACACTGTTCACACAAGATGACGCTACAGATGGTGTTATCCTACAGGAGCAAGTGAAGTGGTAATAAAGAATACTTTCAAACACTATACCGTCATGGGCTTATTTCGAGTCCGTGGCGGTTGTTACGTATAAAATGCACCGGATATGATAAGAAATCAAGTTGTAGATTCGCTGTTTCCCAACTGCCCGATTAGGAATGTGCTTTCAAGGATAGGCGATCGCTGGTCTTTGCTTGTGCTGTTGACCCTACAAGGCAATTCGCAGCCCATGCGCTTCCGCGATCTCTGTAAGGCGATACCCGATGTGTCGCAGAAGATGTTGACATCAACACTGCGTGATTTGGAAGCTGATGATCTTATCAAGCGAACTATCTACCCGGAAGTGCCTCCTCGTGTGGAATATGAACTGACGGATCGCGGGCTGTCGCTCATTCCTCTTCTCAACCAACTTGTTGACTGGTCGTTGGAGAATATGGGCGCTATTGTCAATCACAGAAAGAAATTTGCATTGTAAGCATGATACTCAACACTGGAGGACGGACTGATACGGTGAACTATTTTTCGGAGTGGCTGCTGAACCGCTTTCGGGATGGTTATGCTCTGAGCCGCAACCCATTCTACCATGATGTGGTGAATAGGATAGAACTCAGCCCGGACACCATCGACGTGGTGGAGTTTTGCAGCAAGAATTATCGTCCGATAATGCCGCGACTGCACGAGATCACCGATCGTTTCAATTGTCATTTTCACTACACCATCACCGCCTATGGTAAGGACATCGAACCCAATGTGCCCAGCATTGACGAGAGCATTGAGACGCTGAAAGACCTGTCAGCGCATGTAGGGAAAGAAAAAATCATCTGGCGGTATGACCCTGTGTTACTGACTGGTAAATATACCATTGAACGGCATTTCGAGACTTTCGACTATATGGCCGAGCGCATAGCGCCATACGCTGACCGCTGCCTTTTCAGCTTCGTGGTGTGGTATAAAAAGTTGCATATGCCGGAGCTGCTACCGATTTCAGAGCAACAGAAGGAGCGGATTGCAAAAGGCTTTGGCGAAATTGCTTCCAAGCATCATTTGTATATCCAAACCTGCGGCACGAAAGAGAACTATGGGCAATACGGCATCCACGGCAGCGGCTGCATGACACGAGCTATCTATGAGCATTCACTTGGCTTACGCTTTAAGACGATAACAGAGAAAGGCAACCGGCCCGGATGTAAGTGCATGGAGAGCTGTGGACTTGGCGACTACAACACCTGCATCAACGGCTGTCGGTACTGCTATGCCAACTACGACCATGAGAAGGCAAAAGAGAATTACAATCTCCATGACCCACATTCTCTTTTGATGATCGGTCATCTAAAGCCAACTGACAAGATCATTCCCCTGCACCAAAAAAGCTATCTTGACAAAGAGCCTCGGCTGTTCTAACAAAAGTTCTTTATTGACAGTCTGAACACGTTTCACTTTCCGATGCAGGAAATAAACATTGTTGATTATCAGATAGTTAGGCGTTAAACGGTAGAAAAGTGCGAAAACTGCTCAAAATAATTTTCAAAAATCGCATTTTTAACGTAATTAACATTTGTTAAGGTAGCAAAAGCCCCAAGTAGGCTCAAAATCGGCAAAAACATAGAGTTTAAGCTGCTTTTGAAAGGATGTGCCACCTTTCTTAAACTATAGGATAAGTTCTTTTGTTCTTTCATTCTGTTGAATATTTCGTTAAATGTTGATATTTTATGCTCAATATATTGTGGCGAAAAAAGTAAGCGTTTTACACCCTTTGACTTGTCCACCTGGATGAATCGAGCAGATATTTCAGAGAACTGAGTGAACATATCATGGAGAATTTCATGGGTTGTTATGCTTCGATATATTTACCTGGCTCGAATGATTCATGCCCCCCATGAAATACATACCCCAACTGATTGGACACACATTTGGTATTGCCTATCTCGACATCCACGTTGTAGTGGGAGTGGCCATATATCCAGTAATCGATGCCGCTATCCTTGATGTAGTCTTCCAGTTCAACCGTGAAAGCTCCGTTAGCTTGGCTATCGGCAAACTTGGGGCATTGCATCTGGAAGGATGGGACATGATGGGTTACGACAATTTTTATTCTGGCCTTGCTGCTTGATACAGCGTTCTTCAGGAAAGCCAGGCACTTTTCATGTTCGCGGTTGAAATCAGCAAAGGTGAGAATATCGCCATTGAAGATGATACGCCGGAAGTCGCTTACCACTTGTTCCGTATAATATGCCTCCTTCAGGGGAATCCTGGCCCACAATGTGGTTATGATGAAGTCAATGTCACCTATACTCACCATGGCGTTATAATAGCTATGGACATTAGGACGTATTTCAAGGCAATAACCATCGTTCAGCTTTGCGATGTCGTAGAACTTGTAGAACTCATGGTTGCCCATACAGGCTATTACCTGCTGGTAGTTCTCCGATGCCCAGTCCCAGAAGGGATGTTTGGTATAGTTGTCATCCCCCAGGTAGCCGATGTCGCCAGCCAGAACGAGAATGTCCCCTGTCACTTGCAGGGGATTCTCCTTCAGGTATCGCCAGTTGTCGGCAAACTCCAGATGGAGGTCAGACGCATACTGTATCTTCATGACTGTTCTATGGCAAATAATCCATCTAATTGTTCAAGCAGAGCCTCGATGAATGAAGGATTCTGGTCAAGAGCCTTTGCAAGAGGCTCTGAGAGGGCATCCCAATCATTTCTGATTGAGACGACAAATTCTTTTATGCAAGCGATGATTGGCTCTGGAGCCGTAATCTGACTGTCTTCCATGATGACCACGTTCTTCAGCACGTCAGAACGATGCTTCTTGATGTCCTTGCTGTTGACATGCTTGCCATTAGCCTTGTCCTGCAAAAGATTAAGGTAGGCACGTGACTTCAGGGCGATGAGGGCTGCTGAGTCAGCATGACGAAGCCCGTTGGTCAGTTTGCTGTGGTCGATGGTGAAGTGATAGAAATCATCATCCATGATGATAGCACTCAGGCTTGACGTTTCCTCGTCCACAGGCAACGGCTCAATGGTCAGACCCTTCGGCTCACCGAGAATGTCTGGATGCCGTGACAGCAGTTCAATCATTTCGGGATAGTCAGGTTTGCCATTGACAAAGCGGTATAGCTCGTACTTAGGAGCTTCGCCTTCAGACTGCTTGCGCTTTTCAGGGCGATAACCGCCTTCACGCACGAACTGCCAGAAGTGTTCGGCAAAGTCAGCAGTCATCTTTTCGACAATGACAATCATATCAATATCGTGGGTTGCACGAGGACGTACTGCCGTCCCGGTCATAGCGATGTCACAAGCCGTGCCACCGATGATAACGTAGTTCTCTGAGTAAGCTTCAAATGCTTCGCGGAATTTCTCTAATCCTTCCATTCTATATCATTAATTAAACGTTCAACTTCGCCTTCCACTCGTGGGTCTGCATCCTCACGGAGTGAAACGGCCAATGATAGCCTGTCCACCCATTCGGCTTCAGTACCAATCTTGGTGACAGGCGGGTATTTCCATGCCTCAATGATGATGTTGCCGTCGAACTCATTAGGACGTACCAAGGTTCCAGAACTCCTAAAGTCACGGAGCTGTTTGACGGTCATCATAATAATCCTTTCCGGGTCAGGGTTGAGCCATGTATAATGTGCCAGGGCATTGATGCCACATGCGGGGTAGTGTCCATCTGAAAGCAGGTCATCACAGAAAATGCGTTCATCAACAGGATTGATGAGGACGGATTGAGCCTGTTCCCAAAGATCCTTCCCCGTCTTATCGAAGCGGATGACTTTCCGCTTGGAGCCATCTGCCACCTTCTGGCACAGCCCCAGGTCTTCAAGGCAAGTAATGCCAAGCGTAATGCTTGCATATGAATAAGGCAACTTGTCTTCTAAGTCTCGTGCTGCCAGCCCTTCGATACTTTCTATCTGCAAATGGTAGAGCAGCAGGTATTGGGCTACTGGTGTCAGAGCCTTTGCCTGTTTGGTCTTGCGAATACGCTCGTTAGCCAGAAGCATCGGCAGGTGAACGTATTTGTCAGATGCGATGAAATAAACATCCTTGTCGATGAGCCTTTGCCGTTCATAGGCTGGACATGTCGGCAGCAAGAATACCGTGGGACGCTGTAACAGCGAAGTAAGATTGCTGGCTGTGACAGACAGACTGCGTGGTGAAGCAACCTTACCTTTTGGTTCTGCAAAGAGTAGGGACATTCCATGGAACTCGCCATCGTAGAACTTGTATGCAAGAGAGTCCCCGATGGTAACACCTTTCATCTGCGCTTTGCTTCGTTCTTGCAGCTGTAAGGGTCTTCCTAATATGACTATATCTTTCGTTTTAACCATTCTGCTTCATTTTAATACACCATTAAAACGATGCAAAAGTATTAAAATAATCTGATATAACCAAAGGTTTTCCCGTTTATTTTGCTTTGTGCATCAAAAATAGTATGTTTTATGTTTTGAATTGCTTTATAATCGCAAATAACAGATAATCTTGGTTGAAATCTCATTGGTTGTTATCTATGCCACTTTCTTGTGCAGAAGTGCGAAAAGATATTGCCTTAGATTTCTTTGGGTGTGATGCGATATTGTGTCTCAGGGTATGCTTTTTATTCCAAAAGACGACTAGAATTGTTAAAAATGCCTTGAATAACCATATTTATTGTTATAACATATCATAAAATAAAGAAAATGTTGTATCTTTGCACTCGTAAATATAAGTTGATTATCAATATGAGCAAGACAACAATGGGCAATAAGTTGCCCCGAAAACTGGAACAGAAGATGCAGACCGTAGGTGAGCAAATCAAACTGGCTCGTCTGCGTCGTAATCTTAGTGTAGTGCAGGTGGCAGAACGGGCTACCTGTTCTCCTCTGACCGTTTCGAGGATAGAAAAAGGTGCTCCGACGGTAGCGATAGGTATCTATCTCCGTGTGCTCTATGCCCTCCAGCTGGATGATGACATCCTGTTGTTGGCGAAGAAGGATGAAATGGGCAGGGCATTACAAGATCTTGCACTGAAACATCGTGAACGTGCCTCTAAAAAAAAATAAGGTATGAAGACACTGTATGTATATGCGGACCTCGACTGGCTTGACGAACCAATGCTGGTCGGTGAACTGGGCTATGAATCCCTACGTGGTTCAGACTCCTATTCGTTCAAGTATGATAATGATTGGCTTCGTCAGTATGGCGACCTATTTCTGAGTGCGGACATCAACAACTATCCCGGTCAGCAATACACCCAGCCGGACAGGGACATATTCGGCTGTTTCAGCGATGCCTTGCCTGACCGTTGGGGACGATTGCTGCTCAACCGTCGCGAACAAATCCTTGCCACGGAAGAGAAACGTGCGGTACGTAAGCTTTCGTCCTTTGATTACCTCATGGGTATCGATGACTACTCCCGCATGGGTGGTTTCCGCTTTAAGGAGAAGCAAGATGGAGAGTACATCAATTGTGAGAAATCGCTTCGTATTCCTCCTTTGACCGACATCAGGGCTTTGGTGGCGGCCAGCATGGAGATTGAGAAGAGCGAAGAACTGAACCAGTTGCCGGAGAAGAAATGGCTCTTGCAACTCGTTCATCCAGGCACTTCGCTTGGCGGTGCCCGTCCCAAGGCAGGAGTGATGAATGATGAAGGCCGGCTTTGCGTAGCCAAGTTCCCGTCAAGGAACGATGACTATGATGTAGGTCTTTGGGAACACCTTAGTCATCTGCTGGCGAAAGAAGCTGGAGTTGTCGCTGCCGAGACGAGCATCATTGAGACCGGTGGGAAATACCATGCCTTACTCTCCAAGCGTTTCGATAGGACAGTTGAAGGACGAAGAAAGCATTTCGCATCAGCCATGACCTTGTTGGGCTTGACTGATGGTTGTGATGCCAAGACGGGCAACGGCTATCTGGACATCGTGGACTTCATCCTCCAGAACTGCTGTGAAGTGGAGCAGAACCTTCGTCAGCTCTATCGTCGTGTGGCATTCAATATAGCCATCGGCAATAGTGATGATCATTTCCGCAACCACGGATTCCTGCTGACCCCACGAGGATGGACGCTCTCACCGGCATACGACATGAATCCGACTCTGAATGAATACCAGGCTTTGCTCATCAACTCCACAACCAATCATGCAGACCTTCAGGTGTTGCTTGATTCCTCGGAAGAGTATATGATAGGCAAAGAAGAAGCCGTGCGTCTCATCGAAGAAGTGAAGGTAGGTGTGAAGCATTGGAAGTCCATAGCCACTCGCCTGGGTATAGCCAAGCGAGAAATGGATGTGTTTGAACAGGTGTTCCAACACTCATTAAAATGAACAAAAATACGTAGCATGATGTAGCGAGACTGATATACAACGACTTACATGCTATAACGACAACAAATCAATGTAGCGAAAATGTAGCGGTATGTATCTTAATGTAGCAAAGAAGACATATAATTATTATAATGAATAGTAATATATCATCAAAAATATGACGATACAGGAAGCCATAGAAGCCCGGCATAGTGTAAGGGCTTACAAAGACCAGCCATTGAGCGAGGAAATCGTCAAGGTGCTTGAAGATGAAATTGTGAAGTTGAACCATGAGGGACAACTCCACATTCAGTTGATATGCAACGAGCCAAAGGCATTCCAAGGAACGATGGCCAAATATGGGAAGTTCCGTAATGCCAACAACTACATTGTCATGGCAGGAAAGAAAGCCGAAGATCTTGACGAGCGCATTGGCTACTACGGAGAGCATCTTGTTTTACTTGCCCAAACATTGGGTTTGAACACCTGCTGGGTAGGTCTCAGTTACTCGAAAGTACCAGGAACGTATGTGCTTGATGAAGGCGAGAAGATAGCCTGTTACATTGCCATTGGTTATGGTGAGACGCAAGGTAGTGGCCATAAGATCAAGACCGTTGAGCAAGTGAGCAATGCCAGCGACATCACTCCATCGTGGTTCAAGAAGGGTGTGGAAGCAGCTCTGCTTGCTCCAACAGCCGTGAACCAGCAGAAGTTCTCATTTGAGTATGTCGGCATGAGCAACAACCGCCATCAAGTGAGAGCCAAGAAAGGATTCTCCATGATTGGCTATACACAGATGGACTTAGGTATTGTCAAATATCATTTTGAAGTATGTGTAGGAAAAGATAGGTTTCTGTGGATATGAAATAGTCTTTTTGTTTTCTTGGCATATCGTTGTTAACATTTTCAAGAATAGAGGTATTACTTGATGAAAGATATAATCTGAAAGAAATATGGAATTAACATTTGAGAAATGGGAAGACGGAAGATGGTTTGTCATTCTTCCAGAATATGATGGTGATCAAGAAGACCTCGAAATGGTAGACGGTGCAGATTTATTCCTTGACTATCTAACGGAAGACGGATTATATATAACCGTTGATGTCAGCTTGGAAGATACAGTTGATTATCCGATTATGCTTAAGCTGGTAGCGCATGACGTAATTGGAGGAACATATCAAGTGGAAAACCTTGAAGGATTTAATCGTGAAGTCTGGCTCTGCAATGTTGTACACTTTATATATGGAGAACATCCCGAAAATATCTATTTTAAACTATTGAGTTAAATCCAACATATATTATTGTCTCATCTATGACTACGAAATTTGATATTGTGAAACTTAAGTCCCAAGCTACTTTGGGCAATGTGGAGGCAATGTTCATCCTTGGCTGCAACTATCTTTACGGGGTAGGTGTGGAAGTGGATCTGAACAAGGCCCATTCCTTTATGCACAAAGCTTCCCAAAAGGGCTTTGTCCCTGCCCACGATTTCATTGAACTTGTATTTGCAGACAAAGGTGAATCCACAGAACTTGACCCTGAATTCGCAAAGGGCTATGAGATGTTCCGATCTATATGCCAAGATGCTGACAAAGGAATACCTGAGGCCTTGTTTTTCAAGTCTGTGGGTAAGTTGTCGGATGACACGAATGATTTCATGTTCAAGAGAGGGGTAAAAGACATGTCTCTCGCCTGTGAACAGGGGTATGCACCGGCATTATACTCTTTGGGTTTAGTCTATTATAATGGTAACAGAATATCAGGAAGACAAGAAGAAGGTAAGCAAATGATACTTCAGTCTGCTGAGATAGAATATGTTCCAGCAATAAAGGCACTGATGGGATTGGCTCCAGACAAAGCTTATCCCATTATTATGCGTCTTGCTCAGGTTGAAAATCCAGATGGTGATGTCTTGTTTATGCTAAGCCAATATTATATAAATGGTAAGATTGTGGAAGAGGACACTACTGAAGGCCTTCGCCTGCTTAGAGAGGCCGCTCAGAAGGACTCTGTTGAAGCCATGTATAATTTAGGTGTCATCTACGAGTATGGTCAGCTCGGGGTAGAACATAATATCGAAACCGCCGTCAAGTATTATGAAAAGGGCTCTGCAAAAGAAGATGCTGACTGCATGATCAATCTTGGTTGTATTCTGGAACAGTCGGAGGAATACCCTCATGATTACGCCCGTGCATTTGAACTCTACTCAAAAGCCGCAGAACAGGGAAATGGAAGGGCATATAATAACCTAGGCACATGTTACAAAAGAGCAATCGGAACTGCCAACGATGCCAAGAAAGCCATTGAGTGTTATGAAAAGGCCATAGAAAAGGGTTGCAAAGAAGGTTATTGGAATCTTTATTTGTATTACATGGATGAGGTATGCACTCCACGAGATTTCACCAAAGCTGTTGAATGGTTGAAGAAAGGAGATCAAGCTGATGTTTTGCAATGTACATATCAGCTCACAAAACACTACATGCATGGCGATGGTGCGGAAAGTGATGCCAGGAAATATTTCGAATGCCTCTATAAGGCTTCAAACCAAGGCTACGAAGAGGCCTACAATGAACTTGGCAATTGCTACAAATACGGTGTGGGGACAGAGCAAGATGGATCTTCTGCTTTTGAGTGGTATCAAAAAGCAGCATCAGTTTCTATTGAAGGAGTTTGGAATCTTGCAAATTGTTATATCTATGCCATAGGTACAGAAAAAGATGACAAGAAGGCTGTTGAACTATATAAGATGGCCGCAGAACAAGGTTATGCTCCAGCACAGTATGACTTAGGCATTTGCTATCGTCAGGGCGAAGGCGTTGATAAAGATCCTCTAACTGCAATCAGTTGGTATCTCAAAGCTGCAGAACAAGGTCATGGGGGGGCCATGAATAATCTTGGCATCATGTATGATAATGGAATAGGAGTTGATGTGGATTATGAGAAAGCCTTCCACTATTATAAGCTATCAGCAGAAACGGGTAATATGGAAGGACAGTTCTGCCTTGGTGATATGTATTTCTCTGGACGTGGCGTAGAACAAAACTACGAGGAAGCTGTCAAGTGGTTCAAGGAGGCGGCTGAGCAAGGGGAACCTGACTCTATGTTCCATTTAGCAATTTGCTACCATGATGGTTTGGGTGTTGAAGTTGACCAGAATCTTGTCGTACATTATTTATATGAAGCTGCAGACAGGAGTTTCCAACGAGCTATTGATGTTATAAACGACAACAATATTCCCAGACCCATAAAGAACATTAAGTAAAAAGTAAAATCGCAACTTATGCTGGATATTAAAACGATTGAAAACAGTATCAGGAAAGAAGCATCAACCGTATTAGGTCGGGGGTAGTCAACTCAACTGTGTCAGGGGCGTTTTCCCGTTAGGCATTAACCTCGGTCGGCGGGACGCGATTTTCAATCGTGCTTCGACGACGAGGAGCCCGCGGCAGCGCAAAGTTACATAATCTTGAAGCGGTTTCCAAATTTAATGGCCAATTGTTGCGCTGTCTGCCCCCAGTTTGCCAATGGCATGGTCCATTTCTTGCGTATATTGCGATAGGCAAGATAAACAAGTTTATACAAGGCATCATTGTTCGGGAACACGCCCTTGGTCTTCGTAATCTTGCGCACCTGACGGTGGTAGCCCTCGACGGTATTGGTCGTGTAGATTATCTTACGGATAGCCGCGGTGTACTGAAAATAGCAGCTCAACATCTCCCATTTGTCCCTCCACGACTTGATGACAATGGGGTAAAGTTCTCCCCACTTATCCTCCAGATGGTCGAGCTCTGTCTCTGCTTTTTCCTTTGTATCAGCGGCATAGACCAGCTTCAGATCTTTGAGGAATTCTTTCTGATTCTTACTTCCGACATACTTCACGGAATTGCGTATCTGATGTACGATACACAGTTGTACGTCAGTATTGGGAAATACGCTCTGAATGGCGTCAGGGAAGCCGGACAAGCCATCAACGCAGGCAATAAGAATGTCTTTCACGCCACGGTTCTGAAGGTCAGTCAGAACGCCAAGCCAGAAGTTAGCGCCCTCACTATGAGATACATACATGCCAAGCAAATCCTTGTGACCACTTTTGCTGATACCTATGACATTATAAATTGCGCGCGACTCAGCAGAACCCTTGTCGTTGCGTACTTTATAATGGATGGCATCCATCCAGACGATGGGATACACCTCGTCGAGGGAACGGTTACGCCAGGCCTTAATTTCATCCCACACCTTATCGGTGATGTTGCTGATAGTCTCCTTTGAGATCCTGCTGCCATAGTTCTCCTCAATGAAGTCACTGATCTGCTGCAGGCTTTGACCACTTGCGTAAAGGCTGATAATCTTGTCAGAAAGTCCCTCGGCAAGAATGGTCTGACGTTTCTTCACCGTTTCGGGGTCAAAACTACCGTCGCGGTCGCGAGGTGTCTCTATCTCTACAGGGCCATATTCGGTCTGAAGTTGCTTGCGCATCTTACCATTACGACGATTACCACTCTCAGGCTTCGTTGCCTCAAGATGGCTCTGCATCCCACCCTCCAGAGCAGCGTTTAGGAAATCTTCTAATACTTGATGGAATGCACCATCCTTACCAAACAGGGGCTGGCCTGACTTGAACTGGTCTTTTGCGGCTGCCAGCATCTTGGCGTATTCTTCTTGTGTTATTGTACTAATTCTTTATACTCTATAAACAGAGCAATAGTTAATTTTATTGTCTTAGTCTATGACACAGTTTAGATGACATTCTCGTAATAGACAGTTCTTCCTTGTGTAATACGTGGTATCTTGTTTCTGGTCACAAATGATAATACAGCTGCATGGCTCATCTTGTATTTCTCCTCCAGTTGCGGAATAGTATAATAGTCACGTAAGTCAATATCCGCAATAAGTTGAGCAAAATGGACATCAACCAGAGCACGGTCAAAGAAACAGTTGCGACCTTGGTAAACTTTGGGGATGTTGTATTTCTCAACTCTGGTCATAATAGCCTTCTTTGAGCATTTGAACTTCTCCATGATTTGCCTGAAAGTGTAGTATTCTCGCTTCTCCTACTTCTTCTCCGAATGGGACTGATAAGTTGGAGGATTGTCAAACAATCTCTCGATGTCCTTCCTGCGAACAATAGTCTTTCCTCGCAATTGTACTGCTTTTATGGTGCCATTAAGCATATAGCGATAGAATGTAGCGCGGCTTAGACCAAGAAGTAATGCACCTTCGGTTGGGGTGAGGAATTCCTTGCCCCCAAGAATATCTACCTTGGGAGTCTTCTGTTTTTCTTCCTCCATGTACTCGGCAATCTGCTTTTGCCGGATTGCTCTTTTGTAGTCCTTATTATTGCACGAAGGTGAGCAATAGATGGTGGTCATCTTATGCGCAATAAAGGATCTTCCACAGTACTTACAGCGTTTCTGAATCTCCATAATTGTTGCACTCGTTTGTTAATTTTCGCCTGCTAAAGTGTCTCACATTGTCTCATCACGTCTCATGGTGTCTCACGTTGTACCCTCAATGTCATTTTTTCCTTTTCTCATAGCGTCTCACGCTTGTTTCTACGATGTCATTTAGGTGTGAATCTGACTTTCTGTTTTACACTCGCGGTAGAAATACGGTGCAAAAATAACTGGAAAAACTGTAACTAACAAATATGCAACTTGAAGTGTTAAAATACAAAAAGTCCCTCATTTAGAGGGACTTAGTTTAAATTACTCCAAGTTGTTCAGAGTTGTTTATAAGGGGTCACTTTCCGATGCAGAAGTGCTGGAAGATGTTATTGAGGGTCTCTTGGCTGGAGATGGAACCACCGGTGATGTCTCCAAGAATTTGGAGAACCTGACGGAGGTCTTCGGCTACGAGGTCGGAGGGGAGGGAAGAGGTGAGACTGGAGAGAACACGTTCAAGGGCCTCATGAGCATGAATGAGCGCGTCGTAGTGGCGGCTGTTGGTGATGATGACAGTGTCCTCTGCCAGCTCTGGGATGTCTGCGAGTCGGAAGATGACGTCTTCCAATTGCTCGATGCCTTGACCAAATTTGGCGCTGATGCTCAACTCGGTAGCTGGTTGCAAAGAAGTGGAGACGATGGTGCTGATAGAAGTATCGTCCTGAGAATCAGCGGCAAGGTCGACCTTATTGTGGACAAGGATAAGGGGCTTGTCGCCAATGCGTTTGGCGATGTCTGAGGCTTCCTCATGCGAGGGTTGATGGTCGACGAGCCACACGATGATAGAGGCCTCGTCCATCTTCTGATAGGAACGCTCAATGCCGAGTTGCTCGATGCGGTCGTCGGTGTGTCGGATGCCGGCCGTGTCGATGAAGCGGAAGGTGATGCCATGGATGAGCATCGTGTCCTCCACCGTATCACGCGTGGTGCCGTCGATGTCGCTGACGATAGCTTTGTCTTCGTGGAGCAGTTGATTGAGCAGTGTGCTTTTGCCCACATTGGTCTTGCCGACGATGGCCACGGGAATGCCCTTTTTCAGCGCGTTTCCCGTCAGGAAAGAGTGGGCGAGGGTAGAGACGCGATCATCGATATGCTGTGCGAGTTGGATAAGCTCCGTTCGGTCAGCGAATTCGAGCTCCTCATGGTCGCTGAAGTCCAACTCCAGTTCGAGCAGAGAAGTCATCTTCAACAGCTGTTCGCGCAGTTTGGATAGCTCCGAGCTGAAATGTCCCTTGAGTTGACTCATAGCGAGATGGTGTGTCGCCTTATTGTTGGCCGCAATAAGGTCCGCCACGGCCTCAGCCTGGCTCAGATCCATCTTACCATTGAGATAAGCCCTTCGTGTGTATTCTCCGGGCTGAGCCATGCGGCATCCGTTGTCGATGAGCAGCTGCAGGATGGCGTTGGTGATATACTGACTGCCGTGGCAACTGATTTCAGCGCTTTCCTCGCCGGTATAGCTATTGGGGGTATGGAAGACGCTAATGAGCACATCGTCAAGGGTATTGCCTTGCGGGTCTTTGATTTCGCCATAATGCAGTGTATAGGGCTTTGCCGCAGTCAGCGGCTTATGACTTTTGGCTGTGAAGACATTATCGATCAAAGCCAAACAGCCTTCACCGCTGACACGAACGACAGCAATGGCACCTCCAGTACGGGTAGCAGGAGCACAAATAACAGACATTTTATATCCTCTCTAAAACTTTCAGAATGAGTGAATCGATATCAGCTTTATAATTACTCTCAGCCTTATGTGCGACGCGGTTAGCGATGACCATGCAGCAGGTGACGGCACGATGGCCCATAAGCTGCGACAGTCCGGCGATAGCACTCGACTCCATCTCGAAGTTGGTCACGCGCAAGCCATCATACTCGAAGCTTTCGATTCGCTCGTTAAGTTTAGGCTCTGCCAAGGGCAGACGGAGGCGACGGCCTTGAGGGCCGAAGAAGCCATTGCATGAGATGGTGTATCCGCGCACCATATCCTCACCGGCGATGCGGTTCAGGAGCTCAGCGTCGGAAATAGCCACGTAAGGATTACCCATGGAAGCTTTCCATCCCACATGCTCTTTGAAGGCTTGTTCGAGTTTGAGATCGCTTGCCTCGTCGCGCCCTGCATAGAAGTTGAGCAGTCCGTCGAAGCCGATGCTCTTCACACTGGCGATGAAAGTTCCCGTTGGGGTATAGGGTTGCAGACCTCCGCAGGTGCCGATGCGCACGAAGGTGAGCTGTCGGTGTTGGTCCTTCTCGGTACGCGTTTGGAAGTCGATATTAGCCAATGCGTCCAGTTCGTTGAGTACGATGTCGATATTATCGCATCCGATACCCGTACTCTGTACAGTGATGCGCTTGCCGTGGTAGGATCCGGTGATGGTGTGGAACTCACGGTTACTCACCTCGCACTCTTTTGAGTCGAAGTGCGAAGCCACGAGTGTGACGCGTGCCGGATCACCAACGAGGATCACTTTATCAGCAAGCTGCGTTGGGTGGAGGTGAAGATGAAAGATGGAGCCGTCGCCATTGATAATCAGCTCAGACTCAGGAAATACAGTCTTTTCCATGGTTGCTAAGATTTAAAGTTACATGTACTATTTCACTATATTGTGATTATCTACTTTTGCAGTTCAGCCTGCCGCAGTTTCTTTGCCACGTTGTGCAGGTCGGTCAACTGCCGTTTCAAGTTCTTCTCCTTGCTAAGGATATCTTGAGCGAGTGCCCGTTGCCCACGTGCGTAGAGCTCACGGTTATGTTTGAGGCTTCGACGCGTGTCGTCGATCATATTATTGAGCTCTACCCATTGCCGGAAGAGGTTTCTGGCCACAGGTGATTTCAATTGTTTCTCATCGTTGATCAGCGTGTTGTCGTTGAGGATAAACGACGTAGTGGCATGCGTCTTGGCTACGTTTGCGCGCGCTATCATCGCATCGCGTCGTCTGAGAGCCGCTTTCCGGTCTCCAAAGGCCCAAGTGTCGGCGATGCTGTGGATCTGCGCATAGTGCTCCAACTGCGCCGTGGAGAGGTTGTCGGCAGCGAAGTTTTTTCTCACCTGCGTGGGCACGAAGGTGTAGATACACACGCTGTCGGCGTGTTGATGGCGGTCGCTGACGAGCCATCCAAGCGTGTCGAGGTCATCAATAGCCAGCAGATAGTCGTTGGCCGTAGAGTTGAAGGGCAATCCATAGTTTTGTGGTTGCAGCCACTCATCCTTATCGCTGTCATAAGAAGTCATGAAGATGTCGCGACCGCCGACAGAGTTGGGTCCTGTTGCCGAGAAGAAGAGCGTGACCCCGTCGGCGCAGAGGAAGGGATAGTTTTGCCAGTGATAATCCTCATCGCTGATATCCGCGAGGCAAGACTGTTGGCCCCAGTCGTTGCCCACTTTGGTCTGCATGTAGAGTGCCGTGGAGGCAGTGTCGCCCAAGGCATAGAAGCGTCGGTCGCCCAGTTCCGTCTCGTACTGAGCCAAGATGTCTTTGCCCTTTCTGCTTTTCACAGAGAGCTTTCCCGACTCAGCATTGAGTGGAATATGGCTGAGAAAATCGTTTTTAGCCACGACCACGCTGTCGATAAACATCGCCTTTGCCGTGGCAGGCAGCAGCGTGTTGAAGAGCTGCCGTCCGACATTATTGTTGTTTTTTGTTTTCATCGTGGCCACAGCCTTTCCTTTCACTGTGGTGTTTCGCTTCTGAGCCCCCGTGGGCACCGCTGCGAAGAGCAGTGCCGCGAGGATCCATGCCTGTATTTTCTTCATGTTAAAACAAATATATCTATTTAGCTTCTTTCAGATGCTTGTCCATGTTGGCAGCGGCACGTCGTCCGTCGCCCATGGCCAAGATGACCGTAGCACCGCCGCGTACGATGTCGCCACCCGCGTAGATGTCGGGTTGGCTCGACTGCATCTCGTCGTTGACTACTATCGTATTCTTGCGTCCGAGTTCCAATCCTTGGATGCTCTTGGGCACCAATGGGTTGGGCGACACACCGATGGCCACGATGACCTGATCGCATTCGAGTGTCTCCGTCCTACCCGTAGCTACCGGACGGCGGCGGCCACTGGCATCGGGCTCTCCGAGCTCCATGACGTCGAGCACAGCGGCGCGCACACGTCCGTTGTCGTCAGCGAGATATTCCTTTGGATTGTGGAGCGTGAGGAAGTGGATGCCCTCTTCCTTTGCGTGCTTCACCTCTTCGAGTCGTGCGGGCATCTCGGCTTCAGAACGACGGTAGACGAGGGTCACGTCAGCCCCCAGACGCTTAGCCGTTCGACAGGAGTCCATAGCCGTGTTGCCGCCACCGACGACAATCACCTTCTTACCAATATTAATAGGAGTATCAGTATCAGGATTGGCCGCATCCATGAGGTTGACGCGGGTGAGGTATTCGTTGCTCGACATCACGTTGATGTAGTTCTCACCGGGGATGTCCATAAAGTTGGGCAGTCCGGCACCTGATCCAACGAATATGCCACGGAATCCCTTGTTTTCCAAGTCCTTCACGGTGATAGTCTTGCCCACGATGCAGTCGGTTTGGAAATGAACTCCCATCTTGCGCAGGTTGTCGATTTCCACGTCTACGATGCGGTTGGGCAGTCGGAATTCGGGAATACCATATTTCAGCACACCGCCGATTTCGTGGAGCGCCTCGAAGACATAGACCTCGTAGCCCATCTTCACCATGTCGCCGGCAAAGCTCAGTCCCGACGGTCCCGAGCCTACGACAGCCACCTTGATACCATTCGACGGAGCCACCTCGGGCAGCACACCACGTCCACTCTCGCGCTCATAGTCCGCAGCGAAGCGCTCAAGGTAGCCGATGGCCACGGCAGGCTCTTTCATCTTCAAGTGGATGCACTGACTCTCGCACTGCTTCTCCTGAGGGCACACGCGGCCGCAGACAGCGGGCAGGGCAGAGGTCATCTTCAGCACGCGGGCAGCGTCGAGGACGTGTCCGCGCTCGATATTCTTGATAAACGACGGAATGTTGATGTTCACTGGGCAACCCTCGACGCAACTGGGCTTACCGCAGTCGAGACAGCGGCGGGCCTCACCCATGGCGATGTCGAGCGTCAGTCCTTTGTTCACCTCCTCAGTGCGGGTGGTGGCGCGGTAGACGGGGTCGAGTTCCGGCATCTTCACGCGCTCAATCTGCTTGCGCTCCTTGGCCGTCATCTTCTTGCGGAGTTCCTCGCGCCAGGGTGCGCTGCGGTCTATGAGACTCTCCACGGGCTCCTTGCCGTCGTCGGGCGAGGCCGCAGCCGCCTCTGCAGTATTGCAAGCCGTGCACGACTTCGTCTCCTCGCCGTGGTGGAGGTGGCGCTCATAGTTGTCCATCTCCTCTTTTTCCACTCCTTTGAAGGTACCCATGCGCTTCATCATCTCATCCCAGTCGACGAGATCGCCGTCGAATTCCGGGCCGTCGATGCATACAAACTTCGTCTTTCCGCCGATAGTCAGTCGGCATGCTCCGCACATACCGGTACCGTCGACCATGATGGTGTTGAGCGAGACATCGTTGGGAATACCATATTTATGAGCCAGCAGCGAGGTGAATTTCATCATCACCGGAGGACCAATGGCGAGTACTTTGTCGACATGCTCGCGCTTGATGACCTCTTCCACGCCGACGGTGACCACGCCTTTCTCGCCATAGGAGCCGTCGTCGGTCATGATAATGACCTCATCACTGTATTTCTTGACGTCATCGACCATGATGACAAGATTCTTCGTACGTCCGGCAAGCACCGAGATGACGCGGTTGCCAGCCTGCTTGAGCGCGGTGAGGATCGGGAGGATAGCTGCAATGCCAATACCGCCTCCGGCACACACCACGGTACCGTATTTCTCTATCTTCGACGCATTGCCCAAGGGTCCTACGATGTCCTGCACCTCATCGCCTACATTGAGCTGACAGAGCTTGGTAGAGGACAGTCCCACCTCTTGCACTACGAGGGTGAGAGTACCCTTTTCGGGGTCTGACTTGGCGATGGTGTAGGGCACACGCTCGCTGTCTTTGTCCACACGCACGATGATGAAATGCCCAGAGCGGCAGCTGCGCGCGATGAGCGGCGCTTCCACCTCCAGACAGAACACCTTTTCCGAAAATTGTGTTTTCTTTAGAATCTTGTTCATTTCAGTCTTTGTCTTTGGTCTTTACATTAGCACAAAGATAGCAATAAAAATCGAGTTTCTCAATGAATATTCGTTAAAATAGCACTAATTCGAGAAAAAAGAATGAAAAAAACATCCGATGATCAAGGAGAGCCGCTTTGAGGATTATAGTTGCAAACAAAATACTATTATTTGCAAAGATAGTGCAACGATCTTTCAATGTTTTGCAGTATCTTTGCAATATAGATAATAAAATCAGACCTGATAACAACATTATGAAATCAACATTACGACATCTATTCTCAGCACTCATCATGCTATTGTTTTTACCTCTTGCGGCTCAAGCCCAATATGTGCAGTGCCACGACGGCAAGTTTTGGCGTGGCGGTAAACCTTATTATTATGTAGGCACCAATCTGTGGTATGGAGCCATTCTTGGTTCTACGGGGCAGGGCGGTGACCGTGCGCGCCTCTGTCGTGAGCTCGACCGGTTGAAGGCTGCGGGCATCGACAATCTGCGCATCCTCGTGGGATCTGACGGGCAGCGTGGCGTGAAGACCAAGGTGGAGCCGACGCTGCAGGAAGCACCGGGCGTGTACAACGACACCATCCTCGCCGGACTCGACTATCTGCTTCAGCAGATGGGCAAGCGCAAGATGGTGGCTGTGCTCTATCTCAACAACTCGTGGGAATGGAGTGGGGGCTACGGCTACTATCTCGAACAGGCCGGACTCGGCAAGGCGCCGCGGCCCAACGAAGCCGGCTATCCCGCATTTATGAACTTTGTGGAGCAGTTTGCCGCCAACGAGAAAGCCCATCAGCTCTTCTACGACTATGTGCGCTTCATCCTCGGCCGCACCAACCGCTACACCCATAAATGCTATGTCGACGACCCCGCCATTATGTCGTGGCAGATTGGCAACGAGCCGCGTGCCTTCTCCAAGGAGGCTCTCCCTGCCTTTGAGCGGTGGCTCAGCGAGACCTCTGCCCTCATCCGCAGCATCGACAAGCATCATCTCATCTCCATCGGCAGTGAGGGCGCATGGGGTTGCGAGGGCGACTACAAGTGCTACGAGACCATCTGTGCCGACAAGAATGTCGACTACTGCAATGTCCATCTGTGGCCCTACAACTGGGGCTGGTCAAAGGCTGACTCGCTCGTAGAGAATCTGCCGCGTGCCTGCGCCAATACCAAGGACTATATCATGCGTCATCTCGCCATCTGCCAGCGCTTGGGCAAGCCCCTCGTCATGGAGGAATTTGGCTATCCCCGCGATGGCATGAGCTTCCGTCCGGGCTCTCCCACGAAGGGTCGTGACACTTATTATAAATATGTCTTCCAGCTTGTGGCCGACAACGCGCGCCAAGGCGGACGCTTCGCCGGCTGCAACTTCTGGGGATGGGGTGGGGAGGCCCGTCCGCGCCATGAGCAGTGGCAGGTCAGTGATCCCTACACCAATGATCCGGCACAGGAGCAACAGGGACTCAACTCGGTCTTCGACTGCGACAGCTCCACGCTCAGCGTCATCAGCGGCGTGATCCGTCAGTTCAAGAAATTGCATTAATCAACACACATTATATTATTATACATCATTATTAATACATTATGAATAAAAAACTATCTACAATGGTGTTGTCGCTTTGCATGGCGGGTGCGGCTTCGGCCCAGGCTCCGCAACTCAATGCCCATAACATCGACCAAGTGCTCCAGGCAATGACCTTGGAGGAGAAGGCTCAGATGCTTGTCGGCGGTGGCAATGACGGCTTTGTCGGATCGGGCTCCATGCTCGGCCATCAAAAGAAATTAGTAGCCGGAGCAGCCGGTATCACCGTGGCCATCCCGCGGCTGGGCATACCCGCCACAGTGGTCTGCGACGGTCCTGCGGGAGTGCACATCGATGCTCACCGCCAGGGCACCACACAGACCTTCTTTGCCACCGGTTTCCCCGTGGGCACCAGTCTGGCCTGTACGTGGAATACCGACCTCGTGGAGCAGGTCGGACGCTGCGAGGGCAACGAGACCCTGGAGTATGGCTGCGACGTCATCCTCGGTCCCGGCATGAACCTCCATCGCAATCCTCTCTGCGGCCGCAACTTCGAGTACTATAGCGAGGATCCCATCGTCACCGGTATGATTGGTACCGCCATGGTCCGCGGCATTCAGAGTCAGGGCGTCGGCGTGTCGATGAAGCACTTCGCCGTCAACTCGCAGGAGAGCGACCGCACGCGTGTCGACGAGCGTGTCTCACAACGGGCCCTGCGCGAACTCTATCTCCGTGGTTTCGAGATGGCTGTGCGCGAGGCAAAGCCGTGGACGATCATGTCGTCCTACAACAAGATCAACGGTGTCTATGCCCAGGGCAACTACGACCTGCTCACCAAGGTGCTCCGCGATGACTGGGGCTTCAACGGCATCGTCATGACCGACTGGATCGGAAAGCGCGCCGACCTGCCCGTCGCCGAGGAGGTGCATGCCGGCAACGACCTGCTCATGCCGGGTTATCCTGCTCAGGCCGAGGACATCGTCAAGGCTGTCAAGGAGGGCAAACTCGACATCAAGGATGTGGACCGCAACGTGCGCCGCATGCTGGAATATATCGTCAAGACGCCCCGCTTCCGCAAATACGCTTTCAGCAACAAACCAGACCTCAAGGCGCATGCTCAGGTGACCCGGCAGACGAGCACCGAGGGCATGGTACTGCTCAAGAACGGCGACATCAATGGAAAGGCCGTGTTGCCCATGGAGGGCATCAAGCGGGTGGCGCTCTTCGGTGTCAACAGCTACGACTTCATGAGCGGTGGCCTGGGCTCGGGCTGCGTCAATGTGCCCTACGTCGTGGATATGGTCGACGGACTGAAAAACGCCGGTGTCTCCACCACACCACAGCTCACCGACATCTATACTAAATATGTGGCTTATGCCAAATCCAAGCTCAAGGCTGACAAGAATCCGTGGATGTGGTTCCTCGACCAGGGTCAGCCTAAGCTCGACGAGATCGACATCACCCAGCGCTGTGTGGAGCATGAGGCTCCCGAGGCCGATGCTGCCATCATCACCATTGGCCGTCAGGCCGGCGAGGGCATGGATCGCAACATTGAGGGTGAGTTCAACCTCACCGAGCAGGAGAAGCAGATGATCAGCCGCGTGAGCAGCGTGTTCCATCAGCAGGGCAAGCCCGTCATCGTCGTCATCAACTCAGGATCGGTGATGGAGACAGCCTCTTGGCGCAGCCTCGTCGACGGCATCCTCGTGGCTTGGCAGCCGGGTGAGGAAGGTGGCAACGCTGTCGCCGACGTGCTCACGGGCAAGGCTAATCCCTCCGGCCATCTGACAATGACCTGGCCGATAGCTGCCACCGATGTGCCCTCAACGGCCAACTTCCCCAGCCAACCCGACTACTACGGTCTGACCGACGCGCTCTATGACCATCGTGTCAAGGGTGTCAACTACACCGACCACGACGAGGACATCTATGTCGGCTACCGCTATTTCGACTCCTTCGGCAAGCCCGTGGCCTATCCCTTTGGCTATGGCCTGAGCTATACCACCTTCTCTATGTCGGGATTCTCAGCCAAAGCCGACAAGCAGGGTGTCACGGTGAAGGTGACCGTGAAGAACACCGGTTCGCGTGCCGGCAAGCAGGTGGCCCAAGTCTATGTCGCAGCCCCCAAGGGTGGTGAGGAGAAGCCGGTGAAGGAGCTCAAGACCTTTGCCAAGACGCGTATGCTCAAGCCCGGTGAGAGTCAGACGCTGACGATGAGCGTGCCGCGTCGTCTGCTGACGAGCTTCGACGAGGCTGGCAGCCAGTGGAAGGGTGAGGCCGGTGACTATATCTTCATGGTGGGCGACAGCGTGGAGCATATCCTCGGCAAGGCCACCGTCAAGTTGGGTGCTTACACCGAGAAGGTCTCCGAGGCCCTCAAGCCGCAGGTCAAGCTCAGTCTATTAAGAAAGAAATAGGAGCCTCCCCCCCTTCTTTCTTTGTCATTTCGTCAGCCTCTAACTGACATATTGACCACTATTGTCAGGTTAATTGTTTAGGTATATACTTTGCAATAAGCATAGTGAAGTTCGGAAGTCCGAAAGGATGGAAGAGCTCCAAAGAATTGAACAATAACCATTAATACGATAATCAGGAGGTATGTCTTATGTTACTTGCTAAAAGAAATGATAACAATTGGATGTCAAACTTCTTTAGTGACTTCTTCGATACAGATATGATGTCGCGCATGAACGCTACCGCTCCAGCAGTGAACGTCAAGGAGTCTGACAAAGGCTATGTGATGGAGATTGCAGCTCCAGGCTTGAAGAAAGAGTATTGCCGTGTCAGCCTTGACAACGAAGGCAACCTCAACCTCAAGATTGAGGATAAGTTTGAGCACAAGGAGGAGAACAAGAAGGAGCACTATCTGCGCCGTGAGTTCAACTACAGCAACTACGAGCAGACCTACGTACTGCCCGAGGATGTTGACAAAGAGAAGATCAGCGCCAAGGTCGAGAATGGCATCCTCACGGTCGAATTGCCCAAGGTGAGCAAGGAGATCAAGAAAGAAGATAATAAGCGTATTGAAGTGAAATAAGCAAAAAGCGCTCATCTCTCTTACATTTTATGCGATCATTTTCATCCCTCCCTTCTCCAAGTGTTACAGCACTGAGAGGCGGGAGGGATTTTTTTGTCTTTCGTCCACTTGGTTAGTTGCTGGTGAATTTGTTACTCCCAATAACCGCCCCACGATGGTGCGTGAAAGGGAAAATCAGAATAAATGAATCTTTACAAAATGACATCACGGCGGAGTTATGATCCAGAGAGCGAGGAAACTTGAAAATGAAAAAAACAAAGATGGGCCACCGTTTTTTGTCGGCTCATGTTGTCAAAGTACCTTCCTGATACTATCAGAAAGGCTTTCTGACCTGGTCAAAGTGCCTTTCTGATCATGTCATCTTACCGAGATGATAGCATCAGAAAGGCTTTCTGATAGGCAACATCGGCAAAATTTCATTGTAAAAATTACTGTTTTCTTTGAGAGAAAAGTGTTGTGTGCCCGTATTGCTCTGTATATCAACCATTTATAATATAGTTCTCAAAAATCGCGAAATTGGGATCGATATAGTGTTTGGTTCAGAAAATCGCAAGGAGAAGGGCGAAAAAATGTCAGTTTATTCAACAAAGAAGAAGGGAAATGATATACGGCAAGAGATCGTCTTGTTATCTCATGCCTAATTCTCAAATTCTTAATAACCCTCTTCACATTGTTTACACCAGGGCGCAATATGGTCTAACTGTTTTTTCTCCCTCTCCTGTTCGTAGGCTTGTTTGCAACTTGTTTATATAACTCTGTGAATTCCATAAGGCGAAACCATCTTCATGCCCTCTGCGTGAGAGATATTCGCTGAACAGTTATTATTGGGCTCTCTTTTGTGAAATCCTGCTAAATAGTTATGATTTGATGGCAATTAGCATTTATTAAGTGGCTGATATTGCGGCAGTACTGATTCTTTTTCGTAACTTTGCGGGCATGAAGAGACTATTGCACATATTTCCATCGTTGGTGTTCTCATTGCTGATCGTGGTGATGAGTGCAGGACTGAGTGTGGAAGTGTGCATGCACTCAGGCCGTGCAGAAGTGGTGCAGATCGCCGAGGCACAGGGCAATCACAACTGCCACGGCATGAAGGGCTGTATGGTGGTGAAGACCATCAAGCTGGCACCGAGCTCGCTGGCCGAGAGCCATCTCTTCGACTTCTCGCAGAACTGGGTGGCCATCCTGCCCATCACGGGCCTGCTTTCTCTCGCACATACATTCATCTCCATACATGCGCCCAGCGCATACACCCTCACATGGTGCTCGCCTCCGCGAGAGTACCTGCACCATTTGCGTGTGCTCAGACTTTGAATCTTCATTGACGCAATAGCTATATCTCTCTCAGAAGATGTATATGGCTATAAAAGAAAGAGTATTGTTTATTATGCAGTCAATGAATCATTCAAAGGAAATCATCAATGAATAAGACTATTGTGTTTGCCGGCATGATGGGAATGCTGGCACAACCCTCTCTTGCACAAAAGGCACCCGTCCAGAACACAGATTCCACCGCCACCAATGCACTCGACAGCGTAGGCTCCATGCCCGATCAGACACTCCATGAGGTGCAGGTGGTCAGCCGCAAGCCCGGCATGTTGCGCATGAAAGGTGCCATGAACGGACAAATCATTTCTCAGGACGAGCTCTTCAAGGCTGCCTGCTGCAACCTCGGCGAGAGTTTCACCACCAACCCTTCGGTCGACGTGAACTACAACGATGCCGCCACAGGTGCCAAGCAGATCAAGTTGCTTGGACTCAGCGGCAAATACGTGCAGATGCTCGCTGAGAATCTCCCTAACTTCCGTGGCGCCGCGATCCCTTATTCCTTGGGCTATGTACCCGGAACGTGGATGAAAAGTATTCAGGTGAGCAAGGGAAATGCCAGCGTGAAGAACGGCTACGAGGCCATGACAGGACAGATCAACGTGGAGTATCTCAAGCCTGAGGACGACGAGAACGTGCATGTCAACCTCTATGGCAACACCATGAGCCGTATCGAGGCCAATGCTGATGGAAATATGCACATCGCCAAGGGACTGAGCACCGAGATTCTCGGACACTATGAGGACAATCTCAAGGAGCACGACAGTAACAAGGACGGATTTATGGACGACCCGCAGACACGGCAGTTCAACTTGCAGAACCGCTGGTTTGGCAAGACGGGCAACTATATCTTCCACGGCGGACTCTCGCTCTTGGACGAGAAGCGTGAGAGCGGACAGACCAACCATGAGGGAGTGCTCGACCATCAGACGGATCCGCTCTACCGTATCAACCTCGACACCCACCGCTACGAGGGCTATATGAAGCACGCCTTCATCCTTGACCCCAGCCACGGCACAAACATCGCCTGGATGTCATCGGCCTCGATGCACGAGATGGATGCCACCTACGGCCGCAAGGACTACGACGTCAACGAGAAAAACGTCTATTCGCAGCTGATGTTCGAGACCAACATCACTCCTGAGCACAATCTTGCGCTCGGCGCTTCGTTCAATCACGACTACGTGGGGCAGACCTACCTCGAACAGCGGCTCAACGAGAAGGAGAATGTTGTAGGCGGCTATGCCCAGTACACTTTTAATCTCCATGAGCGTCTCGTGGCCATGGCCGGCATCCGCGTCGACCATAGCTCGGAGTATGGCACCTTCATCACGCCCCGCTTCCATGTGAAGTGGCAGGTCAACGACATATGGAGCCTGCGTGCCTCAGCCGGTAAAGGTTATCGTACGGTGCACGCCCTGGCAGAGAACAACTATCTTATGGCCAGCGGACGACAACTCGTCATCGACAAGCTCGACCAGGAGAGAGCATGGAACTATGGACTCAGTACAGCGTTGAACATTCCGCTCGGCCGTCAGACACTGAAGCTCAATGCTGAGTACTACTACACCCGCTTCGGCAATCAGGCTGTCATCGATTATGACACTGATCCGACACAGATTCATATCAGCAATTTGCACGGCAAGTCCTACTCCCACACGTTTCAGATCGATGCCACCTATGACCTTTTCCGAGGTATGACCATGACGGCAGCCTACCGCTACAACGACGTGAAGACGACCTATGGTGGTGAGCTCATGCGTCAGCCGCTGACCAACCGTTACAAGGGACTGCTCACGGCCTCGTACAAGACACCGCTCGGTCTTTGGCAGTTCGACGCTACCTTTGCCCTCAACGGCGGTGGCCGTCTGCCTAAGGCTTACACCACGGCCGGCGGCACACCATCGTGGGGAGAGAGCTACCCCGCCTACGGTCAGCTCAACGCGCAGATCACCCGTAACTTCCGCCACTTCTCTGTTTATATAGGTGGTGAGAACCTCACGGACTATAAGCAGAAAAATCCGATCATTGATGCCGCTCATCCTTGGAGTAGCACCTTCGATCCTACGCTCGTGTGGGGACCCATGCAGGGTGCAAGAGGATATATCGGTATCCGCTACAACTTGAAGTAGGAGATCCGCCATTTTTAAGCCAAGGCTCCGTCAAGGGGCTTTGGCTGCTATTCGTAATTGTAATAATAAATCACATTAATCATTTAATAAGAAACCAATATGAAGAAGTTATTCTTTGCGATGATGCTGACAGTCATGAGTACTGCCGCCAACGCTAAGAGCGTCAACGATACGCTCGTCGTCACCACTACACCGCAGATGCATTGCGCCAACTGTGAGAACAAGATCAAGAAAGGTCTGCGCTTTGAGAAGGGTGTGAAGGACATCCTTACCAGCGTGGAGAACCAAACCGTGACCATCGTCTACAACCCCGCCAAGACCGACAAGCAAAAGCTCGAGGCCGCATTCCCGAAGTTTGGCTACAAAGCCCGCGAACTGAAGAAGGATGAGAAGGTGGAGCGCGACATGAACGAGCAGTGCGATAACATGTAAAATCATTTAATAACAAGCAAATAGTTATGGATAAAGATTTTCTCCGCAACAATGACTTGGGTCTGCTGTTGCTGCGTCTGACAGTGGGTGGCCTGATGCTCTTCCACGGTGTTCACAAGCTCATCTATGGCGTCTCAGCCATCGAGGGTATGTTGGCAGGTATGGGGCTTCCCGGCTTCATCGCCTACTTCTCTTTGGCAGCCGAGTTGCTGGCCTCAGTGCTCATCGTGTTGGGTGCCTGGACGCGCGTAGCTTCCGTGGTGATGGTGGGTAACATGGCCGTAGCCATCCTCATGGCTCATCTGTCCGTCATCTTCTCCGTAGACCCGATGACCGGTGGCTGGGCCATCGAGTTGCCGATGCTCTACCTTCTTGGTGCCGCAGTACTTTGCTTCACGGGAGGTGGCAAGTATGCGCTGACCAAAGGTCATGTGACAGACTAAGAAGTCACTGATTTTCGGTTTTCTCTGATAACGAGAGAATCTAAATATCAAAATCCCTTATGCTAAATCGATTGGCATAAGGGATTTTTTGTTGGTTCTTGAAAGCTATTGTCAAAAGGAATCTCATGTTATTTTTCGAAGTGCTGATAGTCCTTCACACTGCGCCACGCTCCGCCCCAACGGAAGCCATGAGCGGTGAACAGCCGGTAGAGCAGGTCGCCGCGCGTGATCTTATGGGCGAACGTAGCTGAGCGGTTGGCATAGCGCGAGGCTGTGGCTGGTTGTATCGTTGTCTTGCTGTGGCTGCATCGCACACAAGGGTTGTAGAGCGGGTTGATGTCGACAGCGAGCCCCTCGGCATGTTTTGAGAGTTTGGCAGAGCCTTTCACCACGCGGTAGCAAAAGCAGCAGGTATTGTTGGCACGCATCGACTCTTCGTCGCTGGCATGATAGTCATCGATGAGTCGAATCTGTCCGATGGGATAACGCTGCTGATAGAGCTCACGGAAGATGGCGACGAGGTCGGCGGCAATCAGCTTGTTGCACACCAGTTCGCCGATATGGGTGTAGCCGTCGAAGCCCACGTAGAGCGTGCGGACATAGCGGAGCGAAGACCGTGCTACGGTGCAGCCGGTAGGGTAGGAGCGGCCTTGCATGCGGGCAAAGACTGCGTCAGGGATTGACTCTGCCTGGAAGCAGCGGTTAAGGCCATAGCGGTTCACCGCCTCGGCGCTGACCACGCATCCGGCCTGCCACGACTGTAGCTGACGTAAGTCTTGCTGGAGTGACTGACCTTGGACATGAAGGCTTGTCAGACTCATCAGGGCGAAAAGAGCAAAGATGATTTTACGTTTCATTTTCTCGTTGTACTGGTGCCCGTGATGTATCCGTAGCGATCTTTGGATACTGTCTGCTGGTCGTTCCAGCTGTCGATGGTTGCCTCAGTGTTGCCGATGATGTGTCCATAGGCGTTGCGCCGTATCTCCGTGGTCTTGGAGCTTTGGGCGCTCATGCTCAGAGAGAGAAGCATGAAGACCGAAAGAAATACCGTCTTTTTCATATCTTATCTATTTTGTTTACTATTGGGCCGTTTAACAGAATGTCCATTGCAAAGATATAAAATCAAATTGATATTATAGCCATAAAGGAAACGTTTTTCTTTGTGTTTTCATTTGTTTACATTATCTTTGCAAGAAAAAGATACCTCAATGATGAACTCACTTACTGTCATTTTTATCCTGCTGGTTGCTGCTGAGCATCTCTACATCATGTTTTTAGAGACTTTTGCGACCACATCGCACCATACATCCAAGACGTTCAGCATCGATGTGGATGAATTGAGCAATCACCATATCTCTACGCTGCTGAAGAATCAGGGCCTCTACAACGGATTGCTGGCTTTGTTGTTGGCTTATGCCGCCATCAGCCAGGATCTGCTTTGGAGCCGTCTGCTGTTGGGTTATGTCATCCTTGTAGCCCTTTACGGAGCATGGAGCAGTGACCCGAAGATACTCTTCAAGCAGGGAGGATTGGCTATCGTGACCATGGCGGTGAGTTTCATAGGGTGAGACAAAACTATTATCAAACATAGATTATGAGCAAGAAAGGAATCGTATTGGTCACCGGAGCTACCAGTGGCATTGGTGAGGGCTGTGCCAAGCGCTTTGCCCAAGGAGGATACCGCGTCATCATCACGGGCAGAAACCGCGAGAAGCTGGACAGCTTGAAAAAAAGTCTTGAGGCTGACGGCACTGAGGTGCTGACCTTGGCCTTTGACGTGCGCGACCGTGAGGCGGCCCGCAAGGCTGTGGAGAGCATTCCCGACGATTGGAAAGACGTCGATGTGCTGATCAACAACGCCGGACTGGCCCGTGGACTGGAGCCGGAATACAAGGGCGACTTTGATGACTGGGATCAGATGATCGACACCAATATCAAGGGACTGCTGACGATGACACGTCTCATCGTACCCGGTATGGTCATCCGTAACAGCGGACACATTATTAATATAGGCAGCGTGGCGGGCGATGCCGCTTATGCCGGAGGCAATGTCTACTGTGCTACGAAGTCGGCTGTGAAAGCGATTACCGACGGATTGCGCATCGACGTGGCTGGCACCCGGCTGCGCGTGACCAACATCAAGCCCGGACTTGTGGAGACCAACTTCTCCAACGTACGCTTCCATGGCGACACCAAGCGAGCCGACAACGTCTATCGGGGCATTAAGCCGCTCACAGGCGACGATATTGCTGACGTGGCCTTCTATGCCGCCAGCGCACCCGAGCACGTGCAGATTGCTGAGGTGCTCGTCCTCGCCACACATCAGGCCAACGGCACCGTGATACATCGTGAACAATAGCAAGTGAAAGACTATGAGTAAACCAATCATCACCATGCTGGGGACGGGCAGCGCGCTCGTCTCCCGCTGCTTCAATACTTGCTTTGTGCTGCAGAGCCTCGACGGCACTCGGCTGCTGGTCGACACAGGCGGCGGCAATGGCATACTGACCCAGTTGAGGCTGGCAAACATCGACCGAGGCGACATCAGCCACCTATTCATCACCCATGCCCATACCGATCATATTCTCGGCGCTATTTGGCTCATACGCATGACGCTGCAGCGCGATCGGCCGAAGCAACTCCATATCTACAGCCATCAGCGCGTCATCGACTTGCTCAATCTCTTCTGTCAGTCGCTGTTGCCCAAGAAGCAGACCGACAAGATACCCGACCGCATCGTCTTCCATGTGCTTCAGGATGGTGACCGCTTTCAGGTTGGCGATATGCAGTTGCAATGCTTCGACATCCACTCCACCAAAGAGAAACAGTTTGGCTTCACTTCCCTTCTTCCCGATGGACAGAAGCTTGTCTGCCTGGGCGATGAGCCATATAATGAGGCATGTCGCTCCTATGCCTTGAATGCTGATTGGCTGATGAGTGAGGCCTTTTGTCTCTATGCCGACCGTGTGCGTTTCAAGCCCTATGAGAAGCACCACAGTACAGCTCTCGACGCTGCGCGCAACGCCCAGGCTCTTGACGCTCGTCATCTCATCCTCTATCACACCGAGGAAGAGACGCTCGACACGCGCAAGGAGCTCTACACACGTGAGGCTAAGAGTGTCTATAATGGTTCGGTTTTTGTACCGGACGACTTGGAGGTGATCACCTTGGAGTGAGACTGTCGTCTTAATTAATGAGCTTGTTGACAGCCGCTTGGGCACGGTAGTAGAGCAGTCGCTCGTCTTCATCGCTGACGGGCTTTGTCGTTTTCAATTTGTCCATCAAGCGGTTGGCAAAAGCCGAGATATGCTGCTGATGTCGTTGGCGAATGGCGAAATAACATTGCAACTCATAGACAGCTCGCGCGGGCAGTGTGTCCTGCATGAGCACGGCAAGCTCTAAATGATATTTCGCACGATATTCCTCCTTGCGCTGCTTAGAGATGGCCATGCAGTAGAGTGCTATTTTTTCACTTGGATTATGGATGATTTTGGCCAGCTCGGCATAGAGATAGCTGTCTTGATAGCGGTGAAGCAGTTTCTTGTAGGTAGCTACAGCCTCTTCTTTCTTGCCAAACAGTGCGTGCATCTGCGCAAGATGTCGGAGATTGCCTTTGTAATTGGGAGACTTCTGCAATGCTGTGCGGAAGATATCGGCGATAGTGTCGATATATTTTGTGTCGCGCTGGGGCAGATTTTTTAGGAGATGATTCACAACCTGCTGACCGAGCGAGGGCACAGGATGTCCTTGCGCAACATAGGGCTGCCAGTCTGCTTCGGTCATCCGGTTGAAGTAAGGCACGAAGTAGACGAGGTTGAAGTTGTCGATATTTTTGTCGAGTGTCAGAGCTGCGTTGACAATAGCCCGGTTGCCCATGAACAGACGGTCGTCGATATGCGGATAGAGCTGCGTGAGCTGATAGAGCAGTTTGCGGGCCTCCTCAATCCGTTTCTCCTTGACGCGCATCTTAAACAAGTCGTTGGTGCACCAAAACATGCAGAGGTCGGTGTGCGGGCCCTGGTGAATGGCATAGATTTGCAGGATGGCGCGGTAAGCCTCTTCGGTGCGTCCCTCTCTTCTGAGTTCAAAAATGTCTCTGACTTCCATAGTTTTCGGTTTCGTGGTTGTAAGGTTGGTGGAGTTATTAGGTTTGTCGGACTTATTTCTTTGGGATCTTATATTCGTCTTTTGCCCAAATGATGTTGCCGTAGAGATCGTAGTAGTGGTCTTGCGCCATCCATTGTTGGTGCTTGGGTGTTGCGTCGGGGTTGAGGCATCGTGAAGCCCTCTTGATGACGATACAGCCCTTTTGCACCTCTATGCAGAAGCCTTGCCCTATTTTCTTCGACTTATGCTTGCGGGAGTCATAGCGCCACACCTCCTGCCCGTCATCTAAATAGAAGCTCGCCAAGTTGCCACGGTCCACGGCAATGAAAAAGAAATTGCCATCGGGGCTGAGCCACGTGGTGATGACGCGGGCATAGCTGTTTCCGGTGAATGGCACATCGTGTTGCTGGTCGTTGAGGACATCGTATTGATAGAGGCGGTTGCCCATCGTGAAGTAGAGACAATGGCGATAGACGTCAGTGTATTTCGCCACTACGCTGGCATGTCGCGGCAGATGGGCGACGACAGCCTTCACCCGGTTGGCAACGGGTGTCTGAGCAACGGACAACAGGGCAAACAGCAGGCTTGCCGTAAGAGATAATAGTCGATGGCTCTTTAATAGCATTTGATGATAAAAGATCCAGGGATGACGAATCGCCCCTGGATGAACATAGATGAAAAATTTTCGATTCTGATTAGTAAGCGAAGAGCGGATACTGCTTCATCGTGGCGTTGACTTTCTCGCGTACGCGCTTGATGACCTGTTTGTTCTCAGGATCTTTGAGCACTTCGTCGATGAGGTCGGCGATGAGATGCATCATGTCTTCCTTGGCACCACGTGTGGTCATGGCAGCGGTACCCAAGCGGATGCCGGATGTCTGGAAGGCACTGCGCTCATCGTAGGGCACCTCATTTTTGTTGACGGTGATGTCAGCAGCCACAAGTGCATTCTCAGCGACTTTTCCCGTGAGATCGGGATATTTCTGACGCAGGTCAAGGAGCATCGAGTGATTGTCGGTACCACCGCTGACAATGCTGAAGCCATGTCCGATGAGATCCTGAGCCAGCACGGCAGCATTTTTCTTCACCTGAGTAGCATACTCCTTCCACGATGGACGCAGGTTCTCACCGAAGCCGACAGCCTTAGCGGCGATGACATGCTCCAACGGGCCACCTTGGTTACCGGGAAAGACAGCGGAGTTGAGCAGCTGACTCATCTTCTTCAGCTCGCCCTTCTTATTGCGCTTGCCGAAGGGATTGTCGAAGTCTTTGCCCATGAGGATCACACCGCCACGGGGACCACGCAGTGTCTTGTGCGTCGTCGTGGTGACGATATGAGCGTATTTCACCGGGTTGTTGAGCAGTCCGGCAGCGATGAGTCCGGCAGGGTGAGCCATGTCGATCATCAGCAAGGCCCCCACCTCGTCGGCGATCTTGCGCATGCGCTCATAGTCCCACTCACGGCTATAGGCCGAGCCACCACCGATGATCAGCTTCGGCTTGTATTCCAAAGCGAGCTTTTCCATGTTGTCGTAGTCCACGCGTCCGGTTTCGCGGTTGAGCGTGTAGCCGATGTGGTTGTAGAGGATACCCGAGGTGTTGACACTGCTGCCGTGAGAGAGGTGACCACCCTGGTCGAGGTCAAGACCCATGAAGGTGTCGCCGGGCTTCAACACAGCGAGCAGCACAGCTTGGTTGGCCTGTGCACCGGAGTGAGGCTGCACATTGGCAAACTCAGCGCCGAAGAGTTTCTTAACGCGCTCGATAGCGAGGGTTTCTACCTGATCCACCACTTGGCAGCCGCCATAATAGCGTCTGCCGGGCAGACCCTCAGCATATTTGTTAGTCAGATAACTGCCCATAGCCTGCATCACCTCGTCACTGACGAAGTTCTCTGATGCGATCAGCTCCATGCCTCTGAGCTGGCGCAGGTGCTCCTGCTCGATGAGGTCGAAAATCTCTTGATCTCTTTCCATAGTGTGAATGTTAATAATATGATTTATACAAGTTCAACTCATACAAGTTCTACGTTGTTGATGTCCTGCTCTTTGTCGCAATAGTGGCATTTCACGATGCCCTTCTCCTTGTCAATGACAGTGAAGAAAGTGTCCATGGGCTCGTTGTTGGTGATACACTTAGGGTTGTTGCATTTGATGATTCCATGGAGCTCATTGGGTGTGACCACCATTTTCTTTTCCACCACCTCATAGTCCTTGATGATATTCAGGACCACGTTGGGTGCGATGACCGACAGACGGCTGATTTCCTCGTCGGTGAAATATTTATTGGTGATCTTGATGATGCCTTTCCGTCCGAGTCGCTTCGACGGCAGATTGTAACCGATAAGGGTCGGCACGTCAATGTCAGTGAGATGCAGCAGACGCGCCACCTCATAGGTTTTCTCTGAAGGTATATGGTCGATGACTGTGCCGTTCTCGATGGCGGCCACTTGCAATTCTTTCTTTCCCATGATAATGCAATGTTGATCTGATGATGATCTGATAATACTCTGATAATGAATGCAGTGAGATGCTCTGATTAAAACTTTGACTCAATGATGGTCTTGTCGTTTTTCACATCGTCGAGAGTGATATCCAGGCAATAGCAGAAGATAGCCTCTCGGGCATAGAGTCCGTTTTGAGCCTGCTGGATGTAGTAAGCGTGGGGATTGCTGTCGACGTCGTAAGCAATCTCGTTGACGCGTGGCAGTGGGTGCATGATCTTCATGTTGGGTTTGGCTTTCGAGAGCATGCTGTTGCGAAGAATATAGACGTTTTTCACGCGCTCATACTCCATCAAATCGGAGAAGCGCTCTTTCTGCACGCGCGTCATATAGAGGATGTCTGCGTCGGCAATCTCCTCCTCGTTGAAAGCTGTGTGCTCATGAAACTCGATGTTGTGTTCCTTACAGTAGAGCTTATACTCCTGTGGCATGGCCAGCTCCTTCGGTGCAATGAAGTGAAACACAGGGTGGAAATGGCGCATGGCCATGATGAGCGAATGCACGGTGCGGCCGTATTTCAGATCGCCCACAAGATAGATGTTGAGGTTCTCGAGCGTTCCCTGGGTCTTGTAGATAGAGTAGAGGTCGAGCAGACACTGTGAGGGATGCATGTGCGCACCGTCACCGGCATTGACGATGGGGATGGGAGCTACCTCGCTGGCATACTGCGCGGCACCTTCGATATAGTGGCGCATGGCGATGATGTCGGCATAGTTGCTCACCATCAGGATAGTGTCTTTGAGGGTTTCGCCTTTTGTGGTACTGGATGTCTTGGCATCGGAGAAGCCAATGACACGTGCGCCTAATCGGTTCGCAGCCGTTTGGAAGCTGAGCTGAGTGCGCGTGGATGGCTCAAAAAACAATGTTGCGACGACCTTGCCTTTCAACAGCTCACGGTTGGGATGTTTCTCGAATTCCTTGGCCATGGCGAGCAGATACATAATCTTCTCTTTGGAGAGGTCTGCAATCGTCACAAAATTATGTTTGTCCATATTATTTTGATTGATGGGTTATTTTCGACTGCTAAGTTACTGATAATTTTCCATATAGTGGTGCTGTTTGAAAGAAAAATTGTATTTTTGCAAAAGAAATAATAAATATTCTGATGAGAAGGACTTTTATAAAAACGTTGTGGATATGTCTCATGTCATTGATTGGCATTGGGTTCCTCCTCTTTTTCCTCATTTGGTTTGGGGTGATCGGCTATTCGCCGGACATTGAAAACCTTCAGAATCCGATCAACAAATCGGCTTCACAAATCTATTCGGCCGACGGCAAGATCATCGGCACATACAATGCTGACAAGGCCAACCGCATCCCCGTGCCTTATTCCAAGCTGTCGCCCTATTTGGTGAAGGCACTGGTGGCTACGGAGGATGAGCGATTCTATGAGCATTCGGGCATCGACTTCATCGCCCTCGGACGAGCCATCGTCAAGCGCGGACTGATGGGGCAGACAAGTGCCGGTGGTGGCAGTACGATCACACAGCAGCTAGCCAAGCAGCTCTATTCCGATCCTGCTCAGTCCACAACCCAGCGACTGTTACAGAAACCTATCGAGTGGGTCACGGCTATCAAGCTTGAGCGCAACTTCACCAAGGAAGAGATCATCTCGCTCTATCTCAACTATTTCGATTTTCTCCATGGCGCTGTGGGCATCAAGACGGCAGCCAACACTTATTTTAATAAAGAGCCCAAGGATCTTACCCTTGATGAGGCAGCACTGCTCATTGGCTTGTGCAAGAATCCCTCGCTGTTCAATCCCGTTCGCTATCCCGAGCGCTGTAAGCAACGCCGCAATGTGGTGTTGGGACAGATGTTCAAAGCCGGGTATCTGTCCAGGGCTGAGTATGAAGAAAATGCGGCTCAGCCCATCGTGCTCCGCTTCCATCGTGCTGACCATAAGGATGGTACCGCTGTCTATTTCCGTGAATTCCTCAGACAATATATGATGATGGATGCACCGAAGAAAGCTGACTATCCATCTTGGAATAAGCGACAGTATGTCATTGACTCCATCGCATTTGCCACGGATCCGCTATGTGGCTGGTGCAAAAAACATACTAAGAAGGATGGCTCCTTCTATAATGTCTATACCGATGGCTTGAAGATTTTCACCACCATTGACTCGCATATGCAGCGCTATGCCGAAGAGAGCGTCTATGGCCATGTGGCACAGTTCCTGCAACCGGCTTTCAACGCTGAGAACCGCAAGAAGCCCAATGCACCTTTCACCAGCGAGCTGACTCCCGAACAGGTGCGGCAAATCATCGGACGATCGATTCGACAGAGTGAGCGCTACCGCAATATGAGGGAGTCGGGAGCTTCGCCCGAGGAGATCGACAAAGCTTTCCATACTCCTACCGACATGTCGGTGTTTACCTATCATGGCGACATCGACACGGTGATGACGCCCTTGGACTCCATCCGATATTATAAGTCGTTCCTCCGTGCCGGATTCATGAGCATGGATCCACATACTGGGCAGGTCAAAGCTTACGTCGGCGGCATAGACTTTGAGCATTTCCAATATGATATGGTCATGGGCGGACGTCGTCAGGTGGGTTCCACCATCAAACCTTTCCTCTATTCGCTGGCTATGGAGAATGGCTTCTCGCCCTGTGATCTTGCTCCCAATGTGCAGCGCACTTATATGGTAGCCGGTCAGCCGTGGACACCACGCAACGCCAATCGAAATCGCTATGGTCAGATGGTGACGCTCAAATGGGGGCTTGCGCAGTCCAACAACTGGATCTCGGCTTATCTGATGAGCAAGCTCAATCCCAATCAGTTTGTCTCCATCCTGCATAAGTTTGGCATCAACAATCCCGATATCTATCCTTCCATGTCGCTCTGCCTTGGTCCGTGTGAGGTGTCAGTGGGTGAAATGGTGAGTGCCTATACCACCTTCGCCAATAATGGTATCAGAGTGGCTCCATTGTTCGTCACCCGCATCGAGGATAATGAGGGCAATGTGGTGGCTGAGTTCCATCCTCGGATGAATGAGGTGATCAGTTCGGAGAGCGCCAACAAGATGCTCGTGGAGCTGATGGCTGTCGTTGACGAGGGTACGGCAGGAAGACTGCGGTATAAATACAATATCCCCGGAGAGATCGGCGGTAAGACGGGTACCACCAACCGCAACTCCGATGCCTGGTTCATGGGCTTTACGCCTCAGCTTGTCAGCGGAGTGTGGGTTGGCGGTGAGGACCGCGACATCCACTTCGACTCCATGCGCATGGGTCAGGGTGCTACGATGGCTTTGCCTATTTGGGCATATTTCATGAAGAAAGTCTATCGCGATACCTCATTGCCTTATAAGCCTACGGCGACATTTGAAATTCCCGAAGGCTTCAATCCTTGCGCCAAAGACGACGACGGTGGCCTCGGCATAGAGGAGGTCTACGAATAATAATAAAGGGGTGCCCATTCCGGGCATCTCTTTTTTATCACTAAGGGGATGTCCATTTCGGGCATCCCCTTATTTTATAACATTTTTCAATAATTTCGTAACAACTCATCGCTCTATCTTTCGTAACTTTGCAGTCATAAACAAGAGCTTGGCTGATGGCCATGCTCAACAACAGAGAAATAACAATTAAAAATACAAACGACCATGAAAAAGACATTTAATGTATCCGGTATGAAGTGCAACCACTGCGCTGCCAATGTTGAGAACGCATTGAAAGCAGTGAAAGGTGTTGCCAGTGCTGAGGCTCAACTCGAAGACAAGACTGTCACCGTAGAATTTGACGAGCAGCAGACCAGCGAAGCTGATCTCAAGGCTGCCGTGGATGCAACTGGCCGCTATGAGCTGACCAACTAATTAATAAGGAGAATCTCATTTATGAAGAAAACAATCCCCGTCATCGGCATGGCCTGCGCCAGTTGCTCCGCCAATGTCGAGCGCAAACTTAATAGTCTTGATGGCATTCAGCAGGCTTCGGTCTCTCTTCCGGGCAGAAGTGCGCTTGTCGACTATGACCCCGTCAAGATCTCTCTTGAGGATATGAAACGGGCTATCAACGGCATCGGCTATGATCTCGTCATTGAGGCTGACCGCAGTGCGGTAGAGATAGAGCGGAGAGCTTACACATTGCTGCAGCGTAAGACCATCCTGAGTTGGCTTTTCGCTGCATTGTGTATGTCACTCTCCATGCATTGGCTGCGCATAGGCGGCGTCTCGCTGACCAATCAAGTGGAGTTGCTCCTGGCTTTAGCCAATATCGTGGCCTGCGGTTGGACCTTCTACCGTACAGCTTGGCGTCAGCTGCTCCATGCCACCGCCAACATGGACACGCTGGTGTGTCTCTCCACTGCCATCACCTTCCTCTTCTCTGTCTTCAACACCTTCTGGGGCGAGCAGGCTTGGGGCAGTAAGGGCATCGAGTGGCATACCTATTTCGATGCTTCGATCATGATCATCACCTTTGTGCTCACCGGTCGCCTCTTGGAGGAGAAGGCAAAGAATGGTACCGCCTCCAGCATCCGTCAGCTCATGGGTATGGCGCCCAAGGCTGCCCATATTGTTGAGGATGGACAAGTGAGAGAAGTGCCTGTCTCTACGATTGAGAAAGGCGATGTCCTCGAAGTGCGCCCCGGCGAGAAGGTGCCTGTCGACGGTGAGGTGATCAGCGCAGAGAGCTTTATGACTGCCGACGCTGCTTATGTCGATGAGAGCATGATCACGGGAGAGCCAACGCCTGCCGAGAAGAAGAGGGGCAGCAAGGTGCTTGCCGGTACCATTCCCAGCCAGGGCAAGTTCCGAATGCGGGCCCGTGAGGTAGGGGAGAACACGGCTTTGGCTCATATCATTCAGATGGTGCAGCAGGCTCAGGCTTCCAAGGCTCCGGTTCAGCGCATCGTCGACAAAGCTGCTTTGGTCTTCGTACCGGTGGTGGGCGGTATCTCTGTGCTCACCTTTGCTTTGTGGCTGCTCATCGGTGGCAGTGCGATGATGCCGCAAGCCATCCTCTCTGCTGTGGCCGTGCTCGTCGTGGCCTGTCCGTGTGCGATGGGCTTGGCAACTCCTACGGCATTGATGGTGGGTATCGGCAGCGCGGCACAGGATAAAGTGCTCATCAAAGATGCCACAGCCCTGGAGCGTCTGCGCAAGGTGGACGCGTTGGTTACTGACAAGACCGGCACACTGACGATTCCCAATCAGAATGTCGATTTCACCAAGTCCGACGATCTGCCCTTGGAGGAGCGCGAGCAGCTCAAGCCACACGCTGCCGAGGCCATGAAGCAACTCCGGGAGTGGGGCATAGAGGTGTGGATGATGAGTGGCGACAAGGATGAGGCAGCCCGCTATTGGGCTCAGAAGGCTGGCATCAGCCACTACAAGAGTAAGGTGCTGCCTACGGACAAAGAGGAGATGGTGCGCAAACTGCAAAGTGAGGGGAAGACGGTGGCGATGATTGGCGATGGCATCAACGACACACAGGCTTTGGCACTCGCCGACGTGAGTATCGCCATTGGCCGTGGCACTGATGTGGCCATGGATGTGGCGCAGGTGACGCTCATGGGTGACGATCTCCGTGCCATTCCCAACACTATCATACTCAGCCGTAAGACAGTGAAGATGATTTGGGAGAATCTCTTTTGGGCATTCATCTACAACATCGTCTGCATTCCGTTGGCTGCCGGAGCCCTGCGATTGTTTGGCATCGACTTTCAGATCACGCCGATGTGGGCCTCTGCTCTGATGGCTTTCTCAAGCGTCAGCGTTGTTCTCAACAGCCTCAGATTGAAGTTTTTTCTTAGACACAGGCAATAAGCTTGTACGCTCTTGGGGCATGGAAAACTCCATCATCGCAATATGCTGATGAGTCTTGCGTTATCATCATCAGAAATCTTTATAATACGAAAGCAGTATGATGACGCATGAGCAAAGGTGGACGATGATGTGGCAGATGTATATGGATTTTCTGCGCGACCATAAACGAAGGCCATCGAAATATCAGCCGGAAGAGCGGGACCTGGTCAACTGGGCCAAGCATAACCGTAAGTTGGTCAACAAAGGCGAATTGAAAGATGATCGGAAGGCACGTTTTGACCAGCTCGTTGCTGATGCTGAGAAATATCAGCGCGTCAATCAGCACCAATATGTCAATGGCGAAAGTACACATGAGCAGCCTCACCCCCAACCTGCGAAACCGAGAGTGAGAAATACCCCCGAGTAACGCAGTAACGAGTAACAAAAGTAACATATTGACAGCCTCGAAGAGGCTGATTTTTTCTTTATTATATGTTTATTGCTGCTTGTCGACAGCGGCAGCCTTCTTCAGCGCGTTGTATTTCTGTAGATGCTGTTGTGCTTTCTCTGCTGCTGCAATGGCATTGGGGTTGGTGGGGACTTCTTCGGGAGTGATGCGCATGGTGCCTGCCGCGTTGATCAGATCCTTCACCACCTCGCCACCGACGATGAGTCCAGCTGCTGCGGGCACAAAGGCATTGCTGGCGGGAATGTCGCGGCGCTCAGTACATTTGCGCATATCCTTGTTGGGACAGATGCAGTGGAAGCGGCAGGAGATGGTGTCATCATCGATCTGCTTGAGCGGCTCCTCATCGCTGTAGACCACCTTGAGGTGGGGGATATGCAGCCGGCGCAGCTTCTTGCGGATGACCTTGGCCAACGGGTCCATCTTGGTCTTGTTGATGTCAGCCACCCGGAAGGCGGTGGCGTCGAGCTTGTTGGCTGCTCCCATGCACGAGATGATGGGGATGTGGAGGGCATGGCAGCGCTTGATGAGCTCAAGTTTTGCGGTCACCGTGTCTACGCAGTCCACGACATAGTCATACTCGCTGAGGTCGATTTCGTCGGCGTTGGCGGGCATGTAAAACATCTGATGCTTATGCACGATGCAACGGCGGTTGATGTCATGGATACGCGCTTCGGCAACGTCGACCTTGTGCTGACCGACGGTAGAGATGAGCGCATAGATCTGCCGGTTGACATTGGTGAGGCAGACGCGGTCGTCGTCGAAGAGGTCTATCTCGCCCACACCGCTGCGCGCCAACACTTCCACCACATATCCTCCGACACCTCCGATGCCGAAGACGGCAACGCGCGAGCCGCTGAGCGTGTCGATGGCGGGCTTGCCAAGAAGCAACTGAGTACGGGAAAACTGATTTTGCATCTTTGTATTCCTTCTAATACCTATTATTAAATAATAATGTGTTCTTGTATAAATTACATGTGTTTTGGCTGCAAAGGTACAAAAAAATCGGGAAACGACCAAGCCGTCGTTACGTTCTTGGCTGTTGGCGGAAATATGCCTTGATGTCGTTGTCAATATCCACGAGGCTGCGTTTGCCGGTGACATAGGGCTTGACGAATATGGTCAGCGCGTAGGCGACGCACCCGATCAGGGCAGCCACCGCAAAGTTGAGGATCTCGCTGCGAATGAGTCCCGCGCTGAGAAATGCCACCATCACGATGATGGGCACGATGGCCAGCAGCCAGTCGCCGGCGGTGTTCATCTTCAAGGCGTTTTCTCTCTCCTGGCGCAAATGTTGCGGAGCCCGGGCGATGAGCTCTGTTTTGTGCTCAGTCCAGTATGTCTCAAAGTCGTTGTCGTTGTATTTTGCTTTCATGGGGTTGATCATTGTTGTGTGCAAAAGTACGTGAAATCTTTGAGAGTGGCAATAGTTTTAGGGTATCTCTTGTCTTTTTCGCAAAATCCGTGACTGAAATTTTGAAATGTTGCAATTTTTATGTAAGTTTGCATCAATAAATGTGCAAAACAGCGATACTATGAATATATGTGTTTTTTGCGGCGCCCGTCCCAACTTCATGAAGGTGGCGCCAGTGATTCGTCAGATTGAAAACCTACGCCGTGAGGGCAAGCCGGTGGAGAGCCAGATTGTCTATGCCGGCATTGCCAACGACCCGACGCTGGAGGACAGCCTTTTCAGCGACTTGGGCATCAGACGCCCCGATGTCTTCTTAGGGGTGGATTGTGTCAATCTCAATGAGCTCACGGGGCAGGTGATGTCTAAGTTTGAGGTCTATCTCCAGGATCATCCCACGGATGTGGTGGTCGTCGTCGATGATCTTGCCTCGACGATGGCTGCGTCTATCGTCACGAAGAAGCAGGGTATCAGGCTGGCGCATATCGCTGCCGGCACGCGCAGTTTTGACATCAACATGCCGAAGGAGATCAACCGGCTTGTCATCGACGGCCTGAGTGACATCCTCTTCACGGCCGGCATCAGCAACAACTCGATAGCAAACCGCGAGGGCGCCGAGCTCTCCAAGGTGTATATGGTGGGCAATATTCTCATGGACAACCTGCGCTATTGCCACACGCGCATCGAGCAGGCTACGCTGCCCGACGAGGTGGCTCGTGTGATCACGGCAGAGGATGGCAGGCTGAAGCCTTATCTGGTCTTCACGATCAACCACAAGGCGCTGCTGGCTGACAAGGACAATCTGAAAAATATGATCATGGCACTGGCCCGAGCAGCCGGTGACACGACGATCATCGCTCCGCTGAGAGGACTGGCCGTGGAGACGATCATGGGGCTGGGACTGAGAGAGCAGCTCAATCTGAAAAACTTCCATATCGTCACCCCGTTGGGCTATCTGGCTTTCGCACGTCTGACGCGTCATGCCAGCGGTATCATCACAGACAGCGGCAATGTGGCTGAGGAGGCTACCTTCAACCAGGTGCCGTGCATCACGCTCAACAGCTATACCGAGCATATCGAGACGGTGAAGATCGGCACCAACGTGCTGGTCGGCGAGGATGCTGATAAGCTTGAAGAGGCTGTCGGCAAGATGGTCAGCGGACAGTGGAAGCAGGCCGGCATCCCCGACAGATGGGACGGACGCACGGCAGAGCGCATCGTGGAGGTGCTGATGAATGAGTAAAATGCCCTGCGGGTGATAAATCCTCATGTGAAAAGCTATCCATGGATAATGTAGACGAAACATTTAATGTTGAAAACGATGTAACCGCGTAACTCAAGTCTGGTTTGAGTTACGCGGTTATATTTTTTTCGCTGATCAACAAATGCGAAACGACTATTTTACTGTATCGAATTCGGCATATTTAGAGAAACGTCCCTTCACCAACTCAAACTTGCCGACAATTAGAAGTTTACTAAGAATCTTACTTTGTTGATAGTTGTGAACGTCTATCAGCCTTTAAACGACATTTTTTCCACCTTACTAACTGAGATGTTTTGCTAACTTTGCAACAAGAATTCCTTTAGCAAAAGAGATTAATCAAAACCAATAACTAATTATGCAACAATTCAAGCTGATCTTATCGCTGCTGGCGATGCCATTGCTCATGAAGGCTCAGGCTCCGTCGAAGACATGGAATCCCAATCTCTCCGGAGGACGTTATCAAAATCCGATTATCAATGCCGACTATAGTGATCCAGACGTGTGCCGCCATGGCGATGATTACTATATGACATCATCATCGTTTGCCTGCTTCCCGGGCCTTCAGATACTCCATTCTACCGATTTGGTCAACTGGACTATCGTTGGTGCGGCATTGAAAGACCATTACCCAGTGCTGCCACAATATCGGGGAACTGACTTGGATTATCGCAACAAGATACAGCATGGCAATTATGTGTGGGCACCGTCGATCCGTTACCACGATGGTTGGTATTATATCTACTGGGGCGATCCCGACCAGGGCGTGTTCATGGTCAGGACACAAAATCCGTGTGACGACTGGTCCGAGCCTGTGCTTGTCAAGGAGGGCAAAGGCATGATCGACTGCTGTCCACTTTGGGACGACGACGGACGTGCTTATCTCTCTCATGGTTGCGCCGGCTCGCGGGCAGGTGTGAAGAGCGTGCTTTTCGTTGCACCTTTGTCGGCAGACGGCACACATGTGACAGGGCCGTCGCGCATTGTCTACGATGGACATGAGGACCAGCCGACGATAGAGGGCACAAAGTTTTATAAGCATGGTGGCTATTACTACATTTTCTCTCCGGCCGGCGGCGTGAAATATGGCTGGCAGGTGGAACTCAGAAGCAAGTCGCCCTATGGGCCCTACGAGGAACGTGTCACGCTGGCGCAAGGCAAGAGTAAGGTCAACGGCCCGCATCAGGGAGCGTGGGTAGATACTCCATGTGGTGAGGATTGGTTTATCCATTTCCAAGACAAGCATGCTTATGGGCGTGTCGTGCACCTGCAGCCCGCACAATGGAAAGACGGATGGCTCGTCATCGGCGACGACAAGGACGGAGACGGCTGTGGTGATGCCGTGGCAGCATGGAAGAAGCCTCGGGTCTCTGCACTTTCTAAAGATAAAGTCTTGCAACCAGCAGAGAGCGATGAGTTTGACAGTAACGATTTGGGATTGCAATGGCAGTTTGAGGGACCATGGAGCCACTACTGGTATTATTGCGATGCCTGCAACTCGCGTCTGCGCCTCTATGGGCCGCAGCAGCCGGAAGGCTTCCGCAATATCAGCGATCTGCAAAATATGCTGCTGCAAAAGTTGCCGGCAGAGAACTTCACGGTAGCGGCCCGTATGAGGTTCATACCCAATCCTGATTTCAAGCCCAAAGGCGAGGAAGGTGGTTTCGTCATCATGGGGCAGGACTATGCGGCAATAAAACTTGTGAGCACGGCGGAAGGATGTGTCCTCCGTTACGTAGTCTGCAAAGGCGCACAGAAAGGAAAAGCAGAAGAGACGATTGAAGAGAAGTCTGTCGCTTTGGTACCTATGCCGCGACCCTACACTCAGAAATATGCTGTCGATGACAAACCGCAGCCACGGTCTGCTACACCTTATATATATGTACGCGCAAGAGTATGGAGCACCGGAGTCGGCAATGGCATCAAGGCACATGCTCAGTTCGCCTACAGCACAGACGGAAAGAAGTACACTGAACTTGGTCAGTCCTTTGACATCGTAGAGGGAAAGTGGATTGGAGCGAAGACTGGCTTTTACTGTATACGTCCGGGAAAGAAAAACGACGCACCGTTTCTCGACATCGATTGGATAAGATTCACCAAATAATCTGCTGCACCGGAAAGAACATGCCTCACCATCAAATTGTTCTTTTCGGTGCCTAAAAATCCTATTCTTACGACTATTCCACCAAAAAATCCACTCTCGGACAATCTTTACTCCCTAATTTTGCAGGCAGAATACAAAAACCTAAATATATATGATACAGTTTAGACATTCGATTTCAATCAAGTCAATCCTTGCATCCTTAGCGGCATGTCTGTTTGTCGCTGGTTGCAGTGACGACGGGTTGCCTACTTCAGCCCCAATCGTCCCACAATCCCAAAGTTCTGTCACGATGTCACTGACGCGCGCCACTGTTGACTCTTTCGCTCAGGCTGGTATCGGTGAAGTTCGATTCTTTGCTTACATTCGTCAAAACAAGCGTGACTCACTCGTCAAGGATACCACCGTCAATCTTGGTGACGGACAATTTGCCATAGGGCTGCCCCTTGGCGAGAACATCCGTGCGTTTATCGTTGCCAACGCCACGGGGGTGGAGGGCACAGAGAAATTCGATTCGGTGTCGTTGACACTTGATCCCTCGCATGAAGCAAATATATGGCTTTCCAACGTTGCCTCGTTCACAACCGACAAGACTGTCAGCCGTGTGGCGTTCTCGCTGCGACGTGTTGTCAGCCGTGCCACATTCCGGCCCGAGGAAGACGCTCAGACGCTGGCTTCGCTCGATAAGTTTGACAACATAGGCATTACATTCGCCAACATCGCCACGCGCTATCGCATCAGTGGCGACTCTGCTGTGGCCGTGTCGTCTGCAGCAATGAAAGTTGATGCTTCCAACGGTTACAGTGCCACGATCAACTCTTTCCCCACTCGCAAAGGTCAAGATCCTTCTGCGCAGCTCCTGCTTACATTCTATCGTGGTACGACTGTAGTCAACAACTCTGTGGCATCTATCGATGGCGGTTTTCACTATACGGGGTCTCACCATTATATGATCACTGTGCCACTCACCGACAATGCCTTTCTTGAAACGCCATGGACACGTGCCGCCAAGACAACTCTTCCATTTCAAATCCATGATATAACCTTCTAAATAAAAGAGTAATTATGAAAAGCCATATATTAGTAATACTCTCTTCTTTGTTCTTTTGCGGAGCAGTCTTGTCAGGCTGTTCCAGTGACGAAACCTACGACACAGAAGTGACACGGAAGATCAGCCTTACCATGGACGGACAACCTTGGAGCATCTATTATGGTACCTCCAATCGTCCGCTCTTTATCTACGCTGCTGACGGAAAGTACGTCGCCAATTATTCCACCAGCTATAATTTCTCTCTCGGTAGCGGCAGTTATAAAGTCTTCGCTACGGACCAGAGTGATCTCGTCGACATTCCGAATCCATTGGACGATATGGTTATTGCCCAGGACACGCTGATGAAGCAAACGTTCGGAATCTCCGCACCTGTCAATTACAGCGCTGGTCAAGATATGAGCATAGACATGTTTACGCGTACCGGTGTCTTGCGCCTGCACTCCACGGACGAGAAAGCCGACAAGAGCTATTCTGTCGTGAAGGCAACCATAAAGACGCCAGTCATCGGCTATCAGATTGGCGGCGCGTCGTATGTTGTCAATGATGATGCTCCGCTGATGCTTACCCATAGTCGTTCGACAAGCAGTGGCGGTATCAACTACAACGATGATATGGTGCTCTTAGGCACACAGCCCGACGGCCGAAAAGTCAATGTTCACCTTGACTATCTTGACGGTAAGGGCAATGTTGTCAGATCTAAAGATTTTGCCGACGGTTTCGAGATTGTGCCCAACGACACTACCATAGTCTCTTTCGCGCTGAACAATGCTCAGGAGCCCGTGATTATAGACTATACTGTAGCACTCGCATCTGACGAATGGACAGAAGACAAGGTTACGCCCGGTGCACCACTTGTCATTCCTGACGGCTATACCTACGTGAGCCCTAATGAGGATATCTCCGCCATCGTTGCTGCACAGCTCGCCGATGACAACATTACTGCCATCAAGTTGTATCTCAAAGCAGGTGAGACTTATACGCTCGGTGCCAATGATCTCGCAGCGCTCACCAAGCCAATAAGCATTGTCGGACAGACTCCTGCACGCAACCAGGCGAAGGCCACGCTCTCGCATGGAGCTTTCACTCCAAACGGCAACATCGAGCAGATAAACTTCAAAAACGTCAATTTCTCATCGCCAAGCCGCTTCTTCAATGTGCGTAACCAGAACTTCAACATTGGCACGGTTAGCTTTGACAACTGCGATTGGAATGACTGGAGCGGAGTGATTTGGTATCAAAACACCTCATCTGCTGCTTTGACACAACATATGGGCACCTTCAGCCTCATCTCGTGCCACCTGGCTAACTGGACCTATAGCCGCAACCCGCTGCTCGGTCTGCCTGTGCGCAACCCGGTTCAGGTTGACAAGCTTGTTTTGCACAACAATATTGTAGAAGGCAACAACGTCACCGCCGGAGCCATTTACTCCAATTATGGCAACACGACGATAGATTCACAAGGCAACAACTTCTAATTCAACAACTCACAGCATTATGAACTCACAAACTCATAAACTAAGACATATAACGGTAGCCTTGCTGGCTACAGCCTCCATGCAGGTGATGGCTCAGGGCACTATCGTCAAAGGTAATGTCACCGACGGCACAGAGCCTATCATCGGTGCCACGGTCAAAGTCAACGGATCTACGGTGGCTACCATCACCGACCTTGACGGTAACTTTGTACTGAAGGGTGTTGACCCAAGTAAAGACGAGATCGTCATCTCATACGTAGGCTTCCGGGAATACAAACAAAAACTCAACGGCAACACCACACTCAATGTGGTGATGAAGGAGGATGTCGGCAATCTCAATGATGTCGTGGTCATTGGCTACGGCACATCGAAGCGCGGCAATCTTACGGGTTCCATGGCTTCGGTGTCAGGCGAGACGTTGGCAAAAGTCCCGGTTTCCAATGTTGCTGAAGCCATGCAGGGCAAGCTTCCCGGTGTGCAGATTACCACATCCGACGGTAGTCCCGACGCAGAGGTGAAAATTCTCGTCCGTGGTGGTGGCTCGCTCACACAGGACAATTCACCGCTCATCATCTATGACGGAATGGAAGTATCCTCGCTCAACGATATACCGCCATCGGATATTGAGAGTATCGATGTGCTGAAGGATGCGGCCTCGACTGCTATCTACGGCGCGCGTGGAGCCAATGGTGTGATACTCATCACCAGCAAGAATCCCAGTAAGCGGCGCACCAGCGTGAGTGTCAACAGCTATTTACAGACACGTAGTCTGGCCAATCATCTTGACGTGCTCGATCCTTACATGTATGTCCGTATGCAATATGAGAACTTACGACAGAAGAGCAGCAATCCAACAGCTTTCTTCAATAAGTTCGGACACGCTTATGAGCAATACATCTATCAGGGCTATGAGGGCACCGACTGGCAGGACGAGGTGTTTGGCACCCACCCTTTGACATGGTATCTCGACGGTACCGTGACGGGAACCGTGAACAAACTGAAATACAAGGTGACGTGGGTGCATCAGAATGCGCCTTCCGTGATGCGCGACAATGGACTGACACAAAACAACGTCAATGCCCAACTGGGTTGGTAAGTCACAAAGTTCCTTTCTGTGGACTATCGTGGACGCTATCTCAACAAGAACGTCGACGGATCAGGAACAGAGGGCGTGAGTCTGCTCACGGCACTCCGTCAGGCGCCTACGGAGGGACTTGATGACTTCATGACCATACCTGCGGATAATGACTACTTCGACCCTAGCACACTTGAGGAGGTGACGCGCTTCAACCCTATTGAAGAGTCAAAAGCCAACTATCGCCGTCGTATGACCAGCACACTGTCTAATCAGCTTGCCCTCAACTGGACCATCTTGAAAGGATTGACCCTGCACAACGAGTTCAGCTATATCCACACCAAGACACAAGACCGGCGCTACTGGGGCATGGGTACGAGTAACGCACGCAACAATGGCAACCAGCCTTATATGTCATGGGCGAATGGCAAGAGCTCGCACTGGCAGATGACCAACACGCTCAATTACCATCTCGATCTGAAAGAACAAACCCATGTGTTTGACTTCCTTCTCGGTGAGGAGTTGAAGAGTCAGTCGTCGGAGAGCTATACCGATACCTACCGCTATTTTCCAACAGACATGGAGGCTAAGGCTGCTTTCAAGAATGTCGGAGCGGGTACACATTATACATATACTTATTCCGAGCCCTCTGACACCCGCATCAGTTCTTTCTTCGGTCGTGTCAACTATAGCTTCAAGGACCGCTATTTGGCTACCGTCACGCTGCGTGCCGACGGCAGCTCTAAGTTCTCGTCTGACAACCGCTGGGGCTTCTTCCCTGCAGCGGCTCTTGCCTGGCGCGTCAGCAACGAGAAATTCCTTGCGAACTCCAAGGTCGTCTCCAACCTTAAGCTGCGTCTCTCTTACGGAACATCGGGTAATGACCGCATTGATGCCGACCTCTTCCGCAACCTCTATGGCATCAGCCAGACACGTCCCGCAGGGTGGAACTACACCGACAATAGTTGGTACTACCGTCTCTACAACACCTCTTATCCCGTCAACAAGGATGTGAAATGGGAAACGACGATAACCCGCAACTTAGGTATTGACTTCGGATTCTTACGGGAGCGTATCAGTGGAAGCATCGACATCTATAAGAATACGGTGAAAGATCTGCTTGTGGCAAGCGACATCCCCGGCTATTCAGGCTTCACAAAGATGATGACCAACGTGGGACAGACCTCCAACAAGGGTATTGAGCTCAACGTGCAGGGATGGATTGTCAACAATCCCACGTGGAGTCTCAACGCTACGCTCAATATCGGTCACAACGTCAACAAGATCGACAAGCTTGCCAGCGGTGAGACAGAGTGGATACTCTCCTCGGGCTGGGCTGGCAACAGTCTTCTCAATACCGATGACTACCGTGCTTACGTGGGCGGAACCATAGGCCGCATCTATGGTTATGTCAATGATGGCTTCTACACTGTCGATGACTTTGATCACTTCGATGCCACCGCTCGCACGTGGACGCTTAAGAAAGGTGTTGTGGACTGCTCCATCCTTTCCGGAACGCCACGCCCGGGAAATGCTAAGTTCAAGAAACTTGTCGATGATGGTACCGACGTGCTCACCTCCGACGATCGCACCATCATTGGCAACACCACTCCCAAGGCGAGCGGTGGCTTCGGAATGAATGCTACATGGAAGAACTTCGATGCCAGCTTCTTCTGCAACTTCATGGTAGGATTTGATGTCTACAATGCCAATAAGATCTCAATGGTCACTTGGTGGAACAATAGCTACAACAATCTTGCCGGTGTGATGAAAGGCGCGTGGATGAACTTCGACGACATGGGCAACGAAATCCGCTATCAGCCTGAGATACTTGCCAAATACAACGAGAATGCCACGATGTGGAATCCCACTTCTATTGGTGCACCTATCGCTATGAGCTATGGTATCGAGGATGGTTCTTTCCTCCGCCTGCAAACGGTGACGTTGGGCTACAGCCTGCCGCTGAGCATCATCAGTAAGGTGCACATGACCAAGTGCCGTTTCTACTTCACGGGCTATAACCTACTCACCCTCACCGGCTATAGCGGTTACGACCCAGAAGTTGACATCGCCACGGGTCTCACGCCGAACATCGACTATAACCGCTACCCACGCAGCCGATCCTATACCATTGGCGTGCAGCTGCAGTTCTAAAGTAACATAAAATACTCCGGCAACACCGAAGCTAACTAAAAAGCAACAACAATGAAAACCAATATAAAAAGCAAGGCAAAGGCACTGTTCTTCATGCCGCTCTACCTTTTTCCTTTTTTGTTTCTGAGCTCCTGCAACGACTTTCTGGAGACAGAGCCGGGAACGGGCTACACTGTGGACGAGGTGTTCTCCACCAATGGCAGTGCGAAGATGCTGCTCAAGCAGATCTATTCCCAGCTCACTACCGACGGTCTCTATGGCAGTACGCTTGTTTATGGTCTCAACACTAACACTGATGTGGAGATGACAAGCTACACGTCTGAGATTGCCGACTCACGTGGTTCTGACGTGGGTTGTTTCGATGCGAAGCCCACGTGGACTACACTCAACAACCTGTGGAACAACCTCTACAGTGCCATCAACAACAGCAACGACTTCATTCAGAACTTAGAGATTTCCTCCCTCTACAATGCCGCTGATGCAGACTCTCTCGCAGAGGCAAGGCAGATGGATGGTGAGGCAAAGTGCCTGCGGGCCATGCTCTACCTCGATCTCATTCGCACCTGGGGCGACGTGGTCTTCACCACTAAGGCATCCACCGCTCAAGACGACTTCTTCAACACCGGCACCACCGACCGCAACACAATCCTTACTTATCTCATTGATGAGTTGAAGAAGGTGGAGCCCAACATGAAGTGGTCCTCCGACATTCCGGAAGGAGTGGAGCGCTGCTCACGCGAATTCTGCCAGGCACTCATCGGACAGCTGGCTCTCTACCGTGGCGGCTATGCCCTCTATCCGTCAGCAACCTCCACGACGGGTGAGATGAAGCGTCAGGACGACTACCTCACTTACTACAATACAGCTGTGGAATACTTGGGTAAACTGGTGAACAGCGGCAAGCACAGACTCGGCGACAGCTACGCAAAGGTATGGAATGATGTGTGCAACAAGCGTGTCGTCAACGATGATGACCCTATCTTTGAGATTCCTATGGTACGCAACGTGACAAGCCGCATTGGTTACAACGACGGCGTCACCATCGCCGCAGGCTCACATGAGTATGGTAGCGCACGCAACTATTGCAGTTTCAGTGGCATATATCCCTTCACCTTCGATAAGCGTGATCTTCGCCGCGACGAGACTGTGACATTCTATGCCTATGACGCCCAACTCGATCAGACCGTCAACCGCACCATTGGCTTTACTGGATATGGAGCCGCCAAGTGGTCGAAGCTGAAGATGGAGAATCCTTTGGGCAGCAACAGTGGCTCGAATACGGGCATCGACAACATCAAGATGCGCTATGCCGACGTGCTGCTGATGTATGCAGAGGCGCTCAATGAGGTTAACAATGGTCCAACGGCTGAGGCTAAGGAAGCCTTGAAGCAGGTGCGCCGCCGTGCCTTCGCCACTGAGGATCAGGCCGAGATGGTCGATGCTTATGTGGATGCATTGAACACAAAGGACAACTTCTTCCAGGCAATCATGGATGAGCGCAAGTGGGAATTTGGCGGTGAAGGAGTGCGAAAGTACGACTTGGCACGTTGGAACAAATACGGTGAAGTGATTAGCCGTCTCTATCAGACTGAGAAAGACTGGGGACTTGCTGCCAACGGACAGTATGTGGCTGGTCTCGACTCAGTGCCCTCCAACATCTACTATCATCTTGTTGACAATGCCGAGACGGGACACAAAGTGCTTGAGTTCCGTGGCATCAACGAGTATGGCGATGGCGTCAACCAGCCACGAGGATGGAGCACCCAGGCTTTTGCCTCTACATGGTATGCCCTCAACAGCGAGACGCAGGCATACGATTTCATCGATGCCATCTACTATAGTTTCCGTGGATACATAGGTAAGGGCAACGAGCATCCGACGGCTCCGCTGCGCTATCTCATGCCTTATCCCAGCAAGGTCATCACCGACCACCGCGGCAACATTCAACAGCAATATGGTTACTAATGTTCTGTATGCTTCGCCTTGCCGAAGCCAAAAAGCAACAACAATGAAAAAAAACATATTCCTTCTTCTGTCTGTACTGTTCTTCAGCGGAGTGCTTTTCACTGCTTGCTCCGACGATGAGTACACGTCACGTGGCGATCTTTTCCAGCCACGTTTCATCAACGATCCCGTCTGCACCGTCGACAGCAACAATGCTGCCATCGCGTGGTACGACGTGACAGCGGCGAAAAGCTATACCGTACAGGTATTTACGGACAACTACTATCAGAATCTCTTCCGTGAGTACACCACAGAGGACCCGTATATCGACATTCAGGATGTGCCCTTTGCCACAGCCTTCTATGTGCGTGTGCGCAGCAATGCCCAGGATAGTGTGCACAACAGCCAGTGGGCAACGACCAACTTCCGCACCACAGCGCGTGGTGACTACGCCCGTCTGCTACAGGCTGTGTCGAAGATGGAGATTACCGACTCTACGGCCATCGTCCGTTGGACAGTGGATCCCAACAATCCTGTTGACTCAATTAGTGTTGAGCCAACGATGAGCAAGACATTGCCGGGGCAGTCACGCTTCCTCACGTCTGAAGAGCGGACTCAAGGATGGGCTCTGGTTACCGGACTGGTGCGCAACACCATGTACACCGTCAACATCTACGACTCCTCAAAGCCACGTACCTATGACAAGCCTTACAATGAGGTGACATTCAAAACTACTGGTCCGGCAGCGCGCGTCATCAATGTGGCCCTTACTGATAACCTTTCGGCAATGCTTGCCGCCAACAACGACGACAGCGACGTGCCCGAAGGCACAGAGTATCATTTGCCGGCAGGCAGTACCTTCACCATCTCGGCGTTCAGCATCAAGAAAGGATTCCGGATTGTGGGTGAGAGTGGAGGCGACAAGCCTATCGTCATCATCAATGGCAGCTTCAAGTTTGAGAGTGGAGCTTATATTTCTGAGATGGAATTCAACAATCTGGAGATTCGCAATGCGGCCGCAGGTCAATACTTCATTAACGACGGTAATCCCTACACGCTGGAGCAGATGGGCATCACCAACTGCGTCTTCCGTAACATCATGAGAGGCTTCTGGCGCCATCAGGGCGAGAACACAAAGCACATCATGAACCTGGAAATTGAAAGTACCATCTTCGATCAGTGTGGTTGGCAGACAGGAACTTATGGTATGTTCAACTTTGGTTCCGCAGGAAAGAGTGCAGTGGCAAGCTACGACCGCATTGACAACCTCACGTTGCGCAACTGCACCTTCAGCCGTGGTGGTTATTCGCAGAACAATAAATACGGATGGGGTAATCTCGTCTACATGCCGATGAGCGACCGTCCTATGAACCTCACGCTTGAGAACATCACCATCTACGACTATTGTGTCAACAACCGTCTCATCGACCTCAACAATGCTGTTGGTTCTAAGCTCACCATCCGTGGCCTGCTGCTTGCGTCACCCTGCGGCGATCTCTACCGCATTGCCAGTGAGACGACGACCGACTTTGGCAACAACTACACCACCAGAGACTATGCGCTCGGAGGTGCAAAGATGAACGCTACCGATCTGGAGCAGACAGCCACTGATCTCTTTGTCAATCCGTCAGGCGGCGACTACACCATCAGGGATCACACTTCTCCTGTCTATGTCAACCGTGCCGGTGACCACAGATGGATCAAGTAATCACACACCGCATCGGCATCACCAAGGATGCCGATGCGACGTAATCATTAGTAAAATTTACATCTTAAACATATTGGCAATCTAAACCTAATATCACTAATATGCTGAAACGTTCTATTTTATCACTGACTTTGGTGCTCATTGACCTGAGCGTTCGTGGCAACTCCCCTACAAGCACCAACACCTACGTGCCGGTACTCTCCTCTGACGAGGCTCAGAAGTTTACGGTGGAGAATGTTCTCAGCAGCACTGACAGCTGGCTGCCGACGGAGCAGACGGTGAACAGCGGTGCTACAGTGCTCAGTGTCAATGGCGCGACACTCTCATGGACGGCTGTCGACAATGCCCGCACCTATGTCATCTTCAAGGATGGAAAATATCTCACTGACCAAGTAGCAACATCCTACACAGTCACAGAGAATGGCATCTACACTGTGCGCACAGCCAATCTCATGGGTGGATTGGGTGCAACATCCAATGAAGTAACTTGCCAAAACGTGGTCTCCGGTATCAGAAGCATACAGCATACACAGAAATCAGAAGACTTAGAGCATGAAATTGCTTACAGCCTCTCCGGGCAACGTGTTGGCACCGGCTACAGAGGTATTGTGGTGAAAAAGGGTAAGAAGATCGTTAATTAATATTTGCCAATTACTCTGACAGAAGTACCTCCGTCAAAGTTTGCATTCTAGAGAAAGAAAAACTCGAAGAAGGGGCATCTGAATCTCAAAATGGGACTTTGATAGTGAGAAAAAGGCAGTTTGATCGTGTCATCTCGGCTTTTTCATCTCATCAGAAAGGCGTTTTGATGAGATGAAAAAGGCGAGATGATCAGAAATTCTCTAGAGAATTTTGCAAGAGAAAGGCACTTTGACGATGAAAACGCAGATTGTTTTAGCTTGTAAAATACTATAATATTTGTAATACCATAATTATCAGGTAATTATAAAAACGCTTGTAAAAATCGAAAAAATGTGGCCAAAGAGCATCTTGGTGCAGAAGATTGCCAAAAAAAGGCCCGTTTTTTGTCAGTTTTATAAACATATCCTACTTAAATGAAAAAATAGCAGTCTCTTTTAATGTTTGTATAGCTGATGCGTACTCTCCACTACTATGAGGAAACTTAGTGTATAATTTCAGCACATTCTTTGCCTATGTCGCACAGAATTGTTATATTTGCAAGTGAATTATCGTAAAAAAGGACCTATGATAAGAGCCCTATTGCTACTTATATTTGCCCTCACTGGCATTGTGCGTACTACGGCTCAGCCTTATTGCGACGTGCGCACCTTCTCGCTGGACGATGGCCTCACTGCCAATGTCATTTCCAAAATCACGCAGACCTCTGACAATCTGATGTGGTTCGGTACATGGAATGGACTGTGCTATTTCGACGGTTACCGCTTCACCACCTTCCGCGGTACACCGGGCGGCGGTGACATGTTGTCGAACAACCGCATACTGTTTCTTGAGCCCAATGCAGCCGGAAATCTGTGGGTGATCACCTATGACCGCCGTCTCTATCTCTTCGACACACATCTGTGTCAGTATGTCGACGTCAACGCGCTGATAGCCACACGTGTGAAAAAGCCGGCCTTATTCCGGTGGGTTTATTCTCTCGATGACGGCTCGACGTGGGTTACGGGTGAGCACGATTCCGACTTGTCGTTGCGCATCGACGACAAGGGCTTCGCTATAGCCACATCAGCGGAAGAGCGAAACAATAGCATCTCCGTTTTTAACAACTTTCCCCGAAAGAAAGCCATGCAGGAAGCAAGAGGGTGCAAAAACAATCCGTTTGCGAAGAAGACTGCGGGAGGAACGTTTGTAGACAGCCGTCATCGGGTATGGACACTCAACGCGACGGATGGCGTAGATATGCGTGACGGAAAAACCACCTACCACCTTCAGGCATTGCCACGAACACCTCAGGAGCTCACCACCAGCTTGACACCGTTTATCCATGAGGACGAGCACGGCACCATGTGGATGGTACCTACTGGCGGCACCTTCTGCTATTACGATGAGGCCAAGCACACTCTGGTACCTTATCCCCTTGACGACAACATCATCCCGGGACAATGCATCCCGCTTATCAAGAAGTATTTTATCGACAGCCAGCACAATCTTTGGTTCTCTGGTGACCACAGCCTTACGGAGGTAAACTTCCGCGTGCGCCATGTGCGGCGTGTTGTCACTACCCCCGGAATGGATACGCGCTCACTGTGCGTCGACCATTCCGGAAATATTTGGGTAGGTCAGCAGAAGGGGCTGCTGGCTGTTTACGACCGCAATCTGCATCTGAAAGGGTACGTCACTCCATCGGGCAGCCTGCAGTCGGCACCCATCGCTTTTGGCCAACGCGTCTACACGCTCTTTGAGGACCGGCGCGGACGCATGTGGGTTGGTGGAAAAGGAAGTGGACTCTATTGCATCAGCGGCACAAGTGTGCGGCATTTCACTCACGACGCAAAGGACAAATGGAGCCTGAACCACAATGATGTTTACGACATCAGCGAGGATACACGTGGACGGCTGTGGGTGGCAACCTTCGGCCAAGGCATCAATCTCGTGGACGAGCAGGGAGGCAGTGTGCGATTTGTCAACAGCAACAATCTCTTGAAGCGGTATCCAGCAAAGGGTTTTGGAAGGTCGAGGCGCATTACACATACACGGAATGGCGAGATGATCGTCTCCACGACCAATGGTCTCGTAACGTTCTCTGACCGCTTCTCCAAGCCTCAGGAGATCCGTTTCTACACCTCTACCCACGTATCGGGCGACGTATCTTCGTTGGCGGGTATTGATGTCTCGCAGACACTGGTCAGCCGCGGTGGTGCCATCTATGTGTGTACTATGGGCGGCTACTTGCAGACCATCAAGGAGAAGAGCCTGCTGCACGACAATCTTAAGTTCAAAACCATCAGTGAGGTCAATGCCAACGAAGGGCTCATCCAGTCGATTGTTGAAGACGGAAAAGGTGGAATATGGCTTGTAAGAGAAGCTTCGATGGACAAATATTCACCATCCAATGGCGGGCTTGCCGTCTATGGCTCCAGTGACATCGGCTCTGTGGAGCAGTTCTCCGAAGCCAAGCCCGTGTGGGATGCTTTGGGACAGCGACTCTTAATGGGATGCAATGGCAGCTTCATCGCCTTCAGGCCGAGCGACATGGTGAAGAGCAGATATACACCCAAAATCGTCTTCACTGCGGTACAGTATCAGGGCGACACAGAGCCACGCTCTTTGCTCAATACTCGAGAGTTGCGTATTCCCAGCAATAAGCGCACGCTCACGGTATTCTTCTCAGCCCTCGACTATTCCGACAACAGACTCATCCGTTATGCCTACATGCTTGAAGGCAGTGACGAGAAATGGACCTACGTCACCAACGGCCACAGTGCGTCGCTGAGCCATATTCCTCACGGTCATCTGCGGCTGCTCGTCCGCTCCACCAATGCTGACGGTGTTTGGCAAAACAATACGCGGGCGCTGAACATCTATGCCGAGCCCACCTTCTGGGAGTCGTGGATGGGTTGGCTCATATATATAATAATAGGTGGCGGACTGGTGTATATCGCGATTTATCTCTATGGACAGCAAAAGCGCATACAGCTGCAGACAGAGATGAGGGAGATGATGACCACATTCTTCACCAACATTGGCCATAAGTTGCGCACACCGCTCACTCTCATTGGTGGACCGGTGACCGAAGTGATGAGAACCGAGCATCTCTCTGACCGTGGTCAAGAGCTGTTGGGCATGGTGAGACGAAACAGCGACAACATGCTCACACTGGTGAACAAGATGCTGGACTATGACCATAATCCCGACAACTATCTTGTTGACGACAATGTGGTGATGCCCAACCGTGATGGCCATGACAGCTCTAACAATCCTGACAGTTATAACAATCATGACAGCCATGACGTTGTCGCTGCTGCATACGCTACTCCCACGCACCCCGACGTGAAACTGCTTGTTGTGGAGGATACCCGCGACCTGCGTCAGTTCCTTTTCACCATACTCTCCTCCGACTACAGTGTCATCACAGCTGAAAACGGACAAGAAGGATTGGAGAAAGCACGCTCAGAGATGCCCGATTTCATCATCACCGACGTGATGATGCCCGTTATGGACGGTATGACGATGGTGCATGAGCTCAAGCAGGACAAGAACACGAGCCACATCCCTATCGTCATATTGTCGGCCAAAGCCTCGATGACCGACCGTGTGCAGGGATTGCGCGAAGGTGTAGACGACTATATCACCAAGCCGTTCTCAGCTACCTATCTGAAGGAGCGCGTGGCGAACATCATAGCCCGTCGGCGCAGACTCCAGCAAGACGTGTTGGTGGAGTTGTCTCATCAAGCCAGTAAGACTGAGCAAGGCAGTCAGACAGAGTTCAAGCTCAACTCTCCGGAGATCATCGATCAGGACAAGGTGATGATGGACAAGCTCATGGCATACCTCGAAGCGCATATCGACGATTCTGAGCTGAAGATGGACGACATGGCTCAGGCTGTCAATCTCGGGCGCACAGTCTTCTATGGCAAGATGAAGTCGATCGTGGGCATGGCCCCCATAGAGTTTGTGCGCCACATACGCATGCAGCGCGCAGAGGAGCTCATTGCCAAGAGCAAGGAAAGTCTTTCGCAGATAGCCTATGCCGTAGGTTTCACGGATCCAAAATACTTCTCGAAGTGCTTTAAGAAAGAAACGGGCATGTCACCGTCGGAATACCGTGCGAAGGCGAAGGCGGGAGAGGAAGAATAATTGACGGAAAGTTCTATTCACAAATAGGTATCTTCAAAACGTAAGGTGATTACGTGGCGTTATCGCAATCAGGCGATAAGAGCCGCGTAATCATCTTTTTTTGCTACTTTTCCTTGCTATTGCCAAAAATTACCCTTTTAAACGGCAATTATTGCCCGATGAGGGTAGGGGCAAAGTAGTAATTTTGCGGCAGAAACAATAAAACTAAAAGATTCTTTATGATGCAATTCTCTATCAAATCTCTTTTTGCCTCATTGGCTATCGTGGCCGGACTCTTGACGGTTTCACTCAGCACGATGGCACAGAGCGTCGAGCGTACGCCCGCATTTCCCGGTGCCGAGGGCTGGGGACGCTATGTCACCGGCGGCCGCGGCGGAAGGGTCATCCATGTGACCAATCTCAACGACAGTGGCGCGGGATCGCTGCGGTCTGCTATTGAGCAGAGTGGCGCACGCACGATCGTGTTTGATGTTTCAGGCACGATTCATCTCAAGAGTGAACTCGACATTCGCAATGCCAATCTGACGATTGCCGGGCAGACAGCTCCCGGCGATGGCATCTGTATTGCCGACTGGCCGGTGGTCATCAAGGCACCCAACGTGATCGTTCGCTTCATGCGTTTCCGTCTTGGCAACATCTATGCCGACAAGGGGCAGGGCGGCCATGAGGGCGACGGCTTTGGCGGTTTTGACGGTCAGGACATCATCGTGGACCACTGTTCTGTGAGTTGGAGCATCGACGAGTGTCTGTCGGTCTACGGCAACGACCGCATGACCGTGCAGTGGTGCATCGTCAGTCAAAGCCTGCGCAATGCCGGACACGTGAAAGGCTCGCACGGCTATGGCGGCAACTGGGGTGGCAGAGGAGCCACCTATCACCATAATCTTTTGGCTCACCACGACTCGCGTGTGCCGCGTCTCGGCGACAGACCCTATCTTGCCGATAGTGTCACGCCCAACCTCATAGACACTACCGATCTGAGAAACAATGTGATGTACAACTGGGCAGGAAACGGATGCTATGGTGGAGAGGCCATGCACGTGAATATCGTGAACAACTACTATAAGCCCGGACCCGCTACCAACCAGCGTGGAGGGGTTTACCGCTACCGCATCGCCGGTATTGGAGTGCGCAGTGCTCCGGGAGAGGCAGCTTATGGCGTATGGGGAAAATACTATGTCGACGGAAATGTCAATCCCGACTGGAACAATATGACGCGCAACAACTGGGCTTACGGCATCTATCAGCAGGTGAGCAGCAGTAACCTCAACTGGAACCAAGCTACGCGCGACTCGATCAAGCTCTCGGAGCCGCTCCACTTCATGCGTGTCACCACACACTCGGCTGAAGATGCTTACCATCGTGTACTCGACTATGCGGGAGCCTCGCTTCACCGCGACTCTGTGGACGAGATGATCGTAAATGATGTGGCGAATGGTTTGGCTTCTCACACCGGAAAGATTGTGAGCAGCAAGGGAGCTGATTTGCCGGGCATCATCGACAATCCGTGGGACAACCGGCCGGAAGGTGTCGACAGTGCAAGCTACAATCCTTGGCCTGTGCTCAAGAGTGAGCCAGCACAGCGCGATACCGATGGCGACGGCATCCCCGACGAGTGGGAGACTGCAAACGGCCTCGATCCCTACAATGCTTCCGACGGTGCCATGATCACTTCCGACGGCTACACCAACCTGGAGCACTACATCAACAGCATCGTGGCCCATATCATGGAAGCCGAAAACGAAGGCGGAACAGAGCAAGGCGATATTCAGACGGTTGAAGGAACAGGCACCGGCATGTTCACCATCAGCAACAGCACACACACCGACGGATGGAATTTCGTGCAAGGATATGCCATCAGCAATGATGACAACAAAAGCTATACATCCAATGGCGACTACGTGCGCTTCTTTGCCAACACGCTCTACACCATCTCGTTGCCCAAGGATGTGAATGTATCTGAGGTGACCGTCACGGGTCAGGCTTACCGTGCTTCACGTCCGTCTTATCTTGCGGAGTTGGGAGGCCAAACTTTCAATAGCGATCTCTATACCTTCACGCGTGGTACGGAATCGGCTTATACCATCAAGCTCGACAAGAGTGCGACCGGAACACTCTCGTTTCAATTCTCTGCCGACACCGATGTGAAGATTACGCTTAAGTCTGGAATCACCAGTGGCATCAAGACTATTCTGAAAGCAGCATCTACAAACTGTCTTTCCGACAACATTGTCTACAGCATCGACGGACGCAAGCTGGGCAGCATCAGCGATCTCAAAGCATTGCCGAAGGGCGTCTATATTTGCAACCACAAGAAAATAGTGAATAAATAGGTAGGATAAAGTATCAGGAAGAGGGGGAAACGACAGTTTTTCCCCCTTCAAACGAGAAAAAGTAACCTTATGGAATGATACTTTCTCTCTAATTTTGCAACAGAGACCTATAAACAATTTAATAACAGATTATGAAAAAGTTTACGCTTATTCTGGTAGCAGTATTATCTGCTTTCTGTCTGCAGAGCCAGGCACAGACCGCACCCACTTGGGACATCATCGACACGTGCAAGACGACGGTCGTTGACCAAAAAGTTGTCTTTAGTGTTCCGTCAGACGACTATCTTGACATCACCAAGGCATGGATTCCTGCCGACTCGACGGCGAACAAGCCGAAGACAAAGGCTGACGGCGATGGCATCATGCAGTTCGACAACATGCGCAAAGGCAACTTTGCCGTCTTCCATCTCAATGTCACCTCCGAGTCCAAGGTCAAGGTGAACATGCAGATGGCCACGAAGCAGGCTGTCGCAACGGTGGAGTTTGCCCTCTTCAATGCTGACCACGAGCTGGAGCAGGACATCCTCGTCAATGCCACGAACACCGGCAACTGGAGCAAGTTCGCCGACAACTATTTCATCACCGACAAGGCTGTGAAAGCAGGAGAGAAGACTTTGGTGATCATCTTTGACGGCACCAAGGAGACGGTGAACCTGAGACAGATCCAGTGGACAAAGTTTGGCAACCAGGCCACCTACTCTTGCTACCCCAATGTCGTCAGCGATGTCGACAATGAGCATGCCGGAACCATCACCATGTCGCCCAGTGCCAGTTCCTTCATTGAGGGCACCAAGATCACCGTCACCGCTACTCCTGCCGAAGGATACAAGTTCCTCTATTGGAAAAACGTTGACGGCGACGTGCTCACCACCTCCAACGCTTACACCTTCAATATCTATGAGGACACGGATCTTGATGCCTGCTTCAAGAAACTCAATATGGTGAATGCCATCCCGGGAACCGTGGATCCCAGCACCATGACCAAAGGTGGAAAGAATGGCGAAGTCGCCGCAGTGGAAGCCGGAACGAAGAATGCGCCACGTTTCATCACTGACTATGAGAACAAGGAGAATGCCGACACGCTGAATATCATGAGTGGCGTGGAATATCTCAACAACTTCCGTGACGGTGACTTCCTGACACTGAAGGTCAGCGTAGCCAAGCAGGCTAAATACTATATCAACTGCCTGGCCTCTTCCAAGCTGTCTCAGCCCCACTTTGCAGTGGCCTTTGTCAACGAGGACGGTACGACTGCCGACTCTGTCAACGTCAATGTGCCATCAACCGGACAGTGGTTCAACTACACCAAGGTTAACGCACAGACCAATGTGGAAATTCCGACAACCGTCAACAAGGTCGTCATCTACTTCCATGAGGACGGTGCCAAGAAATATACCGAGAATATCATGAACCTCAGCTTCTCTGAGGCTGCGGCAGACCCGACGCTTGATGCTGAGGGCAAGAGCATTCTCATTGGTGGCACCACATCCGGAATCACTATGATCAAGGGTGATGTGAAGAATGGCAAGAATTCTCCTGCTTACAATCTGAGCGGCCAGCGCGTCAGCAGCAACTACAAAGGCATCGTGGTGCGCAACGGCAAGAAATACATTGTTAGATAAAGTAATAAGTGAAGGCGGCATGCCGTTATATATAAGGTGTGCCGCCGTTTTTTCAAACTATGCAAAACAATAAAGCATTCATCGTCTCGCTGCTGTTCGCGGCAATGCCAGTGGCTGCCCAACAGTTGCCCTATCAGAATCCTCGGCTCACTCCGTTGGAGCGTGCCCGTGACCTATGCGCACGTCTCACGCTGGAGGAGAAGTCGCAACTCATGCGCAACTCGTCACCGGCCATCCCCCGACTGGGTATCCCGCAGTTTGAATGGTGGAGCGAGGCTCTGCATGGCATAGCCCGCGACGGCTACGCCACGGTCTTTCCTCAGAATACCGGCATGGCGGCTTCGTGGGACGATGCGCTGCTTTACCGGGTGTTTTGTGCCATTTCCGACGAGGCTGTAGCCAAAAACAATATGGCCAGACGCAGTGGGGAGATCAAGAAGTACCAGGGCGTGAGCATTTGGACGCCCAACGTAAACATCTTCCGCGATCCGCGTTGGGGACGGGGAATGGAAACCTATGGCGAGGATCCCTATCTGACGACGCGCATGGGCTTGTCGGTTGTCAATGGCTTGCAGGGGCAGGACGACACCAATCACAAAAAACAAAACTACTATAAGACACTGGCTTGTGCCAAACATTTCGCTGTACACAGCGGACCGGAGTGGAACCGCCATGTGTTCAACATTGAGAATTTGCCCGAGCGTGACCTGTGGGAGACTTATCTGCCGGCCTTCAAGTCGCTTGTCCGCGACGGACATGTGCGTGAGGTGATGTGTGCTTACCAGCGCATCGACGGAGAGCCCTGCTGCGGCAACAACCGCTATTTGGCTCAGATCCTGCGCGGCGAGTGGGGCTATGACGGACTCGTGGTCAGCGACTGCGGCGCCATCGGTGACTTCTACCGTGAGGGGCGGCACCATGTGGTGAACTCTTCGCAGGAAGCGTCGTCGATGGCTGTACGTGCCGGAACGGATGTGGAGTGCGGCGGTGTCTACGCTTCCCTGCCGCGTGCCGTGAAGAAGGGGCTCATCGCTGAGAGCACAATCGACACAAGTGTGGTCAGACTGTTGAAAGCGCGCTTCGAGGTGGGTGACTTCGACGATGAGACGCTGGTGCCTTGGAAGCGCACGGGCGAGGAGATGATTGCCACACCGGAGCATCATCAGCTGGCTTTGCAGATGGCACGGGAAAGCATGGTGCTCTTGCAGAACCGCAACAACATTTTGCCTTTGAAGAAGGATATGAAGATTGCGGTGATGGGGCCTAATGCGAACGACTCAGTGACGCTGTGGGGCAACTACAATGGCTACCCGACTGCCACGTCGACCATCCTGCAAGGCATACGCTCGAAAGACGGTAACGTGAAGTACATCAGCGGCTGTGGCTATACCCGCAACGAGATCAGTGAAAGTCATTATGGCGAGATCGCTACTCCCGACGGACAAAAGGGCATGAGGGCCACTTACTGGAACAACACCGACATGAAGGGCGATCCTGTAGCGACAGCGACGATGCGTGAGCCCATCAACCTGAGCAATGGCGGCAACACGGTGTTTGCGCCCGGCGTGAACCTTGAGGACTTCTCGGCTGTCTACGAGGGCGTGTTCACCCCGAAGGAGAGCAACACGCTGATGGTGAGACTGTCGAGCGACGACAAGGGCAGGGTGATCATCAATGGCGACACGGTCATCAACAGTTGGAAGGTGCGCCATCGTGTCAGCGAGTCTGCAAAGGAATATAAGTTTGAGGCTGGCAAGCACTACAACATCCGTGTGGAATATGTGCAGGAAAAGGACATGGCTGTTTGTCAGTTCGACATTCTCCGCAAGGCTACCATCACCGCTCAGGACATCGTTGCGAAGGCCGCCGACACCGACGTCGTGGTGTTTGTCGGAGGCATCTCTCCACGCCTGGAGGGCGAGGAGATGAGCGTCAAGGAGCCGGGCTTCCGCGGTGGCGACCGCACGAGCATCGAACTGCCGGAGGCTCAGCGCGAGGTGGTGCGCCTTCTCAAGGAGGCAGGCAAGAAGGTGGTCTTTGTCAACTGCAGCGGTGGCGCGATGGCATTGAAGCCGGAAGCCAGGAACAGCGAGGCGATCTTGCAGGCTTGGTATGGTGGAGAGAGTGGGGGACAGGCTGTGGCCGACGTGCTCTTCGGTGACTGCAATCCCGGTGGCAAGCTGCCGGTTACTTTCTACCAAAGCGACAAGGATCTGCCCAACTTCCTCGACTATCACATGACGAACCGCACATACAGATATTTCAAGGGACAGCCGCTGTGGGCCTTCGGCTACGGCTTGAGCTATACGACATTCAAACTGGGTAAAGCCAGTGTGGGCAATGGCCGCAATGGCGGCAAGGCTGTCAGCGTGAACGTGAAAAATACGGGCAAGATGGCCGGCACGGAGGTAGTGCAAGTGTATGTCAAGGATCCCAAAGACATCAACGGACCCGCGAAAACCCTGCGTGGCTATCAGCGCGTGACGTTGCAGCCCGGTGAGAGTAAAACTGTAACCATCGACTTGCCACGTGAGAATCTTGAACTTTGGGACGCATCGACGAACACAATGCGGGTAAAGCCCGGAAAGATTCAGATACTCGTGGGTACCAGCAGCCGTCAGCAGGATCTGCAAGTGCTGGGCACACGGCTATAATGCATGGGATATTCTCTAATTCTTGATAAAAAAGTAAGGCTTCAACTTTATTCGATAAACTATTGAAAAAGTAAAAATAGCATATAATTTTAAAGATAAATCTATATGATCATGCAATATCAGGAAAGGGGCAGCAAAGGTTATCTGGCTGCCATCGTCATGGTTGCCGTCTTGGGTGGTCTGCTCTTCGGCTACGACACCGCCGTGATCTCCGGTGCCGAGAAAGGCTTGCAGGCCTTCTTCCTCGGTGCGCCCGACTTCAAATATACCGACTTCATGCATGGTTTCACGTCGTCGTCGGCCCTTATCGGCTGTATCATCGGCTCGGGTGTTAGCGGCTTCTTTGCCGGGAGGCTCGGGCGCAAGCGCTCGCTGATCTTTGCCGGCATCTGCTTCTTCATCTCGGCATGGGGCAGCATGAGCCCTGAGACTTTCGACCTGCTGCCCTATGGCAGACCGTCGTGGGATCTGCTCGTCGTGTTCAACTGCTATCGTGTTCTCGGCGGCATCGGCGTGGGCATGGCATCGGCAATCTGTCCGATGTATATTGGCGAGGTGGCTCCCAGCAACATCCGTGGCATGCTTGTCAGCTTCAACCAGTTTGCCATTATCTTCGGTCAGTTGGTGGTTTATTTCGTCAACTTCCTCATTCTTGGTGACCATACCAATCCGGTGATCGAATCCATCGGGCAGGGCTTCTCTGCCGTCATGCCGAATAGCGATCCATGGACCATCTCCACGGGCTGGCGCTACATGTTCGGCTCGGAGTGTGTGCCCGCCGGTCTGTTCACCATACTCATCTGCTTTGTACCGGAGACGCCACGCTATCTCGTGATGAAAGGTCAGGAGGGCAAGGCGTTGAACATTCTCGCGCGCATCAACGGAATGACGATAGCCCGGCAGACCTTAGACGCCATCAAGGACACCACAGAGGAGAAGACCGAGAAGCTGTTCTCCTTCGGATTCCTGTGTGTGTTTGTGGGTATCATGCTTTCCGTGTTCCAGCAGGCGGTAGGCATCAACGCCGTGCTGTACTATGCGCCGCGCATCTTCTCCGATATGGGCCTTGACAATCCTATGGTGACGACGGTGATCATGGGTGTCATCAACATCTCGTTCACGCTCATCGCTGTCTTCACGGTGGAGAAGTTAGGGCGCAAGCCTTTGCTCATCACTGGCTCGCAGGGGATGGCCGTCGGTGCCTTTGCCGTAGCGCTGACCTTTGGCAACAGTTCGCTGAGCGTCGTGACGATGGTCGCCCTCATGGTCTACTCGGCCAGCTTCATGTTTTCCTGGGGTCCGATCTGCTGGGTGTATATGGCGGAGCTCTTCCCCAACACCATACGTTCGTCGGCAACAGCAATCGCGGTAGCGTTTCAGTGGATATTCAACTTCATCGTCTCGTCATCTTTCGTTCCGATGTTTAACATGCACCTGACGAGGGGCGACAACTTCGGGCATTGGTTCACCTACGGCTTATATGGCATCATCTGCTGTGTCGCTGCGCTCTTCGTGTGGAAGCTCGTGCCGGAGACAAAGGGCAAGACACTGGAGGATATGTCGAACTTGTGGAGAAACAGAAGCGTAACCATCCATTTTAGGCCGCCTTTTCTATAAGCTGTAAATTTTCGACCTTTG
>CAVKHS010000014.1:0-87339 GCA_963656095.1 Paratractidigestivibacter sp.
TAGAGCATCTGACTACGGATCAGAAGGTTCCGGGTTTGAATCCCAGCGGAGTCACAAGAAGAGTTTCAAGTGAATAACTTGGAACTCTTTTTGTATGATAGATACTCGATCCCCCATTGGACTTTTTCGTCAGACACTCTCTAACCCCCTGAAGAAAGTTAGAGAGGTGAAAGGCTATTCGTTGATTGTGCACATACCTAAGCCGATGAGCGTTCCGATGAACCCTCCAGCTTTGGTCGTACTGAGATTGCTGGCATCGACGCCACTCGTAAGAACTTTCCAGGGCTGACCAGCCTGCTGATAATAGAACGAATACCAACGGCCGTCGCCGACCACCTTCAGTTTGATGGTCCCCGGCGCAATCGGTGCAGATGCCACAATGACGGGTGTCTTTTCTGTTCGGCGCAAGACGATCATCGGCTTGCCCTGACGAAGCGTGGTGCCGAAGACGATGTTGGCGTTGGCTCCTTGGAGAAGCAACATGCCGGAAACGGCATTGGCTTTCTTGGCTTGCTGTGTCAGCTCCGTCTCAGCTGTGAAACCGGCGTTTTGTTGATGCACGAAGACTGCCAATGGGTTTCCCTTTACAGAGAGTCCGGTCGGTTGCCCGTTGATGACAAGTCCGCCGGCTCCTGTAGCATAGAATGCCGACGGATTGCGGACGAATGTCCAACGCTGGTTCAGGGCTGTGCTGTCAAAGCGATCGGTATAAGAGAAGTTGCCTGTGATGCCGAGTTGCTCAGGGGGTTGCGATGGGCGGACCTTCAGTTGTACACCTTTCTTGGCGTTGAACGTCTGAACCGCCTTGCCGTGTTCGAGGATGACAGGCCAGTCGTTTTTCCAAATGACGGGCAGCAGGAAAGTCTCACGACCTGTGTTGTAGAGATTGCCCTCATAAGGACGGCAGCCTAAGAACACAGCCCACCACTGTCCAGTACCGTCCTCTACGAGGTCGGCATGACCGGTGCAGGTAACAGGATCAAGAAGGTCCTCACCGAGATCGCGCTGGGTAAGAATGGGGTTACCACTGTATTCCTCCCAAGGTCCCTGTGGCTTCTTGGCACGGAAGACCACCTCGCTATGGTGCTCAGCCGTACCGCCTTCGGCACACATGAGGTAATAATAGTGTCCCCGTTTATAGAGATGCGGCCCCTCAATCCATATCGGCTTCTCCTCAACATGCGTTCCTCCACGAACGATCTCTTTGAAATCGCCACGTGTAGAGTCGCCTCTGACATCGAACTCAAAGAGTCGGATAGCCGTCTGCCCCTCATAGGCAGGCTTACCAGTCACCGAAGCGTTGTGTACGATATAAGCCTTACCATCGTCGTCAAACAGCAGATCGGGATCGATGCCCTGCACTTTTGGCAACCAGATAGGGTCGTCCCAGCCTTTCGAGGGATCCTTGCTCTTGACAAGGAAATTACCGCGTCCTACGTTCGTCGTGATCATGTAGAACGTCTTGTTGCGTTTGTTGTAGCGGATCGTCGGTGCGTAGATGCCGCCGTGGGCGATGGGCTGGTTGGCCAAAGGCAGCTGCGACGGACGGTCAAGGACGTAACCTGCCGGTTGCCAACTGATGAGATCCTGCGAAGTGGCAATGGGCACGCCGGGATAGGAGCCAAAGGAGGAGTTGACCATATAGAAGGTCTTGCCTACACGGCACACGCTTGGATCGGGATAATAGCCCGAGCGCACAGGATTGAGATACTGCCGGCTGTGGTCGTAGGGAGCGGAGAAGCGCAGGTCCTGACCTTGATAGGTGAAATAGGAGAACGCGCAAGTGGCCTCTGCCCTACCCTTTTGAGTCTCTTGTGACAGTTGTGCTTGAGTCTGATGCCAGCCTAAGCAGAGCATAAGACCGAGGAGCAGATAGTTTTTTGTCATGGTGATTGTCTTTTGGTATGATGGTTTGTTGTATAGTTTTTAGCTTGTTGATAGAGGTCAGCGCTGCCGTTGCTCTTGCGTACGGCATGGCACTGCTTAGGAGATAGATGGAAGTTGTGTGGAAGACAAGGCTTACTTGTCCGTCACAGCTTCCAAGGTCTGTCGGATGTTCTGCTCCCGATGTACGATCTGCACCTCGATACCGAACTTCTCGTGCAAGTGCTCTGCCAAATGCTGTGCACTGTAGACGCTGCGATGCTGACCGCCGGTACAGCCGAAACAAAACATCAGGCTCGTGAACCCCCGCTGGATATAGCGCGCCACATGATGGTCGGCAAGGGCATAGACATGTTGCAGAAACTCCACAATCTCGCCGTCGTCCTCAAGGAAGCGTATCACCGGCTCGTCGAGTCCCGTCAGCTTTTTATAAGGTTCATAGCGTCCGGGGTTGTGCGTAGAACGGCAGTCAAAGACATAGCCGCCTCCATTGCCCGAGGGATCCTCAGGGATTCCCTTTTTATAGGAGAAGCTATACACGCGCACCACAAGCGGTCCCTTGCCGTCGTATTTCGAGAACGTGGGCAGTCCGTCTTGCGGATTCTTGGGATAGATGTTGCTGTCTGTCGTTTTGAAGCCGTCCTTTCGGGGCTGAATCTCGTCCTTTTTTGGCGCAAACTGTGGCAAGTTGACGAGCGCTGTCAGCACTTCGCGCAGATAGGGATAAGGCAACACATCCTCACGCAGCGCAAGGAGATCACGCAGATTCTGGATAGCTGGCGGTATGCTGTCGATGAAATGTTGCTTATGCTCGAAGTAGCCACGGAAGCCGTAAGCGCCCAGCACCTGCAGCGTGCGGAAGAGTACGAAGAGACTCAGCCTGCTGGCAAAGTGACGAACCGACGGCACTTCGATATAATGACTCAAGGCATGATAGTACTCCGCGATGAGATCACGGCGCAACTTGAAGCTGTACTTCGCTGAAGCCTGCCACAGGAACGAAGCCAAATCGTAATAATACGGGCCTTTACGACCGCCCTGGAAATCGATGAAGAACGGATTGCCCTCGGCGTCGAGCATGATATTGCGTGCCTGAAAATCGCGATACATGAAACTCTCAGTAGGCTCTGCTATCAAATCCTTGGCAAAACGACGGAAACTGGCCTGAAGTTTCACTTCATGGAACTCCAGTTCTGTAGGCTTGAGGAAACAATACTTGAAGTAGTTGAGATCAAAGAGCACATTGTCCTCGTCGAACTCCGGCTGGGGATAGCAGTTGTTCCAGTCCAAGCCGATAGCTCCCCGAATCTGAAGATTCGGCAGTTGGCGTATTGTGCGCTTCAATAGTTCTTTCTCAGCAAGATTGTATCTGCCCCCGGCTTCACGTCCGCCCCGAATGGCATCAAAGAGCGACGTACTGCCCAAGTCGGTTTGGAGATAGCACATCTCGTCGCTGCTGACTGCCAGCACACGGGGAACCGGCAGTTTGCGTTGCGTGAAATGCCGGTCGAGGTACACAAAGGCGTGATCCTCGTCATGGCTGGTGCCAAGCACGCCGATGACGGTCTGCCCGTCTGATCCCGTCAACCGGTAATATTGTCTGTTGCTGCCTGCTCCGGCAAGCTTCTCAACATGGGCGGGAGCCTGTCCGGCCCAAGTGGTATAGAGTTGTATGAGTTGGTCCATGGATATATCGTCATCAATGCTTGTCTGCGGCATCTGTTGGTTTCTCTTTGGCTTTCTGTTCCTGTTGCTCTCTGATATCCTTGAAGAGTTCGTGGGTTTTACGACGATATTCCCAATCGCTGATCAGACTGTCAACGACAAAGAGCAGCATGATGACTCCCGCCGCCATGAGTACAGAGCGCGTCAAATAAAGCAGTCCTGCAGAGATGATGAGAAAGAGCACGACCTTGCGCCAATCAATTTTCAGTTTCCTTTTCATATTGCAAACTTACATATTTTTTTTGGATTTCACGATGATATGAGTGTGAAAAATCATTTGCGTTGTATTTTATAGACACAAAAAAAGTTCTGACCTCACTATGAAAGCAGGAGGCCAGAACTCATGGAAGAATGAATGTCTATGAAAACAGTAGTATTTTACTTTGAGAACATGTAGTTCACAGGCTGCCGCAATGACTCGAGTGTCTCGTCGATGCGCAGTTGCCATTCGCGTTGGGTGCGTACATCATAGCGGCTCCAGGCAGAGCCGAAGTAGTAGGTATAACGCTCTCCGCTTTTCAACGGCCGTACGCCCAAAGCGTGGGCATAACGGATGCCGTCGGGATGGTCAAGCGGCAAGACATAGGTAGAGTCGACACCACCGGGGAAGAGTGTGGCGACAAACACCTGGCAGTTGTTGACATCACGGTTGTCGGTGGGATCGGCATACTGCACGTAGTCTTTGCCCAAGACGACAGTAGTAGAGTCTGCGTCATGGAGTACGACACCTGTGGCGAGGCGTGCACCAGCAGGCAACTGGTCATACCAGACCGTCATACGGTTGAAGTTGCTGCCTTTGTCAAGGCTGATGACGCGATGTTCATTGCCATAACTCACCTCGACGGTGAAGCGTAGCGGTCCGTTGTCCAATATTTTGTAGGTCTTCCAGCAGTAAGGCATCTTGAGCTTGCCGTCGATAAGCAAGCCCGGTGCGCCGCAGCCGAGCGTAGGACCTACATCATAGGGATCATAGCCCGTGCCGTGATCGACATGATAGGATACGCCTTTCTCGTCACCGGCATAACGGTCGTTGATGACCAGATCGGGCGTGTTCTTCACCCATACGTCCGTACCGAACGAGCGTTCGCCAGTCTTTTCCAGTGCCGGACCATAGATACGGTAAGCACCGCGGTCGTTTTCCCAGGCTATATCGTCCTTGCGCTCCGGCACAAGACGGCCATAGACCCATTGACGGTATTTCTTAGGCTGACCCACAGCAACGGTATAAGTCGTTGTTGACATCGGACGGACAAAGACATCCACAAGGAGATTGCCATCGTGATCCAACTGAGATGTCACCTCGTTGCCGCGCTTGTCTTTGACGACAACGGGCGTTCCGGCCTTCACTCCCAATGCTTTGTAGAGTTCACTGCCCTTGACTTCCACCACCTCGTCCCGTTGGAATGAGGAAGGATTGTGGAAAGTGAGCACCCTGCTCTGTGCTTCTGCTTGCGGTGCTGCGGAAAGAGTGGCAGACGGAATCAGCAGGAAGAATGACAGCAAAGCTGCGCCAACTGCTAAATGTTTTTCTCTTTTCATCTTATTCAAAATCCTTTGGCATCACCTTCTGCATGTCGCCATAGTCGAGGTTCTCGCCTGCCATACCCCAGATAAAAGTGTAGTTGCTGGTGCCAGCTGCACAGTGCACGGACCATGACGGGGAAATGACTGCTTCCTCATTGCTCAGCCACATGGGACGTGTCTCCTTGGGCTCACCCATGACGTGCAGGATACGCTGGCCGTCGGGAACCTTATAGTAGAGATAGGTTTCCATGCGGCGAAGATGGGTGTGAGCAGGCATGGTGTTCCAAACACTACCCTCTTGCAACTCGGTGACACCCATCTGAAGCTGGCAGGTGCGCACGCCGGCAACACCGTCAATGATCAGCTGATGGATGACACGAGCATTGCTCTCCTTAAGACTTCCTGCCACGATGTTGTTAGCCTCCTTGAGCGTCACCTTCTTCGTCGGGAAAGTCTGGTGAGCGCAGGCTGAGTTCATGTAGAACTTAGCGGGATTTGCAGCATCCTTACTGCTGAGCACAATCTGATGATCGTTCTTTGCTTCAGCACGACCGACATAGATCGCCTCCTGGAACTTCAGGTTGTAGCTCTTGCTATCAACAGTCACGGTACCCTCACCACCGATGTTGATAATGCCGATCTCGCGGTTGTCGAGCAGACGTTTTTTGTCCGTGGCCTTGTCGGTATAGAGCGGTGCGATGCTCGACAACATCAAAGGCTGTGTTGTCGGCTCTGCTCCCCCAATGAGAAAACGATCAAAGAGGGAATAAGTCCAGTTGACCTCACCGGGCACGAAAACCTTTTGGATAAGGTATTCCTGACGCAGACGGTCTGTGGTATAGTGCTTGGCATCTACCGGACTGGTGGCATAGCGCACATTATAGTGTGTATAGGCATTTTCACTCTTCATAGGATATAAATTGTTTTTGCAATCTTGTGCGAAGCCCTGTACTGTTGCCAGACAGAGAAACAACGCTATCATAAACTTCTTCATCATATTTTCTTATTCCAAATACAGTATTGAACATGTGTCTTTCTGATGGATAGACACACCTTGTTATATATTGTTGTTTCCAACTTTACTTGTTGCTGTTTGCCAACTTTTCATTTTTGACGATCTGCTTATGGTTATAGACCATCAGGGCTAAGGTAAGCAACACCAGAGAGGCCGGACCGACATAGTGGACATAGCATGTGAGCTTGTAGATCACCCAGCCAATGAGCGACGAGGCGAAATCGAGAGCTCCTCCTGTGAAACCTTGAGGAATCTGTGCTGCTTTGTCCTTGGTGGCCTCAAAGACAGCATTGGCTGCCAGTGTGAAGTCAGGTGCCATGTCCGTGACAAAGTACAAGCCGAATATCAAAGCCACAAGACCGATGATAAATGTCTTCACTACGTTGCCCTTAGTATAGGGTAGGACGATTGGGAAGAGATAGAACATACCGGCCAAGGAGGCTAATGGAAGAAACTGATTGCCCGGTAGAATGACGGAGACGACAAGCACGGTGGGGATCAACAGAATCGAGACGACGAGTGTGGTCGGGTGCCCGATGACTAGCGCGGGGCTCATACCGATGTGCACCTTACGCCCGTGGAGTCGTTTGTCAACCATCTCTTGTGCCTTGACAGAGATAGGCTTCAAACCGTCGATAAACAGTTTGGTGATGCGGGGAATGAGTTCCATGACAGCACCCATGGTCACGCCTAAAGTCAGGACCATCTTTACATCGAAATGAGCTGCCACTCCGATGAGGATGCCAACGATGACACCGAGGAGCAGAGGCTCGCCGAAGACGCCGAACTTACGCTTGAGCCCTTCCGCGTCGACGTCGAGACGTGAGAATCCCGGAATCTTGTCGAGCAGCTTGTTGATGACGACAGCAAACGGCATAAAGCTTTGGCAGAACGGCTGCGGAATGCTGATGCCATCGAGGTCATAGTACTTTTGGAACTTCGGGGCAGTGATGTCGGCAAGTACCAACGTGATGATATAGCACACGATAGCGGCAAAATAGCCCCAGGCGAGGCTCTCGCCCATGACAAAGTATGCTACTGCACCGATGAAAGCAAAGTGCCAGTAGTTCCACAAGTCGATGTTGAGCGTGCTCGTTGTCTTTGTCAGCAACATGAGCACATTGATGCCCAGGCAGATCGGAATGATGAGTGCTCCCACAGCTGTATTGTAGGCAACAGACGCTGCAGCCGGCCAGCCCATGTCGAAAACGTTGAGTTGGAGATGATAGAGATCGCAGATCGCTTTCAGCGGATCGTTGAAGTTGGTGGTCAGCAAGGCTGTGACCACACCCAGCCCCACAAAGCCGACACCCACATAGAGTCCGGATTTGAGGGCCTGACCGAACTTCATGCCGATGCAGAGGCCGATCACCGTGAAGATGATCGGCATCATGACCGATGCGCCTAAGCTGATGATATAGCTAAAGACATCCATGGCTCGGTCTTACTTAGGCTGTTTGCCGATGTAGGCGAGGATGCCGCCATCGACATAGAGAATATGTCCGTTGACAAAGTCAGAGGCATCGGATGCCAAGAACACGGCGGGACCTTGCAGATCCTCAACAGTTCCCCAACGGCCGGCAGGTGTCTTTGACACGATGAACTGATCAAAAGGATGGCGGCTGCCGTCGGCCTGACGCTCACGCAGAGGCGCAGTCTGTGGTGTAGCGATATAGCCCGGGCCGATACCATTGCACTGGATGTTGTACTCACCATACTCTGAACAGATGTTACGTGTCAGCATTTTCAGACCACCCTTAGCGGCTGCGTAGGCGGAGACCGTCTCACGGCCGAGCTCACTCATCATTGAGCAGATGTTGATGATCTTGCCATGTCCCTTCTTGATCATGCCTGGGATGACAGCCTTGGAAACGATGAAAGGTGCTGTCAGATCGATGTCGATGACCTGGCGAAACTCTTCAGCGCTCATCTCTGTCATAGGGATTCGCTTGATGATACCGGCGTTGTTGACAAGGATGTCGATGGTTCCAAGCTTCTGCTCGATGTCTGCAACCATCTTCTTGACGTCGTCTTCCTTGGTCACATCACAAATATAGCCCAAAGCCTCAATGCCTTTGGCCTTATAGTCAGCCATAGCCTGATCGAGATGGTGCTGGCTGCGGCAGTTGAAAGCAATCTTTGCGCCTGCTTCGGCGTATGCTTCTGCGATGGCCATTCCGATACCATAAGCGGCACCAGTCACGAGTGCCACCTTTCCTTTCAATGAAAAGTTGATCATAATAGTGTTCCTTTCTATTTTATAGTTTTATTATAAGATTCAATGATTCCTTGTCTAATAACATATACGAACGACAACCTGCAATTACCTAAATCGCTATGTTCTATCGTCTATTTCGCATTGTCCTTTCAGCTAATTTGCCCTATATATAATATGGTGTCGCTTTTTCGGCGGACCCGCTAAGTAGGGGGCAAGCCGTCTGGAGCGGATGGAGTTGTCGATCGTCTCCTTTGTCCACTGCGCTTTGACGCGGCTGTCAGCTTGTATGGTGAGTTGATTGTCGATGTGTGTCAGTCCGGGTTGGAAGTCTACCTGATGTTTTCGTCCCGTAAACTCGTCTGTGGAGATGGCGAGCAGTCCAGTGTAGTCTTTGAGCGCATCTGCCGGTTTCATCTTTACCTCATCGCTATAATCGAGTCCGTTTGCCTTACTTCTTAAGGTGAATCGACGGATGATGGTGCTGTCATTTTCCGCCAATGTAGCCTTGACGGTGAAGTAATCGCCTTTTATGTCGATCGCCGGCTCACCCATAAGTTTGGCGTTTGGACGTCCCGTTTGACCTTGATAATAGCCAACAATGTTGCCGGTATTGTACTGCCGGAAGGGAATGACGAGGTTGTCGGTCTGTCCATCGTGGATAGGCGCAAGGTATCCCGTGTAGCTCTTCTTGCCATTGCTGAAAGAGAAGCAAGCGAAATAGCATGGCGTAAGCGTACGCACGATTTGCTGACAGGGGAAGAGCTTGCTGCCATGATAGCGGCTCTCGAAGTCGGACCAGTGCGTCGGCGTCATGTCATCAGTGGGCCAGCAACGATGCATCAGCTCGGTCATCAGCAATCGATGTGCCTGTACGCCCATGCGTCGGGCGCCTACATCGGGTCGCAAAAGGAAAGAGCCGTCAGTTGTGGTCTGCTGTCTCTGCACAATACGCTTTAAGCATTGCTGCTCGAAATAGAGCGCGTCAGCGTCTCGCTCCATGCATGCCATCGTAGCATAACTCGTCACTTGATCATAGAGGAAGAGACTCCAGTCATTGCCGTTGGGCATGGCTTGCTCTCCGTCGGGCAGAGTGAGCCAGTTGAGAACATTCTTTGTTACCTTATCGCAATTATGGAGCAACGCGCGCGAAGCCCATCGCTGGCGTTTACCTTGGAAAAGCCGCAGTGCCAATGCTGCCTCACCGAGTTCCTGAATGACTACATTCTGATAGGAAGTATGGAAGAAATCGTGGTTCTGAAGCGTCCAGTCGGGATAGAGATTCGGTCCTTTGTAAAGATCACAAACGCGTGTTGCGTCATAGGCGGGGTCGATCACTGTTGTGTCCAAAGCGTCGGTAGAATGGGAATAGCTGTTGACGGCGAAGGCACGCATACGTTGGAACCATTGCGAAGCCAGCGGATCATCGGGGAAAAGACCGAGCGTAGCTGCAAGTACATCCACTTCCCAACCATTTTCCTCTGCCTTGGTGTCACCAATATATCCCGTCGGGATATCCCGCTCCAACTCGTAGTTGCACTCAGCTTTCAGCAAGTGGTAGATGTCAGTCTTCAAAGAGTCTGGCAATCTCTGCCATTGGAAATAGGCAGAGTAAGCCACGGACATTGCCCAAAGGCTGCTCTCCCACTGATGGTCCTTTGCCGAGACGGAGCCCCAGTACCGGCCGTCGAGACAACGGCGCTTGCGTACAGCCTTGTGCGTATGCACAGCAAAGGTGAGCGTTTTCAGTGCCATCGAGTCTTCTCCCATGAAGGCTACCACCATGCTCAAGTCGACATTGGTGCGCACGCCACGCTCGTCGGCAGCCCCCGTGTGCTCACCTTGGAACACAGCATACTGGTTGTCGAGAGGCTGATAGTCGTTCCGCACGTATTGCATGAACGCTGACAGCATTGAAAGGATGGAGAGAAGAACGATGGACATAGGCGTTTCCTTTTATCGGTTTTGACGACGCAGTGACTCCGTAGCCGCTAACAAGAAGGCACCAACGCCAAAGTCGGCCTGACTGTCTTTATCGACATGCTGCCCAGGAATGGCACGCTCCCCAATAGGCTGCACGTATCCGACACTGCCGTCAGACTGAAGAGCGACCGTCGTCAAATAGTTTTGAGCACGGCGAATCACGGGCTTGAAAGTCTTGGCATTGAGCAGTCCGTGGTTCACGCCCCATTCCATGCCATAGGTGAAGAACGCAGTTCCGCTGGTCTCGGGACCCGGTGCTTGCTGAGGATCCATCATCGAGCGGGTCCAATAGCCTTCCGGTTGTTGTATCTTTGCTACAGCGAGAGCAAGCCGCTGATATTTCTTCAAGAAGAAATCGTAGTGGCGATAGCTCTTCGGCATGTCTTGCAGCACCTTAGCCAATCCCGCGAGCACCCAGCCATCGCCGCGCGCCCAAAAGTCTTTCTTGCCGCTGTTGGTCTTGTGCATCGGGTAGATGTACTTGCCATCACGGAAGTAAAGGCCTGTCTCCTTGTCGAGCATGATGCTGTCGGAATAGCAGATGCTGTCATAGAGCTTGTCAAGATAGCGCACGTCGCCGGTGAGCTTGTACATCTTCATCATCACGGGCATCACCATATAGAGTGCATCTGCCCACCACCAATAGTCGTGAGCAGGATGCGAGACTTCGTATCCCATCACTTCTCTGGCTCTTGCGGTCATCACACCAGGGTCGCTGACTTGCATTTTAGTCAGTGCCTGGCCTTTGCTTCCCTGCTGTGCCTGATACATATTATATAAGTCGATGTAGGTCTGGAAGCAGATCTGCCAGTCGCCGAAGAGCACGTGTTGCTGGTCCTCACCATATTTCTTATAGAGCCACTTCGATGTGTCGGGCTCTGCAGCTCCCTTCCACTGGTTGTGCTCAGCCCAACGCAGACTGTAGTTGAGATACGTATTGAGTTTGTCTGTCAGCAGTTTACGCCTTTGCACAGACAGTTTCTTGTTGGAGTTTAACTCTTGAATCAGCCATTTACACACCTCCATGTTACCCGTGTGGTATGCGGCCACATTCCAGAAAGCCGTCGTCTCCGGTGCATGATTCTTTTGCCAGTAGTCGTTGACCTTAAAAATCTGATTGAGTGTTTCCGCCTTCTGCTCAGTAGCGGCCTTGGCTTTTACTTTACGAGCAATACGATGCTGAGCATGCAAGGGCAGCAGCGGCAGCAAGGCAATCAGCACCATCCAGAGGTATTTGTTCTTGATCGTTATCATGTCTTTTGATTGAGATAGGTTGATGATAGTAGGTTTTCTTATACGAGAAAGTTTACCACTTGTCGTGTGTCTGAATCTGATCCTTCCACAGATGATCCTTCGGGAAGTCTTGTCCGTTCCAAGCCTTCACCTGTGTCCATGGCTGTGCGGCATCTGTCCAGAATGCATCGTCGGCAGGCAGTCCGAGCGGCATGAAGCAAAGCGAAGCCATATACTCACTGCCATTGTTGGTATACCAGTCAGCCACCTGAGGCTGATGACCACAGAATCCAATGTTGAGGAATCCCTTCTCGTTGTAGTTGTCACCCTTGTCCCACATGCGGTGCATGACTTTCGTCAGCGCTGCACGCACCTGTCCGTTGGTGAGTTCTTTTGGCAACTGCTTGTACCAAGCCAATAAAGCCAATGGCTGCATGGCTGCGTTGCGATAAGGAATGCTGCGTCCAAAAACGGGGAACGTACCCTCGGGAGAGATGAATCGCTCCAAGATGATAGAGAACTTTTGGCAACGGCTCAGCTCGCGGTTATAGTATTTCTGATAGTCGAGACGCGTGTTAGCCTTGGCATCTACCATAGCCTGAAGCGTTTCGAGATACATTGGATGGAAGACATAACTACTGTAATAGTTGAAGGTGAAGTCAGGCCCGTCGCTGTACCATCCGTCACCAGTATACCATTCCTCCATCTTACGGATGGCGGAGTTGACTCGGTATTGGTCGTAGTCCCCGCCGGCTTTGGCCATGAAGCTCTCTATAGTGGAAGAGAAAAGGAGCCAATTGGTATAGGGTGGATCTATCTTCCGTAGTTTCTTGAACTCTTTGAAGTATTCCTCTTTAGTTTGTTTGTCCAGTGGCATCCACAGTGCTTCGTAGCCACGTAGGAAACTTTCGGCGATATAGGCTGCGTCAACGAGGTTTTGTCCGCCGATACCCCAGCAAAGATAATCAGGGTTCTTCGGGTCCACGGCATTCTTATAGCTTTGGAGAGCCCATTCTCTCAACTGCTTGCGCATCTTACCCTCTTCGGTGTTGTCATCGGGCAAAGCCAGCCATGGAGCGATGCCGGCCATGAGACGGCCGAAACATTCCATATAGGCCACCTTGCGGTTACGGTTGTCAAAGCTCGGCGAGAACTCCATCTGCATATTCTTTTGCAATTCGCCCTTCGCCATATTCTCCAGCACGGGCTGTGCCATCTTATAAGCCTGTCCTGCCCACCATTGGCGGTCAGACATCATAGTCTTTTTCTTAGCACTCGCAGGAATCGTGAATACAAAGAAGGCAAAAAGTAATAGATAAAGTGTTTTCTTCATAATGTTTGTTTTTGCAAAGATAGACAAAAAAAGATAGCCGGACGGCGAAAAAATGACTTTTTTAGTGCAATAATCATTATTTCAGCGTTCCGGCTATCCTTTATAATGCTTTACTCGTCAGCAATTGCGTCCTCGTAGTTGGTCCCTTTGTCCACGTTTGCCCCATATTAGATCCTCATCCTCTATCAACGACAAATCCGCAACCCAACTGTGATTTGGGTTGCGGATATGATCAAAAGCGTTGCGATGCCAGGTTCCGAGATGGTTCCTGGCCTTTTTTATGTCTTGTCTCTTACTTCCAGAAAGAAGCGGTGATGTCGTGAAGCTGATTGTTCACGACATGATAGAGGCGTTGGTTGGTCGTGCGACAGTTGAGGGGACCGAGATGTTTGATGTAAGGCCCCACCTTGATATAGTCGAAGTTGTTCTTGTCGATGGCGTGATCGATGCGCAGACGGCCGCTGTACCATCCCACTCTCATGCCCGGATGCTTCTCGCGGACATGAGCGGCGAGGTTGTTGACCGACTGCGGCTCTGCGTCACCGCCCATCAGACAGACACAGGTCACGAGTCCGTCGTTGTCAGCAATCAGCTGATCAAGGGTATCTGCAGACAGCGGGTTGCCGAAGTCCTTGGCAAGATAACTGCTGTGGCAGCCCGGACAATGGCACGGACACCGCGAGATGTTGATGGCCAATGTCGTCTCGTCCGGGATCTCCTGAAACACGATGTCGGCGTTAACGTACTTCAGCATCGTTTATTTCTCCTCCTTTTCCATTTGGTGTACCTTGCTGCGCTCACCGAGAGAGATGGCCTGTGTCTTCGGCAGACGGTCGATGCCCGCGTAGAAGCGACGGTGGGCCTCGGACTGGCGGGCCTCAGAGAAGTTGCTTACGCGCTTGAGGTAACCGATGATACGCGTCAGATAGTCGACATTCTTGGAGTGGCAGACCGGGCACTCCTTAAGGTAACGCTTGTCGATATGACCGCAGTCGTTGCAGACGGTATTGGGGATGTTATAGGTGAAATAGTTGCAGCCTTCATGAGCGGCGACGCGAAAGAGCTGACGATACTGCTTCTGCGACAGATGCTCGTCGAGGTTCATGTGCAGCGCGGAGCCGCCGGTGAGGTGCTCGATATAGGGAGCGCCATGGAGCTTGAACTTGTCGAGGATGCTCAGCGAGTCGTCTTCCACCACATAGAAATAGCTGTTGTAGCAGTCGCGCGGCACGAAATAGCCATCCTCACGATCCCATTTGGCGTGCTTGACACCGACATTCTCCGCCGGAATCATCTCGCAGTTGAACATCACCTCTTTGCTGCGGTACTGCTTGTTGTACTTCTCCACCATGCCTAAGATGTCCTGTACGAAGTGCTTATAGTCGTCGTTGGGCGTGATCTGCAGGCCCATGAACTCGGCAGCTTCTACGAGTCCGTTGATGCCGATGGTGAGATACTGACGGTTGATGTTGATATATCCTGCATCGAAGAGCGGCAGCATGCCGTGAGCCTGCAGCTCTTTCAGATTCTCGTTGTAGGCGAGCTGCACCTTATGGCAGAGGTCGATGACATGAGCAAGGAAGGCGTGGTAGTCACCATCGTGGTTCACACCATACTGGATACAGCGGTTGAGGTTGATCGTCAGCACGCTCTTGGAACCAGTGGACACGCCACCGGCACCGAGTGTATAGCTGAATCCGTTGTCCTGGATCTCGTTGCGCAGACGACAGCACGAGCTCAGCGAGTCGGCATTGTCACTCAGATAGGTGAAAAAGCTGTGGCCCTCGGCGTACATCTCAGCCGCATAGTCGGCCCATTCCTTGTCCTTGCAGTCGCCGGCCTCGGTCAGCATGGCCATCGTCTCAACGGGGAAGGTGAGCACCGTCTTGGTGCGCTCCTGGTTAAACCACTTCATGAAGCGCTTCTGCAACCAGTTGAGTCCGTCCCAGTCGGGCTGTGTGCCGTCGGGGAAGTAGAAGTTTCCGAAGATAGAATCGAAGTAGTATTTGTCGTAATAGCTGATGTTCCAGAACACAGCCTGATAGTTACGGGCACCGGTAGGCTGGTTAAGCGAGTAGACGATCTGCTCAAAGCTGTCGGTGATGACCTTGTCGATCGTGCGCTTCTTCAGACTGAGATCCACGACATCGTCGGCATGGGTATAGTAGTCCTTGCCGTATTCCTTCTGTATGAAATAGTTCATATACATCAGGAACTCCGGTGTGGCGCAGGCACCGGCGAGCATACTGCTGACCATGAACACCATGTTGATGAAACCACCGCAGAAGCTCTTGAGGTTTGTCGGAGCCGTAGAGTTGCCGCCGATGCTCGTCGTACCGCCGATGAGCCAGGGATACATCGTGATCGAGGCACAGTAGTTGGCGAGGTTGGTCTCGTCGTTCTTATATATGAAGTGGTGTGTCAGTTTGTCGATATACTCGTCAGCGAGCTCCTTGCCATACATCTTCTTGATGCGCTCCACGAGCAATCTGCGATTCAGACGGATAAAGTTTTTCTTCGGCAACTCACCGGCGAGCGTGGCGATGTTCTTGTGCTCCACGTTGGCGTTGGCGTCGAATTTCGAGCCGGTGGCGGCGTTCTCGGCCTGCATATAGTCGGAGAGGAACTTCATCTTGTCGAGCACTTCCCGGTCTTCCTTGTGCTCTTGGCGGTAGATGATAAACGATTTTGCGACGCGATAGTAGCCCTCTCTCATGAGTGCCTCCTCAACCTGGTTCTGGATGTCCTCCACTTTCACACCATCCTGAATGTCGAGATGGCTGAGGATCTTGGAGATAGCTCCGAGATTGATCGGTTCGTTGACCGAGTTAAACGCTTTGAGGATAGCGTTCATGATCTTGTCGAGCGAGAAAGCTTCTTTCGAGCCGTCACGCTTGGTAATGGCGAAGTTATTCATTTCCATACCTTTAATAGCTTTATCTAATTGTGTTTAGAATGTTTTCTATCTGACGTTTGTTCTCATCATTGTTGTCAGAAACGGGAAACTTTTTGGTTTCCTCTCTTGCAAAAGTTTTCCAAAAAGGAAAACCCTTTCTTGGATTCAAGATCTTTAAGTTTACCATTCCTTCCAACTTCTCTTTTGCAAAGTTAAGCAAAAAATGCCAATCTTGTGTGTGTTATCATTGGATTTTCTTGGGCATTTCACGTAATTTAATGAGCCGTTTTTTACATCTCATTCAACTGTCACATGAGTGGAATTTAACTAAGAATTGATATTCATCTACTTATGTTCGTCGTTGATGCAGACCATCATTGTATCGTCGGCATAAGCACGTAAACGCTCTGTGGACTCAACTCAGTTCAAGTTGGATTAGCGAGCAAAAAAGAAGGATAAAGTTACAATTTCTGATATTTGCGATAAATATTTTGTCTATTTGTTGGTATTTTCACAGAAAAGGTTTACCTTTGCAAATGAAAAAGAAACAAAAGCACGCTGAGGCGTGCGATGACACATTATTATATATATAAGGGAGCAAACTTAAACATCCAATAAAGAAAACAACCAAGATTATGAAAGCAACAGAAGTAGTAGCTCGCTTGGAGCAGCGTTTTCCCAACCAGCCCGAGTATATCCAGGCCGTCAGCCAGGTGCTCGGTACGATCGAGGAAGAGTACAACAAACACCCGGAATTCGACCGCGCCAATCTCATTGAGCGGTTGTGCATCCCTGACCGCGTCATTCAGTTCCGTGTCAACTGGATTGATGACAAGGGCAACGTGCAGACCAACATGGGCTATCGCATCCAACATAACAATGCCATTGGCCCTTACAAAGGTGGCTTGCGTTTCCACGCATCGGTCAATGCCAGCATCCTGAAGTTCCTCGCCTTTGAGCAGACCTTCAAGAACTCGCTCACCACACTGCCTATGGGTGGTGCCAAGGGTGGCTCTGACTTCTCGCCGCGTGGCAAGTCCAACGCTGAGGTGATGCGCTTCTGTCAGGCTTTCATGCGTGAGCTGTGGAACTATATCGGTCCTGACTGCGATGTTCCTGCTGGTGACATCGGTGTTGGCGGACGCGAGGTCGGCTATATGTTCGGCCAGTACAAGGCGCTCACCCATCAGTTTGTCGGCATTCTCACGGGTAAAGGCCAGGAGTTTGGCGGTTCACTGATCCGTCCCGAGGCTACCGGCTACGGCAATGTCTACTTCCTGCAGAACATGCTCGCCACCAAGGGCATCGACCTCAAGGGTAAGAAGGTGCTCGTCTCCGGTGCAGGCAATGTGGCCCAGTACACGATGGAGAAGCTTCTGCAACTCGGTGCCACACCGATGACCTGCTCCGACTCCGACGGTTACATCTATGATCCCGACGGCATTGACAAGAAGAAGTTGGCCTACATCATGGAACTGAAGAACATTGAGCGCGGACGTATCAAGGAGTATGTCGAGGAGTATCCGACGGCTAAATACGTACCCGGTGCAAAGCCTTGGGGCGAGAAAGCCGACATCGCCACACCGTGCGCTACGCAGAACGAGATCGACGGCGAGGCTGCCAAGACGCTTGTCGCCAACGGAGTCATCGCCGTGAGCGAGGGTGCCAACATGCCTTCTACGCCTGAGGCTGTGAAAGTCTTCCAGGACAACAAGATCCTCTACTGCCCGGGTAAGGCCAGCAACGCCGGTGGTGTGGCTGTCTCCGGCTTGGAGATGACGCAAAACTCCGAGCGACTGAAGTGGAGCCGTGAGGAAGTCGACGAGAAACTCCACAGTATCATGAACTCCATCCACGCCGAGTGCGTGAAGTATGGTACCGAGGCCGACGGCTATGTCAACTATGTCAAGGGTGCCAACGTGGCCGGCTTCCTGAAGGTGGCCAAGGCTATGATGGCTCAGGGCATAGTCTAAGCCACACGCTTACATGTTAAGAAAACTGATAAAAAACGCCGCTTATTACGGCGTTTTTTTCGTTCAAGACCATCCTTGCTCTGATTTTTACGAATTTTGAGTGACTTTTATAATCTATTAATAATCAGTGTGTTATTAATATCAGACAATTTCCTGATTGTAATTTACCTAAAATCATGCTATCAAAAAGGTACTTTGATGCAATGAAAAAGGCTTTTTGACCACATCAGAAAGGTTAGATGACCGCATCAGAAAGGTTAGATGACCGCATCAAAAGAGCTTAACGACCACGTCATCTTTGTTTTCAGTGACTATCAGAGATGTTTCACAAGTTTTTTCTCTCTGGAAGGTGAATGTTCCACGATGAGTTTTTGTCGGTAATTTTAAGCATCAAATATACCTTAGAATAATAATGCCACTTTAAAAAGATAGTTCTATAAGACGAATTCTCCAAGTGCATTACAGCTGTCTGGTAATTGAGATAGATATTATTTCCACTTGAAAAAAAACGCTGATTGTTTTCTCATTCGCTGATAATTTAGTATCTTTGCGCTAAGATTACACAACAGAGAGATGAGTACTCAAGATATGGCTCACAAGTTGACGGAAACAGTAGAGGAGCTCTCCGAGCCGAGCTCGCTCAAGGGACTGTTTCATCAGCATAAGGATGGTTATCCACTGCCTTCAAGCACGGCGCTTGAGGAGATTATCCAGTTGGCGCGCGCCATTCTCTTTCCCGGCTATTTTGGAAAGTCGCAGGTCAACGTTAAGACCATCAAATATCAGATTGGCGTGAACGTGGAGCGGTTGCAAAAGTTGCTCTCCGAGCAGATTCTGGCCGGACTGTGCTTTGCCGACAGCGACGAGAACGCCGAACAGAAGCCTGCTGCAGACAGCTGCATCCTCAAAGACTTGAAAACACTCAAGCAGGAATCCAAGGAGATGGCGACGGAACTCATCAGCCGTCTGCCTGCTGTGCGCAGCATCCTCGCCACCGACGTGGTGGCCGCCTACAACGGTGATCCGGCAGCGACGAGCATCGCAGAGATCCTGGCCTGCTATCCTGTCATTAAGACGCTGACCATCTTTCGTGTGGCGCACGAACTGTTTACGATGGGCGTGCCCTTGATTCCTCGCATGATGACAGAGATCGCTCACTCCGAGACCGGTATGGACATCCATCCCGGAGCAACCATCGGCCCCTCGTTCACCATCGACCACGGTACGGGTGTAGTCATCGGGGAGACCTGTATCATTGGAAATAACGTCAAGCTCTATCAAGGTGTGACACTTGGTGCCAAGAGTTTTCCGCTCGACGAGCACGGCAATCCTATCAAGGGCATCCCACGCCACCCGATTATCGAGGACGACGTGGTCATCTACGCCAACGCCACCGTGCTTGGCCGCGTGACCATCGGTAAAGGTTGTGTTGTAGGTGCCAACACGTGGGTTATGGACGACATGGCACCCCAAACCAAGATATACAACAAAAGCAAATAACCGACATTCATATAACATTTATATTTATTTTTAGCTAAAATGGAATTCGAACTCATCGCCAAGACATTCATGGGCTTGGAGCCCGTCCTGGCACAAGAGCTGACCCAACTGGGTGCTAACAACGTGCAAATCGGCCGCCGTATGGTTTCATTCACTGGTGACAAGGAAATGATGTACCGCGCCAACTTCCAACTGCACACTGCCATCCGCATCCTGAAACCTATAAAACACTTCAAAGCCCGTTCGGCTGAGGAGGTCTATGCCGAGGTGCAGAAGATCGACTGGAGCCAATATATCCTTGAGGGAAAGACATTCTCGGTAGACACGGTCGTCTACTCCGATGACTTCCGCAACTCACGCTTCGTCACCTACAAGGTCAAAGACGCCATCGTGGATCAGTTCCGCGAGAAGACCGGCAAGCGCCCCAACATCTCTGTGGCCAATCCCGATATCCGTCTCCACATACACATTGCCAACGACGATGCCACCATCGCCCTCGACTCCAGCGGTGAGAGCCTTCACCGTAGAGGCTACCGCCAGGAGAGTGTGGAAGCCCCGCTCAACGAGGTGTTGGCTGCCGGCATGATCCTGATGACAGGATGGAAGGGTGACTGCGACTTCATCGATCCGATGTGCGGTTCCGGTACCATCCTCATCGAGGCCGCCCTCATCGCCCGCAACATTTCGCCGGGCGTCTTCCGCAAGGAGTTCGCCTTTGAGAAATGGCCCGACTTCGACCAGAACCTCTTCGACGAGATCTATAACGATGACTCGCAGGAGCGCGAGTTCCCACATCATATCTATGGTTACGACATTGACATGAAGGCTGTCAACACGGCACGCCTGAATGTCAAGGCCGCCGGATTGTCGAAGGAGATCACCGTGGAGCAGCAAGACTTCAAAAATTTCAAGAAGCCCGAGCAGAAGAGCATCATCGTCACCAATCCACCCTATGGTGAGCGTATCTCCACGCCGAACCTTCTGGGCACCTACCGCATGATCGGCGAAAGGCTGAAGAATGCCTTCGGCGGCAACGAGGCCTGGATCCTCAGCTACCGTGAGGAATGCTTCGAGCAGATCGGCTTGAAGCCCAGTCTGAAGATACCCCTCTATAATGGCAGCCTGGAATGTGAGTTCCGCAAATATGTGCTCTTTGACGGGAAGATGAAGGACTTCCGCTCAGAGGGCGGCATCGTCAAGACTGACGAGGAGAAATGCGAGATGGCGCAAAAGCACCGTTTCAAGAAGAACCGTGAGTTTAAGCAGCGTCTCGAGGAAGAGGAATCCAATGAGGAGGGCGACATCCGCTCGTTTAAGTTCCACTCTTTCCCTGCTCCCGGCAGCCATTCCCAGCGTCGCTTCGGCGACGATGACTTTAAGGGGCACAAGCGTGGCGGAGACGACTTCAAGGGACGCCACGATGATGACGACTTTAAAGGACGCCGCCGTGGCGAAGATTTCAAGAATCGCCGTCGCAGTGATGATTTCCGTGGACACAGCGATCGTGGCAACCGCCGCGGCAGTGACAAATTCGGGAAAAACAGACGCTTTGATGATGAAGATTAAACACATTATCTTAGGTGTTCTCTTGACCATGACCACATTCACAGCAGGAGCACAACAGAAAACGGCAGACCTCAAGCAGTTTACGCTTGAGGATCTGAACTTCGGCGGGAAGAACTATCATCAGATGACCGCCAAGAACCGTTGGACGGCCTGGTGGGGTGACAAGCCTGTCAAGCTCGACGCGGAGGAGTGTGCCCTCATCGACCCACAGACGGGTAAGGAGAAGACACTCTTCACCCTCAGCGACATCCAAAAACAAGGTGGAGGAGAGGGCAAAAAGATTCATGCGCTCTACTATGTCACCTTCCCATTTACCAATAAGAGTTGGGCACTGATCGACTATGGCAAGGGACGCGCGCTCTACGATTTCAAAGCCGGACGACTGATCTGGACGCGCGAGATAGAGGGACCGGTGGTCTCCAGCGACTATAGCCCCGTCACCGAGTGCACAGCTTATGTTAGCGCGCATCAGCTCTGCGTGCTGGACGGCAATGGCAAGACGCTGACGCTCACCAACGACGGTTCGCGCAACATCGTCTACGGCCAAAGTGTCCACCGCGACGAGTTCGGTTGGAGCAAGGGCACCTTCTGGAGTCCCGACGGCACGAAGCTGCTTTTCACTCGCATGGACCAGAGCATGGTCATCGACTTCCCACTGGTCACGATCCCCGCTGCCAGCGAAAGTCTGGAGAAAGGCAAGCCGGGTGTCATCGCTACACCGGCACCGGAGAAATATCCGATGGCGGGTCAGAAGATGCACAAGGTGACGTTGGGTATTTACGACCTAAAGAGGGGAACATGTGTCTATCTCAAGGCCGGTGACCCCACAGACCGCTATTTCACCAACCCGACGTGGAGTCCTGACGGCAAGACCATCTATCTCTTTGAACTCAACCGCGACCAGAACGACTGCCGCCTCGTGAGCTACGATGCCGCCACGGGCGAGAAGAAGGCTGAGCTCTATCGCGAGACCGACGACAAATATGTGGAGCCACTCCACCCGATCGTTTTCCTGCCTTGGGACAACGACAAGTTTATCATGCAGAGCCAAAAAGACGGCTACAACCATCTATATCTATTTGATAAGGAGGGCAAGCAACTCAGCCAGCTCACCAAAGGTTCCTGGGTGGTGATGGACATGCTCGGCTTCAACACCAAGCTTAAATCCATCGTCTACGCTTCCAATGAATGCGGCCCTATCCAGCGCAACACATGGATGGTCAGCCTAAAGGATGGCAAGCGAACACTGCTCGACAATGGTAAGGGATGGCACAATGCCTCGCTGAGCGAAAGCGGTCAGATGATCGTAGACAACTATCAGGAGCCAAACGTTCCGCGCAACATCGACCTCGTCGACGTGGCCACAAAGAAGACGGTGCGCTGGTTCACAGCTCCCGATCCATGGAAAGGCTACGCTGTTCCTGAGTACCGCTGCGGTACGATCAAGGCTGCTGACGGCAAAACCGACCTCTATTATCGCATGGTGCTGCCCGTTGGCTTTGACAAGAGCAAGAAATATCCGACCATTGTCTACGTCTACGGTGGTCCTCATGCCCACAACGTTGACGCACGCTGGCACTATTGCAGCCGTGGATGGGAAACCTACATGGCACAGAAAGGCTATCTGATCTTCATCCTCGACAACCGTGGCAGCGAAAATCGTGGCAAGGACTTTGAGCAGGTCACCTTCCGTCATCTTGGCGACCACGAGGTGGAAGACCAGATGGAAGGCGTGAAGTATCTCAAGAGTCTGAGCTATGTCGACAGCACCCGACTGGGTGTGCACGGCTGGAGCTTCGGCGGTTTTATGACCATCAACATGATGACCACGCATCCCGAGGTCTTCAAGGTAGGTGTCGCCGGTGGCCCTGTCATCGACTGGAAATGGTACGAGGTGATGTACGGCGAGCGCTATATGGACACGCCGCAGACCAATCCCGACGGATATGCCCACTCAAGTCTGCTGCCCAAGGCCAAGAATCTCAAAGGCAAGCTACAGATCATCATCGGTCTCAACGATCCCGTAGTGGTGCCACAACATGCGCTGACTTTCATCAAGCAGTGTATCCAGGACGGTACACAGCCCGACTTCTTTGTCTATCCCGGTGAGCCGCACAACATGCGGGGACATCAGTCTACGCATCTCCATGAGCGCATCTCGCAGTATTTCGATGACTATCTGAAATGAGAAGGCAGATTGCTTCATATCGTATCGCCTGCGTGAGGCTCCTGCCCCTGCTGATCGCTTTGCTGCTCCCCTTGCAGATGTGGGGGGAGGACATCATGGCGCAGCTCATGGCGCTGCCCGGCATCTCTAAGGTGGAGACGCTGAAGAGCAGCAAGTACGACCATAAATATCTGATGAACATTCACCAATGGATTGATCCCAGCGACACCACGGTGGGAGCTTTCCAGCAGCGGGTCATCGTCTGTCATGTGGGTTTTGACCGCCCTACGGTGCTGGTCACTGAGGGCTACAGCTGCAACTACGCGCTCAAGGAAGGCTATGCCGAGGAGCTGTCCAAGCTCTTCGATGCCAACCTCATCTTCGTGGAGTACCGCTATTTCGCCGCTTCCACACCACAACCCTGCAACTGGCGCTATCTCACTGTGGAAAACTCTTTGGCCGACCTGCATCATGTCAACACTACCTTTCACCGCCTTTATCAGGGCAAGTGGATGGCTACGGGCATCAGCAAGGGCGGGCAGACCTGTCTGTTCTACCGCGTGTTCTATCCCAATGATGTGGATATCTCTGTTCCTTACGTGGCTCCGCTCAACCGCAGCGTGGAGGACGGACGGCACGAGCCTTTCCTGCGCGACCAGGTAGGAACGGTGAAAGAACGGCAGCGGGTATTAGAGTTTCAGCAGGCTGTGCTTCAGCGTCGCAACACGCTGATGCCGCTCTTCAAGGACTATGTCACGAAGAACCAGCTCACCTTCCGTGCTCCCCTCAACGAGATCTATGACCTCTGTGTGTTGGAATATGCCTTTGCCCTCTGGCAATGGGGCACGCCGGTGAGCAGTATCCCTGCATCGACGGCCAGCGACGAAGAGCTTTTCAACCATCTGATACGTATCAGCAATCCCGGCTACTTCTCCATCCAGTCGAGCGACCTCTCCTTTAATGTGCAGGCGGCTAAGCAGTTGGGTTATTATGGTTACGATGTGAAGCCGTTGCGCAAATGGCTTTCCGTCAAGACCACCAAGGACTATCTGCGCCGTATCATGCTGCCGGACAGCCTCCGCAACGAGTCCTTCGACGCCACGCTCTACTACAAGACCATGGAGTTTCTGCGCCACAACGACCCAAAGATGATCTTCATCTATGGCGGCCTCGATCCTTGGGGTAGTTCGGGAGTGGCTAAACTCGACTTCTTGGAGAACAAGCGCAACATCCACGTCTTTGTCTTGCCACGGGGCAGTCACGCCACACGCATCGCCTCTTTCCCCGAGATTGAGCGCAACGAGATCGTGGACATCATCCGGCAATGGCTCGACGATGGCACTGACAAACAATCAAGGTGATGCTTGCTGACGACAGCCGTTTACCAGTATTTTCGGTACACAGGCATACACCTTATTATATATATAACGCAATAAAGAATCAAAGATAACTCTACAACTCATCATCTCATGAAAATACTATTGTTAGGAAGTGGCGGCCGCGAGCACGCCCTGGCATGGAAAATTGCCCAAAGCCCTAAATGCTCAAAGCTCTTCATTGCTCCGGGAAACGCCGGGACGAGCAATGTAGGGGAGAATGTAGCGATCGGTGTCAATGATTTCGATGCTTTGAAAGACTTTGCCATGGACAAAGCCATCGACATGGTTGTGGTCGGTCCTGAGGATCCTTTGGTGCACGGCGTCTATGATGCTTTCAAGAGCGACAGCCGCACAGCTTCCGTCCCCGTGATTGGTCCGAGCAAGCAAGGGGCTGTCCTCGAGGGCAGTAAGGACTTCGCTAAGGGCTTCATGAAGCGTCACAACATCCCTACCGCTGCTTATGAGACTTTCGACGGCACCACCGTGGAGGAAGGCATCCGCTTTCTGGAGACTCTCCAGCCGCCCTACGTGCTGAAAGCTGACGGACTGGCAGCTGGCAAAGGTGTGCTGATTGTGCCCACGCTCGACGAGGCCAAGAAGGAGTTCCGTGAGATGCTCGGCGGTATGTTTGGCAACGCTTCCGCCAAGGTCGTCGTTGAAGAGTTCCTCAGCGGCATCGAGTGCTCTGTCTTTGTGCTGACAGATGGCAAGCACTATCAGATTCTTCCCGAAGCAAAAGACTACAAGCGTATCGGTGAGCACGACACGGGTTTGAACACCGGTGGCATGGGCAGCGTATCGCCGGTGCCGTTTGCTGACAAGGAATGGATGCAGAAAGTCGAGGACCGCATCATCCGTCCTACCGTAGACGGCCTCGCCGAGGAGGGTATCGACTACAAGGGCTTCATCTTCTTCGGACTGATCAACGTTAAAGGCGAACCGATGGTGATCGAGTACAACTGCCGTATGGGTGATCCGGAGACCGAGACCGTGATGCTGCGCTTGAAGAGCGACATCGTGGATCTCTTTGAGGGCGTGGCCAATGGCGAACTCGACAAGCATCCCGTTGAAGTCGATCCTCGTGCTGCCGTGTGCGTGATGCTTGTCAGTGGCGGTTATCCTCAGGCTTACAAGAAAGGCTTTCCGATCACCGGTATCGATAAGGTTGAGGACAGCATCGTCTTCCATTCCGGCACAACAATGAAGGATGGTCAGGTCGTCACCAACGGCGGACGCGTTATCGCGGTGTCCTCTTATGGCCGCAACAAAGAGGAAGCATTGAAGAAGAGCTTTCAGGAAGCACAGAAGATACAGTTTGAAGGAAAGTATTTCCGTAGCGATATCGGGCAGGATCTTTAGCCCAGCCTTCTCCTTCTCAGGGGGAAAAGAGCGAGAAGCTCTTTCTCCTTGAGGGAGAGACACCTTTGTTTCATAAGACCACATGTCTTGGAGGCATGTATTTCATCCGCACTTGTCGCGGGTGAGAATCTTTAGTTTGATAGGATGATAAGACGTTTACAAAACAGGATAGCAGAGAGTCGCATGGCGTTGCCTGTGACGTTGATATATATGGCCGCCTTCATGGTCGTACAAGTATTGTTGGGCCATGACACTTGGTTGCAGATGGCTTTACTGGCTGTCTCCTCTATCCTCATGGCAGAACTCAACAATGCCAACGCCCTCATACGCATCTACAGCCGCATGGTATCGTGCTCTTACATCGTGATGACAACGGCGGCCAACTTCCTTCTGTCTTCTACAAATGTGGGGTGGGCACAGATGGGACTGATCATCTTCTTTATCTTTCTGCTCCATGCCTATCAAGACGTACGTGCCGCGGGATGGGTGTTCTACGCTTTTGCCGCACTGTCTTTGGCCAGCATCCCCTTTGTACACGTACTCTATCTCGTACCACTTTTGTGGATCATCCTTGGGACGAACATTCTGGCACTCTCCCTTCGCACGTTCCTGGCTTCGCTTCTGGGACTCATGGTGCCCTATTGGTTCATCGGTGCTTACGCCATTGTCTTCCAGCATCTCGACTGGTTGGCCGCGCACTTCATGGCACTGGCTCATCCCGGAGCCGTTTTCGATCTCACTGTTCTCAACGATCATCAGGCTCTGACATTCATCTTCATGATGGTCATCACAGCCTTGGGTAGTGTACATTTCCTGATGTTTTCCTATCAAGACAAGATCCGCACACGCATGATCTATGAGATGTTTATCGCCTTGAGCGTCTGTTGCCTGCTGCTGATGCTGATCTTCCCTACCCTCTTCAATGGCTTCATGGCGTTGGCTATCGTCGTAACGGCTCCTTTGATCGGCCATTTCTTAGCCTTAACCCATTCGCGGTTAAGCAACATTTTTTTCTTTGTCATCATCGCCGCCGCGCTGTTGCTGACTGCCTATAATCTCTTATAACCCGCCGTTATACCATATTTATATATAGGAAATCACAAACGATGACGGACACTCTGACGTTGCTTTTACAGCAATACGGTTATTGGGGCATGTTGCTGGCCGCATTCTTAGCCGGCAGCTTTTTTCCCTTCAGCAGTGAGGCAGTGATGCTCGGACTGTTAGCAGCCGGACTTCACCCAATTCCGCTTGTCGTATATGGCACCATCGGCAATGTGGCGGGCTCATTGTTTAACTATGGTGTAGGCCGCATGGGACGTTTGGAGTGGATCGAACGCTACCTGCGCGTGAAGCGACGCGACATTGACAAGGCTCAGCGCTTCATGGCGGGACATGGCGCATGGATGGGATTCTTCGCCTTTCTTCCGATTATTGGCTCTGCCATCACGATAGCCTTAGGACTGATGCGCGCCAATTTCTTCATTAGTATGCTCAGTATCACGATTGGTAAAGTGCTGAGATATGTCATTCTGATGGCCAGTGTGACGGCCGTCTTTTAGTAAGCTCTTCATCAGAATAGTTATCAATTGGTACGTTTTTGTATCAATATAAAACAAATATTCCATTAATTATAAAAAATATATTCAATTTGTTTGTTGTTTACAAATTATTGTTTACCTTTGCAATCAAATCAAGGACATACAACGTTAGAGAGATTTCATGAAAATGGCGCTATGATGCCAGTGTGGATGGTCAAAAAAAGACACAACAGCCACAAAAAGCATAGGTCGGGATAGAAATAGAGAGCTTAGTGACTACAACCTATCGATAAGAGAGACAATAATAGTTAAGTATGTTTTAATAAATTTGGTTTTATGGAAAAAAGGATTCTGATGCTTTTCGCCTGTTGCCTATTTGCTATCACTTGTGCATTCTCGCAAGTGACACAAGTCTCGGGTGTGGTGACCGCCGAAGACGACGGTCAGCCGATTACCGGAGCTTCCATTCGTATTGAGGGTACCAAGTTGGGTACTGTCACGGATGTGGACGGTAAGTTCCATTTGTCAAATCTCCCTGCCAATGCCCGCACGTTGGTGATCACCTACATGGGCATGCAGACCAAGCGTGTCACCATCAAACCCAACATGAAGATCACGCTTACGCCAGACCAGCAGAGTCTCGATGATGTCATCGTGGTGGCTTTCGGTAAGCAGAAACGCGAGAGCTTCACAGGATCTGCCGGTGTAGTAAAGAGTGACGACATCACTAAGCTTCAGTCCAGCGACGCTATCGAGTCTATCAATGGTAAGGTAGCCGGTGTGCAGATGGTGGAGAGCAACGACCCGGCAGGTAGCAACCCATCCATTCTTATCCGTGGTATTGGTTCCATCAACGCTGGCACAGCCCCATTGATCATTGTTGACGGACTTCCATACAATGGATATTATAGTGACATCAACCCACAGGACATAGAGAGTATTAGTGTCTTGAAAGATGCAGCCTCCAACGCTCTTTATGGCGCGCGAGGTGCAAATGGTGTTATTATGATTACAACTAAGCAGGCGAAGCGCGGCAAGGCTACTATCACTGTGGATACTAAATGGGGCGGCAACAGTGATGGCTATGTTGACTATGACTATATCAAAGACCCACGTGAGTACTACGAATTGTATTATCGGGGACTTTATAATTATTATCGCAATGCTCAAGGACAGAATGCTTATAGCGCCTGGAAATCGGCCAACTCCGTGATAGGAGGCGACCGTACGGAAGGCGGTCTCGGCTTCTCTGTGTTTTCGGTACCAGAAGGACAGGCCTTGATCGGTCAGAATGGCAAGATGAATCCCCTGGCCACAATGGGAAATGTAGTGTCCAACAACGGCAAGAATTATCTGCTCTATCCTGACAACTGGAAAAAACTTGGGTATCGGACCGGACTCAGACAGGAATATAGTGTCAGCATATCAGGTGGTAACGACCAATTCCAAACCTACGCAAGCGGTGCCTACCTCAAGAGCGAAGGTGTCAACTACGGCTCTGACTTCACCCGCTACAACGGTATGTTGAAGATGGACTATCAGGCACGTAAATGGCTGAAAATCGGAGGTACTGCACGATATACACACAACAACGCCAACAGCAACCACAATACCTTCCAAGGCTCATTGTACATGCCCGGCATTTATCCCGCGTTCATACGAGATGCAGACGGCAATATTCTTACAGACGCCAACGGTGCAATGTATGACTATGGCGACGGTATCATCACGGGAGTAACCCGTCCCATGGATCAGGATGGCAACTTTCTGCAAGAGGACCGGCTCAATTATCAGAACAACAACAGCAATGCCTTTGGTTTTGCAGCCTACTCGGATATCACTTTCTTGAAAGACTTTAAACTCACGCTCAACGTCAATGTCTATGATACCGAGAACCGTTTGCATTATGCTTACAACCCTGACTATGGATACCTCGCCTCTGCAACGGGGGGTGCAGCTGATGCGTATCAATACCGTACTTATTCGGTCAACTTGCAGCAGTTGCTGAATTGGAACAAAAACATCGGCAAGCATACAATCTATCTCATGCTCGGTCACGAGTATGAGAAAGACAATAGTTTGAACACATATGTCGAACGCAACCAAGTGCTTGATTTCATGGCAGACAAGGAACCTGCCGGTGCTCTCAATCTTGTAAGCGGCAACTCATCTTCCAGCATCTACAATGTGGAAGGTTATATGTTCCATGCGCAGTATGACTATGCGGCGAAGTACTTTGGTTCCTTCTCTTTCCGCCGTGACGGATCTTCACGATTTGCTAAAGGACATCAGTGGGGTAACTTCTGGTCTGTCGGCGGAGCATGGATCATTAGCAAAGAAGACTGGTTCCCGAAGAACACTTTTGTGGATATGCTCAAAATCAAGGCCAGTTATGGTGAGCAGGGTAACGATGGTATCGGTGAATTTCGATATACGAACTATTACACTATTACAAGTGTCAACGGTAAGGGAGCTCTGAACTTCAGCAAGAAAGGCAATGAGGATATCACTTGGGAAACCAATGGCAACTTTAATACCGGTATAGAATTCGAGCTCTTCAAGCACCGCATAACAGGAAGTCTTGACTACTATCATCGCAAGACTTCAGACATGCTGCTCTTTTTCTCGACACCCATCTCGCTTGGATACAGCGGTTATTATGACAATGTAGGCGACATGATCAACCGGGGGTTGGAGTTCACACTCAATGCTGACATCATACGTACCCGGGATGTAGATTGGAACGTAAACTTCAACATTTCCAAAAACCACAACGAGGTAACGTATCTCCCCTCTGAGAACAAAACCAATACCGTAGAGGGACATGCAGGATATATCAACCTGTCAGACTATCGCTACGTGGGTGAGGGACTTCCACTCAACACATGGTATATGCCTAAGTATGCCGGGCCAGACGACCAAGGACGCTCCACCTGGTATGTCACCAAGGACGATGGCACACTTGCTACTACGACTTCGTATTCCGAGGCGGACTACTATCTTTGCGGCAATGCCAATCCGAAGGTCTACGGTGGCTTCGGTACTACGCTCACAGCATACGGCTTCGATCTGTCGGCAAGTTTCCTTTATTCTCTCGGAGGTAAGGCCTTCGACACGGGATATTCTAAACTGATGTCCACACCCTATGCCGCTGCCGAGCGCCGCAATCTGCACAAGGATTTATGGAATGCATGGTCGGAGGACAACACCTCATCGTCAATTCCACGCTTCCAGTATGGCGATTCACAGACAGGCTATTCTTCCGACCGTTTTCTCACCAGTGCCAGCTCGCTGACTTTCAAAAACATATCTTTGGGATATACATTGCCAAAGACATGGGCTGCTAAGCTCTCACTATCCAGTGTGCGTGTCTACTGCGTCTGCGACAATGTCTACTATTGGACGAAGCGCAAGGGACTCGATCCCCGCAACTCGCTGTCAGGATCTGTAAGTATCACAAACTTCCATCCTATCCGTACCATCTCGGGCGGTGTCACTGTGAAATTTTAATTATAAGAATTCTGCTTTATGAAAAAGATATTCAAAAACGTCATTCTCACAACAACGGCAACTCTCATGCTGACCAGTTGCCTTGACGAAGTCACACCCACAGAGGGCATGACACAGAATCAGGTAGAGTCTTCTAAAAACGGCATTTCAGGATTAAGCAACGCTATCCCCAAGACTCTCATCTCTTTGGGATATAGCAATCTGGCAGGAACCTACGGATGCATACAACTGATGACCGATGTCTTGACGGGTCAGACTCCCATCGCTACCAACACATGGGATTACTATCTCTATGCTTCTCTTGGATACTTAGGCGGCAACTATGCCTACTGTTATGACGTATGGAACTATCACTACTCAGCCATCAAACGAGCCAATCTTACCATTGAGGCTATCAGCGATGTAGGCGGAGCCGATGATGCTTCCGATACCTATGCCAAAGATATGGGAAATGCTTTGGCATACCGAGCTTTCATGTACCTCAACCTCTCACGGATGCTGGAATATAAGTCTACAGGCATCAGCTCCATGGATAACTACGCCAAGGCACATAAGCTCTATGGACTGACCACTGCCATCGTCACTGAGAAGACAACGGAAAAAGAATCATTAAACAATCCGCGAGTACCCTTCTATGTGATGGACCGATTCATCCTCACAGACTTGAACAAAGCAGAAAAGTTGCTTAAAGGCTACAATCGGGAGTCGGTCAACGAGGCCAATGAAGCTGTCGTCTACGGACTAAAGGCGCGCTTATGGCTAGACTTGGCTTCTCGCTTCGATTACTACAAGTCGGAACTGAAAGAACAGTTGGAACATGAAGACGACGACTCCTTGGCAAACTATGACAAACTCGGCATCACGACGGCTACAGAGTGTTATGCCAATGCTGCCAAGTATGCGCGACTGGCTATCAATGAGGGTTGCCGCCCTCTAACCAAACAAGAGTGGTACAACAACAATACGGGATTCAACACTGCCAACAATGCATGGATTTGGGCAATGCAGATTGGAGCCAACGACATCGACGGCTCTGACTGGACGTGGAAGAGCTTTACGTCGTTTATTTCCAGCGAGACCAATTTCGGTATAGCAGGAAGTCAAAACAACAATGCCTATAGAGAGATTGACAAACAGCTCTACAGTGAAATTGACCCATCCGACTGGAGACGCGCGACGTGGGTAGCACCGGAAGACGCAGGAAAGAGCAGCTCTGCAACGAAATACACGACATTGCTCTCTGCGTCGAAATTCGCCAACCTGCCAGCTTATGCCGGACTGAAATTCAAGCCTGCCGGTGGCAATATGGATGATTACAAAGCAGGGAATACGGTTGCCATACCTCTGATGCGCGTTGAGGAAATGTATTTCATTGAAGCGGAAGCGACGGCTTTTACCCAAGGACTTAAAGCAGGACAGAAACTACTTGAAGACTTCATGAACACTTATCGCTGTGATGTCACAAAGGATGATTCCAAGCCGTTTAAGTGTACTTCCACTGACACTTGGAGCTTCGAGAAAGAAGTGATCCGACAAAAGCGTATTGAGTTTTGGGGTGAAGGTGTCGTCTACTATGACTATAAGCGACTGTTGATGGATTTCAACACTGCTTACGATGGCTCCAATACCTACTACTACTATCAGCAGACGGTACCCGCCGGATATGTACATCCCTACATGAACTTCTGTATCCCCAACACTGAGATACAGGATAACAAGGCTCTTGTCAACAATCCGGATCCATTGGGGGAATAAGTCTCAAAGATAGTATCTACAACTTATAAAAAGAATCAATCATGAGTATCAGAAAATATCTTTTCGTTCTGCCTGTAGCCGTGGCTTTGGTCTTGGCAGGCTGCTCCGACGATGACGATTACCAAGCTGCTGCACCCTTGAAAGCGGGTAATGAACAGGTCTACTTCGCAGCTTCGAACACAGCCAAGAGCATCTTTGGGTCTGACGATACAAAACGTGAGGTAAGCTATTCCGTAGTCAGAAACACTACTGCGGGAGAACTCGCCGTACCCGTGACCTTATCAAATACCACGCCGGGCATCATTGCTGACGATAAAGTCACTTTTGCAGACGGAGACTCAACAGCAACGATCCATGTCGAATTGCCTGACACTGCAAAGGCCGGTGATCAATACACCTACACACTTAGCCTGTCGGGTGACAACACAGATCCCTACTCACTCCTTCCCGGTGGTCTGTCCTTTACTGGCACGGCCGTCGTAGCAAAGTCGGCAAGACTGCTCTGTCAAATCTACTATTCTGATGGAGCCACATCAACCGCTTCCTGGTATGAGAAAGCCTATGATTTAGGCGAAGGCATCTACCAACTCTATGATTTCGGCAACTCGGGGCACACCATCTTCCTGAAAGTTGATGCGAAGAATGGCACAACCACTCCTTACGTAGAAGACGAGACAGACATCGACCAATATACTGATGACCATGGCACGGAAATTGGTTTAGGCTACTTTCTCTATCCTTGGGGAAAGAACAGCTCAAAGGGAGCTGTGGGCTATGTCTATCTGCTGTCTAACGACTATAATGGCTATTCCGGATATGACGCCTCCACAAAATTAGGATGGTTCTATCTGTCACAATGGATGCTTAGCACGGATGCAAATCCAGACTATTGGGCAACATTCAACTTTGAGATTCAAGAGTAGAGCATGCCATTCGGAGATTAGCCTGCACCACTTCGGTTACATCGCTTGACCATCACGGGGCATATACCAGACGACTTTGGTATATGTCCCGTATTTTTATTGCAAGACAATACATAAAGATGTTCAAGTTGACATTTTCAAAGACTCTTGGACTATTAGATATTTCCTGCGCACCATTGGAAATGAGCGAGAATATTGTGATGCATTAAGAAAAAACTATTATCTTTGCAAGCATAAATACTTCTTTGCAATCATCTATGGAATTAGGCATATACGAGCAGATCATCAACAGATTCTTCAAAAGAAAGCTGGACGAGATGGACCAATGTAGATACTACATTGGCAAGAAGCCCATCGACGAAAGCAATATTGCAGAATATCTCTCGCAATATCTCTATGCGCTCATCAAGCAGCTCTTCAATCAGCTTGGCGATGACGACCGTGATTTACAGAAGGGAATAGACATTGCCAACTCTATCATTAAGCAGCTCTCCTTTGATTTCAGCATAAAAGACGACAACCTCATAGATGCGCAGAACCAAATACTTACTGCTGTCATCGACAAGTCGAAGAATGATTATCCCGACATAGAGCAGCATCTTGCCGATGTCCGCCCCACGTCGAGTATGCTCCACAGCAGTTTGTTTACCGGTAAGGGCTTGTCGCTGCTGAGTGAACTGAAGAAGGAAATACAGACCGCCGACGAGATTTGCTTCGTCGTGTCGTTTATCAAATTGTCGGGAATCAATCCACTGATGGATGTGCTGAGTGAGTTTACCGGTAAAGGTCATAGCTTGAGGATTGTCACCACCACCTACATGCAGGCCACTGACTACAAGGCTATCAAGAAGTTGGCAGCATTGCCCAACACCACCATCAAAACATCATTCAACGGCAATGCCGACCGCCTCCACGCCAAATCGTATCTATTCCTTCGCAACTCCGGCTTGCATACAGCATATATTGGCTCATCCAATCTCTCGAATGTTGCTATGACCACCGGCAAGGAGTGGAATGTGAAGGTGACGCAGATGGAGCTGCCACAGATGATTACGGCCATTAAGAACTCGTTCGACAGTTACTGGAATGACGAGGAGTTTGAGGTATTTCACGATGGCAAGGATGACAAACGCCTGAAAGCAGCACTGGAAAATGAGCCATCGATGAGGTCTGACTTCAGTCTGGCCGACTTAATGCATGCGCACGACTATCAGAATGATATACTCGAGAAGTTACAGGTCGACCGCCAGGTGCATCACCACTACAGGAATCTTGTCGTAGCAGCCACGGGAACGGGTAAGACTGTGATCGCCGCATTGGACTTCAAGCGGTTCCTGGAACAGCACAATGGACACGCGAGATTGTTGTTCGTAGCCCGCCGTGAGGAGATTCTCAAGCAGTCGCTCAGCACTTTCAGAATGGTGCTCGGCGACTATAATTTCGGTGAACTGTGGTACGGCCAGAACGCCACCCCACTGTCCTACGCCCATGTCTTTGCCTCGAAAGACATCATCCGCAACCGCATCGACGGGCTGCAACTGTCTGATGATTACTACGATTATATCGTCATTGACGAGGTGCATCACGTAGCTGCCAATTCCTATCGCAAGATCATTGCTAAGTTCAAACCGAAGATTCTGCTTGGACTGACAGCCACCCCTGAGCGCATGGATGGCAAAGACATCACGCAGGACTTCGACGGACATATCTCTGCGGAGATCAGACTGGACACGGCTCTGAACAATGAACTGCTGAGTCCCTTTCATTACTATGGAATTACGGACTGCGTAGATCTCAGAAAAGTCAGTTGGAAGTAAGGCCATTACGACGTGGCTGAACTGACAAGGCTCTACACAAGCAATGACCTCCGGGCTACGCTGATCATCAACAAGCTGAAAGAATATCTGCCCGACGAGCACAAAATCAAGGCGCTTTGTTTCTGCGTGAGCCAGGAACACGCCAAGTTCATGGCAGCAAAGTTCACGCTGAACGGATTGCGATCTGCATCCTTGACAAGCGAGAATGCCTATGCCCGAACACCGCTATACAATGATTTGAAGACGGGCAGAATCAACTATCTCTTCGTCGTGGACATGTTCAACGAGGGTGTGGATATACCTGAGATCGACACGGTGCTGTTTCTTCGCCCTACCGAGAGTCTGACTATCTTCCTACAGCAGTTCGGCCGTGGTCTGAGAAAGACCAAAGGCAAGGACTTCGTCACGGTACTGGACTTCGTCGGGGAGTGCAGGACCGAGTTCAACTATACAGATCGGTTCCGCGCCATCATTGGCCGTTCCTCGATGAGTGTTGCCGAAGAGATCAACCACGACTTTCCTCACCTGCCTTTGAACTGCCAAATATCTCTTGAGCCGAAAGCAAAAGAATACGTACTGGCCAACATCAATCAGGCAATAAGGAAATTCAGCAGAAACAGAATCATTGGGCTCGTCCATGATTTCAAGAACAATCATGGACTGAAACCGACGCTGGCAAATTTTGTAAAGATCTACAAGACGCCATTGGAGCGAATCTATAACAACGGCTTCTCATGGAACAGTTATCTCTACGAAGCCGGACTGACAACAGCGCATTCTAAGTTTGAAAGTCAACTGTCGAAGGCGGTACACAACAAATGGCTGTCTACCGATTCCAATTCCTACTTCTCGTTCGTATCGAAGATAGCGACCGAGAGATTCAGAGTCAGTGTTTCGGATCTGAGCCGGATGGAGCAGCGCATGACGCTGATGCTGTATTACGATTTGTTTCAGAAGGCAGGGCTGTACGCCTCCCTACAGGACTTCATGGACGACTTGGCAAAAGATGAGATAGCAAGTAAAGAGATAGAGTCGGTCATGCACATCTTGAAAAACCGGTGTACAACTTTCGAGTTGGACGACAACTCCAGCGTCTCGGACTTTCCACTCAAGCTGCACGGCATCTACACGAGAGATCAGATACGCGTGGCATTGGGCACCTCCACCCTACAACGCCAGTCGTCGGCCCGTGAGGGCGTGGAGCGCAACAAGAGCTTGAACGTGGAAGCTATGTATGTCGACATCATCAAGAACCGGGAAGAGGGCTCGTCAACGAACTATGACGACCATGCACTGACAGATGAGGTCTTTCAGTGGGACACGCAAAACAAGGTCTCGCCCGAATCCCCCACAGGACAAAACTACATCCATCAGCGCCAACACACACTGTTGTTTGTCCGGCAACAAAGCGAGTTTCCCGACGACAAATACCGCACGATGGGCTACGTCTACCTGGACAAGACTACCTACATCAGCCACACCTATAACCGTGTCAGCTATGGCCGTCAGATGTAGATCAAGTGGAAGATGGTATCGCCGATTCCCGTGTCTGTCATGCAATACGCGAAGCTCAGCAATGCCATATAAGGTTGCGTCGAACCATCACTGACGCTCGACCATCCGCGCCTATGCCATCTCTTTCCTGTTTTCGTCACTTTTTTGAGAAAGTTCTGATTAAAGGATTTCGGATGCACTATTTTATGCGCCCCGCGCAATTTTACGCGATAGCGATTTTCATCATGGACAGGCTTGACACCAAAGTCGTGTGTCGCTCCATTGGGAGCAGAAGCCTGTCCATGATTTTCTTCACTTCAATTACAAGTACTGTTACTCTCTGATTATATATTCAATATGGGTATCCCAATGACGAAAACAGGTGGACAATAATCATTTTTTACTGTACTATGATTTCTTGTTCAACTCAATAAGTAGCTCTTACTTGATTCTTAACACCGGAGCAATCGTATTGCAAGGTTTCTCGGGCAGATCAACTACTAAGCCCTCTGCCCCTTGATGGAATACTACTTTTCCGTAGCCTAAGAGATGAACTGACTTCACCTTGCCGGCATAGTGAGAAGAATGCAGGGCCAGGCTTTTGATGATCACTTTGTGGTCGGCGGGCCAGGCCAGGGCAGTGGCATAGAGCGTATTGCCTTTCTGGGTGAAACGGATCTCTGCTGAACCTGCCCGTGTATAGGCACCCTCATTGAATCCCTGCGCATTGAGCTTGATGTCAGAATCAGCAATCGGCCCTTCGCCAAAGACCTTCCAAGGATGCGTGCCAATGATGCTCTCTTTGTTCACCCGCATCCATGCGCCGAACTCGTCGAGGATCGCTTTCTCTTTCTCGTCGAAAGTGCCGTCGCTGCGGAGTGGCACAGAGAGAAGCAGATTGCCGTTTTTGCTGACCACGTCGACGAGCAGTCTCACAACCTGCGCGGCAGGCTTATATTGATTCTTCTCGTAGATTTCTGTGTTGTAGTGCCAACCGCCGATGCACGAGCATGTTTGCCAAGGGCGGTCAATGATATGGTTAGGTGCACCCCGCTCCACATCCCAAGTGATGCCTTTGCGCTGTTGGTCATTGAGAATCTTGCCGAACATCACGGCCGTCAGCTTGCCATGATGGGTAGCCAAGTTGTGGTTGTAGAAGTCTGCAGCAATCTTCAGACCGCAGTCACTGACGGGCCAGAAGGGTAAGACGGTGACATCGAAGTAGAGCAAGTCGGGATTGTAGCGGTTGATGACGTCGAGTGTACGGTTGTAGAAGTTCGTGACAAACTTCTGTGACGGCATGGCTGCTCCGTTGCTCCAGTCCCATTGCCGGTGTATCATTCCGTCGGCCCATGACCCTTTGCTCAGCGGATGATCTTGCTGATAGAGGTCCTGAGGGTCAAGTCCTTCCCACCACTTGCCTTTTCCATCGGCTTTTGTCAGACTGCCATCATAGGGCACTCCCATCTTGCTGCCTTGCCGGTCGTAGCGGCGCGAAGGCTCATACCATGTCCAGGCATGGTCGGCATGGAGGGAAACGCCGAATTTCAGTCCGTATTTCCGGGCAGCCTTTGCCCATCCGTCAAGGATATCCTTGTGCGGTCCAATATTTTTGGAGTTCCAAGGTTGGTATTTCGAATCCCAAAGGTCAAAGTTGTCGTGATGATTGCCAAGGGCGAAGAAATACTGCGCACCCAAACTCTTGTAGTAAGCAACCAGAGAGTCGGGATTCCAATGTTCAGCCTTGAAAAGCGGCAGAATGTCTTTGAAGCCTACTTCAGACTGATGGCCGTAGTGCTCGCGATGGTATTTCCAGGCAACCGAACCTTCCTGATACATCGACCGGGCCATCCAGTCGCCCGAGCCCTCCACGCACTGAGGGCCCCAGTGCGCCCAGATGCCAAACTTGGCGTTGCTGAACCATTCCGGCACTTGATATTGACTTTCCAACGAACTCCATGTCGGAGCGAACTTTCCTTCCATCATCTTCTCCTGCGTCTCAGACACTGGCACTGCAAACTTCTGCGCCTGAGAGGAAAGAGAAGTGAGAAGCAACATTGCTGCAAATAAGATTGATTTTGTCATTGTAGAAACTTTAGATTGTCACCAGTTTAGTTTTCTGGTCATCGGTAATTGATTTGATTGACGACTCATTCATCGCTTCTGCGACACAAACCTAGTGCAAAGGTAACGATAATGAGACAAATAACACATGGAAAATGTATCATATTGCACACAAAAATGGATCATCTGCAAAATGATTTACGATTTATATATTGTAGTTTATGACAAGAGACGATCTATATATTTATTATGGGCTTATATGCTCATTGTTCTGATACACAAAATATAAAGAGGATGCTTACTTCACAGTATACATCCCCACAGCTTAAAAAATGCTCTAAATGAACTTAATGAACGATTAGCTTTGTGGTTTTTCCATCAGCTGACTTCTGAATAACCAAACCTTTAGAACAATGGTTTATTTTCTTACCTGCGATATTATAAGTTGCTATAACTTTTTTTCCGCTGTGTACAGAGATTTTGTTGATTCCCGCTGTTGTAGACTTTGAGACGCAGAGACCTTTCACAGTAGTTGCAGGCGCGCCCCATGCCAGTTTAATGGCGTTGAGATGAACTTAGGGCAACGACGAGATGTCACAGACGGCCAAACCATTTGCGTCGCTCTCGGGATTCAACTCAACAAGCTTGCCACCATTGGTCTCACGATTAAGGAGCACACGGTACTTGATGCCAGGATCGCCGTAGATGCGAATCTCTTTGAAACCGTCGAGAACGGCAAATTGCAGATAATTGACACTGCCATTACCATAGATAAGGCCACCACTGCTCAGTTCCTGATTGAGAGCGAGCGTGCAGGGAGTAGCACCATTGTCCTCACCGTCTGTCGGTGCACTCCAGACATGGAAGAGCTCTGCAGTGATCGGCGTCTCATCTGACTTATAATCAAATACCACTTTCTTTGTCAGTGTGATGGACTTCACCGTCATCGTACCAGCCACATTGCAGTGCCATACCATCTTGTTGACAGCGCTGGTCTTATCGGCGTATTTTGTCAAGTCGAGGTTGTACTTGCTACTGTAGAACCCTCCGACTTTGCCATTGTTGGCATCTCCCACTTCCAGGTACCCAACGATGTCGTCACCTTCGTGCTCGACGACCAGACTCGTGCAAGCCGACATATCCACACCCTTGTCAGGCAGATCGAGATAAAAATCGCCAGAGCCAGTGCTCGTGATAGTTCCTGCCTTTGCGTCGATAGTCACACCTTCGGTTGCGCTTAGGTCAGAGAGAGCAATGGTGCATCGGCCATTGTCATCAAATGTCGGCTGCAAGAGGTTGATAACACTTGCAAAGATACGAAAAACCTTGGAAAGACGTTTCATTCAATGCGTCTAAGTCCTCTATGTGCAACATTTATCATGGTACGATGCAACATTTGTACTGTGTTTCTTAGACATCGACGGTTGATGGGATTCTGCACATTGTACATCACCGCTAAGTTACGGAGTTTGCACAACGTGCCAAAACAGAATTGAAGAGAATGCTTTCATACCATATTAAAGGTTTTTAATACAACAACATCATAAACAGTACATGATATGCTCTTGCATATGGTGAAGCCGTGACCATGGCATCGGCATTCCGAAAGACGATCTGCAGCATATCTTCGAGCCATTCTACCGTGCTTCCAACACAGGATCTGTGATAGGCCACGACGTAGGACTGGCGCTGGTCAAAGCTATTTTGGAGAAACATGGGGCGAAAGTCAGTGTGGAATCACAACAGGGTGAGGGTACGACGGTGCGCGTGGCCTTCCGTTAACCTCCTCTCCTACTTTCCTTTGTTGATGATATAGATTCCGGCTGTGGCCAAAGCGCCGGCCAGCACATATTTCCAATAGAAGGTTTCGTGCAGGCAGAGACACGAGCTGACGGCACCGACTACGGGGATCAGCGAGTTGTAGATCGCGACTTTACCGACAGGATTGCAGGTAAGCAACTTGTTATAGAGCGAAAACCCCACGGTGCTGATGGCGATGAGCAGCAACAGCCAAAGGAGTCCCAACGCTGTGACGCGGGGCAACGTGCCGCCGAAGAGCAGGCCGCAGCCTAAGAGGATCACGCCTCCGACAGCCAGACTATAACCCGTACCGACAAACACATTGACGCGTTTGCCGAGTCCACGGGTGAGAAGTGAGGCCGTGGCGCCGCAGAGTGCGTTGAGGATGATCATACCGTCGCCGAGCCAGGTGAAGCGTCCGCTGTCCGCACCTCCTAAGTTCAGAGAGAGAATGCCGGCGAAGCCTATCGCGCAACCGGCGATCTTGTCAGTGGTCATGCGGTCGCTCTTGAAAAACATGCAAGCCATGATCACGACTGAGAACACGCTGAGCGAGTTGAGAATAGCGGCACGGGAACCCTCACTATGCGAGAGACCGATATAGAAGAAAGCGTAGTGCAGCGTGGTGTTGACGAGACAAAAGAGCAGCATATACCACCAGTCAGCACTGCTTCTGACGTGGAAGTCCTTATGCCCCAGCCGTGCCATCGCGAGGATAACCAGTCCTGCTATGCTGAATCTCACACCTGCAAAGAGCATCTTACTGCCCGTCATCATGGGAGTAATCTGAAACTCGCCATAGCCCAATTTGATCAGTGGGTAGGCAAAGCCCCACGCTATGGCCGCCGTCAAAGCAAAGATTGCCACCCACAGCGGGCGCTGAAAAATGGATACCGATTGCGTCTTCTTCATCATTTCCTATATCATTATCATCATGCCGGCACATGCGTGCGATCGTCATGCCACTCATGAATCAATGCAAAGGTAAGACATTTTTTCCATATTCCGTCATATTCAAATACAATACTGCGGCAGCATTTTCCCTACGACAGTTGCTAAGTTTGTCACAAATCGACTCTGTGTTTACTCTTCGTCTTGTAAAATGCATCAATGCATCACAACGAGAAAAGGTGGACCTTTAGTCTGACCCTTTTATTGGAATCGGTCTCTCGTCGCCTTGGCGATTCTCACCAATGAGAGCATGATGGGCACTTCGGTGAGCACACCGACGGTGGTGGCAAGAGCTGCGCCGCTCTGCAAGCCGAACAGACTGATGGCTACGGCGACAGCCAACTCGAAGAAGTTGGATGCTCCAATCATTCCGGCCGGAGCCGCGATGTCGTAGGGCAAGTGCCAGGCCCTGGCCCAACCATAGGCAACGGCAAAGATGAGATAGGTCTGGAGGATGAGTGGCAAGGCAATGAGCACGATATGAAGAGGATTGCGCAGAATGGTTTCACCCTGGAAAGAGAAGAGAATGACGAGTGTGAGCAACAATCCGGCTGTGGTGTATCGGTCAAACTTGTGTACGAATACTTGTTCGAAATACTCCTTGCCCTTCCGTCTGATGACTGTTGTGCGCGTGATGATACCGGCGATGAGCGGAAGTACCACGAAAAGCACCACACTCAGCAAAAGTGTGTCGTAGGGTATCTCCACACCGCTCACTCCCAAGAGCAGAGCCACGATAGGCGCGAAGGCCACGAGGATGATGAGGTCGTTGACAGCCACCTGTACAAGGGTGTAAGCAGGATTGCCGTTGGAAAGGTAGCTCCAGATAAACACCATTGCCGTGCAGGGAGCGGCTCCTAAGAGCACGGCACCAGCCAGATATTCGTGGGCCAGTGTCGTAGGTATCCACCGCTGAAAGACCACGAAGAGAAAGAACCATGCGATGGCGAACATGGTGAAAGGCTTGACGAGCCAGTTGACCACACACGTCACTACCAGCCCCTTGGGGTGCTTGGCCACATGCTTCACGCTTTGGAAGTCCACTTTCATCATCATCGGGTAGATCATCACCCAGATGAGGATGGCCACGGGAATGCTCACATGCGCATACTCAAAACGCGAAAGCGTCTGTGGGACGGCGGGCAGAAACTTACCCACAGCAATGCCAACAATAATACATAGTAGTACCCATAACGTAAGGTACTTGTCAAAGAATCCAATTTTTCTTTCTTCCATGATAAACGTAAACGATTTTATCTATCTTTGTAATACAGATGAAAAACCCTGTTGTCATTTGATCCAAGGGCGCAAAACCAAGTGACCGTTGGTAATGCGTCTCACCTCTTCTATCCACTTGGTCTCGCTATTTGCTTTTGCACGCAGGAAGCTGTCGGTGGAGTGGTTGAGGATGAGGCACTGGTTGACCAACCACCACTGCTGATGAATACCGGCTCGCTCAAGGTCTGCGCGCAGTCGATTTGCCTCTAATACGGGTGTAGGCTCAGGCAGTGTGACGATGACGAACTCCGACTGGCTTTCGTCACGCAGCCGGGGCAGCAGGCACTGAACGGCAACAGGGGCGCCGCCCTCACTGTGAGCAATCTGTCGGTCGTAGCTCTGCGTGGAGTCGAGCAGCAGCAAGGCATGACCCGTTGGCGCAGTGTCGATGACAACCGTCTTATTGTCGGCCTGCATCACGATTTCGGCAAAACGTCGGAAAACGGCAATCTCCTGGGTACAAGGGCTGCGCAGGTCTTCCTCGATATATGAGAAGTCGGTCACACCGGCCTCGCGTGCCTTCGTTCTGACCTCATCTTTGTACGTCTCCAATACTTTTTGCTCGTCGATGACAGCCATCTCAATGCCGGCATGCTCAGCTAAATGGGTGTTAAGGTGGTTGGCCGGGTCAGTGGTAGTGAGCAGTACGTCGTCGCCTAACTGTTTCAGACCCAAGGCTATCTGCATGGCAATCGTGGTCTTGCCAACACCTCCCTTGCCCATGGTAAACACCACGCGCTTACCTGTGTCATGGATGGTGCGGATGAGGTAGTCGAGGTTTGGGTAATCACCGATACTTTCCGACGACCATGCAGCACCAGCACTATCAGCGCGGAGCATCTTGCGGATGTTGTTCACAGAGTCCATGTCGTAAGAGCGCAACGGCACATACAAGGTCTCCATTGCATCCAACGTATCGGGCATCGCGTCTAAAGCCTGCTGTTGTGTGGCGTACATTTCTGCGGCCAGTTCATCATTGTTGCCGGGAGATTCCATGAGCCCATTGATCACGAGTAGTTGGTTAGCGATGCCTAACTGCCGGAGTTCCCGCGCGGACCGGTCTGCCTCCTTGAGCGCAGCCTGTTGTGGTCTGCTGACCAGTATCAGCTTGGTCTTGCTGCTATCAGCTAAGTTGTCCACAGCCTGTCGGTAAACTTCCTTACGTTCTTCGAGACCTGACAATTGACCGAGGCACGAGGCACCATGCTTGCTCGTCTTGATGAATGATGTCCAGGCTGTTGGCAGCTGGAGCATACGCAGGGTGTGGCCGGTGGGCGCGGTGTCGAAGATGATGTGGTCATACTTACGCGCATCCTCTGCATTGGTGAGGAAGTCAGAGAACTGGTTGAAGGCGGCAATCTCCACAGTGCAGGATCCTGACAACTGTTCTTCCATGTTGGCGATAGCAGAGTCGGGCAGCACACCACGGTAAGGACCTACCACCGACTCGCGATACTCGTCGGCAGCCTTGATAGGATCGAGGTTGACCACGGTCAGTCCCGTCACCTCAGCGATTGGCGTGCCGTGCTGCGAGATGTCCTGGTGGAAGACATCCTGAAGATTGGAAGCCGGATCGGTGCTGATAAGCAGAACCTGTTCGCCTTTGTCGGCCATGGCAATAGCAGTGGCGCAGGCCAGACTGGTCTTGCCCACGCCACCCTTACCGGTGAAGAACAGATATTTCTGTTGCTCCACCTCTTGGATAGCATATTCTTTCATCGCTACATCTATTTGCCACAGCAGCAACCGCCGTCGTGAACATCCTTGTCCTTTTCTCCACAGCAGCAACCGCCCTTATGATCATCCTTGTGATCAAGGCCACAGCAGCAACCGCCCTCGTGGGATTCCTCTTCTTCACAACAGGTGCTCTGTCTGACAGGTACAAATGTCAGGTCCTTACCTGTCCACTCACTCATCTGTACTGTAGTGGGATATTGTCCAATGACGGCAATATCGTCCCCGACGAGAGTAATGGGCAGCACGTCGGCACCTTTCTCCTGAAGCAATTGCTTCACCTGTTCGTTGTGGATAAAGGCCTGTGGCTCACTGCTCAGATTATGGCGTTTCACCTCAATGCCCATATTCTTTAATGCATCGATGAGCGTGGCTATTCGCAGCAAGTTCTTGTCAACACTGGGGCCGCAAACTCCTGTGGAGCAGCACATGGCTGGGTCGAAAATCTCAATCTCTTTCATAGTGTATATACTTTATTAGTTATTTGTAAAACTACGAATAATATTCCTATTATAATAAGCAGACAACACACGATCCGCCTACTGTCGTTTATATTTCCCGCAACCGCAGTCCGTGCCCTTGATCTCTTTCGAGAAGAAATTACAGAATAGCTCGTGGGCATACTGCCAGTTGTCGCGGTTGATGCAGTATCTCACCTTTGGAGCCTCAATGGTGCCTTGGATGAGTCCAGCATCTTTGAGTTCCTTGAGATGTTGGCTGACAGTGGCCTTGGCGATGGGCAGCTCGTCGTGGATGTCACCGAAGTAACATTCCTGTCTGCTGGCGAGGAACTGCAATATCTGTATTCTGGCGGGATGGGCCAGAGCTTTGGCAAAGCGTGCTATCTGCTCGGCCTTAAGGCTATAGTCTCGTTTCGTGTCCATGAGTGTCTTGAATATATTTATGATAGAATTCATTGAATGTCAAAGCAATATGTTCTCTTGTGGCTCGGAATACAGAGAGTTGCTCTACCTTTGTTCCCTTTGCCTGTGCTGGATCGGGGAAACCCAAATGCAATTGATGTTTCACCTTCCCCACGAAGACGGGACATGTTTCCCGGGCATGGTCACAGACGGTGATCACAAAGTCCCACTCCTCATGCGTAAGCTCTCTGACATCGTGTGGCTGCAAATCGCGAATAGGCATTCCTGCTTCCTCCATCACTTCTATGGCCAAAGGATGCGTGTAGCGGGTAGGTTGGGTGCCCGCCGACATCACATAGAGTCCGGCATCCAAATGTTGTAGACAGGCTTGCGCCATCTTGCTGCGACAGCTGTTTCCTGTGCAAAGAATCAATATCTTCTTCATATCGTTCGCAAATATACGAACATAAGAACAAACCGCCAAAACTATCTGATATTCATTAACAATATTTTAGAACCACGGGGCATTGTGGACTACAAAGATAGAGGAGCAGCCAAGGAACAGAACCTGCTCAATTGGGTAGGCATGGTGAAAACAGTGCACAGGATGAATGAGCAACTCAGCGAGATGATGATGTACACCGGTATCGCTGACACCCGGTCGTTCGATACCAGCGTCATCCACTTTCTATAAGATTGCGATTTGCCCGGCTTTGATGTAGAGGCGTTTTAATACCTCTACATCATCTCCTGATAAAATAAATTGATTTCGATATCGACGCAATAATGTTGCTTAGCTAACTCTCAATGCTTGGCCTCTGTCCATTCCAACCATCCACCTCGCAGATTGACAACATGATAACCAGCCTTTGCGAGGATACCCGCTGCCTTTAGGCTTCGCCTTCCCGAGCGACAATACACGGCTACCGTCTTGTCCTTAGGAAGAGTGGCTAATGCCTCAGCCTGAAAACTGTCCCCCAGAACATCAATGTTTCTCGCACCTTCGATGTGACCAGCATTGTATTCTTCAGTTGTTCTGACATCAACCACGACGACAGTGTCAGCTTGGATGATTTGAGCATACTTCGTAGCCGACACTGTTTTTATCGAATCCTGTTGGGCATCGCAACAGGATGCAAAGCCCAAAATTCCGAGCAATAGAGATAATAACTTCTTCATGTTGATATGATATTTCTGGTACAAACTTACGAAGAAAATTCCAATTAATTGCTTATAAGATGAATTTTTACCCAAATACATAAAATTACAGCCTTCTGATTCCATGATATTGGTTAGAGGTGGCGCACATCCACACCGAGAAGGGACATGGCTATGCTCCTGCTGTGGCCGACAAAGAGCGCTGGCACTGGAACATGCCGTTTAATCTCGAGGACGGAAGTCTTGACGGCGGATATGGTGAGACCGTGGCTCGCTTCTACGGACCCTCAAGCATGAGTGTGCTCAACTTCGGCGTACGGAAAATGCTCTACGACCGCTACAACGTGAACCGGTTGCTCATGGATAATCACCTCCAAGACCAGCAAATCGCGGAAGATATCATACAGGCCTTCAGGAGCAAGTGATGCCATTCACACGTCCTTAAGCAGCTTTTATTCTCTAAAAGCAGAAGACCTTTTCCTTGGAGCTAATCAACTACTTGGGGAAAGGTCTTCCTTTTTTAGTTTGCCAGTATGTACGCCCTTTCACCATTTGTCCTCCCATCACCTTTTGCTTAATGTTGATCATGGCCAGAGAGGTTTGCTGCCCTGTGCTTCTATTAAAACTCGCGGTAAAGGGACGACCGCATCTGGCGACAATCATGTCTTGAAACGCCACACCGTAGTTCTGCATGCGTATCTGATCTCCAAATACTTTGATGATAGATTTGGAGCCACATCCACTTGGAAGATCTGCCATCCATCTTGTATTAAGTTTTTTTTCGAGACAATAAAGATGTTCAGCGTCAGCCACAAACAAGGTATCACCCGAAAGTTTGGTTCTTTAGGCAAAGATACATCTTTTGGGGGAAACAATATCACTTTTCTATCTTTTATGATGTGATATATAATATATTTTCGTATCTTTGTAGCACTATTTCATTCCGTTCTATTCCCTGGACTAACAACATTAATAACAATCCGATGATGATAGACGAAATACTGCGCTCCCGTACCGGTAAAGGTTACGAGAAACATATGAACTGGGCATTGAGGAGAAAGGATACAAGTAAGTAAAGTTGGATTTCATAATTTATTAATCATGAAGAAGAACATATTACTGATAATATTGCTCTTGCTGGCAACAATGACTTTTGCTGCTTGCAAGGAGAAGACAATTTCAGGCGTTCAGACGGACACGTTCAAGACGAAGAGCGGAAAAGACATTATCTTTACCGCCATCAAACACGGCAGCATCCGCATCACCTTTGACGGCAGGGAGATAGAAGTGGACCCTGTATGCCAGTTGAAGCCCGTGACGGATTACAGCAAAATGCCCAAGGCCGACTATGTCTTTGTCACGCATGAGCATTACGACCACTGCGACACAGTGGCTATCCGACAATTGGAAAAGCCGACGACGGCCATCATCACGAACGCCAACTGCGCCAATATCATCGGCAAAGGAAAAGTCATGCATAACGGCGACCATCTGCGGCTTGCGGATGATATCATTGTGGATGCAGTGCCTGCCTACAACATCACAGAGGGCAGGGAGAAGTATCATCCTAAAGGGCGCGACAATGGCTTCATCCTTACGCTTGACGGCTTTCGCGTCTATATCTCCGGCGACACCGAGGATATACCCGAAATGCGAGACATGAAGAATATTGATGTAGCTTTTCTCTCCACCAACCAGCCTTTCACCATGACGCCCGAACAGACTGCCCACGCTGCAAAGACAATAAAACCGAAAGTGCTCTTCCCTTATCATTACTCAGATACAAATGTCCAGAAAGTCGTAGACCTCTTAAAGGGTACTGGCGTTGATGTGAGGATCAGAAACTATCAATAAATCTATAAAATCGATTCAAGGCTTGAGAAATGCCGACATTATATCTGGACATATGACCTTCACGACTCGGGCTTTGAGCGACAGATGGACTATGAAGCGATGGAAAAAGATGAAAAGAAGCCCTATAAGCAATTGTACAATTATTACAAATCTATTGGGGTTTTCGGATTCCGTAGCTGTGATTTGATCTTCCTCACTCTTGATCACCATCATGACATCATAGCAACGGCCAACTTCCACTTTTGAAAAACTTGCATCACACACCTCGGCACAGCACTATGGACGCATCTGTCCGCCCTTCCGTGCAATGGAGCAAGACTTTCCTCGAACCATTGTTGATGCCTCGCTTGGCGTGACCCGACGTGATAACGAAACCGCAAAAGTTTGAAATTAAGAAGATTACCACCCTTGGGTAATAGCATTACCAAGCTGTGGTAATATCTTTACCACGCTTTGGTAATGACCTTACCACGCTTTGATAAGACAATACATCCCTTGCGCTCCACCTTGGCAATTAGCAAGGGGAACACATTCGAAAACTTCATGTCAAACACCTCCATGCGGTTATCTCTCTCCGTTTATAGTTCATTGCTTCTTCCAAGAACTCACAAACATCGGACACGCACAAAGGGCATGGCCGAAGCACTACATGGGTATCTACACCCTTCGACAGTCTACACTGCGTGGCATGATTGCGGCTTTCAGCAAAGCCATCGGCTATGCTCATGGCTGTGGCCTCGTTTAAGCCTGTCAAATCGCCATAAGTCGTCAACACCGTTTGTGCGCAGTTGTATTTCAAGCTCGCTTTCTTCTCGGCCGCAATATCTTCCTTGATTCCATGTTTGTCTTTACCTAATAAACTTGTCAATAATGTCCTTCCTAACTATCTGTGGCTCTGCCTTCCCTTTCAGTATCAGCACTTTTTTGCCATTGCGGTAGAATTACTTTCTCAAATACAAACCATCCGTCGGCTTGGTCAAACAGCTCGGGCATGTGAGGATCGGGGTGATGGCATTGAAGAATTCCACAGCATGGAAACCACAACAGTTGATGTAGAAATGGATATTTCTTACTTCAACTTAGTGCCGTCCTTAAAGGCATTGCCCACGCGTTTGCCAATTTCGAGATAGCCGAGATGGACGGGGTCGAATGTCAGCAGGTGCATCTTCTCCAAGTCCGGCTTACCGTCCTCGGTAAGGAACTGCTCGTTGACTCTGATGTTCAGAATCTTGGCCACGATATAGTAGCCCGTCTCCGACTCGTCAATCTTCCGCTCGATGCGGCACTCCATCGTCATGGGGAAGTCGGTGAAGACGGGAGCGTTCACCTTCTCTCCTTTTTCTACTTTCCAGCCGGTTTTGGCCACCTTGTCCTTTACTTTCTTTCCGCTGACAACACCGACAAAGTCAGCTGCTATCATAGTCTCCGTTGTGGCGAAAGCAATCGTGAAGTCGGGGTTGGCATTGAGATTCACTGTCGTCTGATGGTTGCCCATCGAAATCATAATCTTGTCACCGTCCCACTGTCCAGCCCACGCTGCGTTCATTGCGTTGGGTGTTCCGTCGGCATCGTATGTGCCGATAACTAATACTGCTTGTGGCATGAACCATGCCTTTGGATCAAAGTTCTTCATATTGTTCTATATTTAAGTTTGTACTAATGTTATTATCATTGACTTCATCCACTGACGCATTCCGCCGTCTCATTTTTTCCTCCTGCTTCTTCCTCACTTCCTCAATGGCTTTCTCATAGCCGGTGAGGGCAGAGAAGGGCGAGAACTGGGCAGCACGGTTATACATGCTCATCCTCGAATGTTTCGAGGAGACGTGATGCGGAAGATTGATGATGTCGTCGTAATTGTCTGTCATGCTTTGTGTCCTCCTATTTGGTTGTTTCTTTCTTTCTGCGTCGCGCCCTCAGCATAGTTTAGTCCACGGAGGAGGGCGTTCTTGCCAAATTCCTTCTTGATTTTCAGTGCTGCCTCCTGTAGGCGGCGCTCCTTGGCTGCCGCGTCATCCGCCTGCTTCTGCTTTTCGGCTTCCGCTTGATAGTCGGTGAAGAGGTCGAGCTGTACGGGCGTATTTTGCTGTTGTCTCTTGGCCTCGTCCTCGCTGATAACGTGGTTGACAGTAATGTTGAGCCACCGGACTAACAAGATGGGATTGACGATGCGGTCATAGAGTTGTGTGACAGCATCGATAAATTGACTCGATGACGATGTAGGGTGGTCAAGACTGATGGAGCCATGCGCATGTTTCGGTACGCTGCGGCCATACCAGTCGGTACTGACCTCACCATGGTACTGCGCACGGATAGCGGGATTGGTGAGGCTCTCGCGGTCGTAGCCCACCGTGAGGACTATCTGATCGCCTACGAGATGCTTGTCAACCAAGTCGAGCGACAACGCATCGGCCATCTCACGGGCGACTACCCTGCCCTTCTCTGCCGTATAGGGACTTTGCAGCACCTGCCCGCTGCCCAGGGAGTTCGTTTCGGGCTTGTAGGCTTTGATATAGTCCATTGTCACCGGTTCCCATCCCCAGGCGTGATCGATGATGAGCTCCGCGTTGACACCAAACATTCTGTAGAGCAGTTCCTCATTATCTATTGACATCCTCGCAAGCTGCCCCATCGTTTCAACCCCGATGGTGCTGAGCCTTGCCACGATGCCACGGCCAAAGCGCCAGAAGTCGGTCAAAGGCTGATGGTTCCACAGCTTACGGCGGTAGCTCATCTCATCGAGTTCAGCAATGCGCACACCGTCCTTATCAGCCGGGATATGCTTGGCCACAATGTCCATCGCCACCTTGCAGAGGTAGAGATTGGTACCGATGCCCGCCGTAGCCGTGATACCCGTCGTGCGCAGCACATCGCGGATCATCGTCATTGCCAGCTCGTGTGCCGTCATCTTGTAGGATTGCAGATAGTCTGTGACGTCGGCAAAGATCTCGTCGATGGAATAGACGTGGATGTCCTCCGGCGCGATGTATTTGAGGTAGATGCCGTAGATTTGGCTGCTCACCTTGATGTACTCCGCCATCCGTGGTGTAGCGGCGATATAGTCTGCCTCCCAGTCGGGATGCTCCGCCAATTCCTTTGCAAGATAAGACTTTCCCGTGAACGGTCTGAATCCGATAGCCTTACGCCGTTCGTAGTTCACCTCCCACATCTTCTCCACCACCTCGAAGAGCCGGGCGCGACCTCCCAGTCCGTAAGCCTTCATCGAGGCCGACACGGCCAGACAGATAGTCTTCTCCGTGCGGCTCACATCGGCCACGACAAGGTTGGTCGTCAGCGGGTCAAGTCCCCTGGCGACACACTCCACTGAACTGTAGAAACTCTTCAGGTCGATGGCAACGTATGTTCTGCTCTTGTTGGTCAATGATGGATGAGAATTATTATATGACTGCTACAAAATTAATAAAAAATAATGTAATTAAAGTTTTCCACTTGCCATTTTACAGGCTTCTACAAAGAATTAAATTTTGCAATATACTGATTGATACCCGATTAACATTCTGCAAACAAAAGTTAAGACTTCGTGTTAGTGCGTAACTACGGCCTCAGAGGGCGACAAGACGCTCAAAATTGCCTCAAGCTCACCGACGGCTTGTGTACCTTGCATTAGATCCTCCATGGCGTCGGCTATATTGAGACAAAGTTCTATGGCCAACACGCTAAGCAGATTCTACCGGCGTGAACCGACTGCATACCTGTCTTTTCCCATGGCAGGACAGGCTACGACATGTATGGCCCCGCTGCCTATCTTCCCTCTTCTTGGCATCCAGCCCCCTTGAAACGCTCATAGTCTGGGTTACCTTCGCTGCGCTCTTTGTGGAACGGCATGGAACGTTCCTTCTTTGAAAGGATGAAGTCACCCTTCTTTCCAGATTCCCGATGCATGGCTAAGTCTACGGTATATGTGCTGCGCCCATCAAAGGCTCCACAGCAGTCTGTTCCCTCTATACGCTCACCAAGTCCTGCCTCATAAAGATTAAGACCGAAGATATCCTTACGACTGTAGAGCTTCTTCAGCGGAGCCCAGTCTTGTTCGGGCTTGCCAATCGCCAAAGGTGCAACGATGTCCTGCAACTTTGCCAACAGTGGATCGGGCGATGGCTCAAAAGGCTTCAGGTCATCATCGAGTCCCTTCAAGTAGCGAGCATAACCTGCAAGCACCAAAGGAATGAGGATGAGTTTTTGCATGTCGAGACCACGAGAGACATACTTTTTTATCGTTTCACCAAAGCGTATGGAGAGCTTCTGCGAAGTATCCGTTGTTATGCGCTGAGGTGTGTCTGGCATGAAAGGGTTAGGCAGGCGTTTATTGATGAAGTCGCCTATAAACTCGTAAGGGTTCAGCACCCCTGGATCTGTGACCACCGGCATAGCCTCAATGTATCCAATCTTCTGGATAAACGCACGAATATCACAGTCTTTCATCTCAGCTGATATGAGGTCGTAGCCGAGCAGGCAACCATAGATAGACATGGCGGTATGAAGTGGGTTCAAGCAGGTTGTTACCTTCATGGTTTCCACCTTATCGACGGTTTCGCGTGTTGTGTAGAGCACACCCTCAAGGCCGAGAGGCGGCCGGCCGTTGGTGTAGTGGTCCTCTACGACGAGGTATTGTGTCTCCTCCGAGTTGACGAAAGGTGCGCTGAAGGTATGATGGCTCGTTTCTATATTGTTGTTATCCTCAAAGCCATCCTGGGCCAACATCTCCTTCACCTTCGCGTGCGGGTGCGGTGTAATCTTGTCGATCATCGACCATGGGAAGGAGATCTTCGTCTCATCCTTTATATAGTCGAGGAAATTGTGGGAGTTCGTAGCCCTTGGCTTCCCATTCAGATGAGCTAAAGTCGTTGTTTAATATATCCAGTAGTTTCATAATGTACTTTGTTTTTATGACAACGATTAGTCGAAGAATCCCGGCTGCTTGTAATCCATTCCCAGTTCGCGGTCAACGGTGGCAAGTATTCCCTGCACCTGTCCCATGGCAAACATGCGGCCCAAGAGAGTGTAGCCTGAGTTGTGTCCGTGATTTGACTCATCCATGATGCCGCCGGGCTCGTCGGTGAAGGTCATGCCATGGTCAACGCGCATAGGCAGTTGAGGGTTCACTTTCTCGAAGATGCGGCACAGTTCAATAAGATCGGCGCGGCCACCGAGATGCGAAGCCTCTGTAAAGTCGCCGTTGGGGAAGATATGACAACTGCGCAGGTGGACGAAGTGGGTGCGTGAAGCGAACTTGCGGGCCATCTCAACTACGTGATTATATGCACCGGCACTGAGCGACCCAGCACAGAATGTTAGTCCGTTGTGCTTGTTGGGCACAGCATCAAGCAACCATTGTATGTCCTCTTCAGTGCGCACGATGCGGGGAAGTCCAAGAATCTCGATAGGAGGATCGTCGGGGTGGACGCACATATTCATGTCGCATTCATCACAAACGGGCATGATAGCCTCAAGGAAGTACTTCATATTGGCACGCAGCTTGACCTTGTCGATGCCTTTGTAGAGGTTGAGGAACTCACGAAACTTCTCTACAGGTGCTTCGTCGTTCTCACTGAAGTTACCGGAAACAAAGCCCTGTGTCTTTATAACGATGTTCTCTACCAGCTGATGATCCTTTTCAGGGGTCATGGTCTCAGCGAGCTTATCACATTCTGTGAGGACATCCCTTCCGACACCCCATCCCTCCGGAAACTTGAAGTCAGCCCACTCCTCGCGAGCCCCTTTGCGCTTGAGGATGTAAATATCGAAATAAGCGAACTCGGCGTAGTTGAAGTAAAGGTTAGTTGAGCCGTTGGGATTTTTATGCAGAAGGTCGGTACGTGCCCAGTCGAGCACCGGCATGAAGTTGTAACATATACAGTGAATGCCCTCAGCTGCCAGATTGCGCAGTGATTGCTTGTACACCTCTATCTGATGATCTTTGTCGGGACCTCCGTATTTAATGGTTTCTACCACCGGCAGGCTCTCCACGACGCTCCATCTCATCCCATAGCTCTCGATATACTCACGCAGAGCGTGTATCTTCTCCCTTGTCCATACCCCGCCGAGCGGCACGTCGTGAAGGGCAGTTACGATGCCTTCAACGCCTATTTGTCTTAGCTGTGCAAGAGTTATCTTATCGTTCTTGCCAAACCATCTCCAGGTTCTTTCCATTGTGTAGTTTTTAAATTGTTAATCTTATGGTGTATCTTTAAAAGGTTGTTGGAAGACAGGTGGCATCTTCATGCCCCTGTCTTCCTATTAACCTATCATCTATCTAAAAACGAAGAAGCAATTCCTATAGATTGACATTCCAAGTAGCTTTGTCCTGTCCGTGGGCCGACTTGAGAACCACCTCGTTCTTGCCTTTCTGAAGACGGACGTTCTTCCAGCTCACTGTGTGCACCTCATCGGCTTTCTGTGTACCTATTTTCTTTCCGTTCAAATAGAGGGTGGCACTGCCATCGCTCACGAAACCAATGATGTCGGTAACATCTTCCTTACGGTCGGTGTAGCCCTTTGAGCAGAGGAAAGTGGTAGGACTGGTATGGTTCCAGTTGGCGCGATAGAAATAGAAAGCATCTTTCTTCACTTTGCGGTCGTGGCTCACAAGACCTTTATCGTTGAGGTTGTTGAACTCGCCCTCGGTACGCATAGAAGAGCCAAAGTCGAACATGTTCCAAATGAAGGAGCCCCATACGTAGTCGCGCTTCTGAATGTCGAGAAGGGCATTGTGGTGCACGGCCGTCTGATTCTCCATGGGATGGAAGCGGCTTGTGGCATCACGATAGCCTCCGCCTGTCTTGGCTTGAGCGCGATGCTGATGAAGGCCAGAGCCGGCACCGTACTCTGATACGCCTATCTTTGTGTAAGGATGTGCCTTGTGCCACTCGTCGAGGAACGGACCAAGATCGGTGTCCTTGCCATTATACCAGCCATAGTATTTGTTCCAGCCAAGCACATCGGATATGAAGTTGAAGTCGCCCTCAAAGCATGTAGCCGATGTGCTAACACGAGAAGGATCTATCTGATGAACCATGTCATTGAGCTCGGCAGCTATCTTGTTCTGTCCGCCGCTTACCTCATTGAAGATTCCCCAGAAGCACACTGAGGGGTGGTTAATGTTCTGATAAATCATCTCACGGAGATCTTCGCGGAGATTATTGTCGAACGACTCTGAAGGGATGTAATTGCTTACGAATGGTATCTCTTCCCAAACAACAAAACCGCGCTTGTCAGCTTGCTGAAGCATGTACTGGGCCTGAGGATAATGGGCCATACGGATGGCATTGGCACCCATATCCTGAATAAGGTTCAGGTCGGTGTCGTGCTCCTTCGTTGTGAGTGCGGTAGCCATGCCGGCCCATTCCTGATGGCGTGAGACTCCGTGAAGCTTGAGATGCTTGCCATTGAGGAAGAAGCCTTTGTCAGCATCAATGTAATAGCTACGAAATCCTGTCTGATCCTCAACGCGGTCTATCTCCTTACCGTTACGTTTGAGCACTGCTACAACATTATATAGGTAGGGATCGGCGGTGCCTTGCCAAAGATGAGGATGTTGAACTTCGATATTCATCACACACTTGTCGTTATAGATGTTCGGAGTCTGCTGCGATGCGACAACCTTTCCTGTGGCATCGGTTATCTGCAGTTCTACAGTACAGCCTTTATAGTCGGTTGTCGTAGAGAGGTGAACCTCAGCCTGAAGGCGTGCCTGATTGGCATCGGCCGACTTCTGATGCAGGATGACGCCGTTGCTACCGTAGAAGAGAGGCGATATGCAGGCACTCTCAGCCGATTTCTCCAACCACACATCACGGTAGATGCCGCCGTAGATGTTGAAGTCGCCAGAAATGGGGGCAATGTCAAGCTGGTGGCTGTTGTCGCAAATCACGGTAATCTTGTTCTCCTTGCCATATTCCACCTGATTGGTTATCTCCACGGTGAAAGCGGTGAAGGCATTGCGGTGTTCACCTACCTTCTTATAGTTACAGAACACGTTGGCAGTCTGGCTTACACCTTCGAAATGAATGAAGATGCGGCGACCCTTGTCGGATTCTGGTATCATTATCTTCTTTTCATAAGAGCCTTCGCCCTTGCGGAAGCCTTTGTCTGACATGAAATCCTTTTCGTTCCAAGTGTTAGGAAGGTTGACTATGGTGTCGCACTCTGGTATACGTACATTAGGGTAAATTCCCCAAGGAATCAAGGCCTTTGCCTTGAATCCCCATTGTGAGTTGATGTTGGTTACATCTTTAGCACTAGCTGTAAAAGGCAGGACTGCGCCGAAGAGCAGGGCGAAACTTAATAGTATGTTTTTTCTTTTCATCTTGTTGCTTATTTTTAGAAATTAATGGTTGTGGAAAGACTTACTTCAAAGGGGCGGATGTATGAACCTGCCATAAGATAGTTCTTATACTTCGACGGATCGGTGACAAGATCGGCAGCGCTAATGCTTCCGCTGGCTCCGTTCTGGTTGAGGAAGTTAACCACGTTGAGGGCAAAGTTAATTTTCTTATTAAGCTGATAACGGATATTGCCAAAGGTTTCCCAATGACCATTAAAGTAAAGCGTGTTGGTCTTGTTGATGTACTGCTTGCCAAAATAGCGGAAGTTGAGACCAACAGACCACTTTTTATAGTTGTAGCTCGGATCGAGCTCAATGAGCACTTTTGACATTGCTGTTACAACTTTACCGCTTACATCGGCGTGATCGGTTACACCATCAGCAAAGGTAGCGCTGATATCGAGGTTCTGGTAAGTAGGCTTCTGCAGAGTGAGAAGTCCGTGAAGGGCAAATCCTCGGAATGGGGTAAGTACGAAATCGGTGGTCCAACCGATGGTGCGAACATCGTAGTTGGTGGTGATGGTAACCGATTGCTCGTCGCCTTTAAGCAGGCCGGAGCCATCGGTAGCGTCGTTCTGAAGCTGATGATAGAAGCTGCTGCGAGTCTTATAGTTAGTACTGCTGACAAAGGAAAGCTGAGATGTAAGAGAGATCCACCTGTTATTCCAGAAGATACCTCCGTGGGCTGCATTGATGTCAACTGGTTTCATTCTTGGCATAGCCTCGCCAGAATAGTCCTTTGGAACGGTGCGCTGCATTACAAAAACATACTCTCCGGTAAGACCGAATCCTTTAAGAATGGAATATCGGAAATTGAATGTAGCTGAGGGATTCAGCCAGTCGCCATGGAAATGGGTGATACCACCGTTAGGATTTGCTCCCACCCACCAGTTATTGATACGAGGATTCTCCTTGCCGTCCATAGTTGTAGCACTCTTACCAGCATAGGTGTTGTACTCCAAACGAACACCAGCATTAAGGTTAAGCCGCTTGTTTACCTTCCAGTCATCACTAAGAATGAGGGCGAACTTGCTGTCATGGGTGTTATAATAGGCACCACCATAGGCATTCAGACCGGTGGTCGACTGAAGCAGACCATTAGAATCTTTTACGTACAAAAGATGTGGGTCCTTGGCTACCTCATGCGCAGAGTTGGTGCTAGCCTGGTCGGTTCCCGCACGGTTGTACCAGATATTGAGTCCTATGCGCCAGTTATGCGCAGCATTCTTGCTCTTACCCGAGAGCATGGCTGTATTAAACCACGTACGCTCGAAGCCCGGCACTACCATGAGATAACGGTTCTGAACATAATCGCCGGTATATGGGGTTCCGTCGGCGTAGAAATAGCGGCCGGAGTTCTTTGATATGCCAGAGGCCATGCTTAAAGCCGTGTTAACGTTTCCGAACTTGGCACGGCTCGTAAAGTCGAATTTCATGCCGTTACGGAAACGGTAATTAAAGTTGTAGGTTATCTGGTTATTCCTTGTGGTACCGCCGTCCCTCCAACTCTTGGTAATAATCTTTCCGGTCTCATCATCACGATAAGATATTGTGTTGGCTTCCTGAGGAAAATAAGGATCAGTGCCAAAGTCGATGCCATTATATTTCTTCACGCTTCCGTCACCTACAAATATGAACGGAGATGCTGTTGAAGTGTTGCTCATATTGCTGGTAAACTGATAGAGGAGACTCATATTTCCACGGCCCTTAGCAAAGCTCTTAGAAAGTTTGAAACGATAAGCCTGAACTCTGCTCTGCAGGCTTGCTGCTGTAATCTTGGATGTTCCAGGGTCCCAAATCTGGCGGGTGTTAACCATCAGCCCCCAACCTTTGCCCAGAGGTCCGGAAACTACTCCGTCGAATACCTGACGACCGTAGTTGTTGAGCTGATAAGTTAACTTACCACCGAGCTGCTTTCCTGCATCGGCAGTAAAGCTGTTCACCGCATAGGCTATACCACCGTACTGAAGGGCTGCCTCGCCAAGGCTCATCACGCGGATACGAGAATAGCCGTTGCCACCTGTCCAGCTAAGGTAAGGAATGTCAGGCCAAGGATTGTAGGATACGGGCAGACCATCCTCGAAGATGGTTGCACCTGTGGTGGCTGCAGGCAGACCGATACTGATCTCACGTGGTTGGTCGGCACTGGAAGCATTGAGCATGACGTTACGGTTTTTCACCTCTTTGTCGTTTGCCGCACTGTCTTTCTTGATAACCTCCTGAGCAGATAAGGCTGTGGAGCTCAAGAGCATTCCGCACAGTAGTGACACGGTGATGGTGCTTTGTTTATTGATGTTCATCGTTATGATAGAGAATTAGTTCTTGTTGATAATTATAGTTGCTATGAATAATATGTAGTTAGGATAGGTTATATCTTTGTCTGAAGCACTTCAACATAGGGGGCCTTGCGGGTGTATGGCTTCCATGTTTTGTCACCGTCGGGACTTCCGTACTTGATGAAGTTGGTCCAGTAGGTTACCATACGGTCAGAAAGCTCATAGTCGGCCTGGGTAAACGGACGCCAACTGCGCTTCAGCGTGTGGAAGGTGTACCACATCTCTGCTGAATGAAAGGCTCCTGCGGTGTCACCGGGAAGGGATCTGTCGAAGTGATAGACGTAGACAGGACGCTTGGAGAGCGAGTCACGAGCCGCGGCAAAGTCGGTTATAGCCTTATCCATCGACACAATGTCGTTGGCATTGCTTCCTATAAGATAGGGTATATCGGCAATAGAGTTGTCCTTTACGGCAGATGTGAAGTCTTCTGTCAGGGCTACACCGTCAATATAAGGTGCAGTAAAGAGCCCGGCCTTTGCCTGACGCATGAACGGCATGAGTGCTCCCAGCACTTTTTCTGCACTTAAGGCTCGCATCTCTTTAGCGGTATGAGCCTGAAGCTGATCCATCATCTGCATGCCAAGGGCCTCAAGCTTGTCTTTATTTGCCTCTGTAGAGATTAACTCTCCCAAGCCTCCGCCACTCTGGATGATGGCCTTGCTGATGAATCGCTTGCAAAGCGGACTTGTAACAAGATTCTTCACGCTCCCTGCTCCGGCACTCTGACCGGCAACAGTGATGTTTTTCGGATCACCGCCAAACTGAGCAATGTTGTTGACAACCCATTGTAAAGCTGCTATCTGGTCATATAGCCCATAGTTGCCCGACAATCCTTCCTTGTTTTCTACAGATAGGACAGGGTGAGCAAGAAAGCCGAAAACGTTCAGTCGGTAGTTGATTGTTACGAGAATAACGCCACGCTTTGCCCATGCTTCGCCGTCCATTTCCTTCTCGAAGCCGAACCCGCTCATATAAGCGCCGCCGTGAATCCACATCACAACAGGAAGTTTGGCCTTGGTGTTGCCTGCAGCGCTTCTCGGAGTCCATACATTAAGGTAGAGACAGTCCTCACTGCGCTGAGGCTCACTCTGTGGATCATGAAACTCCTTGCCATAAAATGACTTCATGTCACGTTCGCGTTGAAAGGCCATTGCGGAAAATGTGTTGCAAAGACGTGTTCCCTGCCATGCCTTAACCGGCTGGGGACGTTTCCATCTCAGATCTCCTATAGGAGGAGCTGCATAAGGAATGCCCTTATATACAAGAATGTGTGCGTCTTCGCCTATGCACCCGGATATTTTACCTCCGGTTACTTTGAGGACGGGAGTTGCCGACTGGATGGATTCAGGAGAGGCAGACTTAATAGCCAAAACAGACTGTGCGAAAAGCAGTAACATCATTACTGCTTTAGGAACGGTTCTGTTGAACACATTGGTTGATAGTAACTTTTTCATCATATTTAGGTTTTTGTATTTAGACCGATATTAGGCTCTGACGCTGCAAAATTACATGTAAAAATCAATAATTTCTGTCGTTTTCCGCTATTTGATAGGATGCTATTCTATAAAACACATATCGTTTTCCACTAAAAAAACGGTGATTTTCACTAAAAACCTTTGCCGATTGCCATTTTATCAGTACTTTTGGGGTGCTAAACTTAAAACTGATGAAAAAGATCCTGTTCTCTGTTCTGTGCATGCTTGCAGTGCTGCTGGCATCATGTACAAAGGAAAACAAACTGATAGCTCTGGATGGAAAGATGGAAACTTCAGCCATTCTGTCATCCGACGAGGTGAAAACCTTCGTTCAAAACTTCGACGGCAGCATGTGGATAGGAACCTCATACGGGCTAAACGTGTATGACGGGCAGTCGTTCACTTCTTTCTATTTTAACAACAACGATACTACGACCATTCCCGACAACAGTATACTAAAGCTTTTCCGTGACCGGCAGAACCGAATCTGGATAGGAACGCACCACGGTTTGGCCCTCTATGACGGCAATGGTCGTTTCCGCCGCTTTCATCCGGACAAGGGTGAGGACAATGATGTCCGTGAGATTGTGCAACTGTCTGATGGCCGAATTATTGCCAAATCGGGTACGATAGGAACTTCGAGCAACGTCTTTCAGGTTGATACGCAGTCCAATCGTATGCATCTCATCTATCATACGCGGTCTTATTTGAGCATTTGCGCCGGTGAACGAGGTGAGCTTTGGCTTATAGATCCATGCAACATCCGACAGACAGACAGTCTCTATCACACTATAAGGACCATCACTACCGGCCAAAAAGGAATGGTTTGCTTTTCCGTTCAGACCACGGATAATAAGATGTGGGTGACACAAGAGAACAGATTTACCGGTATAGATTTACACACAGGCAAGATATACCGACCGACAGAGATGATAAAAGAGCCCATTACCTACATTGCAACCTACGACGATCATACCATAGTGCTGAAGACACATACGCAATGGCTCATGACCGATACGCGCACAAAGGCTCTTCATGCGGCAGCCTCACTTGGTGAGACTGATATTCATCAGGTTACCAACATTTACCGCGACGCAAGTAACAATCTTTGGATTGGCTATTACAATAGTGGTTTTGAAGTGGTAAATCCTTATAGATCTCTACTTCAGCAACATAACGCTAATCCCCTCACTGCGCTCACCGCCGGCAACAGAATAGCTTGCCTCGCCTACAGCAACGGCTTGCTCTGGGGTGGAACTTACTCGGACGTGTTCTGCTATGATGTAGCCAATCGCAACTATCAGGCCGTTTCACAGGACAAGCTTTTCCCGGAAAACAAGATTTTTAAACAACTATTGCGTAAGATTGTTGTTTCCGGAAACAGGGCAGTGCTACTTACCCATGGCAGTATCGTCCTGGCCAACATCATTGGCAAGAGGCTCGTGCCGCGATTCAACTATCACAATCATGGCTATCTCGGCGATTGTGTCATGGACGACAGCCTTATATACGTCACTTCCAACCAAGGATTTCAAGTGATAAGACATGATGCAAGCAGCAAAACGGTACAACTGCCCGACAAAAGCTTCGGCGACGACTCCCGGCTTCTCCTCTTGAGCCCACTTCGAGTGCTCATCGTTACCCGTGGCCTGCACTTCTATGTCTATGATGCGAGGAACGGCAAACTGGAGAAAATACCCATTAGCGGAAGCACTGAAGGGGGCGGAATGCCTATGGCTATCGTCAAGACGGGCGAAAAGGTGTGGATAGGTACCAATGGCGACGGTTTATTCAGTCTTGATCTTTCAACGCAGAAACTCCGCCCTTACCCTTCTACAGCAGACTTGCACGTGATGAGCATGGCAGCTTATGGCAATCACCTTCTCATAAGCACACGTCTGGGCATGGGCGAAGTCTCCATTCCCTCAGGCGAGACACGGCTCTACGACATCGCGCTCTCAAAGAGCAAGCCTTACGAGCTCTATAGTGCCAACAGCATAGCCCTTGTCGGCGACAACTGCTGGCTTGGCTCTGCTTATGGTTGCGTAGCCATACCGAGACAAATAACCTCCCAAAGACAGGCTCCGAGCCTTCATATTTCCGGCCTTTATACGATGAGGGGCGAGAAGCGCTATGGCGTTGTTATGGACAGCACTATGATGTCAGGGCGACAAGAAGTAGTTCTGAATCATCGCGACGACCATCTGAGCATTGCGTTCTCCGGTGCAGGCTATGAGAGCAATATGCAGGTGGTGTACCAATATCAGATGATGGGCTACGACGATCGCTGGACTACCCGCCAGCAGCCGGGCTTTATAACCTATGCCAACCTGCCTGCAGGCACCTATCATTTCCATCTGAAGGTCCTGCAGGCTCCTCACGGCAGTGTGCTTGGCGAGCGAAGCCTTATCATCCGTGTAAAACCGGCACCTGCTGCCTCTACGCCTGCCGTCGCACTATACGTTTTACTCGTTTTAGCTTTGGTAGTCTATATCAACCGCCTTTACCTCCGAATACGTACCAACCGGCTGCAACTGGAGCAGGAGAAGAGTGAAAAGCAGCGCATAGAGCAATCGGATGAGATGAACCGGAGTTTCTTTGCCAATATTTCTCACGAGTTTCGCAACCCTCTCACCTTAATATATGGTCCTCTTTCGACTATCAACAACGACAAGACTCTCCCTCGGGAGACCCGCCGTTCACTCTCTGTTATTACCCGTGGCGTAAAGAGTATGCTTCGGTTCACTGACCAGATGCTCGACTTTAACGCACTGGAAAAGGATGCTCTACGCTTGAGTGTTGCACAGACGGATGTGATGGAACGGCTACGGAAGCTGGCCGATTCGCTTCGGGAAGGTGCCAATTATAAGCATATCTCAGTGGAGACGTATGGCCTTAAAGGCAATGTATTTGGCTGGATCGACAACGATAAGCTGGAAAAAATACTTGGCAATCTTTTCACTGACGCCATAAACCATACTGAAGAGAACGGACAGATAGCCTTTTCAGCCTCGATTATCGACAGTTCTGAGGTCTCTGATCCCGCCTCTTTACCACCATCAGCCGGAAAGCGCTATCTTGAGCTCACAGTGATGCACAGCGGAAAGGAGATTCCTGATGACAGACTTGCCGATGTCTTTCTTCGCTATTACGAACTGCCTGAAGCACATAAGGCCGATTCCTACAGCTGGGGCTCAGGTATAGGCCGTTACTATGTAAAGCGACTTGCTGAACTTCATCATGGTACGGTAAGGGTTCGCAATGTGGAAGGAAAGGGTGTTGCCTTCGATGTTGTCCTTCCTATAGATGACTCTGCTTACCCCAATGAGGTATTTACTGCCGACAAAGGGAATCCATCGTCTGTGATAGAGGAAGGAGAACAAGCTCCGAAGGCTTTGAATGATATATCCCGTCAGAATAATCTGGCAGGAAAGCGGGTTATTCTTGTCATAGAGAGTGATGTAGAACTGGCTCAGTACATTCGCAGTCTGCTTCAGGACGACTATATAGTATTCAACAAATACAATACAGAAGATGCATGGGCAGAGATGGAAATAACCACACCCGACGTAATCTTGTCGGACATACAGGCTGGTCAAAGCTCGGAGATTGATTTTGTCCGCAACTTGCGCAAGGAAGAACGGTGGGCTTTCGTGCCGGTTGCCATGTTCGCAGGCAAGTTAGGCACCGGCTTGCAAACAGCTGTTTTAGAGGCCGGAGCCAACATATGCATAGAGAAGCCTTTCGACGGTCAATATCTGCGCACAGTGGTATCATCACTCCTTCACAACAGCCAGCGTATGAGGCAGGCAGCACAAACGATGGAACGCACACCCGGACAGTCTGTTGATGGAATGAGTCAAGCCGACCGTCGCTTCCTCGATGAGGTATATAAGCTTATGGACAAGCACCTGGCTGATTCGGATCTACGTGTAACGGTTCTCGCGCGCGAGCTACTGATAAGCCCCGCAAAGTTCAACTATAAGCTGAAGACCCTTACGGGAGAGACACCAGGAAACTTCTTCCGTACATACAAATTGCAGAAAGCCGCCCGCCTTCTCCGGGATAGCGACCTTAGCATTAACGAGATAGCCGAGCGAACAGGCTTTGCTACGGCCTCTTATTTCTCTGCTCTCTTCAAACGACAGTATAAGCAAAGCCCGAGCGATTACCGAAATGGATAGGATAATTGTAACTGTCCATATGAGAATAGAGATCATCTACACTTGTGTGACTGTTGGGAGTATACTAATCAACAGTATGGAACTCAAATCTGGCCAAGTGAATTTACTTCAAACTTAACCAAAATCGTCCGATACTTGTTCGCACAAAACAAATACAACGTCCGAAGTGTTGATTTCCAACGACTCCGGACGTTATAGTTGCGGAGGCAGGACTCGAACGTGCGACCTCCAGGTTATGAGCCTGGCGAGCTACCAACTGCTCCACTCCGCGATGTAAGCTAACTGAGAAAATGTTTATTTCTCAATTGTGGCTGCAAAGGTACGAGGATTATCCGAAACTACCAAATGTTTCCGAGAGAAACTACTGATAATTATCACTTATTAACAGATACAGATATAATAGAGTAGTTAGAGAGATACACATGATTATAAAAGAGCGATACACATCGCTATATAAGGATAGAACAGCCTTGATATTGGTATTGTGGAATATTGCCGCAAACTCTGCCGGAAGAAGGACTGTGAAAAAACAAAATGATAAGAAAATGAGGCAAAGAATAATAAATCGCTCTTATGATTTTGTCATCTCAGAAAAATCAGTTATTTTTGCACATAGATTACAAATGTGCAACATAGTGTGCACTAAATAGCAGAAACAACATGTCAATCTCAAAGACAAGGCAGAAATTAGTGGATGTGGCGAGACAGCTCTTCGCCAAGAACGGACTTGCCGGCACGACGATGAATGACATTGCCGTAGCCTCGGGCAAGGGCCGCCGCACGCTTTATACCTATTTCAACCGCAAGGAGGATGTCTATTACGCTGTCATCGAGTCGGAACTCGAACGGCTGAGCGACAAGCTCGACGAGGTGGCTGCGAAAAAGATTCGGCCACAAGACAAGATCGTGGAGCTCATCTACACCCATCTGAGCATGATCAAGGAAACAGTGGTGCGCAACGGTAACCTGCGTGCCGAGTTCTTCCGTAACATCTGGACGGTGGAGAAGGTGCGCAAGAATTTCGACGAGGACGAGATTGAACTTTTCCGAAAAGTATATGCCGACGGAAAGGCTGACGGAGAGTTCGACATTGACAACGTGGACCTCGTTGCCGACATCACTCATTATTGTATTAAGGGATTGGAAGTGCCTTTTATCTACGGACGACTCGGCCATGGGCTCACCGAAGAGACAAGCAAACCGCTCGTGGAGAAAGTCGTCTACGGTGCGCTGGGCAACAAGCATAACAGTTTGATGAAATAGAGCATGGACAACACAGAGAACGACATTCGCAACAACGACTATAATTCCAACAAGGAGGAACAAATACTCATCAGTGTCACAGGGCAGGACCGTCCCGGGCTGACGGCCCAGATCACGAATATCCTTGCCAACTACGACGCTACAGTGCTCGACATTGGTCAGGCCGACATCCACTCCACACTCTCCTTGGGCATCCTCATCCGCATCGACGACCGCTCGTCGGGTCAGGTGATGAAAGAGTTGCTTTTCAAGGCCAACGAGCTCGGCGTGAACATCGGCTTTTCGCCCATCACCGACAAGGAATACGAGAATTGGGTCAACCGACAAGGCAAGAACCGCTATATCCTCACCGTCATCGGCCGTTCACTCTCAGCACGCGACATCGCCGGAGCCGCAAAGATCGTAGCAGCGCAAGGACTGAACATCGACTCCATCATCCGTCTCACGGGTCGTCCGAGCATCATGCACCCCGAGCGCAACGTGCGGGCTTGTATCGAGTTCTCGCTCCGTGGTAATCCCGAAGACCGGCAGCGCATGCAGGCTGAGCTGATGCAACTCTCCCAGGGCATGGGTATCGACTTCTCGTTTCAGCGCGACGACATGTACCGCCGCATGCGCCGTCTCATCTGTTTTGATATGGACTCCACGCTCATCCAAACCGAATGTATCGACGAACTGGCCGAGCGTGCCGGTGTCGGTGACAAGGTCAGAGCGATCACCGAGCGGGCCATGCGTGGCGAAATCGACTTCAAGGAGAGCTTCACCGAGCGCGTGGCGCTGCTCAAGGGCCTCGACGTGAGTGTGATGCAGGACATTGCCGAGCATCTGCCGATCACCGAAGGCGTGCCCCGACTGATGACGGTGCTCAAGCGCTGTGGCTACAAGATTGCGATACTCAGCGGCGGATTCACCTATTTCGGTGAATTTCTCCAGCGCAAATTCGGTATCGACTATGTCTATGCCAACGAGTTGGAGATAGGCGAAGACGGTAAACTCACGGGTCACTATGTCGGTGATATTGTCGACGGTAAGCGCAAAGCCGAACTGCTGAAGCTCATCGCACAGGTGGAGAAAGTCAACCTCGCGCAGACGATCGCTGTGGGCGACGGTGCCAACGATCTGCCGATGATCACTGAGGCCGGACTGGGCATTGCCTTCCACGCCAAGCCGCGTGTGCAGGCTGGTGCCCGGCAGAGCATCAACAGCCTGGGCCTTGACGGTGTGCTCTACTTCCTTGGATTCAAAGACAGCTACATCGAAGAACCCAAGTCCATGGAGACAAAGGGCTAACACAATATGACAATCACAAAACAAGAAATGTAATCTATAAAATATTGTAAGACATGACAAAAGCTATTATCACGGTAGTGGGCAAGGATGCTGTCGGCATCATAGCCAAAGTGTGCACCTATCTCGCCGACAATCAGGTGAACATCTTGGATATCACGCAGACCATCGTAGACGGATTCTTCAACATGATGATGATCGTTGACGTGACAGACACACAGAAGACCTTCGAGCAGGTGAGCAACGAACTTTCCGAGATCGGCAAGAGCATCGGCGTGCAGACAAAGATACAATTGGAAGAAATCTTCAACCAGATGCACCGCATCTAATCATGGAGGAATAAGACGATGATAGACCTATCAGAAGTCCTCGAAACCAATAAAATGGTCGAAGAGGAAAATCTCGACGTGCGCACCATCACCCTGGGCATCAGCCTGCTGGACTGTGCTGACGACAGCGTGGACGCATGCTGCGAGAAGATATACAACAAGATTACCACATTGGCCCGCGATCTGGTGCGCACAGGTGAAGAGATCTCGCGCGAGATCGGCATCCCCATTGTGCATAAGCGCATCAGCGTGACGCCTATCTCACTCATCGGTGCTTCGTGCTGCCACACCACGGGCGACTTCGTGAAGATCGCCCAGACCTTGGACCGCGCAGCCGCCGCTGTGGGTGTCAACTTCCTCGGTGGCTTCTCTGCACTTGTCAGCAAGGGCATGACACCCGCCGACGAACTCCTCATCCGCTCCATCCCACAAGCTCTGGCCACGACCGATCTTGTCTGCTCAAGCGTCAACGTGGGCAGCACCAAGAATGGATTGAACATGGACGCCGTGAAACTCATGGGCGAGATCGTGCGTCAGGCTGCCGAAGCCAGCGCTGACCGCCAGTGCATCGGTCCGGCCAAGCTCGTGGTCTTCTGCAATGCTCCTGACGACAACCCGTTCATGGCCGGTGCTTTCCATGGAGTCAGCGAGGGCAACGCCGTTGTCAATGTCGGCGTCTCCGGTCCTGGCGTAGTGAAATATGCGTTGGAACAGATGGACCGCCGCGCCCGTGAGAATGACCATCGTGAGGCAAACTTCGAGACACTGTGCCAGACCATCAAGAAGACAGCCTTCAAGATCACGCGTGTAGGACAATATGTGGCGCAGGAGGCCAGCCGTCGCTTGGGTGCCGAATTTGGCATCATCGACCTCAGCCTGGCACCGACGCCAGCAGTCGGAGACTCTGTTGCCGACATCTTGAAATGCATCGGCGTGGAGCAACCGGGTGCACCGGGTACTACCGCAGCCTTGGCCTTGCTCAACGACCAGGTGAAGAAGGGCGGCATCATGGCCAGCTCTTATGTCGGCGGACTCTCCGGTGCCTTCATCCCCGTCAGCGAGGACCAGGGAATGATCGACGCTGTCAACGCCGGAGCACTGAACATCGAGAAACTCGAAGCCATGACCTGCGTCTGCTCGGTAGGACTCGACATGATCGCCATCCCCGGCGACACGCCTGCCACCACGATTTCCGGTATCATTGCCGACGAAGCCGCCATCGGTATGGTGAATCAAAAGACCACTGCCGTGCGCATCATCCCGGTAATCGGCAAGCGTGTCGGCGACAGCATCTCATGGGGCGGTCTGCTTGGCCATGCTCCTATCATGCCGGTCAACACCTTCTCTTCCGAGCGACTTGTCAACCGTGGCGGCCGCATTCCAGCCCCCGTTCACTCGTTCAAGAACTAGCTTACATTCTTCATGGATGCTATTTTCACATGAATGCTCATGAATTGACCACAAATTTCTCATAAATTATAATTTGTGAGTAAGCTAACCCTTGGCCTGTGACCATGGGTTCGTGGTTGATTGATGATGATTCAAAGTTCAAAATAGCAAAGTTGAATGTTCATGAATTAAACAGACTAAGGGTCCCTACCCTATTCCACTAAATACCGTAATCCCGGGCAACGACCGTGTTGTCCGGGATTACGGTTTTTGCAGGAAAAGCACGTATGTCGGCGAGAAAAGCATATCTCCAAACCTTAAATTTTTGATATGAGCGAGACTCCCAATTGACTATGCCAAGAAGTACAGCGGTTGGTGCTGCGTACCTCTCTTCACGAGTTTGCCCAAAGCCACGAAATGAGCGAGCCACCGAACTGCCATGTACCTGCTCAAGCCAAAGCAGGAGCAAATAAGGCTTCGAGTCAAGTATTGATTCTCAACAAGATATGCTTCCATCTTCTGCCATAGCTCTTCCTCAGTGTAACGTTTGGAAAGCGTGCTGTATTCCGATTTCTCAAAACGCACCTTGCGCCGGATCTCATTCAGGAACTTCGCCTCGGGACGAAAGTCGATATTGCGCAGATAGACGTCATTGCCCGTCAGCTTACCGTCCGCCTTTTCCTCCGGCAGCGTGTTGCTGACAGACAGCGACAGATAGCCGATTTCGGGCAGATAGAAACGGTGGCCCACCGACAATTCCTCCTTCGCATAATGGCATAGCTCCGACATCACCGCTTTCATATCAGCAGCCGTCAGCGTGCTTGATGCGGCAAGTTTGTCCGCAAGTTCATCGGCAGTCATCGCACGGCCTTGACGAAGGCGAATGAATGGGCGCGCCGTCCCTTTACCTTGTGAGTTCTCAATGTTATGCACTTCATACTTTATTGCCATAATCCCTTTGTTTAATGGTTAACGGCGCAAAGTTAATCAATAATATTGGGAAAGCGACAGAAAAGCACAAAATAATGAAAATAAAAATAGTCAAACGAACGTCAGCCGAGCGGTTGACGTTCGTCAGCAGATTTACTGACGAACGTCAGCAAATCGTCCGACGAACGTTTTACTATCATCTGAGTTGCTTTTTATCAAGATCGAAAAGCAATACTCATTCATGCAACATAATCAACTTGCAGGCATGAGGCTGCAGCATAGCTTCTGCAGTATTGCCATGCAGAGACATTTCCTTTCCGGACCATAGGTCCTCCACTTTCCTTCTCTTTTGAATTCTATAAGTTTTCAAGTTGACCTTTACCACTTGCGCTTTGTCCGAGAGATTGAATAAAGCTAAATAAGAAGCCTTGTGTGACTTGTTGTTCGAAGCTATTGCCAATTGACCATTGTGTTGGAAAAGCTGACGAACACTTTCACTTTGCTCATGCATGTCCAACACTTTTCGATTGGTGAGGAGTGAAAGTGTAAATTCGTCCATCGTTGGCAGGTCACCACCAAAGAACAATGGTGATCGGAAGATAGAGAAGAATGTCATGAGCGAGTATTGTTCATCACGTGTCAACCGCGTCATTCGATCTTTTCCACGCTCTCCCCTGATAGCTATATGTCCTAAAGGAATCATGTCACAATCTGGCCAAGTACCATTACCGATATAAGGATACCACTTCTGTGCCACATTCATTAGATGTACAAGATCTCCCCACTGGTCCCACACGTCGTTAACCATACGCCACATATTCGCATGTGAACTCACATGATCTGCATTTTCAATAGGAGTCTCACCAGGCGAAGTGCTTAGCACAATAGGTCTTGCGCATTGATCAATAGCTTTTCTGATCAATTCAATCTCATCCTGATGGTAGTATGGAGCAGAGAGATCATCAATCTTAACAAAGTCCACACCCCAAGATGCATAGAGATTGAATAGCGAATTGTAATACTCCTGTGCCCCTTTTTTCGAAGCATCAACCGTATAGTTGTCATGTAGCCAGCTGCACAAATGCTTTTCATTGCTTATCTGATCGGCAGTGATGCCATTCGCACCAAGTATTGGCGTATGTCTGGCAACCGCCTGGCGTGGAATGCCACGCATAATATGGATACCGAATTTCAGCCCCTTGGCATGAACATAATCTGCCAAAGCTTTAAAACCTTTTCCCCCTGCAGAAGAAGGGAAACGATTCTCAGCAGGCTGATAGCGCCCATAATTATCCATCACATAAATGGCATTCTGCTCATTGTATCCGCCTGCTTTATCATTGGCAATATACCACCGGATGTCAACAATCACATATTTCCAGCCGTATTTCGACATATGTTCTGCCATATAATCAGCATTAGCCTTCACCTCATTCTCTGTGACAGTGGGGCCATAGCAATCCCAGCTGTTCCATCCCATAGGAGGTGTAGAGGCCCACTGCCGGAAATCAGACTGAGCAAAGATGTTTGTAACAGCAAACAATAAGCAAATTGCATATAGTAATTTTTCTTTCATTGGCTTATAATATTAAAACAGTTGATTTCCTAAATTCAGGGGTCGGAGGAAATCCGCCCCCTGAAAGAAGGTCGTTAGTAACCGGGATTCTGCACGAAATTAGGATTCTTATCCATCTCTGACTTGGGAATAGGTAACCAGTACAACTTATCGTCCCACTTTCTATCACCACCGACAGCGTTTCTGACAGAACTCGGCTCGTAGGTCTTGTGTCCATCAGGATATTTCTTGATCATAACACTATGTACAGATCTACCGAAATATTTGGGAGCTTCTTTCCAGCGACGTACATCATAATAACGATGCTCTTCAAAGGCAAGTTCTATACGACGTTCATGCTTGATAGCCTCCAACAGATCACTCCCCGAAGCTACGACATCAGGCAAGCCAATTCTTTTACGAACAGCGTTCACGGCTTCGCGTGCACCGTCTTCATGACCTATTTCGTAAAGAGCCTCAGCCTTATTTAGATAAAGCTCTGCCATTCTGATAATATTCCAGTTTTTAGCTTTAAAGTTCCAAGAGTTTTGAACATAAGTTTCATCCTGAAATTTCTTCAAGTTATAGCCTGTTGGTGATGAATTCCAACTGTCATTTCCGTATTTAGAGTCTTTGCCGCCACCAGTTTCTTTACCACTGGCATCTACCGTGAAGAAAGTCTCTAACGGACGTGACATCCACTGTGCGCCATCATAAAGAATGGTAGCATAGAATCGAGGATCACGATTTTCGTAAGGGTGAGCAGCCTCTTCAGCATTCTTCCAATCGAATGGAGTAGCCACACCGTTCTTCACCACCTCGTAATCATCAACCAACTCCTGAAGAGGGCAATTACCTCCCCATCCTCCATAACCGTTTGGACCATTATACTGATCGCCTGGATAAATATTTTCACCATCAGAGCTTGCTGTGCCCATACGGAAGAATATCGCTTCAGTATTTGCCGAAGTGTTGTCGAGGAAGATCTGCTGATAGTTTTTGGCGGGATCGCTCACCTTGTTATATAGCCGATACCCAGCTTTCAAAGCAGCGTCCAACGCTTCGGTTGTAGCCTGAGCAGCCTTTTGCCACCTGTCTGGCAAAGGTTGAGTGTAGCCCACCTCAGGATTCTTTACACCTACATTCATCAGATCGCTTGCTGCATAAAGAAGGATTCTTGCTTTGAGAGCCAACGCGGCCACACTTGTTGCACGACCATAATTGTTTCCACTCCATGTAGCCGGTAATTCAGTTGCTGCAGAATCAAGCTGCGCGACAAGGAAATCTATGCATTCCTGATAGGTATTTCTTTTCTGCCCAACGATTTCTGCCTGATCTTTGATGGTAAAGCTCTTAGTAAGAATAGGCAAACCTCCCCAACGACTTATTAAGTCGAAGTATTCATAGGCGCGAATAAACCGTACCTGTCCCTTCAGCAACGTACGTTCCGACTCAGAAGCAAAAGGTACATTACCAACCCGCTCAAAAAAGATATTACAATTAGAGATGTTGGTCCATTTCGTTGACCATGACCGATTGTCATTGCCATACCACGCACCGTTCATACGTCCCAAATCGGTGGCACTCATTCTTGCGAAGTTTGTAATCTCACACCCACGAAGCCACGGCATATCCGACTCATCACACGCACTGCTAAGCATTGACTCACACCCATTATAACCGATTTGATTATATCGAGAATTCACAAAAGAGCTTACCAAAGCAGGATCTGACCACAAGTCACCATCTGAGACTTCTGTCAAAGGCTTCTTGTCCAATATATCGGAGCAAGAGGAGAACAGCACTGTGCCAAAGAAAAAGGCAAGTGCCATATATATTATTTTTTTCATTTCCAGTGAATTTAGAAAGTTATATTGACGGCAAAACTATACACTTTGGATTGCGGAGTGTTCCAAGCTGCCCATCCCTGACCGTTTTCATGAGTCTCCGGATCGATATTCTTAATACCAGTGAACGTCAGCAAATTATATCCAGTGAAAGCGACACGAACACTGTTGACCGGTGTAGAAGAGAACCACGACTTAGGAAGGTCATAGGAAAGTTCGATACTCTTCAATCTGATATATGAAGCATCGTTCAACCAGAATGAATTGCGATAATCTCCACCACCCGTCACAGTGTAGTCACGGTTGTAGGTTCTAGGATACTTCGCATTGACGTTTTGCTCAGTCCAACGGTTATCGTAATAGTCCTGAGTAAAGTTACCAATGATACCAGCCTCCATAAAGGTATATTGCCACACTTTAGCAGCCCCCTGCCAAAGCATACTCAGTGACCAGTTTTTGTATGAGGCACCGAGATTGATACCATACATAATCTCAGGAATGGCAGGCTTGTCTTGGCGAACCTTATCATCACCATCGATCTTATGATCTCCTTTGACATCCTTGAATTTCACATCTCCAACACGTGCCTGTGGGAGATGGGGATAAGCATCGAGTTCTTCTTGAGTACGGAAGATGCCATCAGCCTGATACATCAAATACATGTCACCTTGTGTACCAATGGCCTTTCCCGTTCTTTTCTGCCACTCAAAAGTAGTAGCGGGCTCATCTATGAACTCTATAGTACCACGGCTATAAGAGAAATTCACACTACTGTTTACGCTCCAGTCTTTGGTGATCTGGCGGGCATAGCCTAAGGACAGCTCGGTACCAACATTCTTACACTTGCCAATGTTCTCGTCAGGCAAAGTCAAACCAGCGTATTGTGGGATGGCAGCGTTACGCGTAGTCAAGATGTTAGAGCGTTTGGTAACAAAGAAGTCACCTTCAAAGTTGAAGTAGTTGAGGAACCGCGCTTCCAATCCGACATTATAGGTGTTGGCGACCTCCCAAGTGATGTCAGGATTGGCAGTACGTTTCAGCCAAAGGCCATTGTTGATTCGTCCGCCATTGGCACCGAAGATACCCGGACGGGAGAAAGTGTAGGCCGTCATGTACTGGAAAGCATCTACCTTGTCATTTCCCATCTGTCCCCAGCTTGCGCGCAGCTTGAGATAGTCCATCCAATGAATATGATCCTTCCAGAATTTTTCCTCGCTGACTCTCCAACCAACAGACACTCCCGGGAAGAAGCCAAACCGGTTGCCCTTAGGGAAATTCTCTGAGCCATCATAGCGCCAATTAAACTGGAACAGATATTTACCAGCATAGTCATAGTCTACACGTCCGAAATAATTGAGACGGGCAGTCTCTGAGGCTGTTCCGTCATTGGTAGCACTGTTAGAGTCACCGGCAAAAAGCTCATCTATAGCTGTAGACACGAAATCTTGACGACGTCCATAGAGATAGTCGTACCGGCTCTTATACTGTTCCCATGCGACAAAAGCACTCACATTGTGAACGCCTCCAAAAGTACGTTTGTAGTTCAGGCGTGCATTCATGGTGATACCCGTTGTCTTGTTCATATTCTCGTAGAGTACATTCTGGCCTTGCTGCACAGGTGTATAGTTTCCATCATCATAAGAATACAGATAGTATTTTTTCTGGAAATTCTTATAGAAGATATCAGAGCGGTCATAATAGAAGCCAGCGTCTAACGACAGGCCAGGAGTCATCCAATCCATATCCCAGTGTGCAGTAAAGTCAGCACTTAGATAAGAGCGGCGATCGTGTTGATAGCCCATTGTGTTGTCCAAGCCAGTGGCAGGAGAGAAATTATCCTGCTTTGACGAGACATTGCCATAGTCGGTACCAGGGAACCAGATGTTCACCATGGGATTGTATTTGATCATGTATCGCCAAATGTCCTCCGATCCGGTAACAGGTGAGTTGCGATCTTCCTCACGATAAGAGATATTCACTCCAAACTTCAGATCCTTTGAGGGTTTGAAATCAAGGTTAGAACGGAAATTATACTGGTTGTAGTTGCTTGCGCTATGCTTGTAGTAGTTGTCTTGATACTTGTAACCAGCAGACACATAGAAATCTATATTCTTTCCACCACCAGAAGCAGACACGCTATGCTGAGTTTCGACAGCATTACGCAAAAGAGTGTCAAAGGCTTTGATATTAGGATAGTTCAGCGGATCACTGCCATCACGGAATTTCTGTATCTGTTCATCGGAATAAGTTCCCGGAGTGATTTCATTGATTAATTGAGCATACTCCCACGAGTCACACATTTTTGGCAGAATAGTAGGACGACTAAGACCTACATTTCCATTATAACTGATTTTTATTCGCTCGTTACTGCCACGTTTCGTAGTAACAAGAATAACGCCATTAGCAGCCCGACTACCATAAATAGCGGCAGAAGCATCCTTAAGGATAGAGATACTCTCGATATCATTGGCATCAATGCGCCCAAGCGAACCAGCACGGTCAGCGACTCCATCCACAACCAACAAAGGAGATGAGTCGCCAATGGTACTTGCACCACGAATGAGCAAACCTGCATCATCATAGCCCGGTTCACCGCTGCGATTGTAAGAGACCAGTCCAGGAAGTCGACCAGCCAAAGTATTGGTTAGGTTAGTTGTTGGCACAGCAGCGAGATCTGAACCTTTAGTTGTGGCAATAGCACCTGTCACAGACACTTTCTTCTGTGTGCCATAGCCTACGACGACCACCTCGTCAAGGCTTTTTCTGTCTTCTCTTAGTGCTATGCGTACATTATCATTAGCTCTGACTATCTGTGAGCTATATCCTATATAGCTCACCACCAACTCTGCCCCTGCAGGCACATCAAGAGTGAAGTGTCCATCCAGATCAGATACGGTGCCGACACTGCTGTTGCCTTTCAACTGGATGGTGGCGCCAATGACAGGATCGCCATTCTGATCGGTAATAGTGCCACGCACGACACGGTTGCCTTCAGACCGTTTAGTTGAGCCTTGACTCACTTTGTGCAGATTCTGCTGTTTCTTGGAGATGACGATGTTGTGACCTTGGATGTCATAGTCAACATCCTGTCCTTTCACGATTTGGCTGACAGCTTCGTTCAGGTTCTTCGCATTCACGTTGACACGGCGCGTCGTGTTCAGGTCGGAGCTTTCATACAGGAAGGCATAGCCGGTCTTCTGCTTCAGCTCAGCCATGGCCTGTGCCACTGTGATGTTGTGGTGTGACATGGTGAAACTCTGGGCCAGCATCGAGCCGTTGATAGCCAGTAAGCCCACCAATGTCAATAATGATTTTTTGTTCATGTTAATAGCTTTTGGTTTTTGATTGTGTTATAGGTTGATTGTTGATTGCGATGTTTGGTTATTTCTTCATAGGCTTCTTTGTTTAGAGTTGGTTATGTTATGATGAGAAGGGCTGGTCCTACAGAGTATCAGTAGAACACCACCCTACCCCCTTCTTTCTTGTATCTGATCTTGTTGGTGGCTGCCAGTGCTTCGAGCACATCATCGAGCGTGGCATCCTGACTGCCAAACTCACCGTGGAAATGGAGTTGGCGCAAGTCTGGATTGGCAAACGCCATCTTCACGTTGTACTGTCGTTGCAGTCTGACTGCGATCTCGGCCATCGACTCGCCACCGAGGATAAAGCGCCCGGATGTCCAGGCATCACCCTTGGTTTGACCGACAGCGAGAGAGATATGGCCCGTTGTCTTGTTCAGACTCACATGTTGTCCCGGCTTCATCTTCCACTTATGCCCGGGATGCACTATATCGGTCAGCATGACGCTTCCTTCGTCCAAATCGACAGTCAGACAACTGTCAGAAGGATAATCGCGGAAGTTGAACTTCGTTCCCAAGACCTTCACCCGCCCGCCTCCTGATGAGACGACAAAAGGTTTGGCGGCATCATGCGTCACAACGAAATAGCCCTCACCCTTTAGAGAGACTTCGCGCGAGTTGATTCCGAAGGCCTGGTCATAAGCCAGTGTGGAACCGGCATTGAGCCATACGCGAGTACCGTCGGGCAAGGTCGTCTGAGTCCGGGATCCCATGGGAGCCTCAACAGCGATACCCGTCATTTTAGACTGTATGCCTTTGCTTCCCTCTTGGTAAGCAACATAGCCTACACCGAAGAACAGGGCAACCGCAGCAGCGCAAGCAACGCTCCTTACGATCCAACGACGAAGAGCAGCGGGCCTGCGAGCTATTTGGGTCTGCTGAACGAAGTTCTGAAAGGCCGCTTCTTTGTCAAAGCGCTTCAACTCGTCGGGCTCAATAGCAGAGAACCATACCTCCTCGACATCACGTATCGCCTTGCGATGCTCGCCGCTCAGGTCGATCCATGATTTCAGCTTCTGCCATTCCTCTGGTGAAATCTCGTCACTCAGATAGCGGATCGTCAGATCGTATATGTCGTCGGGTATGTTCATTTTCTTGCGTTTTCAATGGTAAGACGATAAAAGAGAAAGCAGGGGTAGGTCAAAATACGTTTTTTTCTAAAAAAACTTTTGAAGCAGATTCTATATATATAATAAGGTGTAGTTAAGGATAGGATAGGATAGAATAGAATAGAATAGAATAGAATAGAATAGGATAGGATAGAATAGGATAGAATAGCATCTCAATCAATAGAAAGACATCACCACTTTGTCATCTCCATCAATATCATGGCAATGAGATAGCGGGACAAATGTTGGCGAAGCAAAGACAAGGCGTGCTTGATATGGTACTTCACTGTGTTGACACTCAGTCCGAGTTGTTTGGCTACAGCTTCATTAGACAGTCCTTCGATACGACTCAAGCTAAACACGCGGCGGCACATGGGCGGCAACTGTTCTATAGCCTTCATAATCTCACCCTCCAATTCCCCTTCGAGCAAACGGCCAAGAGGATAGTCATCAGACGAGACATAGTCCAAGGAAGGGAAGCTGCCGGCTAAAGACAGGGAAACAGGTATCTCCTTGTTCGTACGCTGCGACTTCAACCAGTCAAGACAGCGATGACGCACACTGGTAGCAAGATAGGAACGCAAAGAGGTAGTAACGTCTACGTCTGCGCGCACCTCCCAAAAGTGCAAAATCACATCACCAACAATCGTCTCAGCCAAGAAGTCGTCATGGACATACTGTGAGGCAATGTGACATAATACTGGGTAGTGTCTGTCAAAAAGAAAATGCCAGGCTTTCTCATCGTTTGCCTTCAGACGTTCGACAATAAGCTGTTCCGTTCTATCCATAGTAGCAATAAATGGTTCTATTCGATCTTTTACAGGCAGTTCTTGTTCTTTCAACAAAAAATCTCACACACTGACACCCTTTACGCTGCCAATGTGTGAGTATGATCGATCCTGGATCAGTGGCATTAGCATACCTTCTCCAACTTCTTCATCACAGAGAAGATGAAGATGAAGCTGGCAAGGCAGAGGGCGACAAGCACACCCCAGACCATCGTCAGAGGCAAAGCCTTCCACAGATAAGCGGGGATCTGCACGAGGAAGTTGCCGATAGCCGTGGCACCAAACCAGCAGCCCATCATCAGGCCCTGATATTTCTTAGGAGCCACCTTGCTGACAAACGAGATGCCCATCGGTGAGAGCAAAAGCTCGGCAAAGGTCAGCACGAGATAGGTTGTCACGAGCCACAGAGGAGAAACACGCTGTGCGTCGTTGAGGTTATAGCTCAGTCCTACGGAAGCACAGATCATGATCATATAAGCAAAACCGGCGACGAGCATACCGAAACCGATCTTGCGCGGTGCAGAGGGTTCCATCTGTTTGGAGGCGAGCCAGCCGAAGAGTCCCATGCTCACCGGCGTCAACATCACGACGAAGCTCGGGTTGAACTGCTGGAAGATAGGAGCCTCGATGCTCACGGCACCAGCCTCATGGGTATAACGGACGACGAGATAAGCCACAGCAGCCAGAATGACGACCAAGGAAATGATCTTACCGCGTCCCGTCTTGCTTTGGAACAGGCCGAAGAGTGAATAGACAATGAAGATGACAGCCACGAGATTGGTCACGTCGAAGAGCATTCCCACCCAACCTGTTGCGGATGTCTGCGTGAAGTCACGCGCGAAATAGGTCAACGTCAGACCATTCTGATGGAATGCCATCCAGAAGAAGATGACCACAGCGAAAACGAGGAAGAGTGCTACGAGTCGGCTGTGAGTATCAGCTTTCTCCTCTGGAGTCTCCTCGTGTGCCACAGCATTCTCGGCGGCGGCCTCCTTATTCTCAGCTTTCTTGGCCGTGTTGTCTACCGAGGCGAAAGTCCAGCGGAAGCCGTAGTAGATGAGGATGGAGACGAGCAGCGACACGCATGCCACACCAAACGCATAGTGGTAAGCCGAAGCCTCGGAAGCATGGAGCGAGTTCATAGCCCACTGATGGAGCTTCACGGCAGCCGTCGGAGCAAAGAGCGCACCGATGTTGATGGCCATATAGAAGATAGAGAAACCATTGTCGCGCTGGGAAGCGTAGCGGGGATCGTCATAGAGTTTACCGACCATCACCTGCAGGTTGCCCTTGAAAAGCGACGTGCCGACAGAGATCAGCAGCAAAGCCGCAGCCATCATCGAGATGGCAGCCACGCCATTGCCAGCTGGAACGACGAGCAGCAGATAGCCGATGAACATGACGAGGATGCCGAGCGTCACACAGCGGCCGAAGCCGATCTTGTCAGCCACGGCACCGCCGACGATCGGCAGGAAATAGATCAGCATGAGGAATGTAGAGTAGACCGTACCGGCCAAGCCCTCGCCCCATCCGAAGTTTGCCTGCAGGAAGAGCACGAAGATGGCCAGCATCGTGTAGTAGCCAAAACGCTCTCCCGTATTGGCCAAAGCTAAGGCATAAAGCCCTTTGGGTTGATTTTCAAACATAGCATTAAATTTATGTAGTTAATAATTCACGAGACTTAGATTTGCTTTAGTGTTTCAGATCAAAGAGATATGTCAGCCTGATGCTGATGGTCTGATAGTTGCTCGACGCGAAATAGTCGCGTTTGGAGTCGCCATAGATATTGCCCAGACCATAGTAGTAGCGGCCCTCAAGCAGGAAATGACCGACCTTCGGGATGGAATATTCCACTCCAAGACCCGCCGCAATGCCATAGTCGAACTTCTTCTCCACCTTCATCGTGTCCTGCGCCACTACGCTGCTCACGCGGTCGGCGGTGTTGCGCTTGTCGAAATCGAAGTTGCTCTTCGTCGACTCGCTGATATACGCACCCAACTGTGGTCCGGCATTGACAAAGAAGTTGAGACCTTTCTTCTCCTTGCCCCAAGCCAGATGCGCCAGGAAGGGCACCTGGATGTAGTTGATCGTACGGCTATAGTTCTCCGCCGAACCCGTTGTGGCGTTGATGACGGGATTGTTGTTGATGTCCTTGATATCCTCTTTCCAACCCATCTGCGCGTAGTTCAACTCCAACTGTATGGAGCAGATGGTGGAGAAATATTTCTCGACCGTATATCTCAGCGCCACGCCGCCGGAGAATCCGCTTAAGCCCTTCTGTTCGACTTTCGGGGTGAACTTGATGTTGGTGATATTCCATCCGGCCGTCGGTCCCACCGACAAGGTGTTGCGATGCTCACCGATCTGCGCGAAGAGCGACCAGGGCAGAGCCAGGAAGAGAAATAGGATGAGCAGATGCTTCATGTGCGATGATTTCGAATGTTAATAAGTGAGTGACTCGATGCGTCCACCGGTCGTGAAGTGGATCAGCTGGAAGTTGTCGTTCTGCATACCCTTATCTCCCACCTGCTTAAAGACGAGCGGAGTCTGGAAAGGCCGGTAAGTGCTCTGTCCGGCAGTGCCCTTGAAGGCCTTGCCGTATTTGGCCAGACCACGGAGGAAGAACTGCGCATGGTCGTAACCCGTGAGGAAGAAACGGGGATAAGCATACATCGGCTGAGTGTGGAACCATTTCTGATATTCAGCTTCCAAAGCTTTCGTACGCGGATCCACGCTGTTGTAATAATAATAGGAGGGCACGCAGGTATCGAACGAGCAGAACGTGTCGACATTGCCGGGCGCATACATCAGCCACTCGTTGTAGCCGAAGAGCGCCACTCTCAGCCCATGCTGCTGAGCACGCAGCGCGCGCAACTTGGCAATCGCCTGATTGAGCTCGGGCGAGCGTCCGGTATTGAGCACCACCACATTGAGGCTGTTTTGGTCAAAGGCCTTGCCAAACATCTCCAGACTGCTGTTGAGGTTCGTCACACGATATGCCTGACCACGGGCGGAGAGCCGGTTGCGCAGCCCAAAGGTGAAGTTGCCCTTCTTCGAAGTCTTGTCGTTGCAGTCGATGAGCACCACGCGCGCATCCTTATAGCGTTTGAGGAAAGCCTCGATGGCGTTGTTGTTGAGTTTGTCGTCGCTCTGCCAAATCTGGAAGATCTGGGTATAGCTGGTCACGTCGTCGCCGGAGATTGAGAACGGAATGACAAGTTTGATGTCGCGCGCTTTGCAGAACTCTGCGAGCGCATGAACCTGTACGGAATAGAGCGGACCGAAGATGATGTTGCACTGAGCGGCAGCGGGGTCGTGCGTCAAGATTGTGGGATCAGCCGTAGCGTCGAGGTTCCATGAGTGGATGTCGATGGAATAACCCGCACGTTTCAGACTGTCGCAAGCCAGGAGAATGCCACGATAGTATTCGACCATGCGCTTGCCGTCGCCGTCGACATTGTGGAGAGGCAGTGCCACGCCCACGCGCAGCACCTTGGTCTGCTTGGCTGTAGCGCTCTTAGCCACGGGCATCGAAGCCTCGCTGTTCGTTGCGGCGGCATTGCGGGGAGACGGGATATAGACATGGTCGCCTTTACGAAGCTGATAGCCCGGCAGCTTCATCTCGGGATTGGCATTGATCAACTGATCTACGGTGAGACCGTGATGGTGGGCAATGCCATAGAGCGTATCGCTTTTCTTCACCTTATATATATAGTTGGTCGTGTCTTGTGCACAAGCAGGGACAGCCACTACAAAAAACAGACACAGCAGAAGCAGCCGCCAGTGCGACGCTCTGCCCATAAAACGCTGAATCATTTCTATCTTTTCTTTTTTATAATCGTATGAATGAATACTTCTATGAATAATCACTTGCAAAAATACAAAAAATATCCGTATCTACACTTCATTTCCTATAAAAATCACTAACTTTGCATCAACCCATTATCGTAATGAACATCACTCGCACCATAATCCCCGCACTCTTGCTGGCATGCCCGCTACTTGGCATGGCTCAGTCCACACCCGCCATTGCTCCGTCGTTTACCTACACCGACAGCAAGGGCAACGAGCAAACCGTGACCTCTGCCGACGACCAGGCCCCCTTGGCGGCTACCTTCCACGCCAATGCCACCGACGCAGAAGGGTGGACGGCCCACTATGAATGGCATTTCTATCTCGAAGGGCAGCGCTCCAGTCCATATCTCGTCAGATATGAGACCGACACGCAATATACCTTCACCAAGGCCGGTACGAATCTCGTGGAGCTCTGGGCCACCTTTGTGCAGGGCAACGACACCATCGCCTACACCGACACCTACTGGCAGAACGAGGGCACGCCGCTCTCTATCGCCATCACGGAGAGCAAACTGGAGATGCCCAACGCCTTCTCGCCCAACGGCGACGGCATCAACGATGTCTACAAGGCCAAGAGCGGATACAGAAGCATCGTAGAGTTCCACGCCACCATCTTCAACCGATGGGGACAGAAACTCTACTCCTGGGACGACCCCGCAGGAGGATGGGACGGCAAATTCCACGGCAAGGACGTGGCGCAGGGTGTCTACTACGTGCTCGTCAAGGCCAAAGGCGCCGACGGGCGAAACTATCATATCAAGCGTGACGTGAACCTGTTACGCGGATACTCAGAAACGACAAGCAACAACAATGAATAAAAAAGACAGAAGTCTCTACCCTCAGTTTCAGAACGGATGGATCGACGTCTATGGCGCACGCGTCCACAACCTGAAGAATATCGACGTGAAGATACCGCGTGGCTCACTGACGGTGATCACCGGACTCTCGGGTTCGGGCAAGTCGTCGTTGGCCTTTGACACCATCTACGCCGAGGGCCAGCGCCGCTACATAGAGACGTTCTCGGCCTACGCCCGCAACTTCCTGGGCAACATGCAGCGGCCCGATGTCGACAAGATCACGGGACTGAGCCCCGTCATCAGCATCGAGCAGAAGACGACAAACAAGAATCCACGCTCCACCGTGGGTACCACGACGGAGATCTACGACTACTTGCGTCTGCTCTACGCACGCGCCGGTACGGCATACAGCTATCTCAGCGGACAGAAGATGGTGAAATACACTGAGGAGAAAATCGTCGACATGATCCTCTACGAATATGCCGACAAGGCGGTGTATATCCTCGCGCCGCTCGTCCGCCAGCGCAAAGGCCACTACCGCGAGCTCTTCGAGAGCCTGCGGCGCAAAGGCTACCTTTATGTCCGCGTGGACGGCGAGATCAAAGAGATCGCACGCGGCATGAAGACCGACCGATACAAGAACCATAACATCGAGGTGGTCATCGACAAGCTGCGCGTGCGCCCCGACGACGGTGAGCGTCTGGCTCAGACCATCGCCACGGCCATGCGCCAGGGCGACGGTGCCATCATGGTGCTCGACAAGGAGACGGGCGAGTGCCGCAACTTCTCCAAACGGCTGATGGATCCCGCCACTGGTCTCTCCTACGGCGATCCGGCTCCGAACATCTTCTCGTTCAACTCGCCCGAAGGTGCCTGCCCTCATTGCAAAGGACTCGGCGTGGTCAGTGAGGTGGACATGAAGAAGGTGGTCCCCGACCCTACCCTCTCGATTCACCAAGGAGCCATCGCACCGCTAGGCAAATACAAGAACCAGATGATCTTCTGGCAGATAGAGTCGATACTCAGCAAATACGACTGCAACCTTAAGACGCCTTTCAAGGACATCCCCGAGGAAGCTGTTGACGAACTCATGAACGGCACGCTCGAAGAGATACGCATCGACAAAGAGAAGGTGCACACCTCGACGGACTACTTCGTGGCCTTTGACGGCATCGTGAAATATCTGCGCACGCTCATCGAGAGCGACGACAGCGCAGCGGGACAGAAATGGGCTTCGCAGTTTCTGGCCGACAAGGAGTGTCCCGTCTGCCACGGCAAACGACTGAAGAAAGAGGCTCTCGCCTATCACGTCTGGGACAAGGACATCAGCGAGGTCAGCAATCTCGACATCGACTTGCTGCGCGACTGGCTCGACCAGGTCGAGGATCATCTCGAAGAGGGCAAGAAGCGCATTGCCCACGAGATCATCAAGGAGTTGCGCTCGCGCGTGTCGTTCCTCCTCGACGTGGGTCTTAACTATCTCTCGCTCAACCGTCAGTCGGCAACGCTCTCGGGCGGTGAGAGCCAGCGCATCCGTCTGGCTACGCAGATCGGCTCGCAACTCGTCAACGTGCTCTATATCCTCGACGAGCCCAGCATCGGACTGCACCAGCGCGACAATGAGCGGCTCATCAACTCGCTGAAGGAGCTTCGTGATCAAGGCAACACCGTCGTCGTCGTCGAGCACGACGAGGACATGATGCGCGCCGCCGACTGGATTGTCGACATCGGACCGAAAGCAGGACGCAAAGGCGGTGAGGAGGTCTTCGAGGGCACACCGGAAGAGATGCTCAAGACCGACACGCTCACCGCTCAGTATCTCAATGGCGAGCGGGCCATCGAGATTCCGGCTGAGCGCCGCAAAGGCAATGGCAAGATGATCACCATCCACGGTGCGTCGGGCAACAACCTGAAACACATCGACATCTCCTTCCCTCTCGGCACGCTGACCGTGGTCACCGGTGTGTCGGGATCGGGTAAGTCGACGCTCATCAACGAGACCCTGCAACCCATCCTCTCGCAGCACTTCTACCGCTCGCTGAAGAAGCCGATGCCCTACGACAGCATCGACGGCATCGACAACATCGATAAGATAGTCAACGTCGACCAGAGTCCTATCGGCCGTACGCCACGCTCCAACCCAGCCACCTACACGGGTGTGTTCAGCGACATCCGCAATCTGTTTGTGGAACTGCCCGAGGCTAAGATCCGTGGCTACAAGCCGGGACGCTTCTCGTTCAATGTCAAGGGCGGCCGCTGCGAGGCCTGTGGCGGCAACGGCTACAAGACGATAGAGATGAACTTCATGCCCAACGTCTATGTGCCTTGCGAAGTGTGTCACGGCAAACGCTACAACCGCGAGACACTGGAGGTGCGCTACAAGGGTAAGTCCATAGCCGACGTACTCGACATGACGATCAACCAGGCCGTGGAGTTCTTCGAGAACGTGCCGACCATCCTGCCGAAGATCAAGGCACTGCAGGACGTGGGACTCGGATACATCAAACTCGGACAGAGCTCCACGACGCTCTCCGGTGGTGAGAGTCAGCGCGTGAAACTCGCCACAGAGCTCAGCAAGCGCGACACGGGTAAGACGCTCTACATCCTCGACGAGCCGACGACGGGGCTGCACTTCGAGGACATCCGCATACTCATGGCTGTCTTGGAAAAACTCGTCAGCCGTGGCAACACGGTGATCATCATCGAGCACAACCTCGACGTGATCAAGTTGGCCGACTATATCATCGACATGGGACCGGAAGGTGGACGTGGCGGTGGTCAGGTGCTCTCCAAGGGCACACCCGAAGAGGTGGCCAAGAGCAAACTGGGATACACGCCGCGGTTCCTGAAAGCGATATTAGAGAAAGTAAAGTCTGAAAACAAGATTTGATAAGATAGTCTGTTATGCAGTTCACCACTCCCGTCACCATTGCGCCCTCGCCGTGGCAGATTGAGCCCTGCGAGCGGATGCTCTTCGTGGGATCGTGCTTTGCCGACAACATCGGCAAGCGGTTCAAGGAAGAGAAGTTCCGCGCGCTCGTCAATCCTTTCGGCGTGATGTACAATCCGGTGAGCGTGCTCCATACGGTCAGGCGGCTTAGCGATACCGGTCAGCTGCCCTTCAGCACAGACGAACCCGGCACTGCTGTCTTCACGCTCGGCACCAATCATGTCTATCGTCTCATCGCCACGGGTGAGATCGTGGACAACTGTCAGAAACGGCCGCAAAAGCTTTTTCACGAAGAGCAGTTGACCGTCGAACAGTGTGCCGAGGCACTTACTGAAGCGATCCGGTTGATCCGCTCTTCCTTTCCCAAGACGCGGTTCCTGCTTACCGTGAGTCCAATCCGCTACCGCAAATACGGTTATCATGGCAGTCAGCTGTCCAAGGCCACGCTGCTGTTGGCTGTCGACCTGGTCATCAAGGCGTGTGATGACCCAGCGGTTGCCTATTTTCCTTCTTATGAGATCGTCAACGATGAGCTCCGTGACTACCGCTTCTATCAGGAAGACATGCTCCACCCTACCGAGCAGGCTGTTAGCTACATCTATGAGCGCCTGTCCGAAGCCTTCTTCTCTCCTGCCACGCTCCACTTCCTTGAGCAGTGGCATCCGATCCGCAAAGCCCTTGAGCACCGTCCTTTCAACCCTCAGTCTGCCGAATACCAGCAGTTTCTTCGCAAAGCACAAGCGGACTACAAGGCACTTAAGGACAAGTATCATTTCGAGGAATGATTTCTCCTATCCCCACCTGTTTCCGTCACTTTTTTGGACTATATCTTTTCCTGATTGATTGCCAACGTCGCTGTCCTTTGACTTGGGTGACGCAATGGCGAAAACAGAAGAGGGTCTTGGTTCCAGCTAAATATAGAAAAGCCATAGCCCTCGCAAAACACAAGAGTTATGGCTTGCGTATGAAAAAACAATAGTTCGGTAGCTTTTTAGTTAAAATCGTTAACAAATGAAATTCATCCCAAATGAAAACAAAGTGTTTTTTA
>CAVKHS010000015.1:0-79045 GCA_963656095.1 Paratractidigestivibacter sp.
TTGTCTCTCTGGCTGGACAGTTCCCACTACTGGGGCCTGTTAGGGACTTACACCCATTAGCCGATATACATGCCAGTCAAACAAAATAGAGCAGACCCTAATAAGAGCCGACTTTTTAGTATGAAGCAATTGATTGGACATGGATAAAAAGGAAAGAGAAGCCATCAGACAAAGGAGAGATGAAGCCATTGCGTTTGTGTCTGCCGAGATGACAGGGAAAAAGAAAAGATATGCCGCCTTCGTAAAGGAGATCGAGGGCACTTCTTTGGAAGGGGGAGCATCGGGAATGGAGAAGTTGTGTGCTTTGATGTCGAGATGCCTTCCACAAGATTGCAAAACGATGCTTGAAACTGCCTTCCGCGTCTTCTTTGGTGATGGCATCGGGAAAGAACTTGAAGACGCATTCGATGCTAAGAACTTCCTTTATGTTTGAGACAGAGGCGGAACTAAAGGAATACATGACGGCCATGAACAATTGCATCATGTTCCTTTACGTAGTCTTGGGCGTAAACGTCCCGACCATGTTCGAGAATCTGCGGACGATCGCCAGTGAAGAAAAAGACAAGACTGCCATCTTCGCCTACTACTATATATTCAAAGACAGGGGACAGCAGGCGGTACTTAACAGTCTGGTGGGCTGAACTAAATTTGCTAAGGAAAAACAAAGGAGGATGAAGGGTATGGGATGGATTATAGCATGAAAATGGTTAAAGAAATATATAAAAGTCAAGTTTATTGCGCAAAAAACAAGACTTTTATTAACTTTGCACTCGAAAAAAGGAGATAAACATGGTTATAGCAAGACTGGTAAAGGAAAAATTGTCATCAACCCCTGCTGGGGTTGTATTGACAACAAGAGACTTTGGGGTGGAGATGCGGTATCAGCCGGCACTCGCCAAAGCTCTCAACCGTCTTGTGCTCCAAGGCGAGCTGCAAAAGATAGCAAAGGGGAAATACTATATTCCGAAGAAGACCATTTTTGGAAATCTGAAACCTGCAGATTCTGAACTTGTAAAAGACTTTCTGGAGCAAAATGGCAAGATTGTGGGTTACATTACAGGAACTGCCGCATTTGCAGCTATGGGTCTGACAACACAGATAAGTTCATCCATCCTTGTCGGCACAAATAAATATCGGAGACCCATCACAAGAAATGGCGTGAAAATATCTTTTTTGTTACAAGAGAACCCCATAACATCAAGCAATATTCCACTACTTAGAATATTGGATGCTCTGCGCCTTATAAAGGACATTCCTGCCACTTCACCTGATGACTGTGTGATAAACATTTGCAAAGCGATCAATGCTCTTTCAATGGAACAGAAGCGAGAATTGGCAGAACTATCCTTGGCATACACCCCTTATGTAAGAGCTTTGCTTGGTGCCATCTACGAGAACATGGAACTGGAAACGGAAACCATCAGCAAAACATTGAATGGAGTGACCAGTTACAAGTTGCCAATCTCCGACAAAGTATTATCAAACAAAAGAAACTGGAACATCATATGAGATTACATGAAAACTGGGAGTTGTTCTCTGACGCATTGCAAGCAGCATCACAACCTGTAGAAGATGGAGGACTCGGCATCAAGAGCATCTTCATCGAGAAGGACTATTGGATTTGTCGCTCGTTGTCATTGATGGCTGCGAACGACAAGGATAACCGTGCCATTTTCAAAGGAGGAACAAGTCTTACAAAAGCATATGGTATCGGTAGTAGATTCTCAGAAGACATAGATATTGCTATCTCTGAGGCATGGACGCTCAGCGGCAACCAATTGAAGATGCTGATCAAGAGAACCGCCAAAAGCATGACGGAAGGTCTGCAGGAAATAGATATGCCTGGTTTTACGAGCAAGGGATCTCACTATCACAAGGCATACTATTCTTATCCAAGAGCTATTGATACATTACAAGTAGGTGCTATCAAGGCAGGACAGTTGCTTGTTGAAATCAATTCCTTTGCCAATCCATATCCATTTCAGAAATGTAAACTGCAAAGCTTCTTGACCGAGTTCTTGCAAAAGACAGGCAACGAGAACTTGATAGAGGAATATGGTATGCAACCTTTCGAGGTGAATGTTCTCGACAGGCGTAGGACATTGACAGAGAAATTGGTATCATTGCTTCGCTGTTCCTTAGCCGACAACTACATGCCGGAATTGACAGCCAAGATACGCCATTTCTATGATTTGCATTTTCTCTTGAATGATGCTGAGACACAAGACTATCTGAAAAGTCACGATTTCAAATCAGACTTCAGCAAATTGTTTGCGCAAGACCAACAGAGATTCGACAAGCCCGAAGGATGGCAAAACAAAGACATCATGGATTCTCCAATCATCAGTGACCTACATAATGTATGGGCAGCGTTAAGCAACGTCTATGCAAAAGAACTACCTGACCTTGCCTACAAAGATATACCGACTATTGAGAGTATCGAAAATAGCATGGAGCAGTTGATTTCGTATTTGACAAAATAAACGGTTATGGCAAAGAAGCATAAAGGACATTACTGTAAGATTTGTGGTGAATACAAGTCGAACGAGTCTTTTTCGGGGAAAGGTCATGCCCAACACCTCTGTAAGGAATTCATGGGTGAGATGAAGAAAGGGTACAAGAAGATTTTGGACTTGCCTTTCGGGGACAATGAGTTCGAGATCGTTGATGCCGATGAATATACCGATACTTTTTGGCGTATAGGTCATTTTGCGTGGTATTTTCTTACTATGTCTCTATAGGTCAAATTTTCCATCAGACCACTTACAGACCACGCAGAGGTCTTAACAGACCACATAGGAATTCTAAAATATCCTAATAGACAAGAAGTTATTATTGCATTATATTGTAAAATTGAAACTAAATTGCTATTTATCTTGCGATTAAGCTCTATTTTGTCGTCAAGAAAAGAAAGTATTGTGGCGATTTTGTGTTGTATGACTTTAGAAGGAATGTTACAGATTATATTATCGAACGTATTACGAGTAATAGTATCAAAAACACTTCCATGAGAATTGCTTCTTAGCTCCCTAACTTTGGTATGAATTAAGTAATATAAGAAATGTTTATCAACCAAATCATTGCCTCTTAATCCAAAACAGGATTGATTGAAGCTCATGGAAGAAGATATCATAGCTATTGCTCCAACAGTTCCTCTTGCAGAAATAATAATATCATCTTTCTGCAACATTTTAGAAGGACAATGTTCAAATCCCACATTAGTAATTGTCTTTTCTGTTGTATAAACATATTTATCGACATTCCCAAAATCTTTTACCGACAGCCAAGGTATCCCACCACCCCAATATTTTGACTCTGTAGTCTTAGGTGTTCCACCACTTAAAATATCGCATAATTCAGACAACCTATACTCTTTCCACTCTTCCATAAATGGGAATTTATCGTAGCATGGTGATGGAATAGTTTGTACATTTGCACCTAAAACGACATGAGAGAACAGATGATAAAGGAAATCAGCTCGGCTATGATGGCTGTACTGACCGTAGAGCAAGTCGCAATGCTCAACAGAACACTAACAGAAGTAGTCAACAAATATGAAGTCTCAGCCAAGAAGATAGAGGAGGCTCATGCTGTCCAGGCCAACGAAGTGCTCCTTGACAAGTTTATAGCCGCCAAGCGCATAGAGGGCCGGACAAAGCCTACCCTACTCTACTACGAGTCCACCATCCGCCATCTGCTGAACAACGTGCCGGGCAGCCTGCTGAACTTCACCGCTGAGGACATCCGTGATTACCTCTCTGATTTCCAACAGAAACGGCAGTCGTCGAGTGTTACGATTAATAACATCCGCCGCATCTTCTCCTCGTTCTTCTCCTGGCTGGAACAGGAAGACTATATCATCAAGAGTCCGATGCGAAGAATCCATAAGGTGAAGACCGGCACGAGGGTGAAGAGTACCATCAGCGACGAGGAGATGGAGACCCTGCGCGACAACTGCGACAACAAACGCGACCTGGCGATGATAGATTTTCTTGCCTCTACCGGCATCCGTGTGGGCGAACTGGTAAGGCTCAACCGGACGGACATCAACTTCAATGAGCGCGAGTGCATCGTCTCGGGAAAAGGCAACAAGCAGCGCCTTGTTTACTTCAATGCCCGCGCTAAGACACATCTTTTGAATTATTTAGGCGAAAGAAAGGACGGAAATCCAGCACTTTTTGTATCTTTGCACCAACCAACAGCACGATTGAAGATCTCGGGCGTGGAGACACGGTTGCGCAAGTTAGGACGCGAGACCGGAGTCATGCACGTACACCCGCATAAGTTCCGAAGAACACTCGCCACGGCCGCCATAGACCGGGGAATGCCCGTGGAACAGGTGCAGCGACTGTTAGGTCACGTGAAGATAGATACTACCATGCAATATGCTATGGTCAACCAAAACAATGTGAAGATGTCTCATCGACGATATTTGAGTTAGACACTGAGGCTTATGAAACAATTCGACGAAAACAGCTACGAACAGACCCTCATCGCCTTCTTTGAGGAGCGGTTAGGGTATGACCATCTCTATGGCCCGGATGTAGACCGTGACTACTATGTGCCGTTCTATGAGGACAGAGTGATGCAGAAGCTGCATGAAGTGAACCCAACGGCTCCCCAGGCTGCCGTCAGTGAGGCACTGAGAAAGGTGGCACATATCGAGACCGGCTCCCTGGTGCAATGCAATGAGACGTTCACCGACTGGCTGCAGAACGGTATCGACGTAAGCTATTGGGATGGAAAGGAGACCAAGCACACGCATCTCAACCTCGTCGATTACCGGAACATCGACCGTAACAGCTTTGAGATCGTGAGCCAATGGACGTTCGTGGAACGGTCGGAGAAACGCGCCGACCTCATCGTCATGCTCAACGGACTGCCCGTAGTGCTCATGGAACTGAAATCTCCCTCACGGGAAGAGACCGACGTGTCGGCAGCCTACCGGCAGATACGTAACTACATGAAGGAGATTCCACAGATGTTCCATTACAATATGTTCTGCGTGATGAGCGACATGACAGAGACAAAGGCGGGGACGATCACGGCCAACGAAGACCGATATATGCAGTGGAAGTCGACCGACGGCCATTATCTCTCTGAGAAAGTCGTCGACTATGACATCTTCTTTGAAGGAATGTTTGAGAAGCACCGGTTCCTCGACATCCTCCACAATTTCATCTGCTTCAACAAGGACGAGAGTAGCGACAGCAAGATCCTTGCAGGCTATCATCAGTATTTTGCGGTGAACAAAGCCATTGAGCGCACACAGCCGGCCATCAACGGCGACGGACGTATCGGTGTCTTTTGGCACACACAGGGTTCGGGCAAGAGCCTTTCGATGGTGTTCTACGCCCATCTGTTGCAGTCAGCGGTATCGCAGCCTACCATTGTTGTCATCACCGACCGCAACAATCTCGACGACCAACTCTATGGCCAGTTCTCGCGTTGCAAAGACTTTCTTCGGCAGCAGGCCGTGCAGGCGTCGAGCCGGGAGAACCTCAAAGATCTGTTGGAAGGAAGAAAGGCCAATGGCATCATCTTCACTACGATGCAGAAGTTTGAGGAGAACAGCGAGCCGTTGTCCGAGCGTCACAACATCATCGTGATGACAGACGAGGCCCATCGTGGGCAGTATGGTTTCGAGCAGAAAGTGAACGTCAAGACCGGTGAGGTGAACACGGGCACGGCGAAGGTCATCCGTGATTCTCTGCCCAATGCTTCTTTCATTGGCTTTACCGGCACCCCTATCGCTTTGCGCGATAAGAACACAGTGGAGGTATTTGGTGACATCATTGACACTTACGACATGACGCAGAGCGTCCTCGACCACGCCACGGTTCCCGTTTATTATGAGAGCCGCGTCATCAACCTCAAACTGGATGAGCAGACATTACAGGCGCTTGACAAAGAATACAATGCGTTGGCTGAGGAAGGCGCGGACGAGCAGTTGCTCGAAAAAAGCAAGAAGGAGCTGTCGCATCTCGATCAGTTGCTTGGCGCCGACGCGACCATCGACTCTCTCGTCGCTGACATCATCAACCACTACGAGAAATACCGTGAGCATGAGCTGATGGGCAAAGCGATGATTGTCGCTTACAGCCGTCCGATCGCTATAAAGATTTACAAGAAGATATTAGCGTTGCGCCCGGCATGGATAGAGAAGGTGAAGGTGGTGATGACCGCCGGGAACAATGATCCGGAGGAGTGGCACGACATCATAGGCAATGACGCCTATAAGAAGGAAATCGCCAAAAAATTTAAGGACAATGACGACCCGATGAAGATCGCCATTGTCGTGGATATGTGGCTTACAGGCTTTGATGTGCCGTCGCTTGCCACGATGTATGTCTTCAAACCGATGAGCGGACACAACCTGATGCAGGCCATCGCCCGTGTGAACCGCGTCTACAAAGGTAAGGTAGGCGGATTGGTCGTCGACTATATCGGCATTGCACAGGCACTGAAGGAGGCTATGAAGTTCTACACCTCCAGCGACCGTCAACATTTCGGAGACCCGGACATCTCAAAGACCGCGTATGTGAAGTTCCGTGAACATCTGGAGATATGTGCTGATCTCATGCATGGCTTCGACTACAGCGGCTTTGCCGTGGCCACCGATAATGGGCGCGGGATGATGATCAAGGAGGGTGCCAACTTCATGATGGCTGTCGGCATGGAAAAGAAGCGCAACGACTTCAAGAAGCATGCGCAGCTGTTGCACCAGTCCTACTCGCTTTGCCACAGTCTTGTCACGGATGAGGAGAACTGGGACGCAACATTTTTTGAGACCATCCGCGTGATGCTCGTGCGCCTTGCAGGAACGGGGAGGATATCGAAGAAGGAGATAGACCGCCGCATACGCGAACTGTTGCAGCAGAGCGTGCAGAGTGAAGGTGTCATCAATCTGTTTAAGGATGAGAACAAAGAATTCTCTCTCAACGACTCAGCCTTCATGGAGGAGGTGGCAAAGATGAAAGAGAGGAATCTCGCCGTGGAACTGCTGAAAAAGATCATCGCCGAAAAGGTGAGAGCGTATAAGCGCACGAATGTCGTGCAATCAGATAAATTCTCCGACCTGCTCAACGAGTCGTTAAAGGCATATCTCAATGGTATGCTCACTAATGAGCAGGTGATAGAGGAACTGTTGAAACTTGCCAAACAGATAAACACAGCTGAGGAGCAGGGCAAGAAACTCGGACTGTCGCCTGAAGAGAAAGCATTTTATGATGCACTCTCGCTACCGCAGGCTGTCAAGGACGCATATAGCAATGAAGAACTGGTTGGGCTCACCCGTGAGCTGACCCGGCAGTTGCGTCGTAGCCGTACCATCGACTGGCAGGAGAAGGAAAGCGCACGGGCAAAGATGAGGCTGATGGTAAAGAAGCTTCTGAAGAAATACCATTATCCACCCGAAGAGGCTAAAAATGCCATGGAAACGGTTATCAAGCAGTGTGAACTTTGGACAGATAATAGCGACGCGGAAGAAGGGACAGCGCTGGAAGCATCCTTAAACGTCAATATGGACACTATGCAAAGTTATGAGATGGCAGCCGAGCCTGGCGTCAATGAATGATTCTGTGGTCAGGATGGAGACATCCTTTCTGCTTGAACTTATGCCATGTAGTCAATCAAAGCGTTAAACTATACAAAACAGTTTCTCGTATAATGGTCAAACGTTCGTTAGACATAAAGTCAAACGTTCGTCAACCTTTCGGACAACGAACGTTTGACCAATTGTATGACGAACGTTTGACCATAAAGAAATTCATTTTTCTTGCACTTACCTATTGCTTTTTCAACATTATTGCTTAACTTTGCAGACATAAAACATCAAATATTAGGGATTATGGCAATAAAGTATGAAGTACAAAGCATAGAAAACTCCCAGGGCATGGGAAAGTCGCGTCAGTTCATTCGTCTGCATCAAGGTCGTGCGATGACGGCCGACGAACTTGCCGACAAAATCGCCGCGTCGAGCACACTGACGGCAGCTGATTTGAAGGCGGTGATGTCGGAGCTGTGTCATTACGCAAAAGAGGAGCTGGCGGCAGGTCACCGTTTCTACCTACCCGAAATCGGGTACTTGTCGCTGTCGGTTAGCAACACACCACCGACAGAGAAGTCTGGCGATAAGTTGACAGGCAGTGACATCTACTTGCGCAATATCGACTTTCGTCCCGAGGCTAAGTTCTTGAATGAGATCAGACGCAAGGTACGTTTTGAGAAATCGAAATACAGCACGCTATCCAAACGATACACCGAGGACGAGTTGTGGCAGAAGACGGAAGCGTATCTCACTGAGAACGGATATCTGACCCAGAGCGTCATGCGCTCCCACTTCGGTCTGAGCAAGTATATGACAGCGCAGTGGCTCACCCATTTCATCGCTGAGGGCAAACTCGTAAAGAAAGGTACGCCCCGCCTGCCGCTGTACTTCTTGTCATAGACCACGGTGATCATGGGTATGGCTTTCACACGAACGACTAACAATTGACCACAAATTCCTCGTAAATTTAATGACTTAATAAAATCCGCCTGACGTCAGCTGCCCTTGGAGGGATGCAGACACGAAGTTGTCTATCTCTTTTGCGACTTCACGAACCCTTTCTTTCACAAGATCGTCTTCGGAAGACTTGATATGCTCAGCAGTGAGAAGCGTGATGCGATCGAGATTCTTCCAGCCAAGCATCCTGGCAAGAGGAAGAAGCTTATGAGCGATGCCTGCGATGTCTTCACGGTCCGGGCTCGACTCCACAGCAGTCATCAATTGCTGACTGAAAGATTGGAGTTCGCCACGCATTGTGTCCATGATTTGCTGCCGGTCCTCCGCATCCATGCCATACAAGTTCAGGAAATCACAGTCTGTGGAATCACAGCCGAGGATGGTCGCCAGTTTTGCAGCATTGACAGGCTTCAGCAGACAACCGTCGAAGCCTGCTTCACGCAACTTGGGCACTATACTCTCGTCGTGAGCTGTCATGGCGATGACCGTCATGTTGTGGTGGTCGATGTGCTGGATGAAATCAGTACCTTTCATCTCAGGCATCTCTATATCCATGAGCATCAACTCGGGACGGTCGTCATGAAGAGCCGTCAGCGCCTCAGTAACATGGCTGCACGACGTGACATGCCATTGCGTTCCGGTTAGTCGCCTTACCAACTCTTGCAACAGTTGCAGTTGCAAAGGGTCATCATCCAGGACAAGCAGGCGGTGAGTGTTGTTGGCTTTGTGGTGAGAAGGTGCTACTGCCAGGCAATTATCCATACTTGTTTTGCAGTTCTGTGGACCTATATCCTTGACGGGAATGGCAATCGCGACCTGGGTACCTTTCCGCGGCTCCGTGTCTACACTGACGGTTCCTTTGAGCAGCCCTACCAAGCGGCTGACGATGGACAGTCCCAGACCTGTGCCTTCTATGCCTTGAGCACCTTTGAGCCGCTTGAATGGCTGAAACGCCATGTCGCATTCTGCTTGGGTCATGCCTCGTCCCGTGTCTTTCACTTCGAAGCGCAGCATGCCCTCAGATAGACTGGCCCGGAGTGACACCCTCCCCTCATCGGTGAATTTCACAGCATTGCTCAGCAGATTATCAGCAATCTGACGGATACGGTAGGCATCGCCAGTGCACATCAAGCCCTTACACTCCGATGTGTCTGCAGTGAGGGGCAGTCCCTTGGCATCGGCTCTCTGCCGCATACCGACAAGACACTGTTCAAAGAGTTCTGCCGGGACAAATGAATCTTCGTTGATATCCATCTCGCCACTTTCCAACCGGTGGTAGTCGAGCAGATCAGCCACCAGATGGGAGAGATGGTTGGCTGAGTTGCGTACGCTTTGCAGCAACTCCTGACCTTTCTGTGAAGGCACGTAGTCCTTAAGCAGATCCGTGAATCCCGAGATGGAGGCTGCGGGTGCCTTGATGTCATGCGTGATGGTCAACAAGAGTTGTTCACGCTGTTCCATGACGTGACTGATTTCGTCGTTGGCTTTCTTCAGCGCTTCCTGGTAAGCCTGCTCTTGCCGAACATCATGATGGATGCGCCACAGCAGGATGGCTGTCATGATGATGGCAAAGGCTGTTAACAGCATCATTTGCGCCATCAGCCGCTTATGGGCTTGTTGGGCGCGCGCCAACCCTTGGCTGACGATGCGCCTCTCTTGTGCCCGCAACCGCTCCACTTTGCCTTCCTGCTCCTTCTCGATTGCCGAGGAGATGGCCTTGAGACCGTCCAGCTCACCGCTGACTCTTTGTTGTCGCTGATGAGTCGCCCGCTGCTGCTCTTGTTCCGCCTCGGCAAGGATGCGGGCAACACGGCGGCTGATGTCTACAGGCTGCCTCACCGTGTCGACACTGGTCATACTGCTGTCACGGCGAACACTTACCGTATCGGTGTGGGCCTTACGGAACAGGTCGGCCAGGCGGCGGAAGAAGCCCTGGCGCGAGCGGGCTACCTCCACCGTCGTCGTACTGGCATGGTGAGCCTCCGTAGTCTTGGGATGCACGACGACCGAGTCTTTGCCACTATTAAGGCTGTTGACTTTTTGGTGCAGTGCTCCGGGCTGACGGCTGAGTGTGATAGCCTTGGTAAGCTCTCGCAGACTGCCGCGCTCATCCTTGACCATCTTTGCCAGAGCACTGTCGGATCGTTGTTGCATTTTAGCATATTCGCCGACAGACTGGCCAATGACGCTCAGCGATTGCGTATTGCTGTATACCAAGGCGATGATGATGATCAAGGCCAGGGCAACGATGGCATAGGCTACGGCCGCCTTTTGTGAAATATTGTTCTTATGCATAGCTAAAATGGTGTATTGCAGTGCAAAGGTACAATATTCTGTTAGTACACGAACAAAATATGCCCGCCTTTATGAGGTGGGCATGCTTGAAATCCTGAATACGTAGTACTGATAGAAAGGCATCGATGTCTACTTCTGCACGGTCGTATCAGAAGGAGCCGGTGCAACAGTGTCTTGCTGAACGGGGTTTACACTGTCTACACTTGCTGTGCTGTTGATGTTGGCGGCAGAAGCCGACGAAGTGTTATTGAAAGCAAATGTACTACTCACAGAAACGATGGTCAAAGCAGCAACGGCTGCGAAAACTAACTTCTTCATAATCCTTATTTTTATTATCTGTTACTTGTTGTCGTGAACTCTTCATTGTGGACACCTACGAAAGTGCAACGGTCGTGCCAAAGTTTCCACAATTCAATCATAGCATTGATTATTAGGAAGTTATAATATTTATGAAATATTGAGTAAGTGTGGAAACTGTGGAAGAGTTGTGGAAAGATTCCACAACTCTTCTCCACACATAGTGGGTATCGGCCTATTCCATCCCGTATTTCTTCAACTTGTTGTAGAGCGTCTTTCTGTCTACCTCAAGCAATCGGGCGGCTTTGCTTTTGTTGCCCCCGGTGGCTCTCAGGGCATCGGCTATGCGCTGCCTTTCGGTAGCGTCGTCGTGGAGCGGTGCCGTTGTGGAGGAAGGTACTTCGGGATTCATCGTCAGACGAAGCTCATCAGTGCCGATGAGTTCTCCTTGAGCCAACAGGGTAGCACGCTTGACGACATTGTTCAGTTCACGTAAGTTGCCAGGCCAAGAGTAAGAAGCCAAAAGACTTTGTGCGGCTTGCGTGAAGCCTGAGACATGACGATCAAGCTCTTCATCGGCCTGGCGCATGAACAAGTTGGCAAAGAGAAAAAGATCTGAACCACGGTCTTTCAGTTCCGGCATGGTGATGGTGAACTCGTTGATACGGTGGTAGAGATCCTCACGGAATTGCCCGCCGCGCACTCGCTGAGCAAGGTCCTCATTGGTGGCACAGACCAACCTGATGTCGATAGGTATCTCTTCTGTGCTTCCCAGGGGACGCACGACACGTTGCTGCAGAGCGCGGAGCAACTGCACCTGAATCTCATAAGGCAGGTTGCCCATCTCGTCGAGGAAGAGCGTACCACCGTTGGCAGCCTCAAAGGCTCCCTGCTTATCACAGTCAGCACCGGTGAACGCCCCTTTGCGATAGCCGAAAAACTCCGAGGCAGCTACCTCGCGGGGTATGGCTCCGCAGTCAAGGGCGAAGAAAGGCTTGTCATGTCGTGGACTTTTTGCGTGGATGCGGCGCGCTACATATTCCTTGCCCGTGCCGCTGGCTCCAAGGATGAGCACCGACATGGGAGTGGGAGCCACGAGATCGACATAGCGATAGAGTTGTTTCGATGCTTCGCTCTCACCCTCTATGTAAATAGGTGTAGAAGCTTCAGTGTTTTGCTCTGTTGCAGTCTTTTCGGCAACAGAGGGCGTTTGTCTTTGCGAAGTTGCATCCGCTACTTTGTTAACGGCAGACAATTTGGAAGAGCGAAGAGCCTCACTGATTTTCTCAAGTAGCAAATCCGGTGGAAAAGGCTTAGCGATGTAGTCGGTGGCTCCAGCCTTCATGGCGAGTACTGCATTCTCCACCTCAGCGTAGCTGGTCATCACGATAAAAGGCGTGGTGAGACCTTCGTCACGCAAGTGTGAGAGCAGGCTGATACCATCACCATCAGGCAGACGCAGGTCAGAGAGAATAAGATCCGGCGTCGTCTCTTCCAACAGATGGCGTGCCTCTCGCAGCGAGGAAGACTTATTGGCGACGAACCCTTTTCTGTTCAACCACTTCTGAATCATCAGACCGAAGGTTAGGTCATCTTCAATTATGAGTATTGTGGGCATAGACTATTATCGTTTACTATCCTGTCGTTCCAAGCATCCCGGACATTTGTGTATACGGGATATCTTTGTTCTCGAGCGCAAAGATAGTATATTTTTTAGAGATAACGTCATATTCTCATATTCTTGTTGGTGTATGCCACTATCGTGGTCAGCAGTTCCGACACGGGCACGGCAAGCCACAGTCCGGTATTGCCCATCAATACTTACTCCAATTAATATTATTTATGATTGCGACTCTTCCATGTATCTATTATCCCTCTCTATATTCCTTTGGCGTCACTCCCGCAAGTTTCTTGAAAAAGCGGGAGAAGTGCTGAGGATACTGGAAACCGAGGTGGTCGGCAATCTGCGAAATGCTCTGCATGGGGTCGAGAAGTAGCTGCTTGCTCAATTTGAGGATGTGCTGCTGGATATAGTACTGTGCCGTCATACCCGTTTCCTTGCGGATGAGATCACCGAAATAGCCAGAGGAAAGACAGGCCTTATCGGCGAAGTAGGCCACTGAGGGCAGGCCGTCACGTACAGCCAGCCCCTGCTCAAAATAGTCTTTGATGTTGCGCTCAAAAACCGAAAGGATATCGGAGTTCTCCCTGTGGCGAGTGACGAACTGTCGGTCGTAGAACCGTTGGCAGTAGTCAAGGATGAGCTTGATGCGATCGGTGAGGATCGTCTGCGAGTGCTTGTCCACGGGCTGCTCCATCTCGGAGCGGATGGAGCTGAGCGTATCGGTATACATCCGCCGCTCACGCTCACTGAGATGGAGCGACTCAGCCGAGTCGTAGTCGAAGAAGTGATAGCCGCCGATGGTCTTCCCCAACGGCGTACCGAAGAGCAGGTCGGGATGGAAGAGCAGACCTAAGGTGTGCGACGGCGTGCGGAGCTGTTCCTCTGTCATATCCACACGCACCATCTGCCCCGGTGCAAAGCTCACGATGGTACCATCCTGATAGTCGTAGAGCTGGCGCCCATAATGCAACGAGCACTGAATGCCGTCTTTCAGCCATAGTGCGTAGACACCATAGCGGAAGGAGACGTGGTTAGGTATCTTCGCGGCTTCCGCCAAGTCTACCACACTCACTAAGGGATGCAGGGTCTCGAAGCCATACATCTTATTATATGTATCGATACTGTCGATAGGGATGATCGTTGTGTCGCTCATATCTGTCTGTCTTTATGTTTCTACGCACAAAATTACTCGAAATATTCTATTCACGCAAGAGCAACGACACGATTTCTGCAATATGGGTTATAGCTGCCTTAATCGGGGTAATAGCCAACTGACAGGAAACTTGTAACTTTGCAGCCGGAAACAAAGATAACAATAGATGAGAAGAATTATCACAGTCCTGGCATTGCTGATAACCGTTATCGCTGTCAGGGCACAAAATGCAAATGGGATGGCACAGTTGAAGATGACAGAAGAGTGGGACAAAGTTTTCCCCAAGAGTGAAAAGGTGGAGCACGAGAAGGTCTCCTTCCACAACCATTTCGGCTTTGAACTCGCTGCCGATGTTTATAAACCCAAGAATGCGCAGGGACGTCTCGCCGCCATTGCCGTGTGCGGGCCCTTCGGTGCAGTAAAGGAGCAGTCGTCAGGTCTCTATGCTCAGACCCTCGCTGAGCGCGGATTCCTCGCCATTGCCTTCGATCCGTCATTCACCGGTGAGAGCAGCGGGCAGCCACGCGATATCTTTTCGCTCGACATCAACACAGAAGACTTTCAGGCAGCCGTAGACTATCTGAGCAATCGCCCCGACGTGGATGCTAATCGCATTGGCATCGTCGGTATCTGTGGTTGGGGTTGCATCGCTCTCAACGCCGCCGCCAACGACCCACGCATCAAGGCTACGGTAGCCAGCACAATGTACGACATGCCGCGTGTGGGTGCATGGGGCTATTTCGACAAGGGCACTGCCGACGACCGCTACAAGTCCAAGGAGCAGATTGCCACACTGCGCACCAAGGAATACACGACTGGACTTCAGCAGCGTGCTGGAGGCTGCATCCCCGTAGACCAGCTGACAGGCAAGGAGCCGGACTTCGTACAGCAGTACTCGGCTTATTACAAGACCAAGCGCGGCTATCACAAGCGGTCGGTCAACTCCAATGGCGGATGGATGCTCCAGACCCAGACAGGATGGATGAACAACAACATCTTGGCTCACCCCGAAGACCTGCGCAATGCTGTGCTCATCGTTCACGGTGAGAAAGCTCACAGCCGCTACATGGGTGAGGATACGTTCAAGAAACTCAAGGGCGACAACAAGCAACTCATCATCGCTCCCGGTGCCACGCACACCGATCTCTACGACCAAATGGACAAGATTCCGTTTGACCGTATCGCTGAATTCCTCAATAACTATCTGAAATAAAATGGAAAAGAAAACGATTAAGCAGGACGCAGGCCGCAAACAGTTGGGCGACTTCGCACCGAAGTTCGCCGAGCTCAACGACGACGTACTCTTTGGACAGGTGTGGAACCGGCAGGATGAGCTGTCGCTCCGTGACCGCAGCCTCATCACCGTGGTGGCACTCGTGAGCATGGACATGACCGACAGCCGTCTGACTTATCACCTGCAGAACGCCAAGGCCAACGGCATCACGCGGCAAGAGATTGCCGAGGTGCTCACACATATCGCCTTCTACGCAGGTTGGCCCAAGGCATGGGCTGCCTTCCGCCAAGCCAAAGAGGTGTGGGCAGACAAAGCTGACACGCTGGCTGACGCCAAAGCGCAGTTCCAGCGCGAGATGGTTTTCCCCATCGGCGAGCCAAACACCGCTTATGCCAAATACTTCATCGGACAAAGTTATCTCGCTCCTGTCTCCACGGAACAGATTCCCATCCACAACGTCACCTTCGAGCCCGGATGCCGCAACAACTGGCATATCCACCACGCTACAAAAGGCGGGGGTCAGCTTCTTGTCTGTGTGGCTGGTCGCGGCTGGTATCAGGAATGGGGCAAGCCCGCGCGACTGTTGCTGCCCGGCGACGTGGTGAACATTCCCGCCAACGTGAAGCACTGGCATGGTGCCGCACGCGACAGTTGGTTCGCTCATTTAGCTATGCCCGTGCCCGGTGAGAACGTCAGCAACGAATGGCTTGAGCCGGTGAACGACGAGGAATACAACAGCCTAAAATAGGAACACGTAGATTAAAAGTCACACAAGTTTGTGTCACACTATTTTTTGTGACATAAGCCTATGTGACTCGCTTTTTTGTTATACCGTTATCTCTATCTGGATATTCTCCGGTCCCAGGATGCAACTCTCGTAATAGCCGTCACCTGTGGTGCGGGGCCCGCTGACAACAGAATAGCCAGCTTGCGAAAGCTCCAAGGTTTTCTTATCTACCATCTCCTTGCTGCCAATGCTGAATGAGAGATGGATGAATCCTGTATTGTTCTTGGCCGCATCCACTTCTACCATGTCCGGCCGGTTCATCAGTTCCAGCCGACAACTGCCCTCGTTGAAAGAGAAGATATAGGTGGACAGTTCCGTGCGGGAATTGTGATACTTGTCGTTGCTGAAAGCATCGAAACACTTCAAAAAGAATGCCCGCATACCCTCCAGGTTGCGGCAGTAGAGTGCTACATGATCGATACGCATATGATAATGAGTATTAGTTCCTGGTGTTATCATGATGTCTCTTTTTGTTGCAAAAATAAGAATTCTCTTTGGAAAAAGAAGCAGTTAGAAAGAAAAAATATTGCTCTTAGAGTACAAGATAAGCGTTTTTTTCTTATTTTTGCCGATGAAGACCATGCCAACCTATTTCGGCGAGTCATGAAAACCACATAAGAAGAACCAATTGAGAAGCCTATGATAAGACCGGCCCGCATCTTCTTTCTGCTATTGCTATGTATCGGTGCGCCTATTTCCATGTACGCGCAAGACCCTGTTGAGACATGGCAACAATATTACAGTGAACTCGGTCAACGCGAGGACGTTGAAAGCGATAGTTGGCAAGAGACCTATGAGATGCTTAGCGAACTGGCCCATGAGAAGATGGATCTGAACAGTTGCACACGCGAGGACTTGGAACGGTTGCCCTTTCTCTCTGCCCAGCAGGTGATGGACATCATGGAGTACCGCCATCGCGCCGGACGCTTTGAAAGCCTCGTGGAACTGCGCATGCTTCCCTCGTTTCGCAAGCAGGATGCCGACATGCTGGAGCAGTTTGTTGCTATCGGACCGGAGAAGACTTCCGACGCGCTGCCGCCTCTTGACAGCATCCTACGCTCAGGACGGCAGGAAGTGGTGGCTGCGCTGAAAATTCCTTTTTATGATAGAGAGGGTGACAAAAACGGTTTTCTCGGATATAAATACAAGCATTGGCTGCGCTACAGCTTCAATTACCGACAACGCGTCAAACTGGGCTTTGTGGCTTCGCAAGATGCCGGTGAACCTTTCTTTGCGGGAAAGAATGCTTGCGGATATGACTATTACTCGCTCTATCTGCAACTCCGAAACACAGGCATCATCCGTAACTTAGTAGTAGGACGTTATCGGCTGCGCTTCGGAATGGGGCTGATCATGAACACGTCGTTCGGACTCGGCAAACTCAACACGCTGGCTACGTTGGGTGCCTCCACCAACAATATCATCGGACACAGCAGCCGATCGGAAGCCAACTACCTGCAAGGCGCAGCCGCCACCATACGTCTCAACCGGCGACTTACGCTGACCAGCTTCGTATCTTGGAGGAAAATCGACGCGACACTCAACGACTCCACAGGTACGGTAACCACAATCCTAAAGACCGGCTACCACCGTACGCCCAGCGAGATGGCACGGCGACGCAACACCGATGAGACGCTCGTGGGCACTAACCTCAGCTTTTTCCGTAATGGCTTTCATGCAGGCGTCACGGCTTTCGCCACTGCTTTCAACCGCACACTGAAGCCCAACACCACGCAACCTTTCCGCCGGTGGTACCCGCAGGGAAAACATTTCTGGAACGCAAGCATCGACTATGGCTATGTCTCAGCAAAGCTCAACATCGCCGGAGAAACAGCTACGGGCGACTGCGGTACGGTAGCCACCATTAACACTCTCAGCTATCTGCTCACACCCTCGCTGTCGGTGATGGCCCTGCAACGCTACTACCCTTATCAATACTACTCGCTGCTCAGCCAGAGCTATGCCGACGGTGGCTCTGTCAACGACGAGAGCGGGCTTTATCTCGGTATGCAATGGGCACCATCGGCCAGCGCTTGTCTGATGGGATATGTCGACGCCGCCTACTTCGCATGGCCGAAATACCAGGCTTCCGCCGCCTCGCACAGCATCGACGCTCTGCTACAGTTCAGCGGCAACCGACAAGGATGGAGCTATCTGCTCAGGACGCGCATGAGAAAACGGAAACGCAACGACAGCGAAGCCGACCGTCTGACTTGGCGCAACGAATACCGCTCACGCGCCATGATCGGCTACGCAACCGGTTGCTGGCAATGGCGAATGCAAGGTGACCTCAGCATCTGCCACCAACAAACCACAAGCCGGGGATACATGATCTCGCAATACGTCAGCTACCAACACGCGTGGTTTCAGACTTTTCTCAGTGCCAACTACTTCCATACCGACGACTTTCTCTCACGTGTCTACAGCTATGAGCGTGGACTGCTCTACAACTTCTCCTTCCCGATGTTTGCCGGACAAGGCATCCGCTACGCTATTGCCGCCCGCGCAGACATCGGTCGCAAATTGATGTTTCTGCTGAAGTTGGGCAACACCAACTATTTCCACAATGTATCATCTTCCTCCGGACCGGAGCATGTCAACGGTCACAGTCGCATGGAACTGGAGATGCAAGTAAAGTGGCGGTTCTGATATTACCGAGCTGTCAACGGCCTACAGCATTTTGCAATGACACAAGATCCGCTTCACTCGTCCATATCACTGGTCAGTACCGTGAGACCTCTCTTCAAGTGTCCTTTGAGTTTATCAAGGAAAGAGGGAACCTTATGAGGGGCACCGTCTGTAGCCTTCGGTAAATTTTCCTTTTCCTTTGGTTTCGCAGGTTCTGCCTCCAGACCATCAGCTTCCTGATCTGTTTCTTTCTTAGTCTCTTTAGTATCCGTCTCTTTACGAGTCATATCGAAAGAGATGGAGGGTGACATCTCTGCATCCCCATGATCTTCTGTCTTGTTTCCATTCAAGGGAGCATCAGGAGTCTGGGGAATCTTCTCTGTTTCTTTCGGTACGTTCCCGGCTTTCTTCTTCGCTGCGCTTTGCGACAGCAGAGGCTCACGATAGAGTTTTGCGATGATCTGATTGTAATACTCCTCGTCGCTATCGTCGTGTTTGTCATCGGGTAGGAAGCGGTTGTCGATACCCGTGGCAAGAATGATCACCTTCGCATCTTCACCAAGGGTATTGTCGTCACTCGTACCCCATATCACGTCTATATTAGGATTAAGAGTAGAAAGGCTTATTTATACTTTGATGTTGAATTGAAGAAATAAGGAGGTCATCATGAATTTGGATTTGTTATGCTGGATCCATTTATCTTTTAGCTTCTTGGCTCCGTGCACTCGTTGACGAGATACACGATGCTCATGTAAGGGATGCCGGCATGGGCCTCCAGTCCGATCTCGCACGTCCGGCTGTTGGAATAACCTCGCTCGATATGATGCTCCGCTATCTGCCCGTGGAGCGAGCGCAAAGCCCAGTCGTTGAGTTCCGGACGAGAGAAGCCACGGTCACCGGCAAAGCCGCAACAGCCGATACCTTCGGGCACAAAGACGTTATCGGTGCACATGCGTGCCACTTCTAACATCGTGTCACTGAATCCCATCTCACGCGTGGAGCATGTCAGGTGAATGGCTACCGACCGGTGAGTAGGATGGAACGTGAGCCTGTCTTTAAGAAATGTGAGGATAAACTCCGCGGGCTCGTAGAGCTTGACACGGGTGACCATCTTCTTCAGTCGGTGGAGACAAGGACTCTGGTCACAGAGCACCGGCCATCGTCCTCCCTCACAGGCTTCGAAGAGTGCCTGCTCGGTCTCAGCAGTCTTTCGGTCAGCAATATCTGTCATGCCCTTGCTTTCCCAGATCTGTCCACAGCAGAGGTTTTTCATATTCTTCGGGAAGATCACCTCGTAGCCGGCTTTGTGCAGCAGGGCGCACGTTTCTTTGACAAGCGGTCGCTTGACGGGAGCACCTTTCGTCAGTCCCATGGTCTGATTGATACAACTCGGCAGATAGACCACCTTCAGCTCAGACGATTGCTGGTTAAGCATTGCCTGGGACGGGTTACGGATGGCACCCGGCATAGCCGTGGACCACTGCGGGATACCGAGCTGATGAAGTCCACCGCACACTTTCTTCATAGTTGCCGTACCGAGCACGTTCCTACCTAACGAAGCCGCTGTGAGCGCGCCACGCACCACATCTTTCATGGCACCGAGATGGTTGGCACCCATCTGTCCGATAGCCCGTTGCTCCGGATGCTGGTCCATGAAGAGTTGACGCAGCAGATGCGTGAGATCGCCCGTATTGATCTTCATCGGGCAGGAAGTAGCGCAAAGGCCATCTGTGGCACACGTCTGTTCACCGAGATAGCGATAGGCTTTCTCCATCTCCGCGAGCCGTTTCGGATCCTCACCGGTCAGTCTGAGACGGAGCATCTCCCGCTGAGAGGCGATACGCATCCTTGAGGAGAGCGTGAAGCCACACGACAGGCAGTTGATCTCACAGAATCCACATTCTATACAGCGGTTTGCTTTCTCAACGTCTTGCCACATCTCGTCCATCGTTGAAACCGCCAAATGGTTGTCTCCCTCTTCCTGACGTGCCTTGAGATCGTAGTGAAGTACGGGCAACGGCTTGAGATGCTCGATGAAACAGTCGGGGTCATCATTGAAGATGACACCCGGATTGAGGATATTGTCGGGGTCGAAGATACGCTTCAACTGCTTCATCACGCCATAGGCTTTCTCCCCCCACTCATACTTGACAAACGGTGCCATATTGCGGCCGGTACCATGCTCTGCTTTTAAGGAACCATCGTATTTGCCCACGACGAGCTTCACCACATCCTCCATCATGCTGCGGTAGCGCTCCACCTCTTCCTTTGTGGCGAAACTCTGATTAAGGATGAAGTGATAATTGCCCTCAAAGGCATGGCCATAGATGCAGGCATCCTTGTATCCGTGGCGCGCGATGAGTTGCTGCAAATCCACAGTAGCATGCGGAAGGTCTTGGATATGGAACGCCACATCCTCGATAAGACAGGAAGAACCGACTGGCCGTTGGCCACCCACAGCAGGGAAGATACCGGAGCGGATAGACCAGTACTTTCCATAGACCTTTGGGTCATCGGTAAAGGCGGGCTCGCCATAGGGGTTAAATCTCGAGAGCGTGTCCATGACCTCCTGGATATTTGCCTTCAGTCCTTCCGGCGTCAGGGCCTTGGTCTCGGTGAGGACAGCCGTGAGATTGTGGTAGTCGCCTTTGGCTACGCCGTCAATACGACCTGCATCCACATCCTTCTTATAGTTCAGATAGACGGGGTCGTCGACACTCTGCAACGACAGATAGTCGAGCATCTCCGCACTCTTTACCTTGAGATTCTCATAGGTCATCGCCATGTCGTCCTCGTCGGCTTTCAACTGTTTCAAAGCGACGATGGCCTTGCAGCTCTCCTCCATGGTCTGGAAATAAACCATAGCCGAAGCGCGGTAAGGATATTCGTGCAGCGTTCTCATGCGGACACCGGAGAGGAAGGCAAGCGTTCCCTCAGAACCCACTATACTGTGTGCAATGATGTCGAAGGGATCGTCGTAGTCGACAAGCGGCCGGATGTTGAGACCCGTGACGTTCTTGATGGAATACTTATACCTGATGCGCGCCGTGAGGTCAGCATCCTTCCGCACCTCATCACGCAGAGTCTCGATTTTCTTGATAAACTCGGGATGACTTTTCCGGAAAGCCTCACGGCTCTGCTCATCGCCGGTATCGAGAATGGTGCCATCGGTAAGAATGAGGCGGGCACTGAGCAACATGTGATCGCTGTTGGCATGCACGCCACAGTTCATGCCCGAGGCGTTGTTGACCACGATGCCACCGATCATTGCACTGCCCACCGAGGCCGGGTCGGGCGGGAACACACGCCCATAAGGCTTCAAAATCTTGTTCACACGTCCTCCCGTGATACCGGGCTGAAGGGTGATGGCATTCTTGTCATCATCCAAGTGGAACTGCTCCCAACCTTTGCCTGCCACGATGAGTACAGAGTCAGTACAGCTCTGTCCGGAGAGTGACGTGCCGGCAGCGCGGAGGGTAAAAGGAATTGCGTATTTCTTGCACGCCTTGAAGGCTGCCTGCACCTCCTGCTCGTTCTTTGTGCGGACGACGACTTGCGGGGTCATGCGATAGAAGCTGGCATCAGTACCCCAGGCATAAGTACGGAGGCTATCGGTGTATATCTGTCTCTCCGGAACAGCCTGTTTAACCTCGGAAAGAAACTGCTGCTTGATATATGGATCCATCATATATAACGTGACTTGTCTACTTCTGCAAAGGTAACTAATATTAGCAGCATTAACAAATAATAATCGTTATATTTTTTAAGCTATTCGGGAAAAACAATAACGGATTCGTCACACAGACACTCCAAAAGGACATAGATGTAATATCGCAGCCCCATGCCACGATCAAAAAGCACGGGGGCTGTCCGTACAAAGACTGCTGCATGGGGCTGTCACAATTTTTCTACCTTGAAGGGAATTTATCTACTTTGATGATCTATTCAGCATGAAGGATATGGGGATATTAAATTTCACATTGACGGGTTTCCCTTTCTGCTTGCCCGGTGTCCACGCCGGCATGCTGCTTACCACACGCAAAGCCTCTTGAGCCAAGGCCTCCTGAGCCTCAGCAACCTTCTTCTGATTTTCAGCAACATCAACGGCAGTCTCTTTCTTCTCGCCCGAAGCGGGATTCGTCTCTACGGCCACACTCTTGGTGCCATTGTAGACAACCTTAGGATCAGCAATGGAGCCGTCGGACTTGACAATAAAGCTGACGACGACACGCCCCTGCACATGACATTCCTGCGCTACAAGGGGATAATGGACATTCTGAGAAAGATACTGCATCATAGCCGTAGTTCCTCCATTGAACCGAGGCATTTCGTCGACAACTTCAAAGCCGCTTCTTTCCTCCCCTTCTGCTGACGCTGCTTTCTTCGTTGTCACTACAATCACTCCATTGACCCCTTTCTTTCCGTACTGAGCCGTGTGAGCTTTGTCTTTATAGACGCTTATAGCCGAAATGGAAGAAGGGTCGAGACCCTCTAATGAGGAATAAGGCATCTCTTTACCGTCGACGACAACCAGGAGATCCTTGAGCTTGGTCGTATCTTCCTGGGCTACTTTTTGCTCTACAAAATCCTCTATCGAAGCTGCCGGTACGTTTGTGGAGGCAGAACGCTGAACAGCAGCCGGCTGGGAAACAGACGGAGCAGTGCTGTCGGCAACCTTATAGTCGGTAACAGTCTTGGCCGTGGCACAAAGCGAGACGGCAACAATGGGAAGTACATACATGGCTTTGAGCCAGGAATATCGGTTTTGCTTATGAGTATTCATCATAGTAATTCGTTGTTTTAGGGTACTGTGATTGAAACCATTGACCACAGAGTACCCTGCCGCAGCCATGGCTTTTCTTACCAATAGATATTGATACTGGCGCGCTTCGACGCCACTTGAGAGAACCGCCGCATCAGCCTCATACTCGTGGATGGCGCGCAGATCTGAACGCAGCATCCATATAGCAGGATTGAACCACTGAAACGACGAGAGAACATCAACGAGCAGCACATCCCAAGAATGATGCCGGCGGATGTGCTCACGCTCGTGCATGAGGATGGTACTGTCGGGATGGGCGTAGTCGCTACGCGGCACCACGATAAAGTGCATCCAGGAGAATGGGGACACTTCCCCATCGGCCACGGCAATGACAGAGCCGTCGGCCTGCCGGTGCTTCTCGCATCGGCCAATAAGTATGCATACCTTCGATATCGAGAGAATTGTATATAATAATGTAAAAAAGACGCCTGACCAGTAGACAATTGGCAACGTGATATGCCACCAGGGCGTGGACGGAACCACGGACGCGCTGCCACCACCGACGACAGCCGTCTCTACTGTGGGCAGTGATGACAGTACCTCGGTGTGATGGATGGTGATGACACACAGAGGCAAGACAAAAGAAGCCAAAGCTGTGCCCAACAGCACCAAACGGTTGAGCTGATGGAAACTGTCACGAGACAGCAACAAACGGTAGAACATATAGAACACCGCTATCAATACCGCTACACGGAGATTATAATACAGAAAATCCATCATATATTCATTTTGATTACTTGCCTTGCTCTATCTGCTCTATCAACTCACGAAGGTCGTCGACAGTAATCTTCTTTTCCTTGACAAAGGCACTCACAGCCGAAAGATAAGAGTCGTCAAAATAGTTCTTGATCACGCCGGCAAGGGTACTCTTGCCGTAGGCTTCTTCCGTGATGGCTGCCTGATAGCGATAACTGTTGCCCACAGCCTCGTGATTGACGTAGCCGTTGCTCTCCAAGATGCGCACCTGTGTGGAGACGGTATTGAAATGGGGTTTGGGCTCTGGATACAACTTCAGCATGTCCTTGACGAACATGGGGCCATGCTGCCACAGCATATCCATAATTTCCTTTTCCTTTGCCGTTAGCTTTTTCATAATTGTATCGCTTTAATGTTTACAATGACAAAGTAACGAAAAAATATAGTTCGATACAACTAATCGTTTTAGTTATTAGCCTTTATTAGCTCTTTCAGCCCTAATTTAACAGCGTTTAAGGAGCATCAACTACAAAACAGTTCTACGAACCTATGGCGCATCGGACGTTCTCCATGGGTTCATGGCGAGAGGAAGTAGAAATTCTCTGAATGCTGTTTGAAGTGAAAGAGTAATTCCAATCCTCACCCCCCAACCACAGCCTCACCCCCAGCCACTCTCCTCTTGGAGAGTGGCTGGGGGTGAGGCTGTTATTTTTTTGCGTAGTTTTTTCTTCCCATCCGAATTAATGTCGTAATCACTTTAAAAAACAATAGCAAAATGAAAAAGATTCTACTTCTCGCAGATCACAACCTTCAATACGACATATGGTGTCAAAGGTAAGACCCCTGGCTATGTCCACTTCTTTACTTACATGCCCGGAGCCAACAAGTTTTTGTACACTTGGTGATTCCATCTTCTCATATCACTCCACCTCCCATTCATCCACGGTGTGCTTGTCTGCATCGAAGCGGATGCCGACCTTCACCACCCGGCGGCCGTCGGTGAGATAAGGCTTGGCATAGCCGCGGGCATCAATCTGCTCAAGGGCATGGCGCGCCGTGTCGCCTACCTTCAGTTCCATGACGTAGATGGCATCGGGCATGAAGATGACCATATCCACGCGGCCGCCCGCTACCTTCACCTGCGTGCGCACATAGACATTGAGCATGGAGAAGATCAGATATAAGGTGTACTCGTAGAAGCCTTCCTTTGTCTTGGCCTCAGCGAGTTTCTGCTTGAAGCCCTCGACATAAGGGATGCCGGCGAGGTAAGCCTGCATGTGCTGCATGGCCAAGTCGATGTCGCCCTGCTTCAAGGCTCTCCAAAATTTTAAGGCAAAGCCGACTTGCACGTCACCACTGTTCAAGCCGGTATAAGTGGGCAGCAAACCATTAACATAGCCAACGCGCACTTCCTGATTGGGGATGGACAGGAAGTAGGTTTCACCTTCGGGATCATAGTCCTTGATGGTGAGGTAGCCGCTCTGATAGAGCAGTGGCAGCGCATCTTTCATGTTCTCTGTGGGTTGGTCGAAGGCCGACTCGGGCACATCGAGCGAATCGAGCGAGGTGATGTCTGTATGGAAATGCTGCATCTGCTTGATGAGGAATGTCGGCGTGCCAGAAGCAAACCAGTAGTTCTTCAGCAATCGGTCGCCCAAGGCGTTGAGCAGACTGAAAGGATTGAAAACAGCCTCAGCACCACCAGCAAAATGATAGCCGTCGTATTTGAACTTGATCTTGGCGTACATTTCCTCAGGAGTCAGCTTGAAGTCCTTTGCCATTTCGCAGATGTCCTCTTTGAAAACAGTCTGTACCTCATGCTCGGTGAATCCGCAGATGGTGGCAAACCTTGGCAGCAAAGACACATTCTTCAAGTTGTTGATGGTCGAGAAAATGCTCAATTGCGAAAACTTCGTAATGCCCGTGATGAAACAGAACTTAAGGTACTGTTCGTTAGCCTTGAGTGGCACATAGAACTCCTGCATGACCTTGCGCATGGCATTGAGCGTGACCTGATCGTGGAGTGCGTCAAGTAAAGGGGCATCGTACTCGTCGATGATCACCGCCACCTGCTTGCCCGTTTTCTCCTGCGCCCGATGGATAAGGCCGGTGAGCAGCTTGCCCGGCGTGGTCTCATCGCTCTCGCGCCCAAAAACTTTTGCTAATGGTCCCATCATCCACATCAGCGTTTCGCGAAGTTCTTCTGCACTGTCCTGTCCTTTGGCAACGCTGAGGTCGAGATGTAGCACTGGATACTGCGTCCATTCCTTCTCAAGCTCCATGATCTTCAAGCCCTCAAACACCTCACGGTCGCCTTTGAAATACGATTCCAAAGTCGACGTGAGCAGCGACTTGCCAAAGCGGCGGGGACGGCTCATGAAAACGAAGGTGGCATAGTGTGCCATTTGCCATACGAGGTCGGTCTTGTCAACATAGATAAAACCCTCTCTAATGATTCTCTCGAAGGTCTGAATGCCTACCGGATATTTTCTCATCATCTGCTCCATAGTGCGTTCATTCTTTATTCTTTTGCAAACTTACGCATTTTATTTGGATTTTACAACAAAGCGAGCGAATAAATGCTGGGAATAAAAGCATAAGAAGAAAAGAACCACGAGACCAAGGCATACAGACAAAATTTCTAACAAAACTCTGTCAACATTTTCCGTCATTCTAGAGAGGAACATGAGTTGAAAATCAAGAAAAGCGAGGATGAAGGCACCAAAAAGCGGTCGGCTCAGAGAGAAAGCAGTGAGCTGACTTGGTCAAAGAGGCCTTTTGATGCGATCAAAAAGGTGAGATGACCGTGTCAAACTACCGAGATGACAGAAAATTCTCTAGAGAATTTTTGGTCAGAAAGGCTTTCTGACAAAGAGCCAAAAACGTCATTTTTTATATCTTGTTGTGTTTCAGAACTTTATAAAAACCGTCCAAAATTCGCAAAAATCGGAGCAAAAGACGGTTTGCTCGAAAAGAACGCCTTCTCAGAGCCCGTTTTTTGTCAGAAAATTCAACAAGTACCATACGGCAATATGCAAGAAGCAACGAAACACAAAACAAAGAAGTGACTATCATTACGTAGATTCGAGACTTTATACGTTATATTAATAAAAAACGAAACGCATGAAACATACAGCACTTTATCTTAGCCTGCTGTTGATGCTACAGTTTCCTCTCAGCACATCGGGCAAAGCCACAGCAAAAGGAAAATGCTGACCTCGCCAAATGGAAAGCCAATACCGAGCGCTATCTCGCGAAAGTATCCGCCGACTCCACCTGGCTGTTCTCCCGCCCGTCAACCTTGAATATGAGTACATGAAGGGACAGCCCTACAACATCGGACAGCAACCCGTTCCCACCTTTGTGGCGCGCCAGCACAACGAAGCATAGAGCCGTACCTTTGTCGCAGTCTTCGAGCCCTGGACGATCACCATCAACACGGCTGACTTCCTGCCAAAGAAAGGTAAGTACGCCATGAGTCTCTATCAGGATGATCCCAAGCTAAACACCCGCACAAAGTGTCTACGACCCTGCACACCATCAAGTTCGGCGAGCGCATCACCCTGCCACTGCTCAAGAGTGGCGGAGCGGCCATGGAGTTCAAGAAAGTAAAATAGAGAATAAAAAACTCATCAAAGTCGTAACTTATTGTTGTTATCGCACACAACTACTTGATATAGATTAAGAAAGACGGGGGGGAAAAGATACTTCTTACAAAAATTATTCGAGGGTACGAAGAATTCGTCGTACCTTTGCAGTGTCAAAAGGTTAATAGATTGTTTAGGTTAGTAATAGATTTAGGTTTTTAGTTATTAGGTTTAAGATTGTAATCAGTAAGGTATTAGTAAAAGGTAAAGAATAGAGATTGTAGGATAACCAAAGAGAGCGAATCATCGCTCTACATTGAAAATTACAAAATTCAGATACGAGACAGCTTGGAAGTGATTTCAGGCTGTCTTTTTTATATACGTATTTCACCGAGGTCATCCGTACTATATATTAAAAACTATCAATTACCACGTCTATGCAAAGAGATCTAATCTTCAAAGTGTTCAAGCCTCATCGTCTTCTCAAGATCTCCGCTTTGGCAATCTTGTTCTCAACGTTTACCCTCACTAGCCACACTGATTCTTCGTTTCAGTCAACCAGCAGTTGCAACGCTGTCATCAGAAGGTGAGACCGGAGCTGCGCGACCTGCAAAAATCCGACGGCTCACTGGGAGCCACGAAATATCCTTCATGGCGACAAGCAGAAGACTTGGAACTGCCGGAAGGCTACGACCACGACTTGGGATTCATCACCTTTTGCTCCTTTGGCAAGGACTATGAGCTAAACCACAATGCCATTTACCGACAGGCGCTGCTCGACGCGGCCGACTATTATTATCTCGAAGCACTGCTGAGATTACGCAATATTAAACAAGGTGTGTCGTTAAAAGAGTAAACAAACAATAGCTGCTAAGTTCTCCTGTTTACAATAAGAACCTAAATTGATCCATCGATAAAAAAGAAATCTCTCTTTCTCACACTCTTGTTCTGTGCAGGGCTGGGACTGTTTCCAGCCTCAGCACAATACCATTCCAAGGTTTGGGATCCGGACTTGGGCAACGGCATGTACAAATGAGCTACCAGGCGCTCGTATGCAGACGGCAGGGTAATAAATTCGAACTGCTACAGATCAGCTGCAAGAATGCTGACCGACAAGGAAAAGAAACGGAGAAGGTGCTGACGACCTTGGAGCCTACCGAGCCAGGATAGGTTTCGCCAGCATGCGTCCCGGCACCACGGGCAACCGAGGATGGATGGATGTCGACTGGTTCAGAGTGGAGGGTTATTAACCCACCACCTTGAACATACTACCCATCGGGCACACAAAGCGGCAATAGGGTCGCATGACGATGGCGGAAAGAAGGGCAAAGGCCAAGGCGATGGCGATGACTACCCAAGAAGCTGATTCCACCATGAACGCAGAGAACGGCTCGTAGTTGACCCAGTCAAACCACAGTCCTGTCCACAAGCACACCATGAGCGCGCCCCACAACACTCTGCGGAAAATGTTGAGACGCTTGATAGTCTTGCCACAGATCTTCACCTTGTAGCGAATAGTCTTGCCCATCAGCTCCTGCAAACTGCCGTAGGGACAGACATGATTGCAGTAGTAGTTCTTCTTGCCGAACAACGGATAAATGAAAGCGATGACGAGCAGTACACAAGGCAATAGCAAGGAGACTACATTCATACCATTGGACATGTAGCCAATGATCGCACTATAAGACACCATCGTGCCGCACCAGAAACCCAGCACAACGATGTTGAGCACCTGTTGCGCGATGCGATAACGCCGGTTCTTGATGAAGAGTGGGATAATGGCAGCCATCAGTGCTACGATCAGTCCGGCTATGTTCTTCGCGCTGAAGTCAAACTGCATACTCGTCTGAGCCTTTGCGCTGGCCTTGTCGGCATATTGCAGTCCGCGTTGCATATTGGCAATGATGGCCTTGGACGAATAGGTTGCCCCCGAGACGGCGTCGACTTGCATGGCTTCAGCTTCTTTCAGGCTCTTGCCTTTCCACGCATTGAACAGTGCGCTCGCACGGCCAAAGAACTCCGGCGTCTCACCATTGGGCAAAGCCTTCACCTGCGTGACGATTCCCTTCTTATCGACATAGATCTCCAACGGCACTGCTCCGCCATAACCCGAGATGTCTTTTCCCAGACTGGTGGTGTTGATGACCATGGTGCCGTCGGGCTCCATGCGCAGAGTATCGTTCTTCACTGAGATCTCCGTCTTTTGCTTGGCACGGAAATCATGTCCCAGCAGCTTGCCGTCACGACGCAGGGAGACGACAGCCACCATCAGCAAACAAACAATGAGACTAAGGATTTGTGATAGTTTCTTCTTCATTACTTTTCTCTATTAAGGACGCAAAGGTACTCAATAAAAACAGAATACCGGAAAAAAGAAACATCTTTTAGCAATGCACTTCGCGTGGGCAACCATCCAAGGAACAGGGAATTCTACAATTCTCAAATTCTTGATAAAAGGAGGAGATTTGTATTAAGAATAATCGGAAGCACAATGCTATCCCTTGACAAACTTCATCACAAGGCTTTGGCACTTGAGCAAGTAGATGCCCGTGGTGAGATGGCTGATGTCTACAGAAAGAATAGGACTGTCGACTGTACGTGTGCCCAGGCAATTGCCCATCAAATCATAAAGAGAATAAGTGGAGCCCAACGTCAGACCTTCTACACGCATTTTAGAGGTTTGCATGCCGCTGACAGAAAGAATGCGGGCCTTGTCAACACAGTCGTGACAAGCAAGGTTGATCATCACATCGGCCAACTGTCCCCGAATGACTGTATTGTCGTTCCACCGCAACAACATCATATTGCCTTCCATCTCTATGGACGTCACATGCTTGCTCACCTCAAAGCCGTTGACCCTCACAAATGGTCTTTTCGCTTCAAGGCTACCCACCGCCATCAACAAACAGACGACAGAGACAGCAATTCTCCTAATGATGTCCATAGGCTTAATTCTAAGAGATGTCCATATCAATCGCAAATATAGCTGTTTTTCTTATTCGTTGTTATTTTGACCTAAAGAAATTAATAATTATTAAGTGACGCGTTGTTCAGCATTCAACACTGAACCAATTCATCATTCATCATTCAACATTGTTATCGCCCCTTCTTGCTTGGTTCCGTCCATGAGTATTCTCAGCGGACGGTTGAAGCGGACGTGGCGCACATACTGCGTTTCCTCCACAGCGGGCATGGCGTCGAGAATATCCTTGTGCACCATACCGCCCTGATCCGTACTCTGATTGGTGTCGATAGTGAAATAGCCCACGCCAAACGAGGTGAGATTCTGGAAGAAATGAGTGCCCTGGCTGGGATCCACACGATAGTTTTTCAGTGCCACCTCCGCGATCACCTTGGCTGCAGAGATATGCGGCCACTTCACCGGCACACCAAGCCACGGATCGCTGGAGCCCCATCGTCCGGGACCGATGAGCACATAGCCACGCCCCTCGTCGATCATCTGCCGATTGATATGCTCTAATTCAGAGGCCACGGCAGGATTGTTCATCGCCGTGAAGTCGTCGTCGTATTTCACATAGACTACGTCGGTCACGTCGTCGACGATGCCGTGACCGAGTGAGCGGTGACTGCGCAACAGACATTCATCATCGGGCAATGCCGCCACATCCTCCACGAGTGTCTGCTTGCTGTCAACGATCGGACGTATCTGCAAGAGATAGAAGTCGCCCGTACGGTCAGCGTTGAGGTTGCAAGCAAACTCGATCTCCACCGGACGCCGCATGGCCTCTGCGCCATACTTCATCGACATCTGCATGATCTCGGGCAGGGGAAACACATCCTGCTGGAGCACGCCACAGAACGAGATGACCTTGCGACCACCCTCATAGACGCCGTCGCGGATGATCTGGTCATAAGGGTCATAGGTTGATGCGATATATTGCAGCGTACCGTCCTTCTCGGCTTCCTTGACACGCAGGTTGAGGATATTGAATCCGTCGTCCACCTTGAAGTCACTGCCCACATCGCGCTTCATGTCGAGTGCATAGAAGCGCGTCTGGGTCTCGCGCAGTGCTGTCTCCATCTCAGAGAGCTGCATGACCTGACGAGGATGCCAAGGCGAGACGCGCAAAGTCTGTCCGCCGTCGACGATATACTTACCCAATCCGAGCGCCAATGAAGCAATGCCTTCCTCAGCTTTCTCCTCACCCACAGGATAATAGTTGAGCGAGCGCAGCACACCCGACATGGTGGGATAGTAGCGGTCGCCATGGTTTTGTCCGACTACTTCCTGCAACACGACAGCCATCTTCTCCTGGTCGATGACATTGGACGTCGCCGTCATGTAAGCCTTGGAGTCACGGTAATAGACCGAAGCATAGACGCTCTTGATAGCCGCGGCGAGCATACGAAGCATCTCGTACTTGTCGTCGAGGTTGGGAATCATATAGGTGGAGTAGATACCGGCAAAAGGCTGGTAGTGGCTGTCCTCAAGCAACGAGCTGGAGCGAATGGCGATGGGACTGTGCGTAGCCTCGAAGAAGGTGAAGAAGTCGGCAATATAACTGTCGGACAACTGCGCCTCCAGGAAGTGCTGAAGGATGACTTCGTCGGGCGCATCACTGAGCGCAATGTCATAGAGATTGTTCTGCTCCATGAACTGATCGAAGACATCCGTACAGAGCACCACGGTTTTAGGGATCTGCACGGTGGCTCCACTGAAGCGGTTGAAATCGGGATGCGTCTTGATGACGTTGTCAAGAAAAGCCAGACCACGTCCTTTGCCACCAAGCGAGCCGTCGCCGATGCGTGCAAAGTGGGCGTAGCGGTCGAACTTGCCACGGTCAAAGACAGCTACGACACCGAGGTTTTTCATGTGACGATACTGCACGATGGCATCGAAGATGATCTGTCGGTGAGCATCCACATCCTGGAGTTTATGCCACGTGACATGCTTGAGGAAGTTGCTCACTGGGAAGATGGCACGGGCACAGAGCCAACGGCTCATGTGGTTGCGCGAGATATGGTAAAGCATGGAGTCGCGCGGTATCTTGAAGATATTATCCTGCAACTCTTTCAAAGTATGTATGCGCATCATCTCCCGGTGGGTCTTCGGATCACGGAAAATGAAGTCGCCAAAGCCCATATGCTCCTCCATGAGGTGGCGCAAGTCCACGCTGAGCATCTTGGAGTTCTTGTCGACGAACTTAAAGCCTTCCCTTTCGGCCCGCTCACGGTTGGCCGACTCGGCACTCTCCATAATGAGCGGCACATACTCGTCCTCGCGTCGGATGGCCTCCAAGAGTTTGAAGCCGGCTTCAGGATCTTTCTCTTCCTTGTTGCCGCCCATGGCTCCCTGATGTTCAAGATGGGCATGGATGGGGAAGCGTACATCGCTGATGACGCCCAAGCAGTTGTCCTTGTATTTCTCATAGAGCTGTATGGCCTCATCGTAGGTACGGGCCAGCAACACCTTTGGACGACCACGCATACGCAGTGTGGCGGCATGGCGGTTGAGCGCCTCGGTGGCGAAGTTCTGACTCTGTTGCAGGATATAGTTATAGAGGTTGGGCAGGATGCTGGAGTAGAACCGTATAGAGTCTTCCACAAGCAATATCATCTGCACACCGGCAGCCTGAATATCGTGGTCGATATTCATGCGGTCCTCGATCAATTTGACGATGGAGAGAATGAGATTGGTGTTGCCCAACCAGCAAAAGACATAGTCGAAGATGCTCAGATCCTCGTTTTCCATGCGTTTGCTGATGCCGTGGGAGAAAGGAGTGAGCACCACGCAGTGGATGTCGAGAAATTTCTGCTTGATGCTTCGCGCTACGGTAAAGGCATCGTTGTCGGCGTTTCCGGGCATACAGATGACAAGGTCGATCTTGGTAGAACTGAGTATCTTTTCAGCTTCCTCAATAGTCGACACCTGGGTGAAGGTGGGCGGATATCGCAGTCCGAGCTGCGCATACTCGTTATAGATCTTTTCCTCCACGCGTCCATCGTCTTCGAGCATGAAGGCGTCGTAAGGGTTGGCAACGATGAGCACATTATATATATGTCGCATCATCAGGTTGACAAAGGTCACATCCTTAAGGATGAACCGTGTCCACTCCTGTGGTATCTGTGTTGGCATAAACTTTCGGTCTTTAGTCTACTGCAAACTTACACAATTTTTCCGAGAAGAAGAAAAATCGCAAACACAAAATGTTTATACGAGTTTATTCGTTATTCTCCTTCTCCATCAAGTACGCTGCAAAGATCTTTGCGGCGCACTCTACCTTTGCCGCACATGGGCGGGTTTTGTAATACTCGGCGGTGCGGGGAGAGGCTACATAACTGGTCATCGCCTTATCATGGCCTTTCAGCCCCAACAGCTCAGCGCAGATGACAGATCCATTCTGCTCCTTGAACTCCGCCAACAGCTGCTGCACCACTTGATAGCAATGCGACTTACCCGTGCGGTCGCTGCCTTCTGTTTGGCCACAATCCAGTCCAACCAGCATGACAATTCCCGACACGGCACCGCACATCATTCTCAACCGCCCTACTCCACCGCCGAAACCGGCAGCCACACGCTTGGCCATCGTGTCGTCCAAGCCATAAAGGTCGGCAAAAGCTGCCACCACACTCTGACAACAGCCATAGCCCCGCATGAAGTTATCCACCGCACATTGCACACGAGCGTTCATTTCCTGCTCATCTATTTTCTTATCCATACTGTGTTTCTCTTTCGTTGCTTTTATTTACAAAGTTACAACACCTCTATGGTTATAGCCTGTGATTTAACAAAAGTTGACTTTTCAGGATATGGATTGTAACTGCGAATTCAAATAGCAAGTGCAAATTTACGAAAGCTTTTCGTAAAAGCATTCTATAGGTGTGGCAAAATTTAATTTTTCTCTTGGTCGCCTGTTAATTTTATGCATAATTCGGTTCACATCTTGATGGCTGACATCCTCCATTTTAGTTGATTTGGGTATGTACTGCCTGATAAGCCCGTTTTCATTTTCAATGCCTCCTTTCTGCCAAGAGGAGTAAGGATCCGCGAAGTAGACGGGTGCTTCCAGAGCCTGGCTGATCCTCTCGTGGCAGGCGAATTCAGTTCCGTTGTCTGTAGTGATGGTCTTGATGATGTTCTTGAAAGGCTTGAGTAGATGTATCACCACTTCAGCCAATGCCTCGGCATCCTTGCCCTTGTTGAGTTTTCGTATGAAGAGCATGTTGGTGCTTCTCTCAATGATTGTGACAATGGCACCATGGTTGTTTTTGCCAACAATGGTGTCCATCTCGAAGTCTCCGAAGCGCTTGCCGTCCGCCTCTTTTGGACGCTCGTCAATGCTTACCCGATTGGGTATTGAGGAAAGCCTTCCGCCGACAGGTCTTGCCCTGTGCTTGAGCTGGTGACGGCAGTTCTTGTAGAAATCACCGCCCTGCCGCTTGTCCTTGCGTATGATGGCATATATGGTCTCATGGGATATAGACAGCCCCTCCTTTGCCAGACTGCCAGAGATCTGTTCAGGAGACCATTGCTCCTCCTTGAGCAGCCTTATGGCCTTCTCCTTGACGTCTTGTCCGACAGATCGGTTGCCAGGGCAACGATGCTTATGATAGAAAGCATTCTTCTGGGCTGTCTCCCAGTTATAGCCTCCTCTACGCCCACTGTTTCGCTTGAGTTCGCGCGATATGATGGACGGACTGACCTTTATAGCAGTTGCTATGTCTTTTTTCTTCATTCCTTGTTGAAGTAAGATAGAAATTGTGTACCTTTGCTCCGAGGTTATTTGCTTGTACATATTGCAATACAAAAGTAAGTAATCTTTGGGAGACAGCGGTCTCCCTTTCTTGTTTTTTTTGTATTGCTATCTGAATTTTTACGTTGCATGGGGGCTGCTCGCCCCCTAACCCCTCGGTGTTTTCAGGTATAGATTATTAAGGTCTATATCTGACACCGAAAATTGCAGTTCTATCTTGAACTTGCGAACACATTCCTTGAGCAAAAGGATGTCCCTTACCATAACAGCTCGAGTGAGGGGGCCATAAGAATATTGAAAGTAAAGTCAAAGGTCCCAGGAGGATTCAGAACCGAAGTCGTGGCAGACGAGCGAGTATGCTTGTTTTCATTCTATTGTGGAGACAGCAAAGAGAAATGGTGTTTCGAAGTTCAAAACTCTGTTTAGCCTCGTATCGGACATGGCACCCAAGGATGACTTTATCGGAAAGCTCATATCTGAGAAAGACTAACTGTAGGTCGTTCCGAATCATCGTGCAAAAAAGACTAAGTAGTTACTTGTTTTGAATTAGATTCTTAAAGAAAGGTAAATATATTAACAAGAGAGAAAAAAATATATACAAAGAATCATAAAAGTATGTATAAGAAAGAACTATATTAGACCATTTTTATTATATTTGCGGAAATATTTCTAAAAACCAAATAAAAAAGACATGAAAAGAATCATTAACTTATTATCAATACTAACAATGTACACTGTATCATTGTTAGTGATGTCTTGCTCTGACATGCAAGATGTGGAACACTCCACATTAGGACGACAAGCTATTAGTTACTTAAATACTAATATAGGAGAATTATTCACAAAATCTGTCTTCGCAAACAATAGTAATACAAGAGCAAATGTCTCTATAACAAAGGAAGGTGATAAATATATAAACATTTCATTTCCTGATGATACCAAACCAACAGTACGCGACTTATATAATTATGTATATAACTTTAACGATTTGTGTGCTTTGCATGATTTGACTGCCGCAGAATTATATGTTTCCCCAAAGCCAAAATCAGAATATAGCATTGCTGTTTCATCTTCTAAAATTAATGAGATATTACCTCCTATGGTTAAAGAAAGCATTAATTTCTTAAAGTCGTTAGATTTCTCTGACACTGAAATTGAAAACATGTTGCAGGAAAATAACGCAGATAAGACGGCACTCATCCCTTTAGTTCTACTAATATCGGAGGACATGACAGATTCATACGCTTTTAAAAGTCATAAGATGTCGTCAATTCTAGATATATTTGCTACAAAAGCATACGCAGACAACAGTATAAATTGGAATGTAGTTGAAAGTTGTGCGATAGAAGCAATAGGGGCCGATGTGTTCATGTGTGCCGGGCAATCAACTGCAAAATATTGGACAAAAGCAGTAATAAAGAAAACTTTTAAAACGATAGCAAAAAAAGCATTAGGTCCAGTTGGGGTATGTATTGCTGTAGCGGAATTTTCATATTGCTTACATAAATCTCACAATTGCTCATACTACCACTTGCCCAACAGTCCTATTTACGCTAAATATCAGAAATTAAATATTGAATAACAAAACATATGGGGCAACATTTCTTTCGACTTTTAGGCTTTTCCATAGATGCTATTATTGTCATTACATTGATTTATCAAAGTTGGCGCATTATCACTATTTTCCATCAAGGAAGGGACAAACGTGTATTATGCGTAAATCTCATTTTACTCATCATAGGATTTTGTATAGGCTCTTATATTTTTTATCAAAACATTCTTTAAATTGTATTTTCATACGAGCTGTATTGGGAAAGTGAAAGTAAGCTAAATGAAAACAAACGATGAAGCGGAAGCCAAGCTTACCTGCTTGCCTGCGCACGCACCGACGTGAGGCGGTTCCTCGTCCATGGCATGGTCGTGCTATGGCAGAGGATGCCCTTCAGGTAATACGCAAAAAGCGAATACAAAGAACAGCGATTCCCGGTATTCGCTTTTTATTTACGCAAAGCGGTGGGACAGCGCCTACTTCACCTTGTCCTTAAGATACATCAGAGTCACGCCACCGTAGCTCATCTGTGTATATTCCGACGCGGGAGCCTCGGGACCGGCACTGTCGCCCTCACGGGGAGCGTGGCACACAAAGACGGCCTCAGCACCATCAGGCACGGTGGGCTGCACTTTGACATAGTTGTGCTTGGTAGCCGTGGTGTCGGGCTCGTCGGCACCACCGTCAAGGATGTGCTGGGCACAGGCCAACAGCCGCTTGACGCAGCTGACATCGGTGATGTGGACGGCACCACCAAGGATGAGGTCATAGTCGTCGATGACGTTGACGAGCTTCTGCTTGTTGGCGGCATACTGTGCCACGCTGACGTTAAGCTTAACCATGCGGTCGCTGAGAATCTCGTCACCTGAGAAGAGAATGCAGTGGCTGCGGTCGAGGAGCGCAATGCCGTCGTTGGTATGGTTGGGGAAGGCGAGCATTTCCAAGTCGCGGTTGCCGAGATGGAAGGCGAAGCCCTCACGGAATAGTGGCGTGGGAAGCTGATGCCCTGGAAGCTGGCATAGGGCCGTGTGGCCAAAGGCACGTCGACGGCATACATGAAAGCACAGTCGAAGTAGGCGTTACCTGCGGTGTGATCGAAATGCGAGTGGATGTTGATGACATAGCACAAGGGCTTCGAAGTCAGCGTCTGACAGTAGCGACGCAGATTGCCGGCACCATAGCCGGTATCGATGCAGATAGCCGCGCTGTCGCCTTCGACGAGATAGGTGTAGTCACCGTCGGAGAGGATGCGCCATGTGCCCGGTGCAACGAGCTCGGACTGGAACCACGCCTCATCCATGGGGCGGCAGGTGCTGTCTGGGCCGTAGATGAGCGTGCGGTGGCGCGGCGAGAAGTCGATGGAGTCGACGGTATGGTACCATCTCGCTGCTTCGGGATTGCTGACGATGACGGGGCCGTCGGCATCGTCGTCGCCACTTTGTGGGTTGGAAACCGAACCAGCGGTAGATAGTCCAGAAGGATTCTGACCGTTAGCATTTGGGTCGGAAGGAGCGGCCTGGGCGTTGCCTGCCGTAAAGCATAAGGCAACGGCAAGGAACAGCAGTCCCTTGAATAAACCTTTCTTCATAAAAAGCGTGGAGTTCGATTCAAGCCGTCATGTGGCTTAGGATACTGCCATACCCTGTGTGTTATATAAAGATAATCCTCTCGTATCGTTTGCAAAGGTAAGCGTTTACATTGAGACGGCAAAAGAAAGATGCTCTTTTTGTTTTTACTATCAGAGAATTACTAGTTCGCTGTCTGCCGGGCGAATTTCCTCACAAAAGTTGTACATTACAAAGTAATTGCGTAAATTTGCATAAAAAGTTCCCACTGCAACGAAGCGCTGGCACAGAATTCATCGCAAGCAAGATATTGTAAAGGAATATGCGAGGGAACACAAAGCCCGTGGAGATAGGATTCATGAGCCTCAACTAAAATATATCCCACCCCTTTGCGTTAGGACATAAAAAGAATTTCTTATGGATAACGCAAGTCAAGGTAACACGCAAGCTAAACAGAACATCGTGAAGAACCGCAGGCAGCTCGTGTTGTGGATAGGGGCACTCGTCGTGGGTGCCGTCCTCGGCATGCTGGGCTGGGGCTGGCTCGACACGCTGATGAACTTCATCGCCACCGTCTATACGCGGCTGTTCCAGTTTCTTGCTGTGCCCACCATCGTACTGGCCATCACCACCACACTGGCTTCCATCGGCACGCAGAAAGATACGGGACGCATCTTCCGCCATGCTGTGACCTACACACTACTCACCACCATTGCCGCCGCATCCGTAGGTCTCATCCTCTACTTGCTCATCCGACCGGGAAACCTGCCCGCACAGATGGTGGCAGGAGGACAAGGAGCCATCCCGAAGACGTTGGGCGGAGAAACCTACTACGACCATATCCTCGCTGTGGTTCCCAACAATCTCGTACAGCCCTTCTTAGAGGCCAACGTGCTCTCACTGCTTCTCGTCGCAACCGCAGTAGGCATCGCCCTGGCCAAGATGCCGGTGAGTCCACGCCGCGACACGGTGATGAACCTATTGCTGGGTTTGCAGGATATCCTCTTCATGCTCATCCGCGCACTTATCTGGGCTCTGCCGCTGGGCATCCTCGCCTTTGCCGCACAGCTCAGCGCACAGGTTTCGGCAGGCGTTGTCGCTGACTCTCTGGGCCGTTATGTCGCCGTCATCCTTGGTGGCAACATCTTGCAGTTTTTCGTCGTCCTACCCCTTTTCCTGCTTGCCCGGGGCATCAACCCCGCACGTCACTTAGGTCATATGCTGCCTGCCGTGCTCATGGCGTTCTTCACGAAGAGTTCGGCCGCCACGCTGCCAGTGACCATGGACACAGCGGAGAAGCGTGCCGGCGTCGCGCCGAAGGTGTCGCGCTTCATATTGCCCATCTGCACCACCATCAACATGAACGGCTGCGCGGCGTTTATCCTTGTCACCTCGCTCTTTGTCATGCAGAACGGCGGCACTCACCTCACCCTGCCGATGATGATGCTGTGGCTCGTCATCGCCGTGATCTCCGCCGTCGGCAATGCCGGTGTGCCCATGGGCTGCTATTTCCTCACACTCTCGCTGATGACCGGACAAGGTGCTCCCGTCGGCATCATGGGCATCATCCTGCCTATCTATACCATCATCGACATGGTGGAGACAGCCGAGAATGTATGGTCAGACTCCTGCGTAGCTGCCATGACGGACAAAGACATGAAAGTTAAGAAATGAAATTAGAGAGCTTGAAGTTAGGATTCAGAAATAAAGAGTTATCACACAAAGGCCCTCCACGGGGAAAAGCCGTGGAGGGTCTTATGCTTATTAGAATCCATAAGTAACTGTAAGGTTGATGTTGCGAGGCGCACCGGGGAAGGAGCGGAGCTTATCGTAACCGCCCACCCAGTAGGTCCGATTGAAGACATTGTTGAGATTGGCCTGCACCTGGAGATGACGGAGACGGTAGTAGAGGGCAGCATTGAAGAGGCTATAGCCAGGATATGTCACAGTGTTGGTACGACGTCCCACCTGTCCATAACGGCTCGATACAGCATTGAAGCCCAGTCCCAGTCCGAGATTTCGTAGGCTTCCGTGCATGATAATATATTTCGACCAGATGTTCATGCTGTGTCGTGGCGTATTGGGGCGCTGCAATCCGAAGTCTTTCTCTGTATCAGTAGCTGTTTTAGTAATCTTCGCATTGGTATAGGCATAGCTTGCCTGCACATGCCAGTTGGGCAAGATATCCCCAGCCACGTCCATCTCCACACCACGCGCAACCTCTTCACCGACCTGAACCATGAGGTCTGGATTTCCCTCGTCACCTGCATTATAAAGCACATTGGTCTTAGCCAAACGGTAGAGAGCAAGTGTAGCACTCAGCCGTCCGTCGAGCCACTCGGTCTTAGCTCCAGCCTCGTAGAGCGTACTTGTCTCCGGATCGAAAGGACCACCGGCGTTAGGGTCACTCTGTGTGGCTGCACTCTGCGGCTCAAAGCCTTTCATCCATGTGGCATAGAGGTTGATATGACTGTTGACCGTACCGACCAAGCCCACTCTCGGCAAGAAAGCATGCTGGCGTGTGGTGCTTTCACCGGACTTTCCCTTGTTGAGTACATCTGTGAACCATTCCTGACGCAATCCCAACAGCAGCTTAAGAAAGCCTGCGCTCATCTGTTCCTGCACATAGACTCCATGCGAATATTGCTCATAGGGCGAGATGTTGGACGAGACAAAGGCATACTTACTAATATCGAGGATGGCGTTTCCCGAGTTCGTGATCAAGTTGAAGGCTGGCACGTTGGGCACAGGATTCCCATTGGCATCGAGCACAAACTTATCCTTTGTCTTCACAGTGTATTTTGTCGAGGTGGTGCCATCTTTCTTCAGATAACCCGAGGCCAGCATCTGCGAGGAGCCTGGCTTGAGGTTGGTCTGGAAGTAGTCATAGCCCACGAGCACCTTATGGTCAATGCCCCAAGTGTGCGTCGTCCATGTCAGGTAATTGTTGAAGTTGTTGTTGCGGAAATGGCGTTTACGGATAAGACACTGCATGAGCACCTTTGTCGGGTCGGTGGTTCCGTCGGCAAGAGTGACATAGGCGTTGGCTTGATTGTGCTCCCGCAAGTCCTCGTCATAGGAGGAGCTGAGGTAAATACTGTTGAACGTCAAGTGCTGGTTGAACTTATGTGTGAGCGACAGCGTGATGTTCATCAGGTTCTCGTGCAGAAAGTCATTGGCTGCAGAGAGCGAGCTGGAGATGGGACGCGAGTAAAGGCTGCCGTCGCCGAAGATGGCCTGCCCGCGGTCTACTTTGCCATTGTTATACTGCCACGAGAGGTCGACATTAAACTGCGTCTTGTCGGTGGGGAGAAAAGAGAACGAGGGTGCTACAATATACGACTTTGTCTGCTGCAAGTCGCGGTAGGTATCGCTGTTCTCATAGCCGAGGTTCAACCTATATAATAATGTGTGCTTACGGTTCAGAGGTCCTGTAAAGTCAGTATAGGCATCAATGGTGTTGAAACTGCCTGCTGTCACCGACACGGTGTGGCGCGTCTCAGAGAGTGGCTTCTTGGTCACGCGGTTGATGACGCCACCAGGAGCGGCATTACCAAAAAGCACCGAGGACGGGCCCTTAATAATCTCCACGCGCTCAATGTTGGCCAGCGAGCTCTGTTTCCACAAACTCGTTTGTGCGCGCATTCCATTGATGAGGTTTCCCGAGTTGCGGTTGCCGGTCGTGCGGAATCCACGGATAGAGAAATCATTATAGAATGTGTACTGACTCACTCCACTGATATTCTTGACCACATCATTAACAGTATGTGCACCTTGGTCGAGCACGAGCTCTTTGGTGACATAGCCAATAGACTGCGGAACATCCTTGAGCGGTGTGGCCGTCTTGGTACCTATAAACGAAAGCGTATTCTTATACGATTTCTCATAACGTCCCACAACCTCTACCTCCTGTAGAGCTGTCATGCCGTCCTTCATACGGATGATAAGTGACGCATCACCTCCATCAGCTGTGGAAATGATGTGACGGGCAGGCTTAAAGCCCAAACTGCTAAACGTGAGGGTGTCTCCCGCTGCAACATCGTCGGGAAGGGTAAAATAGCCCATCTCGTCGGCTACGGTCCTCTCTTCGGTACGGCTAACAGAAACAATCACACCTGGGATAGCCTCTCCCTTGGTATCTAATACTCTTCCTTTCCTGACGGCCAGACTGTTTGTCTGAGCGTATGCTGCGGTGAGCATACCAAAACACATTGCCGCCATAACAATAATCTTTGAATACATATCTTTTTATGCAAAATACTAAAACATGTGCAAAATTACACAAAAAGAGATTCACCACCGAATCGTTCTCCAAAGAACTGACTGAGTAGGACACAAAATACCTAATAGTGGGGATGCATTTACAAAGGGGAAAAGCGAATATTGCAGCCACGCTATTGATTTTCTCATGGGCAAGGCAAAACTTGCCATAAGAAGAACAAAAACATCTTCAATCTTTTGTTTTCGCACACACAATACACAACTAAGCAAAACGATACCTCTTAAGCAAAATTTTTCCTGTTTTTCTTTGCTGTCTACAAAATAAACCCTATATTTGCAGCGTCAGAATGACACAATGAAACAACACCGGGAGTATCCAACCCGATTAACCTTTAAGACTAAAAACAAGTTTACTACTATGGAAGTTGAACAAGTATTGAAAGGACTCATGTGGAAGCATTCCGCTGAACCGGAGTTTCTGCAGGCTGTGAAAGAAGTGCTGATCTCTATTCACGATGTCTACAATCAGCATCCTGAGTTTGAGAAGGCCAAGATCATCGAGCGGCTCGTTGAGCCGGAGCGCGTGATCATGTTCCGCGTGCCTTGGACCGACGATCAGGGCGAGGTGCACGTCAATACGGGCTACCGTGTGCAGTTCAACAGCGCCATTGGTCCTTATAAAGGCGGACTGCGTTTCCATCCTTCCGTGACATTAAGCATCATGAAGTTCCTCGGCTTTGAGCAGACCTTCAAAAACGCGCTCACCACGCTGCCTATGGGCGGTGCCAAGGGCGGTGCCGACTTCTCGATCCGCGGCCGCTCCGACGCTGAGGTGATGCGCTTCTGCCAGAGTTTCATGCAGGAGCTCTACCGCTATATCGGTCCCGATGAGGATGTTCCGGCCGGCGACATCGGCGTGGGCGGACGCGAGATCGGCTATCTCTTCGGCGAATATAAGAAGCTCACCCATCAGTTCCAAGGCGTGCTCACCGGCAAGGGCATGGAATGGGGTGGCAGCATCCTGCGTCCGGAGGCCACTGGCTTCGGTGCGCTCTACTTCGTCAACCAGATGCTACAGACCCACGACATCGACATCAAGGGCAAGACTGTCGCCGTCTCGGGCTTCGGCAACGTGGCTTGGGGTGCCGTGAAGAAAGCCACACAGCTCGGCGCCAAGGTGATCACCATCAGCGGACCCGACGGATATATCTATGATCCGGAAGGCATCTGCGGCGAGAGGAACGACTACATGCTGGAGCTGCGCGCCAGCGGCGAGGACATCTGCGAGCCATACGCTGAGCAGTTTAAAAGCGCACAGTTCTTCGCTGGCAAGAAGCCATGGGAGCAGAAAGCCGACATCTATCTCACCTGCGCTACACAGAACGAGCTCGACGGCAACGACGCTGACCGTATCCTGGCCAACCATCCGGTTTGTGTCGCTGAGGTGAGCAACATGGGGTGCACGGCCGAGGCCGTGGAGAAGTTCGTTCAGGCCCATCAGCTCTTCGCTCCGGGCAAGGCTGTCAACGCCGGCGGCGTGGCTACCTCCGGACTGGAGATGACCCAGAACTCCATGCGTCTGCACTGGAGTGCCCAGGAGGTCGACGACAAGCTCCACTATATCATGCACTCTATCCACGAGCAGTGCGTCAAGTACGGCACCATGCCCGACGGATACATCGACTATGTGCGCGGTGCCAACGTGGCCGGATTCATGAAGGTCGCCAACGCCATGATGGCTCAGGGCATCGTATAACGGGCAAGAGAATAACAGCAACTGAAGTCTGCCACGCAACAACATGCGTGGCAGACTTTTTTTTGCCTTGCAAGAGAATCCTATTTTATGGTCAGATGAATCTTTACAAAAGTACATCGCCGCGGAGTTGCAATCTAGAGAGTGAAGAAAACTGAAATCGAGAAAAAACAGCGATGACAAGTTCTTCTTTGCCGTCTCTCGTTATCAAAGTGCCTTTTTGATACTATCAGAGAAGCGTTCTGACATGGTCAAAGTGCCTTTCTGACATGGTCAAATCACCGAGATGATAGCATCAGAATGGCTTTCTGATAGGCAAGATCAGCAATATTTCACCGCAAAATTGCTGTTTTTGCAGAGAGGAAAAACCTTTGGGTTTATATTTCGTTATGTATCAAGCATTTACAAAGCACCCTCAAAATTCGCAAAATTGAGAGCAACATAGGTGTTGGTTCAGAAAATCGCCTGCATTTGGGCGGAAAAATGTCAGTTTCCTCAACAAAGAAGAACAATAAATGGTGGTTCTCTGTCATAGATGTTAAAACTCCCGCGACACAATCCGCCAAGCCTTTGCTCTCGGAATCATTACCAATACCGATCCGTGGTTCGATATGCTGGAAAGCAGGAACGAGACATCACACGTCTATACCGATGTCCTTGACAAAATCACGATGACCTATCTGCCCATCATGCAGGAATTGAACAAGCGAATGAGTTCTATAGAACAGGAACAATGATGGAATATGGTATAGAAGACAGATACATGGAGAAGGCTTCGCCTTATAGAGCACACAGATTAACAATCAAAGCCTATCACTTTAGACTTACGCATCCATGGAAATCTGCGTAAACCCGTGATCAACAAAAAATCAGTGAGAAGGTCACACAGATCTTCACAGATCCTTGCTTTCGCAATGTCTATCAGCAATAAGGGTTTCGCATCCGTGAAGATCTGTGTAAATCTGTGAGAAATAAAGAACTCAGTGAAAGCGTCAAACAGACCTCACAGATCCTTACAGATGAAGCTCTCGCAATACCAGGAGGGTGAGACGTCGTCTCGTTCTCCTCCACACGTTATCTGAGAGGACGAGAAGTGATGGTGACTGTATATCTTAAACGATAGAAGAACGTTTCGATATATATAGACAGCATCCCATTCACTCATCATCTTTCTCCTCTAAAATTACTTGATTCTCAGATATTTTTCGTATCTTTGCCACAATGAAGCATCAGCATACGCATAGACTCGCTTGTTTGGTCTTGCTGTTGCTCACGTTCACAGCATCGGCGCAACACCGTTCGCTGAAAGGCAAGGCCACGTACTACTCCCGTAAGGCTACGGGAGCAAGGACAGCTGACGGTGGACGACTGCATCACGACAGTTTGACTTGCGCCCACCGCACCCTACCCTTCGGCACCCTGCTCAAGGTCACCAATCTCAGAAATCAGAAGAGCATCATCGTCAAGGTCACAGACCGTGGCCCCTATCGTCGCGGCTGCATCATCGACCTGAGCTATGGCGCAGCAGCACAATTAGGTATGCTCGCGCAAGGACTGGCCATGGTGGAAGTACAGCGCATATCAGGCAACAACCCGCCCTACCGCATGGATGACGTGGAGACCGGTATGCCAGACTTTGATTTTGACTTCTCAAAGGCGCGCTACAGTTTCATCAAGGAATGGAATAAGAAAGCCGACGAGGAGCATGAAATGGAAAACAAACGCTTGGCAGCAAGAAAGCAACAGGCGGCCAAGCGACTGGCAGAAATAAAAGAGGCAAAGGTAGACAAAGAAGAGAAAAAGGAAGAAGAACAGAAACTGACTGCCAGCCAACAAGCGAAAGAAAGACAGCAGATGGTGGCCGCGCATCATCCCGGAATACCCAACAATCAAAAAAAACCTTCTTCGCACCCGCAAACAGGCACGAAGAAGGAAGATCCGTCAATATGGCGTAGCGTGTTTCAGAAAGTCAAGAACTGGTTCGGCGATTGAGCATAAGACAAAAAAAATCCCTGATATCATGTAAGTATCAGGGAATAATATTGTTTTGAATATGATTTAATCGACTTGTGCAGATACCTATTTAACGAGCCTGTGCATATTCCTTTGACGTAGGAATATTAAATTCACTCACTTTAGAGATGTTGTGATTACCTTGAACAACGCTGACGCAGAAGCGGACAGCGCCATTGCGAAGGCCATTGTCGGAAGTGATAATAGCTGTATAGCGGATACCTTTGCCCGGATCGATACGCTCAACATGCATGTTGGGTGAGATATAAATATGTTTGTTGCCCGTCGTCTCAAGAACCGTAGGAACCACATCCGAGACCGATTGGTTGCCTACATTATAGACCTCAAAGATGATTTTACAAAGCTCACTACGCTGAATCGTCCCATCCTCATTGTCGTCGATGAAACGTGCATTATGTATCTCCAACGTAGGTGTATAAGTGAGCCCTTTTGTGATCCGCTCTACACTCGAATGCTGTGGCATACGAGTCTGGGGCTGCTGTGCACTGTAATTGCCGGTATAATCACTCGACTGAAAGTCATAGATTCGGTCGTCGTGATCGTTGCTACCGTCAAAGCCACTGCCATAAACCGAAGAGTCCGCAACAGATTCTTGATCACTTTGCGCTTCACTATTCTGATCGTCATAACCCGGGATAACTGTCTGTCCATAACGGTCTTGATAAGGAACGCCATCGCGGTCAACTGGTCTTCTACGTGGCATATCACTAACGCGTGAAGCCCGACGCTGATCGGCAGACTGTCCAACCGCAGCGCCAACTGCGGCACCACTGGCCATACCTACGATTGTACCAATATCAGAACCACGCGGCCCGCCAGAGATGCTACCAATGGCAGAACCAAGGATAGAGCCGATCTGTGCACCAGAAAAAGCTCCGGCACCGGCATATGAATCGCAGCCATAAAGCAACGTAGACATACATATCAATAGTAGAAACATCTTTTTCATAATCATGTCCTTTCTTAATTGACGCAACAAAATTAGGAAAAAATGTCGAAATCACCAAATCATTTTCCCCTATTCATATTAGGGGAATCCCTATAAAAAAACACTTGCCCAAATGAATGGGCAAGTGCTTTAGTATTATCTTCAAAGAATGATTCTCAAAGAGATTATTCAGCCTCAGGAGCTTTCTCCTCAGCAGCCTCTGCCTTCTCCTCTGCCGGAGTAGCTTCAACAGCCTTCTTGGTAGAGCGACGGCTACGACGAGTCTTCTTCTCTGCCTTAGGAGCCTTAGCCATATTCTCATCGAAGTCAACGAGCTCTATGAAAGCAATCTCTGCAGCATCGCCCTGACGAAGACCGAGCTTAATCACACGAGTGTAGCCACCGGGACGGTCAGCAACCTTAGCAGCAACTGTGCCGAAGAGCTCCTTCACTGCATACTTGTCCTGCAGATAACGGAAGACAACACGACGGCTGGTGGTGGTGTCGCTCTTAGAACGTGTGATCAAAGGCTCTACATACTTCTTCAAAGCCTTGGCCTTTGCGAGAGTCGTAGTGATTCTTTTGTGCATGATCAAGCTAGATGCCATGTTTGCCAGCATGCTAGCACGATGAGATGCAGTACGACCCAGATGGTTGAATTTTTTATTGTGTCTCATTTGTTTTTGAATGAATGGGGGACAAGAATTACTCCTTGTCCAATTTATACTTTGAAATGTCAGTTCCAAACGACAGATTCAGACTCTCGAGCAAATCATCCAGCTCTGAGAGCGATTTCTTACCGAAGTTGCGGAACTTCAAGAGGTCGGTCTTGTTGTACTGTACCAAGTCACCAAGAGTCTCGACGTCAGCAGCCTTCAGACAGTTGAGTGCACGAACACTGAGGTTCATATCGGTCAGTTTGGTCTTCAGCAGTTGACGCATGTGCAGTACCTCCTCATCAAACTCCTGATTGCCGTCCTGATCGGGGTTCTCAAGAGTGATCTTCTCATCAGAGAAGAGCATGAAGTGATAGATGAGGATCTTAGCGGCCTCTTTCAGCGCATCCTTCGGGTGGATGGAACCGTCCGTTGTGACTTCAATGACAAGCTTATCGTAATCGGTCTTCTGCTCAACACGAGTAGGCTCAACACTGTATTTCACATTGCGGATAGGGGTGTAGATGGAATCGATCGGAAGTTGATTGACATCCGTACAGAACTGACGGTTCTCGTCAGCAGGCACGTAGCCACGACCCTTGTTGATTGTCAGGTCGATCTGCATGGTTGCCTTGGAGTCTAAATGACAAATCACCAAATCAGGGTTTAACACTTCAAATCCAGTCAGATACTTACCGATATCACCGGCTTTGAATTCGGTGGAATTCTCAACGGTGATACTAACTTTCTCGTTCTCGAATTCTTCTACTACTTGCTTGAATCGAACTTGCTTGAGATTCAAAATGATGTTGGTCACATCTTCCTTGACACCGGGCACGGAAGAAAACTCATGCTCAACACCGGCGATACGCACAGTATTGATAGCATAGCCTTCCAGCGATGAAAGAAGGATGCGTCGTAGGGCATTACCAATGGTAACACCGAAGCCAGGCTCGAGAGGGCGGAACTCAAACTTTCCGTAGTGGTCGTTGGCCTCCAGCATCACTACTTTATCAGGTTTTTGAAATGCTAATATCGCCATTAATTTAATGATTTATTGTTTAGAGTACAACTCAACGATTAACTGCTCCTTGATGTTCTCAGGAATGTCAGCGCGCTCAGGCTTGTGAAGGAACTTGCCACTCTTGGTGTTCTCGTCCCACTCCAACCAAGGATACTTGCTGTGGTTGAAGCCTGCAAGAGCAGCCTCGATCACCTCAAGAGACTTAGCTTTCTCGCGAACAGCAACGATCTGACCAGACTTCACCTGATAAGAAGGAATGTTCACTACCTGACCATCTACAGTGATGTGCTTGTGGCTGACCATCTGACGAGCAGCTGCACGTGTAGGAGCAATACCCAAACGATAAACTACATTGTCAAGACGGCTCTCGAGCAACTGAAGCAGATTCTCACCAGTGATGCCGTCGGCCTTAGCTGCCTTATCAAACAGATTACGGAACTGACGCTCCAAGACACCATAAGTATACTTAGCCTTCTGCTTCTCTGCCAGCTGCATTCCATACTCTGACTGCTTGCGGCGACGGTCATTGCCATGCTGCCCCGGAGGGAAGTTGCGCTTTGAAAGAACCTTATCAGCACCAAAGATGGCCTCACCGAAACGGCGTGAAATTCTAGATTTTGGACCTATATATCTTGCCATAATTTAATCTCAATTTAACTATTGTACCACGTAAATTATACACGACGACGCTTGGGAGGACGGCAGCCATTGTGTGGCAACGGCGTAACGTCTACAATCTCTGTAACCTCGATACCAGCGCCGTTGACGGCACGAATAGCACTCTCACGTCCATTGCCCGGACCCTTCACGAAAGCCTTGACCTTGCGGAGACCCAAACCATAAGCTACCTTTGCGCAATCCTCAGCTGCCATCTGTGCAGCGTACGGTGTGTTCTTCTTGGAACCACGGAAGCCCATCTTACCAGCAGATGACCAAGAGATCACCTGACCCTCGCTGTTGGCAAGAGATACTATGATATTGTTGAACGAGCTATGGACATGAAGCTGTCCCATAGCGTCAACTCTGACGTTTCTTTTCTTAGATGTTGCTTTTGTCTTTGCCATAATTAATTTCTCCTCTTAATTACTTGGTAGCCTTCTTCTTATTAGCAACAGTCTTCTTCTTACCCTTACGGGTACGAGCATTGTTCTTTGTGCTCTGTCCGCGAACGGGAAGACCATTACGATGACGAACACCACGATAGCAACCAATATCCATCAGGCGCTTGATGTTCATTTGTACCTCTGAGCGAAGGTCACCCTCCACCTTGAATTCAGCGCCGATAATCTCGCGGATCTTGGCTGCCTGATCGTCATTCCATTCGCTGACTTTCAGGTCGCGGCTCACGCCGGCCTTATCCAATATCTTTGCTGAACTACTTCGACCTATACCATAGATATAAGTCAATGCGATTTCGCCACGCTTATTCTGGGGCAAATCTACTCCAACAATTCTTATTGCCATTAGTTGAATAAAATAATAATTAAAAAAATAGTGTCTTCTTGCTAAAAAGCACGCAAAGGTACTAATTAATTGGGACATTAGCACCTAATTACGTTTTTTTAACTCAACCCTGACGCATCTTATACTTAGGATTCTTCTTGTTGATAACAAAAAGACGACCCTTACGACGTACAATCTTGCAGTCGGGTGTGCGCTTCTTCAATGATGCTCTTGTTTTCATATCGTCAGATATATAAAAAATATTATTTGTATCGGAACTCAATACGACCTTTAGTCAAGTCGTAAGGACTCATCGCCACTTTAACCTTATCACCGGGGAGAATCTTGATGTAATGCAAACGCATCTTTCCAGAAATGTTCGCAATGATCTTCACCCCGTTCTCCAACTCCACGCGAAACATAGCGTTGGAAAGGCTTTCGATAACTGTACCGTCCAGTTCTATTGCTGACTGCTTTGACATAATATTAAGCTTCTTCTAAATGTTCAATTTCTTCGAATGTTGATAAAATCTCGGCGCCTTCTTTACGAATGGCAATCGTGTGCTCGAAGTGAGCAGCTGGCTGACCATCACGAGTGATGATACCCCATTTGTCGGGAAGCAACCAGATCTTGCGGTCTCCCATCGTAATCATCGGTTCTATAGCGATACACATGCCTGCTTTCAGTAAAACACCATTACCACGTGAACCATAGTTGGGAACAGGAGGATCTTCATGCATCTCACGGCCAATTCCATGACCGGTCAACTCACGAACAATGCCATAACCAAACGACTCGCAATAGTCTTGTATGGCTGCTCCTATATCTCCAAGATGGTGACCAGGACGAGCCTGCTCTATACCTTTATATAAGCTTTGCTTCGTAACCTTTAACAGGTTCTTCACCTTGTCACTCACCTCACCTACACAAAACGTATAGCAACTGTCACCGTTGTATCCATCGAGCAAGGTACCACAATCTACAGAGATGATGTCACCTTCCTTGAGAATATACTTATCACTGGGGATTCCATGCACGACAACATTGTTGACCGATGTACAGATAGAGCCAGGAAAAGGCTCCCCAAAAGGATTAGGGAAGTTCTTGAACGTTGGTGTAGCACCATGATCGCGTATGAACTCCTCAGCTATATGATCCAGTTGGAACGTTGAGACTCCTGGCTTTATATGACGACCAACCTCAGCTAAGGTCGCACCGACGAGTCGGTTGGCCCTTCGCATGAGGTCTATTTCATCTTCAGTCTTAAGAAATATTTTCATTCTAAGAGACTAATCAATATGCGCTAACTGCACCTGCCGGTCTGGTATGACCTGCATTCAGCAATCCATCGTAGTGGCGCATCAGCAAGTAGCTCTCTATCTGCTGCAAGGTGTCAATGACCACACCCACTGTAATCAGCAGAGAGGTACCACCAAAGAACTGAGAGAAAGCGTCCTGCACGTTCAGCAATCCGGCAAGAGCTGGCATCACGGCAATGAAAGCGATAAACAGAGATCCAGGGAGAGTGATGCGTGTCATTGCCGTGTCAATATACTCAGCAGTGTCATGACCGGGTTTCACTCCAGGAATGAATCCGTTGTTGCGTTTCAAGTCCTCAGCCATCTGTTGGGGATTCAAAGTAATAGCCGTGTAGAAGTAGGTGAAAGCGATGATAAGAAACACATAGACGATGTTATACATCAAACTTCTGTTGTTCAGCAAATCGCGTACCCACCAGGCAGCACCATCACTCTGGTACTGTACAATTGCCAATGGGATGAACATCAATGCCTGAGCAAAGATGATAGGCATCACATTAGCGGCAAACAACTTCAAAGGGATGTACTGTCTTGCACCACCATACTGCTTGTTACCCACCAGACGCTTTGCATACTGGACTGGCACTTTACGGGTGCCCTGAACGAGCAGTATAGAAGCCATGATGACAGCATAAAGAATAAGGATCTCAACGATGAACATTACAAGTCCACCACCAGAGATGGCAGTGAAACGAGAACTGACCTCCTGCATGAAAGCCTGAGGCAGGCGGGCAATAATACCCAGCATAATGATCAAAGAGATACCGTTTCCTACGCCCTTATCAGTAATGCGCTCACCCAGCCAAAGGATGAACATACTACCTGCGGCTAAAATAATGGTAGCGGGTACCATGAACACAGGCCAAGCGATACCGCTTGCCAAAGCCTGGCTGGCCTGCATCTTCAAGTTAATCAGGTAACTCGGTGCCTGGAAGAGCAAGATAGCCACCGTAAGCACACGAGTATACCATTGAATTCTTTTCTGCCCGCTTTCGCCCTCACGCTGCATCTTCTGGAAATAAGGCACAGCGACGGCGAGCAACTGCATAACGATGGAAGCCGAGATGTAAGGCATAATACCAAGCGCAAAGATAGATGCGTTGGAAAATGCGCCACCGGAGAACATGTCCAACAGTGACATCAAGCCACCTTTGGTTTGCGACTGCAATTGGTCGAGTTTAGCCGGATCGATGCCCGGTAATACTACAAATGAACCGAAACGGTAGATAGCCGTAAACAATAGGGTGATGAGAAGCCGCTGACGCAGATCTTCAACCCTCCAACAGTTCTTCAGTGTCTCTATAAGCTTTTTCATTGTTAGATTTTGGTTGCGTTACCACCGGCAGCCTGGATAGCTGCCTCTGCAGATTTAGAGAAAGCGTTGGCCTCGACATCAATCTTGGCCTTCAGCTCACCATTTCCTAAGACTTTAACAGGTTTCTTACCATTTGTCAGACCAGCAGCAACAAGCTCTGCTACGCCGATCTTAGTAAGGTTCTTCTCCTCAGCAAGCTTCTGAAGTGTAGAGAGGTTGACAGGGAAGAACTCGACATGGTTGATGTTCTTGAAGCCAGCCTTCGGCACACGACGCTGCAAAGGCATCTGACCACCTTCAAAGCCAATCTTTCTCTTATAGCCAGAACGAGCCTTTGCACCCTTATGACCGCGGGTAGAAGTACCACCAAGTCCAGAACCTGGACCACGACCGATACGACGACGAGAGTGGGTAGAACCCTTAGCCGGGGTTAATGTATGTAATTTCATGATTTCGTCTGAATTTAAAGATTATTACTTCACCTCTTCAACCAAATGGAACACCTTGCGGATCATGCCACGGTTGCTAGGAGTATCCTCAACCTCGACCACCTGAGAAATCTTGTGGAGGCCAAGAGCGATGAGTGTACGCTTCTGATCGACAGGAGCACCAATACGACTCTTAATCTGCTTGATTTTGATTGTTGCCATAGTTTTGTTACCCTATTAACCGTTAAACACTTTGTCCATTGCAATGCCACGCTCACCAGCGATCTGATAAGCATCACGCATTTCAGAGAGAGCTGCGAAGGTAGCCTTCACCAAGTTGTGGGCATTGGAAGAACCCTTAGACTTTGCGATGACGTCTGTGATACCTGCGCTCTCCAATACGGCACGCATAGCACCACCGGCCTTCAGACCGGTACCAGCTGCAGCCGGCTTCAGGAGAACGAGAGCACCACCGAACTTCACCTCAACCTCGTGAGGAACAGTACCCTTAAGTACAGGGACCTTCACCAAGTTCTTCTTGGCAGCCTCAGTGCCTTTGGCGATAGCAGCAGTAACCTCACCGGCCTTACCCAGACCGTAGCCAATCACGCCCTTACCATCACCAACAACGACGATGGCAGCGAATGTAAACGTACGACCACCCTTTGTAACCTTCGTCACACGGTTGATAGCAACCAAGCGGTCTTTCAATTCTGCGTCACTATTTACTTTTACTTTATTCATTGCCATAATCGATTAAAATTTAAGACCACCCTGACGTGCAGCATCAGCCAAAGCCTGCACACGACCATGATAGAGGTAACCATTGCGGTCGAAGACCACTGTCTCAACGCCAGCAGACTTTGCCTTCTCAGCGACCAATGCACCAACTTTCTCAGCCTGTTGGATCTTAGGCATCTTTTCCATACCCAGAGAAGAAGCAGAAGCCAGAGTACGGCCTTCTACATCATCGATCACCTGAGCGTAGATCTGCTTGTTAGAACGGAATACACTGAGACGTGGGCGCTCAGCAGTTCCGTTGACGTGCTTGCGGATACGGAACTTTATCTTAATTCGTCTTTGTTCTTTCTTTGTTGTCATAATAGTAAATTCTTATAAAATTACTTAGCTGCAGCGGTCTTACCAGACTTTCTGCGGATGACTTCACCCTTGAACAGGACACCCTTGCCCTTGTAAGGCTCAGGTTTGCGGAAAGAACGGATTTTAGCACAAATGAGACCCAGCAACTGCTTGTCGGCACACTCCAAAGTGATGAGAGGGTTCTGGTTACGCTCAGACTTCGTCTCTACCTTTACTTCCTTAGGAAGTTCGATGAAGATAGGGTGAGTATAACCCAAAGAGAACTCAATCAGATTGCCCTGGTTGCTGACACGATAACCAACACCTACAAGCTCCAGCTCCTTTTTGAAACCCTCGCTAACGCCAACGATCATGTTGTTGATCAGAGCGCGATAGAGGCCGTGGAAAGCCTGCTTCTGCTTGTAGTCGACGGGGCTGTTCTCGTCGACAGAAAGTGTGATGACACCGTCCTGAAAATCAAACTTAATAGAAGGATCTATCTGCTGACAGAGTTCACCCTTAGGACCTTTAGCAGTAACAACAGAAGCTTTCTCGTCGAAATTAACTGTAACACCTGCCGGTACGTGAATTGGCAATTTTCCTATTCTAGACATCTTGTAACCTCCTATTAATAAACATAGCAAAGAACCTCACCGCCGATCTTAAGATCAGCAGCCTCCTTGTCGGTCATGACACCCTTGGACGTAGATAAGATAGCGATACCCAGTCCGTTAATTACTCTCGGCATGTCTTTATATCCTGTATAACGGCGAAGACCAGGAGTAGAGACGCGCTTCAAACACTTGATAGCGTTTTGCTTGGTTTCAGGATTGTACTTCAAGGCAACCTTGATAGTACCCTGAGGGCCATCTTCGATGAACTTATAGTTCAGGATGTAACCCTTCTCGAAGAGAATCTTTGTGATAGACTTCTTCAAGTTAGACGCAGGAACCTCGACCACACGATGGTGAGCCATGATAGCGTTTCTGAGTCTTGTCAGATAATCGGCAATTGGATCTGTCATAAATATAAATGTTTAATTAATCGGGACTACCCCGACAATATTAAAAAATGATCTTGTAATCAGGTCAGACGCTGGCGTCCCACTGGCCAGCCACCAACCTGTAGTGAACGGTGAGTTACCAGCTAGCCTTCTTGACTCCGGGGATCAAGCCCTGAGAAGCCATCTCACGGAACTGAATACGGGAGATGCCGAACTGACGCATGTAACCTCTTGGACGACCGGTGATCTTGCAACGGTTGTGCAGACGGATAGGGTCAGCATTCTTAGGGATAGCCTGAAGTTTACGGGCAGCCTCATAAGCCTCTGCGATATCGTTGGTAGTAGCGATGACCTTCTTCAGCGCTGCACGCTTTTCAGCGTAACGGGCGATGAGTTTAGCGCGCTTTACCTCGCGGGCTTTCATTGATTCTTTTGCCATAACTTATTTATCGTTTTTAGCGTTTTTAAATGGGAGACCGAAGGCCTTCAGAAGAGCGAAACCTTCCTCGTCAGTCTTGGCAGAAGTCACAAAGGTAATATTCATACCCTGGATGCGGTCTACCTGATCGATGTTGATCTCCGGGAAGATGATCTGCTCTGTGATACCCAGCGTGTAGTTACCACGACCGTCGAACTTGGTATTGATACCCTTGAAGTCACGGATACGAGGCAGAGAGATACGAACGAGTCTCTCGAGGAACTCATACATACGCTCACGACGGAGAGTCACCATGACACCAATAGGCATCTCTTTACGCAGTTTGAAGTTGGCGATATCCTTCTTAGAATAGGTTGCCACAGCCTTCTGACCTGTGATGGCGGTGATTTCATTAATGGCTACATCCACGATCTTCTTGTCCTGAGTAGCATCACCCAAGCCCTGGTTGATGACGATCTTCTTCAGAACAGGGATCTGCATAGCTGAAGAGTAGTTGAACTGTTTCTGCAGTGCAGGAGCGATTTCCTCGTTGTACTTTTTCTTTAACTGTGCTGTATCCATTACTTAATCTCCTCCCCTGATTTTTTTGCGATACGAGTGACAGTCTTACCCTCGCGCTTGATAGCGATACGGGTAGCCTTGCCACTCTTCGGGTCGATAAGTCCCAAATTAGAGATGTGAATAGGAGCCTCCTGCTTAACGATACCACCCTGAGGATTCTTAGCTGAAGGCTTTGTGCTCTTTGACACCATGTTGATGCCTTCCACGATGGCGCGGTTTTCTTTGACCAGCACCTTGAGCACTTTACCGGTCTTGCCCTTATCACTACCGGTGCGGACAATCACGGTATCGTCTTTTTTGATATGTAACTTATTCATTCGTGTACGTTTTAGAATTAAAGCACCTCGGGTGCGAGGGAGACGACCTTCATGTTAACAGCGCGAAGCTCACGGGCCACGGGGCCGAAGATACGGCTTCCACGAAGTTCACCAGCGTTGTTAAGCAGCACACAAGCGTTGTCGTCGAAGCGGATGTAAGATCCGTCGGGACGGCGGATTTCCTTCTTCGTGCGAACGATCAAAGCCTTAGATACTGCACCTTTCTTCAAGTCACTGGAAGGGATGACATTCTGTACAGCCACAACGATGACGTCACCCACACTGGCGTAACGACGGCCGGTACCACCGAGAACACGGATGCACATTGCCTCGCGTGCGCCGCTGTTATCACATACTGTAAGTTTTGATAATGCCTGTATCATGATTACTTAGCTTTTTCTACGATTTGTACTAATCTCCATCTCTTAGTCTTAGAGAGTGGACGAGTCTCCATGATTTGAACAGAGTCGCCTACATGAGCCTCGTTGTTCTCGTCATGAGCGTGGTATTTTTTAGTCTTCTGGACAAACTTACCATAAATAGGGTGCATCTCCTTGAACTTAGCAGCCACGACGATGGTCTTATCCATCTTGTCGCTGATCACAACACCCTGTCTTACCTTTCTTAAATTTCTCTTTTCCATCTGTCCGTGAATTATTTATTAAGTTCTCTCTGGCGGAGCACGGTCTTCATCCGTGCGATGTCGCGACGCGTAGCCTTAATCGTGGATGGATTCTCGAGCGGAGTGACCTGATGGTTGAGCTTCATCTGATTCAAAGCTGCCTCTGTCTGCTCCAGCTTCTCGCGCAGGTCCTTGTCGGCGAGTTCTGTAATTTCTTTAATCTTCATAATTAAGCGTTTTTATCAAAATCGCGTCTGATGACGAACTTAGTCTTGACTGGGAGTTTCTGAGCGGCCAGACGCAGTGCCTCTTTGGCGACTGCCAGGCTCACGCCCTCTACCTCGAAGAGGATACGTCCCGGAGTTACGGGAGCTACCCATCCAGCAGGATCACCCTTACCTTTACCCATACGGACATCAGCAGGCTTACGAGTGATAGGTTTGTCAGGGAAGATACGGATCCACACCTGGCCTTCACGATTCATATAACGGTTGACAGCTACACGGGCTGCCTCGATCTGACGGCTGTCGAGCCATTTAGCCTCAAGTGTCTTGATGCCGAAGGTTCCGAAAGCCAGCTCAGTACCTCTGTGAGCGTTACCTTTGTTGCCGCGCCCGTCTTGAGGTCTTCTATATTTTACTCTTTTTGGCTGTAACATTGTAGCTTCTACTTTTAGCGGTTATTGTTTCTTCTACGGCCACCACGGTTCTGACGGCCGCCGTTACGTCCGCGCTCGTTCTTCTCCTGAGAGAAGTTGGGGGCGAGCTCACGCTTGCCATACACCTCTCCGCGGCAGATCCATACCTTGATGCCTAACAGGCCGACCTTTGTGAGGGCCTCTGTCTGGCAGTAGTCGATGTCGGCACGGAATGTATGCAGAGGAGTACGTCCTTCTTTATACATCTCCTTACGAGACATCTCAGCACCGTTCAGACGGCCAGATATCTGGATTTTGATACCCTCAGCACCAGCACGCATTGTGTTCTGAACAGCCATCTTGATAGCGCGACGGTAAGCCATCAGATGCTCGATCTGGCTGGCAATATTCTGACCGACAATGTTTGCATCAAGCTCAGGCTTCTTCACCTCGAAAATGTTGATCTGGATGTCTTTCTTGAAGAGGTTCTTCAACTCCTCTTTGAGTTTGTCGACATCTGCGCCACCTTTACCAATGACGATACCCGGACGGGCAGTACAAATAGTGATGGTAACCAGCTTCAAAGTACGCTCGATGACGATGCGCGAAACGCTGGCTTTCTCCAGACGCTTGTTAAGGTACTGACGGATCTTTTTATCCTCAACGAGGTTGTCACCGAAGTCCTTGCCACCGAACCAATTTGAGTCCCAACCACGGATAATACCCAGACGGTTGCTTATTGGATTTACTTTCTGTCCCATTCTATTTATTATTTTTCGTCATTAGTTTTGGCATCAACAAAGAGAGTGACGTGGTTGCTACGCTTACGGATGCGATAGCCACGACCCTGCGGTGCCGGTCTCATACGTTTCATGGTCACGCCTTCATCAACGAAGACCTTGCTGACATACAGCTCACCATCTTCGGCCTTACGGTCGTTTTTGGTTTCCCAGTTGGCAATAGCCGAGCGAAGCAGTTTTTCGATGTCAGCAGCAGCATGCTTGTTGGAGAACTTCAGGATACCAAGTGCGCGGTTGACCTCCATGCCACGGATCATGTCTACTACGTAACGCATCTTCCGTGGAGAAGAAGGCACACCCTTGAGCTTGGCGAAGTACATGTTCTTGCGGGCCTCTTTCATTTTCTCGGCCGCGATATGTTTTCTTGCTCCCATTATTGTTTACTCATTTTAAATGGTTTGCCCTGATTACTTCTTGTTGTTGCCAGAGTGGCCGCCGAAGCGACGAGTCATAGCGAACTCACCGAGCTTGTGTCCAACCATGTTCTCAGTGATGTAGACAGGGATAAATTTATTACCGTTGTGGACAGCAACAGTGTGACCCACGAAATCGGGTGAAATCATGGATGCTCTGGCCCAAGTCTTAACGACGCTCTTCTTGCCACTCTCGTTCATAGCGAGAATTTTCTTCTCGAGGGCAACGTTGATATAAGGACCTTTTTTAAGTGAACGACTCATAATTTGCTCTAATTAACTTGATTACTTCTTGTTAGCTCTTTCGATAATGTACTTGTTCGAGAGCTTCTTAGGTGCACGAGTCTTGAGACCCTTAGCATACAAGCCCTTGCGAGAGCGTGGATGACCACCAGACTGACGTCCTTCGCCACCACCCATCGGGTGATCGACAGGGTTCATCACGACACCACGGTTGTGAGGACGACGTCCGAGCCAACGAGAGCGACCGGCCTTACCGGACTGCTCAAGAGCGTGGTCAGAGTTACCTACACTACCTACAGTGGCCTTGCAAGCGGAGAGGATCAGACGAGTCTCTCCGGAAGGAAGCTTGATGACACAATAGTTGCCATCACGAGAAGTTAACTGAGCAAAGTTACCAGCCGAACGAACCAGGCGTGCACCCTGTCCCGGACGCAACTCGATGTTGTGGATCACGGTACCGACAGGAATGTTAGCCAGTGGAAGAGCATTACCGATCTCAGGAGCTGCCTCAGCGCCAGACATCAGCTTGTCACCGACCTTGAGTCCGTTAGGAGCAATGATGTAACGTTTTTCACCATCTGCGTAGAACAGAAGAGCAATACGAGCCGATCTGTTAGGATCGTACTCGATTGTCTTTACTACAGCAGGAACACCATCTTTCTCTCGCTTGAAGTCGATCAGACGATACTTCTTCTTATGACCACCGCCGATGTAGCGCATGGTCATCTTACCGGTGTTGTTTCGACCACCGGTAGAACGCTTACCGTAAACGAGAGACTTCTCTGGCACGGATGCAGTAATCTCCTCGAACGTGCCAATAACCTTGTGTCTTGTACCCGGAGTTACCGGGCTGAATTTACGTACTGCCATTTTTTATTTTATATTGCTGTAAAAATCGATGGCCTCACCATCCTTCAGGGTGACGATAGCCTTCTTGAATGCGTTCTTCTGACCGCGGATCAAGCCAGCCTTGGTGTAGCGGCTAGAGCGCTTGCCAGCGTAGCGCATTGTATTCACATCCTCTACTGTAACATGATACAGACTCTCGACCTCTTTCTTGATTTGGAGCTTATTAGCCTCTGGGCGAACAACGAAACCGTAGCGGTTTGCGCGTTTGTCTGTAATGTTATTCATCTTCTCTGTGACCAGGGGTTTGATGATATATGCCATAATACTTTGTCTCCTAAATTATTACTTATCCAAGATGTTGTCGATAGTCTTCAAAGAGCTTTCTGCAACGACGAGCACATCAGCGTTCAAAACTTTGTACGTATTGAGCTGATCAGCAGACATCACTTCAGCCTTTTCGATGTTACGAGCGGACAAATATACATTTTTATTTATACCTGGCAAAACTACAAGCGCTTTCTTGCCGTCAACTTTAAGATTTTTAGTGATATTTACAAAATCTTTAGTCTTAGGCGCCTCAAGATTGAAATCTTCCACCACGATGATGGCGTTCTCCTGAGCCTTGTAAGACAGAGCAGACTTACGAGCAAGAACTTTTACTTTCTTGTTGAGCTTAAAACCATAGTCACGGGGCTGAGGACCGAAAACGCGGCCACCACCCTTGAGCAGCGGTGAGTTGATGTCACCACGACGTGCGCCGCCACCGCCTTTCTGACGTCCGAGCTTGCGGGTAGAACCAGCGTGCTCGCTTCTCTCCTTAGCCTTGGCAGTGCCTTGGCGCTGGTTGGCGAGATACTGCTTCACATCGAGGTAGATGACATGATCGTTAGGCTCAATGCCAAAGATGGCGTCGTTCAGGGCCACCTTGCGTCCGGTCTCCTGACCGTTGATATTCAAAACACTAACTTCCATTACTTCTCAATTAAAACTGTTGAACCATTGCAACCGGCGAAAGAACCCTTCACGATGATGAGGTTCTGCTCCGGAATCACCTTTAATACACGGAGGTTCTGAGTGGTAACACGATCGCCTCCCATCTGGCCGCCCATGCGCATGCCTTTGAAGACCTTTGCAGGGTAAGAGCAGGCACCGATAGATCCCGGCTTGCGGGCGCGGTCATCCTGACCGTGAGTGCTCTGACCGACACCGCCGAATCCATGACGCTTCACGACACCCTGGAAACCTTTACCCTTGGATGTGCCAATGACGTCAACGAACTTAGCGTCTTTGAACAGCTCAACTGTAATGGTGTCACCGAGGTTATACTCCTCGTCGAACTTGAACTCGGCCAAGTGCTTCTTTGGTGTTGTACCGGCTTTCTTGAAGATACCTGCCATAGGCTTGTTAGTTCTCTTCTCCTTAGCCTCAGCATAACCGAGCTGATAGGCTTTGTAACCGTCCTTTTCAACGGTTTTGACCTGGGTAACAACACAAGGACCAGCTTCGATAACAGTGCACGGTGTGTTCTTACCGTCGGCACTGAACACGGATGTCATTCCGATTTTTCTTCCAATTAATCCTGGCATTTCAATAAATGTTTTGTGTTAACGTAAATGATAAAATCCTTCTTGAACATACTGCAAGGTATTAAACCTTGATTTCCACTTCCACACCAGAGGGCAACTCAAGCTTCATCAGTGCGTCGACGGTCTTGCCAGTGGCACTGTAGATGTCGATGAGACGCTTGTAATCCGACAACTGGAACTGCTCGCGGCTCTTCTTATTGACAAAGGTAGAGCGGTTCACGGTGAAGATACGCTTGTGGGTTGGCAATGGAATAGGACCGCTAACGATAGCGTCCGTGGCCTTGACAGCCTTGACAATCTGCTCAGCTGATTTGTCGACCAACTGATGGTCGTAGCTCTTCAGCTTGATACGAATTTTCTGACTCATGTCTGTAATTTAATGATTATATATAATAATGTGTAAAATTGAGGAGGTATGCCGCCTAAGAGTCATTCGCTAGGCGGCACCTCTCTCAAAATCGTTATTTCTTGAGTTCCTCAAGTACCTGCTCAGCCAGTGACTGAGACAGAGGAGCGTGGTGATCATACTCCATAGTGCTGGTAGCACGGCCGGAAGTGATGGTACGCAGAGCAGTCACATAACCGAACATCTCTGCCAGAGGCACCATTGCCTTTACGATGCGCGCACCGCTACGAGCCTCCTCCATACCCTGAACCATACCACGACGCTTATTCAAGTCACCGATGACATCACCCATGTTCTCCTCTGGAGTAACAACCTCTACCTTCATGATAGGCTCCATGAGCACAGGACCTGCTTTCTGGCAGACGTTCTTGAAGGCAGCGTGAGCAGCGAGTTCGAAGGAGATCTGGTCGGAGTCCACAGGGTGGAAGCTACCGTCGGTAAGCACAACCTTCAAGTCGGTCATTGGGAAGCCACCGAGCACACCATTCTTCATGGAATCCTTGAAGCCCTTCTGAACTGAGGGGATGAACTCCTTAGGAATGTTACCACCCTTGACCTCATTGACAAACTGCAGATCATCCTCCTTGTAGTCAGGATCCTTGGGTCCTACAGTGACGATGATGTCAGCGAACTTACCGCGACCACCACTCTGCTTCTTGTAGACCTCACGCCAGCCCTCAACGGTCTTGGTGATGGCCTCCTTATAGTTCACACGAGGCTTACCTTGGTTACACTCTACCTTGAACTCGCGCTTCAGACGGTCGATGATGATATCGAGGTGAAGCTCACCCATACCTGAGATGATGGTCTGGCCACTTTGCTCGTCAGTATGTACGGTGAAGGTCGGGTCTTCCTCAGCCAGCTTAGCGAGACCGTTATCCATCTTGGCCATATCAGCCTGGCTCTTCGGCTCGACAGCGATAGAGATCACAGTGTCAGGGAAGGTCATGGACTCGAGCACGATAGGATGGTTCTCGTCGCAGAGCGTATCACCCGTGCGGATATCCTTGAAACCTACGCCTGCGCCAATGTCACCAGCGTCGATAGAGTCCATAGGAATCTCCTGGTGAGAGTTCATCTGGAACAGACGGCTGATGCGCTCCTTCTTGCCGGAACGTGGGTTGTAGACATAAGAGCCAGCCACAACCTTACCGGAATATACGCGGAAGTATACCAGACGGCCCATGAACGGGTCTGTAGCGATCTTGAATGCCAAAGCGGCAGTAGGCTCAGACTCGAGAGGCTTACGATCCTCTTCCTCACCGGTCTCAGGATTGGTACCTACGATAGCAGGAGTATCCTCGGGAGAAGGCAGGAATGCGCAAGTATAGTCGAGCAGCGGCTGCACACCCTTGTTCTTATAAGAAGAACCGAGCAGCATTGGGCAGCACTCCATGGCAACGCAGCCCTTGCGGACAGCAGCGATGATCTCATCCTCAGTGATGGTCGAAGGATCATCCATATATTTCTCCATCAGAGCATCGTCGAAGTCGGCAGCACCCTCAAGGAGCTTGTCGCGCCACTCCTCAGCCTCGTCTTTGAGGTCTGCAGGAATCTCGTCTACCTCATACTCAGCACCCATGGTCTCATCGTGCCACAGGATAGCCTTCATCTTGATCAGGTCAACGACACCCTTGAAGTTCTCCTCAGCACCGATAGGGATCTGGATCACGATAGGATTAGCACCCAGGATATCCTTCATCTGCTGCACAGTCTCGAAGAAATCAGCACCGGAGCGGTCCATCTTGTTGACATAGCCGATACGGGGAACATTGTATTTATCAGCCTGACGCCACACCGTCTCGCTCTGAGGCTGCACACCATCAGCAGCGGAATAAGTAGCGATGGCACCATCCAACACACGCAGCGAACGCTCAACCTCAGCGGTGAAGTCAACGTGTCCCGGAGTATCAATCAAGTTGATCTTGTAGGTCATGCCATTCCAAGTCCACTGACAAGTAGTTGCAGCGGAAGTAATGGTGATACCACGCTCCTGCTCCTGTGCCATCCAGTCCATTGTGGCAGCGCCGTCATGCACCTCACCAATCTTATGGGTCTTTCCGGTGTAGAAGAGGATACGCTCCGAGGTAGTTGTCTTACCTGCATCGATATGCGCCATGATACCGATGTTGCGCGTCAAATGTAAATCGCGATTAGCCATTTTCTTTTTAACCTTAAAGTGTGTTGAAACTTAGAATCTGAAGTGTGCGAAAGCACGGTTAGCCTCAGCCATACGGTGCATGTCTTCCTTACGCTTGAATGCGCCACCCTGGTTGTTGAAAGCGTCAATGATCTCAGCAGCGAGCTTGTCAGCCATGCTCTTGCCGCCGCGCTTGCGTGCGAAAGCGATCATGTTCTTCATAGCCACGCTGACCTTACGGTCGGGACGGATTTCTGTAGGCACCTGGAAAGTAGCACCACCGATACGGCGGCTCTTGACCTCCACCTGTGGAGTGATGTTGTCGAGGGCAGTCTTCCAAACCTCCAGAGGAGCCTTCTCCTCCTTGGCCATCTTGTCCTTGACGATGTCAAGTGCTTTGTAGAAAATTTCGAAGGAAGTACTCTTCTTACCGTCATACATCAAGTGGTTGACGAACTTAGATACTTTCTGATCATTGAACACGGGATCGGGAAGGATCACGCGCTTCTTTGGTTTTGCTTTTCTCATTGTTTAAATTAAAATATTCATTCTGCATGGGGCTGTCATAAATGATCTTCAACGCCCACACCTGGGCATTTACTCAACCTGTTTTAACTTCTCCAGCAAAACTGATTAAAAAAAGTGGATTTTTACTTGAATAGGCTTTGAGCCCTGGCCGGAGAGAGCACTCTCTCGGCCCCCGGCTCTTAGCGTTGATTCTTTACTTCTTTGCCTTTGGGCGCTTAGCTCCGTACTTAGAGCGGCGCTGTGTGCGGTTGGCAACACCGGCGGTATCCAAAGTACCACGAACGATGTGATAACGCACACCAGGAAGATCCTTCACACGGCCACCGCGCACCAGCACGATAGAGTGCTCCTGAAGGTTGTGGCCTTCTCCCGGAATGTAGGAGTTGACTTCTTTCTGATTGGTCAAACGAACACGGGCAACTTTACGCATTGCCGAATTAGGCTTTTTAGGAGTCGTGGTATAGACACGAACACAAACGCCACGACGCTGAGGACATCCGTCCAAAGCCGGCGACTTGCTCTTGTCTGCCAGTACTCTTCTGCCTTTACGTACTAATTGTTGAATAGTAGGCATAATTTTACTTTTTAATTTTATATATTTATTTTCTTCTAAATCAACGCATTATCGGATTAGTGTATCTCGGGGATATTACAACTCGAATACAATTAACCCGTTACGGAGTGCAAAGGTACAAATAAAGCGTCAAACTACCTAATATATATAAAACAAAAAGCGGTAGCAAAAGCAAATTTAAGATTATTTAATAACATCTGATGACGCATTAGACTCTACAATAATACCATCAGAAACAAAAAAACTCTCCCCGTTTTCCCGGGGAGAGACGATGAGCCAACGGCTGAATATTATGCTTTGCCAGTACCGAAGGGTGCGATGGTGCGACCCTCGTCAGCAGGCTGCGGTGCCTGAGGCAATTTGATTTCTCCAAACTCTTTCTCGTAGCGTACGAGATTCTCCTGCAGAGCGAAGAGCAGGCGCTTGGCATGCTCGGGAGCCATGATCACACGGCTGAAAATCTGAGGAGGAGCGATGGGCAGCATGTGAGCGAAGTCGATGACAAATTCGCTGCTGGAATGGTTAATCATAGCAAGGTTGGAGTATTCGCCCTGTGCCACTTCTGGCTTGAGCTCAATTTTTACCTCTTGTGGCTGTTGCTTGTTTTCTTCTGCCATAATTCAATAAGCTAAATTAAAGGTTACTATATATTTATGTTTCTGTTATTATGTCTTAGTCTGTAAGAACATGGTATAACACTGCAAAGGTAAAGAAAAGATTTGTTCTTTCCAAAACTTTAAGCACTTTTTTCTTTTCTGTATTGTTTTTCTACGACCTCTGTAACATCACTGTCAAACACCCGTCCATGATCTGATTGTGCGGATACTACTTCTCTCGTTTTATGCTACTGTTGTGTCTCCAAATCGTTTGTGTCTGCCTACTCTGTCATCAGCCAGGAGGTCATCATCTTGAGGTATTTATCTGTCTGCTCGGTAAACACCATGTGGCGCGCACCGTAGAAGAGTTCCCATTTGGCATTTGGTATTCTGTCGTACATGGTCTTGGCGATGTACGGTGTACAGAGGTCATTGGTTCCGCTGACGACAAGCGTCGGGCAGGAGATTTCGCAGAGGCGGTCGGTATAGTTGAAGTCCTTCAGCGTTCCGGTCGGATTGTATTCGTTTGGTCCCCAGGCAACGAGATAAGCCTCATTGCCAAAGCGTTTCTTGCGGCTCATACACTCCGGCGTGTCGGGCCCGATGACAAACTCATGGCGTGCCACGTAATGGTCATTGGCTTCAAGGTATGCCGGTGACTGGAAATTGCCGGTACACTCAGCCTCAGCGATAGCCTCTTGGTCTTTCTCGCTCATGAACGTGATGAGCCGATGTTGTTCTTTGCCCCACAGCTGACTTTGCGGCAGCGTACTAGAGAGGATCAACGAACGCAGCCCTTGCGGTTTCTTCTCGATGGCATAGGCAATCGCCAACATACCGCCCCACGACTGACCAAGGAGATGAAAGTCGGTGATGTGGAGAGTATCCAGCAAGCACGAGAGCTCCTCCATCCATGTACCGAGCGTCCACAGTTCGGGATGTCCCTCGACATAGCTTTCGCCACAACCGATCTGATCATAGAAGACAATCTGTCGATGGGTCAGCTCAGCCAAAGGATCCAACACCTCGAAATAGTTATGTGTGGAACCCGGTCCGCCATGCAAAAGCACCAGAGGCGCGCGATCTGTCTTCTCTCCTACGACACGATAGAAAGTCTTAAAGCCCTTGAAGGGCATGTAACCTGTCTCAATCTTCATTTTACCTATTTGTTATTATTGATCACATGTAACTTTGCCTGTCTCTACCTCCCAGAACATGTGTTTCAGAGAAATAGTGATTCCTCAACGGTTTGACAACCGGGTTGCCGGTGAGTTTCAGAGGATGCTGCAAGCGGATGTCCTGCGACGACGCGCCCACTTTGAGCATGAAGTTGCCGGGGGCTACATTCCATTGTCTCTGTTTCTGATGACTGTAGTAGCCGAGTTGCTCGGTATATACCTTTATTGTCACGGTCTTGGTCTGGCCAGCTTTCAGCGGCACTCTCGCGAAGCCCTGTAGCTGTATCGGGCGAACAGGCAGGTTGCTGTCTGCCGGAGACAGATAGAGTTGGGCGATCTCTTCACCGTCACGCTTCCCTGTGTTGGTCACACGGAAACGTAGCGTGAAGCTCTCGTCGTCGGTCTTCACATGGTCATCCATTTCCAAACTGCTGTAAGCGAAGCTGGTATAGCTCTGCCCGTAGCCAAAGGGCCACTCTACCCTACTGTCCTGCACCGTGGAGCGGTTGTAGCAGATCGGCACATAGAGCTCCTCCTTAGGATAGCTGACCGAGAGTTTCGCCGACGGAGAAATCTTGCCATAGAGGATGTCAGCCACAGCATGTCCGCCTTCCTCTCCGGGATACCATGCCTGCAAGATGGCGGCGCAACGGTCAGCCAGCCGCGAGATGACCTGCGCGCGGCCTCCAAAGAGCACGAGAATCACTGGCTTCCCCGTCGCCAGCAACTGCTTCACATACTGTTCCTGCTTTCCCGGCAGGCTCAGTCCTCGACGGTCGCGGTTCTCGCCACTGAGCATCACATTCTCGCCCATAGCCGCGATGATGACGTCGGCCGAGCGAGCCATGCGCATAGCCTCGGCACTGTCGGCTTTCTCACCGGCATCTACCTTGCGATGCAACATTTTATAGTCCCAAGCCCGCTCGTCACCGCCATGGCTAAGCTTGGTTTCTATCTCCTCCGTCCAGTCACAGCCGCGGGAATACGACAGCACGATGCCTTCAGGATGCCGTTGTTGCATTCCTTCCCACAGACCTACCACGTGGGGATGGTCGAGATCTTTATCATTCATCTTCCAGAAATAGGTCATCGAGGGGAAAGAGTAATCGCCGCACATTGCCCACATGCTGTTAGCGTTGGGTCCGGTGACAAAGACCCGCTGCTTGCCGATTAGCGGAAGCACACCGTCGTTTTTCAGCAACACCACAGATTGTGCGGCAATGTCGTATGCCGTCTGTCGCTCTTCGGGACTGTCGAGCACTATTTTCTCGTTACTATATAAATAAGGTGTACTTGAGAGCAGTCCTGCCCGCGCTTTATACCTCAGCACGTCTTTCACGGCACGCTCAAAAGCCTCCGGCTTGACGAGTCCCTGGTCAAGTCCTTCCTGCAGATGTTGATAGTTAGCGCCATAAGGGAAGTCGACATCATTACCTGCATTGATGGCAGCCGCCGCTTTCTCTGTAGGGGTATCGAGTCCAGGTATCTGGTCGATGGCTGTATAGTCGCTCACCACCATGCCGTCGAAGCCGAGATAGCCCCGCAGAATGTCGGTGAGTATCTCGTGATTGGCCACACAGTTGGTACCATGCACAGCATGATAGCCAGGCATGAGGGCTTTGCTGCCCGCCAGACGTATCATCGTCTCGTGAGGCAGGAGTATCTCTTCCATCAGCTCTTTCTCCTCGGCGTCGCCTCCACCACCGTAACCAAGGTAGTGTTTCGAGCAGGCACCAACGCCTTTGTCCAGTCCGCCATGCTGTAGTCCACGCACAAAGGCTGTACCCATAACGGCCGAAAGGTAACCGTCCTCACCATAGGACTCTTCCAACCGGTTGAAGCTCGGTGTACGGCATACGTCGACCATGGGTGAGAGCGAGAGCACACCGCCCATCTTGCGCAGTGCGATACCGGTTTGCAGGGTTTTCTTTTCTGCAAGCTCAGGATTGAACGAACAGGCTTGCCCGATCTGTTGGGGATAGATGGTGGCCCCACTCGTATTGACTCCCGAGAGCACTTCCTCATGAAATAGGGCGGGGATGCCATGTGGCGTGTGGTGCATCAGCCAGTCTTGTACGGCAGCAACGCGGTCGCGCAACACATTGGGATCCATCGGAGCCTGACTGGCATACTGCGAGAAATGGCCTATCCCATTAGGAATAAGTTTGCGGCACTTGTTGGTGTTAAGATGTCCCTCCGCATCGAAGAGCTCATCCATATAGGTACTGCGCAGCTGTGCGATGCGCTCCTTCTGAGACATCTTCTCATAGAGAGCATCCACCTGTTGGTCTACGGTCAATTGATGCTTGCAACTTGTCATAGCAAATAGAGTCATTAAGAAGAGAATGGTTTTTCTCATAAACATAGTAATATGAAGGTCTACATCACTTGGAAAAATCTCCTTTATGCTGTACGTTGTTGCAAAGATAGAGAAAATTATAGAATTATAAGCCGGTTAAAACGAGAAAATTAATAGCCACCCTGTATGGAGATTCTCTTCCATAGATTTACCGTGTTTGTTTTCTGCCACAATTTCTGTTGGCCAAGGGGCGAAAGCTTTGCAAAATATAAAGATTTAACCCAACTTGCAGCCTATAGGAATCGAACTCTCTGATTTTCAAGTATTGATTTTTTTGCCTTCAGGAAAAATGTACCACACAAATTTTTCGCCTTCGTTTTAACGGTGGGGAGGTAAACTCGAGCTTCTTGTATAGATCTGAGAGCTGTTGCTCAGGCTCAGTACACTGCCTTACCTCAACCTCATTACCGTCAATCCGCTTGGCGATAGTGCTTACGACAACTTGTGTGTCGGCAATCCTCTTCACCTTCCGCCATGATATCTTGCAGCCTTTCCGACGCAATTGATACTGAGTGGTTGATACAACCCAGTAGGCAAGTACGGCCAGATTGAAGTGGGCCTTGATGGCTTCATCGCTCTGATGATAGACAGGACGGATGTCCAGATCAAGCGGTATGAGATAATGCCGGCGAATCTTACCGTCACAATCACGGTAAGACTCGTACAGCTTCGGGTAAACGAAGGAATGCTTCTTCCCATCAGTACCGACTTTTGTTCTTGTTTGGACCTTGATATACATCGGTGCTAAGTTAAGCAAAATCTTGGCACCATGCACCCCCCGATGTACCACACATTTTAGGGGGTTACGAGTCGCTTAATATCTTTTACGAAGTCAACGCCCCCAAATGGGGTCAAAACAAGGCAAATATCGGTCAAAACAGTGATTTTGTTCACAAAGTTTAAGAGTCCAGCCAGGCGTATGAGCTAAAAGCTGCAAGTTGGGTTAACGGACTATTGAATTTATGGGTTTGGGAGCTTGATGCTCATTGATCATGAATACATACTGGAAATAGTCCAAAGTAGAATATGATGGCAGTCCTTGATAAGGATGGCTGAGAAAAGACAGACTGACTTTGGTACCAACTAGATCATTACAGTGCCTGTAGGGGGATCCGTCACCGTCAAGCGCATATATAGCTGTTTTTATACCCTTTGAAGCTTCTTCTATGTTGATCACATTATTGAAAAAACTCACCGGGCCGTTAGAGCTAGCAAGTTCCGTTGATTCATCTGGCGGAGTGATAGTCATCTCATCGCCCTTAGGGAAATAACAATAGCTGTCAATAGCTATCTGAACCATTGATGTCACGCTGAGCTGATGTTCCTTCAGTATGCTTCCAAAAGTCTGAACCTTATCACCCTCTATCATGTACGGTGTCTGAAAGGCATGCGCCAGCCCAACGAAACAGTAACAACCATTCTTCACTAGACTACTGTTTGCAGGATCCTGCATGAAATCCAGCAACGACTGCGCCATGACCTGATCTCGACGTAATCCTTCATGTTCTCCCTTCTTGCCCAGTAAGCCAACTACATGAATCTTATGGGATTTATCTACATTCCGGTTATAAGCATAAATCTCTTTCCATTTCTTCAGGCATTCGTCCGTCTTGGTCTGTGGCGTATCATTGCCAATATCATGGATTACGGAGACCAATTTCTTTTCATCTAGGTTACCATCATTGATAATGCTGTTCAGTTTCTCAGCATTCTCCGCATATATTTCTGCACCATAAGTCCTAACGTCTTTGTTTTTGTTCAGATAGATTATCAGTTTCGAGTCCAGTAGATGATTTGGGGAGAAACCGTGCTGCTCCCCGAAGAGGAAGACATGTCCCTTTCCTGTCTGGATCTTTGTGCCAAACGCCTGAGGAATGTAGACTTCTTCATCATTGATTTTGAACATATGGTCCTTCAGATAAGACACCTTTATGCTGTCTTCCTTACCCTTATAGGTTCTATCGCAATATACGAAGTAGATTGTCGGGAGCATGATCAGGGCAGCCAATGTCACAAGGACGGTTATAATTATTTTCTTTTTCATTTCGCTTATTTTTTTTGATTAATCAGCAACTGTGGATTAATTATTAAGTAAACAATATATAATGACTTCAATAATTGATAATAAAACACATACCAAAAACGCCATTAAGAAAGATTTTGTAGAATAAGCTACAAACACAACAATAGTAGACATCATACTTAGCATTATAAACATGATTGACACATGTTTACCCTCAACCGGTAGGTATAATGGCCTCAAAAAACTTTTTAGACATTTCATAAAATTCGACTTATTTTTTGCAAATATAGGATTAATATTTATAAACTGCAATATTAATGCTATATAAATAATCCTTTTTTAATCTTTTTAGGTTAATCATTTACAGATATTATCATATTTGGCTTTTAAGCTTTACTTTTTAAATACCCAATAACAAAATACAAAGGACAATTAAGGCGCACTGGCTATTTCCCGAGGCCCGGATATTCGCAATTTTCTCTGGTTACAGATCTGTAATTGATTAACCTGCATTATTCATGAACATTAACTCTACCCTATTAAGACTATTAAGACATTGAATGATCAAGAATTGACCACGAATTATTCATCAATTATTATATTTATGAGAAAATCGTGGTTAATTCGTGGATCTTCGTGTGAATAATAATCTCCATGAAGGTACTTCTTCTACATACTCATAGAGCGTCATTCCCTCGGTTGTGTTTATTGTTCGATATTCTGACAAAAAACCGGCCACGAGAAGACGATTCTCGCCAGCAAACTGGTTTCTCGTCTGATTTTCGCGTTTTTCAGCGTTTTCCACAAACGCCTAAAAATCAACAACATACGATTTTAGTGATTTTTACCTTTATGTAAGAAAGGTACTTTGACGAAAAATTCTCTAGAGAATTTTTGATCAAACAACCGAGATGACCTCATCAACTCACCGTTTTGTGCGTGTCATTCAACCGTTTTGACCCGATCAACTCACCGTTTCCTCACAGACAGAGCCGTTTTTTGAGGTTTTCACTGTGGTTTTCGCCGATTTTAGTTTCGGGTTTCGCTCTATTTCATCCAACAATCGTGACATGATTTTGTAAAGTTTTTAATAAGAATTATACAAGCAGTAACACACAGGAATAGCGTCCATTTCAACTTTCTGTGTCCCGTATCTAAGAGTTACCATTCAGCGAATACAGACAGAAAGTAAGAGTTATGGGCTGATATTCTCATTCTGTTCTGATCCCTATTCTGACAAAAACAAATAAAAACCTTGAAAACAGGCTGGCGCGGTGACCCCTAATTTTCTTTCTCCGTATAATGTCCCTGAAAGGGACACACCATGAATAACCCCGGATCGTCGAGCTTTTGTGACGGCGAAGCCTCACAAAAGCGAGCGATCCGGGGTAGGTCGTGCGAGGGGAGATGTCCTCGAAGAGGACTCACGTGGGCGTACAAAGTAACAACCAGTACTTTGTCATACATCCACGTGAGACCTCTCCGAGGTCATTATACCGCCGTCAACTCTACCCCAAGTCGCTCGCGAGTAAGGCCCTCCGCTTCGGTCCTTACTTGCTCGACGGCTGGGGGATATTCATAGTGTGTCCCTTTCAGGGACATGAACAAGCCCAAAGCACTTTGCTTTCAAATTGATAGATCCTCACAGATCTTCACAGGAGGATCTGCCCTTTGTGGGTTGAGGGCGGTGAGAGGCGAGCCTCTCACAAGACCTCAACCCGCAAAGGGCAAAGGGCCCAGGCCCTTGGCACTGGCAAAAAGTGTTTTGTTGGTTTTGGTCTCCGAAAAGAATTCGCTTCTATATAACTAACTCCAGTTATATCAACAACTTGTTATCGCCAAAGGGCGATATGGCAGCTGAATAGTTACATCTATTATTAATGTTACAGAAACAAAAAAAACAAGAGATTCTTGCATATATGGAGCCAAACACTTATCTTTGCAAATGACTAAAAACAAAATACTAAAGACAAATCATGAGACACAATTTGCTGTTTGCTCTCACTGCCTCCATGCTGATGACGACATCTACAAAAGGCTTGGCACAGGAGCTAATCTATCCCCATCATTTCAATCTTAGCCAGGTCACGTTGCTCGACAGTCCCATGAAACAGGCCATGGATCTCAACATCCGGGTACTCCTCGACTACGATGCCGACCGGTTGCTCACGCCGTTCGTCCGACAAGCCGGACTCACCACCGGACGCTATACCAATTGGTTGCAACTTCATCCCAACTTCAAAAACTGGGGCGGCGACGGCTTTGACCTCTCAGGACACGTAGGCGGGCACTATCTCTCTGCCCTCGCCATGGCCTACGCAGCTTGTCAGGACAAGCAGACACGCGCCTTGCTCAAGTCCCGACTCGACTATATGCTCAGTGTCCTGAAAGACTGTCAGGACGTCTACCAACACGACAAGACGGGTATGAAAGGCTTTCTCGGCGGGCAACCGATCAACGAGGTGTGGCGGGAACTCTATCAGGGCAACGCCAAAGCCTTTGATCCCGTACGCGGGTGGGTGCCGTTCTACTGCGAGCATAAGGTGATGGCAGGACTGCGCGATGCCTATCTCTACACTGGCAACAAGACCGCCAAAGAAATGTACCGCAAGATGGCCGACTGGACCGTGGCACTCATCAGACATCTCAGCACCGAACAGATGCAGAGCATACTCAACACGGAGCAGGGAGGTATGAACGAAGTCCTCGCCGATGCCTACACGATCTTCGGCAATAAGAAATACCTCGAAGCGGCCAAGGCATTCTCACACCAAACGATGGTCGACGGCATGCAGACACTCAACACCACGTTCCTCGACAACCGGCACGCCAACACGCAGGTACCAAAATACATAGGCTTCGAACGTATCGCCGAGGAGAGTTCTGCCGACAAGCGCTATGTCATAGCTGCCCAAAACTTCTGGGCTGATGTGGCCAATTACCGTACGACATGCATCGGTGGCAACAGCGTCGAAGAGCACTTCCTATCCAAAGCCAACAGCAACCGCTATATCGACAGAGCCGACGGACCCGAGAGCTGCAACTCCAACAACATGCTGAAACTCTCGGAAATACTCGCCGACCGCACCCACGACGCCCGCTACGCCGACTTCTACGAGTACACCACACTCAACCATATCCTTTCCACGCAAGACCCGAAGACGGGCGGATATGTCTATTTCACCACGCTGCGCCCACAAGGATACCGCATCTATTCCCAAGTAAACAAAGGCATGTGGTGCTGCGTTGGCACGGGCATGGAGAACCACAGCAAGTACGGGCAGTTTGTCTACACCCATGACGCTGACTCTGTGCTCTATGTCAATCTCTTCACACCAAGTCATCTCTCCGACCGCCGCTTCGACTTGACACAGACCACTTCCTATCCCTATAGTCAGCAAACCACACTGACGATCAACCGCGACGGCAATTTCTCACTGGCCATCCGCCATCCCTGGTGGACCACAGCTGACTTCCGTATCACCGTCAATGGCGAGCCACAAACGGTCAAGACAACCGTCGGAAAGGCTTCCTACGTCAAGCTACACCGACAGTGGAAAGCCGGCGACAAGGTGGAAGTAGATCTGCCCATACAGATGCGTGTGGTGCCCTGTCCCAACCTCCCGGACTATGTCGCCTTTGAGTATGGTCCCGTCTTGCTTGCCGCTAAGACTACAGCCAGCGACAAGGCTGACGCTGACGCCACAGGATTGAACTACGAGCCGTTGAAAAACGAATATGCCGGGGAAGGACGTATGGACCATGCACCCGGTGCCGTGGGCAAGAGTCTGCCACTCACCACAGCGCCACTGCTCATCGGCAAGCGCAGCGAAGTACTTTCCCGTGTCGGTAAGGGTGATCCGTCCACCCTTCGCTTTCCGTTGGATGTAAGCCGTCCGGGCATAGCAGGCTACCACTGGACCCGTCTCATGTTGCAACCATTTGCCACGATCCACCACGCTCGCTATATGTGCTACTGGTATCAGCAGACTCCCGAAGGCTATGCCCAAAGCAACATGGCAGAGACAGAGCGCAAGGCAGAAGCTCTCGCCAAGCGCACCATCGACTTTGTCTCTCCGGGTGAACAGCAAAACGAGGCTGGACACGAATACAACTATTCCACCGACTCGCATGCCGGATCGTTCCGTGACGAGACCTATCGCGACGCACAACGTGGCGGACATGTGCAGTACACGCTCTTCAACGCTTCCGCCGAAACTGACAGTCTTGCCATCCTCTGTCGTTTCACCACCGCCGACAAAGGTCGTCAGGCTACGCTGACTGTCAACGGCATAAATATCGCCAACATCATCATTCCAGAGAAGGTCGAAGGAGAGAGCAATGGTTTCTTCGATGTCGAATATCCTCTGCCCGCCACCCTTCTCCGCGACAAGCATGGAAAGGCTACCGCCAAGTTCCTCGTCAGACTGTCTGCCGACGGCACCACACCCAACCCTGGCTGGTATAGTCTGAGACTGGTCAGAACAAATAAATAGCTAAGATTCAGAAGGGAACAAATCGTGAATCAGAAGGCATTTTTTGATATTTCTCTCTGATGCACGATTGATTGCATGATAAGTGAACAGCAGAAAAGGATCTTTTTTTGTAATTTTGTGGAAGACAATTCCTAATAACAATTCTTCTATGAAGTTACAACAAAAGATTCTTTTTTTCATGTTCGCATTGGCCTTACTGCTGAGCCCCGTCTCCGGCCAGGCAGCGAACCGCAGTGGTGATTTCACGGTGGGAAAAGGCACCTTTCTCCTCAACGGTAAGCCGTTTGTCGTCAAAGCTGCCGAGGTGCACTATCCGCGTATTCCCCGACCCTACTGGGAGCAGCGCATCAAGATGTGCAAGGCCCTTGGCATGAACACGCTCTGCCTCTATGTGTTTTGGAACATCCATGAGCCACAGCAGGATCATTTCAACTTCACGGGCAACAACGACGTAGCCGCCTTCTGCCGCTTGGCACAGAAAAACGGTATGTACGTCATCGTGCGCCCGGGACCATACGTCTGCGCTGAATGGGAGATGGGTGGACTACCCTGGTGGCTGTTGAAGAAGAAAGACATCCGTCTGCGCGAGCAAGATCCGTTTTTCATGCAGCGCGTGAAAGTCTTCGAGGAAAAGGTTGCTGAGCAGCTTGCCTCGCTGACCATCCAGCGTGGGGGTCCGATCATCATGGTGCAGGTTGAAAACGAGTATGGCAGCTACGGCGAAGACAAGCCTTACATCCGAGCCATCCGCGATCTGCTTAAGGCCAATTGGTATTCCAAGGGCAAGCAGGGCAAGAGTGTAGGTCCCGTGCTCTTCCAGTGCGACTGGTCGAGCAACTTCACCAAGAACGGACTTGATGACTTGGTGTGGACGATGAACTTTGGTACCGGTGCCAACATCGACCAACAATTCAAACGCCTCGGCGAACTGCGTCCCGACGCCCCGAAGATGTGCTCGGAGTTCTGGAGCGGATGGTTTGACAAGTGGGGAGCCCGCCACGAGACACGTCCGGCCAAGGATATGGTGGCTGGTATCGACGAGATGCTCTCCAAAGGCATCTCCTTCTCGCTCTACATGACACATGGAGGAACGAGCTTCGGGCACTGGGCAGGAGCCAACAGTCCGGGCTTTGCCCCCGACGTGACGTCCTACGACTACGACGCGCCGATCAATGAATATGGCCGCACGACACCAAAGTTCTTTGAGTTGCGCCACACCATGGAGAAATACAATGGTGGCAAAGCATTGCCCGCCGTTCCCAAGCCTGCGGCTCCGCTGGTCAGCTTCCCCAAGGTGGAGCTCTCCGCCCGCATCCCCCTCTGTCAGTTCATCACACGCTCAGTGAAGAGCCACGACACAAAGACCTTTGAAGAGATGAACATGGGATGGGGCTCAGCCTTCTATTCCACTACCCTGCCCGATATCAGCCAACCCAGCCGTCTCACCATCAGCGATGCTCACGACTACGCGCAGGTGTTCATCAACGGGGAGTTTGTAGGGAAGATCGACCGTGTGAAAAACGAGAAGGGCATCATGTTGCCTCCCGTGAAGAAAGGTTTCAAACTCGACATCCTCGTAGAAGCTATGGGACGCATCAACTTCGGACGTGCCATTAAGGACTACAAGGGCATCACGGGCAACGTGACCATCACCACGACCGACGGACAGCACGACATCACCTACAACCTCAAGGACTGGCAGATAGGGCTCATTCCCGACGACGTGGACACACTGGCCACACAGTCCAAGAAACCGTATGTAGAACTGCGTTCCCATCTCAATGTACGCAATGGCGACAAGGAGCCAAGCGTCTTCCTCGGCTCATTTAACCTCAGCAAGGTGGGTGACACCTTTATCGACATGGAGAACTTTGGTAAAGGGCAGGTCTATATCAATGGCCACGCCTTGGGCCGCTTCTGGCGCATCGGTCCACAGCAGACACTCTACTGCCCGGGTTGCTGGTTGCGGAAAGGCAAGAACGACATCATGGTGCTCGACGTGGTAGGCACAGCGACCCCCGTTCTTTGGGGACAGGACAAGCCTGAACTCGACAAGCTGCAACTGGAAAAGACCAACCTGCACAACAACATCGGTGACAAGCCTGACCTGAACAGCCGCGCACCGGCCTTCAGCGGCGCACTACAGTCCGGCAATGGCTGGCAGACCATTCGCTTCGACAAGCCACAGCAGGGGCGCTTCCTGGCTATCCTCATCAACAGCAATCAGAGTGGCAAAGACCTCTCCGCTATCGCTGAGCTCTATCTCCAGGATGCTCAAGACCACCGTATCAGCCGTGAGTCTTGGACGACGAAATACGCTGACTCGGAAGATGCCACCAACGGCAACCATACTGGTGACAAGGCTTTTGACCTGCAAGAGTCTACCTATTGGCAGACTGTTCCTGGCACAGACCTTCCTCATCTGCTCGTCATCGACCTCGGTTCCGCACAGTCTGTCTCCGCGCTGGAATATCTGCCACGCGCCGAACAAGGTGCACCGGGTTGTGTCAAGGAGTGCAAGGTGTACGTTTACTAATGGTTAACCATCAGTTGCCTCTGAGTAACCATCCATTTTAGGCCGCCTTTTCTATAAGCTGTAAATTTTCGACCTTTGC
>CAVKHS010000016.1:0-75338 GCA_963656095.1 Paratractidigestivibacter sp.
ACTCGTGACCTCCTGCGTGACAGGCAGGCATTCTAACCAACTGAACTAACGCACCCTAAAAATATTGACCGCCTAAGCGGTGCGTACGAGATTCGAACTCGTGACCTCCTGCGTGACAGGCAGGCATTCTAACCAACTGAACTAACGCACCATTTTGTGTCTTTGCGCTTCATTTCTGAATTGCGAGTGCAAAGGTACTTGTTTATTCTGATACTACCAAACAATTTGGCGACTTTTTTACAAAAAAAATTGCAAGACCTCTACATCATGATACTCATTTCCATCGTAGAGCCAGTCCCTGAGCTGTGCATTTTCTTGAAAACCAACAGTTTTAAAGAGTCTCAGACAATCAGTATTGTCCTGTGCAACCAAAGAATAGAGTTGGTGCAGATGTAGCACCTCATGGGCATAAGTGATCAACTCTTCCATAGCGGCCTTTCCATATCCCTGTCCACGGTAGGCTCTTTGGATGACCAGTCCCACTTCTGCCCGCAGGTGCTGGGGATTGAAATTCACCAAGTCGGCGATGCCTATGACATTTGCTCCACTGTCATCGGTGACGATTAGACGTAGTTGCTTGTCGGTGAAGATGTCGCCCGTGGTGTTGGCAATATAGTCGTGGAGGACATAACGGGAATAAGGGACATTGGTACTGCTCACTTGCCACAGGCCGTAATCGTTCTCAATACTATAAAGCAGCTCTAAGTCCTCGGGTTCCATCGCACGCAACAGTACAAATGGGCGGCGATGGGAACAAGATGAGGAAATTGAAGGATTTTTTTCCATGACTACATATGATATATGTATTATTTATGAGCAGACTCTGACGTAAATACATCTTTCGGCGTGATGATAAGCCGAGCGTCAGGATCGAGCCAACCCACCAGACTCTGCCTTGGGTGACTGTTGAGCAGATCGAAGATCTTCTGATAAGAAAATAAGGTGGTGTCAAAGACCATGTAGGGTTGCGGAAGATGACGCTGAAGCATCTCAGAAGCAATATTTAGAACCTCATTCCACTGCGAGACCACATGAAGTTCAGCATTTAATCCATTGAAAGTGATGACATCCTCACAAACAGATCGCGACGAAGCAGACGCAAAGACCACATAAAGAGGATCTCGCCGGGAAGACTTAGAGACAAAGCCTAAACTCTTACGCATCTTGTGCAACTGCATGCCAATCAATGCATGCAAGGCCTTCATATAGATGGCAGTCTGAACGGGAATACTGATCAAAGCATTGAAGTGGCGGTAATGCTTGCGATAGAAGATAAGCATGGCCTCATAGAAGACATGAACATACCGGAAGCTGGATTTCTCCGTGCTCTCTCCTTTATAATGAAGCATTTTGCATGGCAGATACCAGTTCTCCCACCCCGCCTTAACAATACGGTAGCTGAGATCGATGTCCTCGCCATACATGAAGAAGTCTTCATCCAAAAGCCCCACATCCTCCAACGCCTTGCGGCGAAGCATGCAGAAGGCGCCACTGACAATCTCGATCTGCTCGGCCTGGTCCCAAGAGTGACCACACATGTAATATCTACCGATTCGGGGATGATGAGGGAAACAAGAACAAAGACCGGAAAGCTTATAAAAAGAGGTCATCGGCGTCGGCACCCCACGGCGACTCTCTTTGGCACTCTCGCCCGAGGCATCCATCATCCATACGCCCGACGCACCCACACGGGAGTGGGTATCCATAAACGACAGGACACTCGGTATGAGCGTCTCACTCAGCAAGGTATCGGGATTGAGCAATAGGACGTACTCTCCATGGCTCATCATGATGGCTTTGTTGTTGGCTTTGGCAAAACCGAGATTATGATTCAGTCTGACGAGCTTCACCCAAGGAAAGCGGGATGCGAGATAGTCGACAGAGCCATCACGGGAATGGTTATCCATCACAAACACCTCAGCGTCCACTGTAGCCAATGAACGCAGAAGCGACTTCAAGCACTGTTCTACATAGTACTTGACATTGTAATTGACAATCACTACCGAGAGTTTCATTTCTTCTCCTGGATATATCTTGTACGGGTGGGATAAACAAAGGCCAAGCTCAGCAACCCGATGATGCCCATATAACCAAAGGCGACATTCATAAACTGATAATAGAGCCAGGTGTTGAGCACCATCGGCATGCAGAGCATCACCAATCGTACGGTGCCCCAACGAAGCATGGCTTTGTCGCCATCACTATGAATTGCAGACGTCACATGCTTACACTTGAACAGTCGCAGACTCAGAGGAATCAGACAGATCGTAACCACCTCCATGAAGATAGCCCAGTAATAATCAGCGATGCGATCCGTTCCCCACTGTCCGACAAGCAGAATGTCATTCTCATATAAGACGACAAAGCACAAGCTGATCAACACTGACAAGCCTGCTTCAAGTCGAAGGATATTCAATACGCTTTTCATGATACTAAGATTTGTCCAACGGCGTCCGGCTGATGATCGAGCGACCTAAAGTCACCTCGTCGGTATATTCCAACTCATTGCCCACCGAGATACCACGGGAGATGACCGACAACTTCACTGGATAAGGTTTCAACTGGCGAGAGATATAGAAACTCGTCGTATCGCCTTCCATCGTAGAACTGAGAGCCAGAATCACTTCCCGAATTTCTCCTTTGGCCACGCGCTCTACCAACGACGCGATCTGCAAGTCACTGGGACCCACGCCTTCCATCGGAGAGATGATACCACCCAAGACATGATAGAGACCATCGTATTGCTGCGTGTTCTCAATCGCCATAACATCCTGAACATTCTCCACGACACACACCAATCCATGGTCGCGATGACTATCGGAACAGATAGAGCAGACATCAGTGTCGCTAATATTATGACAGACTGAACAGTACTTGATATCCTTCCGCAGGTGGGAGATCGCTGACGTAAAATGCTCCACAGACTCCTCCGGCTGCTTGAGCAGATTCAGAACCAACCTCAAAGCAGTCTTACTGCCAATACCCGGCAGACGGTTGAACTCGTCAACCGCCCGCTGTAACAATACTGAGGGATATTGCTGCATCAAAGATAAATGCCAAATCCCACCTTAAAGCCGACCGTGGAATAATCAGAATGATTCTTAAAGCTCTGCTGATAGTAAATCGAGGGCTCGATGGTAACTGTGTGGCTGATGAAGAAGGCATAGCCAACTTCCACACCAGGCATGAAATCGTTGAAGCTGTGGTCGAAGTGCATCAGTTTGCAATTCGCTCCCAAGAAGATGCCATTTTGCGTGATGTAGTAACGTCCACCCACACCGACATGGAGAACGTCGCCATTGTCCCGGTTGCCCTGATGGTCATAGCCAGCTTCACCCAACAACATAAGATTGTCACTGAAGAAGTAACCAACCTTGCCCTGAACGCCTAAAGAGAACTTGCCGTTGCCACTGTAGTTCATGTCAAGGCCAGACAAAGAGGCACCTGCATATTTCTTCCCTTCTTCAAACTGGGCACTTGCGCTGACAACGCTCAAAGAGAAAACAAAAAGAAGCAATAAAATCTTTTTCATATTCGCTTAAGTATTAATAATAATTATGTTTTGCTTGTTTCTTATACCACACAAAAAACCATACTATGGCTATGAGAAGCACTGCGATCGAGCCACAGTATCCAACAGAGGTGTCAATACCGACAGCCATAGGCGATACCAACAGGAAGGTGGCACACACCACGGTCATGAACAACGCTGGGACGAGTGTCACGACAAACAGCTTGCGCTTCCGAACGAGGTAGACGGTGATCGTCCAAAGTGTGAAGACGGCAAGCGTCTGGTTGGACCAGCCGAACCACTGCCACACTGTATTGAAGCCGTCGGGATTCTCCATCTGCCAGAGAAGCAAAGCTACGGCAGCGGTAAACATAGGAATAGCAATGTAAAAGCGCTTTGCAATATTACGCTGATCGAGATGAAAAGCCTCTGCAATGATCAGTCGGGCACTGCGGAACGCGGTATCGCCACTGGTGATAGGAGCGGCCACGACACCAAAGACGGCAAGGATACCGCCAAACAGCCCCAACCAGCCACTACACACCTTCTCCACTACACTTGGCGCGGCAAAAAACTGGATGAGTGTCTTGCCATTGCCACCTTGGAATTGCGCGATGAACTCATTGGCCGTCTGAGCGTCAACACACTCACGCCAACCACCATAATAAAAGAAATACATCGACACAGTGGCCCAAATCAGAGCAACGACACCCTCGGTGATCATAGCGCCATAGAAGATAGGACGACCCATCTTCTCTGACTTGATGCACCGTGCCATCAACGGACTCTGAGTAGCATGGAAGCCACTGATAGCTCCACAGGCAATCGTCAGGAACAGGCAGGGGAACAATGGATTCTTCGCCATGTAACTTGTCGTACCCAGCCAAGCCGTGTTGGTATTGCGGTTGCAGTCATCGAGATTGCTCCACAGCTCCGGTAGCTCCGGCATCTTCACAAAGAGACAAACCATCAGCGCCACAGCCATAAAGAGCAAGGCAAAGGCAAAGATAGGATAGAGCTTGCCAATAATCTTGTCGATAGGCAACATGGTGGCCAAAATATAGTAGGCAAAGATGACTATCACCCAAAGGGTCGTAGAACCTGCAAAGTCTTTCAGCAGCAAAGCCGGGCTATAGACAAAGACCACGCCGACCATCATCAGCAGGAATACCGAGAAGACCAACATCACGGCACGTGCCTTGCCACCCAAATAGCGGCCAACAAGAAAAGGTAGGTTGGCTCCATTGTGGCGCACGCTGAGCATACCACTGAAATAGTCATGGACAGCCCCCGCAAAGATACATCCGAAGATGATCCACAGATAAGCCACAGGACCATACCATGCTCCCATGATGGCTCCGAAGATAGGACCGGTGCCCGCGATATTCAGAAATTGAATCATAAACACCTTCCAACTCGGCAACGTCACGAAGTCCACACCATCGGAATGGGCTACCGCCGGAGTAGGCCGTTCGTCGGGACCAAAGATGCGTTCAATGAACTTACTATAAAGTAAATAGCCGGCAAGTAATGCCAACAACGCAATCGTAAATGATATCATAATAGATGAAAACTGACGAATTATATTGCAAAAGTAATGTTTATTTTTGAAAAACAAAAAAATATCTGTACCTTTGTGGAAAATAATTGTAATGATGCAGAAAAGTACTTTATTCTGTTTGCTGATTTTTCTCATATTTTGTGCAAAAATAAAAGCCCACACCTCCTCTTCCCTATTCGATTCTCCCAAGCACGAAGTGAGAGCGGTGTGGCTGACAACCATCGGAGGACTCGACTGGCCTCACCATTATGCACAAAGCGCACATAGTGCTCAGATTCAGCAACAAGAACTATGCTCACTCTTGAACCAATACAAAAAGGCAGGAATCAATACCGTGCTCATTCAGACCCGCATTCGCGGTACGGTCATCTATCCTTCGAAATACGAGCCTTATGACGGCTGTCTGAGCGGCTTCCCTGGTAAGTCACCGGGCTACGATGCCTTCAAGTTTGTCATTGACGAGTGCCATAAAAGAGGTATGGAATTGCAGGCGTGGGTTGTCACCCTACCCGTGGGCAAATGGAACAAGCTTGGCTGCACACGGCTGCGCCAACACTTTCCGGGGCTTATCCGAAAGATCGATGACGACGGATATATGAATCCTGAAGACCCCACGACAGCACGCTATTTGGCAGACATCTGTAAGGAGATCACGCAGAACTACGATATCGACGGCATACATCTCGATTACATCCGCTATCCCGAGACCTGGAAAATGAAAGTCAGCAAGGAGCAGGGACGCAACAACATCACGCGGATCGTTAAAACCATCCACGACAGTGTCAAGGCCATCAAGCCCTGGGTGAAGATCAGTTGTTCGCCAATCGGCAAGTTCGATGATCTCTCACGATACTGGAGTCACGGTTGGAATGCCTACGACAAAGTCTGTCAAGATGCCCAAGGGTGGCTCAAAGACGGACTGATGGACGAGTTGTTCCCAATGATGTACTTCCGCAATGAACAGTTCTTCCCGTTTGCCATCGACTGGGCAGAACAGAGCCACGGTAAGATCGTGGCGCCGGGACTCGGCGTGTACTTCCTCGATCCCAAAGAAGGCAAGTGGTGTTTGGAGGATATCACCCGCGAGATGTATCTGCTCAGGAAATACCATCTTGGACACACCTATTTCCGTGGGAAGTTCTTTACCGACGACATCCAAGGCATCTACCATTTCGCAAAGACCTTCGACGGCACACCGGCTTTGATCCCTGCCATGACATGGGAAAGCAAGACAATTCCAGCAGCGCCCACACGACTGCAGCTCACTGACAACACGCTCTCGTGGCAGGGCACTACACCTTATTATAATATATATAGCAGCCGGACATGGCCCGTAGACATCAACGATGCCCGTAATCTGGTGGCAGTCCGTCTGAACGCCACTACAGTTTCTGTACCTACGGCTGGCCGCTACTTTGCCGTGACGGCCATGGACCGTTATGGCAATGAGAGCCTGTCCCTTCAAAGTTATACCAAGCAAAGCCATAAAGTTTTTGGACTGCTTCCTTGCAACGATGGTCGGCTCTCCCTTCCCGTCAAGAGCAACGTACTCGATGCACAATGGCTCGTCATCGACAACCTGATGGGGCAGCAAATGATGGTTCTCTCATACAAGGGCAGACAAGCTGATGTCCGTAGCCTATCACCAGGCTATTACCAGCTACGGTCGCTTGGCAGTAAAGGCGTAAGCCATAAACTTGGCTACTTCAAAGTGGAGGCTGCTGAGGAAAGGTAAAAGGGTAATAAAGTTGAAAGGTAATAAAGTATTTTGTGCCCACGAAGAAAAAAAAGTAGAAGAAAAGTTTGGTCATTCCAAAAAATGTTATTATCTTTGCAACCGCTTAAATAAAGCAGGACGTTGGTGCCTTGTCCGAACGGTTAGGTAACGGTCTGCAAAACCGTTCAAGGCGGTTCGACTCCGCCAGGCACCTCAAAGAAGCAGTGATATCCATATCACTGCTTTTTACTTTTCTATACTTCCGAAGACGTCTTCTTTTGCCCATCAAACAATTTTTCTATTGAAACATTTGGAGCATATCGTTTTTTTGACTATTTTTGCAATGAGCGTACGATGATACTCTCATCACCACTCGCCCACTCTACATGTTCATTTTAAAACCCTACACTATGAACCTCAACGATCAATACATCATCATCATCAACCGCCAGTTCGGTACAGGCGGACACGAAATTGGCGCAGAACTGGCACGACGCCTGGACGTTAAGCTCATTGACAAGCAGATTCTGAAAGCCGTTGCACAGAAATTCAACCTCACCGAAGAGGAAGCTGTCAGCTTAGAGAAGAAAAGACCATCATGGTGGGAAGACTTTACAAAGTTCTATCAGAATTTTGTAAGCATCAGCGAATATACATCCACTACCAACGACATCACCTCCCGACAACTCTTCTATGCACAGGCCAAGGCGATGAGAGAAGTAGCCGAACGGGAGTCGTGCGTCATCGTCGGGCGCTGTGGCTTCCATGTATTCAAAGACCATCCCAACAAACTCAGCATCTTCTTGCACGCTCCGATGCCGCAGCGCGTGGAGAGAATCATGAAACTCTATCATGTCGACGAGCATAAAGCGCGAATACTTATCGAGGACAATGACTACACCCGCGAGCTCTACACCAAGACCTATACAGGATGCGATCGCTACGACGCCCGCAACTATGACCTCTGTCTTGACGTTGGCAGATATGGTGTCAACGGCGCAGTGGAATTCTTGCTCGGGTTCATCGGTTATCACTAAAGTGCCGAAGAGGCACTTAAAAAAGTTAAAAAAAAGAAACTGCCTTACAGCTATTCCACTTTCTTTTTGTATTTTTGCAATACATAATAGCAATTGTACAAGCTAATACACATTTACATATTTAATTTGTAGCGAACATGATTATTTATTCTAAGGAAGTTGACAACATGTGCGTTGTCAAAAAGGGCGCCTACCACGGCCCAGCTCCAATCCCTGAAGAGGGTAAATGGATTCAGGCCAAGGAAATCAAAGACATTTCTGGCTATACTCACGGTGTGGGTTGGTGCGCACCTCAGCAGGGTGCCTGCAAACTCTCTCTGAACATCAAAGAGGGCGTCATCGTAGAGTGCCTCATCGAGACGATCGGTTGTACCGGTATGACCCACTCTGCAGCTATGGCATCTGAGATCCTGCCGGGAAAGACCATACTGGAAGCTCTGAATACCGACTTGGTTTGCGACGCTATCAACACCGCAATGCGCGAGTTGTTCCTGCAGATCGTCTATGGCCGCTCACAGAGTGCATTCTCTGAGAATGGTCTCGCTGTCGGAGCTGGGCTTGAGGATCTGGGCAAGGGTCTCCGCTCTCAGACAGGTACCCTCTATGGTACCATGGCAAAGGGCACACGCTACCTTGAGCTTACTGAGGGCTACATCACAAAGATGTTCCTCGACAAGGATGACTTCGTGTGTGGCTATGAATATGTACACCTGGGCAAGATGATGGAAGCCATCAAGAACGGCATGGACGCCAACGAAGCTGTGAAAAAGTTCACAGGACGCTACGGCCGCACGACTGCCGACCAGGGCATTGTTAAATCTATTGACCCACGTAAAGAATAAGGAGGAACCACAGTATGATTAGAAAAGTTCAATACGAAAGCCAGGAGCGCCGTGAGGCACAGGTCAACGCTGCCCTCCAGGCCAATGGCATCAAGAACCTCGAAGAGGCAAACGAAATTTGCGACAAGCTGGGCATCGATCCTTATCAAATTTGTGAGGACACACAGCGCATCTGCTTTGAGAATGCAAAGTGGGCCTACGTTGCCGGTGCTGCCATCGCTATCAAGAAGGGCTGCAAGAGCGCTGCCGAGTGCGCTGAGGCCATCGGTATCGGTCTGCAGGCTTTCTGCATCCCTGGAAGTGTGGCTGATGATCGTAAGGTAGGTCTGGGTCATGGTAATTTGGCAGCCCGTCTGCTCCGTGAAGAAACTGAGTGCTTCGCTTTTCTGGCTGGTCACGAGTCTTTCGCCGCCGCTGAGGGTGCCATCAAGATTGCAGAGATGGCCAACAAAGTGCGTAAAAAACCGCTGCGCGTGATCCTGAACGGTCTGGGCAAAGACGCCGCACAGATCATCAGCCGTGTCAATGGCTTCACATACGTCAAGACTAAGTTCGACTACTACACAAGCAAGCTGAACATTGTCGAAGAGATTCCCTATGGCAACAATCCTGCCCGCCTGAAGGTAAAGTGCTATGGTGCTGACGATGTCCGCGAGGGCGTTGCTATCCTTTGGCACGAGAACGTGGATGTCTCCATTACTGGTAACTCCACCAACCCGACACGTTTCCAGCACCCCGTTGCTGGTACATATAAGAAGGAGCGCGTTGCCGCTGGCAAGCCTTACTTCTCTGTTGCTTCCGGTGGTGGTACGGGTCGTACACTGCACCCGGACAACATGGCCGCAGGTCCTGCTTCCTATGGCATGACCGACACCATGGGCCGTATGCACAGCGACGCTCAGTTCGCTGGTTCTTCTTCTGTACCTGCTCATGTTGAGATGATGGGCTACTTGGGCATAGGTAACAACCCAATGGTGGGTGCTACCGTGGCTGTAGCCGTACAGACCGACCTGTTACTAAATAAGTAGTAAAATACTTCGCAACCTGTTTTTCAATGTAGAAACAGGCCAACAGAACTACTATAGAAGTCCTATTCCGGCCAGCTCCGGGATAGGACTTTTATAATGAAGCTTTATTTATTCAAAAATCAATTAATATTTTTGGCTGTTTTTAAAAATATTCTTACCTTTGTATGCTACTTGGATATACATCAAGAATCTCTCAAAGAGACACTATTATCGTATGTAATCAATCAAGGTATTAGTTTGTTTATTCATAGGTCAAAAATAACATCATGCGTCAACTTAAGATTCAGAAAAGCATCACCAACCGTTCCAGTGAAGCATTGGACAAATACTTGGTAGAGATTGGTCGCGTCCCAATGATTTCCGTCGATGAAGAGATTGAGCTTGCTCAGGCCATTCGTCGCGGAGGACGTGAAGGAGAACGCGCTAAGGACAAATTGGTAAAAGCCAATCTGCGCTTCGTGGTCTCTGTCGCCAAACAATATCAGCACCAAGGTTTGGGTCTCACTGATTTGATCGATGAAGGCAACATCGGATTGGTGAAAGCCGCAGAAAAGTTTGACGAGACTCGTGGCTTCAAGTTCATCTCTTATGCTGTATGGTGGATTCGCCAGAGCATCTTGCAGGCAATCGCTGAGCAGAGCCGTATCGTGCGTCTGCCGCTCAATCAGGTAGGTGCGCTGTCGAAGATCAACTCAGAGATTTCAAAGTTTGAGCAGAAGAACCAGCGCCGCCCTTCCGTGCAGGAGCTGTCCAATCTGACAAACATCGAGGAGGCGAAGATCGACCAGACCATCAAGGCTGACAACCACCACATGAGCATTGACGCCCCTTTCCAAGAGGATGACGACAACAGCATGGCTGACGTACTCGCTTCCGGCGATGACAGCCGCGCTGACAAGCAGGTCGACTACGAGAGCATGGCAAAAGAGCTCGACGTGGTGCTCCGCAACGTGCTTAAAGACCGTGAGATCACCATCGTGCGCGAGTGCTTCGGCATCGGTTGTCACGAAAAAGGATTGGAGGAAATCGGTGATCAACTCGGACTGACCCGTGAGCGCGTGCGGCAAATCCGCGAGAAGAGCATTGTGAAGCTACGTGAGAGCGGCTATGCTAAACTCTTGATCAAGTATTTAGGTTAAACACATTTCGTGAGGGAAGGTGGATCATGAAGAGGGCAGTGTTGACGGTTACGGCGGCACTGCACTTTTCGTTTTTACCCCACCACTATATCCTGTAGATTCTCTTTGGTATGAAGGAAAGTCATTCTGTCATCTTATGCTTAGGCTCCAATGCCGACCAAGAGGCGAACATTCAACGGGCGCAAAAGTTGCTCCGCACTGAATATGCCTCAATAGCCTTCACGCCTTCCATTTGGACAGAACCGGTAGGCGTCGTTTCGCCACCCTATCTCAACTGCCTGGCAGCAATGACTATCGAAGACAATCTTTCTCGTCTGCACGATAAGACCAAATCCATAGAGCGACTGATGCATTCAAGTCCGGAAGAACGGAAAGGAAACACCGTCAAAATAGACATCGACATCCTATGCTTCGACCGTCAGCATTACCATGAGGACGATTGGAACAGGGACTATGTAAAGCGACTGATAGAAGACCTCCCTACCCCTTTACACCTTATTTAATATATACATTCCAGCAAATATGGTTCAGGAATATCAAATACGCGTACAACCGCAAATCGCATACAATGAGCAAAGCCTTGCCTCCTATCTCTCAAAGGAGAAAGGGTTCGACATCCGCACGATCAACCGCATCAGAATATTACGGCGCAGTATTGACGCACGGCAACGACAGGTAATGGTCAACCTCAAAGTGAGTGTATATATCAATGAGTTGCCACAAGACGATGAATACCAGCGGGTGGAATATCCCGACGTTTCTGATGCTCCTCTGGTGATCGTTGTGGGAGCCGGCCCCGGTGGTTTGTTCGGTGCCCTGCACTTAATCGAGTTGGGCTACCGCCCGGTGATCGTTGAGCGTGGCAAGGATGTCAGAGAGCGCAAGAAAGACATGGCAGCCATCTCGCGCAACCAGTGTGTCAACCCTGAGAGCAACTATTGCTTTGGTGAAGGTGGCGCCGGTGCTTACTCCGACGGCAAACTCTATACGCGCAGCAAGAAACGTGGTAGCGTGGAGAAGATCCTCAACATATTCTGCCAACACGGAGCCTCCACATCCATTCTGTGTGATGCGCATCCTCATATCGGCACAGACAAGTTGCCCCGCGTCATTGAGAACATGCGGAAGCAGATTCTGCAATCGGGCGGTCAGGTTTATTTTAATACCAAGATGACCGAACTGCTCATTGAGAATGAGCATGTGGTGGGCATCCGTGCCGTGAACCATATTGACAACAAAGAAATGGAGTTGCACGGACCCGTCATCTTAGCAACCGGTCACAGCGCGCGGGATGTCTACCGCTATCTCAAAGACCAGCATATAGAGATTGCAGCTAAAGGCATTGCCGTGGGTGTAAGATTGGAACATCCGGCTGAGCTGATCGACCAAATACAATACCACTGTCACAATAGCCGTGGCAAGTATCTGCCTACTGCCGAGTATTCGTTTGTCACTCAGGTGGAAGGCCGTGGTGTATACTCGTTCTGCATGTGTCCCGGCGGTTTCATCATTCCGGCGGCAACAGGTCCTGAGCAGATCGTCGTCAACGGCATGTCGCCGAGCAACCGCGGCACACGCTGGTCCAATAGTGGCATGGTCGTGGAGGTTCATCCCGAAGACCTCGCCGAAATAGAGCATGGTGGCACTGCTGAGGCGAACGACGATCACGCTGACGCGGCGCAGGGAATGGATCCTCTCTGCATGATGCGTTTTCAAGAGCAGTTGGAAAAGAACTGCTGGCAGCAAGGCAACAGAAAACAGACGGCTCCGGCTCAGCGCATGGCAGACTTCGTCAATGGCCATCTGAGCTACGATCTCCCTGACAGCAGCTATGCTCCGGGACTTGTCAGCAGTCCGCTGCATTTCTGGATGCCTTCGTTCATTGCCCATCGCCTGCAAGAAGGCTTCAGAGTCTTTGGTCGCCAGCGTCATGGTTTTCTGACCAACGAAGCCACACTCATTGCCACGGAGACCCGCACCTCCAGTCCGGTACGCATTCTCCGCGACGATCTCACCTTGCAGCACATCCGGCTCCAAGGCCTCTTCCCCTGTGGCGAAGGAGCCGGTTATGCCGGTGGCATTGTCTCCGCCGCCATCGATGGTGAGCGCTGCGCCGAGATGGCAGCACAGTACCTGCAACAATAAAAACAGATTAGCCCCATATCCACGAGCATCCATAAAAAAAGGCCGACACAAATGTGCCGGCCTTTTTTTATGGATGCTCGTCTCCTCAGAGCAAGAAGACGAACGATCAATTTAGCTTTATCTTACTGCTTCAGCATGCCTTCCAACTCCTTTGTCTTAGGATCGTTGGCACCATAGACAGAGTAGTAGCACTGATACAGAGGATATGCCCAGTTGGCTTTCTCACGGTTAGGATCCAGCTCCTTAGCCTTGTCGAGGTAGCCCATAGACTCCTTGTAGAGAGCCAACTGCTGAGCGCGGTCGCCATTGATGGCAGAAGCCATAGCGTTCATAGAGAAGCCTAAGTAGGTGTACACCACAGGATTGGTCTGATCGATGGACACAGCCTTCTTGAAAGCCTCAACGCAGCCCTTCCAATCAGGATTTGTAGCTGTGGAGTTGCGGTTCATCAGAGCCTGGCCCTTCAGAGCCCATGCTGTGAAGTCATTAGGATTCTTGGCAAGCTTAGCCTCAACAAGAGCGTCGAACTCCTTCGTCATACCCATGAGGCTGTAGAAGTTGCTGAGCTGTCCAAAGATCATCTCATTGTCAGGCTCCTTCTCGTACATAGCAGCCAGCTTCTGAACATAAGCCACAGAGTCAGCCTTTGTCTTCAAATTGCGCTGAGCCATAGCCAGTTTGAAAGCCTGAGCCTGCTTAGCGACAGAAGTGTCCTGAGTAGCGATGTCGGCATACTTCTCAGCGAGATCATATTTCTTTGCCTGATTAGCATACTGAGCGGTATAGTAAGCGACCTGTCCCAGGAACTGCTTCTCCTGCTCCTTTGTAGACTGGAAGAAAGGCAGGTTATCAGAATCGAGGAATGATCCCCAATACTTCAACACATTGTCCTGATCGTTGAGCTGAGCATAGTAGTTACCGGCAGTGACAAGCTGCATACGAGCATTGGCAATCAGAGGAGTCAGAGACTCTGTAAAGCGTGGCTTTACCTTACCCTTCTCGTTGGGCTCAGCATCATACTTGAAGCACTCCAAAGCGTTCTGGGTAGCATCGTAAGCTGCCTGGTAGAAGCCCAGTGTGTCGTAAGGCTCCACCTTCTGCTTGGTAATCTGAGCCTGCATGTTGGCAGCCTGGATTGCATTCTCCTTATCAAACTTCTGCAAAGCCAAACGGGTCAGATGCTCATAGGCTTTAGCCTTCTCGCCAGAGTTAGCCAGCTGACCGAGGCTGGACTTCACCAGCTCCACAGCCTTGGCATAGTCTTTCTCCTTTGTGATAGCTTTCAAGGCGTCGCTATCACCGGCGAACGCAGCCGAGGCGCCCAGCACCAACATGGCTGCAATCATCATTTTCTTCATAGACATTAAGATAAAATTATACGGTTGTTATCTATCATTACTCTCTTAAGCCTGAGTCTCAGGATCGTCAGGTGTCGTCGTGTCTTCTGCCAGAGTCTCTGCCGCAGGCTGCTCTCCCACTGTCGACTCGTCGAACTGCTCGTTCTTCTCAAGCATCTTCTGGTGGCTTTCTTCCTCTACGGTAGCCTCCAGTTCAGAGCTCATCACCTTGCAGACGCTGGCGATGATGTCGTTCTTCTTGGCGAGATTAATCAGACGCACGCCCTGAGTAGCACGCCCCATGACACGAACCTCCTTCACGGCCAGTCGAATGACAATGCCACTCTTGTTGATGATCATCAGATCGTTCTCGTCTGTGACATTCTTGATAGCCACCAGGCGGCCCGTCTTCTCCGTGACAGCCATGGTCTTGACACCCTTTCCGCCACGGTTGGTCTTGCGGTAGTCTTCCACCATCGACCGCTTGCCGTAGCCATTCTCGCTGACGACCATCACTGTCTCAGACTCTGCGTCGTTGACAACGACCATTCCGACCACAGCATCGTCGCCCTCGTCGAGACGCATACCGCGTACACCGGTAGACACACGGCCCATGCAACGCACATCGTTCTCGTCGAAGCGGACAGCCTTACCATTGCGATCGGCCATGATCAGTTCGTTATGACCATTGGTCAGGCGCACGTCGACCACCTCATCACCGTCGAGAATGTTGATAGCCTGCACACCATTGGCACGCGGACGCGAGTATTCTTTCAGAGAAGTCTTCTTGACGATACCATTCTTCGTGGCAAAGACGACATAGTGGCTGTTGACGAATTCCTCATCCTCCAAGCCACGTCCACGGAGACGCAGGGAAACGTTGACAGCATCATCAGGATCGATATTGAGCAGATTCTGGATAGCACGTCCCTTCGACGTCTTGTCGCCCTCAGGAATGTCGTAGCAGTGGAGCCAGTAGCAACGGCCCTTCTTTGTGAAGAAGAGCATCGCCTGGTGCATCGTGGCAGGATAGATATACTCTGTGAAGTCCTTTTCACGCGTATGGGCACCCTTAGAACCGACGCCACCGCGCGCCTGCTCACGGAAGTCGCTCAGCGGTGTGCGCTTGATATAGCCGAGGTGGCTCACCGTGATCACCACAGGATCATTGGGATAGAAGTCCTCAGCGTTGAACTCATGCTCATCGGGGATGATCTGCGTACGGCGGTCATCACCATATTTCTCCTTCACCTCATTGAGATCATCTTTCATCACCTTCTTGCAAAGCTCAGGATCATCGAGAATAGACTGCAAATAAGTAATCTGCTTCTCCAGCTCCTCGTATTCGGCGTGCAACTGATCCATTCTCAGTCCGGTGAGCTGAGAGAGTCTCATGTCCACGATAGCCTTGCTCTGGAGATTGTCGAGGTTGAATCGCTTCTCCAAATTGGTCTGTGCCTCAGCCGGCGTCTTGCTGCCCCGGATGATATGTACCACCTCGTCGATATTGTCGCAGGCGATGATCAGTCCTTCGAGGATATGAGCGCGCTCCTTGGCTTTGTTCAGATCGAACTGCGTACGGCGGATCGTCACCTCATGACGGTGATCCACGAAATAGCGGATGCACTCTTTCAGAGAGAGCAACTTCGGGCGAAGCTGCAGATGGTCGTGCTTGCTCGGCACCAGCGCAATGCAGTTTACAGCGAAGGAGCTCTGGAGTGCCGTCATCTTGAAGAGTTTGTTGAGGAGGACCTTGGCGTTGGCGTCTTTCTTCACGTCGACAACGATACGCATGCCCTGACGGCCAGTCTCATCATTGACATTGGAGATACCCTCCAACTTGCCTTCCTTCACAAGGTCAGCGATATACTCGATGAGCTGCTGCTTGTTGACACCATAAGGAATCTCAGTAACCACGATGCGGTCGTGGCTGTCATCGCTCTCGATCTCAGCCTTGGCACGCATGATGATACGTCCCTTACCCGTCTCATAGGCTTCTTTAACACCCTTGAGACCATAGATATAAGCACCTGTCGGGAAGTCTGGAGCTGGGATATACTTCATCAGTCCATCGGTGTCGATGTCAGGATTGTCGATATAAGCGCAGCAGCCATTGATCACCTCGCTCAGGTTGTGAGTAGGAATGTTGGTAGCCATACCCACGGCAATACCGTTACCGCCGTTGACCAGCAGGTTGGGCACCTTGGTAGGCATCACCGAGGGCTCTTGCAGCGTATCATCGAAGTTGTTGACCATATCGACGGTATTCTTCTCGATATCGTCCATGATATGCTCGCCCATCTTGGAAAGACGACACTCGGTATAACGCATGGCTGCCGGAGAGTCGCCGTCAACACTACCAAAGTTACCTTGTCCGTCTACAAGCTGATAGCGCATGTTCCAGTCCTGGCCCATACGCACAAGGGCGCCATATACTGAACTGTCGCCATGAGGATGGTACTTACCCAGCACCTCACCCACGACACGCGCGCATTTCTTGTAAGGTTTATCACTAGTGTTGCCCAGTCCAAGCATACCATAGAGGATACGCCGGTGCACCGGCTTGAATCCGTCTCTGACATCCGGAAGGGCACGGGCCACGATCACTGACATAGAGTAATCAATATAGGAGGATTTCATCTCCTCTTCTATATTGATCTTCATAATGCGGTCTTGGTCAATTGTCCGATTCTCGTCCATGTTATCTTTTTGTTGTTTAAATTCCGTTTAACGGCCTTTATTTGCGTTCTAAGCCGTTTGGATGATTTTTCAAGGTGTAAAGTTACAAGTTTTTTCTCATACGGCAAAACATTTAAAACGAAAATAAAGCATGTTTTTCTGAGGATATACATTTTGCCCCGATTCAGTGATCCTTTTGTCCTATAATACTGATTCTTTGAACATATACTACAATAATATAATAAGGTGTCCGTTATGTGGATATGATGAAAACAGAAAAAAACAGCGGACTCATAGCCCTTCTGCTTTGCATGTTGACAGTCGTGGTGATGACAGCATGCACCAACGACGATGACTTTGTGACATCGTCAATCAATCGTGTGGCTTTCTCCGCTGACACCATTCACTTTGATACCCTCTTTGCCAATGTACCTTCCACGACAAAATCTGTTTGGGTATACAATCATTCCAACGAAAACATACGGTTTCAAAACGTGAGTACCGGCAGGGCGCCCCAAACAGGCTTCCGCGTGAATGTTGACGGCATCTACTTGGGAACGAAGAACAACTACCAAAGCAGTGATATAGAGTTGAGAAAGGGTGACAGCCTCAAGGTGTTTGTGGAACTGACAGCTCCGAAAGCCTCTTCTGACTCCCCTACGCTGACCGAGGACGATCTCATCTTCACCTTAGGAGACGGCGCCGAGCAGAAGATCCATCTCAATGCCTATACTTGGAATGCACTCATGGTACGCAACATGGTAGTAAGCCATGACTCGACCATCAACTCTCAAGGCCGGCCTCTTGTCATCTATGGAGGCATCAAGGTGGACAGCACAGCTACACTGAAGATAGCAGCCGGACAAACGCTCTACTTCCATGGCGATGCCCAACTGGATGTATACGGCACGCTCATCGCCCAGGGCAATGACCACCAGCCCATCACGCTGCGGGGCGACCGACTCGACCGGATGTTTGACTATCTGCCCTACGACCGTGTACCCGGTCAATGGAAAGGAATACATATCCACACGTCGTCCTATGGCAACCAACTCGTCTACACCGATATCCATAGTGCCTTTGACGGTGTAGTCGTCGACTCTTCTGATGTCAACAAGCAGAAATTAACGGCTTCGCAGATTACTATCCACAACTGTCAGGGCGCAGGACTGAAGACCACCAACAGCAACATCATCTTAAACAACGCACAGATTACCAACACATTAGGAGACTGTGTTGAAGTAGATGGTGGTGCTGTGGAGATCAACAACAACACGTTGGCGCAGTTCTATCCCTTTGATGGAAACCGCGGATATGCCCTGCATTTCAGCGCCAACCATCCACTTGCTAAGCTGAATGTCACAAACTCTTTGATTACAGGTTACGCAGATGACTTGATCAGTGGCGAACGCCCGAAAGACCAAGACCAGCCTTTTCACTTCAACTTTGAGGATTGCGTGCTGCGCACACCAAAGCCCACGACGGCAGACAGCGTATTTTTCAAGAACATCATCTACGAAGATGTCAAAGACACAACGAAATATGGAGAAAAGAACTTTGTGAAGATCGACGCTGACAAGCAGTACTACGATTTCCACCTGAGCAAGACCTCTGCTGCTGTGGACAAAGCAAACGCAAAGACAGCGCTGCCTATCGACCGCGACAGAGTGAAAAGAGACGAGCTGCCGGACATCGGTGCTTATGAATACCGAAAGGAAGGTAGCAAATAGCCCCTTGCTCTCCCAAAGTCAACCAACCATTTATCCCAATAAAAGATAACCAAGAACTTAACACAATAGCAACTATGGAATACCTCAACATCAATATCAACGTCGACGTCTGCTCCAAATCGGAGCTGACGACAGAGGAGCAGCTGTTGGCCGACCGCGCCCTGCAAGCTTCTTACCACTCGTTTGCACCATATAGTCATTTCCATGTCGGCGCTGCCGCACTCTTGGAGAATGGCATCACCGTCATCGGCGCCAACCAGGAAAATGCAGCCTTCCCATCAGGTCTCTGCGGTGAGCGTGCCTGCATTTTCTCAGCTCAGTCACAATATCCCGACCAGCCCATCCGCATCCTCGCCATTGCAGCCAGAAACGGAGAGAAGCAAACCGAAGAACCCGTGACGCCCTGCGGATCCTGCCGACAAGTGATTCTGCAGATGGAACAGCGGTATCACAGACCTGTGAAAATCCTGCTTTGCGGCACAGAGAAGTATTATCGGGTCAACAGCATCCATGACCTGCTGCCATTGTCCTTTGATCAGTTATAAATAATGTAACTGTTCGATAAACTGACAAAAAACGGGCCACGAGAAGGCGCTCGTTGAAAATAAAAGTAGAGTTGGCCGAAATTTTGCGAAATTTGAGCTATTTTGCAACCATCTGATAATCAACACTTTATAAAATACATATTTTTTCGTTCTTATCAAAGTACCTTTCTGACCGAAAATTCTCTAGAGAATTTTTGGTCAGAAAGGCGAGATGATCATGTCATCTCACCGTTTTGACCGCTAAAAAGCGCCGAGATGACCAAGTAAACTCACTGAGATGAGGCTTTCATCAGACAAAAATCGATAAAAGAGAGTCTTTTTGTCTACTCAACAAACAAAAAAGTCTGTTCGCCACTCTCTAGATTGTGAGTTGCAGCGAACAGACTTTTGTCAAGAAAAAACGTGTAGTGATGCTATGATGAATGATCTAATTTTCGTACTCTGTGATGTCTTCGATACCAGCCTCTTTGAGCGCTTCCTTGCGTTCACGGCAGGTACCGCACTTACCACAGTGCTTTTCTCCACCTTTATAACAGCTCCACGTCTCACTGTAGTCAATGCCCAAAGCCTTGCCATGACGGGCGATGTCAGCCTTCGTGATGTTGGTGTAAGGAGCCAAAATCTCCACCCCCACATACGTTCCGGCCTTGGTGGCATGAGAGAAAGCCTCGACAAACTCCGGACGGCAGTCGGGATAGATGGTATGATCGCCACTGTGGTTGGCCATCATCACGTATTTGAGTTGATAGCTCTCTGCTATGCCCGCGGCAATGCTGAGCATGATGCCATTGCGGAAAGGCACCACTGTCGACTTCATATTCTCCTCATCGTAGTTGCCTTCCGGGATGGCCTCAGCCCCCTCAAGCAAACTCGACTTGAAATACTTCGGCATGAAATCCAAGGGAATGGTGACATGGGGAATCCCCAACCGCTTGCAATGCATTTCCGCAAAGGGTATCTCGCGCGCATTATGGTTGCTGCCATAGTCAAAGGAAATGCCAAGGGCAATGCGGTCCTTGAACTCATAAAGCATCGTGATGGAATCCATACCACCACTGACAATAATCACTGAATCTTTCATCTGTCTTTGTTACTGATTAACCAAACAGCGTTCTGAGCGCTCCCTCTACTTTGCGCACAGGATGAAGTTCGATTTTATATTTCCTTACGTCTAAATTCTTCATATTATAGGCCGGAACGATGATATGCTGAAAGCCCAGTTTCTCTGCTTCGGCAATCCGCTGCTCCAATCGTGCCACCGGACGAACCTCGCCACTGAGGCCCACTTCTCCGCACATACACCACCCTTGCTCTATCGGCGTGTCGACATTGCTGGAGAGTACAGCCGCTATCACGCTCAGGTCCATAGCCATATCGGTCACACGCAAACCTCCGGCAATATTCAGGAACACGTCTTTTTGCATCAACTTAAAGCCGACGCGCTTCTCCAAGACGGCCAACAACATGTTGAGACGACGCTGGTCAAAGCCCGTCGCCGAGCGCTGGGGCGTACCATATGCGGCTGTGGACACCAAAGCCTGAGTCTCCACCAGGAAAGGACGCACGCCTTCTATGGCCGAGGTGATCGCGACACCGGACAGTCCGTCATGCTCTTCTGCTATCAACAGTTCAGAAGGATTCGACACTTGACGCAGTCCATCCTGACGCATCTCATAGATGCCCATCTCGGAAGTACTGCCAAAACGGTTCTTCGTGCTGCGCAGCATACGATAGAGATAATGCTGGTCACCTTCGAACTGTATCACCGTGTCTACGATATGTTCGAGGATCTTTGGACCGGCCAGCGTTCCCTCCTTGTTAATATGTCCAATCAAAATCACAGGCACCCCACTCGACTTGGCAAAGCGCAACAGAGCTGCAGCACATTCTCTCACCTGAGAGATGCTGCCGGGAGACGAGTCTACGCTTTCCGTGGCAATGGTCTGTACGGAATCGATCACAACAATATCCGGTGCCACGTCCTGGATGTGCTTGAAGATCTTCTCCAAAGAGGTCTCGCAAAGCACCAGAAGAGACTCTGGGAAAGTGGGCGATAGGCGCTCGGCCCTCATCTTGATCTGATGTGCACTTTCCTCTCCACTGACATAGAGAATTTTCTTCTCCGGCATCTTCAAGAGTGTCTGCAAGGTCAGCGTAGACTTTCCGATACCCGGCTCACCACCCAACAGCGTGATACTTCCAGGCACGAGTCCGCCGCCCAAGACACGATTAAGCTCTGCATCGTGCATGTCAATGCGCGGCTCATCCTGCAAGGGAATGTCACGCAAACGGACGGGAGACGCACTCTGCCGGCTGAACGGAGATTGTCTCGCTTGTTTGACACTCAATGCAGCGTTGCGGGCTGCCGACGAGCCAGTCTCTCCGGCTACCTTTATCTCCTTGAACGACTGCCATTCACCACACTGCGGACACTTGCCAAGCCACTTCACCGACTCGTATCCGCAGTTGCTACAGACATACATTGTTTTATCCTTGGCCATATATGCTTCTGATTATGATTGCAAAAGTAGCATTTTTTTTTGTGTTTACAAAATATTTCGTACCTTTGCATAGTCATGAGAAAATATCAATACCTTCTGTTCTCTTTGCTTTCCATCGCCTTTTTGGCTTCATGTGGAAAGTCATATAAGGACCAGCAACGCCTCAACCGCGAACAGCAGATCGAAGCTGCCCGCCAGGACTCTGCGGCTCTCAAGATTGCCACAGTGCCGACGATGGACTGTCTCCCTCTTTTCATCGCTGCGGAAGACAGTCTGTTTCAGAAAGCAGGTGTAGACGTGCGACTAAAGCGATTCGGCAGTCAGACCGATGGCGACACCCTACTTCGCAGCAAAAACGCAGAAGGCATTGTCACAGATCTCGTAAAGGCTGAGCATTTGCGCCACCAAGGCATTGCGCTGAAGTTTGTAACCTCTACCAACGCCTCTTGGCAACTTATCAGCAACCGCATTGCCCGCGTGGCAGAGTTGAAACAACTCTCTGACAAGATGGTGGCCATTGCCCCCTACTCCGCAACACAGATGCTTGCCGACATGGCCATAGACAGTGCCCGCACAAAGGAAAAGGTTTATCGCATAGAGATCAATGATGTCAACGTCAGATTGAAGATGATTCTCAACAATGAGATTGACGCCGCCATACTACCGGAGCCTCAGGCCACACAGGCACGTCTCTTTCAGAACCCCGTGTTGATGGACAGCCGTGACAAGAATCTGCACTTAGGCGTAATCGCCTTCCGACAGAAAGTCATGGAAAATAAGGATCGTAGGCAACAGATCAAAAAGTTTCTGCAAGTCTATGACGCAACCGTGGATTCTATCAATAAACACGGAGTGAAGCACTACGGGAAGATCATCCGCAAATATATGGGAGTAGATATGCACACCGTAAACGCCCTCCCAACGATGACCTATCACCATGCCACCTCTCCACGGCAGAGAGATATAGCACGAGGAGCAAGGTTTACACCTTAAAAATTATAGGATTATGGATGGAAAGGCACAAGAGGATGCTGCTATCAAAAGCAGGGACCAACTCATCACATTAGGACTGAAATTGGAGGAAGACGGTAACGTTGGAGAGGCTTTGCGCCAACTCAATCAACTGTTAGGGCAACAAGACGTCTCCTGGATACGTGAGCGACTGGATGACACCACGGCCAACTATCACCGTATGGCGGACTTCTACCTGCAAGGCTACGAAGACCCACAACGCCAGCAGTTTTATAAGCAATTGTCGGCTCAGTTAGAAGGTATCATCCGCGACTTGATATTGGAGGATTTAAAAGTCGAATACCCCTATCTCAAATATCTGAATGCCCAACGGCAAATACCGTCCGTCGACGATATGCGTCTGCAAATGGAGAACTATGTCACCGACATGGCCATGGCTTCGCTGTCAGCACTCAACGGATCCAACAACAATCTGGCTGACATCCATAAGCGCCATGCCAACAACTTGCGCTCCTTCTTCAACCTCATAGTCTGCTCGCCTCAGTGGCATCACGAATACGCTGTGAGTTTCGAGGAACTGTTACTTTCTCCTGCTATCGACTCAGCCGATGCGCAATTATTGGTATCGGCAGTGACTCTCGCCTGTCTCTTGGTTGGGGATGCAGAGAAGATCCTGACACTCATCCATGTCTTCCAAAAAAGCCAAGACGAGCGAGTCAAGCAACGCGCCTTTGTCGGATGGGTGTTTGCGCTCTCCAACGGGAGATACCAGCTGTATGATTCTGTACAGCACGCCGTGAAAAATGTCTTGTCTGACAACAGCGTGAAGAGTGCCTTGCTCGACATGCAGATGCAAGTGGTCTATTGCCATTATGCAGAGAGAGACAATGACGAGCTGCGTAAAAACATCATGCCCAATATCATTAAAAGCCATGACTGGCAGATAATGAATATGGGATCCACACCATCCGATGAAAGTTCTCTGGAAGAGATTCTTCATCCCGACGAGGCTGACAAGCGTATGGAAAGTCTTGAAAAGAGTATCAACAAGATGAACGACATGCGCAAACAGGGCATAGACATCTACTTCGGTGGTTTCTCACAGATGAAGCGCTTTGCCTTCTTCAACCAACTCTATAACTGGCTGATCCCCTACACGCCCACTCATCCCGACTTGACCATGCTACCGGAAGAGCTTCGCAATTCGGGATTTCTGGACAAACTGTTTAAAGAGGGGCCCTTCTGCGACTCTGACAAATACAGTTTTTCTATCGCCCTCTCATCCGTTTATCAGCGCTTGCCAGCGGAGGTGAGAAAAGTATTGTTGAGTGGAGAGATGAGTCTGAACATGCCTGGTGAGAGTGAAGAGTCTTGGCGTCACTCGGCCTATATCCGCCGGATGTATCTTCAGGATCTCTATCGCTTCTTCAAGCTCTGCGATCTGCGTCATCCTTTCTTCAATGCTTTTGGCTATGCCCATCCTACCATGTTCTTCACAAAGGACATGATCTGCACGGAGATGCACCAACAGCTTCCGGCACTGATCAGCTTCCTGCTGAAAAAGAAGCTTTGGGAATCTCTTCGAGAGATAGTGACATGTTTTACTTCTGACGGAAAAGGAGCCGAAGAGCAAGACGACGAGGTAAGGAAAAGTTTGGAACTGGCTTCAGCAGCCTTGTGTATGCACGATTCCGACTACACCTCAGCAGCAGACTATCTGAAAAAACTGTGCAAGATGGAACCGCAAAAAGAATCGCTGCTCCGCCAATATTCCTTAGCCGTTTTTAAATCGAAACGCTTTGAGGAAGCCTCCAAGATCTACAAGACTTTGTCACAGAGCTATCCTCAAAAGATGTTTTATGCTTTGGGGCTCGCCATCTCGCTCATATACTGTGGTAAGGCTGATGAGGCCGTCTCCCTACTTTATAAGTTGGATTACGAACATCCTGACAACACTGAAGTACAGCGTACTTTGGCTTGGGGACTCTTATGGATTGACCGGATTGAGGAAGCACAAAAGATTTATAAGAGTCTTTGCTCCGGCGACAAGGCTCTTCCAGATGACACGCTCAACGCAGCTTACTGCTACTGGTTCCAAAGTCAGCGGATGCAAGCTCGGGAAATGTTCCGGAAATATATAGGTTTGAGCAAGTTGAAGGAAGGCGAAAGTGCATCTTCCTTCCTCTTAGAGAAGTTCCACACGGATCAAAACATCTTGAAGCACCATGGGATAGACGATATCGCACAGAAGGTCATGGCAGACATCGACTGACAGAATTTTCACTCTGCCACCACGATATTCTCCTGATTACCTATCGTCAGACGCATGAGATCGTAATAAGAACCATTGTAGATATTCAAGTCTACATGCCCATTGATACCTGGCAGCTTCCCCACATCGGTATGCTGCCAGAACTTCCATTTGCCCTGATACTCCACCTTTTCGACATAATAGTGCGCGATCCAATAAGGATAATCGTCAAAGACAGGAGCACTCAGATAGGCATCCTTGAATTTGTAATAAGTATAGATGATCGGCTTCACACCATACTTATTCTCTACGATGTGAAGCCAAGTAAGGATATCCGTTTGGAAATCCTCCACACTCTCGTTCTTCGGCTTATGCTCCACATCGAGCACCGGAGGCAAATCTCCATCCAACAAATGTACTTTGCTTAGAAAATAATTGGCCTGAGCCCGGGCTGAGGAGTTGTTGCTCCAGAAATGGTAAACGCCTCGGACAAAGCCGTATTCCCGTGCTTGATAGAAGTTCTCCTCGAAATTTGGATCAATGCGAGACGATCCCTCAGTGGATTTGATGATGATAAAGCGGATAGGACAACCGTCTACCATCGCGTTGGAGCGTAGACGGTCCCAGTTGATCGTACCCTGATAGTGCGAGATGTCAATGCCATGCACCTCATAGCCCTCAGGATATTTGTCGTCGCCATAGAGCGCACGCCAGCGGAAACCGGTTGGTCCCACGAAGAAATAATAGAAGGCCCACACATAAACCACGATGCCGGCCAACCCACCGAAGATAGCAGCACGGCTAAGACGTGTGTGCAAGAAAGGAAGACGTATGCCCACAGAGCCACGACGCGACGACCGCGAACGCGATGAAGAGCGTCGGCGGGAAGAAGTTTTTCTTCGTCTGGTGGTTTGTCGTGTGTTTGTCATCTCTTAGATTCGTCTCCTTATTATATATAAAGACGAGACATCCTCCACCCATGTTACCACATAAGGAGGATGCCTCGTCAAAAGAGGAATGTCTCACATCTTTTGTGAGCATCCTTATCATAAAGAATCGATGAACGATTCCCAGCGTTCAATTAGCGGTTTGCCTTAGCCTCGTTCTCCAAAGCCAGCGTACGGGTCTCGCGGTCGCAGACCTCAGAGGGACCCCAGTACTGGATAGGACCGGGATAGACATAGCAGGTCTGACGGGCCCACTCATCACGCTTCTCAGCAAACTTCTTGAAAGGTGCACCGTCGAGCTCAACGAGAGCCTTGCGGATCACTGGCTTCATCTCACCATTGCGGCGCTCCATGTTCATCATCATAGTGATTGGCACACCACCAGCCTTCCACTCATCGGTAGAGACTGAGAGATTCTGAACGATAGCCATGTAACCGGTCTTGCCATTGGCAATCAGGTGAGCGGCGCTCACGCCGAGAGCGTAGCAGTAGTCAGCGTCAAAGTTGGAAGGAGCAGCGCAACGGCCCTCATAGCCGAAGAAGTGGTGCTGGGCAGCGAACTTGCCACAGTACTTACCCTCTTTCTTCCACTCGTCGAGCTTAGCAGCCACCATGTCAGAGAGCAACTTCTCGGTCTCAATCAGAGACACCTGTACATTTCCGTGCGGATCACGGTCGAGGGAGAGCTGACGCGCAACAGCCTCAGGCAGCGTTGCAAAAGTATCTGCATTCTCCTTGCTTAGGTGAGCGAGGATATACTCACGCTGTGCGTCCTTCTCCAAATCCTTGTAATCAGCACCGTGAGCAGCGAGCAGGTCGTTGAGCTCATCGATCAGACGGCCGATGGCGGGGATGAACTCGATGAGGCCCTCAGGGATGAGCACCACACCAAAGTTGTTGCCATCCTCAGCGCGCTTAGCGACAGCAGTGGCAATCTGCTCCACGATCTGGTTGAGTGTCATATCCTTTTTCTCCACTTCCTCAGAGACGATGCAGATATTTGGCTGTGTCTGCAGAGCGCACTCCAAAGCGATGTGAGATGCGGAACGGCCCATCAGCTTGATGAAGTGCCAGTATTTACGGGCAGAGTTAGCATCACGCTCGATGTTGCCAATCAGCTCAGAATACACCTTTGTAGCAGTATCGAAGCCGAAGCTGGTCTCGATCTGGTCGTTCTTCAGGTCGCCGTCGATGGTCTTCGGGCAGCCGATGACTTGGATGCCGTAGTTCTTGGCAGCATAGTACTCAGCGAGCACGCAGGCGTTGGTATTGGAGTCGTCACCACCGATGATGACCACAGCCTTAATGTCGAGCTTGCGCAGAATCTCAAGCCCCTTCTCAAACTGGTCTACCTTCTCCAGTTTGGTACGGCCAGAGCCGATCATATCGAAACCACCGGTATTGCGATAGTCGTCAACGAACTCAGGAGTGAGCTCGATATACTTATGGTCAACAAGACCACCGGGACCCATAAGGAAGCCATAGACCTTGTTCTCGGGATTCATTTTCTTCACAGCGTCGAAGATTCCGCAGATGACATTGTGACCACCAGGTGCCTGGCCACCAGAAAGGATAACGCCGACATTCATCTTACGGTTGGCAGACTCCTCGCCGGGTACAAACTCGATGAGCGGCATCCCGTAAGTATTCGGGAAAAGCTTCTTGATTTCGTCCTGGTCACCTACACTCTGCGTAGGAGCTCCCTCTTTTACGCTGACAGCACCTTTGAGACCCTTCGGCAACTTTGGCTGATACTGGGCACGGGCTTTCTGCAAAAGACTCTTTTTCATTTTAGAAAGTTCGATTAATTAATTAAAAACAGTATACTGCATGCAAAAGTACATTATTTCATCGAAAAATGAGAAGAAAAAAGAAAGAAAACCTGTTTTTGAAACATTTTTTTTGCACAACGAATGACGTTTCATCTTTTTTTCTTATCTTTGGAGAAAAATAAAGTATCACTCACTTAATCATTACTATTATGGCTAAGAAAAAGGATTTAAAGCATTCCATCAATTGCATCTGCAGCGACCTCTTCGCTGAGGCTGTCGCCGCATCGTTATATGGCGCGGAGAAGGGCAGCACCGATGCACAGCAACTTCTCTCTTCCATCATTGTCCTGCGTGACGATTTTGTCAAGCGCATTTCCCATCCTGAACCGGGAATGAAACCTAAGCAGTACTACACCAACCTCATCAACGACTTCAATCACCAGATATCCGATATTATCGATCAAATCAGCAACCTTGGCTAACGGCCGGATTGCAGGTCTCCGAACACACGATTATGATTCAACAGTTCTGCAATTGGCTTCTTGTCAAACGTATGAAATGGACCATTGAGGACCAACTGCCGCTCCCCGAAAAATGCATCATTTGTCTGGCACCGCATACCAGCAACTTGGATTTCATCATGGGCGTGCTCTATATGTTCTCCCGTGGCATACGCATCAACTTCCTGATGAAGAAAGAATGGTTTCGATGGCCGCTCGGTCCTATCTTCCGCTCCATCGGCGGCATCCCCGTCTTCAGAGCCAAGCACTCCCACATGACCGACGCACTCGCTGACGCAGCCATCAAGAATCCGACTTTCCGACTGTGCATCACTCCAGAAGGCACTCGTTCCTTGAATGCCGAATGGAAGAAGGGATTCTATTTCATTGCACAAAAAGCCCGGATTCCTATCCTGCTCTACTCCTTGGACTATGGCAAGAAGCTCATCAGATGTGCCGACAGCTTCATCCCCCAAGGCGATATCGATGCCGACATGGTGAGGGTGAAACACTATTTCATCCACGTGCAGGGCAAATACCCTGAGAAATTCACAACGGGACTGTCAGAAGAAAAAAGCTGACACCCTGCTCTCATACATCAACCATTTTCTTGTAGTAATGCAATATAAAAGTTTTTTCGCTTTAGCGCTGTTGCTTCTCCCTTGTACACAGACCTATTCACAGAATGCTGTTTATCAGGAGAAGGCTAAGAAGGATTTGAATGCATACTTTGTCTCTTATCAGGCAAAACATACTAACTTCTCCCGCCAGCCCAAACTCAAGGAGCTGCGCATTGACGATAAGCAACAGAAGGTCACTGTCGTGCCTGCCCCCTCCTTCGCTCAGCAAGAGCTCAACGACAAACAGATAGGAAAAATCTACAAGAAGGTACATAAACTGCTCCCAAAGGCCTACCGCGACTACGACCTTAGCATCGTCGTATCGGGACTTCCGCTTGAGAACTATGCTACCGACTACACCTCGCTCTCCGGTAACTCTCTTTGGGGAAAGATTCGCTACGACGGTCAACCTTGGGTCAGCAATGCGTCGCATCCTTTCCGCATCACCCATGGCCTCTATAACCATCATCTGGTAGTCTGGGCTTCTCATGGCCGTTACTACGATGCTAAAAAGGGCCTTTGGCAATGGCAGCGACCGCCACTGTTCGGCACTTGCGAGGATCTCTTCACCGAGACAATCGTCCTGCCCTATCTCATCCCCATGTTGGAGAATGCGGGCGCTGTCGTCTACACGCCACGGGAGAGAGACCTGCAAACCGAAGAGTATATCGTAGACAACGACGGCGTCAACGCCCCTGGCTACTCAGAATCGGATGAGGGCAAACAATGGAACAACTGTCCGCGCTCGGGCTTCGCATACCGACTGGGCAACTATGTCGACGGACAGAATCCCTTCAAAGATGGTACGGTCCGAATGACCACGGCTACGAAAAAGGGCAACGGCACCTATGCGCTGTGGCAGCCTCACTTCCGTAAGGCAGGTCGCTATGCCGTCTACGTGAGCTATCAGACGGTCGACAAGAGTGTGGACGACGCGCATTATGTCGTCTTCCACCAAGGGCAGGCCACGGAAGTGCATGTCAACCAGCAAATGGGTGGCGGCACCTGGGTCTATCTCGGCACCTTCGACTTCGGACAAGGCAAAAGCATCGACAACTGTGTCATGCTCACCAACCAGAGCAAGCACCGTGGCATCGTCACGGCTGATGCCGTACGATTTGGTGGCGGCATGGGCAACATCTCGCGTGGTGGAGTCTCCAGCGGACTTCCGCGTGTCCTGGAGGGCTCCAGATATTTCTGCCAGTGGGCAGGTGCTCCCTATAATGTATATAGCAGCCGTGGAGGCACCGACGACTATGCCGACGACATCAACAGTCGCTCACGAATGCTCAACTGGCTGGCCGGCGGCTCTGTCTATGTGCCGACCATAGAAGGAGAGCACGTACCCTTTGAGCTGTCATTGGCCATCCACAGCGATGCGGGTTATGCGCCCAACGGGAAAGACCTCGTAGGCTCTTTGGCCATCTGTACCACTAACTATAACGACGGTCAGCTTTCCTCCGGACTCACACGGCAGGCTTCCAAGATGCTGGCAAAAGACCTGCTCGACAATCTCACGCGAGACCTTACTTATAAATATGGTAATTGGGCAAGACGATACCTTTGGGATCGAAACTATTCCGAGACCCGTGTGCCCGAAGTGCCCTCAGCAATCCTTGAGACGCTGTCCCACCAGAACTTCCCCGACATGAAACTGGCACAGGATCCGCACTTCAAGTTCACCATGGCCCGATCAGTCTATAAGACCCTCGCCCGCTATGTCAACACGATGCACGGCCGACCGACGATCATCGAACCTCTACCACCCAAAGATCCTGCCGCCATCATCAACAGCCGCCATCAGGCCCATATCACGTGGATATCGCAGGATGATCCTCAGGAGCCTTCCGCACATCCTGACTATTTCGTCCTCTATACAGCCATCGGCAAGGGCGGTTACGACAACGGACAGAAGGTAAAGACAACATCTGTCGACCTTGACGTGAGGCCTGGCGTACTCTACAGATTCAAGATCACAGCCATCAACCGTGGTGGAGAAAGTTTCCCCTCCGAGGAGATTGCACTTTGCACTCAATCGGAAGCCCAGAAAAGCATTTTGGTCGTCAATTGTTTCCACCGACTTTCTGCACCAACGGTCATCGACAACAACAGCCAGCAGGGCTTTGACATGAGAGATGACATAGGAGTGAGCTATGGACCGACGATCGGATGGTTAGGCTATCAGCAGAGTTTCAACAAGAGCTGCATCGGGCGGGAAAGTTCCGATGGACTCGGATATACCGACGAGAGCTTAGCCGGAAAGGTGATAGCCGGCAATGATCTTGATGCTGCGACAGCACATGTTGAGGCCATTGCCGGTATTGGGAAATACAATGTCGTCAGCTGTTCCTCTTATGCCGTGGAAAACCAGCGGGTAACTCTCAATAACTTCGATGCCGTCGACATGGTACTGGGACTGGAGAAATACTCCCCTGACGCTTTGCTCTACAACAAAACTTTTACCGACAACATTCAAAAGCAACTCTCTGCCTACACCAGAAGCGGCGGAAAGCTGTTGGTCAGTGGAGCTTATGTAGGAACAGACATGACCGGAGCTAAAGAGGCGGACTGGCTGTCCACCACGTTGAAAGTGAACTACTCCGGATCGCTCAAAACCGATACCTTGCAAGGAGTCAACGGACTGCAACAGGACTTCGATTTCTATCGTGTTCCCAATGCCGACCACTATGCGGCCACCCACGCTGACATTCTCCAGCCCGCCGAAGGAGCCGTCTGTGCCATGCAATACAGCAATGGCAGCTCAGCGGCCGTAGCTTATAAAGGCAACGACTACCGAACCTTCACGATGGCCTTTCCCTTTGAATGCATCAACGACAAGAACATGCAGCGACGGTTGATGACCGGTATTCTGAACTTCCTGTTGAAGTAAACACATATCCATCACACTATAATTAAGAAGTTAATTTCAAAGCAATACATCATGAAAATACAAGCAAATCATTCCGGTACCCGTAGTATCGAGATCAATGAGAAACATCTTCAGACCATTGAGAAGTATTCTCTTTTGGACAATCTCGTAGACAGCAACGGCATCATCGACGAAGCCGTCTTGGACAAGTTGAAGTTCAATGTGCGCTCAATGCTGGAGTCGGAGACCGTGAAGGACAATGGCCTTCTCGACCTCTGCCTGGATGTCATCTACAACAACAACATGAAGGCATTTGCCCTACAGCAGCTTGTCGAAGCTTATAAGCAGTGGAAGGTCGCCCAACCAACGGAAGACGACAACGACCCACAAAATGTCAACGACTAAACACAAGTTCTGACACATAATTCCAATATGACGCAGAAATATCAGCTGACAGACTTTCTGCCCACCACCCGCAAGGAATGCGAGTTGCGTGGGTGGGATGAGTTGGACGTGATTCTCTTTTCCGGCGATGCCTATGTCGACCATCCTTCTTTTGGCGCGGCAGTCATCGGCCGGCTCCTTGAGGCCAAGGGCTACAAAGTGGCGATCGTGCCTCAGCCCGACTGGCATGGCGACTACCGCGACTTCAAGAAACTCGGGCGCCCACGACTCTTCTTTGCCGTGTCAGCCGGTGCCATGGACTCCATGGTCAACCGCTACACAGCCAACCGGCGCATGCGCCACGACGACGCCTACAGTCCTGATGCCCGCCACGACATGCGTCCGGACTATCCCAGCATTGTCTACACCAAGATCCTGAAGCTACTCTTCCCCGACGTGCCCGTGGTCTTGGGCGGCATTGAAGCGTCCATGCGACGACTTACCCACTACGACTATTGGCAGGACCGGCTGATGAAGTGCATCCTCTGCGACAGCGGTGCCGACATGATCCTCTATGGCATGGGTGAAAAAAACACGATGCAACTCTGCCACGAGCTCGAAGAGGGACGCAATATCAAGGACATCCATGACATCCCACAGACCGTATACCTCTGCAAGCAGGAAGACATCCCCGGGGGTATCAGCGACGACGATATCTTGCTCCACTCTCACGAGGAGTGTCTGCAAAGCAAGAAAGCCGAGGCTGAGAACTTCCGCCATATCGAGGAAGAGTCCAACAAGATGCACGCCCAGCGACTGTTGCAGGCTGTCGACGGCAAGTTTGCGGTCGTCAATCCTCCCTATCCTCCTCTGACGACGGAAGAGGTAGACGAGGCCTATGACCTTCCCTACACGCGTCTGCCTCATCCTAAATACAAGGGCAAGACGATACCGGCCTACGAGATGATCAAGTTCTCTATCAATCTCCATCGTGGCTGTTTCGGCGGCTGTGCCTTCTGCACCATCTCGGCCCATCAGGGCAAGTTCATCGCCTGTCGTTCCAAGGAGAGTATCCTCCGCGAGGCCCGTCAGGTCATCGCCATGGACGGCTTTAAAGGCTATATCTCGGATCTCGGCGGGCCGTCTGCCAACATGTATGGTATGGGCGGGCGCAACAAGAAAGCCTGTGAGCACTGCAAGCGGCCGTCGTGCATCAACCCACAGATCTGTCCCAACCTTGACACGGATCTCTCCCGCCTACTCGACATCTATCATGCCGTCGACGCATTGCCGGGCGTGAAGAAGAGCTTCATCGGCAGTGGTGTGCGCTACGACCTCTTGCTCTATAAGAGTAAGGACGAGAAGGCCAATGAGGCCGCCAGACAGTATACCCGCGAGCTCATCACCCACCATGTCAGCGGTCGCTTGAAGGTGGCACCCGAGCACATTTCCGACCGAGTGCTCCGACTCATGCGCAAGCCGTCGTTTGAGCAGTTCTATGAGTTCAAGCGCATCTTCGACCGCATCAACAAGGAGGAGGGCCTGAAAGAGCAGATCATACCTTATTTTATTAGCAGTCATCCGGGTTGCCAGGAAGAGGATATGGCCGAGCTCGCTGTCATCACCAAAGCTCTGGACTTCCACCTCGAGCAGGTGCAGGACTTCACGCCCACGCCGATGACCGTCAGCACCGAAACGTGGTATACGGGATACGACCCTTACACGCTTGAACCGGTCTTCTCAGCCAAGACACCACGCGAGAAACTGGCGCAGCGGCAGTTCTTCTTCTGGTATAAGCCCGAAGAGCGGCAAGCCATTGAGTGTGAGCTGCGCCGCATCGGACGGTCTGACCTGATCAAGAAGCTCTACAACGGTACTCCTTTCCATGGTCATGTCCACTACGACAGCAAGGCCATCGGCAGCACACCCAAGAAAGCGCCACATCAGCCCAGCGGCAGAAGAGACCGCAACCAAAGACAGCCCGACAACAGACAACCCTATAACGTGAAAGCCAATGGGGAAAGAAGATACGACGACAAGCCTTACGATGGAAGAAGAAACAACGAAAGACGGAACAACGACAAACGCAATGGCGACAAACGGAACAGCGATCAACGCAATGGCGACAAACGGAAATCGTTTAACCCTAATTTCACACCCAACGGCAACTTCAAGGGCCGTCGTCGTTGAGCAAGCGCTCACCGGGAAGCATTCGCAGGCTGACTGTGAGGATGGCATCGTCGTGGCAGACAACTATATCGCCGTCATCGACGGCAGCACAAGCAAGACACCGAAGCATTACCACCCGAGCATGCGCAATGGTCGTTATGCCATGACGCTCATCAGCGACTATTTGCGTCGGGCTCCTGCCTCGCTAAGCGTCAACGAGTTCTGCACGCGTGTCACGCAGGTCATCCATCAGGCGTATCCTTTGGACGACTCACAGCCCCGCTGTTCACCCGAGCAACGGCTGTGCGCCAGTGCTGTGGTCTGTAACTTTCAGCGTAAGGAGATTTGGATGATCGGCGACTGCCAGTGCATGGTCGACGGACAGCTCTACACCAATGACAAACCGTCGGAGGCAACAATCGCAGAGGAGCGCAGCCGTCTCTTCCCCACCCTGCTGACCGAGCATCCCGACATGGTAAAGGACGGGCGAATCGTCCACGACTATGCCCGTGAAGCCATTCTCCCGAAGCTCATCGCGAGCATGCAGGGCGAGAACCGCACCTATGCGGTCATCGACGGCTTCGAAATCTTCATGCCGGGAGTCAAGGTGATCACGCTGAGACAAGACGAGCCTCACGACATCGTGCTGGCGAGCGACGGCTATCCTTTTCTCCGCCCCACTCTTCAAGACAGTGAGGCTGCCCTCAGAGAGCAGTTAGCCAACGACCCTTATAGCATCCACACATTCAAAGCTACCAAAGGACTCATGCAAGGCAACGTGTCCTTTGACGATCGGGCGTTGATCAGATTTAGATTAACTAAATAATATATATGAGAATATTCCTTTGGCTGAGCTTCGACGGCACGGCCTACCATGGTTGGCAGATACAACCCAACGGCATGTCGGTGCAGGAAAAGGTACAGCAGTGTCTGAGCACATTGCTCAGTCAACCGATTGCCGTGACCGGTGCCGGACGCACGGACGCTGGTGTCCATGCCCGTACGATGGTTTGCCACTTCGACATCGACAAGGAGCTCGACACCGACCAACTCTGCTACCGTCTCAACCGCATCCTGCCACACGACATCAGTTGTCAGCGTGCCGAGCGCGTCAGCGAGGAGATGCATGCGCGCTTCTCGGCCAAGCGACGCACCTACCGCTATTTCATCCACACCCAGCGCGATCCCTTCCTCCGTCACTATTCTGTGGAGACTCACTGGAAACTCGATTTCGAGATGATGAACGAAGCTGCGCAGTGGCTCACCACACAGGACGACTTCAAAGCTTTCTGCAAGGCTGGTGCTGACAACAAGACCACGCTCTGCCAAGTCACCACGGCACAATGGGTGAGCACATCACCAACGACATGGTATTTCGAGATTGCCGCCAACCGCTTTCTCCGCAACATGGTGCGGGCTGTAGTGGGCACGCTCTTCGAGGTAGGCCGTCACCGCATGACACTGGAACAGTTCCGCGAGGTAGTGGCCAACGGCACCCGCTCTGATGCCGGCGAGTCGATGCCTGCCAACGGCTTGTTTCTGTGGGACATCGAATACTAATCTTTCGCTAAGCCAAAGGTCTACTTGCTGCCGATATACAGGAATACCATGCCGAGCAGCACGAGAGCCAGGTCGAGCGCCTTGGCCTTAAGGTTATGCTCATGGAAGACAAGGGCACCAAAGAGAAAACTCACCAATACGCTGCCACGACGGATCATCGACACGATGGAGATCATCGCCCCCGGCAGACTTAGCGCATAGAAATAGACAAAGTCGGCAGCACAGAGAAAGACGCTGATGCCAATGATCGACCAATGCCAGCGAAAGGGTGTGGTCTTCTTGTGGGTAGGCCACCACAGCAAAAGCAACATGATGAGCATCAGCCCCATCTGATAGATATTGTACCACGATTGCACAGCCATGCGGTCGATGCCGATGCCACCGGCCGACGGAGCTGCCATCAAATATTTGTCATAAAGGCCACTGACAGCTCCCAAGACTGCGGCGAGCACAATGGCCCATATCCATCGGTTGTGCTTGAAATCGATGCCCTCCTTCCGACCCGATCGGCTCAGCATCAGGAAAGAGGCCACTGCCAGCAACACACCAATCCATTGCCACACATTGAGCTGTTCACCATAGACGAGCATGGCACCCACGAGCACCATCACCGGCCGTGTGGCATTGATCGGACCCACAATCGTCAGCGGCAGGTGCTTCATGCCGAAGTAGCCGAAGATCCAACTGGAAAGAACGATAAAACTCTTCAGGACGATATACTTGTGCATCTCCCAACCGCCTGTCGCCACATGAAAGATACTCCCGTCAAGGCAGGAGGTCGTAGCCGAGAGGATGATGAACGGCAGGAAGATGAGCGAAGAAAAGACAGTGTTGAGGAACAACACGGGGATCACCGCGTTGCCATTGAGCGACTTCTTCTTAAATGAGTCGTAGAAACCCAACAGGGCAGCGGACATAAAGGCTAAAAACAACCACATGGGTGTGAACTCTATTACTTAATATTATTATATACTCTCAAATATACGGCAAAGTTACAACAAAAATTTAAGGCGAGTGGCATTCTGCACTGGAATTATTATCTTCATCATTCATTGTAGGCATTGTTTCATGAATCTCGTATTAACATAACATTAGCTTGTTAACTTGATGAGACTCGACGAAATTAGCAAACAACCTTTAAAGGAATAGTCTTTTTCTTTTGCAATATGAAGAAAAAAGCGTAACTTTGCAAAAAGATTGTAGCAATATCGTCATTAAGCAACAAACAACAACTATTTGTTATGGCAAACAATATTTTCAAAGGTTTGGGCATCGCCCTCATCACTCCTTTCACTCCTCAAGGAGAAGTGGATTATTCTGCACTCGAGAAGCTGGTGACTTACCAGCTTGACAATGGTGCCGACTTTCTGTGCATTCTTGCAACAACGGCCGAGGCTCCTTGTCTGACGAAAGAGGAAAAGGAAAAAATTACGGAAGTGGTGAAACGTGTGAACAAAGGACGCGTGCCAATCCTGAAATATTGTGGTGGTAACAACACAGACGCTGTCATTGACGAGATGAAGCATACCGACTGGAGTGGCATCAGCGGTATTCTGAGCATCTGCCCTTACTACAACAAACCATCGCAAGAGGGCCTCTATCAGCACTTCAAGGCTATTGCTGCCGAAAGCCCGCTGCCACTCGTACTCTATAATGTCCCCGGTCGTACGGGCGTGAACATGAAGGCCGCCACAACGGTGCGCCTGGCTAAGGACTGCCTCAACATCGTGGCTGTGAAGGAAGCCAGTGGCAGTCTGGAGCAGATCGACGAGATCATTAAGAACAAACCCGACAACTTCGACGTCATCAGTGGCGACGATGCGCTGACATTCTCGATGATTGCCAGTGGAGCGGCCGGTGTGATCTCTGTCATCGGCAATGCGCTGCCCAAGGAATTCTCCCGTATGATCCGTCTGGAGTTCAACGGTGAGTATGAGCCCGCCCGCAAGATCCATCATAAGTTCACCGAGCTCTATTCTCTGCTCTTTGTTGACGGCAACCCGGCCGGGGTGAAAGCGCTGCTCAACGACATGGGCATGATAGAAAACGTGCTCCGTCTGCCGCTCGTACCGACCAACATCGAGACCAAACAGAAGATGGCTGACATTCTCAAAGGACTCAGACTGTAAGACACTTCACACAATTTCCCAATACTCAAGCACGGAGACAAGAGAGAAAATGATAACTCCTCTTGTCTCCATGCTTTTTTTGTTTGTGGCGTGCGATTTCCTTGCGCCAAATACACCTTATATTATATAAGGAGGTGTTTTCACTACAAAGCTCTTACGACCCTGATTCCGGTAAACGTCGGGTGCTCCATCATGTAAGTGCGGAAGAGTTTGGGCTCCTCAACCACACGATAATGGATGGCAGAAGCATTGAGAAGATGAAGGCCGTCGGCATGCCAAACGGCAATGCCGATATGACTGGTGTCGAGCCCACGCTTAGAGGTGAGGATGACGATAATGTCGCCATTGTGAATGGTGGACCTTAGCAGTGCGCTATTGTCCAAGGCTGTCTTGGGGATATAGCGATAGGTATGCCCCGAAATGCTGTCCTCCATCTTCCTGATCTCGCCAATCCATTCGGGATGCATCTTCAACATTGGATATGCCGACGGATGTGTAGTCATGTAATTCACGCTGACCAACTGTTTTGCCGTGAACGGAGGCACCGGCCCCTGCAGGTCGGCGACCTGTCGCTTTCTCACATTCTGATTGATCCAATAGGTGAAATAGTGCTGACGTGTAGGATAAGACACGATGCCGTCGCGATAGCGGATGAGTGCCAACTCCTTACAGAAATGGGCAAAATCCGGTGTTTTCCGCCTCATACATTCCGAGAGTGCCAAGACGGTCTCCACCAATGTCGTACAATCAAACTGCCGCAGGTTCACCACGAGTTGTTCTTCTTTGTGCTGATCAAGCGTCTTGGCCACATAGGGCAATCCGATGAACTGACGGCCAAAGAACAGCATATAGTTGGAGTCACGTACTTCATGGTGCGCCTTTCTGAACAGTTTCACCACCTTGACAGAATCGCTGCGCCAATAGTCAATTTGGGCAGCGTGAGCCTTTACTGCTCCTATAAAGAGTAGACAAAAGAACAATAGATATTTGATTTTCTTCTTCATTTGATGAGATATTATCCTGATTGAAATATCGAGCTTATCGTTTTCCAAAGTTAAAACCTACATAGAAATAGAGGCTTCCAAAAATGTTGTTGGTGTAGAACTCCTTGCGGTGATAAGTGATGAACTGCCAAACAGAGCTGCATCCGGCATACCACCGGTTATTGTTCCACACAACAGCACTTCTCACGACACCGTCCACATTCAGGTTGCGGAAGTCAAAGTCAAGGAGATTCTTGAAATTTGTTGACTTCACCTCATTGGTTGCCCGCTTATAAGCCAGGCAGGCCTGCAGCGAGATATCGAACAGGAAATTGCGTGCAAAGACCCAGTTATAAGCATATCCTCCAGAAATGTTATAGGCAGAGTAATCGATATTACTGAATGTCATCGAGGAGTCCATCACTGACATTGCGTCTGCCGACAGCCTTGTAGCAGCCAGTTCCTGCAGGGCAGTCCAATTAATATCGAGACTGTGCTTGGTATATCCGATGCCTGCTATCGCGCTTCCGCAAGACCGTTTCTGTCTCGTACTCTGTGCGTAAGCAGCTGGATATGAGAATTTTCTGTGATTAAAGATATAGTAGAGGTTGAAGCCCTTGATGGAAGAACTCAAGTCTTTGAAGTCCACATTCTTCATTGCCGAAGTATCATACTTCTTTCCAAGATTGATCCCCGCAATATGATAGTCATTACCCGACTTACGGTAGAAGAGATCCACGCCAATCTGATTGCTGTATAAACTCAGATTGAAGTCCTGCTTCTTGTCAGACGCACCTAAATGCACCAAGTCGATGGTGTAGCCCATGAATATCCATCTCCAGCCGAAATAGGGTCCTAACTTGTATGAAGGATCGGGCGAGAAATAATATTCATGCCCGTTTTTATTCCTCATGTGGTAGCTTTCAAACGTGTTGGTGTTCTGAATCATCGCAGACCAATTGTAGTGTTGTGGCTCTATATATATGGTGTCAATGCTCGAAAAATTTCTCACGATCTTGCGCACACGGCTAATCTTGTGCTGTGTGGAATCATTGCTTTCATCGCCCCACGCCAGCAGAGCGACCATACAGAAAAGGAGAAATGCAGCGTATCGAAGCATCACCATCACCGTCAGAACTTACCAAGTATGCGATCCATCACCCAGTTGACCGGAGTGGCACTCACGCTCGTGCAATCACATTCGGCCTCTCCCTGCAGATGGCGAATCACCTCACGGATGATCGGCAACTGTACATAGGAAGGATTGGGGACAACATAGCTGACATTACCCTCGCTGGTCACGACATGGATGGGATCGTAGTTGTAAACCGAGAAATAGAGCGAGCCTTTGTCGCCGATCACCGTGATGCGATCCTCTTTAGCACTCTCGTGGCCCACAAAGCACCACGACGCACTACCGGGGATACCGGACGCAAAGATAAAGGCGGCACTGATCGTATCCTCTGCCTTATAGAGATGGGCACGGTTGGTGGGATAGCCATGGGCACGTGTGATGACACCAAAGATATGTTGCAGGATGTCCAACTGATGCGGAGCCAGATCATAGAAATAGCCGCCGCCCGAGATGTCGGGCTGCAGACGCCACGGCAGTGTATTGCCAGCTCGATAGTCGAGGTCGCGCGGTGGCACGGAGAACTGTATCTGCACGTTGAGGATCTTGCCCAGCGTGCCGTCGTTGATGATCTCCTCCACCTTTTGGAAGTAAGGGAGATAACGGCGATAATAAGCCACAAAGCAGGGCACGCCGGTCATCTCGCTGATGCGGTTGATGCGCAGACAATCCTCATAGCTCGATGCCAATGGCTTTTCGACATAGCAAGGCTTATGAGCCCGCATGGCCATGATGGCAAATGTGGCATGGCTTGATGGCGGAGTGGCAATATAGATGGCGTTGACATCGGGGTCGTCAATGAGCTGCTGGGCATCGGTATACCACTTCCGGATATGATGACGCTCGGCATAGGAGCGTGCCTTGTCTTCGTTGCGGCTCATCACGGCCTCGACATGCGATCCCTCCACGACGTTGAAGGCGGGGCCCGACTTCTTCTCTGTCACCTCGCCACAACCTATGAATCCCCAACTGATCTCTTTCATAACATTCTTTTTTGCAAACTTACAAAAAAAAATGCAAAGCACAAAGAGAAGCATCAAATAATAAGCGTCACTCTGTTGGAAACAGACTGTAACTGAGCAATGGTATGAAAATGAAGGCCAGGACTAAGCAAACTTGAAATAAGGATGGATGAGTTCTATAAAACAGAAACGGCCTTCACCATCAATCGTGAAGGCCGCCCAATAACTAACATCCCTTAAAACTACTCATACCGGATAGCCTCAATAGGATCCAAACGCGCTGCTTTCTTGGCAGGATACCAGCCGAAGAAGACACCCGTGAATGTACAGACTGCAAAACTCATGACGATGCTCCACAGCTCGATATAGATCGGCCAGTGGGCAAACAACTTCACGGCGTAACTGGCACCGATGCCAAGCAACACACCGATGATGCCTCCGGTGACACTCAGCATGATGGCTTCGATGAGGAACTGATTGAGGATATCCACGCCACGGGCGCCGACACTCATGCGCAAACCGATCTCACGAGTGCGCTCAGTGACACTGACATACATGATGTTCATAATGCCGATGCCGCCCACAATCAGCGAGATGCCTGCCACACAGCCCAGGAGGATGGTCATCATGTCGGTGGTAGAGTTCATCATCGACGAAAGCTCTTCCTGCGAACGAATGTTGAAATCGTCATCGTCGCCCTGAGTGGTGTCTGTGGCATCCTTGAGTTTATGGTTGCGCCGAAGGATGGTGGTCATCTCAGTCGTAGCTTTGTCAGTGACATTCTCAGTAATAGCCGAGGCTTGGATCTCGCTCAGATAGGTCTGTGCAAGAATTCGCTTCATCACCGTTGTGTAAGGTGCCAGCACGAGATCGTCCTGGTCCATGCCCATGGAGTTGTAGCCTTTCTTCTTCAGCACGCCGACGACACGGAAGGGAATGGTGTTAAAACGCACCACGCGCCCCACAGGGTCACTGCCGTCGGGGAAGAGATAGTCCACCACGGTCTGTCCGAGGATACACACCTTGGCTCCTGCCTTGATGTCCTGATCGGTGAACATGTCGCCGTCGCTGACGCTCAATTGGCGTATGTCGAGGTATTCCCGATTGACACCATAGAGGGTAGACTGCGTATTGTTGTTGCCATAGATAAACTGTCCCGAGCTGCTGACCACAGGGCTGATGCCCTTGATGTAGTTGCACTCATCGCGCAGCGACTCATAGTCGGAAAGCTTCAGCGTCTGCATGGCCGACGGATCCTGACGTACACCACCGCGCATGTCGGCACCCGGATGGATCATGATCATGTTGGAACCCATCTCTGCAATGTTGGCCTGAATACTTCGCTTCGATCCTTGTCCGATGGCAAGCATCGTGATGACCGACGCCACGCCAATGATAATGCCCAGTGCCGTGAGAAACGACCGCATCTTGTTGGCCATGATCGCACGCAGGGCTATTTTGAAAAGATTGGTATAGTTCATGTTTCCTATTCGTCGGTATTGGCCGGAAGGGCGGCAAGGCCCTCTGCGGCGCTTTGTATATGTGGGTTATATTCGTCACTGATGACACGTCCGTCGCGCAATTGGATATTGCGGCAGGAATAGTGTGCAATATCGGGGTTGTGGGTCACGAAGATAATCGTGCGCCCCTCAGCATAGAGTTTCTGAAAGAGCACGAGAATCTCAAACGACGTGCGGGTGTCGAGGTTACCCGTCGCCTCATCAGCGAGAATCACAGCAGGGTTGTTGACCAGCGCACGGGCAATAGCCACGCGCTGCATCTGACCACCCGACATCTGGTTGGACTTGTGATAGAGCCTGTCGCCCAATCCCACGGCATTCAAGGCTTCTACCGACCGGAGGAAGCGCTCTTGAGCCGACACGTCGGGATTGTACATCAGCGGCAACTCCACGTTCTCCACCGATGTCGTCTTTGGCAGCAGATTATAGTTCTGAAAGATAAAACCTATCTTGCGGTTGCGCAACACAGCACGCTGGCCCTTCGACATCGTGCGCACGGAGACGCCATCGAGGAAATAGTCGCCGCTCGTGGGTGTGTCAAGGCAGCCGAGCTGGTTGAGGAGCGTAGACTTTCCGGAACCGGACTTACCCATGATGGTGACAAACTCACCCTCATAGATCTTGAACGACACCCCACGCAGCGCGTGTACGGTCTCGTCGCCGACCAAAAAGTCACGCTTCACATCGCGCAACTCAATGACGACTTTGCGATTGTCGCCATTGCTGTTATCATGATTATTGTTGTTCATTGTGGCTTTTCTGTTACGTTGAATCCATTCATCCCTCAACATTGAACGCTCAACATTGCTTTCATTCATCATTCAACATAGATCATTCAACATTGCTTTCATTCATCATTCAACATTCAACCTTCATCATTTTTTCTTGCTTCCCGGTCCTTTTGGTGCAAACGGACTGGACTCGCCAGAAGAAGCCGCGTCATCATCGCTGGCATCATCGGGCGTTGCAGAACTGACGCCCGTGATGACCTTAGTGCCACGACGGATGCCACTAAGTACCTGAGTATGCGAACCGTCAGTCATACCAATGTTGACACGATGAGCCACCACGGTGTTGCCCTCGATTGTCCATACCTTGTTCTTGGCGTTGGCGACGTCTTTGATCTTCATGCCGCCGACGGTCTCTTTCTCCGGTATGAAGCGCAGTGCCTTGCTGGGCACGCTGAGCACACCCTTATTCTCCTGGGTATAGATGGTGACCGTAGCCGTCAGTCCCGGCTTCAATTTCAGGTCGGCATTTGGCGCACTGATCACAACAGAATAAGTCACCACGTTATTCGTGGTCGTAGCCTCCTGGCGCACCTGCTTGACCATGCCGGAGAAGGTGTTGTCGGGATAAGCATCCACGGTAAACGTCACACGCTCTCCTACCTTTACGTCGCCAATGTCAGCCTCATCAACATCTGCTACGACCTGCATATTGGTCAAGTCCTTGGCAATGGTGAACAGCGTAGGCGTACTGAAGCTGGCAGCCACCGTCTGACCTTCCTCCACGCTCTTTGAGAGCACAACACCGTCGATAGGCGAGGTGATCGTGGCGTAGCCCAGATTGGTCTGAGCTTTCTTCATCTGCTCACGGGCTGCCGAGATCTGGTCTCGTGCCGAAGACACGCTGGCCATAGCCGTCTGATAGCTCAGACGGGCGCTCTCGTAATCATTGCCCGAGATAAGTCCCTTCTGATAGAGCGTCTTGTTGCGACGGAAGTTGGCAACCTGATAACTCAGACTGCTCTCAGCGCTTGCCAAGGAAGCCTTGGCCTGTTCAAGGTTAGCCTTTGCAGAATTCAGCTCACTAACCAGATTGGACTTGTCGAGTTCAGCGATGACCTGCCCTTTCTTCACCACACTGTTGTAGTCGACATAGAGTTTGCTGACAATACCCGACACCTGCGTACCCACTGTGACGGAAGTCACCGGCTCTATCGTACCCGTAGCCGTCACCGTGTTCACAATGTTGGCAGGTGCCACCTCGGCGGTGTTGAACTGCACCTGCTCTTTCTTTTTGTTGCCGGATAAGAGGAAAGCCACCACGGCCAGCACGACTACGATGGCGACCAATATCCAGACTTTGCTGATTTTAATCTTTTTCATTTTCTCTTTTATCAATTTCTGTTTTGTGTTTCTTTCTTGTGCTTTGACTCGTGCTGTGTCTGTGTTGTGTTCTCGTCTCTCCTATTGTTTCAAGGTTCCGTCCTGATAGAATTTCAGCATATCCTGATTGAGGATAGCCAGATATTTTGCCTGCAACTCGGCTTGCTGTGCCTTGAGCAGCGCATTCTTACCATTCATGAGCTCAATGACATTCTTCAAGTTTTGCTTGAACTGCTCCTGCAGCAGGTTGTAGCTGGTTTGCGCGCTCTCGGTACTGACTTTGGCACTTCGGTATTGCGCTTGGTTGTTGACGGCCTGCAACCAATAGTTCTCGATGGTGGAATAGAGTGTGGTCTGCTTGTCGCGAAGGTCGAGCTCGTTGGACTGCCGCTCAAGGATGGCCCGGTTGACAGCGGTTTTGGTCTGCCGGTTATCAAAGAGCGGAACGCTAAGCGTCACACCTCCGCCAAAGGCAAAATTGTTTTTCAACTGAGTGCCCCAATTGTTATTGCTCATCGACGTGGTATTACTGTTCAGTCCGGCACTTAGACTCACCGTGGGCATCTTACCCGCCTTGGCTATCTTCAACTGCAAGTCACTGGCCTTGATGGCCGTGGCGGCACGCTGTATCTCCGGCCGGTTGGCCAGTGCGTGCTCATAGACAGCGGCTACGCTGGGCACTGCTGCCAAAGCCATCGCATCGGTCGTAGTCGGCACAGTGACGTCGAAATCCTCCTCACTGGTGATCTGCAGCAATTGCTTGAGCTGGCGCTTATACTCTCTCAGATTGCTCTCAGCCTGCACCACAGCATATTCGTCTTGGGCACGCTGGGCGGTGAGCTGTGCCAAATCAGCTTTGCTCATGCTGCCAACTTTGACAAATTCCTTGCCGCGCGCCTCGTTGGCCTTGGAAGCCTCAAGCGTGGCCTTGTTGACGTCGACGGCATCCTTGGAGTAGAGGATCTGCACGAAGAGCTGAGCGATCTGCTCCTGGATGCTGTTGGCAGTGGTAGCGGAGTCAAGACGAGCCTCATCGACTGAAAGCTGATCGAGCTTCACTTGGTTGTGGTTTTTGTTGCCATTCCATACCGTCCAAGAAGCGTTGATGCCATAAGAACCATTGTAGTAAGCCTTGTCAACATTGGTCTGCACTTTGTCGCCGGCAAGCATGTAGCTGCCACGCTCGGGCCACGGGTTGTAGGTGACATTTTGCGATGTCGATGCCGACAGCGAGGGCAACAAGGCCGACTTACTCTGCAACAAGGTCTCTTGGGCACTCTGATAGTTCACTACTGTCTTGCGCAACGAGATGTTGTTGGCCAACGCATAGTTGACACAGTCGCCCAAAGTCCATTGCCTGGCCTGAACAGCCATGTTGCTACCGCCGAGCAACAGTAAAGCACTCATTAGAATCTTTGCGTTTCTCTTAATCATATTCAACTTATTTTATCTGATAAATGATAACTCTTTGATGACATTTGATTTCTATCGTTTAGTGGTGTCACTTAGGTTTAAGCTTCATTAACCTCAATCAAGGACACACCTTAATATATATATAAACATTCTCTGTGCCGCATCATATTTTTGGCCGGCTCACCAATTTATTATATCTTTGTAAAAAACAAAGTTTTTATTATGAACACACCAACAAGAGAAGTGGCACACGCCACGATAGCAGAACTGCCGGAAGTGGTCAGCTTGATCAATGCCGGAAGGCGCGTCATGCGCGAACACGGCAATCTTCATCAGTGGGACGACAACCACCCTTCTGTGGACCAACTGCGAGAGGACATTGAGCACGGCTATTGCCATCTGCTGAAAGAGAATGGCATGTGCATCGCTACCTTTGCCTTTGTCCCCGGCCCCGACATCACCTATCGCAAGATAGAGCACGGCGAATGGATTGACAACGAGAAGCCGTACTATGTCATTCACCGTGTGGCGAGTCTGCCAGACCACCATGGGGTGATGGCAGACATTCTCGGCTATTGTTTCGCTCACACCGACAACATCCGCATCGACACACATCGCGATAACCTCATCATGCAACACAGCCTACATAAAGCCGGATTCTGCTATTGCGGTATCATCCATCTGCTCAATGGAGACGAGAGAGTGGCTTATCAAAAAATCATAATGTAATGATCATAACTATCAAATAGCCAGCATCTCTCGGCTCTTGTCTCATCTAAGAATTGAAGTCCTGTTTACTTCGTCAGCACATAGAGTTTGGCCATCTCTCCCTCAGGTTCTGTGCCGAGGGAGTCGGTCATAACGATAGACTTGGCATCCTTCACCTTGTAGTAAGTCTTCTCACCGGAAGAAGGAGTGACGAGCTCGATAAGCTTTCCATCCTTGAGGTGATAGACGCCACTGGTGACGAACTGTCCGTCTTTCTTACCAATATAGTCACTCGACAGGTTATAGGTACTGTCGGAACTGATCGTAAGCACAGTCTTAATGCCTTCACAGTCAGCTGCAGGCAGTGTGCCTCGATAGGTGCCACAGTAGGAGGTGTCTACAACCGCACTATCGTGGGTTGCCACCTTTGTTGAGTCTGCACTTGCAGCCGGCTGAGCTTTCTTGCCGCCGCAGGCTGCCATCATAAGGGCTATGCCCAATACAGGAATGAGTTTCTTCATACGCTTGTTAATGGTGTTTAGTAAATGATACTCGATAATGGAAATGTAATATCCAACATTAGGATACGTACATTGCCAATTCTTTGGCAAACTTACAAAAAAATATTCGAAATCTACGTTTGATGAATAAAAAAATATGAAGGTTTACTACTAATATTTTTCTGTAGACTCTATCTTCAAAAGCAAATGATTTCTCTCCGACATCTAATGGATTGAAGTGTCTGTAGGTTCTCAAGCAAGTTAGAAAATCTTACAAAACTTAGTCACCGTGAACTTTCAATCTAGAGAAACGAAAATGACTAAAAGCGAGATGAACAACTCAAAATTGTGAGCTGACCTGAAGAAAAAGGTTAGATGATACTAACAAAAAGGCTTGTTGACCACATAAAAAGCCTTAGATGACCATGTCAGAAAGCCTTTCTGACCCTATAAAAAAGGTACTTTGACGAGAAATTCTCTAGAGAATTTCTCGTCAAAGTACGCTTCTGATCAGTCGAAAACAACTGTCACTTTGTATCAAACTGATTATCAGTCACTTACGGTATACTTCTAAAATTTGCAAAATTCAGAGCAAGATGAGGTTCGTTTCAGAAAATCGCCTGCATTTAGGCGGAAAAATGTCAGTTTATCCAACAAAAAACTATAATCAACCGCAATCGTTCAATTGGTACGGTTTTTGCATCTTCGTAACCGAGAAAATTAGAAGAGAAAGGATCATAAAAGTCATGAGACAGTTAAAGATTGAACGTAGCATCACCAATCGGCAGAATGAGTCGCTCGACAAATATCTCTTGGAGATAGGGCGCATACCGATGGCCAACGTTGATGAAGAGGAAGAGCTGGCCATGAAAATACAGAAAGGCGGACGCGAAGGTGAGCGGGCCAAGGACAAACTCATACGTGCCAACCTGCGCTTTGTCGTTTCCGTTGCCAAGCAGTATCAGCACAAGGGACTCTCGCTGTCCGACCTCATCGACGAGGGCAACATTGGATTGGTCAAGGCGGCAGAAAAGTTCGATTCTACACGAGGCTTCAAATTCATATCCTACGCTGTGTGGTGGATACGCCAGAGTATTCTGCAGGCCATCGCCGAACAGAGCCGAATGATCAGACTGCCACTCAACCAAGTTGGTGCCATCTCAAAGATCAACCAAGAGATTGAGAAGTTTGAACAGACCAACCACCGCAAACCGTCCACAGAGGAGCTGAGTGCCATCACCGACATCGACAGCAACAAGATACAAGACGCTCTGACTGCTGACACGCGGCACATGAGCATTGACGCGCCATTCAGCGAAGATGATGGTAACAGCCTGGCCGAGGTATTGCCTTCATCCGACCATACAGTGTCAAATATCACCAACCGCGAATCCATGCGCATAGACTTAGAGAGCATCTTTAAGAAAGTATTGAGACCACGTGAGCAAGAGGTGATTACGCGCAGCTTCGGCATAGGATGTCAGGAGGAAGGACTCGAAGAAACAGGTGAGCGCATGGGGCTCACCCGCGAGAGAGTCCGTCAGATCCGTGAGAAGGCTATTGAGAAAATCAGACATAGTCCTAATGCCAAGATTCTCACCCAATATCTTGGATGAGTGGGAACACGGATTTTGTCTAACAACCATGTGATCCTCGGCTTGAGCAAACAGCTCAAGTCGGGGATTTTTGTTTTATTTCAGAACGTGCTATCGGTCAATACCCATTCATCATTGGTCAGCAACCGACCGGAGAAACTGGCGTCGGCTCCCGAACCTACTCCTGAGAAAAAAGCACCGCTGTACTTGGTAATCATATTGCACTGGATTTTCACGCCATCAAAAATGTGTTGGATGATCTGATTGCCATTGCCATCCAAGGCAGTCACGGTGACTTTTAAAGTCTGACTGTCGGGTTTAGGAAATGTATAGACATCGAAGTCATGAATTTTGCCAACCATATCCGACGTTATCGTAAAGTCTTCACTCTGCCGGGAGTTGACGCAGCCCTCACCTGTTACAGCGTTGAGTGTAGAACTGCCGCCAGTATAAGCGAACTTCAAAGTCTTGACATTCGAGGGTATAGCATCGGTCAATGCCAATCGGAACATGGCCACGATACGCTTCATCGTAATGTCTTCAGAAGTGTCGGACTGCAGATCAATGTCTTTGCAATACCAGAAGGTGTCACTCATTCCGCCACTGAAACTTACCTTCGCCACATCGGTCATTGTTGCACTCTTCGACCCGCTGTAGGCCAAAACCAAGATCTTGTACTTTCCGGCAGGCAACGTAAGTTGAATCTTTCCGAAGTCCTGATCATTGGCCATTTGATTCATCTGCTTCACTCTTGTACCATTTTGGTAAACAGCGACGCTCACTCGGTTGCACAAGGTGGTTACGTCCGTACTGCGCGATACTTGATAGGACTTCTCAAAGTCGGCATTGCCAAGCTGGACGATGCTGAGTTGTAGTTTCACACCACTCTCTTTGCGGACTTCTTCTGGTTCGTCGTCTCCTACATAAGCTTTCTGACAGGAGAAAAGCGACAAACAGCAGCACAATAAAATCAGAGAATATAACTGCTTTCTCATAGCTATAGGTTTAATGATGAAACATATTGCAAAAATAAGAAAACATTACCAAACTGATGACAAAAAAAGAGAAAAACTGAGAGAAAAACATAATAAAAAATAGGAGAAGCAACGGAAATTTGTCGTTTTCGTTGCTTCTCCTATGAGTTTAAAGCCTTCGCCTTGATAGAATTATACGCGATAGAGCAATCCATTGCGCAGGTCTTCGGCGGCGATCGCCTTGATCTTGGCATGGAGCTTCTTGCCAGTAGCGTTGAGTGGAACATTCGACACGAAGCGATAATATCGCGGGCGCTTGAAGTTGGCAATCTCCGGACTCTCCTTGCAGAACTCGTCAAGTTCCTCGGCTGTCAGGCTCTCATCGGCCGTGACAACGTATGCCGTGACAAGCTGTCCACGCATCTTGTCGGGCACAGACGTGACGATGCAGTCCTTCACCTTAGGATTGAGGTTGAGCACTTCCTCAATCTCCACAGGATAGATATTCTCACCCGAAGAGATGATCATGTCGTCCTTACGGCCTACGATGGTAACAAACTGATGCTCGTCCCACGTAGCCAGATCGTTGGTATAGAGAAATCCTTTGTAGTATTTCTGCTCGGTCTCCTCCGGATTGTCGACATATTTGAATGGCGACTTGGCCGGTGACGAGATGATGACCTCGCCTATCTCCGTACCATCGTCCTTGGCCAAGTCATCGGGCTCGGCCCGGCGGTCCTCATAGACTTTCACCACGCGCACGTCATCATCGATGCAAGAGGCACCGGCCGTACCGGCATTTCCCGGCAGATCGAAAGGACGGAGGAAAGTATTCCAGAAGGTCTCTGTCGTGCCATAACCGTTGAAGATATTCGGTGTAAGCACTTTCTGATAACGGATGCACGCCGAACGCTCCAGCGGACTGCCCATCGTCACGATGCCGTGCAGCGTACTGATGTCGTAGCCCTTGGCTTCCTGCTCATCGGCGAGACGCTCCAAGACGGTAGGCACGCCAATGACAAACGTGATCTTGTAGCGGTCGACGTATTTCAGCGTGAGCCCGGCATCGAACTTACGCATCACCACCAAGGCGGCTCCGGCATAGAAAGTGGGGCATGGACCGGCGCAGTGCAGGCCACCTCGATGGAACCAAGGAGTGGTATTCATCGTCACGTCCTTATAACTCATCGGGAAATGGATCATCACGTCGTGGCTAGAGAGCACTTCGTTGATGCTCGTCAGTGGCACGGCCTTGGCGTGTCCGGTTGTACCGGAAGTGAAGAGGCGTGTCGTTTCGTCGTAGATGTTATACTCGCAAGTAAACGTCGGTTCCTCGGCAGTACTGCCATCAACATAGTCAACAAACGAGATAACTGTGCCATCACTAGCTCCGTCGATGACCACGAGGCGCTGAGGACGCCATCCGCTTATCTTCACGGCTGCGAGGACATCACTCTTGCGGGCCTCGTCAAAGAAGAGTATTTTTGGTTTGTTGCTCTTCAGCAGGTCAGCCAACTCGCCCGACGACAGTCGATAGCTCACCGGGCTATTGACAAAGTGCCCCTTGTGGGCTGCAATGTAGATAAAGGCAAACTCTGGGCAGTTGAGCATCATCATCATCATCACGTCACCTTTTTTCAATCCGTCGGTTATCAGACGGTTGGTAAGGCGGTTGACATCAGCGTTGAGTTCACGATAAGTCCATGTTTTCTTCTGAATGGGATCTATCATCGCCGTACGCCATCCATAGCGGCGGACATTGCGCAAAAATCCCTCAATCCATGTATAGCGACTCTCAAAAATCTCTTTAAAATCTGTCATTCTTGATCGACTTTAACCAATTTGAAACTTTAAGTTTGTAACAAAGATATACATTTCCCGCTTTATTTTGTTAACATTAAGGATATAATTAAACTAATTTAAAACATGCTCAACACTTTCTGCACAACAGGACCAAGAGATGTGCAACGATTCAGTACTTTGTTTTGTTCTTTCTTTGGACAGGAATGAATCCCGCCGGGATACTGTATTGCTGTCCCTCCTCTAAGATAAAACAAAGGAAGGCCTTGACAATGGCATTCTGAGTTTTTCCCTTGCTCACCACGTAGAGTTCCCGAGCCGGCGGGCAAGGATACCTCCCGTCTTGGATAGCCTTGATCAGGGATTGTTTGGAAGCATAGAACTGTTCTTCCTTGCTGATCCGCCCGTCATTGTTGGTATCAATGGGGAAGAGCGCAATGCCATCGCTTGGGCGTCCGGTCTGATCGTCAAAGGCATAGCTGATATTGCACATGCCGACTCCATAGGGATCGTTGGCCACCTGGCGCACGACGCCCGGGTCACCGTAGACACCTGTACCGAGCAAGTCCTCCTGATGGGATTTCAGCCATGCGGCAAAGGTCTCGGCAGCCCCACAAGCGTCGCTGCGCGTGTAGACATTGATAGGTGTCTGATTGTCAACATCCGCCACCTGCCCCCAGGTTTTGACGCATCCGGAGGCCCAGATACCAGTTGCCGTCTTCTGCGAGAGTCCACGCTGAAGCAACCAACGATAGAGCGGGTGATGGATGTTGATGATGGGCACTACAGCATCCCGGGCTACAGCCACCGCCACGGCGCCATGCTGTCGCTCGGGTACCTTCAGTTCCCGCGACACCATGCCCAAGTCTACTTGTCCCGCCAACACGTCGGTGACGCCCTTGCCTGAACCTCCGGCCGACACATCAATGGTCACTCCAGGATGACGTTGGCTGAAAGCATCGGCCCAGCGAAGCATCAGCGGATAGAGCGCAAAAGCGCCCGACACGGTAATATTGCCCTGCAGGTCTCCGGCCTTGGCCGCAGGCTTCTTACCGCATCCCCCGAGGAGCAAGAGAAACAAAAGTAACACAACAGGGAGTATTTTCAGTCTACACCTTATTATATAATATAGCATGTTGGGGATGCTCTGCTCTTTGCATGAGATGTTCTTCATGGCATATTTTTTATTAATTTCCATGCAAAGATAAAACGAATCGGCAAAATAAGCAATCACCCTATGAGGGTATTTGGTCATACCATCATTGTGGTATGAAAATACTATTAGCGTGGTATTCCCCGGCGTCAATGTTTTCCGTAACTTTGCAACTGTAAAACCAGAGACGCTTATGAACGCAATAGCAAGTACACTCCACCACTTCGGCAACGGTTTTCTTCCGTTTGCTTTCAGTAGCCTCAACAGAGAGGATGCTTCCTTCTCCGTGACCAACAAGTTTGCTCACGCCACGGGAGCGCATCTGCAGACCCGTCACCTCAACGTCTACATCCATGGGGCACACATACTGGAGGACATCAACGTGGAGATTCCCCGCAACAAGATCACTTGCATCATCGGCCCTTCCGGTTGCGGCAAGAGTACGCTGCTTCGCACGTTCAACCGTCTCAACGACAGCGTAGAAGGCCTGCGCATGACCGGTGAGGTCACCTTCGACGGTACAAACATCCTCAAGGCTGGCAGCAGCCGCCTCTCTGAACTTCGCCGTAACATCGGCCTGGTGTCACAGCGTCCCTGCCCGCTGCCGATGAGCATCTACGACAATGTGGCTTACGGCTGTCGCATCCACGGCATTCGCAACCGCCATCAGCAAAATCAAATCGTGCGCCACTATCTGCGTGCCGTGGGATTGTGGGACGAGGTCAAGGACCGGCTCAACTCACCGGCATCCCGCTTGAGTGGTGGACAGCAGCAACGTCTCTGTCTGGCTCGCAGTCTGGCTGTGGAGCCTACCTATCTGCTCGCCGACGAGAGTACAAGTGCACTCGACCCTATCAGCAGCCACAAGATAGAAGAACTCTTTACCGAACTGAAGACTGCCAACTCCATCGTGATGGTCACCCACACGCTGAGTCAGGCTCTCCGCATTGCTGACCATGTCATCTTCATGTACATGGGTAAGGTGGTGGAGGAAGGTGATGCCGAACAGGTCTTCCGCCATCCGAAGAATGAGCTGACACGCAAGTATCTCAACGGCGCATTCAGCTAAAAAGACTTAAGTTTAGGCAGCCACGGATAAAGATTGTGGCTTTGAGAACGTCGCGAGCTGCCCCACTCTATTGAGAACAAGATATGAAAGCGAACCATTTTTTGATTGACAGATATTTATTGGTGAGAGAGATGAAGGAGGGCATAGCCATCATGCTGTGCCTTCTTTTGTTTTCTGCCTGCCGACCGGGCACAGTCAGCCATCGGGGACAGAAAGCTGACGTGAGCGAGATTCTCTCTGACAGCGCTCACGTCACGCTGCACTATGCCAAAAACTACACCGTACGCTATCTCTCCGACGGCACACGTCTTGTCGACATCAGCGTGGCAGGACACAAGAGTCGGAGCACTTACCGTCTGGCACTGGTTCCCCGTGGTGTCAACGCTTCCGGCATTCCCGAGGAATACAATCATCGAGTGGAAGTGCCTGTGGAACGTTGCATCCCCATGGGCACGGAGCAGTTGGCGGCGTTCATCCAACTACATGCACTTGACCAAGTCACGGCCATCACCAGCGTGCGCCATCTGCAAGACAAAGACGTGAAACACCGCATCGCTGAGGGCAAGATTGCCAAGATTGGCTATGAAGGAAACTTCGACACCGAAACAGTCATGGCTCTCCAGCCCGATGCCATCCTCGTCTCTCCTTTTAAGAAAGGCGGTTATGAGGCCCTGCAGCAAGTGGGCACTCCGCTGATTCCTTATACAGCTTTCAAGGAGCCCACACCACTGGGTCAGGCCGAATGGGTGAAACTCGTGGGTATGCTCACAGGCAGAGAGAAAGAAGCCAACGCTTTCTTCCAACAAGTGAAACAACACTATCACGCTTATCAAGCCGTAGCCGCGAAGACAAAGCACCGCCCCACCATCTTCAGCGGAGAGCAAAAGAGCGGGCAGTGGTTTGTCATGGGTGGCAAGAGCTATCTTGCACAACTCCTGCGCGATGCCGGAGCTGTCTATCTGCCTCAACACGATCACCACACGGGTGGCTATCCCTCTGACTTTGAGTCGATGTATGCCATGGCTGCGCAAGCTGACTATTGGCGAGTGATGAACAGCTATCCCGGCACGTTTTCCTATCAGGCACTCAAGGCTGAGGACCAGCGCAATGAGCAATTCCTTGCCTTTCAACACCACCATGTGATCTATTGCAATATCGCATCCAGCGGCTATCACGAGCTGGCACCCCTGCGCCCCGACTGGCTATTGGCCGACTTCATCAAAGCCATTCATCCGGAGCTCTTGCCCACCTATCATCCTCATTTCTATAGGTTGCTCTAATCAGCAAAGCTTCAACAGTTGGCATAAGTCTTTCTTTGCTGACTTAGAATTGAAAATCACGCACCATGATGCACCGCAATCCTATCGCAACTTTCGTCTTGTTCGCTGTCGGCTTAGTGCTGTTGTTTACCGTGAACCTGCTGTGGGGCTCTGTTCCCATTTCATTGCACGAGACGATAGATATTCTCTTTCATGGCGGTGAGGAGGCGCCCCTCAGCACCATCCACCGCAACATCATCCTGATTTCCCGACTCCCACAAGCACTGACTGCTGTGGTGGCCGGAGCGGGTCTGGCTGTGTCTGGTTTGCAGATGCAAACGGTTTTCCATAATCCATTGGCGGGTCCTTCGGTCTTGGGCATCACATCGGGAGCCTCTCTCGGTGTCGCCTTAGTAGTACTGTTGACCGGTGAACTGGGCAACGTGGCCCTGAGCAACCTGGGCTTTCTCGGCAATGTGGCTTTGACGACTGCGGCAATTCTCGGTTCCATGGCCACTCTTCTGCTGATGACGCTCATCGCCCGCCGTGTCGAGAACACAGTGACGTTGCTCATCATCGGCGTGATGATTGGCTATGTGGCCAATGCGGCCATCGGCGTATTGAAGTTCTTCGCCAACGACGACGACGTACGCGAATATGTCATCTGGGGCTTGGGCAGCTTCTCCCGTGTCTCAGGCGACGAAGTCACTTTGTTTGTTTCTGTCATGGCAATTCTGTTGCCGCTTACCTTTTTCATGGTGAAGCCCATGGACCAACTGCTGCTTGGTGACAGCTACGCCCGTAATTTAGGGTTGAACATTCGCAAGGCACGCGCCCTGGTCATCTTCTTCAGTGGTACCATCGTAGCCATCGTCACCGCCTATTGCGGTCCTATCCTATTTATTGGTCTCGCTGTGCCTCATCTGTGCCGTGGTGCCTTGCAGACGGGTAGCCACCGTCTGCTGGTACCTGCCTGTCTGCTCACGGGAGCTTTGTTGGCTCTCTTCTGCAATCTGGTCGCCCGCACACCGGGCTACGAGGGTGCGCTCCCTGTCAACTCAGTAACGGCACTCGTTGGTGCTCCGGTGGTCGTCAGCGTGTTGCTAAATAGAAAAAGAGGATAGAATCCAACGACTTTATCCTCTGTTTCTTTTTCTGTCCTATAACTTCTATAGTTTCTATGACCTCTATAGCCTCTACCCTCTCCTCTAATATTTGATTCTCATCCCCGCAACAATCGTTGTTCCCGAGGAAAAGTTGGAATATCTACGCAATGTACTGTCGATACGCCGGTCGCGGGTATTGAAAACATTGTCTACGCCCAAACTCGGAATGAGCTCGAAGCCACAAAGCCGGAATGTATGCGTGGTGGAGATGTTCCACAGGCCATATCCCGGCGCATCCTCGTAGGGTGCGGGATAATAGGTTTTGCCTTGCAGTCGTCCGTCGGCATGGAGACCGAGCGTGTAGCGTCCCCAGCGATGGGTATAGTCAGCACCCAGCGTGACAGTGTTGCGAATGCTACGCTCCACGTTAGACCATACTCCTTCGGATTCTTGACGTGCCAGGATATAGCTGTAGTTGGCAAAGAGGCTGAGCCCGTCGACCGGTTCTACCATGAAATGGGCCCGCAAGCCGTAAATGCGCCCACGGTCGCTGTTGTCGTAGCGATTATAATGCGTGATCTTTGTAGCCTGTGCGTCGGTGATCTCCGGGAAGTCGCGACGAAGGGAAGCAAGCTCGTCAGCGTTGACGTCGATAATTGTCTTGACGATCATGTCGTGGATGTTGTTGACGAAAGCCGTGATGCCGACTGTCCATTGGCGTGCTTGATATTCCGCGTTGAACGAGAAATAGTCGCTGGTCTCAGCCTTGAGCTTACTGTTGCCAATCGTCAGCGTGGGGAAGTTACGAACGAAAGTGTAGTAATGGTAATAGAGTTCATCAAGGCCAGGTGCCCGATAGCCACGGCTGTACGAGGCTCGCAACCGCAAATGATCGCAGTTGTAGAGCAGAGCCACCTTGGGAGTAAGGTTGTTGCCGAAGGTCTCGTGATAGGTATAGCGCAGTCCTGCCAGAGCCTTCAACCGTCTGGTCAGCGGTTGCTCGTGTTGCAGGTATCCGGCCCAAGTGTACACATGTCGGTTGACACTGCCCAAGACGGCATCGAGAAAACTGTTTTGCCAGTCCACTCCTGCAATGGTCGTCGCGCCTTGCAAAAGCGAGAACACGCCTTTCAGTTCACCTTCGTAGAGCCGTTGCGTCTTCTTGCGCACATAGTCTCCCATCACATATTTCTTAGTAGCCACATCGTACTCGTTGCCATAGGTGTAGTGGTCACCGTTGAAACGCAGTTGCAGGCTGTTCTTGGGAGAGAGACGATAGGTGGCGCCCGCATCCCATCGCCAGGCTTCAGAGCGCAGTTCATAGTCAAAACCACCGGCCACGTCGGCCTGTGTCTCGGGCCTCACCGTCCTATGCCAGTTATAGCTTCCCTCGGCAAAGAGACTGAGTGCACGATGACTGTCATAAGCAAAGCGCTGGGTAACGAGGTTGCTTCGCCAGCCCGAGGTCAGCGGGGCCAGCGACTGATAAGTCTCACCGTCTGTTCCACTCTTATAAGTTAAGGGATTGTTGCGAAAATAGCTGCTCTGGTCGTGAGAGAATGACGTCAGACTGCTAAAGCCATGAAAGCCCAGTTGCACGTTGGCAGCCTGACGGAACTGACCGTGGGCCGACACCCTCGTATCTGTTGAGAAGGAGAAAGGCTTTGTGGCTTCCTGCTGCGTGATGATATTGACCACGCCACCGATGGCATCACTGCCATAGAGCGACGAGGCTGCCCCGTCGAGCACCTCTATGCGCCGCACATTGGTCATGTCGATGCGGTTGAGATTGATATTACCCGAAATGTCGCCGATGAGCCGCTTGCCATTGACGAGAACCAGCGCATATTTGTTGCTCAGTCCGTCGAGCCGCAAATAGGCACCCGTGGAATTGGGGGATATCGAGAGTTGGGGCAACTGTCTGACCACAACATCTTGGAACAATCGTGGTGAGGAAGAGAGGATACTCCCCTGCCCGATTACCTCCACGGGACTGATGGCAGAGCGCAACCGCTGATGATGACCAGTACCCGTGACCACCACGGGATTGAGACTATACACACGCCGCAAAGTCACACTGTCTGTTTGTGCTGCTAAGGGCAATGCAACCATCAATAATAATAGAGGTGTCGCGCGTTGTCTATTGTTCATGCTTTCTGTTTTAGTTATATTTTGTGGCTCTTATGATCAAAGCCTTACGAACTGCAAAGTTATGCCAATAATCGTAAACAGACAATACCATAGTTAGAGTAGATGCCTACCACAATTGTGGGATGGCAATATACCGATAGAGGGGTATTACATCCTAAGCAAAAAATAGCGAACTTTGCAAACGGAAATCAACGAAAGTTGTATTGCCTCAATCACGCAACAAAAACATCAAAATATAGCATTATGACACAGATTATCGTAAACGACGAAAAGCAAGACGTGACACTGCCGCTGACACTCAGCGAACTCATCAAGCTGAACAAAGTGTTTCAGCCAGAGATGGTGACCGTGCAGGTCAACGAGGAGTTTGTGGAGAAAGAGGACTACGACAAGACACAAATCAAGGAAGGCGATCAAGTTGACTTCCTCTATTTCATGGGAGGAGGCAGCTTATGATAGAATTGACAGAAGACCAGATAGAGCGCTACAGCCGCCATATCCTCTTGCAGGATGTGGGACTGGAAGGACAGGAAAAGATTCTCAACGCCCGTGTGCTCATCGTCGGTGCAGGAGGCTTAGGCGCTCCCGCTGCCATGTATCTTGCAGCGGCAGGCGTGGGACATATCGGCATTGTAGATGCCGACGTGGTGGACTTGAGCAACCTGCAACGACAGATTATCCATTTCACCAAAGACGTGGGACAGCCTAAAGTGGAGAGTGCCAAAGAGAAGATGCTCGCCATCAATCCTGATGTAGAGGTGACCACCTACCACGAATTCATGGACTCGTCCAATGCCAAAAAGATCATCGAACCGTGGGATTTCGTCATCGACGGCACTGACAACTTCCCCGTGAAGTTCCTCATCAACGATGCCTGCGTGATGCTCGGCAAGGCCTTTAGCCATGGCGGCATCCTGCGCTTCCGCGGTCAGACGTTTACCCATGTGCCGGACTCAGCCTGCTACCGTTGTTTCTTCAAGGAGCCGCCACCAGCCGGAGCCGTTCCCACCTGCTCGCAGGCAGGAGTGCTCGGAGCCATCGCTGGCATGCTGGGTACCATACAGGCTGCCGAGGCATTGAAATATATACTTGGCGTGGGTGAGCTGCTCACCAACCGTCTGCTTACCTTCGACGCCAAGACGATGAACTTCCGTACAATCAAGGTGAAGCGACGCACCAACTGCGAGATCTGTGGTGAGTATCCCACCATCGACCATCTCATCGACTACGAGCAGACGGCATGCGACCTGCACTAAACGCTCAAAGCACTGTCGCCCACACCTATTATTATATACAGCACCATGAAAATCAACAATGATGTCATCAAACAAATGATTGCACAGGCGCAGAAAGGCGCTCCTCTCGAGACCTGCGGCTATCTGCTCGGCAACGATGGCGTGGTGACCGAAAACTATTGGATGGAGAATATCGACCACAGTTCGGAACACTTCTCCTTTTCGCCAAAGGATCAGTTCGCCGCCTTGAAATACGCCCGTTCCAAGCATCTGAAGATTCTCGCCAACTGGCATTCTCATCCCGCCAGCCCCTCACGTCCCTCGCAAGAGGACATCCGACTGGCCAATGATCCAACCATCCGCTATGCCATCTTATCGCTTCACGACGGCATTCACCTCAACTCCTTCAAGATTCTAAAAGGTAAAGTCGTGGACAAAGAGAATCATTATGAAGGATGAATGAATAAAATGACAAAATAACATGTACCGCATACCTTCCACACTCAATAGCGACCTGGACTACACCGAGTCACTCATCAAGAAATATCAGGCCGGTGACATTAAAGCCGGTGAACTGAAGAGCAACCGCGTGCCTATGGGCATCTACGAACAACGCAAAAACGAGCACTACATGCTCCGTGTGCGCTGCGCAGGCGGACTCATCACGCCTAAGCAATTGGCCGAAGTGGCCTATGTGGGACGCCAGGTATCTACCTCGCACCTGCATATCACCACACGACAAGAGATACAGATCCACAATGTTGACTTGCGCGATGCTGTTCCCGCACTGCGCAAACTCAAACAGGTGGGACTCTCCACAGCCGGTGGCGGTGGCAACACGGTACGCAACATGATGGTCAACGACCGAAGCGGACTAGTGGCTGAGGAAGCTTTCGATGTCTACCCGGTTGTGGAGGAACTCACCTCTCGCCTCATCGCCGAGCGCGACTCATTCACGATGCCACGAAAATATAAGGTGGCCATGGACTACAACGAGCAGGACGCACGCTACTCTTTTGTGGCAGACTTCGGATTGCAGGCAAGGATCGTTGACGGACAACGTGGCTACCGCGTGCTCATCGCCGGCAGTACGGCTCCTAATCCACACACAGGCTGGCAGGTCTTCGACTTTCTGCCTGAGGTGGATCTCTATCGTGCTGCCAAGGCACTGAAAAACTGGTTCAACAAATATGGTAACCGCCGCAACCGCCACAAGGCCCGCATGCGCTATGTGTTCTATAAATATGGAGAAGAAGAAGCCAAACGTCTCTATCTTGAAGAGTTCAAAGAACTGAAGAAAGACGGAGCACTCGACTTCTTCGTGCCTACGCTGCCCCTTGAACATCATCGCCCCGACTTTGCGCCGGAGAAAGACGATAGCGAGGAGTTTCTTCGCTGGAAACGACGCTATGCCCACGCACAGACCACTGAAGAGGGAAAGCGCGAGAACCTGTGGTTTGCCTATCTGCCGGTAGACCATGGCAACAACCGACCGGAGTTCTTCGCCGAGGTGGCTGACTACCTGGGCAACTATGGCAACGATGTCATCCGATTCACAAAACGTGAACAGATTCAGGTACGCAATATCCCTGAGGAGTATCTGCCCAACATCTACCATTTCTTCAAGCGCTTGGGGGGCTATCAGGTCGACTATCCTGTGGTAGTTACGAACTTCACATCGTGTACCGGAGCCGACACTTGCCGCTTGGGCATCTGTTTGCCAAAGGGTGCCATCAACGCGATCACCAAGAAGTTGCTTACCAGTGATCTCGACCTCGACGCCATTCCAGACTTCGAGCTGAAGATGAACGGCTGCACGAACATCTGTGCCAATGCCACCTGGGCAGACCTTGGCTTCAGCGGTCGCATCGGTCGCGTCGGCGACGATCCGTTCCCCGCCTACACGGTATGGTTACCTCTCAAGGGTCGCAACGAGATTGACCTCAGCGTGGGCTACATCCCCGCACGCCACCTCCCCGGCTTCGTCGAGGACTACCTCAGAGATGTCATTGCCGAGAAAGACAACTATGCCGACTACTACGACTATGTCGTGAAGCATGGTGCCGAAGTGGTGAAGCAGTTGCTTGAAAAATACAAGCCTGTCAAGCCCTACGCCGAGGAACCCGAGGCTTACCACGACTGGGAAGACGACGAGAAGTTCAGCCTCATCAAATATGGTCAGGCAGAATGCTCGGCCGGACTCTTCGACATCATTGAACTCGACCAGGACACGATCGCGGAGAAGCGCAAGGCCATCGCCGCTGGTACGGCCAAAGACTTGGAGAAAGAGCTCCACGACATCGTGTTCTCTGAGAACCGTATGCTTCTCGTCACACGTGGCATCGACCCGCGCACCGACGACGACGTGTACAACGGCTTCCTCAAAGAGTTCATCTCCACCGGCATCGTTCCTCAAAAGTTCAGTGTGCTCACCAACCGGGCCCGCCGTCACGAGCCGCTCGCTGATCAGCAGCCTCTCATCTATGAGCTCGCCGATCTGCTCAACGAACTCTACAAAGGTATGGACGACAACCTGCAGTTCAAAACGGTTTCAGCAACTGCCCAGCCTCAGTCTGCAGTTTCGAAGCAGACAGATGCTACACCGGAGCCCGCAGTGGCGAAAGTATCCCCTGCTCCGGCAACGTCAGCAGCCGCGCCTTCAAAACCAGATGGTCTCACGCCCGACGTGAAGAAAGATTTCCGCGGTGTAGCCTGCCCGATGAACTTTGTCAAGACAAAGATCGCACTCTCTCCCATGAAGAGCGGTCAGGTACTTGAGATTCTCCTTGACGACGGCCAGCCCATACAAAACGTACCGGGAAGCGTGAGGAACGAGGGTCATACCGTGCTGTCCACCGAGAAGGTCGACAACTATTGGAAAGTACTCATCAAAAAGAAATAGCTTTGAATTATCTTCCCATCGCCCTTGCCCTCGCCGAGGCTCCCGTTGTCATCATCGGAGGCAGCGACGAGGGCGTGCGCAAGGCACAACGCTTGGCCCGCCTGACCACCGATGTCACCTTCATCGCTCCTCACATCCCTGACAGTGTACGAAGCCTCGGCTTCACACTCAAGGAAAAGGACTTTGAGACCGATGACCTCGACGGGGTGAAGGTGCTCTTCATCTGTACCGACGAAGCCCAGCGCAATCACAGCATCTATCGCATGGCACACGACCGCGGCATCCTCGCCTGCGTCTGTGACGACAAACCCTATTGTGATTTCATCTCACCCGCCATCGCCCGACAAGACAACATCACCATTGCTGTCGGCTCTGACGGTAGGGATGTACGACGATCTATACGTATACGCAATCGTATCAAAGCATTGATAGAGAGTGGACAGCTCGACATGAGTTGACCACTCTTTTTTGTCACCCGTTCCCTTACTTCTTGTTACTATATTTCCTTATTTTACTAGGCCATACCCTCTTTGGGGTATTCTCTTCTACCACATTGATGGGATGCCAAATGGTCATAGTGTGGTATTTCTGCAATCACGGATTTGCCGTAACTTTGCAAACAGTAAAAGAGATAACATCACATTATTATATATGGACAACAAAACCATTCAACACCTTAAGGAACTCGAATCAGAGAGCATTTATGTGCTGCGTGAAGTGGCAGCACAGTTCGAGCGACCTGTCATCCTTTTCTCTGGCGGCAAGGACAGCATCGTGTGCACCTACCTGGCCTACAAGGCTTTCTATCCTGCCAAGATTCCCTTCCCATTGTTGCACATCGACACGGGACATAACTTTCAGGAAACTCTCGACTACCGCGACGCGCTGGTTAAGAAACTCGGACTGGAACTCATCGTCGGATCGGTGCAGGAGAGTATCGACACGGGACGAGTGAAAGAAGAGACAGGCTACTACGCCAGCCGCAACAAGCTACAGATTACAACGCTGCTCGACACCATCGACAAATATAAGTTCGACGCTGCCATCGGAGGCGCACGACGCGACGAGGAGAAGGCACGCGCTAAGGAACGTTTCTTCAGCCACCGCGACGAATTCGGGCAGTGGAACCCCAAGAACCAGCGTCCTGAGCTGTGGAACATCTTCAACGGCCGCAAGAACATGGGAGAGCACTTCCGCGTCTTCCCCATATCCAACTGGACCGAGATGGATGTATGGCAATATATCTACCAAGAGAACATTCCCATGCCGAGTCTCTACTTCACTCATGAGCGTGAGGTATTCCAGAGAGACGGACAGTGGTTGGCTGCTCTGCCCGTCATCAAGCGCAAGCCCACTGAGCAAGTCGTGAAGAAACTCGTACGTTGCCGCACCATCGGAGACATCACCTGTACGGGACTCACTGAGTCAAAGGCAACTACCGTGGCTGACATCATCGACGAGATCGCCTCTACACGCGTCACTGAGCGCGGTGGACGAGCTGACGACAAGCGCTCGGAAACTGCTATGGAAGACCGTAAGAAAGCAGGATACTTCTAAAGAGATACCCGTCGCCAGACTGAAAAGAAGAAAACGAAGGACGATTCTCTACTCATCAACATCATTCCATCCATCAACCCTGAAAATATAGACAAATGACCAAACGAGGATATTTAGATATGGAGTTGCTGCGCTTCTCCACAGCAGGCAGCGTAGACGACGGCAAGAGCACACTCATCGGACGACTGCTCTACGACAGCAAGTCGATCTTTGAAGACCAACTCGAAGCAGTAGAGGCAGCATCGAAAAGCCGAGGTAACGAGGAGGTGAACCTCGCCCTGCTTACTGACGGACTGCGTGCGGAACGCGAACAAGGTATCACCATCGACGTGGCTTACCGCTATTTCGCTACGCCCAAACGTAAGTTTATCATCGCGGATGCTCCGGGACACATTCAATACACCCGCAACATGGTCACCGGTGCCAGTACCGCTGACCTGAGTATCATCCTCGTAGACGCACGCCATGGTGTACTCGAACAGACGGTGCGCCACAGCTATATCTCTTCGTTGCTCGGCATTCCCCACATTGTAGTAGCCATCAACAAGATGGATCTCGTGGACTTCTCCCAAGAAGTATATGAAAAGATTGTAGCTGACTACCGCAAGATGTCAGAGACGCTGAACATCAAGAACGTGGTATTCATCCCCATCAGTGCCAAGGACGGCGACAACGTGGTGAACAAAAGCGACCGTACGCCCTGGTACTCAGGAAAAGCTTTGCTCGACTATCTTGAGACGGTGCCCGTGGGTCACAAGACGGTGAGCGACTTCTTTCGCTATCCGGTACAGTATGTCATCCGCCCCATCAGCAAGGATTTCCCCGACTACCGTGGTTATGCAGGACGCGTCAGCGGTGGCATCATCCGTCCGGGAGACCATGTTCGTGTACTCCCTTCAGGATTGGAGAGCACTGTAAAGAGCATCGACTTCGCTGGTGAAAGCCTCGACGAGGCTTACGCTCCTGAGAGCGTCACCATCCGTCTGAACGACGAGATAGACATCAGCCGGGGCGACACGCTCGTGAAAGCAGATGAGAAACAGCCGCACGTAGAGCAGGACGTGACATTGGACGTGTGTTGGCTCAATCAAGCACCAGCACAGATACGCAAGAAATATATCATCCGACAGGCTACCTTCGAGACGCAAGGCATGATCCGAAGCATCAACTTCCGACGCAACATCAATACGCTGGAGAAAGAACAGAACGTCAGTGAACTGGCCATGAACGACATTGCAGAGATTGCCATCCACACAGCACAGCCGCTTGTCTTTGATGCCTATGCTGAAAACAAAGTCACCGGCAGCCTCATCATCATTGACCCCGACACCAACGAGACGGTGGGAGCGGGAATGATTAAGAATGTTGAGTGATGAATTATATCAATGTTGAGTGATGAATTATATTAGCGTATAAGGATGAATGAAGAATTAATCACACGGCTTAACGCAGAAATGGAGGGAAAAAGTGCGGAAGAGGTGCTGCGCTATTTCCTGAAACAATATAAAGGACGCATCGCACTGTCCTCCAGTTTGAGTATCGAGGACCAAGTGCTCACCGACATCATCGTCAAGGAAGCACCGGCAACACGCATCTTTACTCTCGATACCGGCCGTCTCTTTCCCGAGACCTATCAGCTCATCGACCGCACAGACATGAAGTACGGCATCAAGATAGAGGTTTTCTTCCCCGACTACCACGAGGTGCAACGCATGGTGAGAGAGGAAGGTATCAACCTGTTCTACAACTCGGTGGAGAGCCGGCATCGCTGTTGTCAGATCCGCAAGCTGGAACCATTGCACCGGGCCATGCAAGGACTCGACGTATGGGTGTGCGGACTGAGACGGCAGCAGAGCGTGACCCGTAAGGACATGAACCTCGTGGAATGGGACGACATGCACGGACTCATCAAGGTGAATCCGCTTATCGAGTGGACTGAGCAGCAGGTGTGGGGCTATATCCATGAGCATAGCGTACCCTATAACAAGCTCCACGACAAGGGCTACCCCAGCATCGGCTGTGAACCTTGTACACGCGCCGTGAAGCCCGGCGAGGATACCCGCTCGGGACGATGGTGGTGGGAAGATCCCAATCATCGCGAATGCGGACTGCATCAAAGAAACTAAGGAACACTACGAAAGAGAGTAGAACAGCATAAAAGAGAAAGTGAGTAGAATGACCTATCGTATTTTCAAAGATAAGATGGCAGGCGGCGTGATGGCCGCCCTGACACTGGCAGCGATTCTGCTGGTGGTGGTCATGGCAGTGGAGCTGTGCGTAAAGTCAGCGCCCATCCTGCGCCACTACTCACTTTGGACGTTGCTCACCGAAAGCCATTGGAAACCCATGAAGGGCGAGTTTGGCTTTCTGCCTTTCTTGGCCGGTACGTTCTGGTGCACAGTAGTGGCCATCGTACTGGCACTGCCCGTGTCGCTGTTCATGGCTGTCTATCTCACAGAGTATGCCCGACCACGGTTACGCGCTTATGCTTACCCGCTGCTCGACATACTGGCCGGACTGCCATCGGTCATCTATGGCGTATGGGGCTCTTTGCTCATCGTGCCATGGATATCTCACACAGTGGCACCTCTTGTAGGCAAGCAGAGCAGTGGCTATACCGTGCTGGCAGGTGGCATCGTCCTTGGCGTGATGATTCTGCCGTTGCTCATCTCGCTCTTCATGGAACTCTTTGCCAATGTAGGTAATGACCTGCGCGAGGCATCGACGGCACTGGGAGCCACACGCTGGCAAACGGTAAAACATGTTGTGCTCCGGCAATCAGCACCAGGAATGATGGCGGCTATCGTATTGGCTCTGAGCCGTACGATGGGTGAGACAATCGCTGTACTGATGGTCTGCGGCAATCTCGTCATTGTGCCCAGTTCGCTGTTAGATGCTTGCTATCCTATCCCGGCTCTCATTGCCAACAACTATGGCGAGATGCTCTCAGTACCCATGTACGAGAGTGCGCTCATGCTTGCCGCCTTTCTCCTCTTCATCCTTGTAGTGCTGATGAATATCGGGTCGAGAATCATTCTTAAAAGAGTTAGGAGTTAGCCCAAAGGACATATTATCATTAACCAACAAGAAGAGGAGCCCTTGTAGCATATTACTCCCCTCCCCCCTCGGGGAGGGGTTAAGGGGTGAGGCTGTTATGAATAAGTTACCGTTTTATGAAGAGAAGTTGGCCAAGACCTTGATGTACCTGAGTGTACTCGTCGTGGTCTATTGTGTGGTGAGCGTTATAGGAGCCATCCTACAGCGCGGATTACCCGTATTGTCGTGGCAAATGGTGAGCGAGGTTCCGGGCGGTGGATTCTTCATCGGCGGTAAGGGCGGCTTTCTCAATGCCATTGTCGGCAGCCTCTACATCGTAGGCGGCTCGACCATTCTTGGCTTGCTCATCGCCCTGCCCGTTGTGTTCTACCTCAACGTCTATCTTAAGCCTACATCACGCTTTGCGGCAGTGGCCCGTCTGGCATTCGACGCACTCTTCGGTATCCCGAGCATCGTCTATGGTGCCTTTGCCTTTACGTTGATGGTGGCGGCGGGCATGCGTGCCTCGCTCTTGGGCGGTATTGTCGTGGTGACCATCATGATTGTACCCATGCTCATCCGCAGCATGGACGAGGTAGCCAAGAACATTCCACACGGACTGCTCGAATCTTCATACAGTCTTGGCTCTACACGCATTGAAACTATTGGTATTGTGCTCCGACAGATAGCACCAGCCATCGCCACGGCTACCTTGCTGAGTATCGGACGAGCCATAGGAGACTGTGCCGGTGTGATGTTTACCGCAGGATTCTCCGACCACATTCCAACGTCGTTATCCCAACAGGCAGCCACTCTACCTCTCTGCGTCTTCTATCAGCTCACCGCTCCGCAGCAGTCCGTGCAAGATCGTGCCTATGCCGCTGCCGTAGTGCTTACCCTCATCGTACTGGTCCTTAGCCTTGGCGGACGACTGATCATGAGTCACTTTAATAAGAATAAGGTGTAAAGCCTTCTATCAAATCCAATAATTCACCGATCGTCTTCACTTGTTTATCCGTTCCATCATGATGGTAACAATAGCCTTCCTCCAGCACCTCAATACTGTCTTTTGAGTCGACATGTCTGCTGCCATGGATGCCATTGCGGGCCAAAGCCTTACGTACCATCAGATAGCCGACGCCATGTCTGCCATCCATATGGATGTCGCGCTGTGTAGCATTGTCAATGCGGAATAAGCCGTTTTCAGTGTCGAAGGCTATACCTTTATGCGCAAAGAACGATGCCATCTGTCCGTTGAGCGACAAGTCTTCCGGTGTGCCCACGCTCAATCCATTGTCTCGGTCGAGCAACCACAGCTTATCGGCAGTCTGCAAGGCAAGGTCTACGTCGTGCGTTGAAAGGAAGATAGTCTTGCCAGCTTCGCGAGAGATACGGTGCAGGAGTTGCATTACTTCCACCTTGCTGGGAAAGTCAAGAAAGGCCGTCGGCTCATCGAGGAAGATGACTGGCGTCTGTTGTGCAAGTGCTTTGGCGATCATCACCTTCTGTCGCTCACCATCGCTCAGTGTCTGTATCATGCGCGGAGCCAGCGACGTGACGCCCACCATGGTCATAGCTTCGCTCACGATATGACGGTCGTCATCACTGAGCCGTCCCCAGAAACCGGTATAGGGCGATCGTCCCATACCCACAATTTCCTCTACTGTCATATTGCTCACATCGGGCTTGTCGGTAAGTACCACGCCAATGGTCTGTGCCAGCTCATGACTGCCATAGTCCTTGATGTCCTTGCCGCTGATCTCCACGCTGCCTGCTATCGGTGGTTGGAAACCGGAGAGTGTACGCAGCAGCGTGGACTTGCCCACGCCGTTGACACCCAACAGGCAGGTGACCTCTCCGGCAAAGAGCCGGGCACTAATGTCGGCTATCACTGTACGCACCTCATGCCCACTGCGATAGCCGATAGAAAGATTCCGAAGTATGACCGTTGCTTGTTTCATGCCGTTGTCAAATACAATTTGCATTCTGAGACACTAATGATTTTGCACTTCCCAATGCTTCGCATTGAGAGGAGATCATCGTCACCAGTCAGTAAGAAATTAGCATCTGAGACAACTGCCAATTCTAAAAGGTAGTCATCTTTTGGATCCCTACAACGTGAGGGGATATTTCGCAAAGAATATATTTGTGAGTTTTGCAAAATGAAGCCAATTACAGAATTAATCTGTTTTTCTGAGATATATCTTTTGAATTTAGGCCTCGTCGCTACAGAAGTAAATTCATTAATAGAAGGCTGAGATGAAATCAATGTAGTCTTTTCACTCGCAAGTATTTCTAAAAGATCTTTATAGACTTTTCCCTTTAGTAGAAAACTTATCCATAGATTGGTATCAATGATTATTTTCATCTTTTCCAACCCTCCCATCATAGAATGCTTGTCTTCCCTTCTCGACCTCTTCATTTATTTCCTCATCTGACATTGGGCAAGGTTTAGACATGGATAATATATCCTGCAACATTGATGCTTTATCCGCCTTTGGAGTTTTTTTTGCAGAAGTCAAGGATTTAATATAGCCAATGACTTTTCTCAACAGGTTGTCATCATTGGAAATATTGCCGACCTGTCGAAGAAGTTCTTGGTTTAATTGCAACGTTGTCATACTACTACAATTTAGATACGCAAAGATAACTAATAAATCTTGTAACAACAAATTTTTAGCTGATAATTTTTCATGGATGTCTTTGTGTGAGTATTCTCACATGATTCTATATCTCGCAAAACCGCAAAGAATCAAGTTTGTTACGAACCTACACTTTTGTTCATTAAACTGACAAAAAAACGAGCAAATGCAGGCGATTTTCTCCACCAGCACCCCACTTGCCCGCAATTTTTCGAATTTCAGAAGATTTTTCGTAAATATCTGATTGACAGGATATTACAATCACAATCGCTTTCCGATACATCAAAACGAGGCTCTTTTGAATGAAAAAGTGGTAAGGTTTACCCCTCAGAAAGCCTTTCTGATACTGTCATCACGCCTTTCTGATGCTGTCATCTCGCCTTTTTGATCTGGTTAGAAAGGCGAGATGACAGCATCAGAAAGGCACTTTGACAACAAGCCCTCGATTTTTTGTCATTTCCATCCCTACTTTTTCCTTTTTCCCCAAAAAGTTTTTCTCTAGAATGGTCGCTCGTGATGAACAACATTTGTCAGTTGATTTCAAAAGACAATACCGATAAGTTGAGCATCGGTTTCCGTTTTTCATAGATGCGCAACCTATATTGTAGATTTAGGAATGTCATAAGCATGGAAACAATGTAGCAAGAAAAAGCCCTGCAAACCGCAAGGCGGTGCAGGGCTTATGACTTAAGTCATGCTTTGTTATTTAGCATAGTAAACAGTAATCTTCTTAATACGAAGTTGTGTACCGCCACCAGAGGTACCTTTGAAGACATTGACATACTCAGCCGTAGATCCATTAAATGTTACCGTAGCGGTTGTATTACCAACATAATCCGTACCTTTATAGCTATCGCACTCAAAGACGACTTTTGCAATCGTACTCTTACCATTCACCGTAATCTTATTGTTCTTATAGACACGGATACCTTTTGTTGCAGTATAATATTTTGGGCCATTTTCCTCGCCATTAGGATCCAATTTAATTGTAGATCCATCACTAAGAGTCAATTCAGAGACTTCTTGTGCATTATCATATGTCAATGTAGACAAATCAAGCGAAGCGGTAGCTGTGCCAACTGTTACTGCACTATTAGTAAGTGTAACAGTAGTACCTTCAATGGTCACTCCTTTATTCGTACTTGGCGTCTCTGTAGAAGAGCCATTACCTTCAATGGAAATGACTTTGCTACCCTGTGCCATTTCCGGAGTATTGCCTTTATAATTCACCAAGGTACCCATGACGGTGACCTTCTGACCGACCTTGAGCTGATCGGTAGCTGTGAACTTGTCGCCATTGGTATAATAGCCACGGAACACGTAGAACTGCTCACTTGTAGTAGAGCCATCGTCGGAAATATAATAGTTAGCATTTCCATAGCTGGTATCAATACTAACCTTACTGATGATGCCACTAACATAGACATTCTCCATCTTGCCAGCATCATCAAGCGTAGACGCTGCCTTATTGGCTCCTGCTGCATTGAATGGATTAGCCTGTGTTCCATCACCTTTAGCCTCGCCACTACTTGGCGTATCACCGCCTCCTTCTGCTGTCTTTCCGTTGAGCGAGTAGATATACGACTTACCCTTGCCTTCTGTCTCAGGCGTATTGCCATTGTAGTTGTAGAAGCGACCACAGACGATGACCTCGTCGTCCACCTTGATCTGATCCTCAGCCTTGAACTTCACACTGCCAAGATAATAGCTCTGGAAGATATAAACTTCGTTGGAGCCATTGTCGGTGATGTAGTAATTGGCATTGCCATACTGCACGGTTTCCACACTCTTGATGTTCTTGATCTTACCCTTGACATAGACTACAGGCGTGTACTCACCATCGCCCAAACCCTTGATAGCCTTGAGCACACCGGCCACATTATACGGGTCAGCTACAGTACCAGTACCTGACGGTTCCACTTCTGTTGTCTCACCCGAGCCACCGCCATTGCTTGTCGGGTAGTCATACGGCATGGGCACGTCCTCGCAAGATGTGAACGCAAAGGCGACGGCAGCCAGCGCAAAGAGATATGATAATAACTTTTTCATTGTCGTTGTATGTTATATATATAATAAGGTGTATTTACTTGACTGCCTCGATATCATCGAGGCTGCGAATGATGAGCTCCCACGAGTTGTTGTAGCGTTTGAGAATACCCGTGACGTTGACCTTGCCCTGCGGCAGCGGATTGCTGGCGAAGTCAGCGAAATTGCTGGTGTAGACCATCGTCGTGGTGGGATACTCGTTGAAGTATACGCTCACAGAGCCTGGTCCGGCACTGGCGTTGGCAAATGTCTTCTTACCATCAGCCTCCTTGAAGCTCACATTCTTCATGGTGACGAGCTTACCGCTGTAGGTCAGTCCGTCAGATGCAGGCTTCCAACTACTGTTGAAATCGATGGGCGTGATCGTCTGGCTCTTGCCTGTCAAGCGGAAATGCTGGTTCCACACGGCACGGCTCATACGTCCGATAGAGTTCTGGCCTTTGGCACTCGTATAAGGAGTACCAATCTGCGGATGCAAGCCATAGTTGCCCACACTGAGTCCGTTGAGTTCAATGATCACTTCGGCTCCAACGGGGAAGAGTCCATAGAGACCACCCTGTGATACACCAATGGTGATGGCACCTGTACCGTCATCAATGACGAGCTCGTTGTAGAGGTTGCCTTGCACGTCGTTGCCTGTGACATAGCCTTTGATCTCTGTGGGTTGCTCCACCTTTCTGTAGCTGTAGCTGGTGTTGATAACACTCTTGTATGTCTGTTTCAGCTGGGCGATAGTCACCACATTGGTCTCGCTGATGCTGCTGTTGCCGATCCCCGCCTCGTCAGCGGTCTTCACCGGCTCATCGAAGTCGCCCTGGCAGGACGAGAAAGTCAGAGCCAGACAGCAGACGAGAAAGCCCAACCGATAAAATATCTTGTTTTTCATGTCTATAATGAATTGAGTCTGCAATTAGAACTTATATGCGATGTTCAACATGCCGTTGGTGCCGTAGGCATAGTACTTCTTCGGGTTCTTCGAGAAGCGATAGAGTCGCGAGTTACCCGTAGAGGTATAGTCAGAACGGCTCTGCTCATAGCCGCCGGTCACCAAATGGGTATTGTTGAGGATGTTGGTCACCATGAGGTTGATGCTCAGGCTGCCATGCTTCAGATAGATACTGCGGCCAATGGAGCCGTCCATCATCCAACCGCCATGACCCTTGTCTTGGGGCGAGACGATAGGATTGCCAGCCTCATCGACACTGCCTATCTTGTTCAAACTGCCTTGATAGCGGTAGTACGGCGAGTAGCTCAGATAGATGCGGTCATACCAGTTACCGGCCAAGTCAATGAACCAACCACCCTGATGATAGCTCAGTTTGATGCTCGTGGCAGTGAGTGGTGTACCGTTCTCGCGCATATCCTTCACCAAAGCCACATCCTGATTGTAGGTACCCTGTGTGGAGTTGAGGTAGACGACCTTGGCGTTGCTCACGTTCTTGGCATCACTGATGGTACCGAGGAGCTTGAGGTTGAAGGCTGAGGTGAGTTTGAAGTCCAGTCCGGCCTCCACGCCATAGTAGTCCTTCTTCAGTCCAGTCAGTGAATTGTAGGAGAAGCTGTTGATGTCGTCGAAGTAGAAGCAAGTCCACTCCGTAGCGTGTGTGATGTGGTTGTAGTAACCACTGATGTTGGCGTGTAACCAGCTGTTAAGGAACTGATAACCAATCTCTGAGGAGAAGACGTGCTCGTTGTGCAGTTCGCCGACGAAGTCATTGTTCATCTCAGGAGCCACAAAAGCCACAGATGCCTGCGGGGCCTTGCTTTCATAGCCCATGCCGAGGGTGAGCGTATGACCGCCGCCAAGGTTGAAGTTGCCGCTGGCCTTGATGCCGCCCTCCACGAAGTCAGCCGTACCACTCTTGCCGTAAGAGTTATTGGCGAAGAGTCCATTGCGCATCTTGCCATTGCGCTGCATGCTCTGGTAGCCCAGGCGACCGGCAATCATATAGTGCACGATACCGAAGTTCTCTGCATAGCTTGTCCAGCCCTGCACACGGTTAGTGAGAATGGTGTAGTCATAGCCGAACTTATCACCCTCGCCGACGACAGCATTGGGATGGTTGAGGTCGTACTGCAACTGGTCGGAACCTTCAGCAAACGTGCCGAGTGCGTAGTTGTTGGTGTTGTGATACGAGGCGGCACCCAACAGATCGTCCATCGTCTGATAGTGATAGTTGACGTTGTGAGCAGCGAAAAGTCCATTAGTCCACGTACTGTTCTTCGTCAGATTCGTAGTCAGCGAAGTGGACAGTGTGAGGTTCAACTGATTGTTGTGACGCTTCTGGATATAGTAGAGCGCATCCTGCCCGTTGGCTGCAGCCTGGCGGTTAGCATAGATGAGCTCGTCGAAGTTGATCTGGCGGTTGCGTTCACTGCCAGCCAAATACTCGCGGGCGTTCTCCCAGTCAGCCAATGCGAACTCAGTGTTCTGCACGTTGCCACTGTTCCACACATCGTAGAAGTTGCTCGGCAACCGTTTGTAATAGTCCGGTTGCGGATTCTCAGAGTTGTTATAGTTGAGCTTCGTGCTGGAATACATGCTGTACTTTCCGAAGAGAGAGGTTGTCAGCTTGTTGTTGTCGTTGATATTCCAGTCCCACGTGAAGATAGCAGAAGGAGCAAAGTCACGCACCATTCGGCTGTTGCGCTTCTTACCGTCCTGCCAGCCCCAATAGGGATTGTATTGATTGTCGTTGGCCAACCAATACATCTCATCGGTCGACGCTCCCTGCGTACCGCGCTCGGTGGGGTTACCCCATGTAGAGAAGGCAAGGCTATGACCGCCGCTAAGGAGTTTCTGCACGCCGAAGAAATAGGAAAGCGCATTGTAAGACGTACCCTTGACATATCCCGGATTGGCCCAGCGATAGGTGATGTTGGCCGAGTAAGCCCAGCCCTTTTCTGTCAGACCACTGTTATAGGTATACATGCCACGGAGTACATAGTTACGGTTGGCAACCGAGAGCGTGAGACGCTGGCCTGTGGCCATAGCAGCCGGACGGAAGTTGTAATTATTCGATCCGGCGATACCCGTATACGAAAAGTTGTTCGACTCGAAAGGCAGTGCCGCCTCCATGCTGCGTGTCTGTTGGTTGAGACCACCTACGAACGAGTAGCGGAACTGCCCCGTCTCCATGTCGTTGACCGGCGTGCCGTTGATATACATTTCATTATACTTCTGGTTGAGCGCCCGATAACGGAACCTCATCGGCGAGAACAGATACCCCACTTCCGAGGCATACACATTCGAGCCCGAGGAGACAATGGAGACATTCTGTCCCATGTTCTCGTCCTCACCCAACTGCGCTTCTGTGAAGGTGAACGCTGCCTCACCGACGTTGGTCGAATCGCTCTGCGCGAACGTCAGCGGGGCATAGCTCATGGCCATCACGGCTAAGATAAGCTGTTTTTGCATAATTGTCAGTTGTTATAATACTATTGATAATATGTGCAAATTTACCAAAATAAATGGAGAGTTCACGATTTCTCTTGTTAAAAATCTAAGAAAAGGCCTTTTATCTCAAAATAAATTACGA
>CAVKHS010000017.1:0-70071 GCA_963656095.1 Paratractidigestivibacter sp.
AAATGAAGTTTAAACATTTACATTTTCATGCACATATTCGTGCAATTTGCATGGCAATGGCACTCTTTGCTGCACCTCTGTCGATGGAAGTTTATGGACAGACAACCTACTCTGTTGTTTTCTCTAACAGCAGCGATTTCGCCAAGAAGGTGGAAGTGCCTATGGTTGCTGCACTCTACCGTAATGATAAAGCAGAGAACCTCAGACACACCAAGGACAACAACCGTTGGCAGATCAGCCTGAAATATGACGACCCACGATGGAAAGACATCGCGGACGGAACGGTCTACTGGTATATAAAGTCCAGTGGGGGGGGCATTATTGGCCCTAATACTAATGGAGAGAATATGGATGACGGCACGGACAATAGCAGTAGTTCTGCCTCTGTCCATGACCGTATGCTTTATAAAAATGAAGGGTTTTTAAGAACTGGTTCTACGTCTTCATTTAATTATTTTACTTGTACCAAAGGTAAGTCAAGTGCTGTTTCCTGTACTTTTGCTTATTCCAATTCCAGTGCCACTTATGAAACCAGTTCAAATAATGGTTCGCAACTGAGATATGGTCAACCGGGTGTGCAATATTGGCGCAACTTGAGTGGCATCAAATACAGCCTCACCTACAACAGTTCTTCCTCTTCCTCTTTCGGAGACCTTCCCTTCTACGACGGAACGTTCTGCTATGTGAAAAAGCCAGCAGGATGGAGCAAAGTGTATGCCTGGGTATATGATGATAATAAGAATCAATACTCTTCTGTCACTTCTTGGCCGGGTGAGCAATTGACAACGACTGCAGAGTCAAATGGCGTTACCTATTATCTGTGGAAGATGATTTCCAGCAAGACAGGTACTCCGACCAAGATCATGTTTAATAATGGTGGCAGCAATGGTACTAATCAGACTAAGGAATTGACATTTACCAATGGTGCTGTCTACGACGCTACCTATACCAGCAACCCTACCACCCTTGGCATCGTGACGAAGCAGTCAGGCACATCAGAAGCTACCGCTGCTTACGAGAAGTTCTATGCTTACGGTTTCTGGGGTGGAAAAGATGCTTCATTCAAGGAGATGACACCGGTGGTCTATCGCAATGCAGAGAATGAGGTGGACAGCGTGGTTTACTATATCACCATGTCGAAGGTGAATGCCTCCTTCGATAATTTTTTCTTTATGTTCTGCAGCCAGCGCTATATGGAGAGTTGGAATGAGTGGATAACGAACAAGGGAGCAGGTGCCTGGGACTATGTCTGGCGTCCGGAGATCTTTGACGACCGCGACTGCAACACACTGTCCGGTGCGCTCTACCAGGCTGGTAACGACCTCTCGAATATCAAGGGTACTACGGCGGGTGCAGCCTATTTCAAAGGTTCTTCTAATCCTTTAGGTTTTGAAACTACTGACACTTGGATGGGTAAGAATCAGATGCAGTCTATCAATCCCTTGCTGACTGACGATCAGAAGCAGAAGTATGATTCCTATGAGCTCTCACTAAATGTTACAACGGGTACCTATAGTGTTGCTTTCCGTAATGCCATTCAGATCGTTGGCCCTGCTGTCGTCTCCGGAAAGAGCTGGACGGCAGATGCTGCACGCAACTATACCAGCAAAGACGCTACCTGCGGCACTTGGGATAAAACGAAAGCCATCACCTTGAAGCCGAGCGACGATGGTACCTATTATTATACTACTGTGACTTTGAAGGCCGGAGAGAAGTTCCGTTTCATCGAGAACAACAAGTATCTGACCAATTTCGGTGAGGACGATGTCACTCCAAACGACAAAGACTTTGCTCCTGCGAAGGAGAATGGCGATGTCTGCTACTACAACCACATCAGCCGCAATACGCTTTCTACTGATGTGAACCCGACGGGTGATACTGGTGAGAGTGGTCTTTCTGTCGGTCAGGACATCACCTTCACCATGCCTGGACTTAATAAAGGAGACATCTACGAGACTGAGATCCGTGTCTCAGCTAGCAATCCTTTCGATCAGCAGATGGCGGGTAAGGCTGCACCGTTCTATACCATCACCCGTCCCGTGAAGCTCTTCAACTATGGCAACGACGGCAATGGCTACACCTCTTTCGCCTGCAACTATCCTTTGGAGATCGTCAACGGCACAGACGTGAAGGTTTATGACATCATCAGCTATGATATGAATGCCAACAAGGTGACCCTGCGCGATCAGAGCGACAACTACAAGACCAGCACCAAGCAATACATACCTGCCAAGAGTGGCGTGATTCTCTCTGCAACAGCTACGGATAAGGTCAGCACGATCACTGTTCGCCCGATGATAGAGAAACTCGGGCAGACTGTCGACAACGGGAGTAATCTGCTCAAGGCTGTCTATTTGCCTAATCAAAAGATTAATATGACGACTCCTGAGACATCCACGAATACCGGTGATCCTGTCACCAGCCGTCAGTACCTCTTCTCTTGGGTAAAGCAGAGCGATAATTCTGATAAACTTGGCTTCCTCCGTTCCAAGACAGGCAAGAGTGTTACGGAGCGTGCTTATCTCTCGCTGACGGGCGAGGCTGTTGGTGCTGAAACCCTCAATCCTACCGACGAAGCTGCTTACGAGCGTGTGGAAGGAATCAGCACGGATGACAAGACCGTCTTTGGTGCTAAGGAGTATCAGGTCAACCTCTTCTTTGAGGGCAGTGAAGATGAGGCCATCACGGGCATCCATGCGATTAACAATCAGATTGTTGACAAGGAAGGCTACTACACACTGCAAGGTATCCGTTTGGACAAGCTGGCAGGTGCTGGTATCTATATTCACAACGGTAAGAAAGTCATTGTAAAATAACAGAGAAAACTATGAAATATATACAACCGGAAACAACCTATATAAAGCTTGAGCTGTCGAATATCGTCATGGGATCGGAGAAAGGAATCGTGGATCCTTCAAAAGATAAAGGTGAAGATGCTGGTGGTGGCAACATTGGTATGGCCAAAGGCGCATGGGACTTTAGTGAATCAGACGAGATTCTTTGGTCAAAGTCCAAGAGTCTTTGGGACGAATAATACTTAACAGTATGTAGCTGATAGAAAATAGTATAATTATAATACATTTTTGAAGAGATGGCAGCAGCCGAGGAATTCTTCCTTTTGTCTGTTGTCATCTCTTTTTTCTTCTATGCAACTGCTTTTCTCCTTGGTAATCGTTTGCATAAGATCTTACGTAATAATACGATTGACTTATATCAATAATTGCGCTTTTTCTTTAACTTTGTAGTCAGATAGCCATTACTACATCTTAGATCCAACGATCACACAATATTCATTAAAATACCACACATGAAACACTTTACACGAAGGGTCTCTACACTGGCGCTCTCCGCTCTGCTCTTCAGTCAGGGCATGATGGCAGACAGCTTTGTAGGCGGCCGAACAGACTTCCGCGACGAGAGTATCTACTTCGTCCTCACCACCCGCTTCTACGACGGTGATCCCGGCAACAATGTGCTGTGCTGGGACAATCAGGAAAGCCAAAAGTCCACCAAAGACCCTTGCTGGCGTGGTGACTTCCAAGGCCTGATCGACAAGCTCGACTATATCAAGGCACTCGGCTTCACCGCTATCTGGATCAACCCTGTCGTGCAGAATGCTTCGGGATATGACTATCACGGCTACCATGCTTCCGACTTCTCGAAGGTGGACTGCCGCTATCAGAGCAGTGACGGAAGCAGCGGTGACGTGATGTTCAAGAAGCTCATCGATGCGGCGCACAAGAAAGGCATTAAGATCATTCTCGACATCGTGCTCAACCACACCGGTAACTTCGGTGAGGCTAAGCTCTGCCCGGAGTTCACGCGCAGCGAGAAGCTCGCCACACAAGGCTCCATCTCCTGCATGAAACCCAACGCAAGTGTCCTCGGATCAGACTATGAGAGCCTGAAACCCGGCGACCAGTATCAGCGTCGTCTGGCCTTGATGAAGAATACCGACGGCAAGAACCACGACACACATAACTACTGGCACCATGTCGCTAATGCGTGGAACTGGGATGAGCCCAGCCGCTGGTGGGGACAGATCGCCGGTGACTGTGTGGACCTGAATACCGAGAACCCCGCTGTCGACGCTTATCTCGTGAAGTGCTACGGCGACTTCATCAAGCTCGGCGTGGACGGCTTCCGCATCGATACCTCCGGACATATCGCACGCTTATCGTTCAACAAAGCCTTCATCCCGCAGTTCACGGAGCTCGGCAAACAATACGCCTCAGCCCGTAGTCTCTATGATGGCAAGGAGGCAGGCTCGCCGTTCTATATGTTCGGTGAGGTCTGTGCACGTTTCGGTGGTGTCACTTATCGCGACCAGCCCAACCTCTCTCCTTATTATTATACGTGGGCTTCGAGTGCTTCCGACCTCGCTAATTGGAACAACGACGCCTCGTGGTGGGACAATCAGGTGGTGCCCGAAGGTGCCAGTCCGCTTGGCAACATGACGCTGTGCTTCAACGAGCCCAGCGTGAAGAAAACCTCCAACAACGCGTGGATGCAGAACGGTGCTTATCACACGCCCGACTACAGCCAGGCAAGTGGCTTCAACGTCATCGACTTTCCCGTGCACTACAACTTCACCAGCGTGGGTTCGGTCATGAATATGGCCAAGGAGGACAATCTCTACAACGACGCCACTTGGAACGTGGTCTATGTCGACTCTCACGACTATGGTCCACAGCCCAACGATCAGGTTCGTTTCAGCGGTGGTACGAGCCAGTGGGCCGACAACCTCACGTGGATGTTCCTCTTCCGTGGCATCCCCTGCCTGTACTATGGCTCTGAGGTGGAGTTCCAGGCCGGCAAGAAGATCGACAACGGACCTAACGGCCCACTCTCTGATACCGGTCGTGCTTATTTCGGACAGAACCTTGAAGGTACGGTCACTGCTTCCGACTTCGGTGTGTTCACCGCAACGGGTCAGGTCGCCAAGACCCTCAACCACCCGTTGGCCAAGCACCTTGAGCGCCTCAACCGCATCCGTCAGGCTGTGCCTGCACTGCGCAAGGGACAGTATACCACCGACGGTTGCACTTCGACGAGTGGCTGGTCTTGGAAGAAAGCCTACAACGCCAATGGCGTGAACTCCTATGCCTGCGTCTGCATGGATGGCGGCGCTACGTTCACCGGCATTCCCAACGGTACCTATAAAGACTGCGTCACGGGCGACGTGAAGACCGTCTCCAACGGTACGCTCACCGTGTCCTGTCCCTCAAACCAGGGCAACGCCCGCGTCTATGTCCTCAACGGACCGGGTAAGATCGGCGAAGACGGCCCGTTCCTCTACACCGCTTCTGCTGCCAGCGCCGACAACAGCGGACTGGCTGCTGACAAGGGCACGACATGGAACGATGTCGTCGAGACCACTGAGCCCTCGGCAACGGTGACACCGAATGGCGGCTCTTTCACCTCTGACACACAGACGGTGACCATTACCCTCAACAACGCCACGAGCGGTTGGTATCAGATCGGCGACGGTGAGAAGGTAGCCATCAACGGCCCTTCCGCTACGTTTACCATCGGCAGCGACATGAGCTACGGTGAGTCGAAGACCGTCACCTGGAGTGCTACCGGTCAGGGCGATAGCGGCACAGAGACCAACAGCGACAAGGTGACGTTCACCAAGCAGGATCCCAATGCTGCCATCACCGTATGGGTGAAGTCTTCCACAGTACCTTATATATATGTATGGTACAACGATGCCAACGGCGCAACGAAGGAGCTCAACGGCGCCTGGGCTAACACCAAGGCCATGACAGCTACAACCTATTCGGGCTGGTACTCCTATACGGCACCTGCCGGCGTGTCTTCCTTCAACTTCATCCTTCTGCAGAGCGCGGGCGGCAATAAGCTTACCGGTGACATCAAGAATGTCACGTCGAATGTCTACTATGTAGTCAACGGCTCTTCGGCTGCTGTCACCACCGATCGTCCCGACAACAGCGGCAGCGGTACGACAACGACGTCCGGCAATGAACCTTGGCTCGACAAGAAGAATGAGATCTCGGTCTTCTTCGAGACCAGTGGTTCTGAGATTCCGAGTGTATGGGTGTGGGATGGCAACGACGGCAACAAGAACTACAACGCCAACTCTACCTGGCCGGGCGACGCCATGAAGCTGCAGTGCACACTGTCCTCCGGCGCTAAGGTCTATAAGTGGACCTATACGGGTACGCTGACCGCTATTCCAACGGGCATTATCTTCACCTACGACGGTGGGCAGAAGTATAACAACACTGACGGCACCTTCAGAAACCACGGCTACTACACCGCTTCCAGTCCGCAGTCGGCTGTCAAGACAGTCAGCAAGACCAAAGAGGAGCTGACGGCAATCAGTCAGGTCAGCGGAGTGGGGCAGAAGACCTGCGTCATCTATAATCTGCGCGGACAGCGTGTGGCTGAGGTGAAAAACATCAGCGATGCCGAGTATCTGCTCAAGAGCGGCATCTATGTCTGCAACGGCAAGAAGTTCGTCATCAGATAAAACATGGTGAAACAGCGCTTTTTGATGTTGGTTCTACGGCATCAAAAAGCGTATGGAAATGGCTTACAGTATAACAAAATAAAAAAAAGAACCGTATGAAATCAATGAAAACCATCGTCCTTTCGCTCGTCGCGCTGCTCTCCTTCATGGGCAACGCTTGGGCTGACAACAGCTATGGGCTGAAGGACAACATCCAGGATGGTGTCATCCTGCACTGTTTCGACTGGAAACTCAATGACATCAAGGCTGAGATTCCGGCCATCGCCAAAGCGGGCTTCACTGCCGTACAGACATCGCCGATCCATCAGAAGGAGGGCTACGGCTCGGTATGGTATATGGCTTATCAGCCTTATGACTATGTCATCGGCAACGGACTCGGCTCGGCAGACGACCTGAGAGCACTCTGCTCCGAGGCTCATAAGTATGGTGTGAAGGTCATCGTCGACGTCGTGGCCAACCACACCAACGGCAACCTGAACTATGTGGCCGACTTCTGGAAGAACACCGACCTGTATCACAATTACGGTGGTGTGTCGAATTGGAACGACCGTTATCAGGTCACTCACGGCGAGATCGGCATGAAAGACCTCAAGACCGAGGACAGCCGCGTGCAGCAGAAGATCCACGCTTATGTGGAGAGTCTGAAGAGCTGTGGTGTCGACGGCATCCGCTGGGACGCTGCCAAGCACATCGGTCTGCCCTCTGAGGGCGACAGCTTCTGGCAGAACGTGCCCGACCAGAGCATGTACAACTACGGTGAGATCCTCGACGGCACTGGTGGCAACGACAGCCAGCTCCTGCCCGAATACCAGAAGTATATCTCCATCACCGACAATGTCTATGGCAACGGCTTCGCCTCTTCCTTCAGCAGTGGCAGCGTTAACGGCTCCATCGGCAACTTCAATCAGAGGGGTGCCAACACAGCCAAGCTCGTCTACTGGGGCGAGAGCCACGACACCTATGCCAACGACGGCGGCTCGTCGAAGTATATGAGTCAGAACGTCATCGACCGCGCCTATGCTGTCGTAGCCGGTAACAACAGTGCCACAGCGCTCTACTTCTCGCGTCCGTCCTCTACCGACAAGAACTCAATGAAGCTCGGTCAGAAAGGCAGCACCCACTTCACCAGCACTGAGGTCGCAGAGGTCAACCACATGCACAACATCTGCGCCGGTGAACCCAACTACTATGTTCACAATGGTAACGTGGCCGCACAGGTGCGCAAGAGCGGTGCGGTCATCGTTCTTGGCAATGGCAACAATCAGAGCGTGAGCTTCGCCAACGGTGCCGGTGACGGCAAGTGGCTTACTACGGGTACTTACACGGATAAGGTTGGCGGTGGGACGTTCACCGTCACTTCCTCTACGATCAGCGGTCGGGTGGGCTCCACAGGTATCGCTGTTATCTATAAGGGTGGATCTTCCACAGGTGGCAACATGGGTGGAGAAACCGGCGGCAACACCGGCAGCGAGGTTACAAACGCTTATACACCTACACTCGACAATGCCAACGAAGTGAGCTGCTTCTTCGAAACTTCTGATGCCAATGGCGTGAAGGCTTGGATCTGGGACGACACTAACAACTACACCGGTGGCTCATGGCCCGGTGAGTCAATGACGCTCATGGGCAAGGCTTCCAACGGCAACTATATCTATAAGTGGACGTACAACGGTACGCTGCCCACTACACCTACAAACGTTATCTTCACACATAACGGAGAGACGAGGTTCAACGATACTGACGGTACATTCACCAACCATGGCTACTACACCGGGTCAAGTGCTATCTCAGCTACACAGATCATCACTAAGGTCAAGGAAGGTGACAATACAGGTGGAAACACGGGTGATAACACAGGCGGTGAAACCGGTGACAACACCAATATCCACGTCTATGTGAGGGCCTCCAGCGCTCCTTATATCTATGTTTGGTACGACAACAACGGCGCCACAGAGGAGCTCAACGGCAGTTGGTACAGCACGAAGACCATGACAGCTTCCTCCACAGGATGGTATGTCTACACGGCTCCGGCAGGTGTCTCCCCCATCAACTTCATCCTGACTTCAACAGCAGGCGGCGACAAGCTCACCGACGATGTAAAGGGTGTCACGGCTGATATTTACTATGCTGTCAACGGCTCATCGGCTACTGAGACCACCGAGCGTCCTAATGGCAGTGGTTCCACTACGACAGACAGCGAGATCACGCTCGAAAACAATGATGAGATCTCGGTATTCTTCGAGACCAGTGGTTCGGAAACGCCGTATGTCTACACATGGAAGGACGGCACGACCTGGCTCACGGCAGAATGGCCGGGCGACATCATGACGCTCTACACGACCCTCACCTCCGGCGCTAAGGTCTATAAATGGATCTATACGGGTACTGAGACGGAGCTCCCGACTGGCCTCCTTTTCACGCATGACGGCGGTTCGAAGTACGATAATACCAACGGTACCTTCACCAACCATGGCTACTACACAGCCTCCAGTCCGAAGACAAGCGTCAAGACAATCGCGGAAGCGAAAGCTATCACAACAGCCATCTTCAGTCTGGAACGTCAAGAGTCTGAGAACAACACCATATATTATACGCTTTCAGGCAACCGCCTGAATACAGAACCTACGCGTCCCGGCATCTATGTCCGGAGCGGTAAGAAGATTGTTATCAGATAACACGAATAGGTTTATAGCAAACAGGGTCGGCGATTGCCGACCCTGTTTCATTTCAGGAGGAAGCCCATTTTCTTTTTATATTCTACCACTTTTTCAATGGAGTTTTTCGCTGTTTCGCCTCTTTTTTAAGGGAGTTTTTCACTGCGTCGTCACTTTTTCTATGGAGTTTTGTCTGCTGAAGGCCCGCAACACCATGTAGAAGTCATCGTTCACTAAGGCGCAAAGGGCGCAAAGAGAAACCAAGGTGTACGATCCTTTGTGTCCTTTGCGGCTTTGCGAGAGCTTTTCGTTTCTTGGAGCATGTTACTCCCCCTCTCCTTGGGAGAGGGGTTGGGGTGAGGCTGTTGGACTGTTGGGCTGTTGGGCAGTTGGGTTGGGGGTGAGGCTGTTGAGCCCTCTACTCTTCGACTTTTATTCCAGCCTTTTTCAGTTCCTCTTTGATCTTCGCCTCATTGGTATTTTTGTTAACGTAGGTGATGGCGAGCGTGTGATAGGTCTTGTTGATCCAAGCGTCGTCCACACCATCGATGAGGAGAGCGGCTTCTGTAGTCTGTTCGGTGGCCTTATTAGCTGGCAACCGGAACTGAGCATAGCTGATGTCGGCAGAAGTGTAGTAGTTCACCGGCGTGTAGCCCAGCGCGGTGAGGCAGTCGCGTACGGTCTTCTTTTCCGTGCGGTTAGCATCGTAGCGTACAAACACCCACTGCTTGTCGACGTGCGGTGCCACACTGTCGACGCCCTGGATACGGTAGAGTGCCTCGCTGATCTGCTGTGCCTTGCCTTCGTCGGAGAACTCAGCGATGTGGAAGCCAATGCCGCGGCGGATCACCTCATGTGGATCGTAGGCGGAGAGGCGGTAGCGGGTGTGGACGAGACGACCCTTGAGCGAGTCGAGGCATGTCTTCGACTTGTCGTAGGTGATTGTGGCCGTGCGCCTTTCGAGGTTGAAGTTGATGTCGCTGACGCCGGGATCTTGTGTGACTGCGACCATCACCTTATGTGCACAGTCCTCGCATCGCATCTGTTTGATGCGGTAGGTCTCCGTCACGGCCTGAGACCATGCGCCGGCGGCACAGACCAGCGTCAGGAGAAGGGAAATAAAAAGTTTTTTCATTGGATGCAATTGAATTGTTAGCATGAAACATTAAAATCTCAGTCCGATGGCCAAGCTTGCCCTGCTGTTGTGCTGGCTGTTGGCGGCATGGAGATAGCCACCGTCGAGCCGGACGAACCACATCGAGGTGCGGTCTTTGACGGTGATGGGCTGCTGATAGGTCAGGGCAAGGCGTGCTCTCCATGAGTTGACCGTGTAATAGTCGTTGTAGTCGGCTGTCCATACCTGATCGGCATAGGGCGTAGAGGCGTCGGCGAGGTTGAGACGGTTGTCAAAGACCTGACGCAGACGGAAGGCAGCGTCCACCCAGAAGCGATTGGCAAAGAAGCCATGACCGGCAGAAAGCCCCCAGTCGGCATAGTGATGGGCAAAGTACGAGGCGGGCAGATGGTACTCGTTGTGGACCGAGCGCAGGATGCCGTCCACACCGATGTAGCTGTTGATGCCGTGATCCGACGCACTGTTGAGGCGGTAGCCCAGTGCGGCGTCGAGCAGACGCATGCGGTAGCGCTTGTTGTAAGTCATCTGGTTGACATACTTGTAGGTGTTGTAACCCGTTGTGGAGTCTGTGGTGATCGTGAGCTGCTGGCGATATTCGTCGGCGTAGCCCTCCTCGTATTGCAGACGGGCCTGGACAACGTGTAGCCACCGTGGCGTACGCCATGTCGTCTTGTTGGTTATGGCATAGCGATAAGTATGGTAGTGTCCCGGTTGATACTTATAGGTACCATAGATGCCCTCGCTGCCACGGTCGATGCCGGCCTCGGTGAGTGAGGACCAAGAGGGCGACTGCCAGGCATAGGAGAGGCGGAAGCCAAACTCATGGTTGACGTATTCGCGCATGTAGCCGTTGTATCCGCCGACGACACCGTTGGCGTTTTCCATTCCCGTCATCGTGTAGTATTTCAGGTTGGGATCGGTCTGCACGGTGGTGATGTCGGGGATCTTCTCCTTGTAGCGACGGTAGTGTCCCTCCAAGCCCAGCGTGGAGCGGCCGAAGGAGTAGGTGAGGGACGGCGAGAGACGATAGTCAAGCATCTCGCTTCTCGACCGTGGGTCGCGCAGACGGCTCAGGTCTCCGAGCTGATAGTCGAGGCGCAGTCCGAAGCGCCAAGGGCCGAAGGCAGTGGTACCGACGGCTGCCGTGAGGCTGATGTCCTGACGGTCGTAGCTGCCCGCCACCTCACTGCCTGAGATAAACGGATCGCTGTTGTAGGTACGGCGCACGTCGCTCCACCGACGGTTCTTCGTGCGTCCCATGTCAAAGTCGAACTTGCCATAGCCATAGAGGTATCGTCCCAGGTGCTGATAACGCTCGGTGAAGAAGCGGAGTCCATTGTCCTGGTTGCCCTCCTGCACGCGGTGGAAGTCGTTGGTCTCGTGGCTGCCTTCCATCATGGCGACACCCCGGTCGACGCGGTCGTCGAGGGTGAGACCGGCCGCATTGGTGGTTGTGGACCAGAGCGAGGCGGCGTCAGCGAGACGGTAAGAAGACTCATCGACAGTCTGAGCCTGAAGCATAGTAGGGAGGAACATTGTGGCTGAGGCCAGAAGTCCAAGGGTGAGCGTCTTATGATCAATATTCATAGTAGCGTGGCGTTAGAGTGGATGAAACGGCGAAGTCGTTGGTCGAGTTGTTGGTATCCTGCAGGATATACTGTCCCTTGGCTCCCTTGCGTGTTGATTTCTTGCGATAGACGGTCTCGCCGTTGTAGCCACCGGCTGAGTGGATGTAGGTGGCACCGGCATCGATGGCGGGCAGGAGGCGCTTGGTGGCCATGTCGATAGTTCCCGTGTTCTTGTATTTCAGGATGTCCACGCCGTCGAGTACCTGCGAGATACCAGCGGCGAGCCATTGGCTGCCCGATGTCTTGCCATAGTTGTAGGTCTTTTGCCAGGAACTCACGGCGGCATTGCTGCGGAAGAGCACCACACCGGTGGGACCACCCTGCCCGATGTTCATCTTTGAGATGGCGCTGAAAGCCGTGTAGACCAGTTCGAGAGCCGGTGTTGACGGGTTGTTGAGCGTCTTGCCCTGGGCGTCCTTAGCCTCGAAGTCGGCGTCGATGAGGTTCAGCGGTGTGCCGACGTTGGCTGTGTGGTCAACGGCGCTGTTGGTGAGTACCACCGACCGTCCGGGCTCAATCAGGTGAGGCGTCGTGGCCGGAATGCGGAAGAGCTGCTTGAGTACGACCACGGAATCCTGAAAGACTTTGCCGATCTGGTCGAGCGTGTAGGCCGGTGAGGCATTGGACTCGACGAGACCGAGATACATGCCTGCGATGTCCACCGCCTCGTCGCCTTGGTTGTAGAGCTCGATATACTGCGCGGCGAGATAGTTCTTCTTGTGCACGTCCTTCATGCCGGCGTAGAACACCTTCGAGATGACGAGCGAACGGGTGATGGTGAACTGCGTGGTGAGTGTCAGCGGCGAGGCTGCCATGTCTGTCGTGAGCAGTTGGGAATGGCTGCTGCCCGCTACGATGGCACCGTCGTTGACCTCGTTGTCACCGGTGGCCTCGCGATATTCGCTGGCAGTGAGCGGCCACGACACCGACAGGGTGTAGACGTCGGGGATGAGTCCCGTGAAGTGTGCGATGCCATTGTCGTCGGTTACGGCCGTTGTCTCGCCGCCGCCTTCTCGGGTCAGCGTCACGGTATGTCCGCCAAGGGCGAGCTGTGTGGTGGCATCGGTGGGCTGCTCCACGCGTATGTCCACGTTGATGGCCTGGGTCGTGTCGCTATAGTCGACGCAGCTGACCATGAGGGTCAGACACAGCAGCAACAGCGTCCACAGACCTGTATGTTTCTTGTTGTTCATCTGCTTATATATATAATATGGTATAGGGTATCTGTTGATTATAAGTTGAAATAGAGCTCCACGCCATAGCTGAAGTTGTTGGTGTTGCGCTGTATGAGCGTACCGGTGTTGTTGCTGGCCACCTTGAAGGGCTCATAGAAGATGACGTTGTTGACATAGAGCGAGAGTCCGCCGATGTTGCCGAGCTGCTTGGTGAGGCGTGCCGAGAGGTTCCAGGTCGGCTTCGTCTTGGTGGGCACATTATCCTTGTAGTTGAACGCGAGGTCAGCGACGGCGATGCCCTGTGTGCCGGCGGGCAGGGTTGTGTAGTAGTTGCCGGCGTAGTCGAGATAGCCGTTCTGCATGTCGGCGGAGAGTGCGTGGTAGCCCAGGTTGGTGTCGATGAGACCTATGGCCTGCTTGTCGGCCATATAGCTCCAGCTGTAGGTCTGCCATATAGCTTGCCCGACGAGCGATGCCACCATCTTCAGCGACGGGATATTCGTCACCACGCGCACGGTGCTCACATACTGCCGGTAGAGGTCATAGTCCAAGCCGGAAGGATAGACCACTTTGAAAGGCGTCAGTCCGTAGGCCGAGTAAGCGGAGAGCAGCAGGGCCGTCTTGACGTTGGCGCTGTTGAGATCCGTGCTGTAGGTCTTGGTCTCAGAGAGCGCGCCACTGTAGTAGAAGCTCGTGTTGATGGCCCGGATCGTGCCGAGGTCGAAGTCAAACTCCAGTCCTTTGTTGATCGTGGTGTTGGTGTTGCCGATCTTTCCTGTGGTCATATACACGATGTCGGTGCGTGCCGGATTGGCGTAGTCCACGGTGGTGGCGGCTCCCGGCGTGATGATGAGGCCGTGAGAAGCGTCATAGACATTAGAGGCATAGGTGAAGTATTCTGTTGCGGCGCCGAAGCCGTTGGGTGTCTTGTCGTGATAAGCCAGCACGCTCAGCTTGCCGCCCCAGGGCAGTTTTACGTCCACACCGGCTTCGATCTTCGTCGTTGTGGCGTTCTTGAGGCCCGTGCTTCGCTTCACGTCATACATCTGTGTGTGATAGACCAGGAGTTGCTGCACGGCAGCGTCGGCACCTTGCGGCATGTAGTTCACAGCCACACGGTCGTCGTATTTCTTGTCGGGATAGAGATAGCTCAGTCCCGGAGTCTTGCTGTTGAGTCCGATGCCGGCACGGAGCGCCAGCCATTTCGTCACGTCGAACGAGAGGTTGACGCGTGGGCTGAGTGCTGTGGTGCTGAGATTGGAGAAAGGCTGTTGCGCCGTGAAGCGCAGACCGACCTGAGCCCGCAGGTGGTTGACACGGTTGGGCGACCACACGAAGTGATCCTCGGCGTAGGCGGCAAGCTGATGGAGTCCCGGAATGTCGGAATAAGCGCGGGGACGTCCGTTGGAGTTAGGGCGCAGCGGATGGCTCTCGTCAAGGTTGTAGTAGCCGCGTCCGTCGTTCCAGTCGTAGTGGTATTCAGCTCCGACTTTGAAGCTCTGCCGTGTCTTGCCCCAGTGGAAATAGAAGTCGTCGGCGATCTTGGCGAAGATGTTTCCGGGTCGACCCTCCGTCTTGCTGGTGGCGAGATAGCTCTGTGTGGCCCAGCTGACGGGGTGATAACCGGTCTCTCTGGCCGTGATGATCGGCAGCAGTCCGCCGGGCACGGTGACGAAAGCCGTGCTGCGGTTGTCCTGCCAGGCATAGCTCATGCCGAGCGTGTAGCTCAGGTTGCGGGAGAAGAGACGGTCGAGACGTATCTTGCCGTTGTGGGTGAAGCCGAGCGAGAGGTAGTCGTTCTTCGTCTCCGAGCCGTCCTGGCGCGCGTCGGGGTCGTTGCCGCTCCAGTCGCGCGTCTGTGCCATTCTCACACGGGTGTTGATGTGCCAGGTCTTGGAGATATTGTAGCTCCAAGCCATGTTGCCGTTCCAGCGGTGATAGGAGCGCGTGCGCAGACGCGGATCGCTCCATGCTTTGGCATAGTCGACGCTCATGTTGAGGATGCCGGCGCGGCCGAGCGAGGCGCCCTTGCTGAGCGAGTAGTTCTGCAATTCGGGATTGACTTTTGCCTTTACCTGCCACGGCGTGACGCCAGCCTTGGAGTGTACGATGACGAGGCCGGAGGTGAGATCACCATATTCGGCCGAGGGGATGCCACGCACCACCTCGACATTGTCGATGTCGTCGGCGCTGATCTGTCTGAGGTCCGTGCCGGTGAACGCCGTAGCGCTGAATGGTCCCTGTGTCATCGCGCCGTTGTTGCTCATGGGCATGCCGTCAACGATGATACTCGAACCGAAGGCACTCGTGTTGTTGTTCACGAGTGTGCGCAACTGCAGGTTGGAATGGCTGGTGAGATCGGTGTTCTTGATGATCTGTCCGGGCAACAGCTGCATGACGTCAGCCAGCGAGGAGGCCTGCAGATGGTCGATGGCCTGGCGTCCGATTTGGCTGCTCGTGCCCATAGCGTTTTGCTTGGCGGTGACGACAACCTCTTTGAGCGAGAGGTCGCTGATGCGCAGCTGTATGTGTATGTTGATGTTTTTGGAGACCTTCACCTGCGTCGTGGAGGTGACATAGCCCACATAGCTCACCACCAACTGGTAGATGCCGTCGGGCACGTTGGTGATCGTGGCCTTGCCGTCCATGTCGGTCACGGCATTGGAGCCGAGGGGCTGGAGCTGCACGGAGCCCATGACGATCGGTTCCTTATTCGAGGCATCTGTCACGCTCACCGTTAGCTTGTGGCCCTGTGCTGGTCCGGCAAATGTCGGGAGCGCAAGCGACAGCAGGGTGACGAACAGAAGTAGATAATGGAAAGTCTGCTTTTGCATTGCTTGTGATTATAGATAGTGATTTATTTATTGGCAGTTAGGTCAATGTGCATTGACAAGATGGGTGTTACCTAAATTTATACCATGAATATGACTAATACATTGCAAAGGTAAGAAAAAAGAACGACAGTGTTGTCGAAATAACGCAATAAATGTTCATAAATACCTAATAATGTGTATGCTTGTTTGCCGAAATCAAGCTCCATAAGCAAAAAACTCAGCCATAGGTTCACGATACTGACTGATGATTTGTATTTTTGCACGTAAGTATTTCAATCATAGCATTATTCCCAAAACATATCCATGGCAAAAGCAAACACTGAATACATTGACGCTGCCGTTCTGCAAATGATGACTTGCAACTGTTGCGGGAGAACAGCGTCAATGCCTAAATACTGCCTCACCCCTATACCCCTTCGGCCTCACCCCCTAACCAATCTCCAAAGGGAGAGGGGGAGTGATTACCGCCAAGAGCTGAGGAAGTAGGAGGTGACGCGTCCCGCGTCACATAATCATAATAGTGGTTGTAAAACGCTTGATGCAGGTCAATAAAACTATGAATATGCAATTTTTATGCTAATATGCTTCCTTTTCTTTTTGTATATTGATGCTATTTTTATACCTTTGCACGCCGTAACCAATAAAGGAAAAGAATGTTTAGGATACTCATTGTCTTGCTTGTCGGCATCGTGCTGGGTTTTGCGCTGCGCCGTGTGCCACATATCCGTCAGGTGGAGACAAGCGCTCATTATACTATCTGTGCCCTGCTTTTTGTCTTTGGACTGGGCTTAGGCTCCAACGACGCGCTGATGCACAACATCGGATTCTACGGTCTTGAGGCCGTCGTGGTGGCACTGTTGGGCATGGCCGGAAGTTTTGGTGCTGCCCGTCTGTTCAACCATCTCATGCAGAAGAAGGCGGAGGGCGGGGCATGAAAGGCAATCTTCTCTTGTTCATTTCACTGTTGGCCGGTATACTCGTAGGTATGACGGGTGCCACTCCCCATTGGCTGCTCAATCCTCATTTGCCGATGTTGCTCTTGGAGTTGCTCATCGTGCAGGTGGGTATGGGTATTGGCTCGATGGAGCATCTCGACCGGCTGTTTGCCGGATTCCGTTGGGAGATGCTGTTGCTGCCGGTGTTCACCATTGTGGGCACGTTGCTGTTTTCTGCCACGGCGGTGCTGTTGTTCAGTGGTCATTCGCTGAGCGACTTCCTGGCGGTGGGCAGTGGCTTTGGCTATTACTCGCTCTCGTCAGTGCTCATCAGTCAGGTCAAGGGCGGTGTCGCCGGTTCTGCTGCTGCCAACCAACTGGCCACGATCGCTCTGATGGCCAATATCGTGCGCGAGATGGTGTCGCTGCTCGGCTGTCGCTTTGTCGCTAACAGAGGCAGCGGATGGGCAGCTATCAGTGTGGCGGGCATCTCTTCCATGGATGTATGCCTGCCTTCCATCCTGAGCAGTACAGGCAACAAGCGCTATATGCCCATCGCCATCTTCCATGGTCTCTGTCTGGAAATCAGTGTTCCGATGCTTGTCACCTTCTTCTGTAGCGTGAATTTATAGTGGTCAAAAGCCTATTATGTAGTTGGTCAAACGGTCGTCGGACAATCGGAAAAACGGCCGTCAGCCAATTGGTTGACATTCGTTTACCCAATTGTCCGACGGCCGTTTGACCATGTTGTTAAACGCGTTTTTTATGCCACTCCTTATTGTTATCGTAGTAGGTCGGTGTAGAGAGCAGAGTGTTTAAAATGTCATTCTCCTCTTCTTTAGGATCAGTATTCTACTACGAGTGCTTCCCGCGGTTGCAGGGTGATGTCGTGGGTGAGGTCGATTTTGCGTCCGGTGATGACATCGGTGGCTGTGGTGGCCTTGCCGATGACCTCTGCATAGCGGGCTACAGGCATGGTAGCCTCGGTGCGCTTGCCGTTGAGGATGGTCAGTGAAGTGCGGCCCTGGTACTGTCGTGCGATGACGTAGATGCCCTTATAGGGTATGAACTGCGTCTGCTTGCCCTTGCTGATGAGCTTGTTGCCCTGACGCCAGTGGAGCAGTTTGCTCTCCCACTGGAACATGGCGTTCTCGGCTTTGGTGCGGCCTTCGGCGGTGAAGCAGTTATGTGTGTCGCCGGCGAAACCGCCAGGGAAGTCCTTGCGTACATTGCCGTCGGTGACCTCCTTGGTGCCGTTCATCAGCACTTCGGTGCCGTAGTAGAGCTGCGGGATACGGTTCATCGTCAGCAGCAGGGCGAGCGCCTGCTTCAGTGCTGTGGAGTCCTTGCCATTGCCCAGGAAGCGGTCGGTGTCGTGGTTCTCGATGAAAGCCAGCACGTGCGACGGGTCGGCATAGAGATAGTCATAGCATAGACTGTTGTATATACGGTTGAGTCCTTTCCACCAGTCATCGGTCTCCTCGTGCTTGGCTTGGTTGAGCTTGTCGTAGAAGCTGAAGTCCATGACGGTCTTCAGATAGCTGTTCATCGTGCTGGGCTTGGAGTCTTTCTGCCAGGCTGCGGTGTAGGCAGGCTCGGCAACCCAAGTCTCGCCCACAGTGTTGAAGTTGGGATATTCCGTTTCGAGGGTCTTCATCCACAGTGCCATGGCCTTGCGGTCGGCATAGGGATAGGTGTCCATGCGTATGCCGTCGATGCCTATGGTCTCTATCCACCACTCGCTGTTCTGAATGAGGTAGCGCATGAGATGTGGGTTGCGCTGGTTGAGGTCGGGCATGGAGGGAACGAACCACCCATCGACGGTCTCTCGTTTGTCCACATCGGAAGCGTAGGGGTCGAGCACCGGCGTGAGCTTGTAACTTGTCTGCAGGTACTTGCTCTTGTTGTCGCCTGTACTTTTTCCCGTCATGGGGTCGTGTCCGTTGCCCTTCGTCTCGCTGAGCCATTCGGGTGAATTGAACCAATCTTTCGCAGGTATATCTTTCACCCAGAGATGTTCAAAGCCGCAGTGATTGAAAATCATGTCCATGACCACCTTGAGACCATGGGCGTGGGCCTCGCTGACGAGGCGCGCATAGTCTTGGTTGGTGCCGAAGCGTGGGTCTACACGATAGTAGTCGGTGGTGGCATAACCGTGGTAGGTGCTAAAACCACCCTGGTCGGGCGAGTCGTTTTCAAGAATGGGTGTGAACCAAAGGGCTGTAACTCCGAGCTGGTTGAAGTAGTCGAGATGTTGCTCAATGCCGGCGAGGTCTCCACCATGACGCAGACTGGGCTGCGTGCGGTCGCACACCTGCGTGCGCATACTCTTGACCACATCGTTTTTTGGATTGCCGTTGGCAAAGCGGTCAGGCATGAGCAGGTAGAGCACGTCGGCGTTGGAAAATCCCTTGTGGTCCTCGCCGCGCATGGCACGGTCCTTCAGCGTGTAGCGCACCTTTTTGCCGTCGAAGTTCAGCGTCATCTGTCCGGCCTTGGCCCCTTGCAGGTTCAGGTAGACGAGCAGATAGTTGGGTGAGTCGAGACGGACGATGGAGTCCACCTTCACGCCGGCGTAGTCGGTGGTGACTTGCTTGACGTTCTTCACATCCTTACCATAGACCATGAGCTGCAGGCTCGGGTCTTTCATTCCCACATACCAATCTGTGGGGTCAATGCGGCTGATGGTGGTGGCGGCACTGGCCGTGGCCATCATCAGCCCCAGTCCTAAAGTCATGATTGATTTCTTCATATTATCTATTATTTCATTTGCTCATTACGATCATGGCACTCTGTCCATTGACTTTGACGTTTCCCCCTCCATAGATTTTGCGGAGACCGGCCTCGTCGATCTGTCCGTTCTCGCATACCACGGTATAGGTGCTATCCTCGGGCAGGGAGACGGTGCGTGTGTCGCGGTTACCGTTGAAGATCACATAGATGTTGCCCCAGCTGTCGATACCGGCAAGATCTTTCAGATGGAAGGCTACCAGGGCAGGCTGCGACGGCAGGAACTCCAAATGTTCACGCACTGCGGCTGCAGAGCCGAGATGGAAAGCCGGGTGATGACGGCGTAGGGCGATGAGACGACGGTAGTAGTCGGTGACGCCGGGATAGCGCTGCAGGTTGCCCCAGTCGAGGGCATTGATGCTGTCGGGCGAGTTGAAACTGTTGTGCACACCCTTCTTGTCGCGCAGCAGTTCCTCGCCACTGAGCATGAACGGCACACCCTGTGAGGTGAATACAATCGTCTGGGCGAGCTTATCGAGTGCTTGCAATTCAGAGGAAGTGATGTTAGGGATGGATGCCTTCAATCGGTCGACGAGGCACATGTCGTCGTGGCAACTCACATAGGCAATCATCTGCGTAGGCTCGGTGGCCCACGGCTCTTTGCTGTAGTTCACCTTACTGTAGTCCACTTGCGGATGTGCGATCATGCCTGCGATGCCCGCCTTGATGCTCTCCTCGCTCCCCGGCAGTCCAGCTAAGAACGCGGGCTTATGGTCATCGCTGAACGGCCCGCGTACAGCGTCGCGCAGGTCGTCGCAGAAGGCGGCGATACCCGGTATCTGCTTCATATTCGCTTTCATGGCCAGCTGGCCGTTGGGCAGGGCACAGCTGCCCGCACTCCAACCCTCGCCATAGATGAAGATATTTGGATCGAGGGCGGTAAGCTCTTTACGGATGGCGTTCATCGTTGCTATGTCGTGCACACCCATGAGGTCGAAGCGGAAGCCGTCGATGTGATACTCTGTGGCCCAGTATTTCACGCTCTCGAGCATGAACTCGCGCATAAGCGGCTTTTCCGAGGCTGTCTCGTTGCCGCATCCCGAGCCATTGCTGGGCTTACCGTCCTTGGTGAAGCGATAGTAGTAGTTGGGGTAGGTGCGCTGGAAGTTACTGTTGTCGAGGTCGAAAGTGTGGTTGTAAACCACGTCGAGGATAACACGTATGCCCGCCTTGTGCAAGGCTTGCACCATCTCCTTGAACTCACGGATGCGTGTGGCGGGCGTGTAAGGGTCGGTGGAGTAGCTGCCCTCCGGCACGTTATAGTTCAGCGGATCGTAGCCCCAGTTGTACTGTGGCTTGTCGAGTTTTGTCTCATCGACTGAGGCGAAGTCAAACGACGGCAGGATGTGCACAGCGTTGACGCCGAGACTCTTGAAATAGTCCACTGCCCAAGGCTCTGACAGCGCCAGGAACTTTCCCGGATGGGCAGCGTGACTGGCGATGGAGAAGTCGCGATGGTGCATTTCGTAGATGACGAGGTCGGACATAGAGAGGGTGGTGAGACGGTGGTCATTGGCCCAGCCCTCGGGGTCGGTCTGGCTTAGGTCGATGATGGCACCGCGCTGTCCGTTGACGCCTACTGCTTTGGCGAAGACGCCCGGCGTGTCACCGCGTCCAATGTTAAAGGTATAGAACTGTCCCTTGAGGTCGCCCTTGACGGTAGCTGTCCAGCGGTTCTTGCCGTCGGCGCGCATCTTCACCGTGCGCAGAGGCTGACCGCCGAGACCTTCGCTCCACAACGAGAGTGTGGGGCGTTTGGGACTATTGAGAAAAAAAACAGTCTGCTTGGGACTGTAGGACATCTCGTGAAAGACATCCTGCGCCCAAGCAGACATATTTGTTGCCAACATTGCGATGACAGATAATGATAGTTGTCTGATGTTCATGGTTTATTGTTTCAGTTCTATAAATGCAATAGAAGTGAATTGTAGGAATGGTATTATCAGGGTAGGCTCTCCCCCTCTCTTTTAGGGAGGGACGGGGAGGGCCTGTAGGTTTCTACTTCGCCATCAGGCTGACAGCAAATCCGCCGCCGGGAGCCTCGGTGAACTTCAGAGTGTCGCCCTTCTTCACCGTGCGCTTGGTGATGACGTAAGCCTTCGGATTCTTGTCGTAGCTGGCGTTCTTGGCGTCAGCATAGATGGTAGCCTCGTATTTGCGACCCTTGTCGAGGAAGTCGAGTTTCACTGTGCTCTGGTGTCCGTGCTCGTCGCACTTGCCGGCGAGAAACCAGTTGTCGCTGCCCTTGGCCTTACGTGCTACGGTGATGTAGCGGGCAGGCTCGGCCTCTATATACTTACTGTCGGACCAGTCGACGGCAACATCCTTGATGAACTGGAAGGCATCGTTGTACTTGGCGTAGTTCTCAGGCAGATCAGCTGCCATCTGCAACGGACCCCACATGACGAGATAGAGGGCAAGCTGACCCACGAGTGTGGTGCGTACATAGCTTGGGTTGTCGCTCCATGTCTTCAGCTGCGTCTCAAGGATACCCGGCGTGTAGTCCATCGGACCGCCCTGCAGACGGGTGAAGGGCAGGATGACGGTGTGGTTGGGATAGCTGCCGCCGAAAGCCTCATACTCCGTGCCGCGCGCACTCTCGTTGCCGACGAGGTTAGGCCATGTGCGGGCGATGCCGGTAGGACGGGTGGCCTCGTGAGCGTTGACCATGATATGATGCTTGGCAGCCTCGGTGACGCAGTAGAGATAGTGGTTGTTCATCGGCTGCGAGAAGTGGTGTTCGCCGCGTGGGATGATGTCGCCCACGTAGCCGCTCTTCACGGCGTCGTAGCCATATTTGTTCATCAAGTTATAGGCTGCCTCGAGATGACGCTCGTAGTTGACCACGCTCGAAGAAGTCTCGTTGTGCATCATCAGCTTCACACCCTTGGAGTGAGCATAGTCGTTGAGCGCCTTGATGTCGAAGTCGGGATAAGGAGTGACGAAGTCGAAGACGTAGTCCTTCCAGTGGTTGGCCCAGTCTTCCCAACCGACATTCCAACCCTCGACGAGCACCTCGGACAGGCCGTTGGCAGCAGCGAAGTCGATATATTTGCGCACCTCGGTGTTGTTGGCACCATGGCGGCCGTTGGGCTTCACCTTACTCCAGTCGATGCTGTCGAGCTTGATGGACGGATACTCATCGGTGTAGTTCCATGAGTTGCGGCCGACGATCATCTCCCACCATACGCCACAGTACTTTGTAGGATGGATCCAGGAAGTGTCTTTGATCTTGCAGGGCTCGTTGAGATTATAGATGAGGTTGTTGGCCTCGGAGAGCATGTCGCGGGCATCGTCGCTCACGGCCACTGTGCGCCAAGGTGTATTGCAGGGTGTCTGCATATAGCCTTTCATACCTGTAGCATCGGGCGTGAGCCAACTTTCGAAGACCATGCTCTTGTCATCGAGGTTGAGGTGCATGGTGGCATAATCGATGCAGGCTGCCTCGTGGATATTGATATACTGTCCGTCCTTGGTCTTCATCTGTAAGGCTGTCTGCACGCCGGTGGGCGAGAAGACTGCCACGGAAGAGTTGTTCCAGTTTACGGCATCGTGGAAACGGGAACGGATCTCGCTGAGCTTGCTCTCCTGAGTCTCCTGCTCCTGGGTGTCGTAGTCACCGGGCAGCCACCAGGCGGTGTGATCACCGGTCATGGCAAACTGAGTGTGCTCGTCCTTGATGACGAAGTAGACCAGCGAGTCCTGCTGTGGGAACTCATAGCGTAGACCCATACCTATATTATATACGCGGAAGCGGATCGTCATCTTGCGCTTGGTGTCGGGCTGCGTGAGGTTTATGGCCATCTCGTTGTAGTGGTTGCGGATCTTGGCATACTGTCCCCATACGGGAGTCCAAGTCTCGTCGAAAGTCGACGTCGTGCTGCCGGTTTCGGTGAAACCGTCCATGAGACTGGTCTCGCGCATGCCCTTGCTGGCATGTTTGTCCTTGGCGAGTTCCAGACCGAGGTGGGAAGGTTTGACGACGGCCTTGTTCTTATAGGTCATTTCGTAAGTGGGCACGCCATTGCCGGTGAGCGAGAAGGTGAGGCTGACGTTGCCGTCAGGCGACTTCACCGTCTGTGCCAAGGCTGTCAAGGGCATGAGCAGTGCCAAAGAGATGATGCTTGCTATCTTGTTCATATCGTATACTTGATATTTCTTACTTTTTTATCTGTTTCACAGTTCTCCTTTTTTCTCACCGAAGGTGTTGGTGCGTCCACTCTGGTTGACGAGCTCCTTGACGTTGGACATGAGGTTGTTGTTAGCCATGAGGTCCTCGATGTTGAGGTGCATGCGGTAGCGCCAGTAATGCTTCGGGTTAGCCGGGATATTGATACGCTCTGCGTTGGCATCGGGCAAACGCAGCTTGTCGTCGATGGCCAGCCAGTCTTGGATGCTCAGGATGCAGAGCATAGAAGGCGAGGTGAGCTGGCGCGAGACGATGTCGCGGGCCAGCCAGCCCGGCAACGGATGCGGGGCAGCACCGCCACGGTAGAGCATGTTGTTGTAATAGTCCTGTGTGCGCTCGTAGTTCTCGTCCCACCACTGTCGCAGTGTCGGCATGTCGTGAGAGGAGAAAGTGCAGACCGAGCGATAGGGATTGCGGGAGAGGTGACCGAAGCGTACGTGCGGGTCTTTCGGCATGGACTGAATCTCCAGCGAAAGGATGCGCAACTCGTTGATGACCCATGGCACACAGTCGGGTACCATGCCAAGGTCTTCGGCACAGACAAGCATGCGTGTGGCTTCTACCAGACGCGGCAGCTTCTTCATGGCCTCGCGATACCAGAACTGGTTATTGCGACGATAGAAGTAGTCGTTGTACAGGCGGTTGAAAGCACCCTTGTCGTTGTCGTAGAGACTCTCGTAGATGAAACTAAACTGTGCCGACACACGTGGATGGAACTTCGAGGCATCCTTGGTGTCGCGCACAAAGAGCACGTCGCTGATCATGGCATAGAGACCATCGCGGATGTTGAGTTCGTCTTGGTCGGTGACATCGGCAAAGGCTTTCTCTACCTTGCGCTGAGTATCGTACTCGGGTTTCATCTTGTAGCGCTCGTCGCCGAGGCGGTCGAGATATTTTGCTTTCACATCGTTGGCTTTCTCATGGAACATACGCTCCAGTGTCCAGTCGGTGATAAACGGCGTGGTGAAGCGCTCCTCCTGGAAGTTGAGACCATAGCCGCGGATCTCGTCGGCTGTCATGGCAAGCGCCGGGGCGAACTGTCCGAGCAGACCATGTACAGAGTTGATAGGAATTTCCCAAATGCGGAAGAAGCCAAGTACATGGTCGATGCGGTAGGCATCGAAGAACTTCGCCATATTCTGGAAGCGGCGTACCCACCACTGGCAACCATCTTTGAGCATCTCATCCCAGTTGTAGGTTGGGAAGCCCCAGTTCTGGCCGTTGACAGAGAAGTCATCGGGCGGTGCGCCGGCCTGTCCGTTGAGGTTGAAATAGCGGGGCTCCATCCACACATCGCAGCCATAGCGGTTCACGCCGATAGGGATGTCGCCCTTGAGAATGACGTGATGCTTGCGGGCATAGGCGTGCGCCTCGTCGAGCTGAGTGTTGAGGATATACTGGACGAAATACCAGAACTCCACCTCTTTATATACCTTGCTGCGGCTGTTGGAGAGCTCCTTGCGGTCTGCCTCGTCCCAAGTGTTGTGGTCGGGCCATTGCGAGAAGTCGGCCGTTCCGTACTTGTCGCGCAGCGTAGCATATTGAGCGTAGGGCACAAGCCACTGCTCGGTCTCGTGGAAGAACTCGTGATATTTCTTAGAGCTCATCATCTGCTTTCCTTCCTGGGCGAAGAGCTGATGGAGATAGTCGAGCTTGGCATTGTTGACACGCTCGTAGTCGATCTGCTTCAGACCGTTGAGCTCGACCCGCAGTTTCTCGAAGCGGTCGCGTTCCTTGGTATCCTTCAGCTGTGGCAGTTGCGTGAGGTCGACATACATCGGATGCAGTGCAAACACGCTGATGCAACTATAAGGATAGGAGTCGGTCCAAGTGTGAGTGATCGTGGTGTCGTTGATAGGCAGGATCTGCAGCACGCGCTGTCCGGTCTTATCGATATAGTCGATCATCTTCTTCAGATCACCGAAGTCACCGACGCCGAAACTTGTTTTGGAGCGGAGTGAGAACACAGGCACGAGCGTACCGGCGATCTTGGTGTTGTAGATGGGCATGTAAGCCTCGTCGAGATCATAGACCACGACCTCGCCGTCCTTCAATTCCGGCAGTTCGATGGTGCGGTTGTTGCTGCACTCCCAAAGTGGCGTGACGTCTTTCTTACTGTCGAGAGCGGCGAACTTAAACTCCATCTCTCCCTCGGGGAAGTCGTCGGCATTGAGATCCACGACCCATTCGTTGATGTTGTGCTCGGTCATCTCCACGGCTTTTAGGGAATCCCAAGCGCCTAAGGCCTTGTCGCTGCCGATGATGGCGAGACGCTCAGAGGCACGCAGCTGAGGAGCACGCACGATCAGACGCACGGTCTTGCTGAATGATGAGGAGGGAAGCACATGGAGCGTATGAGGACAGAGACAGTCCGTGAAAGCTGAACTGTAGAGATAAGCGTCCTCAGGGATGTCAGACCAATGGTCATACATCGTGTAGCTCTTGCCTTTTGAGGCGTTGAGCTCCAGCTTGTGATGTACGGTGGTCCATTCATGGCGGTGCTCACTGCCGATGGCGTCTACACTGTAATAGTATTCCAACACTTGGTTGGTATCGGGGATGGTCAGCTGGCATGTCCATCGTGCACCGTCGGTGGTGCCCAGATGGTATTGCGCAACAGCTCCGTCCTTCACAATGTTCAAGACCAGCTCTTCTCCGAAGACGGTCTTGTAGTCTATGCTAAATATTAAGTTCATAGAGCTTTAGGTTTTTATTCTGTTTATTTAGGCTCAAAATTACGAAAAAAGAAAGAAGTTATGGAGGTTGCTTTGCACAAATGAGAGAAAAGAATGTGCAAACGATTGCAGCATCTTGCTTGGATCTTGAGACCAAGAGTTCGCCTCTGTTCTTCTACGTGTGATGTCAGGTGAAGTAGGTGTCGGGACTAAAGTCAAATGCTGGTAGAGTAGGGAGGAATAGGAATGCTATTTGCCGAAGAGCTGAATGCAGAGGCTGAGGCTTTGCCCGTCGGTAGTCAGCGCATAGCGGTTGTGCTCTCCTGTGATCTTATCGCCGAGCCAATAGCCTAAGAGCGTGCTGCCCACACCGATGGCTGCTCCGGCCGTTACATCTTGCCAGGCATGGCGGTTGCGTGCCACACGGTCGATGGCCACGCCCGTCGCCACAGCATAGCCAGCCACGCTAATCCAAGGAGAGACATGGCGATACTCTTTGTCGAGGATGACGGCACCGGTGAAGGCCAGTGCGGTATGGCCGCTGGGAAAGGAGCGGTTGTCTGTCCAGTCGGGTCTCCGCTCATGGATGCTGTGCTTGAGCGCCCATGTGGTGCCGACGGAGAAGGCGTAGGACACGGCGGTGTTGACAGCCAATCGTTTCCAACTGCTCTCGCTCTCCACGCCACAGGCCTTGAGCGCATACACCGCAGCGACGGGCACGAAACGCAGTGCGTCGTCGGGACCGTCGCCGTGGTAGGCCCGCTGTGCCCACGTAGGCACGGCGAGCAAAAAGGATAGGGCAAAGCCCAAGAGTCTTGTCATCTTTTTTATGTTATGATAGCAAGTATACCAGATAGCCAATCGCTAAGTTCTTCTTCTCTCGCGGGAATGGCAGTGGTGAGCTTTCTCTCCTCCCTCGGGAGAGGCTGGGGGTGGGCTTCTCCTCCCTCCCTCGGGAGGGGCTGGGGTGGGTCTCTATTTCTCTTTGATGGCGCTCACGCTCAGTGCACCGAGGATGAGTGCGACACCAGCCACAATCATCATGTGACTCTGTACACTGCCTACAAGCGCCAACAGCGTGCCACCGATGGCGGCTGCGACGATCTGCGGGATGCAGATGGTGCCGTTGAAGAGACCCAGGTAGGCGCCCATATGACCGTAGCCCTGTAGTGCGTTGGTGACAAAGGTGAACGGCATGGCAAGCATGGCGGCCCAAGCACAACCGATGAGCAGGAACGGGATGAACAGCAGATACTGATCGTGGATGAAGGCGCAGGAGGCAAAGCCGATGCCACCTAAGAGCAGACTCACGGCGTAGGCAACCTTGCGGTTGGTGAACTTCGGCAGGATAGGAGCCCAAATCACGGAGCCGATGGCCTGTACGGCGAAGAGAATGCCTACCCAGTTGCCTGCAGCCTGATAGCCCTCACTGGTCACGTCGGTGGTCCCCCAGCAGTTGTCGGCTACGGTGCCATTGGTGTATGTCCACATATACATAAATGCAAACCAGCAGAAGAATTGCACAAGACCTACTTTCCAGAAGGTGACAGGAGCGTTCTTCAACAATGTCAGCCAGTTGCCACTGCCTTTCTCTTCTTCTTTGACGTCTTCCTTCACGCCGTTGTATTCCTCGTATTCCTTTGGATCCCATTCCTTTACTTTGGCGACGGTGTAGATGACGCAGAGGATGAGGATGGCAGCTCCGACATAGAAACTGTAGATGACAGAGTCGGGGACGACACCCTTGGGTGCCGTGTTAGCAATGCCTAAGAGCGCAAAGACAAAGGGGAAGACATAGCCTACCAGTGAACCGGCGTTACACAAGAAGCTTTGAATGGAATAGGCGGCAGCCTTCTGCTTCTCGTTGACCATGTCGCCTACAAGCATCTTAAACGGCTGCATGGCCATATTAATAGAGGTGTCGAGAAACATCAGTGCGATCAGACCAAAGGTCATGGCTGTAGACACGGTCATGCCAAACGAACCGGAGTTCGGCAGCAGACACATCACCAGTACGGCAATGGCAGCACCGATGAACAGATAGGGGATGCGGCGACCGAAACGGCACCAGGTCTTGTCGGAACAGGTACCGACAATCGGTTGTACGATGATACCCATCAATGGTGGTAGTATCCAGAAATAGCTCAAGCTGTGTGGGTCAGCGCCTAACGTGGCAAAGATCCTGCTGATGTTTGCACTCTGCAGTGCATAGGCGATCTGTACGCCGAAGAACCCAAAGCTTAGGTTCCACAGGCCCCAGAAGGATAGATTTGGCTTTTCTTTCATATCGTGATTCTTTTAGTTGTTCGGTGGTTATGATCTTTATAATGTCTATAGCATCTATACTTCTATAGTGTCTATCATTTATCTTGTCGTGCCGCGGATGATCAGCCTCGTGCGCACGACACGCTTGATGACCTTGTCCATGGGAATCTCTCCTTCTACTTTACTGATGAGGATGTCGGCAGCCTCCTCACCGACGAGTACGCCACGCTGCTCCACGGTGGTGAGCATCGGGTCGCAGGCCACGGCGCGCTGTCCGTTGGTGAAGCCACAGACCGAGATGTCCTGCGGCACACGGAAGCCCATGCGCTTGGCGGTATACAGAATGCCAATGGCGGTGTCGTCGTTCACGGCAAAGAAGGCGTCGGGCTTCTCGTCCTGCGAGAGCAGGTCGGGTGTGATGGCCTCGGCGTCGGCACGGTTGTCGCAGATGCGGAACATCTTCTTGTCGGGCTCCAGACCGTAGCGCAACAGGGCATCGCGGTAACCGTTGTAGCGGTTCTTCGAGATTTCAAGTGTCATCGGCGACATGTAGCAGGCGATACGGTGGCAACCGGTCTCGATGAGGTGGCTCACGGCATTGAATGCTCCCTGATAGTCATCAACAACGACACGACTACAGTCCACACCCGTACAGATGCGGTCGTAGAATACCAAGGGTACACCGCTGTTGATGAGCTTCTTGAAATGGTCGTAGTTCATCGTGTCCTTGGCCTGACTGACGATGATGCCACAGACCTTGTTCTGGTAGAACTTATCGCAGAGGAGCGTCTCGCGGTCGTATTGCTCGGCGCTCTGTCCCACCATGATGGTATATCCGCGCGACATAGCCTCCTGCTCAATACCACTAAGTATCGAGGAAAAATAGAAGTGCTCGAACTGTGGGACGATGACGCCGATGATCTTCACGGGCTTCGTACGACTATTGCGCAGATTCTCTGCAATCATGTTGGGGATATAGTTGTGCTCGCGGGCGTATTGCTGAATACGCTCACGTTGCTCATCACTGATGCGGGAACTGTTTTTCATTGCCCTTGACACAGTGGCCACCGACACGCCAAGAGCCTTGGCGATGTCCTTCATGGTGATAGGTGCTGGTTGTTCCATTGTCAAATTTAGGTTGTATGGCAGACTTGCCGCAGAGTTTTTGCATGACCGTGGTGGGCGTGCAAACCGTCTGCGCCTTGTATTTGCTCTGTATATAACGCTTTTCTTGCTTTTACACACGCTACATGTGCTTGCTGTGCAAAAGTAGCAAAAAAAGCGAGAGCCCTCCTATATGTGCTATGATTATTTAAGTATTATTTACGCAAACGATTGCGCATGCGGCGTGTGGCTTGCTAATCGGCGACGGTCTGCACTGTTTCGTACAAGGGGAAGCTCTGTTCTGCCCAGCGGTTTGCTCTGTTCTGTACGATGCTGCTGGGCAGCATCAAACTGAACCCAGCGCACCCTTGCCTTGCCTTTTCCTGCCTTCCTCGCCTTTCTTTGCTTTCCTATTCTTCCTTTCTTCTTCTCTTTTCTCCTTCCCTTTCCTTTTTTCTCTTTTCTCTTAAAAGTTTTTGCCCACTTTTGTTGTCGCCTATTTCTTTTTGCCTTATCTTTGCAAAAACCGAAGAAACAATGTTTACCTATGGACGAAGAGACGCTAAAGCAAAAGCTGATGTACGCAGGACCAAAGATTGCCTCCATGAATCGGCGCTTGGAAGGCCATGACTACCAGGCGCGCCAGATCTATCTGATCACGATGTGTGTGGAGAGACGTCGGCCGCTCTTCGGTGAGGTGGTTGGCGACGTGCGCCAACCTTTGGGCGCTCCCGATGCTCCACGTCTGTTGCCCAATGCTCTCGGCGAGGCCATTATCGAGAACTGGCAAGGGATGCTGGCACGGATACCGGAGATGAAAGGCATCGTCTTTCAACTCATGCCCGACCATTTCCACGGCATTCTCTTTGTCACAGAGCGCCTTTCCCGCTCTTTGGGTAAGATTCTCAACGGCTTCAAGGTAGGTTGCCGACATGATTACCTTGCGCTTTGTCCAGAAGAGTATGCTGCCGACAAACTGCGTCAGCACCAAGATGAAAATCGTCAGGACCGCCATCATGGTATCCTCTATGAAGCCAACTATAATGATAAGGTTCTTCTCAGGGAAGGACAACTCAATGCTTGGATTCGGTACGTTATGGACAATCCCCGTCGGCTTCTTGTCAAGCGCGAGCACCCAGAGTTCTTTCGTGTCCAGCGATCGTTGGAATGGAAGGGCATGACGTTCTCAGCCTTGGGCAACCGCTTTCTCCTCCGCAAACCGTTTCACATCCAGATACAGTGCTCACGAAGTCTCACCGAGCAACAGATAGAGGCAGAGAAGGCAAAGGCGCTGGCTCTTTGCCGCCAAGGGGCTATCCTTGTCTCGCCTTCGATCTCACCGGGCGAGCGAGCCATCATGCGGGCTGCTTTCGACGCTGGATTCCCGGAGATTATCCTTAAGGACAACGGCTTTGCGCCTTTGACAAAGCCGTCGGGCAAAAGCTTTGATGCCTGCGCACGTGGTCAGCTTCTCTTCCTCGGACCCACCTTTCACAGCAATGAGCGCAAGACCATCAGCCGGACAGAGTGTCTTGGACTCAACGATATTGCACGACGGCTGTGCGAGTGATAGACGCACCGTCTGAGCCACTGTTGCCACGATACTGAATGGACTTGTTGGCGGCAACGCCGAACTCGGCTTTCCACCAGTCGGTCTCAGAAATCTCGACATAAATACGTACGGCCTTGTAGTTCTTCAGAGCAGGTGATACAAAGCTACCGTCTCTGTTGGCAGGTGTAGAGAAGATGTCGGCGGCAGTACGGTTGCCCCAGCCGTCAGCAGAAGCTTCGCCCATGAGGTAGACCTTCGGCGTGTAAGCCTTGAAAGTGTGCCAGCTGCCCTTATGAGCCAAGTCGAGCAGCTTGAACTCTACATGGTCGCCATAGGTCAGATCCTGAGCCGGCGGAACACGAATGGAGAACTCGGGGTTGTCGTAAGGACTTGCACCACCGAACTCGTACTTGTATTGTGTGTCATCAACATTCCAGCCATTGCCCTTCACATTTCCAACCATATAGTAACCTACCTCAGAGTGCACAGGAGCCTTCGGTGTGATGTAGACATAGCATGGAACTCACGGGCTCTGTCAGCGCGTCGGTCCGATATGCTCCCGACACGATGCTCGCCGTCGCTCTGCTCGTAGACACATCCGAGGCTCACGAGTTTGTAAAGAGGGTCAGACAGCGAATAAAAGTCAAGGCCTAACGCTACAGCAATGACAACTCTTTCCTGAATTGCTTGACAATAACAGTCTTAAAGATTTTTTCTCTTTTAATTTTCCAGCTATTGACGTACCTTTTTCTGCTTAGAAAAAGATAGCTCTCTGCTTAGCAAACGATCTTTTTCTATAAGATTACAACATCCATCACGATGATTTGGTCCCAAGCATACATAACTTTGTCCCCAAGAAAATATGAGGGGCGCCCCAACATCAACTTCGCCATACGCCGTATTAAAGCCTATTATACATTATTTATATATGTCTACGCACGTTTCCTTTCACACAAGGAAGAGGTTGCAAGCCCTTTCTGTGTTCTCAATACAGAGGCGAGCAAAGGCTTTGTTTCCCATGCAAACGCTTATGCAACGACCTAAACAAACTGTGCGCTTCATACACTTTTGCAAACGTTTGCACGTAGAAAAGCGTGTTTTTACTGGAAAAAATCAACAAATATAAGTTAAAGAAAGTACTTTTGCACACGAAGATGAAGCCTAAGACTGCTCACACAACCTATATATAATAAGGAGGAACCTAAACAGCAGCCACGTGACCACGGGATGGCCGGAGACATCATCGACAAGGTAGATAACTAAAAACAATGCAATAACATTAACTTAAATTTAAAGCAAATGAAGCAGGTAAAAATCAAATTGCCGCTAAGGACTCTCGCTCTTGCAGGCGGTCTGTTCCTTTCCGCTACGGCCTTTGCGCAGTCTGGTGCTGTCAAGGGTCAGGTTAAGGATGCTACCGGCGAACCCGTCATGGGTGCTACCATCACTGCCAATGGCAAGACGGTGGGCATCACCGACATGGACGGTAACTACAGCGTCAACGTAGCTCCTGGCACCAAGCTCACATTCACTTACTTGGGTATGGCTCCGCAGACCGTTGCCGCAGGTGACAACATGGTTGTCACACTCAAGGCCGACGAGAAGACGCTCAGCGATGTCGTCGTCATCGGTTATGGCCGCGTCAAGAAGGACGACCTCACCGGTTCTGTCACTGCTATCAAGCCCGATGAACTCTCTAAAGGTATTACCAACAACGCATCAGACATGCTCGTCGGTAAGGTTGCCGGCGTGGATGTAGAGACCTCCGGTGGCGCTCCTGGTGCCGGTGCACAGATTCGTATCCGTGGTGGCTCGTCATTGAATGCCTCCAACGACCCACTCTATGTCATTGATGGACTTGTCATCGACGGCAACACGGCTAAGGGTACTTCCAATATTCTTGCTGGTATCAACCCTAACGATATTGAGACCTTCACCGTGCTGAAGGATGCTTCCGCAACTGCTATCTACGGTTCACGTGCATCTAACGGTGTCATCATCATCACTACAAAAAAAGGTCAGGCCGGTCAGGCTGCTAAGGTCAATTACAACGCCAACGTGACCGTCTCACATACGCAGAAACGCTACGACGTGCTTAGCGGCGATGAATACCGCGCCTTAATGTCAAAGCTTAGCGGTTCAGACATTCTCAAGTCACTTGGCACTGCCAACACCAACTGGCAGGATGAAATTTTCCGTACGGCTATCTCTACAGGTCACAATGTCTCCATCTCTGGAGGACTGAAGAATATGCCTTACCGCATCAGCGGTGGTTATCAGTATGATGAGGGTATCATCAAGCAGTCTGACATGAACCGTTGGAACAGCAGCGTGAATCTCTCACCGCATTTCTTCGACTCTCACCTGAACTTCAATATCACGGCCAAGTACACCTATGAGAAGGACAACTGGACGGGTAACGGTGATGTCGTAGGTTCTGCCCTGAAGATGGATCCTACACGTCCTGTTCGCAGCGACGACCCCATCTTCCAGCAGTACACAGGTGGCTACTGGCAGTACACACAGGCTGCAAAGTTCAATAATAAGGATTGGGCTTACACTACCAATGGAAATGCTCCGGGCAACCCCGTTGCCACGCTCGGCCTCACACGGACTTTGGCACACACCAATGACGTGTCCGGCAACATCGAGGTTGATTATAAGATTCATGGCTTTGAGGATCTGCACCTGCATGCCAACTTCGGTGGACAATACACCAACGCCCGTCAGACGAGCAACAACTCCATCTATTCCCGTGAGAACAACTATTATGGATGGGACGGCATTACACGTACCTATAAATACAGTATGACCGGCAACGCATACGCTGAGTATGCTCACGTCTGGGGTATTCACGACTTTGACATCATGGGTGGCGCAGAGCAGAGCCACTACCACCGCAGCGGATGGAACGCTGGACAAGGTCTCGACTGGTATGACTCCAGCAATCAGAAGCTCGCTACGCCAACAGCACACAACGCTGCCGTTCGCGACGAGCAGGCTTGGGCTACTCACAACTCCATCGTCTCTTACTTCGGTCGTTTGAACTATACCCTTGCTGAGAAGTATTCACTTACAGCTACGTTCCGTGCTGATGGTTCTTCTCGCTTCGCCAAGGGTCATAAATGGGGCTACTTCCCCTCTGCCGCCTTCATGTGGCGCATCTCTTCCGAGAAGTTCTTCAAGGACATGCCTTGGTGGAATGACTTCAAGCTCCGACTCTCCTACGGTATCACCGGTCAACAGGAGACGGGCGGCAACATCTCTGACTTCTACTACATGCCGCTGTATGTCATCAGTAACCAGTATGCCATGTACCAGTTTGGTGAGGGCGACAAGGGCTATGTCAGTACACTGCGTCCACAGCCTTACAACCCCGACCTCACTTGGGAGAAGACTACAACCTATAACGCCGGTTTCGACTTTGGTTTCCTCAACAACCGCATCACTGCCAGTGTTGATGGTTACTACCGTAAGACCAAAGACCTGCTGCAGAGCGTGATTATTCCTACCGGTACCAACTTCGCTCCTGAGCTTTGGGAGAACATGGGTTCGCTGAAGAACTACGGTGTTGAGTTCTCGATCGATGCCAAACCCATCGTCACCAAGGACTTTACATGGGATGTCAGCTACAATGTAGGCTGGAACCACAATGAGATAACCGAGCTCGCCGGTGGCGGCAAGGACTACTACGCTTGGTCTAGCAACACTATCTCTCGTGGTAACGGTACCCGCATCCAGGTGCAGAAGGTGGGTGAGCCGATGAACTCTTTCTTCGTCTACCAGCAAGTTTATGACAAGAATGCTAAACCTCTTGAGGGTGTCTTCGTCGACCGCAACGGTGATGGTATCATCTCTGAGGCTGACCGCTACTGCTACAAGAGCCCTGCAGCTCCTGTCACCATGGGCCTGACCACGAAGATTGTCTACAAAAACATTGACTTCTCCACAAGTTTCCGTGCTTCTATCGGTAACTATGTTTACTACGATAACTTGTCTAACAACACTTATATCAGTGCGACTGGCCTGAATAGTAACAATGCTTTCCAGAATACCACACCTGAAGCTGTAACATTGGGCTGGTCGGGTATCAATGAAGTCACAGGTCAGCAGACACAACACTGGCTCTCTGACTACTTCGTGCGTAACGCATCCTTCCTGAAGTGCCAGAACATCACCTTGGGCTACTCTTTCTCACATTTGTGGGGTGGCGAGGCTGGTGGTCGCGTCTATGCTACCGTTCAGAACCCGTTCATCATCACCAAGTATGATGGTCTTGATCCTGAGGTACCCGGTGGTGTCGACAGAAATCCCTATCCGCGTCCATGGAGCCTGCAGGTCGGTATGAGCTTGAATTTCTAACATTAACGGAAAATAAGAATACTCAAAATGAAACATATACTGATTAAATCAATAGCAGCTGCGGCACTCACTCTCGGCATGACCACCGGGTGCACTGATGAGCTCAACATCTCGTCAATCGATCCGCAGTCAACATCTACATCCAATGAGCAGGGTCTGCTGGGTAAAATGTATGGCATGCTCGGTCTGTCAGGCCAGAAAGGTCCTGACGACAATGGCGACATGACCAACATGGACGCCGGTGAGACAGGTTTTTACCGCACTACCTTCAATCTGGAGGAGTTCGGCACCGACGAGCTGCTTTGGGCTTGGCAGAACGATGCTGGTATCCCTGAGGTTACCACTATCAGCTGGAACTCTTCCACGGGGCGTGTACAGTGGGCCTACAAGCGTCTGATGTATGACATCACACAGTACAACTTCTTCCTCTCTGACGTGGCTGACGACGAGGCTCACAAGGGTGTCCGCGCTGAGGTTCGCTTCCTCCGTGCTCTTCACTACTGGTATCTCCTCGACCTCTTCCACAACAGTCCGTTCAAGACCGACTTCAACCTGTCGACCTATCCTGAGTACAAGACGGGTGCAGAGATGGTGAAGTGGTTGGATGAGGAGCTGACCGACATTGAACCTCAGATGGCCGAGATTGGTGCTTACAATAGTGGCGATAACTATGGTCGTGCCGATCGCGGTGCTGCTCTCCTGCTCCACGCTCGTCTGTGGCTCAACGCTCACGTCTACGATCCTTCCATCAGCACCAAAGAGGCTATGGAGAAGGCAAAGAGTTATGCCGACCAGCTCGTTGGCAAGTATGAGCTCTCTAAAACAGAGAAGAACGCCTACACAGGCTATCAGCAGCTTTTTATGGCAGACAACGACGAGAATCACAGTGCCATGAAGGAGATTATCTTCCCGATTCGTCAAGACGGCAATCATATTATGACAAACTCTTGTGGAATGTATCTCATCAACTCCTTCCGCAAGGCAGGCATGCCTGACATGGGTACTACTAACGGATGGTCTTGTAACTTCTCACGTGCTGCCCTTGTCCGCAAATTCTTCCCGACACTCGACGACTGCCCCCTCTCTACCGAAGCTGCTCCTGATGGAGCCACAGAGGCAGAGATTAAGACTCTTGACGAGCAGGATGGCTCTTCCACCAAGCAGATTGTAGAAAAGGCCGGTGACGACCGTGCCCTTTTCTATGGTGGTCGCGGTGGCGGTTTGAGAAAACGCAGAACGGAGAAGATTTCTACTTTCACCGATGGTCTCTCCATCGTGAAGTGGGACAACCACCGTTCTGATGGCAAGGCTGTCCACAACCCTGGTACTGACCGTGTAGATGTCGACGTGCCTCTGTTCCGCTATGCTGAGGTGCTGATGATTGAGGCCGAGGCCAACTTCCGCTTAGGCAACAAGGGAAAAGCTCTGGGATGTATCAACCAGCTTCGCGATCGTGCCGGCGCACAGGAGTTCAAGGAGTCAGATCTCTCTTTGGAGACCATCTGCGACGAGTGGTGCCGTGAATTCTATGCCGAGGGCCGTCGTCGCTCCGACCTCGTCCGCTTCGGTGTCTTCGCTGGCAATAGCCGTGCGCTCAATGGCAACATGTATGTTTGGGACTGGAAGGGCGGCGCAGCCAACGGTCAGATCGTTGACGCTCACTTCAATGCCTATCCTTTCCCGGAGACGGAGATCACGGGCAACCCGAACCTCAAGGGACATCAGAACCCGGGTTATTAATAAATAAGGAGTCTGGTTTCTGGGACTTTCCCCAGGGACCTTCCTAAAAAGTCAATTTAAAACAGAAACAATGAAAAACATCATAAAAAGTTTGGTGCTCCCGTTGCTGACGCTTGTGGCCATCCCCATGATGACAGCATGCTCTGAGGATAGAGACAGCAACCCGACATTGCAGGACGCTACTACATTCCATCTTAACACGCCTGCCATCGCACAAGGTGAGAGCACATACGATCTGGCCAAGGGTTCCACGCTGAACCTCACCTGCAGCCAGCCTGACTATGGTTACACAGCGCCTGTTATCTACCAGGTGCAGGTGTCTATCGATCCCAACTTCAAGCAGAACACCGAAGCAGGCAAGGGTGTCGAATATAAGACCCTTGCAGCCTCTTATACCTCTGCCAACATGAACGTTGATGCCGTTGAGCTCAACAATGCCGTCGTGAAGCTCTACCAGAATGCTAATAATGGTGCCGACCCCACGGGTCAGAACATCCCGGTCTACATCCGTCTGCGTGCTCATGTCGACTTCACCGACAACACCTACATCAACTCTAACGTCATCGAACTGCCTCATACGCAGGTCAGCTATGTCGCCTCTACACCGGCACAGATGTTCCTCTCTGGCGCTTCTATCCACCATGGCAACGAGGCTAAGGAGATGGGTAAGATCTACGGTGAGACAGAGTGGTTTTACTGCATGATCTATGCTGATGCCAACACTTCCGTTCACTTCGGTGACGACAATACGGCATCCAATGGCTTCTCCAATGTCTCCAAGCTGGAAGACAACGCCAGCGCTGGTCTCACGGCCGCTGCCGATGGCGGTATCCAGTTCGCCAACGCCGGATGGTACATCATTGTTGTTCAGGCACATGCCGACGCAGCCAGCAACAAGATGGTCTACACCTTCCGCACTGAGGCTCCGAAGGCATACATCATAGGTGCCGCAGCTGGTGGCAACTGGGGCGATCCTACCACAGGCTGGGAGTTGACATCACCAGCCAATGCAGATGGTGATTGGGTGTCTCCTGCTTTCGCTGCAGCCGGTGAGCTCCGTGCTTACATGAAGGTTCCAGGATGGGATTGGTGGCATACAGAGTTCACTATTTCCAAAGGTAAGATCTTCTACCGCGATGCTAATCTCATCGATAGTTGGGCTAAAGACAAAGGTGCCGACTATTCTGTCACCTGTGCTCCTGGTCAGAAACTGTACATCAACTTCGACACCGATGCTGCATACGTAAAGTAACAATAGCTTGGGGACGTGAGGCTTCGCGCTTCGCCGAAAGGCGAAGCTACGTCCCCTCTTCATAAACTATTAAAGAATACAACAATGAAATTGAAAAGATATTTCTTTGGTATGGCTGCCGCGCTCGTCCTGGTCGGCATGAGTTCTTGTAAGGGCGACTACGATGATTGGGCTGAACCGCAGACCAACGCCCAGGAGAACGCTATCACCATCCCGGGTTTCACAGCCACGACGACTTCGACAGAGGGAAATCCTGTCAACCTCAACAATGCACAGCCTGTCAAGGACAGTGTCACGTTGGCTAATCTCCAGATTCCTGCGGACTATGCCTACAAAGTCAAGAACGTGCGCGTCGTACTCACACCAACAGGTGCTGATGCCAAATCGACCGTCTCCAAGACGATTGACTTGAGCAACAACTGCAATGCCGACAGTGCTGTCATCCAGCAGTTTGTCTCTGAAAGCTATGGTCTGAAGCCTGTTGCCCGTCCGTTCACAGCAAAGATCCTGGCCTCTGCCATCACAGGCAACGACTTCGTCTACATTGATGCCGGAACCCTCAATGTCTACATCACGCCGAAGGCTCCTGTACTCTCTGAAGTAGGTTACTATGTGGTTGGTAATGTGAAGGGCAATGGCTGGAATGCAGACGACACACAATATAAGTACGAGTTCGGTGGCGCAAGTCCTTATGACAACCCCGAGTTTACCATTCGTGTCCCGGCTCAAGAACTGACCTATGGCGACCATGTCGAGTTCAAGTTGCTTGACTTGGCTCATAAGGGTAGCTGGAATGCTGGCACCGTTCTCTCTGGTGATGGCCACACCGCTGTGCTCACAGAGGATGTCAAGAATCCGGTTAAGACTAAACTCTTCGACAATACAGATGGTAAAGGCAGCAACATCCAGTTCGCCGGCACAACAAAGCAGTACTATATCATCCATGTCAACCTCCTCGACCAGACGGTCTACGCTACTGCAGAGGATATCCCGCAGCTCTTCATGACAGGTGCCAACTACGGTTGGGGTAGTAAGTGGATGGAGCTGGCCATGGTCAACGGTAACCAGGACCTCTTCTGGACCGTTAAGTACTTTGACAAGGACGAGGAGTTCAAGTTCTCTCCTGTGGCTGATTGGAATGGAGACTTCGCACCCTCTTGCGATGGTGGAGACCAGGCCAGCAGCTTCTCTACACCGAACAATGTGAAGTGCAACAAGGCAGGATGGTATCTCCTTGTTGTAGACCGTGCTAAGCATACCTTCAAGGCTTACATGCCGAAGGTCTACCTCATGGGTGAGACTTCTGCTGACGGTTGGGGTAACCGTACTGCCGCCGACCTCTTCTCTACACCTGCCACCAGAGACGGTAGTTTTGTATCGCCTGCACTGAAGAATGACAAGGCCGTACGTATTTATGTTGAGATTCCTGAGACTGATTGGTGGAAAGCCGAGTTCGGTGTTGCTGCCAATAAGTCCATCCAGTATCGTGGCAACAGTGGCTCAGACGGTGCATCCTTCACCTCTGGTGCTGGCAAGAAGGTCTATTTGAACTTCAGCACAGAGACTGGTGACGTCAAATAGTCTTTCGGCTTTATTACTTAGCGCATATTTTGAACAATATCCCCGCTAACATCTTTTATCATGAAGGGGCAGCTCCGTTTGGGACTGCCCTTTTTTCGTGCTATTCTTAAGGATGATAAGCCGGTACTATGTCTTTCTTTTTTAGATAAACTGCATTTTATGTTGCACGATTCAAAGATTATGCTTGTCTTTGCCTTGTGGTAACACAAAAAGAGACAAAGGAAAAGGCGAAAACACGGCAAGAGAAGATAGGTGGCTATTTTCTTAATATGTCTCAACTCTCTTTTGCAGGAATGGTCATAGGGGAGATTACGCCTTTATTGAATGAAGATTCCGGCAGTAGTTATGTGGCTATTGCGGGAGGGTTGATTTGTACTGTAGTCTTTGCATTAATAGGAAATAAAATCTTAAAATAAATGCTATGAACGGACTATCATTGATTTTTCTTATAAGCTCTGTTATAGGTATCGGTATACTTATTTGGCTGAACACCAAGAGCGGCAAGAAGTGGCTGGGCGGAGAGTAGGTAGCTACAGAACACAATAAGGGGCGGCATATATCCTTTGGGGTATATGTCGCCCCGTTTGTTCTTGTTGAAGATGGGAAGTCTCTCTATGCAAACGTTTACATGTTAAATCACTTCTTGACGTAAATCAATGCAATGCAAGTTGCACAGAATATCGTAACTTTGCCATATCTATTATTATACGAAGCAAGCATTACATAAGAATTACGGTAAATACAGATTTAATATGAAGAAGATTTTCTCTACTTTTGTGGCTCTTCTCGCCGCTGCCAACATGATGGCACAGGGATGGCCCAGCGGCTATGACGGCGTCATGCTGCAAAGCTTCAGCTGGAACGGCTTCGCTGAGTCGTCTTGGTCGAATCTCACTCAGCAAGCCGATACGCTCTCGAAGTATTTTAATCTTATCTGGGCACCACCTTCGGGTTATCCGAACACCACGAGCGACAATATGGGATATTATCCTGTTTACTGGCTCAATCAAAACAGCGCTTTCGGTACGGAAACTGAGTTGCGCACGATGATCAAGACCTTTAAGGATAAAGGTACGGGCATCATCGCCGATGTGGTCATCAACCATAAGAATGGAAAATCGAAATGGTGCGACTTTGTCAATGAGAGCGTAAAAGGTCAGAATACTGGTAAGACTTATTCAGTGACTTGGGACAACACCAACTACACGCAGATATGTAGCGATGACGAGGCCAACACCTCCACTTCGTCCGAGGCTTACGGTAAAGTAAAGGGCAACAAGGATACCGGTCTCAATGACGGCGGTTGCCGTGACCTCGACCATACCAACGCCACGACACAGAAGAATGTGGAGACCTACGAGGACTTCTTGCTCAACGAGATGGGCTACATGGGCTTCCGCTACGATTATGTGAAAGGCTTCGATCCCTCTTATGTCAAGTTGTACAACGAAAATGCCAAGCCTGCCTACTCTGTAGGTGAATATTGGCAAGGCTCTGTGACCGATACCAAGAGCGGTGATCATCCCTATGGTGGCGTGAAAGACTGGGTAGACGCTACCGGTAAGACGAGTGCTGCCTTTGATTTCCCGATGAAATACTTCATCCAGGATGCCTTCGGCAACAGCAATTGGAGTAAACTTGCAAACTATACTTCTTCTACGCTGATGGGTACAAGTGGCTATGCTCAGTATGCTGTGACCTTCATCGATAACCACGATACGGGTGATCCACATGACAATCCTTCTCCTCTGCGTGCCAATATTGCCGCCGCCAACGCTTACATCCTCGCCATGCCGGGCACACCGTGCATCTGGATCAGCCACTGGACGGCCTACAAGACGATTATCAAGAAATGTATCCTTGCCCGTAAGCTCGCCGGCATCACGAACACAAGCACCGTGGAGACTTCCATAGGCTCGACAGCCGGCTACTATGCCAAGGTGAAAGGCACCAACGGCGAGGTGCTCATTGTCGTGGGGGCACCGACAGGTGTCGACACAAAAGGCTTCCAGTTAGCGTGCGAAGGCGAGAACTTCAAGTACTATGTCTCTGACGGTCTCGACATCAGTGGCATCAAGAGCATCAAGGACGAGGCAAGCAACTGGACAGCGCCTTCGTTCTGCACAGTAGCCGACGGGGAGACCTGCGCCTTCTTCGAGGTGCCAAGCTCTTGGTCTAATGTCAGCAAAGTGAACTGCTGGGCGTGGGACGATAAAGGCAACTACACTGGTGGCAAATGGCCCGGTGCCGTTTGCACAAAGGTAGGCACGTCAACTGCCGGAAACGCCGTGTACAAATGGACATGGGACGGCACATACACAGGTACCACAGCCACGACACCGACGCATATCATCTTCTCGGCAAACACTGGTTCTCCACAGCAGAACGACCTGACGTTCAAGAATGGCAACTACTACAATTTGAGTACCGTCGCTGGCAATGTCATCGACAGTCCTTCCACGGGTATCAACAAGATAACGACTACAACGAATACCGCTGACGCTCCAATGTATAACCTTGCCGGGCAGCGTGTGGACAGCAACTATAAAGGTGTGGTGATACAGAATGGAAAGAAAGTAATGAGAAAGTAACGCCCCACTCGATCTCTCCCTGGACCTCTTCCTAACCCTCCCTAAGGGGAGGGAATGGCAATACCCGAAAAGGGTGGATTGCGGTTTTGATGTAGGGGCGGGCTTTATGCCCGTCCTAACTCTCTTGAAGGTAATCTTTTGATATGAGGAAGATGCCATTCGGGAGTTAGGACGGGCATAAAGCCCGCCCCTACGGGCGTTACCCCATGGTTGTACATACTTTAGTACAGTAGTACCAGTCCGGCGAAGGCGGCATAGCCAATCATACGGATGGGATTGATGTGGAGCCAGTAGGTACCCACAAACGTAGCGACGAAGAGCGCTACGCTGATGGAAAACTGCCAGGGATTCTCTGCCCAGGACGAGAAGTTCTCCTTGTCGAGAAGCATCAGGGCTGCGGCAGCAAGCAGGCCGACGACACCCGGGCGCAGGCCTAAGAAGATGTGTTGGACCACTGGCGTCTTCATATACTTCATGAACATCCGTGCGATGAAGATCATCATGATAAACGAGGGCAGTACGAGCGCAAAGGTGGAAATGGCCGAACCGAGTGTCGACATCATCATTCCGTAGCCTGCGTTGTTCACAGCGGTGTAGCCACAATAGGTGGCGGAGTTAATACCCACAGGTCCCGGCGTCATCTGCGAGATGGCGACGATGTTAGTGAACTCTGCCGTTGTCAACCAACCATGGACGTGCACGGTCTCGTTTTGGATGAGCGAGAGCATGCCGTAACCGCCACCGAAACCGAAGAGTCCGATAAGGAAAAACGTGTAGAAGAGTTGTAGAAAGATCATAGGTTATTCGTTGATAAGATATTTACCATAGACATATCCGCCCAGTCCCGTGGCGATGATGATCCAGATAGGGTTGATATGCAGCCCCCAGATGAGCAGAGCCGAGGCTATAGGTATCCAGCAGTTGGACAAGCTGATATGGGCGCTCTTGGCCAGTGTGAATGTCGGTGCGGCGATGAGCGCCACCACAGCAGGACGTATGCCGCGGAACATCGCCTCCACCCAGTGCCACTCCATGACGTGGTGCAGAAACATGGCGATGGTGAGGATGATGAGGAAGGAGGGGAGGGCAGAGCCCAGCGTAGTGCACAGCGCGCCCTTCTTGCCTTTGAGCTTATAGCCGACAAAGGTGGCCAAGTTGATGGCGAACACTCCGGGACAGCTCTGTGCCACGGCGACGTAGTCGATAAACTCCTCCTTCTTGATCCAGTGATATTTGTCCACCACGTCCTCCTCGATGATGGGCAGCATGGCATAGCCACCGCCCAGCGTGAAGGTTCCGATCTTGAAGAAGGTGGTAAAGAGCAGAGAATATGAACTCATCTTATATAATGGAACTTCTTTTTTTGTAAACGTTCCGCTTTGCGGAATAGAGAATATTACCGGATATAAAATATATATTCTTGATATTCGTTTATCTTCTTAATGCCATCAACGATGGCACGTTTAAAGCTAAAAAGTCCCCGTCACACCCTCCTTTCGGAGCGTGTGGGGGACGATCTATTCTTGTTTACTTCTTGCAATTCTCAATCCACTTGCGTGCATTGACGAAGGCTTCGATCCACGGCGTGACATCGTCGTTGCGGTGCTTAGCCGGATACCAGGCGTTCTGCCAAGGGAAGATGGCACGCTCGGGGTGCGGCATCATGGCCAGATGGCGGCCGTCGGCCGAACAGATACCAGCCACGTTGTAGTCCGAGCCGTTGGGGTTGCCGGGATACTCAGCGTAGTTGTATTTTGCTACGACGTTGTAGTGGTCCTCTGGTTCGGGCAGATAGAAGCGGCCCTCGCCGTGAGCTACCCAGATGCCGAGTTTGTCGCCGCTCAGACTTCCGAGCATCACGCTGTTGTTCTGTGGGATACTCAGTCCGAGGAACTGGCTTTCGAACTTCTGGCTGACGTTGTGGGTCAAGTGTGCACGATGCTTGTGCTCAGGGTTGATGAGGTTGAGCTCCACCATCAACTGGCAGCCGTTGCAGATACCGAGGCTCAGCGTGTCCTTGCGGGCATAGAACTTGTCAAGTGCTTCCTTAGCTTTCGGATTGTAAAGGAAGGCACCAGCCCAACCCTTGGCCGAACCGAGCACGTCGCTGTTGGAGAATCCACCGCAGAACACGATCATGTTCACTTCTTCGAGTGTCTCGCGGCCACTGATGAGGTCGGTCATCATCACGTCCTTTACGTCGAAGCCAGCCAGCCACAGTGTGTAGGCCATCTCGCGCTCACCGTTGGTACCCTTCTCACGGATGATGGCAGCCTTAGGCGCAGAATGCTCTGTTGTATCCTTCCAGCGGTCGGGGTTGAGGCCGAGCGACTCGAAAGAACCCTTGAAGTCCTTGCCGAACTTCATCTCCAGCGGCTGCTTCTTATAGTTGAGATAGCGCTTGCGTGCCATGCCATTCATGCTCTGGTCGCGGTCGAGGAGGTAAGAGGTACGATACCAAACGTCGCGCAGCGCGTCGATGTCGAACTCGTGGCTGTAGTCGCCCTTGACCACTACCACCTTGCGCTCATGGGGCGTAGGATAAGCGATCTTGGCATAGCCGATGCCGTTGTCCTCGAGATACTCGCGCAGCTCCTTCTTGTGCTGGTCAGAAACTTGGATGACCACACCGGGGTTCTCGGCGAAGAGCATTTTCACGATGTCGTCGCTCTCAGGCTCCACGTCGTGGAGGTTGACATGCAAACCGCCTTCTGTGTTGGCGAAGGTCATCTCCAGCAGTGTGGTGATGAGACCACCGGCACTCACGTCGTGACCGGCCATGATCCATCCCTTGCCGATGAGCTCCTGCACGGCATTGAAGCAGTCGGCGAAATACTCGCTGTTCTTCACTGTCGGCACGTCGCTGCCAATGCGGCCGAGGCTCTGCGCGAAGGCCGAGCCGCCGAGGCGCTGCTCGTCGAAGCTGAAGTCTATATAATATAAGGAGGAGTTTTTGTCATTGACAAGCACAGGGCTGACGACTTTCTTCACGTCGCTGACCTCGGCACCACTGGTGACGATGACAGTTCCCGGAGCGATGATCTTGCGGCCGTCGGGATATTGCTGGCTCAGTGAGAGGGAGTCCTTGCCTGTCGGCACGTTGAGACCGAGCTCACAGCAGAAGTCGCTCAGAGCCTGCACGCCGGCATAGAGGCGGGCGTCCTCACCTTTCTGGCTGCGGCACGGCCACATCCAGTTGGCGCTGAGGTTGATGTTCTGTACAGGATAAGGATGGTCGTGGTCAGTGGCGATCGGTGCCCAGATGATATTGGTCAAGCTCTCTGCCACGCTGAGCACACTGCCTGCGGCAGCGTCGGCCATACCGGCCTGAGGAGCATGACCCAGTGCAGTGGCAATGCCTTGCTTGCCACGGTAGTCGAGAGCCACCACGCCACAGTCAGACAATGGCAACTGTATCTGGCCCTGTGTCTGCTGTCGGGCTACCTTACCCGTCACCGAGCGGTCTACCTTGTTGGTCAGCCAGTCCTTGCAGGCTACGGCTTCGAGCTGCAGCACGCGGTTGAGATATTCATCAATGTAGTCTGCCGAGTAGGTCACGTCCTCGTAGTGGTGCTTGACGGTCTCGTCGACCATCACGGTCTTGGGCGAGTGACCGAACATCTGCGCCACGTCGAGGTCGAAAGGCTTCACGCCGTCGCCCTGCACAAAGCTGAAGTGGGCGTCGCCTGTGGTCTTACCGACGACATACAGCGGAGCACGCTCGCGCTCAGCGATCTTTTCTACGTGCTCAAGGTGCTTCTCGTCGATGAGCAGTCCCATGCGCTCCTGGCTCTCGTTGGCAATGATCTCTTTGGCAGAGAGTGTCTTGTCGCCGATGGGCAGCTTGGTCATGTCGATCTCGCCGCCGCAGTCCTCGACGAGCTCAGAGAGACAGTTGAGGTGCCCGGCAGAACCGTGGTCATGAATGGAAACCACTGGGTTGACGTCTTCCTCAACGAGGGCACGTACGAGGTTGTAAGCACGCTTCTGCATCTCCGGGTTGGCACGCTGTACGGCGTTGAGCTCAATGCCGTTGCTGTAGCGGCCGGTATCTACCGACGAAACGCTACCGCCACCGAGTCCGATGCGATAGTTGTCACCACCGACGACGACGATGTCGTTGCCGGTCTGTGGTTCTTTCTTCAGGCAGTCTCGCTTTTTGCCGTAGCCCACACCACCGGCGAGCATGATCACCTTGTCGTAGCCATAGACCTCACCGGCCTGCTCGCCCTCGACAGGCTTGCCGTCGGCTGTCGTGGCGGTGTCGCCTGTGGTGCTCTGATACTCAAAGGTCAGCAGAGAACCTGTGATCAGCGGCTGGCCGAACTTATTACCGAAGTCCGAGGCACCGTTAGACGCTTTGATGAGGATCTGCTCCGGAGTCTGATAGAGCCAGGGACGTGGTGCGATCTTGTCCTCCCAGTCGCGTCCGGCTGTGTCGTTGTCGGTCTTCAGACGCGGGTAGCTGGTCATGTAGACAGCCGTACCAGCGATAGGCCATGAGCCTACGCCACCGCCCATACGGTCGCGGATCTCACCGCCTGTACCTGTAGCGGCACCGTTGAACGGCTCCACCGTGGTGGGGAAGTTATGGGTCTCGGCTTTCAGCGAGATGACGCTCTCGATAGGCTTCACGCGGAACCAGTCGCTCGTGCTTTGGTCTTCCGGCGCGAACTGCTCGACCTCAGGCCCCTGGGCGAAGGCCACGTTGTCCTTATAGGCAGAGAGGATCTTGCCCGGATGCTCCTTGGTGGTCTTCTTGATGAGGGCGAAAAGGCTGGAGGGGCGTTCCTCGCCGTCGATGACAAACGAGCCGCCGAAGATCTTGTGACGGCAGTGCTCTGAGTTGATCTGTGCGAAGCCGAAGATCTCGGAGTCGGTCAGCGGCCGTCCGTTTTGCTTTTCTATCTTATGGAGATATTCTATTTCCTCAGGACTCAGCGCCAGACCCTCTTCCTCGTTGTACTTCTCGATGTCGTCGACGTGCTTGATGGGCTCAGGCTCGTGGTTGACAGTGAAGATGGTCTGATCCAGACCTTTGTACATACGCTGGAGCATGGGGTCGTGCTCGGCGTCCTCGCTCTTGACGGGGAAGTACTCCTCAATACGCGAAATGCCGGTGAGACTCATGTTTTGCGTGATCTCAACGGCATTTGTGCTCCATGGTGTAATCATTTCGCGGCGTGGTCCGACGAAGAAGCCGTCAAGCTTCTCGTCACTGAGCATCTCGGCGTCGCCGTAGAGCCAGCACAGTTCCTGCTTCTCCTGCTCACTGGGCTGGTGATCCATCTCGGTGGCAATGACAGTCTCCTTCGGAGTCTTAAAGAAAAGAATCATAGTCTCTCTAAAGTTTTATATGAAAGATGTGTAATATTACAAGTGCAAAGATACAAGAAATTATCGATAAATCGCCCTTGTTGACAATGTTTTTATAAGAGATAGTAGATAAAATAAAGGCTGCAAGTTTGGACTCCTAACTTTGTATGAACTTCATCTCGTCATTCGGTGAGTTTAGTAGTACGATTAAATAGACCCAAAAAGCATTGTTTATAAATGGTCAAACAAACGTTTGACCAAAAGTGAAACGGTCGTCAGACGATTAGCTGACGTTCGTTTTACCAAACATCAAACGAACGTTTGACCATCTTGACGATGGCGTTTTTTCAACTTGATGGTGGTTTGTTCATAGATGGCTCCTTTCTCATCTCTCCTATATAAATATGGTGTATAAAGCTAAATAAAGTGTGGTTTTCTTTGTGAATAGCGGATTATTTACTATCTTTGCACGTGTAAATGATTGGAAATAGAATGTAAACATGCAGATGTGGCGTGTTTATGTTGCTTAAAAATTTAACTATACTGCCATGAGAATCGCAAAATACGACTATGAGGCGATGCCGCGTGAGACGCGCAACCTCTATCTGCTGATGATGGACAAGACGGCAGGCGGACAGACCGCCTTTGCCCAGGAGATCGACGTGCGCCAGCAGACGCTCACACGACTCTTCCGTCCCGACCCGCGCAATGGCCGTTATCCGGCCATCAGTCCCGAGATCAAAGAGAAGGTCTGTCGGCGCTATGGCTTGGATCAGTCTTTCTTCCTTGCCGACACAGAGGGTAGTCTGCGCAACACCGATCAGACGCGGCCGCGTATCGACCAGACGGCATCGGCGGGGAAGCTCACCGAGGAGATCGATGTCTCCTACGAGCGCTATCCTGTCATCAAGCAACTGCCTGACTACGACTTCACCATCCTGGTGAAAGGCGACAGCATGGAGCCGGAGATCAAGAGCGGCGATGAGCTTGCCTGCCGTGTGGTGACCGATGCCAGTTTCATCCAGTGGGGTAAGGTGCATGTGCTGGATACAGACCAAGGTATCGTGGTGAAGCGCATCTACGACGATAAGGATGGACTCAAGTGTGTGTCGGACAATCCCAAGTATCTGCCTTTCACGGTGCCGAAAGACCAGTTGCGCAGCGTGTGCCTGGTAGTGGGGCTCGTCAGGTTTTAAAACGAAAATCGCTGGAATGCCGCGGCATTCCAGCGATTGTTGATTCTTGGTGGTTGTCAGTCATGAAGAGGCTTCACGAGCGTTTCTCGGTTAAGGCTCGCCAAGATAGTAGAAGATCCATTTGACCTGCGCCGGTGTGAACGTGCGTTGATGGCCGGTATAGCCAAGGTCTTGCAGTCGTCTCAACAGGTCAGGACAGTGCTCTGTCCATTGCCGCAACTTTCTCCATGCGGCTCCTGGGGTGTCCTGAGGGCAATACATCATGGCGAGTTCCGTGCGTCCGTATGCCCGAGCCTTCGTTTTTGTTTCTGTTTCTGTTTTTGTTTTTGTTTGTTCAATCATCCTTCTTTGTGTTTACTAGTATTAAGGGTTGTTGTTGATAACTCTCTTCGCTCATATTCTTCTTTTTGAATGTCTTATGATTAGTCAATGCGTAAGTCTGTATAGAAATGTAATGCAAAGATATAAAAAGATGGTGAATATAACAAGCTAAAATTGATAAAATTATCATTTACAAGCAAAATTTTGCTTTTACGGACTATTTGTCTCAGAAACATGTTTGTGAAAGGACAAAAACAAAAACGCCCCGCAGTCATCGCGACTACGGGGCGTGGAAAGTGTTCACAAGAGAGATTACATACTAATATTTCGTGTTTTCAGGATCCCAGTTGGCCCAGCCTGCTGTCCAGTCATTGCCGTCGGCGAAGGCACCGGCTGTCTTGGAGAGTTTCTGGTTGGCTTCGATGATGCTCTGCTGTTCATCGGGCTTCAGCGCGACGGTGATAACGTCTTCCGCTGCTTCGGCCTTTGATAGAACCCCGTCAATGGTTGTATTCTTGTACCCCACGTATTTCACCAAGAGGGTGTAAGGCGTGGTGGTCGAGAGATGATAGAAATGGAATTGGCCGTCGGTGTCGGTCACTGTCTTTGTGTCGGTGCCTTGCAGGCTGACGACCGCACCGATGAGCGGCTCTTTAGTCTTGGCGTCGACCACGCGCCCTACGATGCTCTGTGCCTGGGCGGTGGTGGCGGCTATCAGCAGCACGGTGGCTGCCATTCCCCTTTGTAGCTTTCTCATTGTTACTGTTTGTATCCTTAATGTTTTCTGTTGCAAAGTTAGTAGGTTGATGTTTCCTTTTGATGTCCATACGTTTACAATGGATAGACAGAAACAATACAATATAATGACGGGAAAGGTAAAGGTGCAAGAAAAAACAAGTGCAAAGCTCCCCTTTTTAGCCTGCAATTGCTTATCTTTGTAGCTGGGAACAATCGGTGCAGTAGCATCTCATGTTATAGCTTATGGAGAATACACATCAAGACGGTAAGGAGCTGTCCGCAGATAAGGATAAGAAAGTACTTCGCGACGTGGTTGACTGGCATCACCTTCACTTATATCAGAAATCAGATGTACTCTATCAATTAACCTTTATTTTCTGCCAGCGGTTTCTTCCGAAGTATGGTGACCGCACGGTAGACCAAATGGTACAGGCGGCACGATCGGGCAAGCAAAACATTGTGGAGGGCTCGGAGGATGGCATGACCTCCACTGAGATGGAGATCAAACTGCTCAATGTGGCGCGAAGCAGCTTCCAAGAATTGCGTGAAGACTACCAGGACTACCTCAACTCACGCAATCTGCGGCAATGGGATTTTCATCATTGCCGCTACAATGGCATGTTGGCTTATTGCCGGGAACACAACCTGTTTGCCGACTATAAACCTTATGCTATGCGATGGACAGCGGAAGAGTTCTGCAATGTCGCTCTGACGCTTTGCCACATCACCGACAAGATGATGTGCAGCTATCTGAAGTGGCTGGAAAAGAACTTTGTGCAGAAGGGTGGCATCAAGGAAAGAATGTATGCGGCTCGCACTGGCTACCGCCAGCAGCAAGATGAGCTCTTGAGTAAATACAAGCAAGAGAACGAGGCTCTCAAACGAAAATGCTCGGCCTACGAGCACGAAATACAATGCCTGAAGGCCGAGCTGGCTAAATTATCTAATGCAGCTTGTGACACTAGTACAACTAGTACAACTAGTATAACTAGTGCCACTAGTGATACTAGTTCATCTAGTTCTCCTAGTTCTCGATGAACTTCTTGGCGGCACGCAACTGGTGGCGCATGATGTTGAGGAACTCGTCGGTCTCCTGCAGGATATTGAGGTAGACAAGAGACACCTGAAGCATCTGTGTGCCGGATGACTGCTGAATGTGGTCGATGAGCCCCTTGCGCAGTGTTGACAGCTCATCGCGGCAGAGATCAGCCTCAGAGAGAATGTCGCGGTAGTCGTCGTACTTACCGTTGGCGATCATCCCTTGTGTCATGTGCATAAGGTCATTGACATTTTGGCGTACAGGTTGGAACTTATGGATATACTCGTTAGGAATCGGATTGAAGTTGTTGTCGACATGTTCGCGTACAGGCTCCAACATGCGGCGCAGACAGTAGATGAACTGTTGGTCGGAGTTGGCACCAAGGTGGAACCAGGTGTTGCGCTCGATAGCTATTTCCAAAGGAGACTTCTTCAGTCCGAGCATCTCCTGACGACGGTATTTCTTCAGGTTGTCCTGTTCCTTATGCAGCGACTTGCGGCAGCGGCTGAGCTCACGCACGTTTTGTCCGGCAAAGCCGTCCATGATCTTGTTGAACATGTCAAGAGCATAACGGTTCATATTGCACTGCGTATCGCTTACACGCTTCTGAAGCATGTCCCAAACGAGCTCTGGATCGTGGGTGCGCATCATCAGGCGGAAACTGTCCTCGTCTTTAGCTTCCTGCTCCTTCTTCTTCTTGTATTGCTGGTTGCTGTGCCAGAGCAGGTAGACGACGAGCGTCATGAAGCCTATTTGCACCACAATGCCACCAAACCACATGATTAATGCTACCAAAGCACAAGTGATGAAAGCCACGCCTGCCGTGATGAACCAACCTCCGATGACACTCAGCACTCCGGTGACACGGAACACGGCACTCTCTCGGCTCCAGGCACGATCAGCCAAGCTGGATCCCATGGCGACCATGAACGTCACATAAGTAGTGGAAAGCGGCAGCTTATGGTTGGTGCCGAAGGTAATGAGCATGGAAGCAATGACTAAATTGACGGCGGCGCGCACCACATCGAAGGCGGCTTTGTCATCGACGAGCTCCACCTCGTTGGCGTTGAAACGACTGTTGACCCACTTGCGCAGGGGAGCGGGGAAGATATGTGCTACGCTTTCCACGCCCCATTGGCAGAAGCGTACGATAGCACGGGCGGCCTTGGATGACCCGAACATCTCGTCGCCCTCGTCCTGACGGGCCAGATCCACAGAGGTTTTGATCACGTTCTGAGCTTTCTTAGAAGTACCCATCGCCACGATCATGATGATGCCGGCAGCCATCAGATAGAAGGGCGGCGTCTTGGCGCTCTCCATCAGAGATTTCATCATGAAGCTGTCTACAGCGGCACCATGGGCGTTGGCGGCATAGTCCTGATAGGAAGCCAGACCGGCCAAAGGCACACCGATGAAGTTCACAAGGTCGTTGCCGGCAAAGGCCATGGCAAGACCGAAGGTGCCCATGAGCACGACAAACTTGAAAATGTCGATGTGGCACAGATGGAGCACCTCCATGACGATGGTGGAACCAATGAACGTATAGAGCATCAGCAGATTGATGTTGCTGTTGATATAGTCGCGCACACTCTCACTTACATAAGGACTGCTGCCCACGCCTTTCATGAAGATGAAGTAGGCCAGTACGGTGAAGGAGATACCGCCGAAGATGGCGATGGTGTAGCGGCTGTGCTTCTTGTAGTTGAAGGTGAAGACCACACGGCTGATCCACATCACGATCATACCGACGACGAACGAGATAGCCACACTCACGAAGATTGCGATGATCACGCTCAAGGCTTTATCGGAGTTGAGCAGCATGCCATAGTCGAGACTTGGGTCGCCCATGATCTTCAACGTGGAGATCATGAACGCGCCGCCGAGAAGCTCAAAGACCAGTGACACGGTGGTCGACGTGGGCATACCCAGTGAGTTGAACACGTCGAGGATGATGACATCCGTGACCATGACAGCCAGGAACACGGTCATCACTTCGTGAAGGGAATACCTTGCCGGCATCATGATGCCGTGGCGCGCAATGTCCATCATTCCTGATGACAGCACAGCTCCCAGCACCACGGCCACGGAGGCAATGATGAGTACTGTACGGAACGTTGCCACACGGGCTCCCACGGCCGACTGCAGGAAGTTCACCGCATCGTTGCTCACGCCTACGAACAGGTCAAAGACTGCCAGACAGAGCAGGAAAATGACGATACACAAATAAATTGTTTCCATAAAATATGAGTTATATTCTTTTTGTGCGCAAAATTACAATGAGGATGTTACAAGCGGTTTAAACACATATTACAATACTGTTCATATGTATTACAATCGTGTTACATTTGGTGCAGGGCAGCTCTTTATCGCTTAAGGTCGAGTTTGGGAAAGGATGTATGTGGGTGAATCGAAAAAAGAGGAGGGACACAATAATTTGTGAATGCGGAATGTCGTATTATGAATTATTTCTTGTAACTTTGCGCTTGAATCCACAATGAAATGAGAAGGGAGATAAACATGATCTTAGTGAATGACGGATATTATGGAAGACAATGACATATTTTTGAAGAGTGTGGAAATGATGACGCATGTCTCTGACGATGAGCGTCGGATGGCTCCACAGGGCGATGCGCCTTTACCATCGGTCGACGCGCTGCGCGAGATGGTGGAACTGGTGAAGATGATTGTCTTCCCAGGCTTCTTCGACAAGCGGCAGATCGACAGCGACATCCGCTCCTACCACATCGGCGTGAACATGGAGAGGCTCTGTAGTCTCATGCGCAAGCAGCTGGCATTGGCTCTTTGTGCTGATGGCAGCGATGAGCATAGTGCTGAGACGGAGGCCGCTGAGAAGTCCTTACAGCTGATCGGCCAACTGCCACTCATCAAGCATCTGCTCTATACCGACGTTGAGGCCATCTTCGACGACGACCCGGCAGCGTCCTCTCATAGTGAGGTCATCTTTTCCTACCCTGTCATTCAGGCCATGATTCACTACCGCTTCGCTCATGTGCTCCATGAGATGGGTATTCCTGTCATCCCACGTATCATCACCGAACAGGCACATGCCAACACGGGTATCGACATCCACCCGGGCGCAAAGATCGGGGAGTACTTCTCCATCGACCACGGTACGGGTGTGGTTATCGGCGAGACCTGTGTCATTGGCAATCATGTTCACCTTTTCCAAGGCGTCACACTTGGTGCGGCACACACGGAAAATCCTTATTATACGCTACATCAGCAACCCAACAAGGAGACGCGGCGCGACTGCTCACGCCTTGTGCCCCGTCATCCAGTACTTGAAGACCATGTCACTGTCTACTCCAATTCTACATTGTTGGGACGCATCACCATCGGCCATGATACGATTATCGGCGGTAACGTGTGGCTCACACACAGTGTACCGGCCAACTCCACCATCATGCAGAGCAAGGCCATGGATGTGAGTTTCACCGGTGGACTGGGAATATAAATCAAGCAAGATGCTGAAACATTCATGATATAGAACTATTAATACGGTCTCGTGTATGAATAAGAAGAGTATTGTCAACGAGTTGCGTGATTACCTGATGATTACGATAGCTATGGTTTCCTATTGTATCGGGTGGAACGTGTTTCTTTTGCCCAACAATATCACCACAGGTGGTGTGCCGGGTATCTCCTCTGTTGTCTATTGGGGAACGGGTATCCCTGTACAGGTAACCTATTTCGTTATCAACGCATTCCTGCTTGTTGCTGCCCTGAGAATCCTGGGATGGAAGTTCTGTGTGAAGACGATCTATGCGGTGGTGGTGCTGACATCGCTCACGGCTTTGGCTCGTCATAATCTCGGTGATACTCATCTGCTCTCTGACCAGCCGTTTATGGCAAGTATCATTGGTGCGATGTTCTGCGGTGGCGGAGTAGGACTGGGACTGGCCAACAACGGTTCCACGGGCGGTACGGATATCGTGGCGGCTATCGTTAACAAGTACCGCGACATCTCCTTGGGGCGTGTCATCATGCTCTGTGACATCGTCATCATCACCTCTTCTTATCTTGTATTGCACAACTGGGAGCAGGTTATCTACGGCTATGTGGTGCTGATGGTCACCGCATTCTGTATCGATCAGGTCGTCAACTCCATGCGCCGTAGCGTGCAGTTCTTCATCATCTCGGACAAATATCGCGAGATTGCCTCGCGCATCGCTGTCTATCCACACCGTGGTGCTACGGTCATCGAGGCTCACGGCTTCTACACGGGGCATCCTGTAAAGATGCTCTTTATCATGGCCAAGCGTCGTGAAAGCAATACCATTTTCCAGATTATCAATGACATTGATTCCCGTGCTTTTGTCACTCAGACCAATGTCATCGGTGTCTACGGTGAGGGATTCGACAAGTTCAAGGTGCACAAGATGACCAAGAACGGCTATGAGATCATCAACCGTGAGAGAGCGGAGATTGAAAAACTCGAAGGCCAGAACTAAATACTCTCATTGAGATAAACTACAAAGGGGGCTATGCCGTGCGGCATAGCCCCCTTATGTATAATAGGTTGATCCTTACTTGTTGTTGCTCTCTTCAGGAGCTTTGTCGATGAGATCCATGAACTGGTCGAGTTTAGGCGTGATGATGATCTGAGTGCGGCGGTTGCGCTGCTTGCCCAACTCGGTGTCGTTGCTTGCCACAGGGTTATACTCGCCACGGCCACCAGCAGTCAGTCGTTTTGGAGCCACGCCGAAGTGGTCGATGAGATACTGTACCACGCTGGAGGCGCGCAGCGCACTGAGGTCCCAGTTGTTGCGGATGTTTTTCATCGATGGAGCAGAGGTGTTGACAGGCACATTGTCGGTATTACCCTCGATAAGCACGTCATAGTCCTTGTAGTCCATGATGATCTTTGCGATCTTGCTCAGTGTCTCCTGAGCGCGGTCATTGATCTCGTAGCTGCCACTCTTGTAGAGCATGTTGTCGGCGAGACTGATATAAACCACGCCCTTGAGTACTTGCACGTCTACCTCTTTCATCTCCTCCTTGCTCAGCGAGCGGGTGAGGTTGTTGGTGAGTACCATGTTGAGCGAGTCACTCTTGCTCTTCACCTCCACGAGGTGACGGATATACTGGTTAGACTCATTGATTTGATCAACGAGTTTTGAGATGTTGATGTTGTTGGCGTTGGCGTTGTTGAGGCTCTTGTCGAGCGAACCTTGCAGCGAGGCATAGTCTTTCTTGGCTTGGGCGAGCTGATCCTCCAACGAGCTGACACGAGCCTGAGAGGCTGCGAGCTTCTCTTTGGCATCCTGATAATTGGCAGTCAGTTCGCGGTTCTCGGTCTGACAGTTGACCAAGTCTTTCTTGCTGGCACAGCTACTGACGAGCATGGTACCGGCGAGTAGAGCTACAATAGCGATGTTAGTCTTCTTCATATCTTATCGTTTTTATTAATTAATGTCGTTTCATATACTTACTGCGTAGGCTCGAAATTCTTCGAGAAGGAGATTGCCGTCGAGCCATCTGGTTGCAAATATCTTTATTATGACGCAGAAAAGAAAGGAAAGTTGCATGAGGTTAGTTTATTTTAACCACATATGTGTGCTTTTTAGTTTCTTTTGGTAAGAGATAGCCGTAAAAAGGAATATCTACGCACCGGGATCACCGAGGCGTAGATATCGCTTTGAATATGCTTATGGCTTCACTTTCGCCGCTTTCATGTCGTGGTAAAGTCCGTCGACGATGGAGTCAGCCAGCGATATGTTGGGTACCATGATCTCGTCGCAGCCGAGTTGCCTGCTCACGTCAAGGAAGATGCGGGCAGCGGGTACGATGACGTCAGCGCGGTCGTCCTTGAGGTTGAATGAGACCATACGCTCCTCGACGCTCATTGGCTTGAGCATGGTGTAGAGCCGTTGCAACTCTGTGATGGAGAGTTTTTTGTTTTTACTTTCCTTGCTGATCTTGAACAGTTTGTTGATGTTGCCGCCGGATCCAATGATGTGGATGCCGGGGTAGAGCTTGGCATAGCCTTGCAGATCCGCCTCCATCGCTTTCCAGGCTTCAGGCGTGACGCGGTCAGAGAGCAGACGCAGCGTACCTATATTATAGGAGTGGCTCTCGGCGAGCGTACCATCGTGTATGAGTGAGATCTCCGTGCTGCCACCGCCCACGTCGACGTAGGCAAAGTTACCCTCATTGGAGTCGGTCTTCTCCACGAGGTTGTTGACGAGCAACAAAGCCTCGTCGGGTCCTTTGACCACTTCCAGGTCGAGACCGCTCCCTTTCTTAATCTTCTTGATCACCATCATGCCGTTTTCGGCATCGCGCATGGCCGACGTGGCACAGGCACGGTAGGCGTCAACACGAAAGGCCTTCATCAGTTGCTTGTAGGCCTTCATCATGTGGACCATCATCCCCTCACGCTCTTTCGACACTTTGCCGAGGGTGAAGACATCTTTGCCCAAGCGCAAGGGTACACGTACGAACATGAGTTTACGCACGCGTTCCAGACCTACAGCCTCGTCATTGAAAGCCTTGATGAGCAAACGGGCTCCGTTGGAACCAATATCAATAGCTGCTAAAGTACAATTCATATTTCTTTCTTTAATTGTGCGGGTAGAGTTATGCAAACAGACTTCTACTCGTTGTGTTCCAAATAATATTTGTAAAGCTCTTCTTGGCTGCGGAAGAGTTCGCCCTCTTGCAGTTGGTCAGTGCCCCTGCCGTCGACAAGCCGTCCGTTGGCTGTGTCACGCAGCCCATATTCCACCGTACGCCGCAGGTCCTCCTTGAGGTCGTCGTCATAGACAGGCGTCATCACCTCAATGCGATTGAGCAGGTTGCGTGGCATCCAGTCGGCCGAGCCGAGGAAATACTTGTTCTTCCCACCATTGCAGAAGATGAGGATGCGGCTGTGCTCAAGGTAGCGGTCGATGATGCCCACGGCGTGGACATTGTCCGACACACCCAGTATGCCCGGCACGAGCGAGCAGTTGCCGCGCAGCACGATGTCGATTTTCACGCCGGCCTGCGAAGCCTGGTAGATCTTCGCCACCACGTCGGGGGCGGTGATATGGTTGATCTTGATCTTAGCCCACGCTTCCTTGCCTTCTTTGGCATTCTTAATCTCTGTGTCGAACATGTGGAGGATGCGGCTCTTCATGGCGTTGGGCGAGACAAGCAGTTGGTTGAAACGCACCTGCTGGAACGGACGGTCGATGAACTGGAAGACCTTTGCCACCTCGGAGACGATAGACGGGCGGGCTGTCATCATCAGATAGTCGGTATACATCTTGGCGTTGCCCTCGTGGAAGTTACCGGTACCAACGCAGGCAATGTCGCCTTTCTTACTGCTGATATATAGCAGCTTGGAGTGAATCTTCAATCCTTCCACACCGAAGATGACGTTCACGCCTTCCTCTTGCATGCGCTTGCTCCACTTGATATTGCTCTCCTCGTCGAAGCGGGCGAGCAGTTCTACTACGGCTGTCACCTTCTTGTCGTTGCGGGCAGCACAGATGAGTGCCTTGACGACCTTGGAGTCCTTGGCCAGTCGATAGAGCGTAGTCCTGATCTCCTTCACCTCCGGCTTCAGCGCGGCCTCGCGCAGTACACGGATGTAAGCGTCGAAGCTATGGTAAGGAACATGGATGAACCGGTCTTTCTCACGGATGAGATCCAAGATGCTCTGCTCTGAGAGAAACTCCGGTTTCATCAGATGTTTCCATTTTGGATACTTCAGTTCGTCGTGACCGCAGTCGGGAAACGTCATCAGATCCTTATGGTTCTGATAGCGTCCGCTGGCCAGCGAAGTGTCAAGTTCCCGGATGTCGAGCCGTTCCAAGATCTTCTTCTGCATGCTCTGTGGCATGTCGCGGTCGTAGAGCACGCGGATCGGCTCTCCCCGTTTACGGCTGTCCACGCCAATGGCGATACGTTCCATTGTACCGTAGTCAGCGTCGTTGTCCACCTCCATCTCTGCGTCTTTGGTGAACTTGAAGCTGTAAGCACGATAATAGCTCGGCCTGAGTCCGATGAAGATAAATGGCAGGCAGAAGCGGATGACATCGTCGAGATACATGATATTGTCGTAGCCGTCGGAAGCCGGAATTTTGATGAACCGACCAAACGTCTTGTCGGGCACCTTGATGATGGCATATTTCGAGCGGGCGTCTTTGATGATGGTCTTCTCTGCAATCAGATAGATGCGGTTATCCTCCAAGGTGCTCAGGTCTTTGATCTCGCTGAGCCAGATAGGATTCGTCGAGCCGTTGAGCTTATCGTAGTAGAAGTCTTCTAGCCATTTCTTCTGCTCGTCGTTGAGTTGCGTCTCGTTGACCATCCTGATCTTATGCAGTTCCAGTTCGCGGACCACCTGTCGTGTGGCCTCGGTGTACTCCTTGCTGTAGTTCTCGTTGAGCAGGTTGATGGTTTTGATGGTGCGCTTCACATCCTGCTTCGTGTGTTTATCCACGTCTCCACTGGCCAGGATGCGGTTGAGTGAGGCCACACGCACCCGGAAGAACTCGTCGAGATTGTTGGAGTAGATGCCTAAGAACGACAGTCGCTCCAACAGAGGCACGTATTCCTTCTTGGCTTCCTGCAGGATGCGGTGGTTGAAATACATCCAACTCACGTCGCGTTTGACGTAGAGGTTCTTGAGTTTGTCTTCCTTTGTCATGGTGCTATGTCGTTTGATGCTTGTTGAGGCTGAGAATAGTCTATTTCTTGTTGTCTTTTTTAGTGGCCTTATTGCTTTTCTTGGCAGCTTTCTCTTTTTTCTTCCCTTTCTTTTTCTCCTCTTTTATCTTTTTACTGCTGTCCTCGTTGTGGCCTACGACCAGGTAGTTGATATCACCGTCGTTGAGGTGCAGTGCCTTGCGCAGTGCTTTGACCATGTCGTCGGGCACAGAGATGTCGTGCAGCTCATCGCAGGATTCGAAGGCCTTACGACTGACTTTTTTGGGTGCGCCCTCAAAGACCACACGCTTCAGCCGATCACAATCACTGAAAGCATACGGCTCGACCGTTTCCACCGAAGCAGGCAGCACGATCTCCTCCAGGGCATCGCAGTCAGCGAAAGCCTCGCGGGCAATTGTCTTCAAGCCTTTGGGCAACGTCACCTTCTTCAGGTGCTTTTTTCGGGCGAAGGCCATCTCGCCGATTGTCTGCACTGTGGCTGGCACGCTGACCTTCTCGTGGTTGCCGCGTGAGTAGACCAGTTGAGTGCGGTTGGTATTGTAGAACCCCTCTTCGTCAAAGGCGAAGTCCTCACTGTCCAGTTTTTGCAATGCCAGTGTCAGGACGGCAGACTCGAGTTTTCCACCTTTCTTCGACATCTTTGTAATTCTCTCCAGTAACTTTTTCTTATTCGCTTTCATATGATTGTAAGTTGATATGCTTGTTCCTTTTCTGTGTGCAAAATTACCAATAATCTCTAACACATGTTGTTCATGTCTGTTACAATGATATTACGAAGCTGTTTCAAAGGCTTTTGTCACGTCTTTGTAACATCTGTGTCACCTTTTCTAAACATGGTCGGGGTAACTTTGCGAACGTAAACACAAGAATGAAACATATATGAAGAAGATTCTGTCGCTTGTGCTGTGTTTGCTGGCTGCTTGGTCGGCTCAGGCTCAAGATGTAGACACGCAGCCGCAGGTACACGGCACGTTGCGCGGTAAGTATGAATATCAGACTTCGGAGGGTGAAGGCCGCTTCGAGGTACGCACGGCACGTGTCTGTGTCACGGGCAAGTTGTTGCCCGAAGTGGAGTACAAAGCCGAGATCGACCTTTGCGACGAGGGTGTCATCAAGATGCTTGATGCCTACACGCGGCTGAAGCCTTGGCGCTACTTCCAGTTCACTATCGGACAGATGCGTGTGCCGTTTACCATCGACGCCCACCGCTCACCCGACCAACAGTATTTTGCCAACCGCAGCTTCATTGCCAAGCAAGTGGGCAATGTGCGCGACGTGGGCGCTATGGCAGCTTACGACTTCCATGTGGGCTTCCCCATCCGTGTGCAGGCAGGAGTCTTCAACGGTTCGGGTCTCACAGGACAGAAAGACTATTGGACCAAGGGAACGAACTTCTCTTCCAAGGTGCAGTTCTTCTTTCCCTTCCATACTGATCTGGAGCTTAGCGCACAGAAGATCAGTCCCAACCACAATACGATTATGATGTACGACGGTGGACTGACCTATCACCGTGGTCCGTTTCTCTGCGAGGCAGAGTATTTATATAAGCGGTATTCCCACCATTTATATAAAGATGTGCATGCCGTGGATGTTTTCGCCAACTACGACATCGCTGTTCGCAATAAGCGCAACTTGATCCGAAAGATGTCGCCGCTGATCCGTTACGACTTCATGACCGACCACAGCGACGGCACAAAATACGACGACAACGGTGCCATGGTCACCACCGACTATCAGCGCAATCGTCTGACCGGAGGTGTGACACTCAGCCTTGCCAAGCCGTTCATCTCCGATATCCGCATCAACTACGAGAAGTATTTCTATCGCAAGGGCGGTATCCCCAAGACCTCGGAACAGGACAAGATCGTCATCGAGTTCATGACACATTTCTAAAGTCTCAGCGAAAAAGTGTGCATTCACAGGCATGACAGAGGCATAAGAAAGAAAAAATGATTATCTTTGCAATATAACATACAATAAGCATGGAAGAAGAAAAGATTTACAAGATACTGGTCGTCGACGACGAGGACGACCTCTGCGAAATTTTAAAGTTCAACTTGGAGACTGAGGGCTACCAGGTCTTTACGGCCAATTCGGCTGAGGATGCGCTGAAGCTCGACATCGCCTCGTTTGATCTCTTGCTGCTCGACGTGATGATGGGCGGCATGTCGGGTTTCGCCATGGCCAAACAGCTTAAGGCCAATCCTTCGACTGCCAACGTGCCTATCATCTTCCTCACGGCACGCGACACCGAGAACGACACGGTTACGGGCTTCAACCTTGGTGCTGATGACTATATCCCCAAACCGTTCTCCTTGCGTGAGGTGCTCGTCCGCGTCCGCGCCGTGCTCCGCCGTACTTCTGAGCACCAAGATCCGGAGCCTGCCGTGCTACGCTATCAGGGAGTGGAGATGAATCTCGACAAAAAGACGGTGAGCATCGATGGTGAGGACGTTCCCTTTACCAAGACCGAGTTTGAACTGCTTCATCTCCTGCTTGAGGAGAAAGGGCGTGTCTTCTCCCGCCAGGAGCTCATTGACAAGGTGTGGCCCAAGGACGTGCTCGTGCTGGATCGTACGGTCGATGTCAACATCACGCGACTGCGCAAGAAGATCGGGCGCTTTGCCAAGTGCATCGTCACCCGACTGGGATTCGGCTATTATTTCGATGCCTAAGGGAAGTTCCCGGGTATCGTGTTCTTTAAAAACGAATTGAGTAAATGGATGGATATTTCAGAAAAGTAAAGGCAATCTCTGTTGGCAATAAACTCTATCTGACGGTACTGTCTCTTTTCCTGGTCTTTGCCGTGGCGTTCATCGTCTTTCAGCAGTCCAGAGAGAAGCAATACAAGATAGGACTGTTGGAAGCACAACTGGAAAGTTTCAATGCACAGGTGCATGAGGCGGTTCATGGTAAGCGGCAGCCGGTTGACAGTACGCTGACGGCTCTCGTGCACAGCTTCAACAACAAGGAGTTGCGTGTCACACTGGTACGCAAGGACGGACGTGTGCTCTATGACAACTTCCGCCACGGTTATGCCCATATGCCCAACCATGCCTCACGCCCGGAAATCCATCAGGCGCTGACAAAAGGCCACGGCACTTCACTGGCCCGACATAGTACAACCCTTGATCGTAATTATTTTTATTCTGCTACCTATTTCAAGGAAGACGGTCTCGTCGTGCGTACGGCTCTGCCTTACGACAACAATCTGGCAAGGACCTTGCAGGCCGATCAGCACTTCATCTGGTTTGCTTTGGTGGTCATGGCACTGCTGACGCTCGTGCTCTACCGCTTCGTCAATCGCTTAGGTACGAATATCACCAAGCTCCGTATATTTGCCTCGCGCGCCGACCATAACGAGAGTTTGGACACCGAGGATCTCGTGGTGTTTCCCGACGATGAGCTGGGCGAGATTGCCGAGCGCATCATCAAGATCTATAAACGCTTGCAGAGCACACGGCGCGAGCAGGACATCCTCAAGCGGCAACTCACCCAGAACGTGGCCCATGAGTTGAAAACACCCGTGGCCAGCATTCAGGGCTATCTCGAAACCATCCTTGAGAATCCGCATATCGACGAGCCTACCAAGGAGATGTTTCTGAAGCGTTGCTATGCACAAAGCGAGCGGCTCACCTCGTTGCTGCGCGACATCTCCACGCTCAACCGGCTCGACGATGCGCCTAACATGCAGAACTTCGAGGACGTGAATATCTCGGAGATGGTGCAGAACATTCAGAAGGAGACGGCCTTGCAGTTGGAGCAGCGTCACATGACGTTTCACGACTATCTGCCCGGTGAGCTTATCGTCAAAGGCAGTCCGTCATTGCTTTACAGTGTCTTCCGCAATCTCACCGACAACGCCATTGCCTATGCTGGTGAGGGTACATCGATCACGCTCACCGCCGAGCGCCACACCGATTACTGGACGTTTGTCTTCAGCGACAATGGAGTAGGGGTACCGCCCGAGCACCTCTCGCGTCTCTTCGAGCGCTTCTATCGTGTCGACAAGGGACGCAGCCGTAAGATGGGCGGCACAGGCCTCGGCCTTGCCATCGTCAAGAACGCTATCCTATTGCATAAGGGTACCGTCAACGTGCGCAACAACCCCGACGGTGGTCTCCGATTTACGTTTACCATAGCGATATAGAAGTATCTGTTGCCTTATATTTTCCACTGTATTCCCATAAGAAGATAGCCTGGTAGGCGGTATGATGTCTTGGTCTCGACATAGTCTTCGTATGTGTTGAGGTCTATTCGGTTGAAAAGTCCCGTGTGGAGTAGGTTCTGCCCTTCCAGTCGCAGGGTAAGGTGGTTCCTTGTCCATGTGGCATGGAGTGACAGGTCTATATATTGGCTATGTGATAGTGACGCATTGTCATGGATATATAACACGGGCATTGTGACGCTCCATGAGCCTTTTCTTGCAAGGACAGGCTTGGCATAAAGCTGATATGATTTCAGTCGCGTGTGCTGGCCGAATCGACTCATCCTGCTCTCTTTAAGGTCGGCAGCACATCCTATTTCCATATTGATGATAGAATGGAACTTCGTGGACAATGCTCCTTGTCCGTTGAGAACTCTCCATCGGTTGGTGCTTTCTTTTCCGTCATACATCTGTCGGAAGTTTGATTGTTGCCCCTGAATCTTAATGGTAGCTTGTAGCCTGCATGCAAATCCTTTCTTGGCTTGTAGATAGGCATAGGTCAGTGTCTGTGCTTTCCCGGATGTCGCATACGTGGTATAGGAGACTCCCTCTTGACTGATGTAGTTGGGCACGAAAGGTTGGTGCTTCCACGTCTTACCCAAATAGGTAATGACCGAGAAGTCAGGCACGATGTCGAAGTAATGGTAGTTTACTTGTATTCTGTCTTTCAAATGCAGGCTCTCACCAGCACCTTGGTAGACGGTGATGTGTCGGTAGTCGGTGATGCTCAATGAGTTTGAAAAATAATCATCACCGTCGCGGTTAACTTCGCTACTGTACGTAGCAGAAAGAGAATGTATTGGACTTATATTCCATTCCAGTTTCATTTGGGGCCGGAAACAGAATCTACGGTCATAGCTCAAGGCATCCGTCCATATGGCATCACCCCCACACTGCCATGTCAGAGCGCCTGCTGTTTTAACGACAGACAATCCTGTCGCATAAGCCTGGCAAATACTTTTCTGTCTCTTGGTTCGATAGAGTGCGTTGTTGGAGTTGGCTCTTAGGTTTGTCTCTATCCAATTCCATGCCGAGTGCAGTCTGATTTGCCAACCTTTTCCTATTTTTTGAACAAATGAGCTACCGATGTTTACCTGTCTTGTAGTTTGTCGTTGGGTCTGCCAGATGGCTTGGGGATAGGAGGCTCCTTCGGCTTTTGGCAGAAGACTGTCTTTGGGGATGTCTACCGTTTCCTTTTCGTGCGTCAGAAAGTAGTTGGCGGTGATGGTGAGCAGGGATGTGTTTGCCCACCGCTTGGCGTATGAGACGATGTTTGTCCAGTCATATCTGTGTTCGTAGGTGTGCCAGGTGGTGAAGTGCTCGCTTTCCTCTCCGGTAAACGACGTCAGCGTATAATAGCTTCGCAAGTCGAAAGCAGAAGAGGTTGTGGGCTGGTAACTCATCGTGATACCTGCGTGGTGGAACTGTCGCCTCTCTTTCTCTGTTTGCTGCAAAAGTTCAGTCGTGTTGTCAGATGCCTTGAATCGTTTGATTTCTGACCGTCCATGGCTGTGCTCTCCATTGTAGATGTAGTAGGCGTTCCATTTGGTCTTGGCATTAGGATTCCATGCCACATTGGCTGTGGCGACGGAGTTTGCTCGCTTGTATGTGTGGGTTGAGGAGTCCATGAAAGGCAGTGTAGCAAAGTCGCCTTGTATGATACTGGCTTCTCCGTCGTAGTGCTCTGCGTAGCTCTGTATGCCGCCAATGGTTTTGATATAGTCCATCAGCGACATCATCTCTTCACCAGTGTTGAATTGTTTGGCGTGGAGACCCCACATTACCTTTGTACCGAAAGAGTAGAGGTTGACAGATGTGCGGTATTTCTTCTTGTAGCCTCCCCAGCCCTCTACATTTCCAGTCACCCGTCCCCGGTGCAGCGAGTCCACGTCCACATTGATAACGGTGCTCCTCTTCGTGTTGAATCCTCTGAGCAATGAATATTCACTGTAGTTGTTGTTTAGTTGTATCTTGTCTATGAAGTCGACTGGCATATTCTTCGTAATCTGCTCATTTTGACTTCCAAAGAAATTTTGGCCGTTCACGGTTATCTTGTCCACAGGCTTGCCGTTGGCTCTCACTTGTCCTTTCTCGTCTATTTCCAGCCCTGGCAGCTTTGCCAGTACGTCGGCCAGTACGTTCTCCGTGCCGTCGGTATATTTTCTGAAGTTATAGTTGATAGTGTCTCCGCTGACTTTCATTCCTGGCATCCGTCCTTTTACGTTTACTTCCTTGATGGTTCGTGTGTCTGGATTTAGATGAAAACGTATGTTTGATGCAGGTACTTTGGCTTGCTTTTCTGCTTTCTCGTAACCTATGCAAGTGGCTCTCAGCAGGATGGAGTCGGTGGCTGTCACCCTGATGATGAAATGTCCTTTATCATTGGTAGTGCTAAAGGCTATGGGCACATGGCGGTCACTCAAGGCCACAACGCTGGCAAAAGATATGCCTTTCCCTGATTGTCGGTCCTGCACATAGCCTTCTATTGTCTGCCCCTGCGCTCCTACATAGGAAAATAGGATTAGTAGTACGAAGATAAGGTATTTCATCTTCTTTCTTTGAGCATTCTGATGGTTTCAGCTTGAAAGTGTTTAAAACCTTCCCTTGTCATTTCCTTTCCGCTTCTCTCTTTCTCTGGCTTTTCCTTTGACTGTGTGTCAATAGACAGACAGTGATAGGAAACTGTGGGTGTCTCAAGATCCAGGATGATGCCCGGTAAGCCCCAGTAGCCCTCAGGGCCCTGGCTGATGGGTATTTCCATGCAATACCAAGCTGTCACGGAATCTCCTATACAGGCTCGGTAGCATTTCAATCCCATGATGTCCTTTTCGCCGTCTTGCAGTGTCCATGGCAGAGAGGCGAGGGTATCTCGGACTACATAGTTCTTCATTAGAAAGTTGATAACCTCGGTTTTCTGCTTTGTCTGAAGGTTAAGGAATATGGACCGTTCTTCGTCTGAATAGTCATTACTGATGATGATTATTTCTGGGTCGTGGTCTGCAATTTGCTTTTCTGGCTTGATGGGCGAGAACGAGGATGTGGTACCTTCTACCACTAATTGATAATTCTTATTGGAGTTCTTGTCCATCATCGCCACTATGTCTTTGTATTCTTGGTTCTCTTTTTTGCTCTTAACATCACTTACTAAATTCTGTCTTGACTTAGACGTGACAGAATATTTCACTTCCACGGAAGCCGTGCAGGTAAGGGAAGATAGCAATAGTAAGATATAGATTAAAGGGTGTCTCATCTTATAAAAGCCCGTTAACTTAAAGGGTATTGAAATGTTTTATGGTTGACATGTGACAAATTTAAGCAAAATAAATGTATTGTGTAACAAAATAATGTTAATTTATGTTGTAACCACGCTTTGACACGAGCTTTCTTATGGGATTTCGTCGACTTGTTGAATGTAGCTGTATGTCCTGCAGCCAATGAGCGGTTTTGACATTACTATTTTCTTATCGTAATCATTCTTTTCTCTTCGTTTCTTCCCTTCACCGTCAGCCTATATGTCTGCTCCTTTACGAAGGGGTAACGCCGGAAGTCGGCGAACGTGGCGATGGCCTTGCCGTCAATGGCCATGATGGTGTCGCCCTGCCGAAGGCCTGCCCGGTATTCGGGGCTGTCCTTCATCAGCAGGCCGACCATGGCACGCCCGTCTTTGCCCGGCACATAGGCAACAGTATAGGTTTTGTTGTTCACCTCCACACTGTCACCACCCTCGTAAGGCTGGAAGAAGATCTTGCGGCGGAAGCCGTTGATGGTCACCGTGCCATAGCGCAGGATGCTGGCCCCGATGCGGCTGGCACCTTGTGTGGTCATTGCTCTTGCATCTTTGAACGAGAATGTATCCCATTTCAGTCGGTCGAGTTTCATAAACACCACCTCCGACGGACGCTCAGCGCCTAACTGCCCGATGGTGAATGAGCCGTTGACGCGTTCCTCCACCTGGCTCTCCACATTCTTGCTCTTATAGGCATGCACGTCGAAGCTCTCCTTGTTCATCGTGAAGAGTTGGCGTGAACCCGTGTCAAAGAGTACCTCGTCGGTATGACGCTTAAACGGACTGACAAGCACATAGGGCACGAACCATTTCAGCCGATAGTGCAGCCCCACGCCCGGCTCGCGGTCGAAGTAGTCGCGGCGGTCGGTGAGGATCATCCAGCCATGGCGTGCGTCGATCTTGCAGCACAACCCTTTGTTGAACAAGTCGAAGCCGAGGATGGCATCATACGTGCGGCGTGGCGTCTGCGGACGGAACACCGAGGCGACATAGTGCTGGAGCGTCAGCTTGCCGATGGTCAGCGACGGCAACTCCACCACGGACACCGTGTCGAGATTACCGGCGGCGTCGCGGCTGACGACATTGCCCAACGGGCGCAAGCCTTGTATGCCACTGCCCATATAGACCGAGCCTTGACTCGATCCCGTGTCAAGGTTGAAGCGGCAGGGACGTCCGTCCGCTGTGCCCATGATGTATATCTGATCGTCGACAACCTCTATGGGAATCGTGTCGACGAAGTTGGTCTGGGAGAAGGTGAAGCTGGTGTTGTAGCTGTACATCTGTGCCTGCGTGTTCAGACAGAGCAACAGGCCTACCAGCAGGATGATGGTTCTTTTCATTTCAGCATGGTGTTTACTTTGCGACAAAGTTACAAAATAAGTGCTATTGGCGTTTGTTCTTTTGATGTTTTTTCTTAATTTTGTTTCCAAAACACGATGACTATGAAAACTGAATTTGAGAAGATGCGCTCTCAGGAACTCTATCATATCGATGACCCTGAGATACAGCGAAGTTGCATTGACACGAAGGAGTTGCTCTTGGAGTTCAACCAGACCACGCTGACCTCACCGACTTTTCGGTCGTTGCTGCAGCGCGTGGCGCCGGGCATTCCCGATTCTTCGGTGATCTGCCCGCCGTTTTACTGCGACCATGCCAGCAGCAACCACATCGGCGAACACGTGTTCATCAACTACAATTGTACGTTTCTCGGTGGAGCCATCATCACCATCGGCAACCATGTGCTCATTGGTCCTAACTGTCAGTTGCTTACGCCCCAGCATCCCATGAACTATCTCGACCGGCGCAAGCCGATGGAGACGTCCTATCCGATTACCATTGGCGACGACACCTGGCTGGGCGGCGGTGTCACCGTCTTGCCCGGCGTGACCATCGGCAAGCGTTGTATTATTGGCGCCGGAGCCGTCGTCGTGCACGATATTCCCGACGACAGCCTTGCCGTGGGTAATCCTGCTGTGGTGAAGCGTCGCCTCAACAATAAAGGTACAAAGAAAGGTTAGACATAAGTCTCTTATTTTTAGACAGAAAACGCATATTTATTTTTAGACAGAAAGACATAAAGCACATATTATTAGGTCGAGGGAAGTAGGGCTCATCATTTCTCTCTCTTAATGCTTGTCTTGTAAAGCCAGGCAAGGATTGTTGTGCTTGGTTCTGTAAGTTGCTGCTTCCGCTGTCCCCTATCTCGATGGTTTCTTACAACGTGCCAACTGGTTTGTTGCCTAAATCTCAGCCTTTCAGTGGCAGTACTATGGGCGGATTACTCCAGTACTACGTCCAAATTACTGCAGTACAAAGCTGGGATTACTCCAG
>CAVKHS010000018.1:0-66086 GCA_963656095.1 Paratractidigestivibacter sp.
GGGTGCTCCGTTCTGTTCGGGTGCTCCGTTCTGTTCGGGTGCTCCGTTCTGTTCGCCTGGTTATAACCAGGCGCGCCCCTTTGTCTCATCCCAGGGCACCCTCTCTTCCCTTGCCCCCCCCGTCTCTCATAAACAAAAAAAATAACCCTCCATGACCCACCGCATCTCCCTTCTGCTCTTCACCCTTCTCCTTTCTCTCCTGGCGTCTCTCCCCACATCTGCTCGCGAGACGCACAACCTCGACCGCGGCTGGCTGTTCTGTCTCGGCGACACCTCAGCCATGGCGCGTCCCGACTATGCCGACGCGTCGTGGCGACAACTCAACCTGCCCCACGACTGGGCCATAGAGGGTGACTTCAGTGTCGACAATCCAAGCGGTGCCGGTGGCGGCGCACTGCCCGGCGGCATCGGCTGGTACCGCAAGCACTTCACCGTACCCGCCTCACTCACCGCCGCCGACCGGCTCTTCATCACCTTCGACGGCGTGTATATGAACAGCTCGGTGTATATCAATGGACACCTGCTCGGCACACGCCCCTACGGCTATAGCTCATTTCAATACGACCTCACGCCTTATCTCCGCCGCGATGCTGACAACGTCGTCGCCGTACGCGTCGACAACAGCGACCAGCCCAACTCGCGCTGGTATTCGGGCTGCGGCATCTACCGTCACGTATGGCTCACCACCACCGCACCGCTGCACATCGCCAACTGGGGCGTCTACGTCATGCCAACAACCAAGAACGGACGCACATGGACTGTTCCCGTGGCCGTCACCCTCGCCAACGAGAACCACGGGGGACAGCATCCGATGATCCGCAACACGCTCTTTGACAGTAACGGCAAGATCGTCGCGCAGGTTGCCAACGGCAGCACCGGGCAGCAGATGACGGTGCGCAACCCACGCTTGTGGAGCCCCGATGCGCCGAACGTCTACACCTTGCTCACCGAGATCGTCATTGCTGGCAAGACCGTAGACGCCGTGCGCACGACAACGGCCTTCCGCACGTTCCGCTTCGATGCCAAGACGGGTTTCTGGCTCAACGGCAAGAATATGAAACTCAACGGTGTCTGTGACCACCACGACCTTGGCTGCTTAGGTGCAGCCCTCGACAACGACGCGCTCCGCCGCCAATTGGTAAAGCTAAAGGACATGGGCGTCAACGCTATCCGATGCAGCCATAACCCACCCGCTCTGGAACTGCTGAACATGGCCGACACGATGGGCTTCATCGTCATGGATGAGGCTTTCGACATGTGGATGCGCCGCAAGACGAAGAACGACTACGCCCGCTTCTTCGAGAAATGGCACCAGCGCGACCTCACCGACATGCTGCTTCGTGACCGCAACCATCCGTCGATACTCATCTGGAGCATTGGCAACGAGGTGCTCGAGCAGTGGTCGTCGGCCAGTGCCGACGCGTTGACGCTGGAGCAAGCCAACCTGATTCTCAACGCGGGCCACGATGCCTCGGCTCTCGCCCACGACAAGGAGCTCTCCCCAAACGCTCTGCTCACCATCCATCTCGCCGACATCGTCAGAAGTCTCGACAAGAGCCGCCCGATCACCGCGGGATGCAACGAGCCTTCGCCCGACAACCATCTCTTCAAGTCCGGCGCATTGGATATCATCGGTTTTAACTATCATGAACAGTATATCAAGGATGTGCCGAAGAACTTTCCCGGCAAGCCTTTCCTCATGACCGAGAGTGTCTCTGCCCTGCAGACGCGCGGCTACTACCGCATGCCCTCCGACAGCGACTACGTAGCACCGGAACGATGGGACAAGACCTACACCAATCCCACGATGATGTGCTCGGCCTATGACAACAGCCACGTGCCATGGGGCACCACACACGAGGGTATCTGGGACATCGTCAAGCACACGCCCTACTGCGCCGGACAGTTTATCTGGACCGGCTGGGACTACATCGGCGAGCCCACGCCCTATGGATATCCGGCCCGCAGCAGCTATTTCGGCATCATCGACCTGGCAGGTTTCCCGAAGGACGCCTATTATATGTATCAGAGTGAATGGACCGCCAAGCCCGTGCTCCATCTGTTCCCTCACTGGAACTGGCTGCCGGGACAGACCGTCGACCTGTGGTGCTACTACAACAACGCCGACGAGGTGGAGCTCTTTGTCAACGGCAAGAGCCAGGGCATCCGTCGCAAGGCCGACAGCCACCAGTATCATGTGATGTGGCGCGTGACGTTCGAGCCCGGCGAGATCACTGCCGTGGCACGCCAGCACGGCAAGGAGGTGCGCCGGCAGACGATCCGCACCGCCGGCCCCGCCACGTCAATACGCTTGACATGCGACTACCGTGGCGAGACAACCACGTTTGTCAATGCTGAAGTCACCGACAAGAACGGCACGCTCTGCCCCGACGCGCGCAACCACATCTACTTCACTGCGGACAATGCCGACATCGTCGGCGTGGACAACGGATCACCGTTCTCCACCGAGCGCTTCAAGGCCAGCGACCGTCTCGCCTTCTTCGGCAAGTGCCTCGTCGTGGTGCGCGTCAAGGACAAGACCAAGCCCGTCGTCGTCCATGCCCAGGCCACCGACCTGCAACCGACATCGCTGACGATACAGACAAAGTAAAAAGGTAAAGAGTCTTTTAGACAGAAAGACATACGAACCATATATCATATAAGACAGAGTAACAGAATAACAGAGGTTTGTTGAGCCCACTTTAGAAGGACATAACCATGTCTTTCTAAAGTGGACTCATTATTATATATATGTCACACCGCTGAGCGTTAAATTATAAATATGTGTGTAGCCTTATCACAGCTGAACCAAAATAATTTTGTATTTTTGCATCATCAATGATCAGTTACCGCAAGGACGTCGTCATCATCTGCTGCGGATGAAGATCCGAAACATCTGTGGCGACGAAACAGTGTGGACGCTGTAGGTCTCTTCCTTCCCCCATCCCTTCCGGTAGATCAGGCAGGCCTCAGCCTTTCTAAATCATTTTCACGATGACCGTCATTGTTTCCATCTTCCTGCTGAGCATCGTTGCGAGCCTCATTCAACGCACAACGGGCTTTGGCTTCGGCATCTTCATCATGACGATGCTGCCTTTTCTCATGCCCTCGTATGCCGAGGCTACCACGCTTACGGGATTGCTGGCTATGAGCAACTCCATCTATATCGCCATCCGCATGCACCGCTATGTACAGTGGCGGCGCGTCGTGCCGATACTCTGTGCCTTCGTTGTTGTCTCCACGCTGTCGATCTTTTGCTTGAAGAAGATCAATGACGTGGTGCTGCGCGGTGTGCTTGGCGTGGTACTGATCCTGTTCAGCATCTACTTTTGGTTTTTCAATAAGAAGATACGGCTGCGGCCTACCTTGCCCACACAGATCGGCACCGGCGTGCTCAGCGGACTGATGGGTGGCTTCTTCAACATGCAGGGACCGCCTGCCGTGCTTTATTTCATCTCCACCACAAAGGACAAAAACCAGTATATGGCACTGGCCCAGGTCTATATGCTCAGCGGTAATATCATCATGGCACTCGTGCGCACCTACAATGGCTTCATGACCTCCACTGTGGGCCTCGACTACCTCTATGGCATCGGCGGCGTGGCCATCGGCACGACACTCGGCGGCTATCTCTTCCGACATCTCTCCAACGGCATCTTCAGATATGTCGTCTACACCTACATCGGTATCAGCGGACTCGTCATCCTGCTCACGGCGGCGAGGTGAAGCATTACTGTTAATACCGATCACAAGACGGCGATCACGAACATGTACCGTTTCCTGTCTTTTCGATAGTGAAACGATTCTGAATAATAATTCAGCGTACCACCTGCAATAGCCCTAATGTACTCTTGCTTTGACTGATGCATCCCAGTCATGTGGGTCAGCACAAAATCATCGACATGGATATGGTTTAGTGTCAGCGTGTCCTTAGCCATCATAGCCTTGTACATTACTCGGTAGAGGGCTTCTATTTAACTTTCGTCTTCTTTCTCCTTGCAAGGCATAGTACAACAAGCTTGCCCTCTGCTCTTGCTTCGTTCGTCAGTTGATCGTTGTCCGTCTTTGCTTGCATGATTATTGCCGTCATTCCAAGAAACAGTATCGTAATAAGGCGGTTCATTAATGTGTAACCTTGAGATACTGTAAGTCACCATACCAGTAGGAAGCTGTGCAGCCACCATCAATCAGAAAGTCGGCACCGCTGATGAAACGGCCACGGGAGGACATCAGGAACTCAGCCATATCACCCACTTCGTCGGGTGTTCCGGCTCGACGCGCTGGCATGCCCTCTATCATCTTCAGATAGCCTTCCTTGCGGGGGCCATGCAGTTCATCGTCTGCCAATGGCGTAATGATGATACCTGGTGAGATTGAGTTAATGGTAGCACCGCGACGGCCCCAGCGGGTAGCCTCGTACATCACGCGGAGCACATTGCAACGCTTGGAATATTGATAGGCTTTCAGCGTGTCGTTGATTTCCTTTAGGAATGGTAAATCCAGCAGTTCATCCACGGGAGTTGTTGCCAATGCTTCGTTTTGCTCCTGTGGAAAAGCAGGAAGACGATGACCGCTTTGCGATGAGATAATCACACCAGAGCCACCCTCTGCAATCACCTTGCCGAGCTCTTCCAACAGAACACTTGTTCCGTAGAGGTCAACGCGAAGAATTTCTGCTACGGGAGCCTGTGAGGGCGATACACCAGCAGCATTCACAACATTAGTCACGTCTCCCTTGTTGGTGGCAAACTCCACCAACTTCAGGATGTCCTCTTTTGAACCAAGGTCGCATTGGATAATTGAGCATTCAAAACCTGCATCTTCAAGCGTCTTTGCAGCCCGTTTCGCATTCTCCTCACTATAATCTGCCAACACGATGTGCTTACCAGCCGACACACGACGGATGATGGCTTGTCCGATGCTGCCAGCACCCACTAATACTGATACTTGTTTCATTGTCTTATCCGTAAATTTGACTTCGTCGAACATACTCACGCTCGGCAGAATTCATCCAAGCATGATTCTGCCCTCGCTTAACCGTATGTTTCAATGAGGTACTTCACAAACTGAGGGTCACCAAAATCTCTGGTTCCAGCATCGTGCTGGTTCATCTTGGCTATCTGAGCCATATCGTCATCACTCAGCGAGAAATCGAAGATGTCAATATTCTGCGCCATGCGCTCCTTATGGCTCGACTTGGGAATGGCTACGATACCACGCAGGGTGAGCCAACGGAGGGCTACCTGGGCAGCAGTCTTGTTGTACTTTGTTCCGATAGAAGCCAACAATTCGCTCTTTACAATGCCATTAGTGCCTTGTCCACCGAGTGGATACCAAGCCATCATCTTGGTGCCAAACTCGCCAAGAATCGGCTCGATTCCTGTCTGCTGAGAGAACGTGTTGCATTCCAGCTGGTTCACCATTGGTTTCAGCTCTACATAGTGGGCGAAGTCAAAGAAGCGGCCAGCCTGGAAGTTGCTAACGCCAATGGCGCGAACCTTACCTGCACGATAAGCCTTCTCCATAGCCCGCCATGTGCCGAAAACGTCGCCATAAGCCTGATGGATGAGCAGCAGATCGATATACTCTGTCTGCAACTTGCGCAGGCTCTCGTCGATACTCTTGGCAGCCTTTTCTTCACCAGCATTGGATATCCATACCTTCGTTACAAGGAACAGTTCTTCACGCTTGATGCCGCTCTTGCGCCAGGCATTGCCAACCCCTTCCTCATTCTGGTATGCCTGTGCCGTATCTATCAGCCTGTAGCCCACACTCAAAGCATCACTCACACAACGTTCACACTCGTCAGGGCTTACGAGAAAAACGCCGTAGCCCAAAGTCGGCATCTTGACACCGTTTGGTAATTTAATGTACTCCATAATCTTCGTTATTAATATCCTAAACCATTCAACCACTTCTCGACCTTTTTCTTTTCCGTGCGCACTTCGTGACCGTAGATGCTGAAGCCCTTTTGGACGTTGGCACCAGGGAAGGCATCCTTCACATCCTCCACACAGTTGGCCAATCCAGAACCTTCGTGAGTGGTGAAAGGAATGACGGTCTTACCCTTCAGGTCGTTAGCATGCTTCTTGAAGAAGGTGAACATCACTTGCGGATAAGTGCCCCACCATACGGGACCACCGATAAATACTGTATCATACTTTGACAGATCCACTTCACCCTCATACTCTGGTAACTCGCCATTCCTGGTCTCCTCCTTAGCCAGCTTGATAAGGGGATTATATGCCATCCCGTCATACTTGTGGGTGACTATCTCAAACTGCTCCGCACCTGTCAGTTCCGTGATGTAGTCTGCCACAATCTTCGTGTTACCTACCTCAATGTTTCCTACTGCGTAGTTGTCTCCCGCATGCGAGAAGAACACTACAATTGCCTTTCCGTCTTTTGCCATAACTGTTTTCCCGTTTGTCGTTGTTTGTTCATTCGCAGCAATCTCTTTCTTGCTGTTTCCACCGCATGCAGTGGAAACCAGCATACACAGAGCTGATGCAAGTATCAGTTTCAATGATTTACCCATATTATCCCAGAGTCTGATTCGTTGACCACTCAAAATGCTGCTCACGCTCACTGATCCACCAACGACCGTCAATCTTCTCGTATTTGTCATAGTAGCGTACTGCATGGGTAGTCAGCACATCCTTACCGTCCTGCTCTGTCACCAGTGTAGCCAGTGCATAGCAAGTACCTGTGGCATGAGTCTCGTCAATGAAATCCACACTCTGCTGACCGTTCATGTGGAAAGACACCTTAGCGGCACCGAAAGCCTTGAACTGACGGATCATGTCTTGCACGTCGTTTGCTGTCATGCCCAGCTTACCACCGAAATACACGTTCAGTTTGATGTCAGGACGGAAAATCTCAACGTAGCAGTCCTGGTTGTTCTTGTCACTCTCTGTTGCATAGAAGTCTACTAATGCCTTCAACTCCATGCGGTCTTGAATTCTGAAATCCATTATCTTATCGTTTTTAACTTTCACGGTGCAAAGTTACGACGTTTTTCTGGTACTTTACTTTCATAAATTGCGTCACAATTTTCACTTTTCACCCAAATCGTTCTTTTGTATATAAAATAATGTGTAATTTTGCGCAGTAAAACTGCGCGAACTTGCTCATGCTCGGCAAAAAGCAAGCTTTCTGCGCTCGCTTAATCGCAATTTTGTCAGCCATGAAGGCAGATTTTCAATATTCAACAGACTTCTATGGGATGAATTCCTATGAGTTGAGCCACACCTGCATGCACCTGCTTTGCTTGGCAGGTGAGGCAAGTTTTGTGTTCAACGAGCATTGCTACCACATTATCAAAAACGACATGGTGGTGATACCGATGCCTGATCGTATCAGCAATCTGGCGGCACATGATGACTTGCAGGTAGAATGGTTTGCTGCTGATTATAAATTTCGTCAGAACCTGCTGCCGTCGAACAACTACAGCATCGGTGGCAGTATCTCGCTGAACCAAGACCCTGTCATCAAACTAACTGAAGAACAGGCTCAGCATCTGAGAGAGGACTTCCATCGTCTGCGCGACCGCATGGACGACCGCCACTTGCAGTTCTATCGTGAGCTGATGGGCAGTCTCTGTCTGACGATGATATACGACATCTTCGAGGCCCATGCTCAACGTGAAGCCACCGATTCGCATACTGACCGCACAGCCTACATTGTAAAACAACTTATGGCACTATTGGCTACTGGTATCAGCCGAACAGAGCGTGATGTGGGCTACTATGCAGAGCGACTGAACGTATCTCCTAAATATCTTTCGGCCACCGTCAAACGCGTGACAGGACACAGTGTCACCTCATACATCGACCGACACACCGTACCTATATTAAAAGACTATCTGAATGATGAACGCCTGTCCCTCACCCAGATAGCAGAACTTATGAATTTTACATCACTCTCTTACTTCAGCCGTTACTGCACAAAGCATCTCGGCCAGTCGCCAAGCGACTACAGACTGAGTCTTCAACCGAAATAATGCGAAATCTTATTTGTTTGCAGTTTATTTAGCACATCTGTTATCGTATTACCCTCTGATACAATTGAATTTGCCTCTTATCGAGATTCGTAATCTTAATCTGAACCTTGGTCGGGCGTGGTACGTCATCATGCATAGACATAAGTACTTTTGCTATTACCTGTTCAACATTTGTAAATCCAGAGTCCTCGATTACAGATACGCATTCACCGCTTATGAATGCCTCTCCGCGGATATGATTGTACTTCGACATCCTCTCAAATGATTTGCCAGAATCTTCATGGTGATCAATATCCTCGTTGCTGAAGAAAATATAGTCTATGACTTTCTCATTCAATTCCCAAGCCGGAGAGTAATCTACCTTGGTATATACTCTTGCCATCTTGTATGTAGAGTGATTAAGTGCAAAGTCAACGTCACCAAGGGACGCACCGCATCCGTTCTGTGCTTTTGTCGCAGGACACTTGAAAGAGAGCCGAATCATCCCTGTTTTTTCTCTTTTTCATGGCCTTCGGCTCTCTATTTTGCGACAGAATTCAGACAAGGTTTTGTAAAGTCTGATTACGTTTCACAGAGGCGCATGGTGCCTCATTATCTTCTCACCACTTTCTTTCCGTTGATGATCACCACACCCTTATAGTCCTTGCCGACACGTTGTCCGGCGAGGTTGTAGATAGCGTCGTCACGCTGGATGTCGGTCTTGACAGCGGTAATGGCAGTGCTCTCGGAAACCGTTACATCCAAGCTCGCAGGCACGACAATGCCGTTTGAGTTCAGGGAGAGGTTGATGGTTGTCGATCCTGCTTGTAGGCCTTTGACAACGAGCTTTCCGTCAACGATCTCAGCCGACACGACATCTTCATTATTCACACTCGTCAGCGTCTTCACGATGGCAGCATCCATATTGTCAGCATCAGAAGCCATAGAAGCGAGGTCGATAGTATCGGACTGGTTCACAGCCACGGTCACGTCTTGCGCGGAGAAGACAGGATCTTTGGTATCTGGGAAGACAAACATTCCCGGAAACCAGTAGTTCTTCTGCTCGTCGTTCATAGGATAGATCGCGAGCTGGTTGCCTTGCGCGTCATATTTGCGCACTTGATAGAAATTGGTATACCCTTTCGTGACGGAAGCATATCCGCAGTCACTGACAGGGTCGACACGGAAGCTGCAACCATAAATGTTCACGCCATCGGCATCGTTGGTCAGGTCGATATATGTGGAGAAAGTCTTGCTGTCAATGTCATACTTAAAGACCTTGTAGACCGACCATCCCGTCATAGAGGTCCAGTAGATGACATTGTGTTGCTTGCTTGCGCAGAGACCATCGGGAGTCCAAGCCCATGAAGAAGTAGCCGGAGCACCAATGCCATCAGGAAGTGTGATCGTCTCTGTCTCGCCTGTTGCAAGGTTTAACTTAGCCAGTCCGCCGTTAGAGAGGCTGGCCCACAGAGTGCCGTCTTTTGAAAGCGTAATAGAAGCAAAGGAGCCGCTGAAATACTTCACGGCTTTGTCGGTGCTTGGGTCGATGACAGCGATACCCTTCTTTGCGGTAACACAGTAGACATAATCGTTCAGTCTGATCATGTTGCCACATTCTCCTTCGAAGGCATTGCCGTCCGCATCTTTCACCTCTCCTGAGATGGCCTGCTTGTCCAGATCGAGGACATAGATGCCGCCAGAGGTACTTACATAGCCCTTGTGCGCATCCACACCAACGAAGCTGCGCCCATCACAACTTGACTTAGAGGCGTCGATGACAGCGATCTCCTTTTGGAGCTTCATGGAACGCGCGTCATAGATACATACGCGGCCACCGATGTTTGTGCCGGCTTGCTTTGACATGACATAGAAGTGATTTCCATAGAACGCTCCATAGCATGCAGTCACGCCAACATTGGCAATGGTCTCATACTCCCACATGCCATCCGACGAGAGAAAGTTGACGGAGGAGTTGCGATGTCCAAACCAGTCTTCATTCACCACGAAAGCCCCATTGCTATAGTCTGATTGTGTAGGCAGATAGGTTAGGTTGCCATCATAAGTATTACTTGCAGTAAAAGGACTAAACACGTATGCGTCGACACAGCCACTGGCCAGCGCACGCGACGATGCGCCCACCATTGACGATTGCAGTTCTCCATCTGTTGAGGATGCTATGTTGTAGTTCCAAAATCCTGAGTACCATCCTGAGTTCCACATGTCAGCGTCATCGACGGCCTTCCAGCTGTCAAAGGCATAGCTGTTCACGTCGACGATACCATTGCGAGGATAGACGGTGTCGGTACCATCGGTCAGTCCGAACCGTCCGTTGTCATCCTCGTCATAGCCTAAGCCGCCTATGGTCGCTCCATACATGCTTTTCTGACGGGTCAGAACATAGAAGCGATGGTCGGACTTTGCCACGTCCAGCAGCATGTCGAGACCCGTCTTGGTCTCGCCTTCGGCCCAACGGTATCCCCAAACCAGAGTCTTGGCATCTCCCTTCTCGTTATACCATTTGACTGCCAGGGCTGCATAGTTGGAGCCCTGGCCTACCCAACGTTTGATGTTGGCCGTATCTATACCACTCGTAATGGCAGCGGCACGCATCACAACAAACAGAAGGAGTGTTACTAAAAGAGTAAAGATTTTCTTCATAATAATTGAATATGTGAATTGATTATTTCCAAATGACTTTTCTCGTTTTTCCGTTTGCCTTGACAAGATATAGGCGACCTGCTACAGGCAAAGCGACTTTTCGTCCGCTGAGATCGAAGAGTCCGGTAATACTATCATGCACGGAAGAGATGGAAGGCAGATAGATTTTCGTTGTGGGGTCGTCGATGGATTGTCCTATCAGATGCAGATCCACCGCACCAGCCACTTCCGTACTTGTTTCGCCGAGCCAGCCACAATATTGGTTGACGGCAGTATAGACCTTCACAAAGTCTATTCCGTCAAGATGAGCAGGATGACCATTGCTGTCCACGGCCCAATCAATGTTGATATAAGCCAGCGAGTCGTCATTGGGGACATTGTCGGCGTAGCCATAGTCATAGCAATACAGCACGTAATAGCTGCCATTGCCGCTTTGGTCAACGTAGTTGTCGGCCAGCCTTGTGCCGCGGAAGGTGAGCGTAGAGTCGCTGAGCCATTGTGGCCAATAGCTTTGGCTGTGGAATGTGTTTTTGTAGACGTAGCCTTTGCCACCGTGATTGTCTGTCCAACGGACATACGTAGTGTCTGAAAGGAAGTTCCCGTCAGGTGTCTTCGTTTTGTTTTCGTCGGGACGATAGTAGGTAATTTCGTAGTCGTGGATAGTCTCCGGCTTATTGTATTCGCTTCCTGCTATCTCATACCATTCATCATCTGGCAGCCCGTTGCCATTCGTGTCTTGGCTGACAAGGATGATTCCCGGCTCGCTGCTGCCACCGCGCCTGCTGGAACTGGTACTTGCCGTGGAAAAAAATGCGTTGCCCAGAACTTCAAAGTCCATCTTGCCAGTTTGGTTTTCCACCCTGTGGTCAAAGCCAAACACGACATATCCGCCGTAGCCTCCCAAACTGATCACTCCCGCTGACTCCTTGCAGAGCGTGGCATTCACTCTCTCCAATATGCTCTCCTTGGTATCACCCGCATTATATTGTGGCATCGTATTGACGTTCTGACCTGGTGCAGGACAGAAGTCGTATACCTTATTAATATAAGCGTTCTGCGCTTGCAATGCCGTACAAGCTACCATAGAGATGAAGAGTAGAATTTTCTTTTTCATACTTCTTTAGTTTGTTATCTCTGAATCTGTTTCTTTCCGTTTCTTACGACCACACCTCTGTAGTGGCTGTCGACGCGCTGTCCCGAGAGATTGTAGGATGGCGCAGCCTCGCGGGTCTTTTCCCTGACGGCATTGATGCCCGTGGCTGTCTGAGGCTTGAGCGCCAAGATATGTGCGGGATTGATATATGCTTCGAGCGGTCCGAAGAGAGCCTTGCCGTCGGCGGTGTAGCCAAAGAGGTCACCGGCGGAAGCATAGCTCTGGGCATCGGAGAAGTAAATATTCCCCGTGTAGGGCGACACATAGATCTCGTAGGGTGCCGTGAGCGACTTGATCTTTTGGGTGATGGCGTCATTGAAGATACCCTCAGTGACCGTCATCGTCTGCGGGTCGATGGTGTTGATAAACCATGTATAGGCTCCCGTGTCGTAGGAGAATTGCGAGCCGATGGTGTAGAACTTCTTGCCGTCGGTGGTGTTATAGGTGCAGGGGAAATCAAAAGTGGTGACCTTGCCAGTCTCGCAGTTCAGCACGACCGTTTTGGCCGGATTGTCGTGATAATCGCCGGCAGAGTTGACGCAGAGGTATTGTCCGGCTTGCGACATCTCGCTGTAGAGATTGATGCATCCCGTATCTATGTTTTTGACGAGCGTCATCGTCGCGGGATCTACCACAGAGATCGTCTTCTCGTAGTCATGACCCTCTTGAAAAGCATAGCCGCCGGTGTTGGCCACATAGAGCATGCCTTTATAGAGCTGCGTGCCCTCTGGCTCCCAGCCCACCTCGCAGGTGCCGACAATGGCTTTCGTTGCTACATCGATCTTAGCCACATAGCCCTTGGTGAACGTGGTGTTGCCGCATTTATGAGCATAAGAGGTGACGTAGAGATACTTGCCGTCAGAACAGAGACGGCGGTTGTTGGGCACGCCCTCAGTAGCCCCGCATGCCGTGCCGTCGGGATGGATAAACTGGATGAGGTTGGACCAATTGACGGCGATGGCGATCAGCGTGTCGTTGACCTGAATGATGTCGTTGGGCGTGTCACCGAGCTTCGCTTTGTTGATCTGACGGAACCACTGATTGGTCAGCAGCCCCGTCTTGCCGTCGTAGTACGACAATTGTCCGTTGTCGCTTTGCCAATTGCCCTCGTTACAGATGATCAGGCTCTCAGACCCTCCTGGTCCCCCTAAAAGGGTGGAAGCAGACCCTCCAAGCCCAAAGAGAGGGGAGAGGAGCAGCGCTAACGCAAATAATAATTTCTTTACCATAATCATGTACTTTTTACCTATTATCTTAATGCCATGCATTTCATTCAACATTCATCATTTAACATTCACAAGTTCGCCTTCATTGTCACGGCATATCGCCGTCCCGGCATAGGCCACCGTTGAATCATTTCGTAAGGCTTGTCGAAGACATTCTGACATTCGGCTTCTATCGTGAACCATCTCAGGCGGTATCCTGCCTTCACGTCCATGCAGTTGTAGCGGTCAAGGGGGGCATCAACACTATTCTGCGCCGTCCAGTAGCGCTTGTCGACAAACATGTCCGAGACCGACACGGAGAGTCCACGCCAGAGAAACGTGTAGATGGCCGAGAACGACCAGCGCGGTGCATAAGCCACAAAGTCGTTGTAGTCCTTCCCCCCAGGATTTGTGCGGTTGCGGTCATCCTGAAAGGTAGCGGAGAGCATGACGATATGGTGCTTGAAAGCGGCATTGACCGAGACATCTGTGCCAATGCAACGTGTATAGCCATAGTTGAGCATGGACCACTGAAACGATCCTTTCAGCGGCAGGCAGACGATGCGGTCTTTGACATGGTTGAAGTATCCGTCGACCTGCAGGCGCAGCCATCGGTGCTCATAGGTGAATCCCGCATCCCACTGCTGGGTATATTCGGGTTTGAGAAAACGGTTGCCCGTGAGCGTGTAGTAGAGGTCGTTGAGCGTAGGAATGCGGAACACGCTCTTGTAGAAGGCGCGCAGCGTCCAGTCTCCAAGACGGTAAGAGGCCAAGGCATCCCACGTCCAGCGGTGCAGGGGTCCGGCTTTGCGACGGGTGTGGTCGCGGCAATAGGTGTAGAGTGTCGTGGCGTTGAGCGACAGCCCCCCGTGACGGTAGAAGGCGGTCAGCGCGTTCTTGCTGTCCAAGCGATAGACATAGCTGAAGTGCTTCATGTCGGCGGTGAGGTCGCTCCAGCGCAGGTCGGAGGACAGTGAGATGCCAAAGTCCTTATAAGTATAAGAGGCTGCCAGTGCCGCATAGGCATCCTGCTGGTGATAGGTGACATTGCTGTGCACGCTGATATTGTTGTCGTAGTCCGACCGATAGTGCAGCCGGTCGTTGGCATACTTGGCGATGGTGCGCAGTCCGACAGCTCCGAAATGATCCTGCCAGGAGAGTTGCGTGAAGAAGTTCTGGTCCCACTCGCGCCCTACGTCGGTATACTGGTCGGAGAGACGTCGCACGATGCCACCCGGCAGACCGCGGTAAGAGAGATAATAATAGGTGTGCCACTGCAGCGGGCCGTGGAAGAGCACGCCCTCGATGCGCATCTGGTCGAGGTCGGAATTGCGGCGCCGGCCTGTCGTGTCCTCGTATTCGGTATGATAGCGGAAAGGATAGTTGCCGTCGGTGTGGGTGTACTGCACGTCGACCAGGGCCAACCGCTTATAGGAATAGGTGACGTTGGCCTTACGTGTGTTGAACGAGCCATAGCCGTAGCTGGCAGTGAGCGAGGTACTGTCGGGGCGTCGTGTGCGGAGATAGATCGTCGAAGCCGAGGCATACTCGCTGGCTGTCATCAGCGGCTCGGTCTTGTTGGCGTTGAAGATCGACACTGACTCCAGGGTTGTCAGCGAGTATTTGCCCAGGTCCACGGTGCCGTTCTGTGCGTTGGTGATGCGCACGCCGTCGAGGTATACGCCCACGTGCTGCGAGCCGAGGGATCGGACGTTGACCGTCTTCTGGCCGCCGAGGCCGCCATAGTCCTTGATCTGCACGCCGGCGAGATACTTCAGCGCGTCGGCGACATTGTTCGAGGCCAGGGCTGAGAGTTGCTTCTGTGAGATCGTTTGATGGGGCGACACGGTTTGCGTGCCTCTGGCCACGACTTCCCTCAATTGGAAGACGCTGTCGGTCATCAAGGATCGTGAAACTCGCTTCTGAGCCGGTGAAGTCACCGCGCAGACACATAAGCCAGTCAGCAGCAGTCCTTGTCTCAACTGCCGCCCTATCGCATGGGTGATGAAATGACGTTTCTTTCGCATCTGCATCGCTTTGATTATACCATGTCAGAGAATAGCCGAAACCACGCGGACTATGCTCCTTGGGTGCAATGGCAGGTCTTCTGGCTCGCAGTCGGATGGCGAACGGTCTTCCCAACAAATTGTCAGTGACACGCATGTTCGCTCCTCAAAGGACTGCACACAGCAGCGGGACTGTCCGGGATTCCCACCCGGTTCCCTTTTCATCATGCTCAGCGCATGAACCAATTGCGATGCAAAGTTACAAAAAAAAATAGTATTATCGGGTTGCTATCAGATATTAATTCCAAAAAAATACGGCAAGTAGCAGAGCCCAAGTTCTCGCAGATCCATCTCATGCTGTTTCTCAATCATCACATCAATCTTATTTCGGCAACTTGGCGTCGCCGATACATTCGTTGGGCATCTGTATGTGCAGCAGCTCACAGATAGTCGGTGCGATGTCGACGATATGCGTCGGCTCGGCAGTCTGTCCATGAGGTATGTGCCAGCCATAGAGCACGAAGGGGATGTGGGCGTCGGTGGGGTTCCACAGTCCGTGGCTTGTGCCGCGGTAGTCGGCAGCGTTGCTGACATCCTCCCAGTCGGGTCGTGGCACGTAGAAGAGATCACCGCTGCGCTTCTTGTTATATCCGTTGACGATCATCTCGCGCAGGCGGGAGGGCAGGGACGTGGTGAGCGCCTTGTCGTAGTCCACGACATAGAGGATGTTTGAGTCCTGCTCCAACGTCTCGATCATCTGCCGCTTCACGTCGCAGAGTTTCTTTCCGCTCTTGGCGATGGCCTCGTGGTTAAGATAGACGCGGCCGGCATCGACGTTTGTCACCAGCGGGCTGATGCCAGTTTCCTTCTCAAGTTGGGGCAGCCGACTGTTGAGCCAAGAGTCCTTGCCCCAGGTGTTGAGACCACCCGACGGTATTTTGTGAGCCTTGAGGAAGTTGGGATTATGGGCAGCGCCATGGTCGGCAGTGAGGAAGAGCAGGTAGTTGCCGCGTCCCACCTTCTCGTCAAGGAACTTCAGAAACAATCCCACCTGGCGGTCGAGTTCCATGTACACGTCGTGGTTCTCCTGTCCGCGTGTACCGTACTGGTGTCCGATGGCATCCGTCGACGACACGCTCATGGCCAGCAAGTCAGTGATGCTGTCCTCTCCAAGTTGCTCACCGTCGATGGCGGCTTCGGCCATCTGGAAGGTCTTTGTCACTCCAGGCACAGAGGTCTTGACATTGGCGCCTGGCTTGGTCTGGATCTTTTTGTTGAAATCCTTCACCCACAGTGGCAGTTCCTTCATATAATAGGTCGAGGAGATAAAGTGCCCAGCACTTTGGTCCCACCAATAGGCAGCGTTGGCAGCATGTCCGGCAGGCAGAATAGCGGCGCGGTCTTTGAGTGCGATGCCGACGACCTTGCCTTTGAAGTCAGTGGCGATGCGCAGCTGGTCGCCGATGCCGGAGGCCAGCAGGTTGCGTGGCGACATCTTTCCCTCTTTGGAGTTGGAGCCCACGGAGCTGACGTTGTCGTCGTCGCAGCAATAGATTTTCTTGCCGTCCTTGACAAAGTTGTTGCCGGCGATGCCGGTCAGCGCGGGCACTGAACCGGTGTAGACGCTGGAATGGCCTATGGCAGTGACCGTCGGCACATAGTTGATCAGCGTGTTCTCGTAGCTGTAGCCCTCATCGACAAGGCGGCGCAGGCCGTCAGGCCCAAACTGGGGGTAATAGTAATAAAGGTAGTCCCAGCGCATCTGGTCTACCATCAGACCGATGACTAGTTTTGGCCGCTGGACGTTGCTGCCGGCCAGCATGGGCGCTGCCAACAGAATGGCAGCCAAGAGCGTGAAAATCTTTTTCATCTTTAACGTATAGAGTTTTATAGAGATCATAGAATGGATAGAGATCATAGAGTCCATAGCATCTATAGAAAGCGATGGGAGCTATAGCGTAGCAGCCTGCCACAGTCTCAGGTCGGCTTCTTTCTCCACCTTGTCCTGCATCTTTTTGTTCAGTCCGTGGAAGAAATCATAGCCGGTGATACGCTCCACCTCGTCGATGCTGTTGACATAGTCGCCTTTGGGTCGGTTGCCATCGATGTTGCGATAGATAAAGCCAATGGCCTTGGGTGTCCCTTTCAGACAGAGCACCACCTTGAAGAATGCCTCCGGCACGGTGACGCGATGCTCCTGCCCAATGGTGACGTGTCTGCTACGGAAGAGGATAGGGCCGGAGACGACATATACCTCGCCATACTCCTTGGCCCAGCGGCGACACTGCATCTCCATCTCGTTCCAGTCTCCGGCGTTGAGGCCGTGGTCCTGCGGACACATATTCGTCATCAGGAAGCACTCGTCCATAGCCTGCTGGTCCCAACGGTTGTCGGCAGCGGGGCACATATGGCCTCGGTCATAGCCCGATTGGACGTAGTCGTAGGTCGTCACGCGGTAAGCCCCCGGCACATCGTCGTCGGGATGGAACTTCACGCCTTTGCGCTGCACGTTGCCGTCGGAATGTGCGGCGGTGAGTTTCCACGCTACCCAATTGGGCATGAGCGTGATACTGTTGAACGAGCAGACGTAGGCTTTCCGCCTGAGCTGCTGTTCCGGCACGCCCTTCTTGGTGAGGGGCAGGAGCGAGTCGGGTACGGTGTAGGACGCGTCGCCCGGTGACGAGACCTCGTCGGCAAGATGGCTGTCGTCGTCGTTGTCAGCCTTGTTGTTGTCGGTATTGCTATTGTCCTCGGCGACTTCTGTCTGACCGCTGTCTTTGGCAAGGGGGCGTTGCTGTCGTGGCGAGAGACTGCAGGAGAGCAGCGTCAGTGCTACGGCGAGGGTCGCGATATATTGTTTGCTTCTGTTCATGATGTTTGTTTCTTTTCCGTCTTCGTTGAGAAGAGGATAGGAGTTGCCCAATGTTCAAGCTTTTTCCAAACACATGTCGAGCTCCGCCTCAATGGCCTTGCGGTCAAGGTTCTGCCCGATGAAGACGATTTTCTCCATGCGGTCGCCGAACTTCTCGTCCCAGTCCTTCTTCACGCCGGGGTTCTGCTCCATAAAGTCTTTCAGTTGGTCTTCGGGCATGGTGGCGTACCACTTGCCGGCATTGGTGATGTTGAACTGCTTGCCGCTTTGCTCGAAGAGGTAGCAAGTCTCCGGCTCGTCACGGAACCAGCAGATGCCTTTGGCTCTGACCACGCCCTTGGGCCACTTCGTAGAGACAAACTCGTCGAAGCTGCCAAGGTTGAAGGGCAGACGGCGGCGGTAGACAAAGGTCTGGATGCCATACTCCAGCGCTTCGCCGCTCTCCTCGTTTTCCAGACTCTCGTCATCGTCGTCCTCCATGGCCTCAATCCACCGGGCCGACGTGGCAACCTTGTCAAAGTCGAAGAGATGGGTGTTGAGGATCTTGTCGAGGTCGATGTCGCCATAGTCGCAGGGCATGATGAGAGCCTGCGGCTGTATCTCCTTGATGACTGCCGTGAGATGGGCGAGGTCGTCGGGCGAGATCTCCGATGCCTTGTTGAGCAGGATGATGTTGCAGAACTCGATTTGCTGGATCACGAGGCTGGCGAGATCTTCCTCACCATGCTCCTGCTGGAGGTGGTCGCCGAGTTCGAACTCGTCTCTCATGCGCAGTGCGTCGACGACGGTGACGATGGCGTCGAGGCGTGCGGCACCGTTTTTCATCGCTGAGGGAGCCACGAGCTGAGGATAGGTGCTGATGGCCTGTGCGATCGGCGCGGGTTCGCAGATGCCACTGGCCTCAATGACGATATAGTCGAAGCGCTTGGTGTTGATGATGTCGTTGAGCTGTTTGACGAGGTCCATCTTCAGCGTGCAGCAGATGCAGCCGTTTTGCAGTGCCACGAGGCTGTCGTCGCCCTGTCCTACCACGCCACCTTGCTGGATGAGGCTGGCGTCGATGTTCACCTCGCCGATGTCGTTGACGATGACGGCGAAGCGGATGCCTTTCTCGTTTTTCAAGATGCGGTTCAGGAGTGTGGTCTTGCCGCTTCCTAAGTAGCCCGTAAGCAGCAGAACGGGAGTTGTCTTTATCTCTTTATCCATTTTCTATTATTGTACTAAATTTCCTACAAACTTGTTTTGTTGGGCAAAGATACAAAAAAGCGCTTAAACATCGTAGAAGCGCAACGTTTTTTAAGTCTTGACATCAAATTGAGATATGTATAGCAAATGCCTGAAATCTGTGAGAGCATCTCATGTCTTGACAGATACATAGTGTAATTAAGTTATAGTTAGTTTCGGAAACGATCCGATAAACATTTGCCTCTGTTTTTCTTTAACTTAAAAAACGTTGGGCAGGGTGTCTGGTTTGTCGCTATTTATGTAATTTTGCAACCAACAAAAACAATATCAGATAAAAGAAAGACAATGATGAAGACTAAGACGATGATTGCCGCAGTGGCTGCCGCCACACTGGTCAGCGGTGCCGCGCTGGCTGCCGGCAAGGGTGATGACGTGATAACCAAACTGAAAGACGGTACCTATGTGGTCAACACCACAACGCTTGCCTCGAATGTACGCGGCTATCTCGGTGCCACACCACTGGAGGTGTATATCAAGAAGAATAAGGTGGTAAAGGTAGTAGCGCTGCCCAACAAGGAGACTCCGAAGATCTTCGCTAAGGTGAAATCGGGTATGCTGCCCAAGTATGCAGGCACGAAGACTTCTGCTGTCAGCGCTGTCGACGGTGTGACGGGGGCCACCTATTCCTCCAAGGCCGTGAAGGTCAACGTCGAGGCTGCCGTGAAATATTATAAAGCTCATAAATAAAGGAGCTGCAATCCTCTTTTTACTTTTAAACCCCTTCCCAGACTTTCCCTTCATTGGGAGAGGTGGGGAAAGGGCTTTCTATATTTTATGTCATAACCTTCTTGAATGAGTTTTTCTGAAGCAATCGGTATGATGATTTGCTACCTTTCTCTAAACAATTTAGATTCTTCTAATATCAAATAAATCTTTTTTAAGACAAGATCTTCGTCGCCTGGGAATATTATCTATAACTTTGCACAAAGAAAATATAACGCAGCAAAGTACAAAGAGTTTTTTTACAGGAAGGCAGCAGACAGACGTTAATGAGGAATAGCTACAAGAGACAGACTGCAGCATGGATACTGATGGCAGTATTCATCCCCATGCTTTTCCTAGCTTCGCTCCACCGTCACGACACCGTGGGACAGAGTCAGGAGGAGGTGTGCTATGCCTGTCTCCACCACATCCACCACGACGCGCACCTCAACACGATGGCGCATCATACCGGTGACTGTGTGCTCTGTCATTTTCTATCGCTTCCCTTCCTGGCGATTGCTACTTTAGCAATCGCTACACCTTATTATATTATACTCACCGCCACGACGGCTCCAACCTCTACCCTATCATCGTTCCGTCATGGCGTTCCTACATTAAGAGGGCCACCTGTGTACTAAGCCTTACAGCCTCACCCCATCTCCAAGGGGAGAGGGGAGTAATTACATTCAAGGGGGTTAGGACGACCATAAAGGCCGTCCCTACATTCAAACCATCAAAACCATTAAAAGTCTTCAAAGCCATTCCCTAGTGGGTATTGCCGTTCCCTCCCCTCGGGGAGGGTTAGGAAAGGGCTCCATTCCTGCCCCTCGGGGAGGGTTAGGGAAGGACTCCATATTTTAATTATGAAATCATTCTATCTCTTGCTATTGGGCTTGATCATGAGCCTGACAGCGACTGCAGACCCTGCGCTGATCACTACGACGCTCAAGGGTCATATTACCGATGCCACAGACGGAGAACCGCTCGTCGGCGTCGTCGTGTCCATACCAGAAATCCAGGAGAGTACCGTCACCGACGCAAACGGCAACTATATCTTCGCCGCACTGCCACAACGCACGGTCAGCGTACAGGCCAGCTACCTGGGTCATCAGAATCAAGTGAGAAAGATCGACCTGAAGAAAACCGCACAACTCGACTTCGTCATGAAGGAGCAAAACGCCATGCTCGGCGAGGTCGTCGTCACAGGACTGACGGGTAAGTCGCTGATGAAGGACTCCCCGACGCCGATATCCCTCGTCAACGCCGACATACTGCGCACGACTCCCTCCACCAACATCATCGACGCACTGAGCCATCAGCCCGGCGTGTCGCAGGTGACCACGGGCGGTGGCATCTCCAAGCCTGTGATCCGTGGCTTGGGCTTTAACCGTCTCGTCGTCGTCAACGACGGCATCCGCCAGGAAGGGAACCAATGGGGTGCCGAGCACGGCGTGGAGGTGGACGCACAAGGTGTCTCCTCGGCTGAGATCATCAAAGGTCCCGCCTCGCTGATGTACGGTTCAGATGCTCTCGCCGGTGTCATCATCTTCCATGGCGATCCCGTCATGGCCCACAACACCATCGGCGGAGAAGCTACCACGGAATACCAAAGCAACACGGGACTCTTCAACTACTCGCTCAACTTCCGCGGCAATCAGAACGGATGGGTGTGGAACGGTCGGTGGACCGACAAGCGGGCGCATGACTACCACAACCGCGCTGACAAATATGTCGTAGGCTCCCGCTTCCGTGAGCAGGACGCCGAGGCGATGACCGGATACAACGGTGGATGGGGCTACAGCCATCTCTCTGCCAGCATCTATCACCTGACGCCGGGCATCGCGGAAGGCGAGCGCGCCAATGACAGCAAGAGCTACAGCAAGACGCTGCCCTTCCAGCAGATCCACCATTACAAAGTAGTGAGCGACAACGCTTACTATCTCGGCAACAGCACGCTGAACGCCACCTTCGGCTATCAGCAAAACCGCAGACAGGAATACGAGGAGAGTGCTGACGAGCCGGGACTGGACATGATGCTCCACACGCTGAACTACGACATCCGTTACATCCTACCGGAACAGAGTGGATGGAAGGCTACCATTGGTGCCAACGGCATGTGGCAGCGCAACATGAACAAGGGCTCGGAATATCTCATCCCAGGCTATCAGCTCTTCGACTTTGGCACCTTCGTCACCACTTCCTGCCAGAAAGGTTCCTGGACGTGGTCCGGTGGTCTGCGCGTCGACCACCGTCATCTCCACGCCTTTGCACTGGACGACCATTTCGACCGCCTTTCCCGCAACTTCACCAGCCTGTCCGGTTCTGTCGGAGCGGTCTATCATGTCACTGATAACATGAACCTGCGCCTCAACGCAGCGAAAGGCTTCCGTGCGCCGGGCATCAGCGAACTCTCGGCCAATGGCGTGCATGAGGGCACACAACAGTATGTCCTCGGCAACGGACAGCTCAAGGCAGAACAAAGCTGGCAGGTGGATGTCGGGTGGGACTTCACCTCACGCTGGGTGACGGCACAACTCTCGCTTTTCGCCAACTACATCGACAACTACAGCTTCACTGCCCGGCAGGGTGACCAACAGCGCGAGGGAGTGCCTCTCTATCAGTATACCCAAGGCGACGCGCGTCTGCTCGGCGGCGAAGCAATGATCGACTTCCATCCTGTGGAGCGTCTGCATTGGCAAAACAGTTTCTCGTATGTCAACAGCGTACAGCGCCATCAGCCCCGTGAGTCGCGCTATCTGCCCTTCACGCCCGCTCCACGCTGGAACAGCGAACTACGCTATACGCTCATCCGCGACGGCAAGATGTTCGACCACACCTTTGTCGCTGCCAATATAGAGTGCAACCTGCGACAAAGCCACTACTATATGCTCGGTGGCACAGAGACGGCAACGCCAAGCTACACGCTCTTTGGGCTGGCTGCCGGTACGGACTTCAAGTACAGCGGCAAACGGCTGGCGACACTGTCCCTCTCGGCAACAAACCTCTTCGACCGCATCTATCAGGACCATCTCAGCCGACTGAAGTATATCGGAAGCGTGAACCCCGACAACGGGCGAATGGGACTGTTTAACATGGGACGCAATATCACGGCAAAGCTGACGTTATACCTTTAATAAAAATAAGGTATATCATCATGGAAGAAAAAAACATGAAGTGCACCACACGGTCGAGCGAATACATCATTCGCCGGCCGTGGCTGACAGCACGGAAAGACGTGGTCGTGCATCCCGACGGCCGTGTGCAACCGGAATACTACGTATTGGAATATCCCGACTTCATCAACGTCATCGCCATCACTACTAACGGCCACATCATCATGGAACAGCAATGGCGGCAGGCTGTCGGCGAGGTATCGCTGGAGATCCCCGCCGGCGTGGTGGAGAAAGGCGAGTCGCCCCTGCAGGCTGCCCAGCGCGAACTGGCGGAAGAGACGGGATTCACGGGCGGCACATGGGAGCAACTGCTCGTCACCACGCCGAACAGTAGCACGGCAACCAACCACTGCTATACGTTCGTAGCGCGCGGAGTTGAGCAGACTACCACGCAGCATCTCGATACCACGGAGGATCTCCGTTACTTCTATGTCTTGGAAGACGATCTCTTCACCATGCTCAAAGAAGGCAAGATCCATCAGGCCATGATGGTAGCACCACTGTGGAAGTACTTTTGCAAACGCAGTCTCACCCCCAGATCCCTCTCCAAGGGGAGAGGGGGAGCAAAATGTTAGATAAACCGTCTATTAAGCGTATAGAAAACTCGCTCTGGGGTATTGACATTACCTCCCCTTGGGGAGGGTTAGGGAAGGGCTGTAGTATACTTTCACATGCAGCATCTGATATCAGCGAGAAATCGTAGTGCCCCTCTTCCGGTTCGATGAGATCCCATTGGGCCGGGACCATCGCTGACAAGCCGTGGTTGCGCGTTGACGGTAGTCAGAAAAAGTAAGAGCCCAAAGAGCAGAACGATTCGTTTCATTTTCTAAACCCATTGAAATAGCCGAGACAGGTATGTTGCCACAACCGCGCATTATCAAGCTGTGTGCCGAGGAGCTTGTCAACTTGTTGCCATTGTGCCTTGTCGACATAGCTGCGCACGGCCGGAGACTGCCACAGCACACGGTAGGCGGCGACACGGCGCACACCGGCATCGTAGTGGTCGCAAAGACTTTGCCACAGCATGCGGCCATTGGCGAGACGATAGTCCCAAGCCACATGATGGAACCACAACAGATACTGTTCCGGGCAAGTCCTCACGTTTTCATAGAGCGAACGGTAAGGCTCACGATACTGTGCCGTGGCTCCTGAGCCCGTGGCAACGGTGCGGTCGAAGCCCAGTCCTTGCCTGTCAGCTTTATGATAATAGACGGGGCACCACTCCAAGGGATATTCCGCCTTGTAGCCATCGGGCTCCGGTCCATAGTGATGATCAAAGGAGAAGATATGGTGCAGGCCGAGCGGCATCATATAGTTGACACATGCTTCGCGCGAGCTGAGCATCATATCCTCCAGAGCAGCCACCGTCACCGAGTCACCACGGCCGAAAGTCTGCAGCAGCCACTCGTGAGCGATCTGCCCAGAAGTCAATGAAGGATCCCAGGCCAAACGGCCAAAGGCATACCAGTTGGACTGTGAGAATGGATGTCCGCACCAGTTGGTGTCATCGCCCGTGTTGGCCACGCCGGCGATGCCCTTCAGTCCGCGTGCTACAGGATCGACGTAGCTGAAGAACTCTTTCCACATCGGAGCGAGATAGACCAAATGGAGCGACTGCCCGGTATATTCCTGCGTGATCTGCAGTTCAGCCATCTGTGGCGTCTTCGTCATATTGTCGAAGATAGGAGCGTAAGGCTCGCGCGGTTGGAAGTCGAGCGGTCCGTTTTTCGACTGCAAGATGACATTGTCGTGGGACAGTCCGTCCATGGACTTGAACTCCGACACGGCCTGCATCACACGGTCCTCGCCTTTGTGATTGGCACCATAGACAAACGAGCGCCAGATGACCATACCGCCATAGGGCTTCAGCGCGTCGGCGAGCACATTCGCACCGTCGGCATGACTGCGGTGATAGTCTCCCGGTCCGGGCTGTCCCTCGCTGTTGGCCTTGACGAGGAAGCCGCCGAAGTCTGGTATCAGCTTATAGATCTCCCGAACCTTGCGCTGCCACCATCGCTGCACGGAAGCGTCGAGGGGATCGGCCGTCTTGGTCTCATGCAACGCCAACGGCGAGCCGAAGTTGATGCTCAGCCATACCTGGATGCCGTAAGGGCGGAGCAGGTCTGCGATGACCTTGAGCTTTTCGAGATAAGGGCGCGTGACCATCTTGGGACTGGCGTTGACATTGTTCACCACCATGGCGTTGATGCCCACAGAGGCGTTGGCGCGCGCATAGATCGTCAGGCGTTGGCGCAACGAGTCGGTCATGCCGCTTTTCGTGATCTGCTCCCATTTCCAGATGCTCTTTCCCGCATAGCCACGCTCCACACTGCCGTCGGGATTGTCCCAATGGTTGAGCATGCGACGCTGTAGGGCGGGCGCTGATGTCCAGGTAGCGTCCCGGTCATTGCCCTCTTTTGTCTCTTGCCAACGCAACAAGGCGTAGGCACCGTAGAGCAGACCGAGAGGACGACGTGCGGAAACCACGGCACTATGATCCGCAGCCTTGTAGCTGATGGTATATCCATCGTTGTCATTACCGTCTGAAACGAGGCTCAGCGTTACTTGACCGCCCTGCCAGCTATCCTGCAACTCACGACCGGCGATGGCAATGGTGCCCGCAGCGGTGTAATCAGCGACTTTGGGACAAACGACATGAGCGGGCGCCGATGCCTTGCGCGGCAGCCACAGTGTAACGCCCACGCCATCGTTGCCAACGGGAGTCTCGGATGGCATACTATAAATAGGTGTCGCTATCAATGCAAGAAGTACAACGACAACGTGATGTAATATAAATAGGTGTTGGCGCATGGTGATGGTTGATTTGATTAAGTACAAAGATACAGTGAAAATGAGGCAAAAGCAAGATAAAACGGCTTTTTTTTGCATGATGAAACAAATAAGAATGTATTTGTAACACCACATGAAGATCAATCCAACTCTTATGTTTAACTTTGCAGTCAAAAGAACCTAATATCTGATGAAAGAAAACGTAAACAATTCGACCGCCGTTGCTCAGGACACTCAGGCAGCACGCGGATTCTACAAGCTCAACTGGTTACAGCGTATCGGCTTTGGCTCGGGAGATTTGGCACAGAACCTCATCTACCAGACCATCTGCATGTACCTGCTGTTCTTCTATACCGATATCTACGGTCTCGATGCCGGAGCGGCAGCGACAATGTTCCTCGTGGTGCGTCTCGTGGACGTGCTCTGGGATCCCATTGTGGGTACCTATGTCGACAAACACAATCCACGATTGGGCAAATACCGTGCCTATCTTGTCTTTGCAGGTCTCCCGCTGACGGCGTTTGCCATCCTGTGCTTCTGGGATGGTTTCAGCGGTTCGCTACTCTACGCTTACGTTACCTATGTCGGCATGTCGATGTGCTATACTTTCGTCAACGTACCCTACGGTGCGCTCAACAGCTCGCTGACGCGCGACACCAACGAGATCACCATTCTCACCTCCGTGCGTATGTTCATGGCTAACGTCGGCGGACTCGCTGTCTCAGCCGGTGTGCCCATCCTCGTGGCCGTCATGGCGGCACAGAAACTGCCGTTGCAGATGGCGCTCTTCATGGGACTGGGCTCGTTGCCCTCGTTCATCTTCATGCCAATGGTACCGGCCATCAAGCGCAAGATCGGTAAGAAAAACATGTTCTATGTTTTCCTCTCCATTGCCATCATCGGCATGGTGGCACTCTATGTCATCAGCAAGTTCTTCGATATGAAGACGAATATGACGGCTATCTACATCGCACAGTTCATCAAGTCGACGGGTGTCATCGTAGCTACAGGCTATATGTGGGCGCTCGTGCCGGAGGTGATCTCCTTCGCAGAATACAAGACGGGGCGCCGAATCTCTGGTATTGTCAATGCGCTGACGGGCATCTTCTTCAAAGCCGGCATGGCGCTCGGCGGTGTGGTGCCCGGCATTGTTCTGGCCGTGACGGGCTATCATGTGACGGCACAGGCCAACACGCTTCCCAAGGATCCGAGCGCATGGTTCTATGCCATGCTCATCTATGCCCTCGTAGGCTGTGTGCTCCTGCTCTTCTGCTTCAGCCAGACCAAGGAGCGCGTGGTCATGGATCAGAAAGAGACCGCCAACGTCAAGGTCAGCGACCTTTGGAAGGAATTCCTCCGTAACCGCCCGTTGCGTGTCCTGGCCCTGTTCTTCATCACTGCCTTCGCCATGATGTCGGTGGGAAACGCCGCCGGAGCTTACTTCATGAACGACCTGGAGCTGCAGACACCCGAGGCGCAGGAAGGCATCCGCTGGCTCGTCTGTGTCATCCCCGCCATGCTGCTCGTCCTCGCCATGTTCATCATTTCGAAGTATGAGCTCACCGACGAGAAGGTCGACGCCATCAACGAGGAGATCGAGCGCAGACACTTGGAGGAGGAATAAAAAAAGCATTTCATAGGATTAATTCCTTGATATAGAAGTAGAAAAGATTCCCAAAAACAACAAAACTAATCCAACATGAACAACATCAAACGCAACCTGCTGGTTGCTCTCAGTCTCATCGCCACGCTGGGTGCCAGTGCTAAGGACAACACGCCAACGCTCAAGGAGACCGTAGGAAAATACTTCTACATCGGAGCTGCCGTGAACACGTCCTGCGTGTGGGAGCGAAACACGGTGGAGGCAAACATCGTGAAGGATAACTTCAACTCCATCGTGGCCGAGAACTGCATGAAAGGTGAGGTCATCCACCCCGAAGAGAACCGCTATGACTGGCGCGATGCTGACCAGACGGTGGCCTTTGCTGAGAAATACGGTCTCACAGTCTTCGGTCATTGCCTCGTATGGCATTCCCAGCCGCCGCGCTGGATCTTCACCGACGACAAGGGTAAACCGGTCACGCGCGAGGTGCTCATCGACCGCATGTATCACCACATCACCACGGTGGTGAGCCACTACCGCGGACGCATCAAAGGATGGGATGTCGTCAACGAGGCGTTCAACGAGGATGGCACGCTGCGACACACTCCTTATTATAATATAATAGGTCCGGACTACATCGAGCTGGCTTTCCGCTTCGCCCATGCCGCCGACCCTGATGCCGAACTCTACTACAACGACTATAACCTGTCCACGCCGGCAAAGCGTGACGGCGTCTGCAAGCTCGTGCGCACGCTGAAAGCCAAGGGCATCCGCATCGACGCCGTAGGTATGCAGAGCCACAACGGATATAACTATCCCGACTTGAACAACTACGAGGCGAGCATCGACTCCTTCGCTGCCTGTGGCGTGAAAGTACAGATGACGGAGCTGGATCTGAACATGCTGCCCAACCCGAAGAGCTTCGGCGGTGCGGAGATCAGTCAGCGCTATCAATATAATAAGGAGTACAACCCTTATGTCAAAGGTCTCGATAAGACGGCGCAGAAGGTCTTCGACAGCCGTTACCTCGCTCTCTTCGACATCTACCGCCGTCATGCGGCTCAGATAGAGCGCGTCACGTTGTGGGGTGTCACCGACGGCACGTCATGGCTCAACAACTGGCCGATCCCCGGCCGCACCAACTATCCCCTGCTCTTCGACAGAGAGGGGAAGGCAAAGAAGGTGATGAAGGAGATAGTGAAGATGTATAAAGAGTAGGGGGGTATTATTCAGCAACTAATCATCAAAAGCTATGAGCAGATATCTTTTTCCTCAAGACTATATGGCTGACCCGTCAGCCCATGTGTTTAACGACAAGATCTATGTCTATCCCTCCCACGACTGGGACAGCGGGGAGGCCTTCGACGACGACGGCGGTCACTTCCAGATGAAGGACTACCACGTGCTGCGCATCAACGGCGACCCGATGGAAGCCGCTGTCACCGACTGCGGCAAGATCCTCGATGTCGAAGATGTGCCCTGGGCTGAGAAGCAGATGTGGGACAACGATGTCGTGGAAGTCAATGGCAAGTATCACCTAATCTTCGCGGCAAAGGACTATAATGGTGTCTTCCGCCTTGGCGTAGCCATCGCTGACCGTCCCGAAGGTCCGTTCATCCCGCAGCCCGACCCGATCCGCAAGTCCTACAGCATCGACCCGTGCGTCTTCAAGGACGACGACGGCGCGATCTATGTCTACTTCGGTGGCATCTGGGGAGGCCAACTACAGTGGTACCGCGACAACAAAGCACTCAAAGATGAGTACCTGCCTACCGGCAAAGAGCCGGCCATCCCGGCACGTGTAGCCCGTATGACGCCCGATGGCATGCAGTTCAGCGAGATGCCGCGTCCTGTTGTCGTCGTGGACGAACAGGGACAGCCGCTCACCGCCGACGACCCGCACCGCTTCTTCGAGGCCAGCTGGATGCATAAGATGCACGGCAGATACTATTTCTCTTACTCCACCGGCGACAGTCACCTGCTTTGCTATGCTGTCGGCGACAATCCCTACGGTCCCTTTACCTATCAAGGTGTGATCCTCAACCCCGTTGTCGGCTGGACAACACACCACAGCATCCTGGAGTATCACGGCCACTGGTATCTCTTCCACCACGACTGTGTGCCCAGCCACGACACGACATGGCTGCGCAGCCTCAAGGTAGCGGAACTGCAGGTCGACAAAGACGGGAAGATACATACGGTAGTAGAAAAGTAGAATGATAAAAGACTCTGGTTCGGTAGGTAGCTGTTTTGCAGCCCCGGCCGAGAATAAAGAATCCCCTTACGCCATGCGCTCAACACGCTGGTGTAAGGGGATTCTTTTGTGCTCTCTTGTCCAGCCCCTACTCCCTATGCAGGATTCGGCACAAGAGTATTACCGGGGGGTGTTAGAGGAAGGCTGAAGTTTGAGAAGGGCTCTGGTCTTTACTTCACCACGATCTTCTTTCCGTTCTCGATCACTACGCCCTTGTAGTTGGCACCAACCTTCTGACCGGCGAGGTTGTAGCGGACGGACGGCTTCTGGCTCTTCTCAACAGAAGAGATGCCTGCTGTCGGATCATCGACAGTTACAACTACAGAATTGATGCGGCACTGTCCGCTCAATGTGAACGTAACTGCGTTTGTGCCTTCATCATTCGTGTAGGTTTGTTGGTCAATGGTACCGTTATCAACGGTCATACCGCTCCATTTCTGTTGTTTCTTTGTTGCAGTCTGTACAAAGAATATTTTCTTGATCTTGATATCCTTGCTCTCAAACTTCAAAGTTCCAGCATAGACGCGGAGCTGAGAACCATATACCTTCTCACCATTTTCCGTCTCAAAGTAGTTCCAAAGGCGGTTAGGCGTCTTTGAAGTAGAGGCAGACACTGTGAGTGAAACACCATCTACCGTTGCAGTCTTGGCTTCTGTAAAATCTCCGTCCTGTGAATCCTCTGTAGATGTTCCATTCAGTCCAAAGAGTTTCACCCCATCATGGAAAATGTCGATAGTTACTTCTTTGTCGGCTGCGAAGCCCATGTTGCTGACCAACGCCAGCAGTGCCACGAAAGTTAAGCGTAGAATTTTGTTCATAGACAAATTGTATTTAAGAGTTAATAATAAATGTCTTATAGAAGCGTAAGTTACTATATTGCAAAGTTACGAAAAATATCGAGACAAACAAATTATTACGTGATAATTTCTTGTTTCATTTCGCATCAGCCGGGAGCAAGAGCCAGATGATGTTCTCTCGCAAAGACGAAAAAGCGGAAAACAGAAAAAAACGTAAAAGCCGCTAAGACCGCAAGGAAGAGCACACAAATGCAGTTCATTGCGTTCTCAGCGGCTTTGCGAGCGCCTATCACCCCTTGCAGCATACTACTTCCCTCTCCTTGGGAGAGAGGTCGGAGGTGAGGCTTTCGGGTAAGAGGCCACTTCTCTATACGCCTCCACCACCATCTCATGCTTCAGTAGTCCTTGCGTCATGACATCCTTACCACACTCCTCCTCAGCCATCGCCTCGACGAGGAGCGGCCAAAAGGCCGACTCGTTGTCCATCGGGGGCAATGGCTTGACGGGCGGCCATCCCGTGCGTAGACAGATATAGACGAGATAAGTCGAGGGATTGTTCTCCGGCGGCGGGGCCCATCGGCAGATCACCTTCTGCAACGTGTTGAGATGGTGGCGCACCACATAGGAGTGGAGCACGATGAAAGCAGCGCGCAACCCATAGTGCATCTCGCCGAACTGACAAAAGGCAGGATCAGTCTGTCTTCGCGTCATCCCCTTCCAGCGCGTGCGCGTCCGTCTGATGTTGAGCGGATTGTTGTTTCTAATTCCCCTTGGGATGATCTTCTTCCTTGTCCTCATCGTCGTCGTTGTTGTCTTTGAGGTTCTTGACATAGTTGATAATAGCAGAGAGCACACTGGCCAACAGGCTCAGGAGCCGTACAATTTGTTTGATTTTCATGTTATTCTGAGTTTTAGTGTAGTAAAAAGAACAGTCTCACCTGCCTCACCCCCTAACCCTTCTCCCTTTGAAGAGGGGGTTCGGGGGTGAGGCACCTTGTCTTATGGATTCACACTATTGCCGTCCGAGCCGCTGCCCTGTCCACTGTCAGTCGGAGTCTTGTCACCGGCAGCCTGACCATCGAGCTTAGAGGCACGCTTTGCGGAGATGCCCTCAAAGAGATAGTAGCTGTTGACGCGGGTACCGGTGGTCTTACCGTCGGCAGTAGTAGTACCCTTAGCCTTGATGACGGTGTGCTCCGGACTGAAGATCACGCGGTAGCCGACGATGTTGTTACCCTTGAAAGTACCAGGATCGCTGGCCGCAGTCGACTTGACATTGATCTTGAACATGCCCAGCCCGTTGATACGCACCTTGCTGGAGCTTTGCAAAGCGTCACGCATGACCTCCACAAGCTCGGTCAGGCAGGCCTTGACGTCGGAACGCTTGAGCGTGCAGTTGCGCTGGATGGTGTCGGCGATATTGTCGAGGTCCACAGTGTCGGTGTGGATGGTACGGGCGTAGTACTTGCCGAAACTCTTGCTGTTCTTGATCTTGTTCTGATACAAACGATAATAAATAGACATAATACAGTAAAATTGAAATTAAAACAGGTTCCTCTTGCCTCGGTCTCTTATTAGGAGGGTAGGTGAGGCCTTTTGTTTACGTTTGCAAAGTTACTATCTCGCGACTACACAGTTGCATGTTATTGTATGTTACCGCATGTTTTTGCGTGTTATTGTCATTTAATCATAAAGATTACCATGAAAATCAAGTAAGAAGAGGCCATAAAAAACCGCAGCAGTCCTCAGGAACTTTGGACGGCTGCGGTAAGAAGATGGAAGAAAGAAGGTCTTTCGAGCGTCGTTTTTACTTGTTAACAACGTGTTTACGGGAGTAGTAGCCCATATTGTCGGAAGGTTTGAAGACGAGCCTGTCATGGGCCTCTACCATAATTTTCTCTTTATTAGTAGGGTTGACATACTGTCTTGCGGCTACGTTCTTGACGAAGAACCGTCCGAAGTCTGGGATGGCAACCTCCTGATCTCCTTCGGTGAGATTGTCGGCGATGGCGCCCAGCACAGCGTTGATACAGTTGGCAGCCTGCGTTTTCGACACCTGCAGCGAAGCAGCTACGGCATCGGTAAGTTGTGTTCTATTCATGCTGATATGCTTTTATGTTGTGCAAAGATACTCATTATTTCTTAATCCCAGCTCAAAAATCCATCCTTATCTTGGTAGTCTCAGATGAAATGCTTATTTTTGCGCCTGTTTATCATTTGATCGTCAGTACCATGAAATCAGACAGAGAGAAACGGGCCACACGCGTGACGCTCTACGGTGCGGCTATCAATATCATACTGGTTATCTTCAAGCTCATCGCCGGCATCATCGGACAGTCGTCCGCTATGATCGCCGACGGTATTCACTCGCTCAGCGATCTGCTCACCGACGCGGTGGTGATCATCTTCATGAAGCCCAGCGCCCGTCCGCAGGACGAGGACCACGACTACGGGCACGGTAAATACGAGACGCTCGCCACAGCCATCATCGGCATGGCGCTGTTTGTCGTAGGCCTGGGTATCTGCTACGGCGGCGTGGTGAAGATATGGGCCGCACTGCAAGGACAACCGCTGACACAGCCGGGATGGATCGCACTGACAGCGGCTCTGGTGAGCATCGCTCTGAAAGAATGGTGCTTCCAGTTCACCGTACGTACGGGCCGCGCCATAGAGAGTGAGACCGTCATCGCCAACGCCTGGCACCACCGCAGCGACGCGCTCTCGTCGGTGGGCACTGCCATCGGCATCGGCGGCGCCATCCTTCTGGGACCGTCATGGGCTGTCCTTGACTCTATCGCCGCCTTCATCGTCAGCGTGCTCATCATCATGACAGCATGGAAACTGATGTCCAGCGCCTTAGGTGAGCTGCTGGAGAAGAGTCTGCCCGAAGCCATGGAGAAAGACATCGAGCGCACGGTCACGGAAGACTCGCGGCTCAGCGACATCCATCATCTGCGCACGCGCCACATCGGCAGTCATATCGCCATAGAGATGCACGTGCGCATGCCCGGTGACCTGACGCTGGTCGAAGCGCATCAGATTGTCTCCGGTGCTGAGAAACGCTTGCGCAACCGCTTCGGGCAAGGCACGTTTATCAGCATACATATGGAACCCATCAAGAGCAGCCTCAACAGCCTCACCCCCCAAACCTCTCTCCAAAGGAGAGGGGAGTGAAATGCAGAATAAACAGTTAGGGGGCAGCACGCAAAGCTACAAATAACAAGAAATAAAAAAGATGCACACTTATATCACACGCATAGAGCGAGAGAGGGGAATATGCAGAGGACTCTTCTTCCTTGCTCTCGGCTTTCTTCTTTTTGCTTCCTGCGGCGGCAAGAAAGGCGATGAGGCCAAGACGGATACACAAGGGAAGGGAAACAATATCGCTGTGGACACGGCTCTGCAGTCCCGACTGAAGAAGTTCGCCGCCGCACCACGCTGCAAAGGACTCTTCGGCTTCTATGTCTATGACCTCACGGCCGACAAGCCGGTGTATGATGAGGGGCAGAAGGTGACAATGTCGTCGGCGTCCTGCCTGAAACTGATTACCGGCGTGGCCGGACTCCATCTGCTCGGCACTGATTACTCCTACTCTACTTCGTTATGGACCACGGGAAAGATGAATAAAGATACGCTGCAGGGCAACGTCATCTTCAAGGCAGAACTCGACCCGCAGCTCAACGAGCCAGACCTGATGATGTTTCCCCAGGCACTGAAGAAGAGCGGCATCAAGAAGTTCAACGGCAAGCTGGTCCTCGACCTCGTGCTCCACAAACCCGTGACGAGCGAGCGCCACTGGTACCCGTGGGATCTGTCGTTCTCGCGCTACGGCATCCTGTATAAAGGGGATCAGAAGGTGCGCAAAGCCATAGTGACGGCCTTCCGGCAGGCTGGCTATCAGTTTGCTGACAGTCAGGTGGTCTACGGCGGACTGACACGTCACGCCCGCCCGCTGTTCCGCTTCCGCCGTCCGGTGGACTATGTGATCAAGAAGATGTGGAAAAACAGCAGTAACACGCAGGCGACGTCGCTGCTCTATACCATCGGCTACCACCTCGACAAGCGTGGCAACCTGCCCGTCGTCGGCGTGAACTATCTCCGTGGCTTCGTGCGCGACAGCCTGGGACTGAAGGATAAGCACATCGTCATCCACGACGGCTGTGGCCTCTGCACCTACAACCATCTGTCGCCGGAAGTCCTCGTCGCCGTGCTCCGCTATGGCTATCAGCGTCCGGCGATCCGCAAGAAGTTGCATACGTGGCTGGCGATCTCCGGTGTAGACGGTACGCTGCGCGCCGAGCTCAGCGATCCGAGACTCAAAGGACTGGTGCGTGGTAAGACGGGTACGCTCTCCCATCCTTATGGCATCAGCTCGCTGGCCGGCTTCTGTCAGGGCGCCGACGGCCATATGCTGGCCTTCGCGATCATGGACAACGACATGAGTGTCCTCGATGCCCGCGTGTTGCAAAAGAAGCTCTGCCTGGCAATGATCGGGGAGAAAAAGTAGCCATAAAAACTTAACCTGCATGATTCATGAGCAATAGGTTATGTTTTGTTGAATATTGGATGCCCATCAATTCACCACAAATTATTCACGAATTATTTATGAGAAATACATGATCCATTAATGGACATTCGTGTGAAAAACTTTACAAAAGCCTGTTCACTTCTACTCGCAATCCAGAGAGACGAGAACAGGCTTTTTTTGTTTTCCATCGGCAACCAACCACGCTCTCCCTGTCAAAGGACCTTTTTGATGTGCTCATCTCGGTTAGATGACCTCATCAAAAAGGCTTTCTGACCTCCTCATCTCACCTTTTTGATAGCATCAAAAAGGCGTTGACGACTACTTTCAACGCTTTTGTCAAGGAAGATAATTCCTAAAATACAACTTGTTGAGAATAAGGAAGTTACCTAATTGGCATAACTAAACAGGTAACGATTTGGAAACGAGCGAGCTACTTGGCTTCGCTGTTTTCTGCCTAACAAAGAACGCTTGTTATTCTGTCTGCAAAGATAATACTTTGTTACCGAATAACAAGCGTTTTTAATGAGATATTCTTCTTTTTGCATTTTTTCTCAGGTGTGGATTATAATCTTCTTCCACGTCTCTTCTTCCTCCTATCGATTTTTACAATATAATCTCCTATATGCCGGCATTGTCCGGCGGGGCGGCTTCTTGAATAAGGGAGCCGCCTTTTTCGTGTCATGTCGAACATTGTTTTAGGAATGGCATGTAGCCCTTCCCTGCACATGCCCGTCCCGAACTTCGTCACTTTTCTGTTGAGACAAAATAGCACCGTTGATAATCAATCACTTGAAAGGTTATTTAGGTGATATAAGGTGACGCATAGGTGAAGTCAGGTGCTTTCCGGAGTTCCTCTACGTTCATCATTTCTTTAATTCATCTTCCAAGAACTAACATGCAATATCTTTTCTTGAATCCATTGTCAATAATCGATTAACTTGTTTATCGGATCTTCCCTGACGATCTGTGGTTCTGCTTTCCCTTTCAGCACCAGCACCTTCTTGCCGTTGCGGTAGATATGAAGCTGGCGGGAACGTACTACCGCTGTCAATTCCGGATCGTCTTGTATCGTCTGCCAAATAGGATGATAGATGCCGTCAGCATCCATCAGCTTGTGCCGCAGATGCGAGCACATGTTGGTTGTGTCAATATCCTCTAATAACATAAATCGGGCGTATACTCACGTTTATTGGTCGATATTCTTAATCCTCATAATGATGTTTTTTCGTCAATTCAGCTGAAATCTTCCACCGGCGCATCCCGCCTCCTCACCTATGCTTCCTGCTTCTTCCGTGCCTCCTCAATGGCTTTCTCGTAGTCGATGAGGGAAGTGAAGGGGGGGGGGGAGAACTGGGCGGCGCGGTTGTCCGTAGGCCTTCATCGAGGGCGACACGGCCAGGCAGATGGTCTTCTCCGTGCGGCTCACGTCAGCCACGACAAGGTTGGTCGTCAGCGGGTCGAGCCCCCTGGCGACACACTCCACCGAACTGTAGAAGCTCTTCAGGTCGATGGCCACGTAGGTTCTGTTCTTATCGGTCAAGGTTCAGTCGGTTAAACTAATTCCTTCCAGAAGTTCTGCGGCAGATGGATATTCTCCACGCTGATGGCTTTCTCGAAGAGCGGGGCGATGTCGTTGGGCGTAAATCCGGCGATGCCACAGCCAATCGGTGTGACGAGGAATGTTTGTTTGGGATGTGCCTTGGCATAGCTGACAAATTTATCCACATAGGGCTGAATAGTCTCCACGCCACCCTGCATGGTGGGAATGGCATAGCTCTGACCCTGCGGACCGTCGCCGTTGCCGAGGACAGCACCGAAGTAGAGTCGTGCCATGCGTGCGGCACCGCCTCTGTGCATACCGGCGAGGTTACTGCCGAAAACGAATATCTCGTCGGATGTGAGAGAGGTGATATATTCGGGTGTGATGCGGTTGGAATAATCTTTCTCCATAGTTGGTGGTATTTGGATTGATAACGACAGCGGACTTGCAGAGACAGACATCTTTGTGTCGAACTCTTTATCGTACATAATTTCTGACTTGACTTCACAGGTCGGTGCCACATAATAACGTTTGAAATAAGGGATGACGACATCCTCCATCAGCCTGTGGTATTTCTGTGTCACGGCAGAAGGAGTGATACCCAACTGTGCAGCCACCTCCTTGCCTTTGAAGCCCTCGATGAGCATCATCTGAAGGATGATGGACGAGCGATGGTCGCGACCTATCACACTGTTGCAAATCTCATAGACTGTGTTGCGGAAGTCCTCGGAGAAGTTGTTGTCGGGGACGTCGAAGCGAAGGCTGGCCTTCTCCATCCTCTCCTCGAAGCTCTGCGAGCGGTGCTCCTTGTTATAGTCCTTCATGCGGTCGAGCAGCACGAAGCGGAAGCCGTTGATCATCCATGTCTTCAGTGTCATGCCAGGCTTGCGGTCCTCTAATTGACGAAAGTCGTGTTTGTCGAGCGAAAGGTAATACTCGTGGGCAATGCTGTAGAAGTCGAGTCCCACTTTCCAATCCAGTTCATAGCGCTTATTATAGATGTGGTAAGCGATGCGGCAGACGCCGTAGAAATAGTCACGGGTGATCTGCGGATCACGGTCTCGCAATCCTTCGACAATCTCATCATCGGAGAGTCCGGCAGCGGTTTTGTTCTTTTGATCTCTATCCATTTTGCTACAAAATTAAAAAAAAATTGTTCGGTACTTAATTTTTCCGTGCCTTTATTCTTTTAAAAGATAAACGAGCTCGGAAAATTAAGTTTAAAAACAAAAATAATAAGGAGAAAAAGCTATGAAACGAGTATTCAATCTGATTATTGTAGACGAGAGCGGCAGTATGTGTGTCATCGAGAAACAAGCCCTCATGGGTCTCAACGAGACGTTAGAGACGGTGAAGAAGATGCAAGGGCTCCATAAATACATGGAGCAGCGCGTGACGCTCATCACCTTTGACAGCTCGCACAAGCGTTACATCTTCGACAATGTGCCCGCAGGAGCCACGCACAAGCTCACAAGCAAAGAGTATCGCCCTGGTGGTGCCACACCGCTCTACGACGCTATCGGCATGGGTATCAGCAAGCTTAATGCTCAGACAACTGCTGACGACCATGTACTGGTGACCATTATCACCGATGGTGAGGAGAACTGCTCGGAGGAGTATAATCTCAAGATGATCAAGACACTCATCGGTAAACTGAAGAAGCTGAACTGGACTTTCACACTCATCGGTACCGACAACCTCGACGTGGAAGGCATGGCAGGTGCGATGGCGATCGATAATCACTTGGAATTCAAAGAAGACAAGGCTGGAACGGAAAGAATGTTTGCCCGTGAGCGTCGCTCCCGTGCCCGCTACAACGAGCGCATGGCTTTCGACATACCGATATCAATGGGCAGCTACTTCGATGAAGACGAAACAAAAAAGTAAAAAACAATTATTGCTGTCCGGTGGTTCCGCAGCTCGATGGATAGAGCTCCTGCCTATGTAGCAGAAGGTTACAAGTTCGAGTCTTGTCGGAACCACTGACAGAATGTAATCGCTAATGTCACAATATTTTTGGCAGAGACACCGAACTATCTGTGAAGATATTTGTAGATAGTGAGTATCTCGTCAGAATACCGTAGACGCTCCAATGCTGAATGTAGAAGAGCTCTCACTTTGCGTTCGCTGTTAAAGAGGGCGATGAGTTCATCCATGGAATGCCGCCGGCGACCGATTCCGAAATAAAGGCGCAACAGTTCACGTTCTTCTTCTGGCAAAACCCTGCCAAGCATATCGCCGACCTGCCTGTTCAACTCATTGCGATGGACCAGGGCATCCGCCTGAATCCATGGCCGTTCGTCTATCTCGTCTTGCCTCTCTATAAAGAAGTCTTCCCACAGATCGTTGGCTTGTGTATACTCATTCTCCTCGTCATAGAGGTAATTGTCTATCGTCTCGCTATAGCTCATTTACTGGTCATTTGTCCGACTCCACGCTGCGTATGCAATTGAGGGCATTAAGCGTCCGCGGATAGCCGATGAAGGGGAGGTTACTGGAGATGACGGCGATGAGCAGGTCTTTGTCGTTGCCTACGTGGTAGTTGCCGGCAATATGTCCTTTCAACTGCGGCTCGCAACCACCTTGGGCAGCAAGGAAACAGAACGTAATGAGCTCGCGTATCTTCAGGTCAAGTCCCGTGCGGGTGTAGTAATCGCCAAAGCAGTTGTCGGCCAGCCATTTGTTTATGTGTCGGCTGTCCTCCGGCCCCGACTTCCAGAAGTCACGCATCGATTCGCCGAAACAACTGATCTGTGCCTCTGTGCCAGCCTCACGACGGGTCTCCATCGTAGTGGTCTGCTGTGAAGCCAATGGCAGGGTAATGCCACGGGCGGCCAGCACCTTGTTGGTAGCCGAGAGGAAGGGGCGGACGCGTCCCATGCCTAAATAGGCCGTAGCCTGATAGACGATTTCCTTCACCTCAACAGGCGTTATGCCTTTGGCGAGTGCTTCGGGTAGCAGTTCACGGTATTCGCTGATGCCCTGACAGCCAAGGAGCGTGGCCAGATAGCAGATGTAGCGGGTACGATCGTCGAGACGCGTCTTCACCTGTTCAACTACCTCACCGAAAGCAAAAGCCTTGAAACGTTGGTTGTATTCAGCGTCGGCGACGCCGAGCATCGCTGAACTGGCAGGCAGCTTGTTGTACTCTGCATCCGTGACAGGCTCCAGCCACTCGTTGGAGGCGCCTTCTTCTACTTTTGTCATATAGGTGATGTGCTGCATCCACGAGTCTTTAGCAGCCCCATGCCAGTGCTTGACTTCAGCAGGGATGGCCATAACCACACCTGGGCGCAGGACGACAGGTTCCTTGCCTTCCTCGACATACCAGCCGCAGCCAGCCACGCAGATGAGCACCTGCACCGACTTGTGATGGATGTGCCAGTTGTTGCGGCAACGGGGCTCGAAGGTGACGTTCACTGGACCTCCATTCTCAGCATCGAGGGGAGACAGATAGCTGTTGCCTGTGAAATACTGGGCATAGGCACTGTTCAACTCTCCTTTCGGCCATACACTGAAATCAACATTTTCTTTCATATTCTCTTGCGCATTTACAGTTGCCACTGCCAAGAGCAGTGCGATGACGGTGGTAATGATTTTCATTCTTTATCTTTGTTTCTCAAATATCAGCTTCATTGTCTTTGGGTCAAGCGGCTTCATCGTGGGCAGCTTCAAACTCTTCACCATGTGCAGCGTGCCCTGCTTATACTTCTGGAAGTGCTCGGTCTTCAGGTGCTGCTGATAGGCTTCCTCTGAGGCATAGATTTCGAGGATGCGAATCCGAGTCGAGTCTTCGGCACTCTGCATCGGGAAGAGACAGACGACCCCCGGCTCACGCTCCACACTCAGGCGGTCTACCTCGTTGGCATACGACAAGTATTCTGTCAGATACTCGGGATAGACTTCAATTTCTGCCAGCCGGCAAATCATCTTACCGTTATAGTTGTCTGCGACAGGCTTTGTCTGCGACAGGCCCAGCAGCCACTCTGCGTTTTTATGAAGGATCATCTCGCGGAAAGGCTGGAGATCCGACTCTGTCGTGAGATACTGCTTCATACGTTGGAGGCTTTGGGTGAGCACTTGCGGGGTCACGTAAGGATAGTCAGAACCATAGAGCAGATGATCGGGCGTAGTGATCGTAAGCAGCATACGGATCACCTCCGGAGAGTGCGCACCTGCAAGATCGTAGTAAAGGGCTGCAAGGTTCACCTCCCAGTCGATTTCGCCTACCATCTTGTTTTTCTGCATCACGGGAGTCAATGATTTCATGCGAGGAACGCTCAGCGGCAGATAGGCACCGCAATGTGGCACTACCACCTTGATATTCTTATAGCGGGCCAGTACGTTGCGACTGATCATGTTCGAAACGGCACGAGTAGTTTCTGAGAGGTATTCCTGCATGGCGAGTGGTGTCTGCTGCATAACCTGCTTGTTTACAGGCTCAGGCCGATGGGGGTGCAGGATAATGACAGTCTTTCGTTTGTTGAGAAACGAGAAGAGTGTGTCAAGCTCTGGCGCACCGAGATACTGCCCGTTGGCATTGGTGGCCAACTTGATGCCGTCAGCTTTCAGCGTATCGAGTGCATAGGCGGCCTCACGGATAGCAGCATCTACATCGGGAAGGGGAAGAGCTGCAAAGAACAGAAATCTCCCGGGATGTTTCCGCTTAAGTTCTGCAGCGGCTTCGTTTGTACTACGTACTACTTTTGCCGATACCGGTTGGGGTGCCGCTAATGTCAGCACAGAAGTCTGAACACCTGCTTCGTCCATCCACTTCAGATGTGCATCCGCATCATATTTCGGCAAGGGGAAACCCTCATCTATCAGCCGGCCTTCGCTATCAAGAGCCGACAGAAAGTCAGGAGTGATGATGTGGCTATGCACATCTATCACGCCCTGAGCCATTACTGTTGTGGTCATTGCCAATAATGCTATGATGGACTTGATTCTCATATCACTCCATACTGTGTTCCCAATCGCCACGGGTGTCAATACCGGTGGCATCTGCGAGTTTTTCCAAACGGGTCACTTCCTCGGCTGTCAGCTGAATCTTAGCAGCTTCAGCAGCCTCGATAACGTGGCGCTCCTTGGTGGCTCCGATGATGGGCATCGTGCCCTTGGCGATGGCCCAGGCGATACCGATTTGCGAGCAACTGGCTCCGTATTTCTCGCCGATGGCTTTCATCTCATTCGTCAATGCCTCCAGCTGTGGCAGTACGGGGTTGTACTTCTTGCCGCGTTCACTCTCCTCTGGCAGTGGGTTCTCCTTGTTGTATTTGCCTGAGAGTGCGCCCTGCTCCAGCACCATATATGCCCAGAACTCAATGCAGTTCTCTTTGCAATAATCCAACACCCCGCCTTTTTCGCTACTGCGGTAGAGCAATGAGAAATGGTTCTGCACGGCTGAAACCTTAAAACCAGCCTCGTTCAGAATCTCATTGGCACGCTGGATCTCCTTGATATTATGGTTCGACACACCCACGCGCTTCACCTTACCACTCTTCAGCAGGGGAATCAGCCCGGGAGTCCAACGCTCAACGTCCATCGGGTTGTGAATCCAGTAGATGTCGACATAATCACAGTCCATGCGCTCGATAGAAGCGTCAGCCATCTTCTCTACAGAATTTTCATACAACTCGGCAATCTGCGGGGTAAACTTCGTAGAAATCTCCACGTCCTCGCGCTTATACTCCTTAGCAAGCTTACCAAGTATTCTTTCCGATTCGCCCATGCCGTAAGCTGTAGCTGTGTCCCACAGGTTTAGTCCTGCCTTCATAGCCGCGTCAAATACGAGCTTCAGGTTCTCCACGTCGGTCTTGCTGCCGAATACCTTGTCTCCTCCAAATGTTCCTGCGCCCCAAGCCCAGGTGCCTAATGCAATCTTTGCCATATTATGATATTTGTTTCCGGTTGCAAAGTTACGAGTTTCATGTCAACAGGCTGTTACCCCGATTAAGGCTGCTATAACCCTTATTGCGGAAATCGTGTCTACACGCTTGCGAGAATAGAATGCTTTTTCAAAAAGCTCGCTGGAATGACACCAAAAGAGTACACACCTACAGTTGCACTTCAACACCTGCCATGACTGTGGCACGCGGCATGGGGAAGCCGGCGTTGACCTCATAGTGCTGGGCAAGGAGATTCTCTCCATGGACGAAGACTTTCAAGGCTTTGCTGATGCGCAAAGAAGCCGTGAGATCCCACAGCCAGAAGTTCTCAGACGCCGCGCTTTTCTCGGCAGTATGCAGCCCATCAATCCACTGCAATCCACTGTGTAGCGTGAAGCGTCCCGGCTGCCAGTCAGCTCCCATGAAAAGCTTATGCTTCGGTGCGGCCGTGAGCGTGCGGCTGGTATGAAGGAAACTGTAGTTGGCATCTAAGCGCAGATGCCGCATGGGTACGTAGAAGGCAAGGAGCTCAAAACCAGCGTTCTCCGTGCTGCCCGTGTTGACATTCAGCGGGCGGCCGTTGGTCATCTGCGTGGTAATAAGGTCCTCAGCGTTGAGATAGAACACGTTGAGTCCGTAACCTAAGTGTCCATCCAACAGACGTTGGCGTAGCGAGAGTTCATAGTTCCATAAACGTTCCGGCGCAAGGTCGGCATTGGCGGGGCGGAACATATAGAGTTCACGCAGCGTAGGGTTGCGGAAGCCTTTGCCCACAATGGCTTTCAGCTCCATGTTGTGAGGCAGACGGGCAGTGAGCCCTCCCTGAGGTATCCACTCTGACCCTGACACGCTGTGGTGGTCAAGACGCAGGGCCACGTCGGCGGTAAGCCACGACAGCAGTTCCTGGCGAATGTCGGCATATCCCGCTACCTCATTGACGGTGCGGTTGGCAAGATCCGTGCGACTGCCGTCGGCCATCGCCTTCTGCCAGGCATGTCCGCCGAAGTGCTGATAGTCGAAGCCCAGCGTGACGCGAGTAGTGGAGAAAGGAGCAAAGTTCTCATAGGCAGAGACGCCTCCCATGCGATCATTGTGCATGTAGTAGGCGGTCTGTGCAGGACGCGCAGCAGCATGTCCGTCGTTGATATGATGATGTCCCCAGTTGTAGAAGGTACGCACGGCACCCGATACGCGACCGTAGTCGTTGGTGAGCGATAGCGCTGTCATGCCACGGGTGATGAGCATGTCATTGTCGATGAGCGGTGCCGTGATGGGTCCCGGGTTGGACGACTCCTGATAAGCGATGTTCGCGGTGCCGTTGATCTGCCAATAGCGCGAGAGGTCGTAGCCGAGTTTGAGAAAACCACTTGTCTGACTGAAGGCTGAGTTTGCACGATGACCGTCGGTGCGCTCATAGTTCAGTGCGGCAATGGACAAAAAGCGGCCTTGACGCAGGCGGTTGGTGGCGGTGCCGATGAAGGTGCCGTAGCTGCCTCCCTGTAGGTTGATGTCGGTCTGCATGCCGTCCGCTTCCATCCTGCGTGTCACGATGTTCACCACTCCGCCCATGGCATTGCTGCCATAGATGGCAGAAGCCGGACCACCCACGACCTCCACGCGGTCGGCCATCATCGTTTGATAGGTATCGGCAAGCGGATGCCCATAGAGTCCGGCATACTGTGGCAGTCCGTCGATGAGCACGAGCAGGTCTGCCGAGCCACCGACACCTCTCATCTTGATGGTCCCTGCTGCACCTGTGCTCAGTCCATAACCGAGGATGCCGCGAGTAGTGACGAAGAGTCCCGGCACTTGCTGGCTCAAAGTAGGGAGCACTGATGGCTGATAGGATGCTGTGAGCTGGGAACGGCCAATAAGCGAGACGTCGAGAGGCAGATGTCGGATGTCGGAACGATAGCGCGTACCGGTGACCACCACATCGCTCAGACGCACTGAGTCGGTTTGGGCAAAGAGCGTACTGGCCGCACCTATGAGTGCGGTTGCCAAGAGTATGTATTGTTTCATAAAAAAAGATGGTAGATTAATGACTCTTGAAAAGAGGATAAGAGTCTAATTGATCTATTTGTCGATGTTGATAATCGTGTATTTCTTCGAGCCCAGACCTATCTTCTCCGCCCAGTCGATAGTGTGCGTGCCGTGCTGCTTGTCGATGCGCTTAAGCAGGTCTGTAGGATCGTTCTTCGCCGTCACTTTCTGATTGTTGATGATGTCAACGCAAGCCTGGTCGAGGGCCACGGGGTCGGTGCTGGCGAGGATGCCATAATCTTCCAACTTCACGGGAGCAGGATGGTCGACACAGTCGCAATCAATGCTCATGTTGTTCATCACGTTGATATAAATGATGCCGTTCTCTTTCTGGAAATAGTTCACCACGGCTTGAGCGGCAGCAGCCATGCTCTCCAAAAAGGCGTCTTGAGAGGCGATGTACTTCGGTGTCCACACCGAGTCCATATTGAGTTTGTTCATCTTACCAGCCGAATGGATGTAGGCCTTTCCGTTGGATGAAGCACAGCCGATAGAGAGGTTCTTAATTGCCCCACCGTAGCCACCCATGGGATGACCTTTGAAGTGGTTGAGACAGATCATGAAGTCGTAGTTGGCAAGATGTCCGCCCACGATGTCGTAGTTCAGATGGGTATGGTCGCGCACGGGAATGCGTATCTCATCGTATTCGTCCATGATGTCGACGGGGAAATACTTTGTAAAGCCGTGGCGGTCAATGACCTTCCAATGATTGGCAGAGTTGTTGCGCACGTCGTTAGGATCGCCGCCATAGGCGGTGTTGTTCTCTACAATAGTACCGTCAACGTCATAGACGAGATCCTTGATGAGCTCCGGTTTGAGATAGTTGGGATTGCTGCCCTCGCCGGTACTTATTTTCACGGCCACACGTCCCTTGGCTTTCACGCCTAATGCCTTGTAGATACGGACGAGTGAGGCGGGAGAGATCTCGCGTGTCAGATAAACCTTGGGCTGAGCCCAGGCCGTTGTGCCCATAATAAGCAGTGCGGCTACCGCAAGGTTGCGGAGAAAGAAATGCTTCATAATCAAAAACTGTTTTATAATTATTACTGATTGCAAAGATAGTGCTTTTCTCGAAATGTCGGTTTATACAGAATATCGTTTTTCTTACCTTTCTTGCGGTTTTTCGTTCACATCTTTTGGAAAAGAGCAAAAAAATCACTGGCAGCAAAAGTGAATAGCGTATAAAAGGTTATCTTTGCAACCAGAAAAACCAATATACATGATGATGGATATATTCAATAAGGTGAGACGAGCTTGCAGATCGATATTACTGCTTGGTATGCTGCTTTTATCCACAATGTCATTTGCCCAGACTACGCGAACGGTTTATTGTATGGGCGAGACTGTGATGGACATTCTCTTTCGTGGCTCCACTCCCATCGCAGCCAACGCCGGTGGATCAGCCCTCAACTCAGCCGTGTCGCTCGGCAGGGCCGGAGCACATGTGGAATTTATAGGTGAAGTCGGCAACGACTCTACGGGCATGCACATTCTCGACTTTCTCAAAGACAACCATGTGGGTACTTCCTACGTCCATCGGTGTGAAGGGATGCGGACCACCGTTTCCCTGGCTTACCTCAACGAGCGTAACGACGCCAGCTATGTGTTCTTCATGGATACGCCAAAGGATGGTCCAAGCGCTGTCGCCCCCGATTTCCACAAGGACGACATTCTGCTCTTAGGCTCTTTCTATGCTGTCAATCCGCGCAACCGCCAGCGTGTGGAGCTTGTCTTGAACAAAGCCCGTGAGCAAGGTGTCATCGTCTATTACGATATCAATCTGCGGTCGCCCCATGCCTCAATGCTGCCGCAGCTGATGCCTGCCATCACCAACACGATGAGCCATGCCGATGTCGTGCGGGCCAGCCGTGGCGATCTGCGTACAGTGTTTGGAACCACTGATGCTGACAGCGTCTATCATTCTATCATCGCCCCTCGATGCAAGCAGTTCGTTTGCACTCGTGGAGCCGATGCGGTGACCATTTTCTCAAGCAAAGGAAAGACTGACTATCCCGTGAGGAAAATTAAAACGGTAAGCACCATTGGGGCCGGAGATAACTTCAATGCAGGATTCATCTATGGTCTTATTCACCAGGGCATCACTCAGAAGCAATTGGCAAATGATCTCACAGCAGCCCAATGGAAAAGCCTTGAGCACAATGCCCAACTTTTTTCGCAAGACTGCTGTATGCATCTTGGTAACTACATTTCAGAAGAACTTGCAGATAAGCTAAAAGCCAGTTCTAAAAATTAGGTTTAGAAACCCAGTTGATGGTATATTTGTTGTTGTCTGTCATCTCCTGCATCTGTCGGGCTCCATGCATTAGCGATTACGCTCAACCCACTTCTGCAAATCACCCTTCGATGTGCGGTTCAGCAGCTTACCTTCTTTCCAGTTTATCTCTGGATAGGCTGCTTCTAAATCAGCACAGGCTTTCTGGATGCTGCTTCCACCGGAAGTGGCAAAGGGAATTACTGTCTTGCCCTTGAAGTCATAAGTCTCCAGGAACGTGTTGATGATGGTCGGCGCGGTGTACCACCAGATAGGAAAACCGACATACACTACGTTATACTCATTCATATTCTGGAGCTTGCCGCTGATGGCAGGCCGCGAATGCTTGTCCTGCATCTCCACCGATGAACGGCTTTGTTTGTTCTGCCAGTCCAGGTCCGCATCCGTATAGGGCTGTTCTGGCTTGATTTCATACAGATCTGCACCAGCCACTTCTGCCAGCTGACGGGCAGCGGCCTTGGTCGTACCCGTAGCAGAGAAATAGGCTACCAATACTTTCTGTTCCATTCTTGTCTCTGTTTTCTTTTGCGAGCAAGCACTCAGGCTGATGGCCAGCAGTACCGAGAGCATCATGATTATTTTCTTCATGGTCTCTCTTTATTTTAATGTTTCGCCGTATGTTTTACCCATCTTCACGCAGTCGCCGATGATGTCGCCGGTGCGCAGATACTTATAGGTAGGCATTTCGAAGAGTACTGGCTTCAGCTTTGAATAGTCAGGCTTGCCCTTCTCGTCAAGCATATCCTCTTCGACATAGGTATTGAGGATGTTGCAAATGTAGTTTTTGAAGCCGTCTATCTCATAGGTATCCACGACCTCACACTCCATCACCAGCGGTGACTGCTCGATGACGGGCATGCCAGCCTCGGCAATATGATATGGGAAGATGTCCGACTTGTCCACTTTTGCCCCGCTGACCGTACCTGTGTAGTCGGCTGCGGCAACGAATGTCTCGTCGATGATATTGACAGATAACTTGTGCTGCTCATCAATTGCTTTCACACTGTGGTGTGACGAGTGGACACTTAACAGTAGTTTCGAGTGACTGACAATGCCGATGTGTGCTATGAGCATCCAGTTTACCTTCCCATCTTCCCCGACAGTTCCTACGACTGTGGCTGGCGTGGGATAGAGTGCCAGTTTCTTTCCAATGTTCTTTTTCATATTGATGCTATTTCGTGATTTTCTTTCCGTCCTTGATGACGATGCCTTTGTGGCCGGCAGAGGCGGGTGTACCGTTCAGCGTGTATGCACGCGAATCAGTACCTGCGGTGTTCCGGCTCTCGTTGCTTATATTGCTGATGCCTGTCGCATCTGACGTGAGCGAGAGGGTGACGGTGATGTTGCTCTCTCCTGCTTTCAGGAATGTGCGTAACTGGGTTTCCGACAAACCGTCTATCTTGCCCAGGCGGGTGTAACTCCATGAGTTTGAACCATAGAAAAGGCAGATGTTGCTGCCGTTATAGAGAACGACATCTCCCGGCTGTGCCGTCATCTGCTGGTTGCTCGTAGGGAGCGAGAAACCAAGCGGTCCCCATATCTCGAAGCCGCCACTGGAGTTGAGCGTAACTGTGACAGTACCGTTCTGTAGCCGTTCCACGAGTTCCTGCGTTGCCGCATTATTGGCAAGAGTTATGCTCTGAGTCTGTCCTGCGATGGTAATATACATTGTCATATCGTTTCCTGTCTGCAATGTCTCCGCCTGCATCCCGCCGTCGGACGAGCAACAGACGAAGAACATGGTCATAATTGTCAGCAGATATTTTCTCATACACGATTATTTTAGATTCTCACGGAAAAATCGTTCCATCTTGTCGTAGGGGATGACACCTGCCACATCGTCGTAAAGGTCAACGTGCGATGCTCCGGGGATGATGTAGAGTTCTTTGTTCCCTTCCGTGGCACTCTGCCCCTCGACATGCTTGCCCGTCATCTTCTCGAAGGCATACTCGGAGAAATAGCGTGAGTGAGCCTTCTCGCCGTGGATGAGCAACACGGGATTCTCAATCTCTGCGGCAAAGGCCAGCAGCGGCTGATTGAGGAATGACTGACATCCTGTGACATTCCAGCCGTCGGTCGAGTTGCCTGAGCGCTCATGGTAGCCGCGCTCCGTCTTGTAATAGGCATGGTAGTCCTTCACAAACCAGGGAGCATCCTCTGGCAGCGGGTCGATGACGCCGCCTGCACGCTTGTATGTCCCCGTCTTGTAGTCTTCCGTGCGCTGCCGGGCCATGGCCTTGCGCTTCTCCATGCGTTGTTGCGGGGTGTCTTCGCTCTGGAAGTAGCCCTCGATGTTCACCTTGCTCATGTCGTACATCGTGCTGGCGACGGTTGCCTTGATGCGCGGGTCGATGGCAGCGGCATTGACGGCCATACCTCCAAAGCCGCAGATGCCGATGATACCGATGCGCTCAGCATCTACATTATCCTGCACAGAGAGAAAATCGACGGCAGCGAGGAAGTCCTCGGTGTTGATGTCGGGCGAAGCCATGCGCCGCGGTTCGCCGCCACTCTCTCCTGTAAACGAGGGGGTCGAAGGCAATGGTGAGGAATCCACGCTCTGCCAAATGTTGGGCATAGAGACCGCTCGACTGTTCCTTCACGGCTCCAAAAGGTCCACTAACGGCAATGGCTGCCAGTCGGCCCTCAGCGTTCTTGGGTGTGTACATGTCGGCAGCGAGTTCGATGCCGTAACGATTGTGGAAGGAGACCTTCTTATGGTCGACCTTCTCACTCTTGGGGAAAACCTTGTCCCACTCTTGTGTCATTTTCAACTGTGTCATCTTTTTTGTGCTTTGCGCCCCAGCAGCGATAAATGTCATCAGAAATGCCAAGGCTGTGATTATTCTTCTCATCTGTTGTTATCTTTGTTTCCAGTTGCAAAGTTACGAGTTTCCTGCCAATAGGCTGTTACCCCGATTAAGGCTGCTATAACCCTTTTTGCTGAAATTGCAGTTTCCTTCTTGCGAGAATAGAATATTTCAACTAATTTTGCGTGTGGAAACATAAATACGGACAGATATGAGCGACACAACGATTATCCCCATTGACAGTATCGATACATATAATAAGATGAATGGCTTCGAGACCCTGCATCCCTTAGTGAGTGTGGTAGACTTGGCGGAAGCTACGAAGATTCCCAACCACGTCACTTTCCGTTATGGCGTCTATGCGCTGTGGCTGAAGGACGGTATACAATGTGCGCTACACTACGGGCGCCAGCAATACGACTATCAGGACGGTACCATCGTAAGCTTCGCGCCGGGGCAGATGGTGCGTGTGGATATGACGGAGGAACAGCTCCGCACGCCGTCGCACACCTTAGGCCTGCTTTTCCATCCCGACCTGCTCTTTGGAACACCCTTGGGGAAGGCGATCGGAAGCTACCACTTCTTCGACTACGCCTCGGCTGAGTCGCTCCATCTCAGCGAGCGCGAGCGGCGGATGTACACCGACACGCTCAACTCCATCCGCTTCGAGATGGAGCAGCCCGTGGACAAACATTCCCAAACGATCCTCACCGACCGCATCAAGCTCATCCTCGACTACTGCCAGCGCTTCTACGACCGGCAGTTCGTTATCCGTCACAAGGAGAACTCAGATATTCTCTCGGCCTTTGAGCGCAACATCAAGGACTATTTCGAGCAGGGCTTGGCCGTGCGCGGCGGCCTGCCCTCCGTGGCCTACTTCGCTGATAAGGTCTGTCTGTCACCGGGCTACTTTGGCGACCTCATCCGTAAGGAGACGGGCCTGACGGCACAGTATTATATCCAACAACATATCCTCGCGCTGAGCAAACAGCTGCTCCTCGACCCCTCGCAGAGCATCTCGCAGATTGCCGACCGACTCGGATTCCAGTATCCCCAGCACTTCTCCCGCTTCTTCAAAAAGCTTGCGGGAATGACACCAAAAGAATACAGAGAGAAGTAAAATAAGAAGGAAAGTATTCATTGAAAAGTATTTCAGCATAGCAAGTCAACAACGATTTCTAAGACATAGACAATATGATAACCACGTTTGCTTTACTGGGTTTCCACCGCATATTGATGCTCTCACCAGTGCCACTATTGTCAGTAAAGTGTAAATATTTTAAGCATCACACTTCCTCGCTCTCAGAAGGCAGAGAAAGAGACAAAATGCATTGAGGTTGCATAACCCCGTCGTCGCTATATGCCTGCATTGTCCGGCTGGAGGCTTTTTGAATAAGAAAGCCGCCTTTTTCGTGTCTTTCCAGAGTTCCTCTACGTTCATTATTTCCCTAATTTCACCACAAGAATAATGATGAGTGTAATGGCCTCAGATGTTGGAACGGCTAACCATAATCCTGCATTGCCAATAAAGTCCGGCAATAAGATGAAGCATGGTACAATGAGTAAAAAGCCACGTAGAAGCATGTAGATAGTGGAGCGGCTGTAGCGCTCCAGGCTCTGCTCCTGCCCAATGAGTACAATATTGAGGGTGAAGAACAGGCAGCAGAGAGAGAACAGTGGCAATCCCTGGCTGCAGATGTTAAAAGCATGCGTAGAAGGTTTCAAAAACAACGCGGCAATGTCCGGTGCACCGACATATCCTATCACCGTCATCAGGAGACCTAAGATCATTGCTGTGGCCACAGATACGCTTTTTGTTTGACGGACCCGCTCTGTATTATCCTGACCATAGTTGTAACTGATGATAGGCATGGCCGCCTGTGCAATGGAATTGCCAAACATGAAGATCATTGGAAAAAGGTAGCATGCGACACTGAAGGCTGCCACCCCGTCTTCATGAAGACGGCTCATGAACATGAAGTTGCCCACAATCATCATGCAACTGATGGCTGTTTCTGCGATGAAGGTCGGCATACCGAGCTTGATCTGATATCCACAGTTTCGCATTGTCAGGCGGAGTGCCGTTCTTGAGAATTTAGGCTTGTATAGTTTGATTTTATTACTGTGCCCTAAGAAATACCAGGCGATGATGGCAGCTCCCACGCCAGCAGACAGGGTAGAGGCAAAGGCGGCACCCATCATGCCCCATCCGAGCGGGAACACAAAGATATAGTCGAGGATAATGTTGAGTCCGGCGGCTGTCATGTTGGCTGTCATGGCAAGTTTGGGACTGCCGTCAAGGCGCATGGTAAAGATCCCGATATATTCGATAACCATGAAAACAACGCACGGCGATATCCAAACGAGGTATTCATGTACGAGCGGATACAGTGTGTCACTACCGCCGAAGAGCCTGCACGTGGCATAAGGGAAGATATTGATGACAGCAACAACGAGCACCATCAATAGCAGGCCAATGGTAAAGGCCTGGGTGATGTTGATATTGGCTGCCTTCTGATTACCCTTACTCATGTGGATGGCTGCAACAATCGATACGCCGCTGCCGAAAAGCAAAGCGATGCCCGTGGAGATCTGAAAGATGGGAGCCGAAATATTTACCGCTGCAAGACCATTGCTGCCTACGCCACGTCCGATAAAAATGCCGTCTGCAAGATTTAGCAAGACCATGGAGACCAGTCCTAAAAGGGTTGGCCAGAACAGTTTCTGAAACAAGGTCGGTATGCTCATCTTTCCGAAGTCTAAAGCGTCTCTATTATCCATAATAAATGTATAAACTGATATTGGTTGCTATAAAACAGAAATGGTGCTGGATAAGAACAACTCCAATTGAATCTTATCCAGCACCATTCTCCTTTAATGGATACTCTCCGATTAACAGTGCAAAGTTACGCATTTTTATGCAAAACAAAGCAACAGACCGCTTTTTTCTTTTTCTCTACGTACTGCACCACAAATTTAGTTCATCCTACGAATCGTGTGATTTTGTCATAATGCAAATTGAAGCCTCTCCGAACGGACGCACACACTGTATAGGTTGCTGGAAGTGTATGGATGCTTGTCCAAAACAAGTGTTGGGGAAGGTGAAATTCCTTTGGCATCATCATGCAAAAATTAGCAATCCTGATGCCTGTATTGGTTGCATGAAATGCGTGAAAGTTTGCCCTCAACACTTGTTTCTTTCTGCTCATGGTAACTATTGGTAGTCAAATATTGATTATGCCTGTTCTTTGCTTTCCGTGATTTTCACTATCTTTGCAAGCAAAAGCGTTCATCATTTGAAACCGAGATTGAATTCATGAAGATATTAGGAAATATCATTTGGCTCGTCTTTGGAGGATTGGGCATTGCAGGGGAGTATTTCGTTTCATCACTTTTACTGATGATCACCATCATCGGCATACCATTCGGCATTGCCACCATGCGGCTGGGTATTCTTGCACTGTGGCCTTTTGGCTCACAAATTGTTGACTAACCGCAGGATACTGGATGTCTCAGTGTGTTTATGAACCGAATGAGCAGCGAGAGCCATCGAGCTTGCTTGAATGGCCGAGTCGTGAATGAGGAAGGCGTAAGTCAATATTCTTTGGCTCTTCGTTGGTGGCATTTGGATTGCACTGACCCATCTCGGCTTTGGCTTGCTCCTGAGCATCACCATTGTGGGTCTTCCATAGGGTATGATGCACTTTCGGCTGATGCGCCTGGCACTGGCACCATTCGGGAAGGAGTTAGTGAACAATGATTTTTAAGTCAATGACAACATGATAACTAAAGTTGCTTTTCAGAGGTTGCGTCGCATGTCAGTGCTTTCACTCCTTGTGGCTGTACAGGCAACGATGTTATTCTCTTGTCGGGCTAACGCACATCAAAGCATAAAACGGATAAATATGGAAAAAGAGAATTTGAAGGAGATATATCTTGCCGGAGGATGCTTCTGGGGCACCGAGCATTACTTCAAGCAGATTGATGGAGTGGTGGACACAGAGGTTGGCTTTGCCAATGGCAGAACGGAAAACCCGACTTACAAAGAGGTATGCACGGACAAGACCGGTTTTGTCGAGACTGTTCATGTCACGTACGATCCAGCGAAGGTGTCATTGAAGTTCCTGTTGGAGATGTATTTCAAGGCCATCGACCCTACAAGCATTAACCGGTAGGGCCACGACACGGGAACACAGTACCGCACCGGCGTCTATTACACCGACAAGGATGACGAGAAGATTATAAACGAGGTCTTTGCCGAAGAGCAGAAGCACATCAACGGAAAGATTGCTGTTGAGAACCAGCCTTTACAGAACTTCTACAAGGCGGATCCGCTGATTTATCATCAACTCTACCACAGGAGTACTCACCGAGATAACCGAATAAGACCCCAAAAGTGCCACGGTAGTCAAATCCCGCTTTCTCATAGAGCTCGACCATCAGCCCTATCATTTGGAGGAAGCAGCACACAATGGCGTGGATTTCGAGTTTACCGGGCACACACATTACTGACAAGTGTGCCCCTCAGTTGGATAACGGATGCCATCTATGAGACAAGTAGAGAGGGGAGAGAAAGCGAGGCGTGCGACAAATTTATTGATAGATTGGGGTTGAAGCTGCATTCTTGCGGGTTCGAAGCTATGTTCTTGCGAGGTCGAAGCTATGTTCCCAATGTTGTAACGCTATAGAAAAAGATTGTTCGCTACGCAGGGAATGATTAAAATCTACGCAGCAAACAATCATTTGTCAGGCAGTAAATACAAGCGTTGAAAATCTTGCTAAATTTCTGTATAAACGTTTGTAGTGCCTATCTTTGTCTTTTGCAGGATAGGGTTGTCGCCTTTCGTCATGTTCTCAAGGCATTTTCTTGCAGAGTGGGCGCTTAGCCCGGTAGTCCGACAGTATTCCTGCACCGTGACATACCGGTTGCCGTTGGCATCCGACGACAGACAACACTCAAGTTCGGGATTGCGCTGGCTGTAATAATGTGTGTCTATTGGATGGTTGCGGCGGTCAATCTGTATGCTGTGAAACTGGTTTTTCACTGCCTCACGGAATTCCTTGGTAGGACGAAAGTCTATGCCACCAAGCCAGATGTCTTTGGCCGTTACGTTCTCATTCTCTGTCATTGTCCGCAAAAACTGCGGTTTGATATAGAAGCTGCCAATAGGAGTCTTTACTCGCTTGTGGTCGCCAATGAGATGAGGAATAGCATACATCAGTGCCTCGAAACAGCGGATGACATAGCCTTTAGGCAGATTCTCATACTCATGGCAGAATTCGTCGAGCTTTTCAATTCCTATTTCTTCACGGGCATTGGAGGATACATAGAGCATCTTGTGTCCGTTGTCGTCATTGAAGTTTGATGGGTAAACCGCCACATGCAGCGGGTCTGTTTTCTGTCGTGTCATTATTGGTATTTTTTTAGTATTCTTGTCATGCCTTACTCGTCACCGATGATAAACCGACGGAAAGAAATATCCTCCTGGTAGCCTATTGTGAAAAATATAGCTGCCAATGCACCCGCCTGCTTTGCTGGCATACACTCTTTCAGGTTGGACGCAGTACGGTCGTTGTCATCAAACGACAATCCGTTCAATATGTCATCTTTTGAGAGCTCTAAATCTTCGTCTTTCTTCACGTCATGCACTACAATGCCTTCATTATTATAGCCAATCAACTGGTAGGCTTTGCCACCGTAACTTTTGAAATTTCTCAGGATACTGATGATTTCAACAAACGAGTCGTATATGTCCTTTTTCATAATTGTTCCTTTTATTTTGATATCAATAATAGGTGTACAAAGGTACAACATTTATTGGATATTATTGCTATCCGCTAAAACTCAAAATGGCAAAAACATCCAGCCTGAAGCCATGTAAAATCGGACTTCGGGCTTATTCTTTTAATACGGGTACAAAACAACTAACCTCGCCCAACTTATTTTTCATAACGAGCGTATCCTTGCGAAATGAAATGTGTTGTACGATAGTGTTCCCCCAATAGTCTAGGGACATACTATCACCTGCAAACTTATAAGATATCGCCACAATAGGATCTTCATCAATATAATACAAACTATCCTTGTCGATTTGGAATACAGCAACCTTATCATCACTTGCTGCCCAAGTCCCAAACAATCGGGACTGAAGACTATGCTGAGGCGAAGATGCCATGCAAGACAGCATAATAAAAACTACTATTGAAATAATATATATTTTTTTCATATTTGAATATCTTATGTAATATATAACTCAATTGTTGAATATAGTATAATTGTGTAGTCTCTTTTTAAAATGAGACTATCAATTTTTGATTCTATAATTAGTACTGCCTGATTTCTATATGAAATGCAGGATCTTTAGAATTAAATTGATCTAATAATATGTTCACTCGCTTCAACAGCGCATTATGAAATGCTCTTCGTTTATCCACGGGAACTCTCTGCCAGGAAATATCAATAACATTTATTTTTTTAGTGTTTCAGGTGTTCCACAATGATGGGACACATTATACGGTCCAAGTTCATAGATTTTATCTATCATCTTTTGTTTATTTGGATAGCATTCCTGAACTTTTGTTCCAGCTTCTTTATAAGTAATATGATTTCCATTACGTTGATTATTATACATCGCATTAGCCTGAGCTTCCGGACTTCTTACTGTACTTGTTACATAAACCACAGTTAACTCAGCTTCAGCCATAGCACTAATAATAATTGACCGTGATAAAGCTGACACCTTTCCTGCATCTGACGGTTTAATAAATAAAATACTACGGCGTGGGCTAGCAGCTATACAAACAACTTCTTGCAAAGGCTCTTGAGCTTCTAGTGTTCCATCAGGCAACCTCTTTACATATCCAGGACCTCCATTACCATCGTATCCATCATGTTCCGCAAAATTGAAAGCACCAATTTGTAAACCATTTAAGGCACCTTGCAAGAAGTCACCTCCTGTTGCCCAAGCGATTGCTCCACCGGCAGCAGTTGTAGATGCCATTAATAAATATGGATTCCAATTAGATGACTGTGCAAACGATCCCATACCTGAAGAAGCTGCTCCTGAAATTAATCCATTCCAGAAATTATCTCCATTTAAAGCATTGAATACCCCACTAGACAAACCATGTGCACCAGCTCTCAATAGTTCATGTCCAAAAGTTCCAACGCCATTAAAAATTGAGCCTATTCCATAAGTAGCGGCAGCACTAGCTGCACCTAATAAAGCCCCTTTCCATATGGGCTTGTCTGACATAGCTGCATTCATGGCACCCATCATTGCACCCATTGCAGTTATTGCGATAAAATCGTCAAGGACAAATACATCACCACCAGGATCGGCATATTTGAGAGGATTATTCAGACAATAACTATAGCTGTTATAGTTCTGGCTATTTTCTCCTTCCTGTACGTATTTATCAGGGCTTAGGAATCGGCCGAGTACAGGATCATAGACACGGCCGTTCATATTGATGAGGTTGAACTCATTCAGCATCTCATGCCCCATGCAACCACAGTGCAGGCCCAATGGTGTTGAGCGTTTCCGTCTGCTTACCCCCACGCATCGTATGAAGCATCGAAGACTTTCGTGCCCTTCTCATCCATAACGTAAAGGATGCTGCCCAAAATGTCCGTGAAGGCAAGATTGCATACATTCTTTAGTCTCCATTTTTGATAACAGTCTGCTTGAATTCTTTTGCTTCTCTATCGTAATAGACCGAATTCCATAAGTCGTTAAATTCTTTTTCGGTTATCATATTTATACCCATCTTTTTGAAATCTTCCAATTCGCAATTTGTATCCAGCCAATAACCATAATTTCTATCGTCTGGCATTTTTACAATAATCCTACCATCTTTAGCAAATCCAATTTCTCTGTTTGCAATATGATTTACCACATCGTCATATTCAATAAACCATAGAGTAACATCCTCTATTTTATCATCAAAATCAGGATTTGCACTGAGTGGAACGATCATCTTATGCAGCAAACGACACCATAAGCTTCGTTTTGTTTTATTGTTCTGCTTTTTTTCTGATGACCACTTTAAAATAAAATATTTCATAAATTTGTACTACTTAATATTTAACGAAACCAATGCCATGAGTCTTCATCATTTAATCGCCATTTATAATGAATATGTCCTGGATCAGCAGTGCGCCAATTGTCATAAGGAAATTTTGTATTTCTCAAATTTTGATTTATGTTTCTTAACCCACATTGCAGATATATCTCATGTAATTGATTAATTCTCAGTATTGGCATTTTTTGAGGGTGGCTTTGGTGTACCACGGATTTTATTTTCCTCAACGGATGTGGATTGATTCCGAGCATGCGATAGATGTTGGATAGCTTCTCTTCCGCCTCAGTGCATTGCCTCACCCGTATGGTCTCACCGTCTTCTGCTTTCAGTTCTGCAGTGACAAGCACCTGCGTGCTCGCTATGCGTATGATTTCGTCCCATCTGACATTGTCGTACTTCTTCACTTTTAACCTGTACTTGGTCACGGAGACCAGCCAGTAAGCCAGTACGGCAAGATTCAGGTGTGCCTTGATGCCTTCGTCAGATTTGTGGTAGACAGGCCTGATGTCGAGGTCACTCTTGAGGGTATGGAAGGTCTCTTCCACAGTTCTTATCACATTATAAAATCTCCAGACATTAATCTCTTCTTTCTCATCAAGGCTGGTGATCAGGACATATTTTCCATGGAACTTCTTAGCGGTGTCAACCTGCTCGCCGTTTTTCTTCCACGAGATGGATACCACCTTCTCATCCTTGCCTTCTCCCTCGTAGGTGAGGTCGATGGCGAAGTTTCTTCGGATGGCGCCGTATTTCTCGTCCAGTTTGCCGATACGCTTGTTGACAGCGTCTCTTTTCTTTGTTCCGCTCTTCTTGAGTATACCTGCCCTGACAGCCTCAAGTCCCTCTTCGTAGCATTGGCATGCCCTGTCGTACATGGAACGCTCCTTTGCGGTCTTGGCATCGCTATTCACAAGCAATGCCTTGCGATCCATGCCGTCGATTGTGACTGAACCCATTTGAAGCCGTATTTCCTGCTTCTTACAGTCTTGATGGTACACGACCTTGTTACTGGCGGCAGAGAATTTCGCATCACCGGAAGGCAACACTGTGATGTAGTCAAAATGATGGTCTGTCAGCCATTTAATGTTGTCCTTAGTGTAGAACCCGGCATCCATGACCACTATCTTTTTGGCATCGGGAGAAGTTTCTTTGGATATGGAGCCGATGACTTCCTCGAGTGTAGTTCTGTCCTGGCGGTTACCCTCGTAGATAGCTGTTCTTACAAGCAGCCCCTCTGTATTCACCACCGCGGCGAGAACCACGATCTTGCAGTCGTTGCGTTTTTCTTTACTGCGGCCGAACCGGCACAGGTCAGAGTTTTCCATTCTGCCCTCAAAGTAGGCATTGGTGATGTCAAAAAGAAGTATCTTATCCTCCAGCCGGAACATGTTGCACACGCGTTGGTGGAGCCAGTCCTCAAGCTCCCGGTGAACATCCCAAAGACGGAGGGCACTCCTATAGAGCGCGTCCTTGGTAATCTTCACCTTGCTAAACTTGAAGAGCTCCGCCAATGCAGTATTCCCCTTGAGATACCTTACTGTCTTGAGCTCCGAGTATGGATAAATGGAACGGGCGATGATCTGCATCATGGCAAGTGACACCTGATCGTGGCTCCAACCCTTGGCGTATAGGAACTTGCTTATTTGTAGCATCTTCAGCGTGGAGTGACACAAAGCCTCTGGCCCTATCGTCCGTGCCTCGCGTTGGGTCAGACTGTCTATATGGACTGTTATCAAGTCCTTCCTCTGTTCCCTCTCGCGACGGAGTACCTCCTCGCGCAGCACGGGGTCGTTCTCCCGGGCATAGTCGCTTTCACGGTACTTGAAGTAGAAGTCAAGGGCAGCCTGGCGGAGCTTGGGATTGTCCGTAATTACATGCTGGCCATTCTCTATCATTTCCGTAAGCATATCGGCAAGCTCCTCGCGCTCACCTTTAGAATAGCCGTCAAGCTCACCCAGGCAAAGCACATTGCGCTTGCGTATCTTACCGCTTGAATCGCGGAAAGACTTCGTCAGACGGTAATAGATGTACGCCAAAATGGTACCGTCATCCTGCTGCCGATATTTCTTTGCCTTGGTGATGAACATGTTGCAAAGATAATACCAAATCCCGAGAATCCCAACTCCTTGGGTGTATCACATTGAGAGGTTGAAACAAAACAGCACCGGATATTAGAGATTTTTATAGTTTTGAGGGCATTTGTGGGATCAAAACACCCTTTTTAACGAGATAGATAACCATTTTTAACTAACCAATGCCATCATCCGCTGCAATGTGGGTTAAAACGAACCGTGAAAATTTGTGTGGTACATTTTGACGGGTCAAAAAAATCGATACGTGAAAATCAGGAAGTTACATTAGCATAAGCTGCAAGTTGGGTTAACGCGGAATCTTCAATTCGAAAAACTGTAAAATTAGCTCTTTGGCGCGAATGACCGCTTGGTAGGAAAAAGTGGAGGCAAAGACTTTGCTTCAAACTATAGCAGCTCCTATACATCTAAATGGGTTACTGTATCTGCACATGTCCAAGGATGCCATTTCTAAGACGCATTAACATTGGTTTGGAATTAGACGAAAATCAAGTTTGTGAAAAATTAACGGGGGTAGGTACCCGCATCATACAGGGGGTGCTGAGTAGTTACCTAAAGCAGTCAAAGGAGAATAAGAGAGGTTGGAACGTAAACAGTTGGGAATGAGTAGATTTGCACAAAGTTGTTAAATCGGCATAAAGCAAGCGGGTGAGGAATATTGAAGTAGTTCAGTTACTAAATCGTGAGCCACAGTTACCTATGCAAAGCAGGTAACAATGCGGAAAGGCAACTTTGTGCATCAACGGTTTTCCTGTTTTCGTCATTGGGACACCCAAATTTGTAAATTTTCAGAGGCTTATTTGCTGATTTCTAAGCAATTAACTTTTTGCCCCCCCAAAGTGACGAAAACAGGAAAATATCCAAATTAAGAGATGCCATTGTTGTTTTTGCTGACCTTATTAAGGTTGAACTTGGCAAAAATGAGCAGCGAAGCAAGTTCTTGGTTGAAGCAGTCAAGCTGATGAGACAAGAGAATGATGTTTCCTCGAAGGCATTGCAGGACAAACTTGAAGTGATGAACAATTTCCCTCGAAAGAAGGTTATCGTCCATCGCTTCGAGCCAACTTCAAAGTATGTTCTTCGTTCATTGGTGGTTCGGTCCTGTCTCTTGTCCTCTCCATTTGGGGCAATCTCACCCAATGGCGAGAGCATCAAGATTGGGAGGAGGCAGAGTTGAAGTATCGAGCATTGAAGATGGTGCTTCCATCTGATGACCCGAATATTCGCTACATCGAAAAGCATTTCAATGTGCAACGAGATGAAGATATTATCAACAATGTAAGAAATCGTGTTACTGCTTATGAGGATTCTGTTCGCTATCATTATGAAATTATAGAAATGGCAGCTTGTAAAGATAGTGTAGCAAGTAGATTACTTCGTGAATCAAATGAAATTAAGCGTAAGTATAATGTCGGACAAGCAACTATCATAAATGACTATGTTTTTGCCTTTGATAAAATAATGTGTTGGCTATTTATATAATTCTTTTATCAAAATGATAAAATAAGTTTAAAAACATAGTCAAATAGTTTAGTGTAGTTTAATTTATTTGGTTTATAAGAAAAGTTACAATACCTTTGCAAACAAAATCAGATAGCTATATTGATTTTAGCTCACTACAACCCAATAGCAGCAATATTTCTAACGCTATAGTAGAAAGGTTATAATATGGATGAAAATGAAAAAATTCAACTATAGTGAAGAGTTTTCTTCAGAAGCCCTTCAGAATGTGGTCGGAGGTAAAGGCATGGAAAATTTTAGTATGACTTGGTCTGCAAAAGCCTGTGCTGACAAATGTGAAATGTGTTCCAGCAAGGACCATGATAGCGACTTTAGCTCAAGTGTAGAATTCTAACATTAGAGGTTGCAGAGATAACATTCCCTGCAACCTCCTTTTTAAAATTAAGGTTTATGATACTTATATTTTCTCAACGAAGTGATTATGCAACCTCACAAGTTTGCATGTGGCTACAGGCTATGAAGAAAGAGTTTGTCCGTCTAAATATGGAAGACGATTATGTTTTCAATTATATATCAAGAGAGAGAATTATAGTAGAAAGAAACAAAAAAACAATACAATTTGTTATCTTGTGATTCTTATTGGTATAGAAGGGATGGAATTGCTCCTAAACATTTTAATTACAAGAAAACAGAACTATCAAAGATAAAGTTATCACATATTAGAATGGAATACAAAACACTTAAAGAATATGTGTATATGACTATAGAGGAGAAAATCGGTGAATCGAGAAAGATTGGCAGTTATTTTACCCATTCCGTAAATAAATTACATGTGTTAGACCTAGCTTCACATATAGGATTGAAAGTACCATTTACTTATGTAGTTTGCAAGAAAGACGAAATTATGATGTCAGAACCTACCATAACAAAGCCAATTTATGAGGGGTTCTATGAAATTGACAATCATCATTTTCTCTATTCATACACAAACGACCTTAAAGATTTAGCTCCAATTCCTCCAACCTTTATGGCATCATGTTTACAAACGAGGTTGGAAAAAGAATATGAGTTGAGAATATTCTTTTTGAGGGACATGTACTATCCTTTTGCTATTTTCTCACAGCAAGACGCAGACACAATAGTGGACTGTAGAAAGGGAGAAGTCTTAAGGTATGTTCCATACAATCTTCCCAATTCTATTAAGCTGAAGTTAGAAAAGTTAGTGGCATTATTGCATTTAAACACCGGCTCTATAGATATGGTGGTAACTCCCAAGGGGGAATATATATTTTTGGAGGTGAATCCTGTAGGGCAATTTGTTGCTTACGGACAACTTTGTAACTCGTATTTAGACAGGCTTGTAGCTGAAAAATTATAAAATGATGGGAAATAAAATCTTCAGTAATGAACAAATGGCACATTTGCCTTTATTTTTTAATGGCATTATAGAAAAGGAGTTAATGTTGCCTGAAAAAGACAGCAACGGCTTGCTGTTGTCCGACCATACGGAAAGTTATGCAATTATCGAACGTCCGTCAAAGCGTATTTCATGTATCATCGATTTTTCAAAAATAGGCGATTATGAACAGAAATAAATATTTGTATGTGTACTCAAATATCTTTTTTACAAAAGGGTATACACGAACAATGGTATATGATTGTTGCACTCAGAGAACTCTGTTCTTTGAGAATGCGTTTTATGCTCTTCTAGATGAGTTTAGAAAGCACAAAATAGACAGTATCGTAAGCAAATATCCAAATGTAGATGTGCTCGGTTTTGCTGAATTTCTTTTAAGCAACAACTTTGCTAGCTTAGTTAATGATATATCTCTGTTTCCTAAGCTTAAGAAAGTATGGTTCTCCCCAAATGAAATTGAAAATGCTATTATTGACATAGAATCTACAAGTAATCATAATTTCAAAAAAATATCAGAAGAGTTACAAGCTCTTCATTGCGCACATTTGGAAATCCGTATATTCTATGACGCAGATATTCAAGAATTATCAAAAATAGCTAGTCATTTTTATAAGGCTGATTTTAAGAGTGTTGACATCATTGTAAAATACAAGGAAGGTATAAGTCCGTCTAATTATCTCCAACTTGCCGCCCAATATCCACCCTTGTCTATATTTATCTATGAAGCTCCAACCGATACTTATCATAAGAGTCTCATCGACACAACTTATCATGGCATCGGTTTTGTTTATTATTTGAAACAAAAGATAGAGGCTACGACTGATTGCGGCAAAATTAATCGCTCTTCTTTTTGTTTGCCATCTTCTATATCCAATTTTACAGAAGGCATATTGAAAAATAAATGTCTAAACAGAAAACTATCAATAACGGCAGATGGACAAATCAAAAATTGTCCTTGTCTGTCTAAAGCATATGGAAATATCCGAGACCACTCTATAGCAGAAATAATACGGTCTAATGAATTTCAAAGATATTGGGACATAACAAAGGATGAAATTCGTATATGCAAAGATTGCGAATATAGATACATTTGCAATGATTGTAGAGCTTTTGTAACAGACATTTACGACAAGCCCTTAAAATGTAAATATAATCCTTACAAACAGAAGTGGGAGGAATAATTATGAAGAATTTGTTATTTATTTTTTTATGTGTCATAAGCCTTAAGGTTAATGCACAGTTGATTCATGGAGTTGTTTGCGACAAGGAAGATGCGCCTGTACCATTTGCAACAATTTCTTTGTTGAACAAAGAGGACTCCTCTTTTGTAGAAGGGGAACTTTCTGATAAGGATGGACTTTTTTCAATAAATCGTAAAGATGTTACAAACTGCATTTTAAGTGTATCCTCAATTGGCTACAAGACATTCTTTACTACAAAAATTAGTGATGGTATGCATATTTCATTGGAGGAGCAAACTACAGAACTTCAAGGAGTGGTAATCAAAGGTCAAATGCCTAAGCTACATTTGGTGCCAGGTGGTACTCGCACCTTGATTTCCGGCTCATTCTTAGCTGATGCAGGAAGTGCAACGGATATTCTTTCCCAATTGCCAAGAGTAAAAGTCAGCGATGAAGGAATATCGGTTTTAGGCAAGGGACAGTCTGCCATCTACATTGACAATCGAGAAATCTCAGACCCTGCAGAACTAGAAAGACTTAGTTCTCAAAAGGTGAAAAGTATTGAGGTCTTGACTACTCCTGGGGCAAAATATGCAGCAGACAAGAAAAGCGTTATTGTCATCAAGACTCTTGATGACAATAATAACGGATTTGGGTTGGACTTCATTGGCACAAACAAAAGAGCGACAAAATTCTCATCAAAAAACGATTTGAATCTTTATTATCATAAAAATAAAATTAATGTTTACGACAATATTCAAGTCAAGAATCAAGCTACAGACATTTCCCAAGATGTAAGAAACAACATACTTGGAAAAGACAACATAGAACTCCACACCATAGATTTAAAACATGCCAATCGCTTTTGGGGAATTGTCAACAAAATGGGATTTGACCTAGACTTAAGCAAGAAACATTATATAGGTGGATTCTATGAGTTGCAGAGAGACTTCCCTACACGCTATTATATTTGGAATAGAGAAGAGAGCGTCTCAATCAATGGCAAGTCAAATAGTTATGATGCTATATACCAAGACGGAATGAGCAAAGGAGGGCCAAATTCTCATTTGAACTTATACTATTCTGGACTAGTTGGCAAAATGAAGATTGATGCAAATTCTATGCTGTATTGGACAAAAAGATACACAGAAAAAATACAAACAGAACAGATGGCGACCGAGACTAAAGTTATTCCGACTTCCAATACATCCAATGGTAGGATTATAGCTAACAAGATAACGTTGTCATATCCGCTGCTTAAGAATCTCAATGCAGAAGTGGGAACAGAGATTACATCTACCAGAAGTAAGCAAAAGTATAATAGCCAAAGCAATTTGATAGAATCATCTATGGCTGACGTTTCTGAAAAGAGAGTTGCAGGATTCTTGAATGCAATATTTAAAACTGCTGATTTTACGTTTGGTGGAGGTGTTCGTTATGAGCATTTGTCAAATACAACCATAGGCAATAGTACAGAAGATGATTTGTCGTATAATTATAACAATTGGTTTCCTAATGTCCAATTAGGCTATTCTCATGGAGATTTTGAAATGTCATTGGGATATTCTTCAAAAATTTCAAGACCAACATATTCACAGCTGTCAAACAATGTAACTTATGATACTAGATACATTTACGAAGGAGGAAATCCATATTTAAAGAGTACTATAGAGCATATACTAGATGCTTCTATATCCTACTCTTGGTTGAATCTTTCCATAGAGTATGAGCACGATTCCAATCCGATTTACAATTGGTTTGAGTGGTATGACTATGACAGAAACATCATCAAGTTGACAAGTGCAAATATTAGCGGTATAGATTTGGTGTCAGCCTCATTGACAGGAGAACCTGTTGTTGGAGTTTGGCATCCTATTATTGAATTGGATTTGAACAAGCAATTTTTGGATGCTTCAAAATATAGTGTGAATGAAAATTTTAAGACTTTGGGATTTGTTGGGCTTTTTAATAATCAATTTGTATTGAAAACTTGGCAATTTGGAGTTTCTTATTGCTATACATCTAGCATGGCTGATGGTTTCATAAAATCCAAGAGTACGAATTTGTTAGATATGTATGTGAAGAAAAAACTTCTAAAGAACAATTTGCAAGTTCAGCTCAAATTCGATGACATCTTAGATGACAACCACAATAGGTGTACATTATATTCGCCTATAAATATCATGAGCCAAGATAGAAGTTATAAAACTCGCTCACTACAACTATCTGTTATTTTCAATTTACATCCTCACACACTAGTGTCCCGTTAAAACGAAACGATTTAAATATAAGTTATTAAAATAGAATG